>CAWKGU010000005.1:0-969421 GCA_963849295.1 uncultured Solirubrobacterales bacterium
TCAAGATGGGGATCGACGTCGCCCGGCTGGTCGTCGGCGGTCAGCCCGAGGAGCTGTGGACCGCATGACGCGGTCGCCAGCGCCTAGCCGCCCAGCAGGTGCGGCGGGTACGCGTTTTTTGATCGTGGGCAGGCGCATCTGATCCGGCATACTGGCGTCTCGTGGACCTGAGCGAACGGATCGGCCAACTCGGCTGGTATCACACGCTCGAGCTGGCTCCGGGCGTCGAGACGGACGGGATGTTCGACCTCCGGCCCCACGTCCACCGATTCGGGCTGCCCGAGCGGCTCGACGGCATGCGCGTGCTCGACCTCGGCACGTGGGACGGGTTCTGGGCGTTCGAGCTAGAGCGCCGCGGCGCGGCGGAGGTCGTGGCGCTGGACCTCGACGACGAGCGCGAGCTGGACTGGCCTCCCCGCAGGCGCCCATCGGAATGGCCCACCCGGGCCCGTGGCGATGGATTCAGACTGGCCAGGGAGGTGCTTCACTCGCGCGTCGAGCGGGTGGTGTGCAACGTCTACGACGCGGACCCAGCTGAGCTTGGCACGTTCGACCTGGTGTTCTGCGGGATGGTGCTGATCCATCTGCGGGATCAGCTGCTGGCGCTCGAGCGGATCGCGCGGCTGTGCCGCGGCACGTTCATCTCGGCGGAGGAGCCCGACAGGGGCACGAACTGGTTGCCGTTCCCGGTCGCGCGATACCACGCCGACCGCGATGCGTCCGTGGTCTTCTGGACGCCGAACCGCCGGGCATGGCGCCGGATGATGTGGACCGCGGGGTTCAACCAGGTTGACGAGCACGATCGCTTCACCGTGCGTTCGAGTCGCGGGTTCTCCGTGCGCCACGTGATCCACCACGCTTCGCGCAGCGTGACCGCGAGCGAGCCGGTGCCGCAGCCGACGCGGCTGATCGAGTCACACAGCTGAGGCATGGCAGAAGAGCCTTGCGCCGCACGAGAAGGTGCTCGAGGTGCCGTTCGTCGAAGGGCGGATCAAGTGAGGCTGGCAAACAGCACCGTCTCGTCCTCGACCGGCGAGAACGTGTCCAGGTACAGCCGGTAGCCCGCCCCGGCGAGCCGGTCCGGAATCTCCACCAGGTCCGCGTCGTGGTGGTAGGCGGCGATGGCCAGGTTGGGCCCGAAGCGCCGGATCGACTCGACCCCGCCGCTCAGGGCGTTGAGCTCGGAGCCCTCGACATCGAGCTTGACGAACCCCAGCCGGTCGAGTCCTCGCTGGCGCGCAAAATCATCGATCGTGATCGTCTCGACTTGCATCACGTCGCCGTCGGCCTCATCGGTGATCGCCGTGCACCGTCCCGCCTGCACGAAGCCGATCCGGTCGCCGGACACATCCCACAGCGCCTTCTCGACGACCTCGATACGCTCGGCCAGCTCGGGGTTCAGCGCCAGGTTTGCGCGCAGCACGGCGAGGCTCTCTGGGTCAAACTCGAAAGTGAAGACGCGCCCGCTTGGCCCGACGAGATGGGCGAAGTACAGAGCTGTGTCTCCCCAGCAGCCGCCCGCGTCCAGCACGATGTCGCCGGGGGATGCGCACACGGGGTTGCCGGCGCCGGCGGAGCCGTACTGGTGCAGCAGGTAGACGCTCACGACATCGACCGAGTGGCTGTGGAGCATGACGTGACCGCCGCCTGGCATCGGGACCCGGTACAGCGACAGCGGCGAGAACCACGGGTCCGACACCTCGAACGTCTCGGCGCGCAGGCGCAGTCGGCGGTCGACGTCTGCCTGCTGGTCGCGGAAGGTCTGGGGCGTGATCGCCAGCGGCGCGTGATACGGCCCTAGCACTCGCAGCTTGAGCACGTTCAGCAGCGCTCGCCGCGAATGCTCATCCGCCAGGGCGGCGTGCGTCCGCTCTAGTCCCTCTGACAACCCGGCCAGCCGCGCCAGGCGGACCCCGGCGGCAGCCGGATCGAAGTGCCGGTGGGTGAAGCCGGCGCGGTGCGCCACGCGCTCGAGCAGGTCGCGTCCCCGCTCGCGGCTAAGCCTCAGCATGCCGGGATCTGCCGGGCTCTCAGAGCCGATCCAGGCCGGGCGGAACTGCTCGATCCCCGGCTCGTAGCGGTGGGTGTCGCGCAGGATCTCCTGGCACAGCGCCGTGATCAGCTCGTTGCTTGGCACGCCGGCAAACGCTAGCGGTGCCGCTCAAGTGCTCGGCGGGATACCACCAGGTTCCCCAGGTGAAGGCGGGCCCAATGGGCCTGGTGGCGCCACCGTCCTGCCCACTGGCCGCGAGCGATGAGCGCCGGAAGGCTCAGCAGGGCGGCTCGCGCGGCGGCGCCCAAGAAGCTCACCAGGGCGATCGCGCGGGCCAGCACCGGGCCACGGCGGCGCAGCAGCCAGGCGTAGGTGCTGCGCAGCCACGGGTCCTCACCCCGGCCGGGAAAGCGCTGTGCGGTGGCGGCACCGCCCACGTGGCGGACCACCGCAGCGGGCTCATATCGCGTGTGCCAGCCCGCGGCCGCCGCTCGCCATCCGAGGTCGAGGTCCTCCGCGAACATCCATTGGGCGGCGTCGAAGCCACCGACCGCCTCCCAGGCCTCCCGACGCACGACGATGAAGGCACCAATCGTCCAGTCCACCTCCCGCGGTCGATCGGGGTTCCACTTTCCGATGACGGCGAAGTGATCAGCCCGGGCCCTCGAGAGGAGGCCCAGGTTGAACGCGAGCGTGAGCGCCAGCGTCGGGAACGCGTAGACCGAGTGCTGCGTCTCGCCGCTCGGGAGCACGAGCCGCGGGGCGAGGATCCCCGCACGGGGATCGCGCTCGCCCGCGGCCACCAGGGCGTCGAGCGCACCCGGGGTCAGCTCCGTGTCGGCGTTGGCGATCGCGATCCAGGGAGACGAGCTCTGGGCCGCGCCCAGATTGGCGGCTGCGCCGAAGCCGAGGTTCTCCCGGCACGCGATCACCTGCGCCCAGGGAAACTCACGCCGCGCAAGCTCGGCCGAGCCATCCTCGGAGGCGTTGTCCACCACCCACACTTTGGCGTGCCCGGACTCCGCCTCGCCGGCCAGCGAGCTCAGGCAGGCCCGCAGGAGCTCGCGCGTGTTCCAAGACACGACCACGATCGCGACCGGCGCGTGAGTCACGGCCGGACCGTCAGGATCGCCTCGGCCGCCCGGGTGTTGAACTGGTCCTCGGCGTTCGCGTCGGCCGTCTCGCGGCCGCCCTGCACTAGGCGCTGGCGAAGGCCGGGATCGTCCGCGAGCCGGTTGACCACGGCCGCGAGAGCCGCCGGGTCGTCCGCCGGCACCAGCAGCGAGTTGCGCTCATCTACGAGGTAGTCGCCGGAGCCGCCGCGCCCGGTGGCGATCAGGGGCCGTCGCAGCGCCATCGCCTCGAGTGGGACGAGCCCCCACGGCTCCGGCCACTGCACCGGGAACAAAACGGCGTCGGCGGCGCGGTAGACAGCCGCCACCCGGTCGTGGGGGACAGAGGGTTCGAGCGCCACGCGATCCTCGACGCCAAGCTCGGCCGCCAGCGCCTCCAGGCGCGCCCTGTATGGCGCATCGCCGTCGCCGACGATCCGCAGCGTCGTCTGCGCTGGCAGCAGTGGCATCGCCGAGATGGCCGTGTGAACTCCTTTCAGCTCGATCACGCGCCCGATGTAGAGCAGCCGCCAGTCCCAGGGCTCGTCCGCGGGAGGTGGCGTGCGCAGCAGGTCCTCGGATACACCGGGGCGGATGATGCTCCACTCGATTGGGTCGACGCCGGCGTCGAGGGCGCCACGGCGCACGACCTCAGAGCAGAACACCCAGGTACCGGCCTGAGCCAGGTGCAGCGTGGTCGGCAGGCCCGTCAGGCGCGCGACGAGTGCTCCGAGCCTCTGGTGGCGATTCCAGTGCTCGATCCAGCGGTCCCGGACCGGTCCGTATTCCGGCCAGTAGTCAAGGACGAACACCGACGCAGGCAGACCTGCCAGGCGCGCCCGCTCGACCAGACCGAGCGACAGGCCGCCAAGCGGCCACCAGCTCAGCACATCGGGCCGGAACTCGCGGATGTGGTCGTCGAACAGAGCGGCGTTGTGGCGCTCGAGCCGGTAGCTGGCGCGGAGGCCGAGCTCGAGCCAGTCGTGATCTCGCCAATACATGGCGAGCTGCCGGTGGACGTCGGGATTCTCGGCCTCGCCGACTGCCACGTCGCCGCGACGATGTGTGCTGGTGAGGATCCGCAGCTCGTGACCCTCCCTGCGCAGCCGGCGCATGACGCCGCGCCAGATCACCTCGTAGCCGCCTAGGAGGTGGGGCGGGTAAGCGTTTCCGATCGCGAGCACTCGCATGACATCGGGCATACTGACGCCTCCCGTGGATCTGTCCGAACGCGTCAGGGTGCGGGCGCCGGGTGCCGTCGCGGATCGTCTGCTGCGCAGGGCGCTCGAGCGGCTGCGCCGGTCGGGGCCGGTGCTCGTGCCCGAGTACCCGCTCGACCTGCGGTCCCGCTGGGGCTACGGCGCGCCGGTGCTCGACGGCCTGGACCGCCTGTTCCAGGCGCACAGCGCCGATTACGACGATCTGATCGAGGCGGCGCTGACCCTGCACGACTGGGCCGACACGATCCCGCGGCGCCAGACGACGGGCTTCGGTCCCTACTGGGAGAACGACTGGTGGGGCGGGGTCGATGCGTTGGTGCAGTGCGCCCTGCTCCGGGATCGCGACCCGGCGCTCTACCTCGAGATCGGCTCGGGGATGTCGACTCGGTTTGCGCGCAAGGCGATCGACGACTTCGGACTGCGCACGCGGATCGCGTCGATCGATCCCGCCCCTCGGTTCGACGCCGACGCCGCGTGCGATGAAGTGATCCGCCGGCCGCTGCAGGAGGTCGCGGACAGCTTGCCCGGGCGGCTTCGGCCGGCGACCTCGTGTTCCTGGACGGCTCGCACGTCGCGCTCATGGGCTCCGACGCGACCGTGTTCTTCCTGGAGCTGCTGCCGCAGCTCCCCGCCGGCGTTGTGGTGGGGATCGACGACGTGTTCCTCCCATGGGACTACCCCCCCACGTGGAACCGCCGTATGTACGGCGAGCAGTACCTGTTGGCGGCGTTCCTGCTCGGCGGCGGCGCCGGGGCCACCATCCGCTTTCCCGGGTTGTGGATCAGCCGCTGCTCGGAACTGGGCCGCCGCCTGGATCCGCTGTGGCCGATCGTCGAGAACCGCTTCGGACGGGTGGCGGCGTCGTTCTGGATCGAGCGCTGAGAGGGCCGGGACGCCGATTTGCAGATCGCGATCCTCACGCCTTGCTACTGGCCCGAGGTCAACCGGGGGGCCGAGCGCGTGGCGCATGAGCTCGCCACGTGGCTGCACGGTCGGGGCCACCGCATGAGAATCATCACCAGTCACCCAGGCTGGCCCAGCCGCCGCGACGAGGACGGTGTCGAGGTGGTGCGGCTCTGGCGCCCCCCCGACGGGATGCTGACCCGGCGCGGGTTCGAGGAGCATCTGACGCACGCTCCGTCCAGCCTCGCCGCCCTGTTTGCCGGCGGTGATCAGATCGCACACGCGCAGACCGCCCAGGAAGCGGTCGTCGCCGCGATCTGGGGCCATCGCCGCGGGGCGCCGGTCGTGTTCAGCTACACGGGGCTGCCGACGTGGGACCACCTGCGCAACCGGCGGGGCCGGCTGCGGGCGACGCTGAGGGCCTGCCGGGAGTCTGACCGGGTGGTCACGCCCAGTCGCGCGGCGGCGGAGGAGTTTCGGTCGAGCATCGGCGTGCACGCGGATGTGATCCATCCAGGCGTCGACCCGGACCGGTTCTCGCCCGGCGGCGAGCGCGCCGCCCAGCCCACGATCTTCTGCGCCGCGCCGCTGGAGGTGGCATACAAGCGAGTCGAGCTGCTGGTCCGCGCGATGCAGCACGTGCGTCGCAGCCGTCCGGGCACGCATCTGGTGCTGTTGCGCCCGAGGGACCGCGACCTGGCCGAGCGGGCGCTGGCGGAGTGCGAGGGGCTCGGCTTCGTCGAGCCGCGCCCCGGCGGCGATGACGGCGTGCTGCTGGCGAACTACCGCTCCGCCTGGGTCACGGCGCTTCCTTCGCACGGCGAGACGTTCGGACTGGGGCTGGTCGAGTCGCTCGCCTGCGGGACCCCGGTCGTGGGGACCGACACCGGCGGCATTCCCGAGATCATCGATCGTCCGGAGGTCGGCCGGCTGTTTCACGGGAACGAGCTTAAGCTGGCCGCTGCGCTACTCGAGACGCTCGAGCTGTCCGAGCAGCGGGGCACGGCGCAGGCGTGCCGCAGCCGGGCACTCGAGCTCTCCGCGGACGCGACCGCTGCGGCCTATGAGGCCCTGTACCGGGAGTTGCTCGAGGAGCACACCTACGCGCGGTGGTAGCGACTACAGGCGCGGTCGCGCCAGCAGCGCGGTATGCGGTACACCATTGCCGCCGGCGAACGCGCGGCGAAACGCATTCACGGCGAGCGAGCGCGGGTCACGGGCGCGCGCGCCGGCGATCCGGTGGCCGGCTCCGAACGCCTCGACGAACGGTCCCACGGTCCGGATCACCTCGAAGCCGGCCGCCTCCGCCAGCCGGCGGTGACCGGCGGCGTTCACCGTCCACCACTGGCAACGGTCGTCGTCGGGCGAGAGCTCCGCGGCGGGTCGGTGGCGCAGCAGCACGGTCAGCGGCAGCGAGATCGCCTCGACGGACAAGAACACGCCGTCGCACACCGATCGGATCGCCTCCAGCGCGCGGACCGGGTCGCGCAGATGCAACAGCAGGCTGCCGCAGACCACCACATCGAACCGGCCCGCGGCCTCCGGTGAGAGGGAGTATACGTTGAGCTCGCTCTTCTCCACGCGCGAGCCCAGCGCCTGGCGCGCGAGTTCGAAGCCGAGGCCCTTCGGTCCCACCAGCGCGTCCAGGGACCGACCCGACCGGTTGCGGGCGGCGATCGGCCAGTCCCAGTCGGCGTGGTCGGTGATGTCGCTGGCGACGACCTCGGCGGCCCCCCGCCGCTCGAGCTCGAAGGCCAGGAAGCCGTCGTAGGTGGCCACGTCCAGGCAGCGCTTGCCGCGGACGTCGGGCCAGGGCAGTAGGGGCGAGACCGGCCGCAGATCGAACCATCCCGGCGTCGTCACCTCGTGCGGCAGATCGAGCGTGTGGTACCAGGCGGGCACCTCCTGCACCGCGTCGATCAACTCGGCGGCGCTGGGGTCGCTACTGAGGGCGGTACGCAGAGTTGAGGCAGTCTAGCTCTAGTCCTGGAGCCCCTCCCCCGAGTGAGCACGATCAGCGTCATCATCCCCGCCCGCGACGCCGCGGCAACAGTTCCGTGGGTGCTCGCCGGGCTTGCCGAGCAGGACTTCCGCGGCGACTGGGAGCTGATCCTCGTCGACGATGGCTCGACAGACGCGACGGTCCAGATCGCGTGCGAGTCGCAGCTGCCGGTGCAGGTCGTCCGGGCGGGGGGAGGCGGTCCGGCGCAGGCCCGGAACGTCGGCGCCGAGCGCGCGCCGCGGAGAGCTCCTCGCGTTCCTGGATGCCGATTGCCGCCCGACCCGCGCCTGGCTTGCCGAGGGCGCGCGCGCGGCCCAGGAGGCGGACTACGTGCACGGCGCGGTACTCCCTGATCCTGACCGGCCGATAGCGCCATTCGACCGCACGCTTTGGGTGGACAAGCCCTCGGCGCTCTACGAGAGCGCGAACCTGTTCGTCCGGCGCGAGCTGTTCGAGCGCATCGGCGGCTTCGAGAGCTTGTTCCGGCCCGCCCGGGGCATCGAGATGGGCGAGGACGTGCTGTTCGGCTGGCGCGCCCGGCGGCTGGGAGTCCGCATTGTGTTCTGCCACGGCGCGGTCGTTCACCACGCCGTGTTCGACCGCGGCCCGCGGGCCTATGTCGCCGAGCGCGCTCGGCTGCGGTTCTTCCCGGCGGCCGCGGCGCGGGTGCCGGAGCTGCCGGGAGCATTTCTTCTATCGTCGCTGGTTCCTGAACCCGCGATCGGCGAGGTTCGACCTCGCGCTGGCCGGCGCACTCGCGGCAGCGATCACGCGCCGATCTCATCCGGCCGCGCTGGCGGCTCCGTATCGTACTCACCGTGACCCGGCACGCACGGAGCTACGGCCGGCGCCGCGCGCCCCTGGTCGCGGCCGCGGGGGTGGCCGCTGACGTCGTCGGGTTCGCGGCCATGGCCCTGGGCAGCGTTCGCAGCCGCACACTGCTGCTGTGAGCCGGCCCGAGAGCAGGCTCACATGTAGCCGAGCAGCTTCATCTGCTGCTCGAGCGCGGCGAGCTCTTCGCCCGAAGGGGCAGCGACTTCGTCCGCGGGCACCGGCGCGACTGCCGGCTCCGCGAGCGGCCTCCTGCGCCGCGGCGCGCAGCGCCTCGAACCCGGATGGCGCCGCGGTGAGCGCACGCTCCTCGAGTGGATCGGCGTCCAGGTCGTAGAGCAATTCCGCTCCGTCGCGCACGACCACCTTCCACCGCCCGTCGGTCGCGGCCGTGAAGTGCTGGCGGTCAGCCGCGAAACCCCGGCCTCGTCAACGCCCCACCTCTCGACGAACTTCTGCACGCGCGGATCGGTGGCCGGGCCCATCGAGTCGTACTGAGCCACGGCAATCCCCGGCGGACGGCTCGGCCCACGGGTGATCGGCGATCTCGGCAGCGCGCGCGATGAGTCGCTGGCAGCTCGGCGAGCGTGAACGCCTCGGTCAGCTCCGGCGCGCCGGGGCCGGCGCATCACGAACGGCACGTGGATCAGCCGCTCATCGAGCGAGAAGCCGTGGGCGATCAGGCCCTCCTCGCCGAAGTTCTCGCCGTGGTCTGAGGTCACGATCACCAGCGTCTCGCTCGAGGATCCCGCGCGGTCGAGCGCTTCCAGCACGCCCGCAAGCCAGTCGTCCATGTACGCGATCGCGCGCCTGTACAGGTGGCGCATCCGCTCCAGCGCGGCTCGGGGATCCGGTGGCGCCCGGCGACGAACAGGCAGATCGACTGGAAGCTGAGGTGGCGCTGCGGCCTCGAGCGCCGCCGCGGACGCGGCCCGCAGCGCGCCAGGTCGTTCCACGGGCCGCGGTGGCAGGTACGGCGAGTGGCATTCGACCAGGTTCACGAACCAGAACGTCGGGCTGCCCCGCCCAGGCGGCGATCGACTGCGCGCAGCGCGCTGCCCGACCGTCGCGGCGCCGTCGTCGGCGCGCGAGCGCAGCCCCTCGCGCGCCCAGGCGAGCGCGGCCCGCAGGCCGCCGTCCGAGCAGCTGGTTCATCCGCTCCTGGCGCCCGCTGGTGAAGTACTGAAGCTGTCGAAGCCGAGGTCGAAGCCGGCGGTCGGCGAGACCCACAGGTTGGTGCTGAAGCCGCGGTGGCGTAGCCGGCCTCGCGCAGGACGTGCGGGAGCAACCGATCGGCCGCCGCGCTCGAGCGCGGCGCGGCGCCTGCGGGCGTCCGCCGGGCGGCTGGCGCAGCCCGAGCGGCCGCGGGAGCTGCCCGGTGAACATCGAGGCGTGCGAGGGCAGCGTCCAGCTCGAGTTGGCATAGGCGTGCGGGAGCGCCGCCCGCGCCGGGCCAGATCGGCGATCGCGGGAGTGCGTGCCGGCGGCGCGCCGTAGGGCTCGACCGCGTCGCGGCGCGCGGCGTCGAGCACGATGAGCAGGACGTTTGGCCGCATCGTGAGTCCGAAGGGTAGCCCCGGGCCCCGATACGATCGTCGGCTGCGTGGCACCGGCGGTCTCGAGATCGCAACCCAGGGACGCCCGCCCGAGCGTGACCGGCCCGGACGAGTTCGACACCGGCGGCCGGACGTTGCGCGTCGTTCGCGGCTCGCGGGGTGCTCGATCAACACCGCGCTTCGACGTCGGGCTCAGCGCGCTGGGCCTGGTTCAGGGGTTCGTTCTCGCCGCGCTGCTGTCCGCGCGACCGACTACGGGGTCTGGGGCGTGCTGGTCGTGTCGCTCGGCGTGCTGGCGCGGCTCAAGCTGGTCGGGATCAGCGACAAGTACATCCAGCAGGACGAGGCCGATCAGGAGCTCGCCTTCCAGCGCGCGTTCACGCTCGAGGTCCTGGTCACGGCGCTGGCGATGGTGCCGCTCGCCGCGGCGCTGCCGGTGGTCGCGGTCGTCTACGGCCAGTGGAAGCTGGTGCCCCGGGGCGGTGCTCCTGACGGTGCTGGCCGGCCGATGCGCTGCAGGCGCCGCTGTGGGTCTTCTACCGGCGAGATGGACTTCGTGCGACAGCGCGCGCTGCGCGCGCGTCGAGCCGGTCGTGGGGTTCGTCGTCGCGATCGGGCTGGCGGCTGCCGGCGCCGGCTACTGGGCGCTCGCGATCGGGTTCTCGGCGGGCGCCTGGGCGGGCGCGATCGCGGCGATCCGTGCTCGTCCCTACCGGCTGCGCTGGCGCTACGACCGGGGCGTCGTTGCGCGTCTACGCCTCGTTCTCCGGGCCCGCTGTTCGTGGCGACGCTGTGCAGCGTGATCCTCGCCAACGCGACGGCGATCGCCACCAACGCCCATCTCGGCTTGGCCGGCGTCGGAGCCTCGCGCTCGCGGCCACGATCACCGCGTTCACGACCAAGCTCGACGATCTCGTGTCAGCGGCACGCTGTACCCGGCGATCTGCGCCATGCAGAACCGGCTCGACCTGCTGCGCGAGTCGTTCGTGAAGGTCAACCGGCTCGCCCTGATGTGGGCGATGCCGTTCGGGATCGGCGCTGGCCCTGTTCGCCTCCGACCTGGTCCGCTTCGGCGTCGGCGAGAAGTGGCGGCCGGCCGTGACGCCTGCTCCAGATCACCGGGGTCGTGGCGGCCATCGGCCACATCGGCTTCAACTGGGACGACTACTTCCGGGCCCGGGCGAGGACCATGCCGATCGCCGTCCAATCCGTGGCATCGACCGTCGTGCTGCTCGGCGTCGGCCTGCCGCTGCTGTTCGCGCACGGCCTCACGGGCCTCGCGATCGGGATCGGCGTCGGAGCCGCGGTCAGCCTCGCGCTCCGGGCGTGGTACCTGACGCGGCTGTTCGAGGGCTTCGTGTTCATCCGCCACGCCGCCAGAGCCGTGCTGCCGACCGTCCCCGCCACGGGGGTGGTGCTGCTCGCGCGGGCCCTGGAGACCGGGCCGCGCACCGCCCCGGTGGCGCTCGCCGAGCTGCTCGCCTACGCCGGCGTGACCGTCGCGGCGACGTGGCGGCTCGAGCAGCCGCTCGTCCGCGAAGCGGCCGGGTACGTGGCCGCGCGGTCGTAGGGGAACAGTACGATCGCCGGTGGTGGCCGTCCACGCGACAACTACGGACCGGGTAGCCGCGGCGCGCAGGGCGGTGGCGGCCAACCCGCACTGGTACCACACGCTCGAGCTGGCGCCCGGAGTCCTGACCCCAGGTCGGATCGACCTGCGCCAGACGGCGGCCAGGGTCCTCCCCGACGACTTGCGCGGGCTGCGAGCGCTCGACGTGGGCACGTTCGACGGCTTCTGGGCCTTCGAGCTCGAGCGGCGGGGGGCGGAGGTCGTCGCGATCGACATCGACAGCGTCGGCGACGCGCAGTTGCTCCCACGGAACCGCGCCGCGATCGAACGCACCGCCGATGAGTGGGGGATCGAGATCGGCCGCGGCTTCCGGATCGCTGCCGAGTTGCGCGGCTCCGCCGTCCGACGAGTGACCTGTAGCGTCCTTGAGCTCACGACCGAGGCGATCGGCGGGCCGGTCGACGTGGCCTTCATGGGCGCACTGCTCGTCCACCTGCGGGACCCGGTGCTCGGCCTGCAGCGGATCTTTGACGTGCTGGCCCCGCGCGGGCGGCTGTACCAGCTCGAGGGAGTATCGCTGCGCCTGTCGCTGCTGCACCCCCGCCGCCCGGTCGCGCACTTCCAGAGCCGCGTCACGAACTTCAACTGGTGGTACCCGAACTGGGCCGCGCTGCAGACGTGGCTGTCGACCGCCGGGTTTGTGGATGTCAGGATGCTCGGACTCCATAGGCCGCCACAGCGCAGCCCGATGCGTGACTGGTATCGCGCGATCGTCTCGAAACGCCCCGACTAACGAGTCACCGGAGGCCGGCCGGGCGCGCGGGAGCGAGCTGGCTCTCCGCGGCGATGGCGCTCGGGCTCGCCATTCGCGTGCTCTACGTGGTTCTGACGCATCATTACGGGCTGGCAGGCGTCGCTCCCGAGGACGACGCTGAGCTCGGCGCGCGGCGCTAGTCCTTCATCTCTGTGACGAGGGATACAGTCCCCGCGTGCGGCGCCTGGAACGACGGGGCATAGGTAGGCGCGAGCAGCTGCTGGTAGCGCTCGCGATGGCCCTGAACGCCGGCATCGTGTTGGCGTTCGTGATCGTGCGGCGGCACGTGCTGCTGGCTGGCGACGCGCCGGAGTACAACACCGAGGGCAAGTTCATTGCGGCGGGTCATTGGTTCTGGTCGATGGCTCCGTACGGCATCGCCCATGCGAGCGCCTGGAAGGCCCCCCTGTATCCGGCATTTTTGGGCGTGCTTTACGCGATTCTGGGATCCCACTACGTCCGGGTCGAGGTCGTGCAGGCGCTGGTCCTAGCGCCACTGACGGTCTTGCTCAGCTGGTGGCTGGCGCGGGGCGTTTTCGGACGTAGGGCTGGCGTCGCGACAGCGTTGATCGTCGCCGTCTATCCAAACATCTGGCAGTGGGACGGACTGCTCTACTCCGAATCGATCGCGATCCCGTTAACGCTCGCCGCACTAATCTTATGCCTCGAGCGCCCGGCAACCATTCGGCGTGCCGCGCTTGCCGGCGCGCTCGTTGGACTCAACCTGTTAGCGCGTCCGAGCTCGATCCTGCTGATCGCCGGAGTGGCGGTCGCCTGGCTTGCCAGCGCCGGGTGGCGCCGCGGTGCGGGCCTCGCAGCGGTCGGCGTCTTGGTTGCGGTGCTGGTGGTCGCCCCCTGGACGGTTCGCAACGCCGTTGTCCTACACGGGTTCCTCCCTATCTCGATCCAAGATGCCGCCGGCTTCGGCACGTTCAACTCCCAGGCCGCCAGCGATCCGGTCTTCCCGTACGCCTGGCGCCTGAGTGTTCCGCAGGCCGAACGCATCCTTGATCCGCGTCGTCCGTTGCCGGATATCACCATGCACGCGAAGCTAGAGCATCTGATAACCACGTATATCAAGCAGCATCCAGCTTCGCTCGTAGAGGCGTTCTTTTGGAACGGCTTGACCCGGACGTGGGATGTCCGCCGCCCGTCGCACATCCTCGACGAGCCGCATTTCGAAGGTCGCTCCCGGGCGCTCAGCGCGGTTGGGATGGTGATGTGGTGGATCATCCTCGTGCTCGCGCTCAGCGGACTGTGGCGGTGGCGGCGCCGGAGGTCATTTGTGCTGCCGGTGCTCGCCCTCGCGCTCGCCGCCTCGATCGTCTACACGACCGAATCGGGAACTCGTTACCGCGCGACGCTCGAGCCGCTTGCGGTCGTGGTGGCGTGCTCGGCGATGCCGCTGCTCGTGCGGCCCTCGCCGCTCACCTCAGCAATGATCGATCAGCCGGTTCCGCTCGGGGGCTGCGGCGTCGGAGACGCCGGGATATCCTCGTGATCGATTGCCGTGGCCCGTGGTCTAGCGCAAACGCCCTGGCTGGTAGGGCATCGGTTGTACCCGAGGCTGCGAAGCAGGTTTCTCGTCGAGCTCATCCGCGTGACCCATAGGCACTGCCGGGTCGAGTTCAAAGGCCCAGTGCGGATCGGGCCTGGATTTCAGCTCGAGATCCCCGAGAACGGGACGTTCATCGTCGGCCCGGGGGTGGACTTCCGGCGCGGATTCGTCTGCGAGATCGTCGGTCGAGGTCGTGTGGTGATCGGCGCCGAAACCGTCTTCACCTCGAACTGCTTGATCCAGTGCGCAACGTCGATCGAGATTGGATACCGGTGCGCGTTCGGTCAGTCGACGTTGATCGTCGATGGCTATCACCGCTACGCCAGGCACGACCGTCACTGGCTGGAGCAGGGCTATGACTTTCGTCCGATCAAGATCGGCGACGGGGTTGGCGTCTCGGATAAGTGCACGATCCAGGCGGACATCGGTGAGCGCTCGATGATCGCGAGCCAGACGGCGATCGACCGCCCGATTCCGCCGTACTGTGTCGCGGCGGGAAAACCCGCCAGAGTGGTCCGTTATTTCGGACCGCCGGAGCAGCGCCCAGGCGGTCCACAGCCGGACGCCCGCGAGCCGCTCGGTGACGTGACGCCGCCAGGCGACGAGCGCCAGTCCACCGCGAGTTGACGCAGCTCTTCCACGATCCGGAGCATCACTACGACCGCGTAACCCCCGCTTGGAGCCTGCTCCTGGGGGATGACCTCCACTACGGGGTATTCCGAAGCGGGGGCGAGAAGCTTGAAACCGCCACCGGCGAGCTCACGCGGCTGATGGCGGAAGCCGCGTTGATCGAACCGGGGGTTAGCGTCCTCGATGTGGGTTGCGGGACCGGTTCGACGGCTTGCGTGCTCGCTGCAAACTACGGCGCGTCCGTAACGGCGATCACCACCAGCCAGACGGGTGTGGAGGCGACCCGTGCCCGAGCCGCAGCAGTGGGGGTGCAAGCAGCGGTGCGGTGCGAGCGACGCGACGGCATGGACAACGGGCTCCCGGATGAGTCGTTCGATCGAGTTTGGGTACTGGAGTCTTCACATCTGATGCGAGCTCGCGACAAGCTGATTCAAGAATGTGCGCGAGTACTGAGGCCAAGGGGAAGGATCGCCCTGTGCGACATCATGCTGCGACGCCCGATGGCACTCCTCGAGGTGCGTCGGCAGCTCGAGCCGCTGACACTGCTTCGCGAGGTGTTTGGAGACGCTCGAATGGAACCGCGTGCTCGCTACGCGGAACTGATGCGCGCAGAGCATCTGGCGGTGGACCAGCAGCTCGATCTGACGGATGTCACCCGTCCAACCTTCGGGCGCTGGCGCAAGAACGCCCAGCGACACCGAGAGGCCCTGATCGACTTGCTCGGCGAACGTCAACTGGAGAGGTTTGTCGCAGCGTGCGTGCTCCTCGAGCGGCTGTGGGACGATGGCACCCTCGGATACGGCCTGCTCGCGGCGCGCAAGTGTCGTTAGGCGGTCAGCCCGCCATCCACAACGAGGACTTGTCCCGTGATGAAGCTTGCCTCCGGCGAGACCAAGAACCTCACCGCCGCGGCCACATCAGCGGGGTGTCCAAGGCGACCCAGGGGGGTGCGGCGCGCGATCTGCTCGAGTTGTTCGGCGGTCAGGCCGTGGCTCAGATCGGTGCGGAGGTATCCCGGTGCCACGGAATTGACGGTGATACCACGCGCACCCAGCTCACGCGCAAGTGATCGCGTAAAGCCGTCGAGCGCGGCTTTGGTTGCGCCGTAGACGGACAGTCCACGGTAGCCACCAAGGCCAGCGATCGACGAGACGTTGATCACCCGGCCGGTACCCCACACGAGCATGTGGCGCACGGCCAACTTTGTTACGTGGATCGTGGCCTTCAGGTTGAGGTCGATAACCGCGTCCACGTCATCTTCCTGGGTTAGTCCGAGGACGCCTGCGTGTACAGCAGGCTGCGTTGTTGACCAGCACCTCGATGCTCCCGAAGCGCGCCACCGTGCCCGCAATGAAGGCTGCGCACGCGCTGCGGTCGGTGATGTCGAATGCCTCATAGTGGAAGCGCTCGGCAAGCTGCGGATCTGAAGCCCAGGCCTCGATCTCCGCGGTAGGAGTGCGGCTACAGGTGGCAACGCGATCGCCGTCCCTGAGAAACGCATCCACCAGCGTCGCGCCGAGCCCGCGGCTACCGCCGGTCACGATCACCGAACGTCCGGGCGTCACTCGGGGGTCACTGTTGCGTCGACTCGGGCGATCTTGTGACCCCTGACATCGAGCTCGTCAACGAATCGGATCCTCCGTGGCCGAGCGGCGGGCGGCAGCGATGCGCACGCCTCCCGTATTCGCTCCTCCAGCGCGGCGCGGTCGGCACCTGCCGCTGGAACGACGTCGAGCACAACGATCTGGCCGGTCACGGGATTCGACCGGCCATAAGCCCGTCCTAGCTGCACGCCTGCAACGGCTGCCACTCGATCCTCCACCGGAAGCGGATGAACCTTGACCCCCCCCACGTTGATCGTGTCGCCTGCTCTGCCCACGAAATAGATGCGGTCATCTCTGACCTCGACCAAGTCACCAGTCGGCCGCCACTCGGCTGTAACGCTCTTCTCCCCCCAATAGCCGTCCATGCCGATGTGGGAGCGAACATGCAGCTGACCATCGACGATCCGGAACTGAACGTCGGCGTCGTCGCCGCGAGCAAGGACCGAAGCAGGCAGGCCGCTGTGCTCGTCGCGTACTGACACACTGGTGCCAAACTCGGTCGCGCCGTAGATCTGAGAAATGCGTGCCCTGGGGAACAGACCTCGCAATCTGACCAGCAAGAATTCAGGCACGGCCTCGCCGCCGAGGGTGATCTGTTGAATCGGAAGCGTCTCTGCGACACGGGGATCGAGGGCTCCCAAGAGGAGACGCCAGAACGTCGGCGTGCCGCTCACATGCGTGATGCCGAGGTCACGGATCGCGGCCACGATGTCCGTGGCCCGGCGAGAGGCGGGCACTGCCAGCGTCGCTCGGTTCACGAGGACGTGCAACACCACCTGAATCGCGGCGAACTGGTGAACGTTGTATGCCAGCAGCCAACGAGCGCGTGGAGGCTCGTCGGCTCGCTTGGTGGCCTCGACCAGGCGTGCCCAGTCGTGACGCGCGGCTTTGAAATGGCCCGTCGTTCCGGTGGTGAGGATCAGCGCCGGCGTCCGCTCTGGGCGAGGTGGGAGGGAGCTGTCATGCGCGGCAAGCCCGTCCAGGATTACGGGCCGCGGGCGTTCAAGCGCAAGCGAGTGGTCGGTAACCAGCACGGAGTGGTCCA
Source organism: uncultured Solirubrobacterales bacterium (assembly GCA_963849295.1). GTDB lineage: Bacteria > Actinomycetota > Thermoleophilia > Solirubrobacterales > Solirubrobacteraceae > Palsa-465. The sequence continues at coordinate 16,839 of CAWKGU010000005.1, forward strand.
GGCGCTGCGCTAGCCGTTCGATGCTCTGCTCGTCCAGAGTGTCTGGGTAGACACACGCCTCGCTACCGCTCGCACTCGCAGCGCAAAGAAGCGCGACTAGCTCGCGGACTTCGTCCACCATACACGCGAATCGTTCGATCGAGCGGACGTGAAGTCCGCGAGCCAGCGCCTCGCTGCGCGACACGCATTCCTCGTATGTCACCGAGCCGGTGGGCGAGATAATCGCGGGCTGCGTGGGCGCGGTTTGCGCTGCGCTTCGCAGCAGCTCGATCAACATCAGAAGGTCACGTCTCGTAGAACGCCAGAACCTCGCGGATGGTGCGCGGAATCGGAACCGGCGGAATAGGGATCGCGTCCCAACTTGTCCTCCAGCGTCGCCGAAAGCTCTGCGACCTCGAGCGAGTCGAGCCCGAGGTCATCCCACAGGTCGGCGTCCAGGCTCAGTTTCTCCTCGTCCGCCGAACGCCTCCGCAGTAGTGAACGTACGGTGTCGATGATCGTGGTCTGCGGGTCAAGCACATCGGAATCCCGGTCTGACGCGGCTCACTGACGAGCCCGCGCCATGGGTTGAAGCGGAGGCGAGATGCTAGCGTGGGCGCGGATGGCGCTCCAGAGCCAGGAGGCGAGCCTGCGTGAGCGCGTGGAGGCGATCCAGTGGTACCACACGATCGAGCTGGCGCCAGGATTAGTGACCCCAGGATGGCTCGACCATCGCGGGGTCGTGAAGCGCGTTCCTTTCCCGGCGAAGCTCGACGGGATGCGCTGTCTGGACGTCGGCACATTCAACGGTTTCTGGGCTTTTGAGATGGAGCGCCGGGGGGCCAGCGAGGTCGTCGGGATCGACCTGCTAGATCCCAATGCCTGGGAGTGGCCGTTCGGCAGCGAAGAAGGCACGATCGCCGCACTTGCTTCACGGGTCGCAAATGGCGACGGGTTCGAGATCGCGCGCCAGGCGCTTGGCTCCACGGTGAGGCGCCTAGATCGCAGCATTTACGATCTCGACGAGGCCGAGGTGGGACACTTCGACCTGGTCTATCTCGGGAGTTTGCTCGTCCATCTCCGCGACCCCGTACGAGCGCTCGAGCGTATGCGCGAGGTATGCAAGGGCACTCTGATCGTGGTTGATGGGATCGACCTTTTCCTGGCGCTGCGATCTCCGCGGGCGCCCCTCGCCAGGCTCGACGCCCGAGGAAGGCCCTGGTGGTGGTACCCAAACCCAGCCGGTCTGACCCGGATGATCGAGGCGGGCGGGTTCGAACTGCTCGACGCCCCTCGACGGCTATTTATCCCTCCTGGACGCGGTTGGCCGCGTCATCGTTGGGATCCTCGTCAGCTGAGAACTCAACAGGGCCGATACCTCCTCACGGTGGCTTGGCTCGGGGACCCGCACGCCGTGGTACTCGCGCGGCCACGGCGCTAAGCGCCTGGCGTTGCAAGCGAATGCCCCCGATTCGAGTGCGGCTTAGCATCGCGGATAGCGAGGAGCTCGGTTCGGGCTCGTAAAGAACAAGGTGCGAGCGACCATGCAGCAGCTTGTACGCGAGCAAACGGCGGGAGGCCGCGTGCTTGAGTAACGCGCCTATCGGCAGCGGGTGAACGCGCTCCTGGTCGCCCTCGATCGGCTCGAGGAAATTCACCTCGATCAGGCGGCCGCGTTTCTCTAGCTCGGCCAGGAGCGAGAACGGGTCCTGCACATGCTCGATCACATCAAAGGCGTACACCGCATCGAAGCCCGCTGGCACTCCGCGGTCGAGGTCGTGAATCGGAGCGCTGAGCCCTCGGCGCGCGAGGCGCCAGCGAAGGTATTCGGTGCTCGGATTGATGAAGTCGGCGAATTCGACCCGATACCCGCCCTCCATGAGCATCAGTCCATCCGAGCCGACCCCGCAGCCGTAATCGAGTACCCGCGCGCCACTGCGCACGCGTCGCGTCAGCTCTCGCAGGTATGGCAGTTTCGCCCCAGTCATCGCAAACGCGGTCAGGTTGTACAGGTAGCCGGTCGATGTTCTGTAGAAGGTCGCTTCGTCATCGATTGCGGACACCTCGGCATCGAGCTGCTCTTGCCAGCGCCACAGCCGTTCGACCTCGAAGCACCCGCCCAGGTACTCGGCCAGCTCCGCCTGCTCGCGATTGGGATCGAACCGGAACTCAGCCTCGACTGCCACGCGGCCGGCCAGCTTAGCGAGCGGGTACCTGTGCCATCCTCGGCTCGTGGTCGAGACAGCTCCTGACGTAGAGTGGGCGGTGCCTCAGCTCAGCGTGGTGCTGTCGACGATCGGCAACTACCCCGTCCTCCGTCGAGTGCTTGACGGATACGACCACCAGGACGTCAGCCCTGAAGCGTTCGAGCTGCTCGTCGTTGCCGATCGCGCGGAGCCTGACCTGGACGCGGTCCGCCGGGCGATCGGCGATCACAGGTATCCGGTGCGACTGCTCACCGGAAAGGTTGCTGGGCTGGCCGGGAATCGGAACACAGGCTGGAGCGCTGCGCGAGCCCCGGTGGTCCTGTTCACCGACAACGACACGATTCCCGTGCCCGAGCTCGTCTCCGAGCACCTGACGTGGCATCGACGCTTCCCCGAGGAAGAGGTAGCGGTCGTCGGGCTGATCCGCTGGGCGAGGGGCCTCAAGGTCACCCCATTCATGAAGTGGCTAGAGCATCGATTTCAGTTCGACTTCGTCAGCATCCTCAGCGAGGACGCGACGTGGGCCCACCTGTACGGCGCTAACGCATCGATCAAGCGAAGCTTTCTGCAGCGGGTTGGCGGCTTCGACGAGGTGCGGCTTCCGTACCTCTACGAAGACACTGACTGGGGATATCGGGCACGCGAGCACGGGTTGCGCGTGAAGCTCAACCGCCGTGCCGTGGTGGACCACTGGCGGCCGATGACGGTGGATATATGGAGGGCGCGCGCGCCTATGCTCGCGGCTACTGAATGGCAGTTCTGCCGGTTGCATCCAGACATCCCGCCCTGGTTCCGGAACAAGTTCGCAAACGCACTAAGAAGCCGACGTGCTGGAAGATGGGCCCCGGCCGCTGTGCGGGTCATCCCTTGGGGGTTGCCCTACCTGGGCCCGCTCGTATGGGAGCGGGCAGGGCTTTACTGGCTGCAACAGATTGCTCCCGCGTTTCTCGCCGCATGGGAGGAGGCGGACACCACCGGCCGGCCCGCCGTCGAACCGGACGTCGCGGTGCTGCTGGCGGAGCGCGAAGGTCGATTCGTCTAGCGCCAGTAGATCACTGGGCCTCGCCAAGCACCCAGGCATGGACCATCCAGCGCTCGTGCAGCTTCCGCCATGCAAAGTTGAACGGTGTTCGTGGCAGCGGCGCCCGCGCGTAGCCGGCGCCTCGCGGCAGCGGATACGGCCCTCCGGCGCCCACCAGGTTGAACCCCGCCTTCTCAACGTAGCGGCGTAGCCCCTGCGCATTTGGCAACCACCAGGACGGTCGCGCCGGTAGCAGCGACAGTTCGTGCAACGGACGGCGGGGATGTAGCAGCGACAGAGCAAGCGAGACCACATCGTTGACGAGTAGCGCCCGCCTGGCCGCAGTACGCCTCGCACGGCGCTGAGTGCTCGAACCGGATCTCGGAGGTGCAGCAGCAGGGTGCCCATGAACGCGAAGTCGAACTCACCAAGGTCCTCGCTCGCGACGTCGTACACCGACACATCGCGGCGGATTACTTGTGAGCGCAACGCGCGATGGGCACATGCGAACGCAGTCGGGCGGGCGCGGCGGTCGATGAAGGCCGCATCGTCATCGGGAAGAGGCGGTACAGGGTCGGAGTAGTCCACCTTGCGGGGGTCGTCCAGATCGATGGCCACGACGTCCGTGGCGCCGCGACGCTCCATCTCGAACGCCCAGAAACCGTCGTGAGTCCCGACGTCCAAACAGCGCTTGCCCACCAGCTCCGCAGGAAATGGGATCTTGGCGGCGCGCGGTGGGTGTCGTACTCGCCAGGTGTGAGGACACCCCCGGGAAGCTCGATCGTGTGGTACCAAGTGAGCGCCCTGACTTCCTCATATACGGAGTCGTAGGAGCTGTGCGAGGCGGTATCTGTCACGACCCGACACTAGCGGCTGCCAGGCCGCCGGGCTCCGCCGAGCCGCGACGCGCTCAGAGAGGCGTGGCGTGCCGACGGATACCCTCTAGTGCTCTATGAGCAGGTCTCCCTCAGGCCCCCGCGCGGCGCTCGACGTGCTGCTGTGCCGGGGTCTGGAGCGGGTGCGGGGCGCAGGACCTGCACTCGTTCCCGAGTACTCCCTTGACTTGCGACCGCGCTGGGGCTGGGACGGCGCGCCGCCGCTGGCCCCGCTCGCCGAGCGCTTCGAAGCCAAACGCGGCGCCTATGAGGACGCGATCGCCGGCGCATGCGACCTCCTGGAGTGGATTGGGCGCATCTACGTTGAGCAGTACGTGCTCGCCGCCTGGCTGCTCGGCGGTGGAGCTGGCTTCACGGTTCGGTTCCCGTGCTGGTGGATCACGAATTGCTCGGAGCTCGGGAGCCGCTTCGACGCTCTCTGGGCTGCCGTTGAGAACCGCTTCCGACGCCACGGCACCTCGTTCTGGCTCGAGCGATCTGCGCCGTGATCACCGGGGAGCGCGTTTCGACCGCGCGCGGTGGGTTAACCCGACTTTTCAGCGCCACGTTGCCGCCTACAGGCTGTGCGCGGACCTGCTGCCGGACGGTCCAGCGCTTGACCTTGGCTGCGGGACCGGTCACTCGTACCGCGAGTTGGCGCCGAGGGAGACGGTCGGTGTCGACATCGACCCCGGTGCGCTGCGCGGGCAGCAGCGCGAGACGCACGCCGCTGACATGCGCGACCTTCCTCTTGCCGACGATCGCTTCAGCTCGGTCATTTGCGTGCAGGCGATCGAGCACGTCCCGAACCCGGAGCGGATCCTCGTTGAGGCGGCCCGAGTGCTCAAACCAGGCGGACGGGCGCTGTTCGTCACCCCTAATCGGCTCACGTTCGGCCGGCCGGACGAGGTGATCGATCCGTACCACTTCGTCGAATTCGACCCGGAGGCACTGCGAGAGCTGTGTCTGACGCGCTTCGCCACCGTCGAGCTGCTTGGGCTCTACGGCTCGGATCGCTACCAATCGATCGTCGAACGCGAACGCCGAGAGCTCGAGCGGGCGTTGGCGCTCGATCCGCTCCGCCTCCGCCGCTTGGTCCCCCGTCGCGTCCGCCAGCTGCTCTACGACCGGCGGCTTACTCGCAGTCGCAAGGTTCCGCTCCCGGGCGCCGGGGAGATCAGCCGTGAGGACTTCTCGCTCCAGCACGAGCCTCTTGACAAAGCACTCGATCTGATCGCCGTCTGCGACCTGGATTGATGGCTCATCCCAAGGTAGTCGTCGTTATGCCGGCGTTGAACGCCGCGCGTACGCTCGAGAAGACCTTTCGAGCCATCCCGACCCAGACGGTCGATGAAGTGATCCTCGTCGACGATGGCTCCAGCGATGCCACTGCGGAGCTCGCGCAGGCGCTACCGCTGCACTTCATCTGGCATCCGCACAACGTCGGCTACGGCGGCAATCAGAAGACGTGCTACCTCGAGGCGCTCCGACGGGGGGCCGAAGTCGTGGTGATGCTCCACCCTGACGGGCAATACGAACCCGAGCTGATCCCCAAGCTGATCGAGCCGATCATCCACGAAGAGGCGGATTTGGTGCTCGGCTCGCGTCTCGCCGAGCCAGGGTCAGCGATCGCGGGAGGCATGCCCCGCTACAAGTTTGTGGCTAACCGCGCGCTCACCGCATTCGAGAACCGCGTGCTCCGGACCCGCCTGAGCGAGCTGCACACCGGCTACCGCGCCTATTCGCGTGAGTTGCTGATGACGGTCCCGTTCCTGCGCAACTCGCTCGACTACGCGTTCGACTCTGAGATGCTGATGCAGGCGATTCACTTCGGCTTCCGGATCGCCGAGGTGCCCGCGCGCTCTCGCTACTTCGACGACGCCTCCTCGATCAGGCTCGGTCCAGCGGCGGTGTACGGGCTGAAGACGCTTTGGACCGCCATGCGGCTGGTGCTGCACCGGCGCGGCCTGTGGCGATCGCGCAAGCTGATGCCCTGATGGGCCTGTCGGTCCTCGCCGCGCATCTGCTGCTGGTCGTTGCGCTCGGGGCGTTGTGGACGGCCGCCTTCCGACTGTCATCGTTGCTGAGCCCAGCCGGTCTGGAGCGGGTCGTGAGCAGCGCCGTGCTGCTTGCCGCGGGGGCGGTGCTGGAGGCGTTGGCGCTAGGGCTGGTGGGGCTCGGAGGGTCGGCCGCCGCGCTCACCGCCACCGCGCTGTTGACGTCCCTTGCCGCCCGCGTTTGGCTCCCAGCGCCCACTATCGCAGCAAGAAGCGAATTGGCCCGGTGGTACCGGGGACTCGACCTACCGTCCCGCGCGGCGCTCGGGGCACTCGGTGGCGGCGTTCTCGCGGTCGGCGTGACGATTCTCCATCGCCCGACGCCTGGTTTCGATGGCGTTACCTACCACATCCCCGAGGTTGTCGGCTTCGTCCAGTCCGGCCACACCGGGAGCGTCCTGAGTCTCTACTACGGGCTTCCGGTCGGCAACTACCCGATCACGAACGAGGTGCTGCTCGCTTGGCTCACGGGCATCTCGCACGGATTCGCAGCGCTGACTCTGTGGTCGCCGGTGTGCTACCTCCTTCTGTTCGCGGCGGGCTGGTTGGGGCTGAGAGCCGTTGCGGTGGCGAAGGCGCCGCGGGCGCTTGCGCTGATCGCGCTGATGATCAGCCCGCTGCTGGTCGCCGGGCTGCCCAAACCCGACACCGATCTTGCGACGACCGCCTGGCTTGTGTGCTGTGCCGCGCTCTGTGCCTGTGCCCGTGAGCGACCGCTTCTGCTCGTCCCCGCGATCATTGCGTTCGGTCTGTCTGTCGGCACGAAGACCACCGCGGTGTTGCTCGGTGTGCTCGTGCTCGGTCTGGCGTTGTGGAGCCAGCGGACGCGCGTGCGCGCGATGGCCATGCCGCTGTCCATTGCCGTGCTCGCCGCGGTTGGCGTGGGCGGAGTCTGGTACCTGCGCAACTTCATCGATCACGGCTCCCCACTCTGGCCGTTTCTGGCCGCGCCGTGGGGGGACCACGTCCCCTTGACTGTGGAGCTCGTGTCGAACTCGCTCGCGGACCGCTTCCGCGTGACGCTGCTTGACCACCTCGGCTCCTACCTCTCCAACCTCTCGGGCGGGGTCCTGTTGATCGCCGGCGGTGCGCTCATCCCAGTCCTGACTCGCCGCCGCACCCCGCTTATTGCAGCCGCGGCGGTAGCAATCGGAACGATCGTTTGGGCGAACGCGCCGGTCACCGGTCTGCCCGATGTGCCGGGTCTCTACGGAGCCGTCCAAAGCTCGGTCCGCTACCTACTTCCGGTGTTCGCGGCGGGCGCCTGCGCGCTCGCGCTGGCGGCGAGCGAACCACAGGCGGGGCCTCGGGTGATCGCGCTGACGGCGTCGTGCGCGACGCTGGTGTGGTCGCTGATCTCCAACCTCCAGCACAGCTTCTTCCTGCCGTTTACCTCGTGGTTGGCGCCAGGCGTGCTGATCGGCGCAGCACTCGCATCGGCGGCCCCTGGTCTCGCCCGCCTTGGGCGGCTACCGATGCCCGGGGCGGCGGCTGCCGCCGCGCTGGCATCCGCCGTCGGGCTCGCGCTCGGATCAAGCGGCTACCTTGCGCGCCACGCCAAGGTGGTGACCGAGTGGGACGCAGCGGCCGCCGGGTTTCTCGCACGTCAGCCGGGGTTCAGCAGCGGACGGACAGCGGTCGCCGCTGCCCCCGACGCGCTGGGACCATTGGCGGGAGATCGGCTCCGACATCGGATTTCGCTGATCCGCGAGACAGCGACGTGCACTCAAATCGCCGCGATAACGCGGCAAGCGTGGGTGGTCATTCGCGTGGCGCGGGCACAGCCGCTTCCGGGTCACCCGGGCGCGTTGTTTCCGCCGCTCGGATCGGCGCAGGCTTGTCTGGGCGCAACGCCGGCGCTGTATGACGATGGCTCATACCGGATCTATGGCCCCCGAGCAGCCAGCGGTTTGCGAATTGCTGCACGGGGCGTTCGAGTGCGTAATAGCTGAGGCTGGCGACCGCCGCGGTGACCGCCGCTGCCACTACACCGGTGAGCACCGGGCCATCGCGGACGAGCCGGGGCGCAAGCTTGTCGAGGAGCGGTTGATGCCACAGATAGAACCCATACGAAATCGCCCCGAGCCAGAGGAGCACGCGCGCGGAAAGCGCGCGGCGGAGCCAGCCGCCTGCGTCGGTCCCGAAGACCAGCGGCGCCAGCAGCAGCGCGGCCGCCAGCGCCTTCAATGCGAGCGTCGGTAGCCACCACGCCGCGAGCCCGTGTCGATAGAGGAAGCCGAGCTCCTGCACCGCGTACTCCACGCCCAGCGCCTCCAGCCATGCCAGCCAAGGTGCCCTGGCGACCAGCGTGAGCGCACCACCTTCAAGTTCGCCGCGCTCGGCCGCGATGCTGAGCACCGCCAACGCCATTCCCGCCGCGAACAGCACGAGCGATCCGGGGAGCATCGTCAGCAGCCCGAAGATTCGGTCGCTGTGTTCGGAGGTGGTCACGAATACGGCGCATTGCCAGCCGAGCGAGATCAGCATCAAAACGAGGCACAGCAGCAGCTCCGAGCGCAGCGCTGGCCGACCGCGGCCAAGCCGCCTGGCAAGGAGCGCGATCAGCGGAAGCGCTGCATAGAACGTCACCTCGACACACAGCGTCCAGGCCGGCGTGATCCCCCCATTCAGCGTCGATGGACTGCCGTAGAGCTGGAGGAACCCGAAATAGGTGAGGAGCCCGTGAGCCGTAAAGACGTAATGCATGCCAAACCAGATTGCGACGATCAGCAGCGCGACCCAGTAGGCGGGCACGATCCGGGCGATGCGGCGTACCGCGTAGCGCCGCAGGCTCGGCATCGGCGTCCCGTCGAAGCGAGCCGCTACGTACGGCCGGTAGAGCACGAACCCCGAGATCAGGAAGAACACGACGACGGCCGTCATCGGGACGCCGCTCGAGCGCTCTGAGACGAGCTGCCACACCGGCGAGCGAGGCGTACCGAACGTGAACGAGACGTGGTAGACGAGAACGCCGAGTGCGGCAGTCCGCGCATCGAGTCGACGAGCACGAAGCGCGTGCGCCCCGCGCCTTGCGGTGGCTTCGGCACAGCGAGGATCGTAGCCCCGCTACCCGAGCCCTGGCCGCGCGAGCAGGGCGGCGGCAGCAATCGAGGCTAGGCTCACGGACGAGATGAACGCGTCCCCCGAGCGCGAACTAGATCCCCGCGTCGAGTCGCGCTGCGCATGGTGTGGAGCTCCGGCCCAACCGAGTAGCCCGCACCTGCTCGAGTGCGCGCGATGCGGCGTGGCGACCACTCGTCCCCAACCAACCGCAGCGGAGCTCGATGCGGCGTATGAGGGCTGGTACCGCCCACCCACGGGACGCTTCAGCGCCGGCGGGGACCTTCTGTTGCGCCACTCGCGCGGCGCGCTGGCGCGCCGGATTGACCGTCGGAGCCCGCGGGGTGCGGTGCTCGACGTGGGCTGCGGCGACGGCGCACTGCTCGACGCGCTGCATGCGCGCGGTCGCGAAGCGCTTGGTCTGGAGCGCGCTAGCGACCGCTCCGACGTTCACGCCGTCGAGCTGACCCGATTCGACGAGCGCCCCGGCGAGTGGGCCGCGGTCGTGCTCTGGCACTCACTCGAGCACATGCGTGCGCCCGCAGCCTCGCTCGACCGCGCATGCGAACTGCTGGCGCCGGGCGGCCTGCTGGTCATTGCGGTCCCGAATCGCGCAAGCTGGCAGGCGCGACTGTTCGGAGCACGCTGGTTCGCGCTGGATGTCCCTAGGCATCTGGTGCACCTGAACACGAGCGCGCTCGCGGCCGCGCTCCGCAGCCGAGACCTGGAGATAGAGCGGGTCAGCTTTTGGCGCGGCGGCCAGGTCGTGTTTGGCTGGCTGCACGGCTTGCTCGGCAGCCTGCCGGGGCGCCTCGATCTGTATGCGGCAATTCGTCAGCCTCAGGCACGCCAGCGGCGAATGAACCCGGCCGAACGCGCGCTCACGTTGGCGCTCGGGGGCGCGCTACTCCCAGCCGCAGTCATCGCATCAGCTGGGGAAGTCCTGGCGGGCGCGGGTGGGACTGTGATGATCGAGGCGCGGCGCCGCTGATGCTCGGGCGGAGCCGCGAAAAAATCCTTGCGGAGCTCAACGATCGCGATCTCGTCCTGGACGTGGGCGGGGCCGCGAGCCCATTCGCCCGTGCCGACTGGGTGATCGACATCCTCGCCTACGAGGAGCGCGGGCTTTACGGAGCCTCTGCGGATCCCGTCGCAGAACGATTCGACGCGAGCACGTGGGTGCAACGCGATATCTGTTCCCGCGAGCCGTGGCCGTTTGCCGACAGGCAATTTGACTTTGCCATCTGTTCGCAGACACTCGAGGACGTCCGCGACCCGATCTGGGTCTGCGATGAGCTGGTCAGGGTCGCCAAGGCGGGATACATCGAGGTTCCCTCGCGGCTAGAGGAGCAGAGCTACGGCTTTCAAGGGCCATGGGTGGGTTGGGGTCATCACCACTGGCTGATCGACCTCGCGGGCAACGAGCTCACGTTCGTTTTCAAGCATCACGTGATGCACGGCCGCGCCAGCGACCATTTCCCCGCGGGCTTCCGTGAGTCTCTGTCCGAGGAGGAGCGCGTGCAGTGCCTGTGGTGGAGCGGAAGCTTCAGCTACGGCGAGCGGATCTTCCATGAGCCTGCGGCTCTGGACTCCTACCTTGCCGAGTTTGTCGCCGGGGACGATCGGCACACGGCCACCCGCCGGAAGCCCGTCTTGAATCCGTTTCGACGCCGGGTCTGAGCTGGTCAGCTCCGCGCGGGGCTGAGCGCTCCGACGCGCTCCAGCGCCCCGAGAACGCTCTCGACGCTCAGCTGAAGCGGACCAGGGGTAAGGTCGATGTCAGGGTGTGGAGGCGGCTCGTAAGGGTCATCCACGCCGGTTAGGCCATGCAGCTGACCCGTTCGCGCTCGGCCGTACAAACCCTTCGGATCCCGCTCGCGGCAAACCTCGACGGGGGTGTCGAGGAAGACTTCGATAAACGGCAGGCCCACATCCTCGTGTACCCGGCGCGCATCTGCGCGATCCGATTCGTAGGGACTGATCAGCGCGACCAGGGCAATCACACCCGCGTCGGCCAGGATCCGGGCCATGTGCGCGACGCGGCGCACGTTCTCGCCCCGCGCAACGCGGTCAAAGCCCAGATCGGCGCAGAGCGTCATTCGCACCTCGTCACCATCGAGGCGGTAGGCGGAGTGACCATCGTCGAGCAGCGCCCGCTCGACGGCGCGCGAGAGCGTGGTCTTGCCGGATCCCGGGAGCCCCGTGAACCACACCGTGGCCCCACGACGGCGACTCATGTCACGGCTCCGCGCGCCCACTCGGGGGTGTCCATCCGATTGCGGAATGCGCGCGACTCGTGCAGGGCAGCGAGCGAAAAGCGCATTAGCCGCCATGGGATCGGCGAGCCCTGACTTCGCGACCAGGTGCTGCCCTCGGCCGAGCGGCCACGCCTGACTCGGTGACTGACGTCGACCTCCAGCAGGGCCAAGCCGCGGCGAGAAGCGAGCACCGTCAGGTACAGGTTGGGCACGAGCGCACCCGCCGGAAGCAGGGGCAGGAGCTCACGGAGGACCGACATGTCATAGCCGCGCAACGGACAGTTGGGATCCCTTGCAAGCACCCCGAAGCTTCGGTGAACGTATGAGCGAACCAGCCGCGTCATGATCATCCGGAACCACGGGTCCTGTCGGAAGCGGCGCACGCCCGACACCGCATGGGCCTCGTCCTTGAGCAGCACCAGTACGCGTCGCAGATCGCTGCCGTGGAACTGCCCATCGCCGTCCACCTGCAGGACGTAATCCGTTTCCGCGGCGACCGCACGGCGGTAGGCCTCCATCAGGCTCGGACCGTGGCCCAGGTTGCGATCATTCTTGATCAACTCCAGACTTGCGTTCAGTTCCGAGCGGGTCTGCTCCGCGACGCCGGAGGTGTTGTCCGTAGAGGCGTCGTCGACCACAATCAACAGAACCGAGCTCGCGTGGGGAGCGAGCGCACGGTCGAGCTCCACGAGAAATCCGCCGAGTCCGTCGGCCTCGTTATACGCCGGGATCGCAACCGCGACCGACGGCTTGCTCTCCCGTTCGCTTGCCACCGGCGGCGGATGGTAGCCAAGCCGCCCTGGGCTACCTTGTTCATCGGTGGTCAACAGCTCAACTGATTCAAGTTGCATCGTCTGCGGCTCGAGCGACCTGCCGCTGCATCTGCGAGTTGGCGGCGAGACCGGCCCCGACGGCTTAATCCCAAGCACGGACCGCTACGGCCAGGCGCTGGGGGACATCGTGCGTTGCCAGGTGTGCGGGCACATGCAGCTCGAGCGCTTTCCCGCAGCGGACGAGCTTGCCGATGGGTACGGCGAGGCTGCCTCCGAGGATTACATCGCCGAGGAGGCAGGTCAGCGCGAAACAGCCAGAACCGTGCTTGACGAGATTGAGCGGTTTGTCAGCCGCGGACCGATCGTGGACCTCGGCTGTTGGACCGGCTATCTGTTGTACGAGGCCAGGGCACGGTCCTGGGAACCGGTCGGCATCGAGCCAAGCACGTTTGCATCAGAGTTTGCCCGGGAGCGGCTGGGCCTCGACGTGCGCACGGAGAACCTCGACGAAGCGGAGCTCCCTGACTCCTACTTCCACGCCGCGGTGATGGGAGACGTGATCGAACACCTCATCAACCCCGGAGAAGCCCTTGACCAGGTCAGCCGCGCGCTGGCACCCGATGGGGTTCTGTGCCTGATGCTTCCCGATGCCGGCAGCCGGGTGGCGCGGCGCATGGGAGCGCGCTGGTGGTCTGTGCTTCCCACCCACGTTCAATACTTCACACGCGCCAGCTTGACCGGGCTGCTCGAGCGACACGGCTTCCGCGTGATTCGCATGACGACTCAGCCGAAGGCCTTCTCGGTTCGCTATTACCTTGGCCGCATCGGCGGCTACTCGCCGCGGTTCGCGGCAGCGTTGACCCGCGGCGCGGAGCTCGCGCGGGTTGACGATCGCATGTGGGCGCCAGACTTTCATGACCGGATGCTGGTGATCGCCCGCCCCCTAACCTGAAGCACGGTGAAGCCCGAAATCCATGTCCTCGGCGTCTCGCTGAAGAGTTTCGGGATCGTCTTCGCGTGTGGCTTCCTCGCCGCCGGATCGATCCTCGCACGCCGCCTGCGAGAGCTCGGCAAGCCGGTCGACTGGGCGTACGAGATGGCCTTTTCGGCGCTGGTGGGAGGGCTCGTCGGATCTCGCCTCTACTTCATCATCCAGAACTACAGCGCGGTCAAGCACGACCTGCTTGGGAGCCTGTTCTCGGGATCAGGCCTGGTCTGGTACGGCGGGGTGATCGGCGGCGCGATCGCCGTGCTGGGCTGGGGAGCATGGCGCGGAATGCTCACGCTCGGGCTGCTCGACCTCGCGTCGGTGCCGCTCGCGCTCGGCTACGCGATCGGCCGCATCGGGTGCCAGGTCTCCGGCGACGGCGACTACGGGAAGTGGTGCTACCACGGCGCCACGCCCGTCACCTGCGACGGCTCGAAGCTGCCATGGGCGATGTCCTATCCCCACGGCACCGTGCCGACGCCGCCGGGGGTGAAGGTGCAACCGACGCCGATCTACGAGACGCTTGCGATGGGGCTCGTCGCATGGTGGCTGTGGCGAATGCGCGATCGCTTTCGTCCAGGAGCGCTGTTCGCCTTCTATCTCATCCTCTCCGGCCTCGAGCGGCTGCTGGTGGAGTTCCTGCGCCGCAATCACCGCATCGTCATCGGTCTGACCGCGCCGCAGCTCGAGAGCATCGCCCTTGCGATCGCTGGTTCGATCTGGCTGCTGCTACTCGCCCGCCGCGGGGGCCTGCGGTCGCAGGGAATGCACGAGCAAAGCGAGCTGGTGCCAGCGTAAGATCGCGGCGCCCGATTTCCAATGCTCTCGATCGTGATGCCGATATTCAACGAGCGCGACCGAGTCGAGAGCGCGATCGCCGACGTCTTGAGGACCGAGCTTCCGGCGGAGTTCGAGCTGATTGTCGTCGACGATGGATCGACTGACGGAACGCGGGAGATCCTGCGCGAGAACAGCTGGGATGCGCGCGTTCGACTGTTCGAACATCCGCGCAACAGGGGCAAGGGCCAGGCGGTTCGCACCGGGCTCGAGCACGCCAAGGGCGAATTCACCGCGATCTTTGATGCTGACCTCGAGTACGACCCATCCGATCTTTCGACTCTGCTCGCCCCGCTCCTGGAGGGTCGGACGAACGCGTGTTTCGGCACTCGCGCCTTCGATGGCTATACGAGCCACTCGTTCTACTTTGTGCTTGGAAACCGGCTAGTCACGTTCGTCTGCAACGTGCTTTTCAACGTCTACATGCGCGACATCATGTGCTGTCACAAGATGATCAGAACTGACCTATTCCGCAGCCTTCCGCTGCGCTCACAGGGGTTTGGGATCGAGCCCGAGATCACCGCGCGGCTGATACAGCGCGGAGAGCGGGTCTTTGAGGTCCCCGTGCACTACGCCGCCCGCAGCTCTGAGGAAGGCAAGAAGCTAACGGCGCGCGACGGCTTTCGTGTCATCGGGACACTCATGCGATGTCGGCTTTCCCGAGCTGAGCCAACCGTTCCCGGGCCCGCATGAGATCATCACGCTAAAGCCACCTGAAGGAACTGCCGATAGATGGAACAGGTGCGTGCAACGCGGGCATACATCGCCGGTTTCGGGACCGCTGGATCGCTGCTGGCCGGGGCTGCCCTCGTGTTCGTGCTCGCCAGCGCTGTCGTGTCGTTCCGCGGCTGGCCCCAGGTTGCCGAACAGTCCTCGCCGGCGGCGGTTGTAGTCAGCGCCTCTCCCGCCAAAGCCGCTGGCGGAACCCAGGCGCGCCGGTTCGCCGCCGCCGCTGCGGCGGTCCTTGCGCCACCCGCCCCGGCGGCCGGTGTAGCGCCTGCCCCGGCACCCGGCGGGGCTCCCGGTGCAGGTGCCGCGGCGACGCCGGTATTGCGTGCCAGCACGCCGCTCGGTCCGGCGCCTCATGCCCCCGCTCCCGTACAGCTGGGCGGTCCTTCCACCAGCGGGGCGGCGGCTCTCCCGCATCCGGCCTCGGCAATGCCGTCTCAAACGCCGGTTCCAGCGTTGGCTCTACGGTCAGCGGGGTCACCGGGTCGCTGGGCGGCAAGCTCGGCGGAGTCACCCCCTCCATCGGAGGCGCGGTCAGCGGAGCCGGCAAGGCGCTCGGCAACACCGTCACCGGCGCCACCGGGAGCTGCCGGAAAGCTCCTGAATCGGGTGCTCAGCGGTTCAGCGAAGCACTAGCGGGCAGACAGAGCCCGCTCGATGAAACGCAGGCTGACGGCCTGCAGCTCCGGATCGTGCTGGATCGAGCGGTGATGCCCGCCCGGCACGGTGATCAGTCTGCTCCCGGGCGCGTGCATGCATTCGGCGAGCTCCCGCGAGTGCTGGACAGGCACCTGCTCGTCGCCCTCGGCGTGGAGCAGCAGCATCGGCGCCTGGAGCGACTGAACTGCCCCTTCCAGGTCAGACTGCTCGAGCAACGCTCCGAGGACGGCGCGTTCGGCCTTGAACGACAGCTCGCCGCGGTCGAGCATCCGCCGCATCCCCGCTGTGCTCGCTGGGCAGATCGCCACGACCGCGTCCGCCCTGGCCTCGCCTGCCGCCAGGAGCGCCAGCATCCCGCCCATGCTCGAGCCCCGGAGCGCAAGGCGCGCATCATCGCGGCCGATTCGGCCGCGCAGGAACTCGGCCATGAGCGCCACGTCTGTGATCGCGCGGTCGTCCATCGGTCCCTCGCTTGCGCCGTGGCCGCGCTGATCGAACGACAGCGCCGCAATCCCTGCGGCGAGAACCAGCCTCGCGAAGTCGTGGTGGCTCTCCTTGCACGAGCCCGCGCCGTGGAGGATCACAACCCCTCCACGAACCGTGACCGTCGCGGGCGGCACCCACAGCGAGTACGAGAGGCCGTCATGCGACCCGATCTCCGTAGGCAGTGCGTCGGTGACGACTCGCAATCGCCGCACCGGCCGATCATGCCAGGCATGGCATGATCGGCGCCGATGACGACGGTGCCAACCCAGCTCTCGCACGTCTATCCCCGCGACGCGCGGATAAGTGCGCACGGCCATCTCGAGATCGGCGGCTGCGATGTGATCGAGCTGGCGGCGGAGTTCGGAACGCCTGCTTATGTCGTGGCCGAGGACGACCTGCGGGCGGTGGCAAGAACATTCAAAGAGGAACTTGGCGCGCGACACGAGGACTCGCAGGTGCTGTTCGCGTCGAAAGCGTTCCCCTGCACGGCCGTGTACCGGGTGTTTGCTGAGGAGGGGCTCGGTTGTGACGTCGCCTCGGGCGGCGAGCTCGCACTGGCGCTGAAGGCCGGCTTCCGGCCGGAGCGGATCTGCGTGCATGGCAATGCGAAGTCCGTTGCCGAGCTCGGCGAAGCCGTCCATGCGAGGGTCGGATGCATCGTGGTCGACTCCTTCGACGACCTCGAGCGCCTGGCGGCCGCCGTAAGCGACCTGGGATTTAGCCAGCAGGTGATGGTTCGCGTGACCCCCGACGTGTCCGGCGACACGCACGATGCGATCTCCACCGGCCAGGCGGACTCCAAGTTCGGTTTCTCGATGACCGACGCACCCGCGGCGATCGAACGAGCCCACAAAACCCCAAACCTTGAGCTCGCGGGGCTGCACTTCCACATCGGGTCACAGCTGTTCGAGCTCGAGCCATTCCGCTCGGCCGTCCGAGCCCTCGCCTCGCTGGGAAGCTTCCCCGCGTACAACCTCGGCGGGGGCCTCGGCGTCGCGTACACGGCATCACAACATCCCCCCACAATCTCTGAGTACGTCGCATCGCTCGTCACGGCACTCCACGAGGAGGTCGGCGCCGACCCCCGTCTGATGATCGAGCCCGGCAGGGCGCTCGTTGCGAACTCGACGATCACGCTCTACTCGGTTGAGACCGTCAAGCGCAACGTGTCGACGTGGGTTGCGGTCGACGGCGGTATGTCGGACAACCTCCGACCGATGCTCTATGGGGCTGTGTACGAAGCGATCATCGCCGACCGGCCCGCGGCGCCAGCGAGCGAGCGCTGCCAGATCGCCGGCAAGCACTGCGAGTCCGGGGACGTGATCGTCCGTGACGCGCCTTTGCCCGATCCCGCTCCGGGGGACATCCTCGTGACGCCGGCCACCGGCGCCTACGGCTTCGCGCTCGCCAACAACTACAACGGAATTCCGCGCCCACCGGTGATCTTCTGCCGCGACGGCGACGCACGGATCGTCGTCAGGCGCGAGCGATACGACGACCTCACTGCGCGTGACGTCGAGTAACGGCGAATTTCGAGTAGGACTGCTGGGCCAGGGCACGGTCGGCGCCGCGTTCGCGGAGCTGCTCACCCGCCGTGCAGGCCGGATCGAGACAATCACGGGTCTCCGGCCCTCGATCAGCGGCGTCCTCACCCGCTCCAGCGGAACTTTCGAGGAGATCCTTGAGGACTCGGACCTAATCGTCGAGCTGATGGGCGGGCTCACCCCGGCCCGCGACTACGTGCTGAAGGCGATGGCTGCGGGCCGGCATGTCGTCACCGCCAACAAGCAGCTGCTCTCCCAACACGGCGAGGAGCTCTGGGACGCGGCACGCGCGCACGACGTCCAGCTGCGCTTTGAAGGCGCCGTCGCAGGGGTGGTGCCAGTCATCCGGGTGCTCCAGGAGTCCCTGGCGGGCTCGACAATCGACCGCGTGCACGGGATCGTCAATGGCACTACCAACTTCATCCTCACCGAGATGGCGCGCACAGGGATGACGTTTGCGCAGGCGCTGGCCGAGGCACAGCGCCTCGGCTACGCCGAGGCCGATCCCTCCGAAGATGTCGACGGGCGCGACGCCGCGGCGAAGATGGCGATCCTCGCTCGGCTCGCATTCGACACGCCGGTGCACTTCGACCAGGTCCGCTACGAGGGGATCGAGCAGATCCAGCCCGACGATCTGGAGTACGCCAAGGAGCTCGGGCTGGAGCTGAAGCTGATCGGAACCGCGGAGCGGATCGGGGATGGGTTGTCAGTCCGTGTGCATCCCGCCTTCATCTACCCCGGTCATCCGCTGGCGTCGGTCAGCGGGCCGTTCAATGCGGTCACCGTCGAGTCGGACGCGATCACCGAGATCACCATGTCCGGTCCTGGCGCCGGCGGACCGCAGACCGCAAGCGCGGTTCTCGGCGACGTGATCAGCGCGATGATCCCGCCGGCCTCGACCCCGGCCACAACACAGACGCTTAAGATCATTCAGGACGTTGTGTCCGCTTTCTACCTCCACCTCGAGGTCGCCGATGAGCCCGGGGTGCTGGCCCAGGTCGCTCAGGTGCTCGCGCTCCAGGGCGTCTCGGTCAAATCCGTCGTGCAGAAGGGCCTTCGCGACCAGGCGCGCCTCGTGATGGTCGTCCACCCCGTGCTCGAATCGCGATTTCAGGCAGCGATGGAGCTGATCGCCGGACTCGATGTGATGCGCGCGCCACCGCGGGCGATCAGGGTGCTGGAGGAGGAGTTCGGATAGGGTCGCCTCTCATGCGGGCGATCCAGATCGTCAACCTGGAAGGACCTGAGGGTGCGCTTAAGCTCTCGGAGTTGCCGGACCCTGAGCCATCGCACATGCTCACGCCGGGAAGCGGCGTCGTGGTCGACGTGAAGGCCGCGGGGGTGTCATTCCCCGAGGTGCTGCAGACGCGGGGCGAGTACCAGGTCAAGCCGCCACTTCCGTTTGTCCCAGGCAGCGAGGTGGGGGGCATCGTGCGGAGCGCGCCCAATACTTCTGGGCTCAAACCCGGAGATCGGGTCGCCGCCTTCTGCATGCTCGGCGGCTTCGCAGAGGCCGCGGTGGCGCCCGAGTTCTTCACGTTTGCCCTCCCCGACGAGCTCGACTTCGCGCAGGGCGCCAGCTTGGTGCTCAACTACCACACCGCCTACTTCGCCCTAAAACTGCGCGGACGCCTCAAACCCGGGGAGACGGTTCTCGTCCACGGTGCCGCCGGCGGCGTGGGGACGGCCGCCCTGCAGGTGGCAAAGGGGCTGGAGGCTCAGACGATTGCAATCGTCTCGAGCGAGGAGAAGGAGCAGATCGCGCGCGAGGCCGGAGCCGAGCACGTGCTGCGCTCGGACGGTCCCTGGAAGGACCAAGCGAAGGAAATCTCAAACGGCGGCGTCGACGTCGTGATCGACCCAGTCGGCGGAGACCGTTTCATCGACAGCATTCGCTCACTGCGCGAGGGAGGGCGTGTGGTGGTGGTCGGCTTCACCGGCGGTTCGATCCCGGAGGTCAAGGTCAACCGTCTGCTGCTCTCGAACACGGAGATCATCGGCGCCGGCTGGGGCGCGTACGTGATCGCCAAGCCTGACGTCATCGGGCAGGTCGCAGAAGCGATCAAGCAGTTGATCGATCAGGGCTTCGTGCGGCCAGTCGTCGGTGCCCGCTATCCGCTCGAGCATGCCGCTGAAGCGCTCAAGCTGATCGACGAGCGCAAGGCCACCGGCAAGGTCGTGCTCGAGCTCTGACCGTCTCTACGCCACGCGACGCTCGGCGTCGGCGTCGGCGTCAGGAAGCCTGATCCCCACTGGCCTGCCCTCGCGCACCTGGGGGGTCGGCTTGCCGTGCTCAACCCGCCAGCGCTCGGTCCGCGCGACCAGCTCAAATGAGCTGGTGTTCCAGCCGCGCGCGATCGGCGGGGGTGTGAGTCTCCGTCCCGCGCGCACGGCGCGCACCGCGGCGTCGAACGCGACCCGCTGGCGTGCGCCGAACGAGAGACCGTAGAGCTCCCTGACTCGCTGCGGCAGGCTGCCGAGCATGATCAGGTCGTGGATCCGCTTGCCGGGCTGATGCATCCGTGGAAGCGGGATCTCAAATGCCGTCGCGTAGCCGATGTAGCGAGCCTCATCGGTGAGGAACATCTCCTCACTCGCGAGCTTGGAGCGCCAGTAAGCACGGAATTCCGTGTAGCTCTGAGGCGCCGCCTCGCGGGGCATCCCGAACAGCTCGCCAAAGCGGATGTAGTCCTGCCACAGCGCCTCGCGCTCGGATTCCGACAGGCGCCGAACGAACATCTCATAGAAACGGTGGGCGGAGTCGGCGATCACCGCCACTGTCCAGAGCATGAGCTCCGGATCCAGCGCTGAGTAAGGGGTCCCAGCCGGAATTACCCCGGCATCCTCGGGCATCGTGCCGTTGACCTTTTCGTGCAGCCGCCGCACGTTGCCGAGAACGCGATCCGCCTCCTCGCGCGAGCCGAAATAGATCGTCTCGAACGCATGCCCGGTATGCGCCAGGCGCCTGAATGGCGTCAGCCGCGCGTATGAGTGCTCGCTCGTGCCGACGTAGTTGAGTGGAGCCAGCGCGCCGATGCAGAGGGCGCGCTGCCCGTACAGCAACCCGACGAGCCGCTCCTCGTGGACCTGACGAAGCATGGAGCTTCCGCGTGGGAAGTAGCCGCTGTGGCTGCTGGAGCGAGCGGTCATACGCATAGGATGACTGAAAGGATGGCTGGACTCATCGACCGCTACCGGGACCGGCTCCCCTTCGACGCTGACGATCCGGTCGTGACGCTCGGCGAGGGATCGACCCCGCTCGTCCCAGCTCCGCGACTCTCCGAGCTCGTAAATGCCGAGGTGTGGCTAAAGCTCGAGGGTCTCAACCCGACCGGGTCATTCAAGGACCGGGGGATGACCTGTGCCGTTTCGGCGGCTGTGCGCGAGGGCGCCGAGGCGGTCATCTGTGCCTCGACGGGCAATACCGCGGCGTCAGCCGCCGCATATGCGGCACGGGCGGGTTTGCGCGGCGCCGTGATCGTGCCCGAAGGCAAGATCGCGACGGGCAAGCTCGCGCAGGCGCTGATGCACGGTGCTCGGGTGATCGCCCTGCGCGGGAATTTCGATCAGGCGTTCCAGCTCGTGCGCGAGCTGGCTCAGCGGCACCCGGTCTCGCTCGTCAATTCCGTCAACGAGTTCAGGATCGAGGGTCAGAAGACTGCCGCGTTCGAGGTCGCTGAGGCGCTCGACTGCGAACTCGACGCGCTCTGCGTCCCGGTGGGCAATGCGGGCAACATCACCGCATACTGGAAGGGATTCCGAGAGGCCGATTGCCGGCCGATGATGTTCGGCTTCCAGGCCGCGGGCGCCGCGCCGCTGGTGCATGGGAGGCCGGTTGAGCAGCCGGAGACGGTCGCCAGCGCGATCCGGATCGGAAACCCCGCTCGCTGGGAGGAGGCGATGGGGGCGATGACCTCGTCGGGCGGAGCCGTCGCTGCCGTGAGCGATCGGCAGATTCTCGACGCCTACCGGTTTCTGGCCGCCAACGAAGGCGTGTTCTGCGAGCCCGCCTCGGCGGCCAGCGTCGCCGGTCTGCTCGCCCACGGCGTCAGGGACGCGAGGCGCGTCGTGTGCGTGCTCACGGGCCATGGTCTGAAGGACCCGCAGACGGCGCTCTCCGAGGCGTCCGCGGTAATCCCGTGCGAACCCGAGCTGGAGGCGATCGAGCAGGCGGTGCTCCAGTGAGCCTGGAGCGGCGGAGGGTTGTTCGGGTCCCGGCGTCCTCCGCGAACCTCGGCCCCGGCTTCGACGTGCTCGCTGCGGCGCTGTCATTACACATGGAGGTCGAGGTCGCCGAAACGGGCGAGTTCGCTGTCCTCACCGACCTCGACGTGCCACGAGACCGCTCCAACCTCGTGGTTCGGGCGTTCGAGCGCCTGCATCCTGCGGACGCGTTCCAGTTCACGCTCGCCTCGAACATCCCATTGAGCGGCGGCCTCGGCTCCAGCGCGGCTGCGATCGTCGCGGGCCTACTCGCGGCCGATCACATCTTCGAGCTCGACGCTGATGTGCGCGGCTTGGCGACCGACTTGGAGGGGCATCCCGACAACATCGGAGCGGCGCTGGAAGGCGGATTCGTCGTCTGCGACCAGCAGGGTGTCACCCGCTTCGAGCCGCCGATGGGGCTCGAGGCCGTGCTCGTCGTGCCATCGGAACCCGTCGCGACCGAAGCCGCGCGTGCCGCGCTGCCGAGCGAGGTGCCGCTCGCGGACGCCGTGTTCAACGTCGCGCACACCGCGCAGCTGGTCCTCGGGCTCTGCACCGGGAATCTCGAGCTGATCGCGCAGGGGCTCCAGGATCGACTCCACCAGCCGTACCGAGCCGGTCTCTATCCGCGATCGGCCGAACTGCTGGAGAAGGCCCCGGAATACGGTGCGCTCG
The DNA here is from genome assembly GCA_963849295.1 of uncultured Solirubrobacterales bacterium. Taxonomy (GTDB): domain Bacteria; phylum Actinomycetota; class Thermoleophilia; order Solirubrobacterales; family Solirubrobacteraceae; genus Palsa-465. Next base: position 39,194 of record CAWKGU010000005.1, read on the forward strand.
GTGCCACGATCTCGGGAGCGGGACCAACCCTGCTCGTCTGGTCGCGGTTCGAGCAGACGGGTGCAGTCGTCGCCGCACTTCAGCGCGAGACGGCCGGCTGGGCGAGCGTGATCCGGACGCCCTTCGAGACTCAGGGGGCGTACGTCAGGGCGCTGTAGCGGTCCTACGCGCTGGCTCGCGCGGGGGCCGACGCGCCGACCAGCGCCGCGAGGCGATCGCGAGCGGGTTCCATGCGCAGTCGCCGAAGCAGCTCATCGGCGACGTTCAGGTAGTCGACGGCCAAGTCCGGGCGGTAGTCGAGGATCGAGATCGCGCGCTCGGCGGACTCGGCATACGCGATCGATGCCCGGATTGTCGTGTCGAAGAGCTTCTCGCCGAAATGCTCGCGCAGCGAGTCGAACGCCTCACGCGAGTGGCGCGTGCGCATGTCGGCGATGTTGAGGATGACTCCCAGCCACTCCAGATCGGGATTCAGCGAGTCTCGCGCCAGCTCGATCACCTCGAGCGCCTGCTCGACTCCCTGAAGCGCGAAGTACTGCGCCTCAGCTGAGAGGAGCGCGTAGTCGGACGCCACGAGCGCGTTGACCGTCAGCAAGCCCAGCGCGGGCGGACAGTCGATCAGGATCGCGTCGTAGTCGTGCTTGAGCTCGCGCAGCGCCTTCTTGAGCGTTAATTCCCTCCCCATCTTCCCGCCCAAAACCAATTCGGACTCGGCCAGGCCGAGGTTCGCGGGGATGATCCCATCGTGGACGGCTTGTGTCGGCTGAGCGCGGCCCGAGAGCACATCGCCGATCGTCGGCGCGGCGTCAGGATCGACGTCCAAGTAATCGGAAAGATTGCCCTGCGGGTCGAGGTCAACCGCGAGGACGCTCAGATCGACCCGGCGGAAGACGTCGGTCAGCGTCCTCACCGCGGTTGTCTTACCGGTGCCGCCTTTCTGTGAGAGAACCGCGATGGTGGGCATGCATCGCAATATAAGCGAGCGCGCCAGCGCAAGCGGTTAAGCGAGGCGGGAAGCCGAGCAGCCGTGTCAGAACGCGGGCCTGGATGGCCTGCCGGAGGACTAACTCGCTTCTGCAGCCTCGCTGTAACGCATCCCGGACACCGCCGGGATGTCCACGAAATGAAGATGATGGCGTCCGATCACGATCTCGTCGCCGTCGGCGAGTGTGCTCCACTCAACCCGCTCGCCGTTGACGAACACACCGTTGAGGCTCCGATCGTCGAGCACTCGCAGACCGTCCGGCTGACGGACGATCAGTGCGTGCCGACGCGAGACAGTCGGATCGTCGAAGCGGATATCGGCGGCAAGACTGCGGCCGATCCGCGTCCATTCGCGCCGGAGCGCGAACATCGTTACATCATCGTCGGGTGCGCGGTACGCGAGGTATTGACCAGGATCATCGAGGCCTTCCCGTAGCTCCTCGAGCCAACTCTGATCTTCGCTGTCATCCGGCAGCTCTACAGCCGCCGCCTGCGTGGTGGTGAACAGGGACGCTCTCACGAACTCCTTGCCGCCGCAGTTGGGGCAGGTGGGAAGCTCGTCAACGGCGTCCAACGACACCGGGTAGTCGCAATCCGTGCATCTGAACGTACCGGTCCCCGCTACGTTGCCTGAAGTCCAAGCTTTCACTGGGGCGCTCTCCTCGGGGGTACAGGCCTGCGACTCGCCAAGCCGTCTAATGGGGCTTGTCGATGATAGCCGCCTCGTCAAAGGCCCTGGAATTTGCGAATTACCCTTTATCGGCGAAGAAGAATCGTCAGGAATGTGACCTGAAGGATCGCTTCGAGCGGCGGCGAAACCCCCGCCATGGCGACTGTGATCCGCGACGACAAGCCGGATCTCGAGCTGGCGCTGCTGCGCCGCGGGCTCCACCAGATGGAGGCCGTATCGGAGCGCTGCGCGCGCTGTCAGCGGACACCGCTGATCGGTGAGCGCGTCTACGTCTATGACTCTGAGGAGGTCGTCTGCGAGCTCTGCCGCGAGCACGCGCGCGAGCAGCCATCGGCCTCACGCCTGGTGCACGGGCCTGCGTTCGGACACACGATCCGCGTGATCGACCAGCGGGGCGCGTAAGCCCCACATAGACTTCAAACCGTGGATCCGTTCACGGTCTCGACGACGATTTCGCTACCGCGCGAGCAGGTCTTCGAGTACCTGGCCGACATCGCCAATCACGCCGAGTTCAGCGATCACTACCTGGTCGACTGGCATCTGACCCGCGAGCAGTCCTACGGGACCGGTGCAGGGGCTCGCTTCCGCGTGAAGGCGCCCCTGAACCGTTTCGCGTGGGCGGACGTGACGTTCGCGGAGATGCAGCCGCCGTACCGGATCGTCGAGCGTGGTCGGGGCGGCAAGTTCAATCGCGTGCGGATGCTCGGCACCTACACACTCTCGCCTGCAGCGGGAGGGACCACCAAGGTGCAGTACACGCTTGAAACCGTGCCCGCGCTCCTTTCCGACCGGCTGATGGAGGCGCTAGGGGGCCGCTCCTGGACTCGCCGACAGGCTGCCAAGGCCATGCGCCGCCTGCGCAGCATCCTCGAGGAGGACCGCGACCGGGGCAGGCGCGTCTCGATCGCCGGGCGATAATCTTCCTGCCCCTGTGAGCAGTCGCTTCCCCGTCCTCATCAGCACTGCCCTGCTGGCGCTGGCGCTGTCTGCGTGTGGCCACCAGAAGGGGCATCCCACCACCGGCGACAACCAGGGCTTCTATGTCGACGCGGGGCCGATCACCTACCAGGTGCAGATCTTCCGCCAGCTCAACCCGTACAGCACCGAGGACCGGCAGTATCTTGCCGGCGTGAGCGCACCCGCGCCCAAGCCGGATGAGGGGTGGTATGCAGTGTTCCTGCGGGCGCTGAACCAGAGCAAGTCGACGCAGGGGACCGCTGACCGCTTCGACATCGTCGACACGATTGGCGACAAGTACTACCCGGTCGTGATCAACCCCCAGGTGAATCAATATGCGTGGACCGCGCAGACGCTGAAGCCGCTTGAGACCGAGCCGGGCGTTGACACGACCGCCAGCTTCGGGCCAAGCCAAGGTGCCGAGCTGCTGTTCAAGTTGAACAACTCGATTTATTCGGACCGCCCGTTGACGTTCGAGATCTACGCTCCCGGCGAGGCCACCCCCTCCACGGTGCAGCTCGACCTTTGACCGGTCCAGAGGAGCCGTGGCAAAGGGAGGAGCCCCCGCCACGCGGGCCATCGGCGCCGCCCGAGCTGCGCTTCAACCCGCTGGCCACAGCAATCGGTGTGTTTTCGGCGGTGGCGATCCCGATCGTCGTCGTCGGCTACACGCGCCCCGCTGGTTCGAACTCGGCGATCATCATCGCCGGCGTGCTGGTGGGCCTGATCGTCGGCGTGCTCGCCGGGGTGTGGGTGGCTCATCGCGACGGCAACGTCTGGAAGGGGCCGCAGCTCTAGCGCTGATAAGCGCCGCGTCGCTTGCCTTGGCGACGCCCGCCCGGGCCGGGTGGAGCCATCCCGTTCGCCTTGCAGGACCCGAGGCGCTCGACGTCACGCCGCCCCAGATCGCATTCTCCTCAAGCGGAGCCGCGGCGATCGCCTTTGCGGTCCAGGACTCCGACGCTCCAGGGCACTCGTCCGCGTATTTCGCAGCGCGGATGGCTTCGGGTCGCATCCTCTCCCCGCGCCGAGTCCCTGGCTCACAGGAGGTGCTGGCGCTCGCCTACGACGGGTCGGCGCTGCAGCTGCTGACCGGAACCAGCCCGACGCGGTTTGCATGCTGTAGTAGTGCCGAGGCGATCCGCTTCAGCGGTGGCAGATTCGGCTCCGCGCGAGGGCTGGTCGGCGGACTTGCCGGGGCGACGGTGGGAAGCGTGCTGACCGTACCTGGGAAAGTGCTCGCGGCGGTCGCCACCGAGCGTGGCGTGTGGGACGCGTTGGCGCCATCAGGCGCGAATCCGGGCAGGGCGCGGCGGGTCGATCGAAGGGCGGATCTACCGGAGGCGCTCGGGACGGCCTTGGGGGCTCGGAACCAGCTCGTGCTCGTCTGGACGGCCAGGGCTTCCCAGTTCGCGCCTGGACCGTCGAGCATCTTCGTTGCCCGCAGCGCAGGCAAGGGCGCCCCACGCGGCCAGGCAGTTGCGATCACGGTGCCCTCGGGGCACCGGATCGACGAGCTTCAGGTCGCCCACCGTAACGGCGGCGCGACGGTGGCCTGGATCGAGAGCTGGTTTGACACCTCCGGGGCCTACCACTCGCAGACGATGGTCGCCGACCTCGGCCGCGGGCCGGGGGTCGTGTCCTCGACAGGCGGCGTGGCCTCGGGCCTCGCGTTCGCCGGCAACAGTCACGGCGCCCAGGCGCTCGCATGGCGCGAATGCGCCCCGAGTGGCAGCTGCACGCTCCGGGCGGCACTGCGCGCCGCAGGCGGGAGCTTTCGCCCGGCGCAGACGCTCGGCGCCGTCGACGCCTCGGGGTCGCCGGCAGTCGCTGTTTCAAAGCGCGGCACGGCACTGCTCGGGTGGATCGCCGGCGGGCACGTGCGCGCGAGCTCGGCACGCGTATCGCACGGAGGCTTTGGTGGAGCTCAGGTTGTCTCGGGCGCGCAGCTATCGAGCAACCTCGCGCTCGCGTTTGGTCCGGGCGGGCAGGCACTCGCGGCGTGGACGACAACCGCTGAAATCCTGGCGGGCGCCATCTTCCGTTAGCCACAAGGACCACCCGCTCTACATGCGGTTCGGGGGCGCGCATGCGCGCCCCCGAGGCGGCGGTGCATGCACCGCCGCCCGGACCGGCGCATGCGCCGGTCCGCGGGCCCGCACATGTGCGGGCCCGAACTACTTGATCACGTGCAGCGCCTCGACCATCACCTGTTGCACCGCGGGCGCCGCTGTCTGGGCGCCCGCACCAGCTGAGGGGAACAGTGCGCCGACGACGACTCGAGGCGCTCCGACGGGCGCATAGCCCACGAACCATGAGTCGGTGTCGGCAGGGTTCGACCGCCCCGCGGTATTGCGCAGCTCGGCCGTGCCGGTTTTGCCCGCGACGACAACCCCCGGAATCTGAGCCGGCGTCCCGGTGCCGAACTCGACGACAGCGACCATCATCCGCTGCACGAGGCTCGCGACGTGGCGGCTCGTGACGGGCACGAAGTGCGCTCGATGGTGGGCGCGAAGGGTCGGGAGGGGTCGCCGACCGGCCATCGCGATCGTCGCCGCGACGTCGGTCATCTCGAGCGCCGACGCCTGCACCATCCCCTGCCCGATCGCTGATGAACCGACGGAGAGGCTGTCGCCGATCGTTGCCGCGGAGGGGATCGTGCTCTCGGTCGCACCGGGAAACGGTGGCCGCTGGTCAAAGCCGAAGCGCTGGGCCATGCTGACCAGGCGCTGTGCCCCCAGCCTCGCGCCCAGCGGCGCGAACACCGAGTTGCACGAGACTGCGAATGCGTTCAGGAACGTTCCGCCGCACGCCTCGCCATTGGCGTTCTGAAGCGTGTAGCCATCGAGCGTCGAGCTCGTCTCGATCGGGAAGGTGTCCCCGAGGTGGACGATTCCGGCCTGCAGCGCGGCCGTCGCCGTGATGATCTTCATCGTCGAGCCGGGCGGTTGCACTGCCGAGAAGGCGACACCGGCGAGCGCAAGCACCGCACCGGTGCGCGGATCCATCGCCGCGATCCCCGCGTAGTTGGATCCGATCGCTGCGATCGCGGCGCGCTCGATCGCGGGGTTGATCGTCGTCCGGGCCGCCATTGCCGGGACCGGCGTGGCGGTGGCGAGCACGCGGCCACCCGCAAGCAAGGTGCCGCCGGGCTTACCGGCAAGGCGACTCTGGAAGATGCGCTCGAGCCCGTCAAGGCCGACCTTGGCATCTACCGGATAGCCGAGGTCCGTGTACGTGTTCGCCTCGTCTGCCGGGATCGGCCCGAGCTTGCCGACTACTTCATTCGACACGTCGGGGATCGGTGAGGTTCGAGCGGCGCCCTGCGCCAGCGGCGTCCCGTCGCTGGCAAGGATGTCAGCGCGTGGCGGGAGCGTGACGTGCCGGGTCAGCTGCTCGCCGGGCACGAGGCCTGGGAACAGCACCTCGGGTGAGAAGTGCACCGCAGCGCTCGACCCACTGCCGCTCAGCGGTACGCGAAGGAGCTCGTACAGCGTCCCGAACAGGCGCGTCCTGACGATCATCCGGACGGGAATGAACGCGCCACTGCGGCTGCCAACGTGGGTGGGCCCCAGACTCGTCAGGGTCGCGGTGGCGCCGGCGTTCTCGTACGACGTCTCGAACGCCGCAAGCGAGGTGGACCGGCGTGAGCTGGAGTCGAGCATCGAATACATCCGCGCGTAGTCGCCACGCGCCCAGGCTGTGACGTAGTTGGTCACCAGCTGGCGCTCGGCCCTTCCCGGTGCGGTTCCGGCGACCACGCCCAGCGCGAACGACACAATCGCGACACCGCCCAGTGGCGCGGCCCGAGTGAGCAACCTCCGGCGGCGGCTCCGTCTGCTCGAATGCCGCCGCTCGCCCGCCACCGTCACAACTCCTTGGGCCACCTGAGGGCGTAAAGGTACCGGTCACTACCCTGGTCCGGAATGACGGCGATCGACTGGATGATCGTGGCGTTCACGGTTCTGCTGGCGATGTACGGCTACCTGCAGGGCTTCATCGTCGGCGCTCTGTCGCTGCTCGGGTTTGCGATCGGAGCCTTCCTCGGGACGCGTCTCGGGCCGCTGCTGTTGCCGAGCGGATCGCACTCGCAGTACGCGTCGCTGTTCGGGCTGATCGGCGCGCTGCTCGCCGGAGGGATGCTCGCGAGCGGGCTGGAGGGCGTCGGCATGCACGCCCGGGCCGCGCTGCGGCTTCCCGGACTGCGCACGATCGACGGGCTGCTGGGCGCGGCGCTGACGGCGTGCGTGGGGCTGGGGATCGCGTGGATCGTGGGCGCGGTGGCGCTTCAGGCGTCGGGCTCGCGGCCGCTGCGGCGCGACATCCAGCGCTCGGCGATCCTCAGCGAGCTAAACCAGCTGCTGCCTCCGTCTGGCCCCATTCTCCACGCGCTCGCGCGGTTCGATCCGCTGCCGTCGGTTCGCGGACCGGCGGCGGACGTGCCGCCACCAACGCGCGGGGTCCTGGCCACGCGCGGGGTGCTGGGCGCGCGGCGCTCGGTCGTCAAGGTGCTGGGGACCGCATGCGGGCTCGGGGTCGAGGGGAGCGGGTGGATCGCCGCTCCGGGCATCGTTGTGACCAACGCTCACGTCGTGGCCGGCGAGAGCGACACGACCGTGGAATTCGAGGACCAACCGCCGGGCCTCCCGGCGCAGGCGCTCGATTTCGATCCCCATGACGACATCGCCGTGCTGCGGGTGCCGGGCCTGGCTGGCCCATCGCTCGGCCTCGCGCCCAGCGTCCATGCCGGTACCGCAGCGGGCATCCTCGGCTACCCGCTCGACGGCGCCTTCGACGCCGAGCCGGGCCGAATCGGTCAGACGCAGCTGGTCGAGACCGAGGATGCTTACGGAAACGGCCCGGTGCTTCGAAGCATCGTTTCGTTGCGGGGACGTGTGCGGCCGGGAAACTCGGGAGGTCCGATGGTCGACGCGGCCGGCCAGGTGCTCGCGACGGTGTTTGCCGCGATCGGCGGCGGGAATGGACGTGGGGGCTTCGCCGTGCCGAACGCGCTGGTGTCCCATGCGCTTGCCGCCGCGCGTGCGCGGGGATCTGCGTCGGTCTCAACCGGATCCTGCGCGGGCTAAGGGGCGCGCGAGACTAGCCGCGCGCCCCATGCCCGCAACCCCCGAGTCCCGCGAAGCCCACAGTTGACGCCAAGGGCGGGCGGTGGTCTGCGGCACCGCCCGCCCGTAGGCGTTTATTGCCCCCCGACAGCCTCGGCCATCTGATGTACCGTCTCCAGCTCTAGCGCCCCTAGAAGCTGAGGATGGAGATGAGCGAGGTGTCGCTGAGCCGCTTCGAAGAGCTCCTCTTCGGTATCGCCTGCGAGTTGCGCCCCGCACTCGCAGAAAGCGATCCGTCGACGTCCCGTTTCGATCGCAGCCACTGCGAACACGATTGCGCGACCCCGTTGTCGATACGTTTCCAGATCGTTGCCGGTGGTAGGACCCGCAACTGAGAGAAGTCGCGTCCAGCTATGCGGGCGCCTGTCGGTGGAGATCGACGGGGTGCAGCTGGCAGGCGGTCTGCGGGGCAAGCAGGTGCCGCTGCTGCTCGCCTACATGGTGCTCAACCGCTCACGCTCCCTAGGCCGCGAAGAGCTGATCGGCGCGCTGTGGCCGGACCGGGCACCGGTCTCTCAGGATGCGGCGTTCAGAACGCTGCTTTCGCGGCTGCGCTCGGCGCTCGGGGCCGAGGCACTGACCGGACGCGATGAGCTCAGTCTCGCCCTCCCCGAGCCGGTGTGGATCGACCTCGAGGCGGCCGCCACGGGGATCGAGCGGGCCCAGGGCGCGCTCGAGGCCGGCGACGCGCGCAGCGCCTGGGCGCTCGCGCAGGTGCCCCTCAACATCGCCAGCCGCGGGCTGCTTCCGGGTTCGCAGGCGGATTGGTTGGAGCCACGGCGGCGCGAGCTCGGCAACATCCGGCTGCAAGCGCTGGAGGTGATCGGCGAGTCCGGGCTCCGCCTCGGCGGCAGCCAGCTCGCCTCCGCGGAGCGAGCCTCGCGCAACCTGATCGAGCTTGAGCCCTACCGCGAGTCGGGTTACGTCCTGCTGATGGATGCGCTCGCCGCCAAGGGCAACGTGGCCGAGGGACTGATGGTGTTCGAGCGCGTCCGCCGCCTGCTGCGCGACGAGCTCGGGACGACGCCCTCGCCGGAGACGATTGGAGCGCACCAGCGACTGCTCGCGCCGGGCGCGCGCGGCCAGCCGGAGTCGGGCCCCGAACCGCGCGGCTCGCCGGTCGAGCTCCCGCCGGAGCTGCTCGTCTCCGCGGACGCGCCGCTGGTCGGACGAGCGGCGGAGCTGGCAGAGCTCGATCATCTCTGGGCGCTGAGCCACAGCAGGGGTGACCCAGAGGATCGCGGCCGCTTCGTGCTGCTCACCGGTGATCCGGGAATTGGCAAGACCCGGCTGGTCGCCGAGATCGCCCGACGGGCGCACGAGGCCGGCGCGTTCGTGCTTGCAGGTCGCTCGCCGCAGGAGGCGCTCGTGCCGTATCAGCCATTCGTCGAGGCGCTCCGCCATTACGTCCTGAACGCGCCGTTCGCCGAGTTGCGCACGAGCGCGCGTGAATACGGATCGGAGCTCTCGCGGCTCCTCCCGGAGCTGAGGCGTCGAGCGCCGGAGCTGCCGCCACCGCTGGAGGGAGATCCCGAGACCGAGCGCTACCGCCTGTTCGAAGCGGTCGTTGGGATGCTGAACGAGATCGCCGCGACCGCGCCAGTGCTGCTCGTGCTCGACGATCTCCACTGGGCGGATCGGCCCACGCTGCTGCTCCTGCGCCACCTGGCGCGCGTGCCCCATCCCCGCCGCGTGCTCGTGCTCGGCGCCTACCGAGGGACCGAAGCCGGGACGGACGGCTTCGCCGACGCGCTGTCGGAGCTGCGGCGCGAGCGACTGGTGACGCAGCTGACGGTCGAAGGTCTAGACGAGCGCGAAACAGCCGAGCTCGTCGAGCTCCGCGCCGGATCCCAGCCGACGCCGACGTTTGCCAGGGCCCTGCACGCCGAGACCGAGGGCAACCCGCTGTTCGTCGTCGAGCTCGTCAGGCATCTTGCCGAAGCGGGAGTGCCCGCTGATCGGGCGGGCCGGCGCGAGCTCGAGCGCGTCGGCCTGCCGGAGGGAATCAAGCAGCTGATCGCGCGGCGGCTCGAACGCCTCGACGCTCAGGCGATGCAGTGGCTCCGTGTGGCGGCAGTGATCGGTCGCGACTTCGACCTCGGGTTGCTCGAGCGGGTTCTCGCGTTCGAGGAGGACGAGTTCCTCGGCGCGCTCGACGAAGCGCTGGCCGCGGGGCTGGTGGTCGAGTCGCCCGTGACACCTGGGCGCTATAGCTTCTCGCACGCGCTGATCCGCGAGACGCTGTACGAGGGACTCTCAGCCCCCCGGCGCGCACGGATTCACCGCCGGGTCGGCGAGACGCTTGAAGAGCGGGGCGACGCGCCGCTCACCGCGCTGGCGCTGCATTTCACACGTGCCGCCGGATCGCAGGACGCCGAGAAGGCGATCGATTACGCCTCGCGGGCTGGCGCGGACTCCACCCGGCTGCTGGCGCACGAGGAAGCCGCCGACCACTATCAGCGGGCGCTGGAGGTACTCGAGCGTTTCAAGCCGGAGGAACTGGAGCGTCGCTGCGAGCTCCTGATCCAGCTCGGCGAATCCCGCGTACTCGCGGGGGAGCGGCCGCTGGCGTGGGAGCCGCTGCGCGATGCCGCCGCGATAGCCATACGGCTGGGCGACGGCGCGCGACTCGCGCGTGCGGCGATCGTGGCCTCGCGGCGCTACGTACAGGAGCCCGGCGTCGTCAACGAGGAGCTGATCGCAATGCTCGACCAGGCACTGCAGATGACCTCGGGCGAGCGCACCCTAACCCGCGTGATCCTGCTGGGTCGCATGTGTGGAGCGGTCTACTACTCGCCGCCCCTGCGCGGGCGGATGGCTGAGCTGAGCGACGAGGCGAGCGTGATCGCCGGCGAGCTGGATGATCCAGAGGCGCAAGCATTTGCCTGGGCCGCGCGGCGCCGGGCGCAGTGGGAGCCCACCCAACAAGAAGAGCGGCTGATGGCCTCGACGGAGTTGCTGCGCTCTGCGCGGGAAATTGGGAATCTGGAGCTCGAGCTCCAGGCGCACGCTTGGCTGGTGGTCGACCTGCTCGAGCGGGGCGAGCGAGACGCCGTCGATGCGCAGGTCACGGCGTTCACCGACGGCGCCCAGCGGCTGCGCCAGGCGTTCTATCTGTGGCAGGCGGGGGTGTGGCGGGCGATGCTGGCGTTGCTCGCGGGTCGTCTGGGAGAGGCCTCCCAGCTTGCGCAAGAAGCGCTCACGGTGGGCGCGGGCGCCGAACACGTGACCGCTCCCCAGTACTACGCGATCCAGCTCCTTTCGATCACCCGAGAGCAGGACCGAGCCGCGGAGCTCGAGCAGCCTGCGCGCCAGTTCGTGACGGGGTCACCGGGGGTTCCCGCTTGGCGGGCCGCGCTCGCACGCCTGCTTGTCGAGGTCGGCAAGGTCGAGGAGGCTCGGGACGAGTTCGAGCTGCTCGCCGCGCACGACTTCCGCGATCTTCCTCAGGACGGCAACTGGCTGACCGCGATGACGCTGCTGGGGGAGCTCTGTTTCGAGCTGGGAGATGCCGACCGCGCAGCGACGCTCTACCGGCTGCTGGAGCCCTTCGGCGCTTTGAACGTGGTGATCGGGATTGCGGTTGTGTGCCAGGGCTCCGCCGAGCGATTCTTGGGGCTGCTTGCTGCAGCGGCGGGCCGTGAGGCGGACGCACGCAGGCATTTCGAGCGGGCACTGCTTTCCAACGAGGCGCTGCGAGCGCCCGTGTGTCTGGCCCACACGCAACTCGACTACGCGCGGGTGTTGGGTGGTTGGGGCTCTGACCAAGACCGGGCCTCGGCGCTGATCGGGGCGGCGGCCCGGACCGCGGAAGAGCTTTCGCTTCCGGCGATTGCGCGGCGGGCGGCAGAGCTTCGCGCCGGCTGAGCTCCAGCTAGCCCGCGGCCACGGCGTGTTTGCGTGGCGTTGCCGTGAGCACGTTCCGAGTGCTCGCGACCAGGCCGAACCCGGCGGCCACCCACACTCCGACATGGTGCACTGCAACGGCGCTTGCCCCCTGAGCTACCCTCCCCGCACTTATGGCCAAGACGCTGGTGATCGCAGAGAAGCCTTCGGTGGGGCGCGACTTCGTGCGCGTGCTGCCGGGTGCGTTCGAGAAGGGCGAGGGGTACCTGGAGGGACCGGAGCACGTCGTCACCTGGGCTGTCGGTCACCTCGTGCAGCTGGCGGACCCCGACGAGTACGAAGAGCGCTACAAGAAATGGCGGATGGCAGATCTGCCGATCGTGCCCGACCGCTTCAAGCTCGTGATCCGCGACGAGCGCTCGCGCAAGCAGATGAATGTCGTCAAGCGCCAGCTCGGTCGCGATGACGTCGACGTGGTGGTGAATGCCTGCGACGCGGGGCGTGAGGGGGAACTGATCTTTGCCTATCTCTACGAGAAGGCCGGTTCGCGTAAGCCGGTCGAGCGGCTGTGGCTGAACTCGATGACGCGGGATGCGATCAACCAGGCGTTCACGTCCCTGCGCCCGGGTGATGAGCTTGCATCTTTGGAGGCGGCGGCGCGGTCGCGCTCAGAGGCCGACTGGATCGTGGGCATGAACGCCACGCGCGCAGCGACGATCCGGCTTCGCTCTTCGTTTGACGGGGCCGTATCGCTGGGGCGGGTGCAGACGCCAACGCTCGCGATCCTGGCGCGTCGCGAGGAGGAGATCCGGGCGTTCGTGCCCGAGCCCTACTGGGTCGTGGACGCGTCGTTTTCGGCTTCAGACGATCGTGGGTACGACGGGCGCTACCACGCGGGAGCTAATCCGCGTGTGGCGTCGGCCGCGGAGGCTGCCGCGATCGTCGATGCGTGCCGGGGCGGGATTGGCGAGATCACCAAGCTCGAGAAGTCCGAGCGCCGCGAGCGCCCCCCGCTCCTCTACGACCTGACTTCGCTGCAAAGCGATGCTTCGAGCCGATTCGGCTTCACCGCACGCCGCACGCTGGCAGCCGCGCAGCGCCTGTACGAGGACCACAAGGCGCTCACATACCCCCGCACGAACTCGCGCTTCTTGACCGGCGACATGATCCCGGAGATCAAGCCGATCGCCCGGCTCGTGGGGAGGGTGGGACGCGAATATGCGGCGGCCTCGGAGTACGTCCTCGGGCTTGACGTGCTGCCGCTGGGCCGCGTCGTCAACGACGCCAAGGTCACGGATCACCACGCGATCATCCCCACCCGGGCCGAGAGCCACCCGGTCGAGAAGATGAACGAGGACGACCGGCGCATCTATGACCTCGCGGTCAGGCGATTCCTGGCGGTGTTCCATCCCGAAGCGGTGTTCGAGAACACGCGCGTCGAGACGACGGTCGCCGACCACGTGTTTCGCACGCGCGGGAAGCTGATGCTGGTTCCCGGATGGCGGGGCGTCTACGGCGAGACCGCCGACGCCGATGGCGCGGGCCGCTCCGACGACGATGAGGGTCGCGAGCAGCAGCTGCCGCGGCTTGATCGTGGAGAGCAGGTGCGCGTTTTGGAGGTGGAGTCGGAGGAGAAGGAGACCCAGCCGCCGCGCCGATACAGCGATGGGTCGCTACTGCGTGCGATGGAAACCGCCGGCAAGCTCGTCGACGAGGAGGAGCTGCGCGAGGCGATGAAGGACTCGGGGATCGGCACTCCCGCGACCCGGGCGGCGATCATCGAGCGGCTGATCCAGGTGGGCTACGTCGAGCGCGACGCACGGGCACTGGTCGTCACCGAGAAGGGGCTGAACGTGATCCGGCTGCTCGGAGAGCACGCGCTGACCTCGCCCTCGCTGACGGGTGAATGGGAGCACCGCCTGACCAACATCGAGACCGGCGCCGATTCGCGAGAAGCGTTCATGGGCGACATCGTCAAGTTCACGACCGACACCGTGACCGAGCTCGACACCCGGCTCAAGGACGTGCGGATCCCGCGCGCTCAGCTGGGTCCGTGCCCGGTGTGTGGGCGCGAGATCGTCGAGAATCGCAAGGGCTACTCGTGCTGGTCGCGCGAGGATCCGGGCTGCGGGTTCGTGATCTGGAAGGCGAAGGCCGGCAAGCAGCTGTCTGTTTCAGTCGCACGGGAACTCGTGAAGACCGGCCGGACCGAGAAGGCAGTGACCGGTTTCAAGGGACGCTCGGGGCGGTCGTTCCGTGCGCGGCTGGCCCTGATGCAGACCGAGGATGGGAAGTGGCGCGTCGAGTTCGACGAGCCATGGGCGAAGGAGGGGGCGAAGCCGCCGGCGGCCGCTTCGGAGGAAGCCGTTCCTGAACAACCGCCCGCCGCTGCCGCTTAGGCTGCGCGGCCCGCGTTGCCGCTTAGGCCGCGCGGCCGCCGTTGCCGCTTAGGCTGCGCGGTTTTGGAGGATCTTGCCTAGCCGATCCGCCTCGCGCCGGGGTTGTTGGTGCATCCGCTCCCAGGTGAGGCGAACAGTCGCGTGGCCCGCGGCCAACGCGTCCGCGTCGCGATCGCGATCGGACTCAAAGCTGGCGCGCGTCTGATGGAACTCCCAGCTGTCGAGCTCGATGATCAGCCGGTGGTCGGGAAAGAGGGCATCAACCTCGTGGCCGGCGAGGGTGACGCTCATCACCGGCGCCGGCAGGCCGTAGCGCTTGCAGAAGGCCGGGAACGCGTCCTCCCACTCCGAGCGGGTGGGGCCGCCGGCAGCGTCGAGGAAGGGTCGGAGGCGATGGGCGCCGCGGTTGTTCGGGAAGCGGCGCACGACGTCCTCCAGGTCCTTTGGTTTGAGGAGCTTCGCCCGGCGGGCGTCGTTGACCGCGCGGGTCAGGGCCTTGGTCGTGAGGATGGGGGCGCAGTCGAGCAGCGTGCGGGCGGGGCTCGTGACGCGGATGTCGTTGTGGGTGCGGAGGTCGCGAGGGGCGAGGGGGACGTTGCAGCGGGTGCGGATGCCCGCGGGTCTGCGGTCACCCGGTGCGATGACGTCAGCGTAGTTGGGCCAGGAGGTGAGGCCCCAAAGAGCCAGCGCGGACTTGTGGCTGAGGGCAGCGTCCGGCCCGCATGCGAGGACTGCTGCGGCAGCACGCTCGATGGCGGTCCTTGGCGGGCGGCCGACGGCGTAGACCGCGCGGTGGACGCGGTGGAGACGGCCAACCTTCAGGCGGTACTCGATCTGCTTGCCGTTCAGGCCCAGCTTGAACAGCTGCTGGCGCGTGATGTTGCCGTGCTGTCGCGCGGCGATTGCGGCTATCAGTCGGTCGCTCATGGGCGTTGCACCCAATAGTTCGGGTCTACGCCCATCTAGAGGCGCCATCCCTCCCGTTTCCGCCCCCTTCGATGCCATCTCCCCGACGCGCCACCATAGGGTCGGATGCCGTTAACCCTCGTCCTCGGACCCGCCAACTCCGCCAAAGCCGGCGAGGTACTCGGCGCGTATGCAGCCGCCCGCAGACAAGGCGCGCTGCTCGTCGTGCCCACGACGCTCGACCAAGAGCACTACGCCCGTGAGCTCGCTGAGCAGGGCACCGTCCTCGGGGCGGTGCTCACGTTCCGCGGGCTGATCGAACAGATCGCGCAGCGGGCGGGCTTCGTCGCCGCCCGCCTCTCGAGCCTTCAGCGGCGGCGCGTGGTCAGGCGAATAACGAGCGACAAGCCGCCGGGCTACACGATCGTCGCCGAGAACCTGATCGCCGAGCTCGAGCGCGCGCTCATCACGCCCGAGCGGTTCGCCAGAGCGCTTCCGGGCGACGAGGCGAGCGAGTTGTACGTCCAATACGCACGGGAGCTCGAGCGGATCGGCCGCCTCGACCAGGACCTATACGCCTGGCGCGCGATCGACGCGCTGCGAGCCAATCCAGGCGCCTGGGGACACACACCCGTCTTCTTCTACGGGTTTGACGACTTCAGCGGGATCGAGCGCGATGCGATCGAGACGCTCTGCCGGGTCGTCGGCGTGGAGGTGACAGCGTCGCTGACGTTCGAGCCGGGCCGCGCCGCGCTGACCGCCCGTGCCGAGGTCGTGCAGGAGCTTCGTGCGCTCGCCGAGCGCGTGGTTGAGCTGCCGGCGCTTGACGAGCACTACGCCGAGGCTTCGCGTGTGGCGCTTCATCACCTGGAGCGCTTCCTGTTCGAGCCCGGCCCAAAGCCACAGCTCAGCGCCGCGGGGACCGTCCGGCTGCTGGAGGCGGGAGGAGAGCTCGCCGAGGCCGAGCTGATCGCAGACGAGGTGCTGGCGCTGCTGCGTGACGGCGTGCCCGCGTCGGAGATCGTCGTGGTCTGCCGCTCGCTTACGGCCAGCGCGCCCGTGATCGAGCACGTCTTTGCTCGGTACGGGATCGCGCTCCGCAGCGAGCGTCGGCTGCGCTTGGCGCATACGGCGCTTGGGCGCAGCGTCGTCGCGCTCGTCCGCTGTGCACTGCTGGGACTCGACACCGCCGCGGCTCGTGACCTGGTCGACTACCTGCGTGCGCCTGGGCTGCTGCAGCGGACGGAGCTGGCCGACCGGCTCGAGGCGCAGGCCGCACGCGAGGGCCTGCGAACGGCTCGTCAAGTCCGCGATCGTCTCGACTGGGAGCTCCAGGAATTCGACTCGCTGCGCGAAGCCAAAGACCGGCTTGTCGAGCTGGGGCGGCAGGCGCGGCGGCTGTTCGCCGCGCCTCACCGGGGTGCGGCGCCGACGCTGGAGGCGAGGGAAGAGCACGAGGCCAATGCGCTCGCGACGCTGCTGAGGGCACTTAAGGAGCTTCAGGAGCTGGGAGAGCGGCCGAGTGCAACAGAGCTGATCGACCTGCTGGAGGGGCTCGAGCTCCCGGAAGCGCGGCGCGCTCGGACAGGGGGGGTGCTGCTCGCCGAGCCCCTCGGGATCCGCGCGCGGCGCTTCCAGGCTGTATTCGTCTGCGCGCTGAACGAGTCCGAGTTCCCCCGTCCGGGTGCCACCGAGCCGTTTCTTCCGGACGAACGGCGGCGCGAGTTATTCGGAGCGGGCCTGCGCCTGTCTGCGTCCGAGGACGCACTGAACCGCGAGCGGTACCTGTTCTACGCATGCGTCTCGCGTGCGACCGAACAGCTCGTTTTGAGCTACCGCAGCTCAGATGAGGAGGGCAACCTGTCGCTGGCGTCGCCGTTTGTGGCGGACGTCGCCGAGCTGTTCGGCCCGGAGTGGAGGGCGAACCGACGGCGGCGGTTGCTGGCCGATGTCGTCTGGCCGGTGGACGCGGCGCCGACCGAGCGTGAGCATGCCCGCGCGCTGGCCGCAGCGATGCATTCGGGCACCGCCCGACAGGCCCCTGAGCGAACGCTCGGCGAGGCAGCTCTGCGTCTTGCCCGCCACAGCCAGGTCGTCTCGGCGGGAGCGCTCGAGAAGTTCGCCGACTGCCCGATCAAGTGGCTCGTCGAGAGCGAGCTGTCGCCGAAGCAGCTTGAGCCCGAGTCCGACCCGCTGACTCGTGGCAGCTACATGCACGAGGTGCTGGAGGAGGTCATTGGACGGCTGGAGGGCCCCGTCACCCCAGAATCGCTGCCAGATGCGCTCGCGATCCTCTCCGACGTGCTCGCCGAGGCGCCACCCACGCTGTATCCCGGACGGCCAGGGGGAATTCGCGCCGGGGCGCTGCGCGGGATCGAGGCGGATCTAAGCCGATATCTCGTGCACGAGGCCGCTGACGGGATCACATGGCAGCCGCACGGGCTTGAGCTGCGCTTCGGGTTCGAAGAGGAGCAAGGATCGCTGCCGCCGCTGCTGCTCGATGGAGTGCGGATCCGCGGCATGATCGACCGCGTCGACGCCAACGCCGGACGCGCGATCGTGCGCGATTACAAGACGGGCGGCTTCCGCAACGAGTACCCGGGGGCACGCTGGCAGGCCGACCGCCAGCTTCAGGTCGCGCTCTACATGATTGCCGTGCGCGAGCTGCTCGGGCTCGAGCCCGTCGCCGGGCTATACCAGCCGCTCGGGGGCAAGGACCTCCGGCCCCGCGGCGTCTACAAGGCTGGAGAGCCCGTCGGCGATGGGCTCGTGAGCACGGACGCCCGCGAGCCGGATGAGCTCGAGCACGTGCTCGACGATGCGGCGGACCGGGCGACCACGATTGCCGGACGGCTCAGGAGCGGGAAGCTCACCCCGTGCCCACAGACCTGCTCGCGCGACGGCTGCAGGTATCCGGGGATCTGTCGCAGCACGTGAGCGCCGAGGCCAGTTTCACCGCCGAGCAGCGGGCGGCGATCGAGCGTCGCCACGGCGACCTCTTGCTCGACGCCAGCGCGGGCAGCGGCAAGACCCGTGTGCTTGTCGAGCGCTTCGTGCGCGCTGTCGTCGAGGATGGAGTCGACGTCCAGGCGATCCTCGCGATCACGTTCACCGAGAAGGCGGCGGCAGAGCTGACCGAGCGGATCCGTACCCGGCTGCGCGAACTCGGCGCCGACGAGCAGGCGCGGGCGACCGAGGGGGCGTTCATCTCGACGATTCACGGCTTCTGCGCACGGATCCTCCGCGCGCACACGCTGAGCGCGGGGATCGATCCTCTGTTCGTCGTGCTCGACGAGCCGGACGCTCGGCGGCTGGCTGACGCCGCGTTCGAAGACGCGCTCGAGGAGCTGGCGCGGAACGCTCCCGGCGGTGTGGAGCTGATCGCGGCGTACGGCCCGGGTGCCCTGCGGGGCGCGACCGCCGACACGTACGGCAAGCTCCGCGCCCGCGGGCAGCTGCATCCGGCGCTCCCGCCGCTGCCTCCGGCGCCCGACCTCGAGGCATCCCGGCTCGCGCTCGGGGACGCGGCTGCGCGTGCCGCGAGCGAGCTCGGCGCGATCGCCGATCCGGCGACGCGGGTCGCGCAGGCGCTCGAGCGGCTCGAACGCTGCGCGCAGGTGGTGGCGGTCGCCGAGCCGTGGCCCGGAGAGCTTGAACGGCTGTCGCTCCCGGGCGGCAACGGCGTCGCGCTGACGACGGCTGCGTCCCAGGAATACGCGGAAGCGCTGGGACGTTTCCGCCAAGCGTGCGCGTATGCGCGGGCGGAGCGGATCCACGGATTGCTTGACCAGCTGCTACGCGGCTTCGCCGAGCGTTATGCCGAGCGCAAGCGGGCGGTGTCGGGGCTCGACTTCGAGGATCTGGAGCTGGGCGCCCACGAGCTGCTCGCGTCCTCGAGCGGGCTGCGACAGCGCTACCGCGAACGCTTTGTGCAGATCATGGTCGACGAGCTCCAGGACACCAATGCCGTGCAGCTGGAGCTGATTGACCTGATCGCAGACCGGAACCTGTTCTGCGTCGGGGACGCGCAGCAGTCGATTTACGGCTTTCGCCACGCCGACGTGGAGCTGTTCGAGGAGCGTTCCGAGCGTCTCGCTGTGACCGGTGCGCGTTTGTCGCTGAGCGAGAACTTTCGCTCGCGTCCGGAGATTCTGGAGGTGCTGAACAAGGCGTTCGCGAGCGCGCTCGGAGACCGCTTCCGTCCGCTCGTCCCAGCACGGCGGCCGGCCGGCGCCGATGCGCCGTTGGTCGAGCTGCTGATCGCTGACAAGGGGGCCGACTGGAGCTCCGAGGACGCGCTGGCAGCTCCGTGGAGGCTGGCTGAGGCCCGCGCACTGGCAGTCCGGATCGCGGAGCTGCTCGACTCCGGAGCCTCTCCTCGCGAGATCGTCGTACTGACGCGCGCCACCACCGATTTGCGTGCGTACGAGCGCGCCCTCGAGGAGCTTGGGGTGCCCACGTACGTGATCGGGGGACGGGGCTACTGGGGGCACCCACAGGTCATCGACATGGTCTCCTATCTGCGCGCGCTCGCCAACCCGCTCGACGAGCAGGACCTCTACACGGTGCTCTCCTCGCCGCTGGTCGGGGTCTCGCTCGACGCACTGGTGCTGCTTGCCGAGGCGGCGCACGGCTCGGAACGCGATCCGTGGTGGGTCTTGCAAGAGCCGGAGGGCCGTCTCGACGAGCTCGCTGACGAGGACCGCGCGCGGCTACGGGCGTTCGTCGAGTGGTTCGCCGCGGAGCGCCGCGTCGTCGCGATCACGCCGGCCGACGAGCTGATCGAGCGAGCGCTCGAGCGCACTGGCTACGACCTGACGATGCTGGCGATGCCCGGCGGCGAGCGGCGACTTGCAAACGTGCGCAAGCTCATGCGGCTGGCGCGTGAATACGAGATCAGCTACGGGCTGGACCTCCGGGGATTCGTCGAGCTCGTCCGGGTGCGTGAGCGGGGATGGGGAGGCGCCGGCGCGCGCGAGAGCGAGGCGCCGGTGGAGGGGGAGGCGCTCGACGCGGTGCGACTGATGACGATCCACCGCGCCAAGGGACTCGAGTTCGAGATCGTGTGCGTGGCCGACCTGGGACGGGGTCCCTGGCGCGTCGCCGAGCTGATGCGCATCGGCCGCCAGGGCGGCTTCGGGCTGCGCCTTGCCGAGCCCGGAAAGGGGGACCGCCAGCCAGCCCTCGACTACCTAGCGCTGGGCGAAGAGCAGCAGCGCTTCGAGTCCGAGGAAGAGCGCCGCCTGTTCTATGTCGCGATGACGAGAGCGCGCGAACGCCTGATTCTGAGCGGGGCCGGATCGCGTGACAATCTCCTCCTCGGCACCGCACCGATGTCATGGATTGGGCCGGCGATGGTGCAGGCCGAAGTCGAGCCCGTATGGGTGGAGCCCGAGCAGCAGCCATCCACGGCCGCTCAGCCAGCCGGGCTCGTGACGACGCCGGTCCCGGCGCTCGCGCCAGCAGTGGCAAGACCCAAAGAGGCATCCGGTCCGCCGGTCTCGTCGCTCAGCTACTCGGCGTTGGAGCTGTACCGCCGGTGCGGCTATCGCTTCTATCTCCAGCGGGTGCTGGGGCTGCCGAAGGCGCCAGAGCTCACCCGCGGCGAACCCAGAAGCGCGATGAGCGCCGCCGACCGAGGCATCCTGCTGCACGCGATCCTCGAGAAGCTCGACTTCCGCCGCCCCGAGATTCCAAGCCCCGATGAGGTCCAGGCGGAAGGCGCCGCGGAGCTCGTCGAGCTGATCGCAACGTTTGCACGCAGCGAGACGTGCGCGCGTCTGGCGCGCGCATCGGACGTACGGCGCGAGGAGCGCTTCGCGTTCCCGCTCGGGCACGTGCTCGTGACCGGCGCGCTCGACGTGCTCGCCACCGAAGGCCCGGGCCGGCTGCTCGTCGTCGACTACAAGAGTGACAGGCTCGAGGGAGCGGATCCGGCGGAGCTCGTCGAGCGCGCGTACGGCACCCAGCGGCTGGTGTACGCACTCGCCGGCCTGCGTGCCGGATCGCGGGAGGTTGAGGTTGCGCACGTGTTCCTGGAGGCGCCGGAGAGGCCGGTGGCCGCGAGCTACTCGTCAGGAGATCTCGAGTTGCTCGAGGCCGAGCTCGGCGAGCTCGCTGGCGGGCTTCTCGCGCGGCGGTTCCCCGTCGCGGAGGTACCACACCGCGGGCTCTGCAGCGGCTGTCCCGCCGAGGGTGGGCTTTGCTCGTGGCCGGTCGAGATGACCCGCCGGGAGCGGCCGGATCAGCTCTTCTGAGCGTCGTCGAAGGCGACCTCGACCTGCTCCTGCTCGTGGCGCTCCTCCACCTTCGCGAGCGCCTGCAGCGTCTCTCGGTCGGCCGGCGCGTCGGGCGGCCCCAGGAGGCTCCGGGGCCAGAGCTTGCGGGTAACGACGACGTTGATCTCGGCTGCGTAGAGGGTCAGCTGGGCCCCCAGGTGCAGCCACACAAGCAGCGCAATCACCACGCCGAAAAAGCCATATGTGCTCGTCGAGTGCTTGAACACGTGCCCGATGTAGTAGCCGCCGACGACCTGGAGGATCTCCCAGAACACGCCGGCGAACACCACGCCGATCCATAGACAACGGGTTTCGACGCTGGCTGCGGTCATCAGCCGGAACGCGGCGAAGAAGAGCGCCAGGTTGAGCAGCAGCGAGACCACGATCCCCGCCACCTTCGCCAGCGGCCCGCCGAGCCCGCCGCTGACCAGCCCGGAAGCCAGCGTCGCCACGATGAACAGGGCACCAAGCGAAACCAGCAGGCCCAGCCCGCGGAGCCGGGCGTGAATGAAGCTCGGCCGGTCCTTGAACGGGACCGCCCAGACGCGGTCAAAGGCGTTCTGCGCCGCCTGGGTCACGCCGAGGCCTGCAAGCAGTGAGGTGAAGAGCCCGATCACCAGCGCGACCACGTGACCGTGCAGCGCGTGGACGTTCTTTCCGAGATCCGAGCCGATGATCGGGAACTGCGATAGGACCGAGCTGCTGATCGAGTGTTGCGCGCTCGGGTTGCCCTGAAGGACGTAGGCGAGGATCGTGACCATCACGAGCAGGAGCGGGAACAGCGAGAAGAACGCGTAGTAGGCGACGAGCGCAGCGAGGCTGCCCGCTTGGTCGTCGCCGAACTTCTTTACGACCGCGAGGGGAATCGCGAGCGCCCGGTGCTCCTGCTGGATGCGATCGAGCGCGCGAACAGGGCGCAGCAAATCCACATCCCCCTAATACCCGTTTGCAGGGGAGTTAGGCTGCGTTTGCAGGGCAGTTAGGCTGCGGCGCGCTCAGCGACCGGAGCCTCGACGGCTACGCGCTCGCGCAGCACCACTGTCGCGCCGCCGGCAGGGCTGAACGTGATGCTCCGTCGTCCGGTCCGCTCCGGGTGCTTCGTCGCCGGCCGCAGCTCGTAGCGGTCGAGCACCGCTCGGAGAACGACCTTCATCTCCTGCATCGCGAAGCTCGCGCCGAGGCAGCGCCGGCGGCCGCCGCCGAATGGGATCCACGTGTACGTCCCCGGATTCACACCGAGGAATCGTTCGGGTCGGAAGGCGTATGGCTCTGGGTAGATCTCGGGATCGTGGTGGACGAGGAAGGCGCTCGCCAGTAAGCACACCCCCGCCGGGTATTCGTAGTCGCCGATCGTCACGGTCTGCTTGGTCAGTCGAGGCTCGGCGTTTGGGAGCACTGGCCGCAGCCGCAGGATCTCGTGGATCGTCGCGAGCAGGTATTCGTCGCCCTCATCGGCGCGGATTCGCTCGACGACGCGCGGTTCACGCGCCAGGCGCTCGAGCGCCCACGCGAGTTGCGAGGCGGTCGTCTCGTGCCCGGCGACGAGAGCGGTCATCAGCTCGTCGCGAATCTCCTGCCTGGACATCGGCGAGTGATCCTCGTGGCGCGCCTGGAGCAGCATCGAGAGAACGTCGTCGTGCTCCTCGGTCGCCGTTCGCCCGCCGCTCGTCGATCAGCGCGAAGATCAGCCGGTCGGTCTGCTCCACGAGCCGGTCGAATCCCCTGAACCATGGCAGCCAACCGATGACGCGCCCAAGTGCGGGGAGCACCGACAGCGGGCTCTCGCTGAACGCGAGCACCTCGGTCAACCCGTCGCGGAGCGCGTCGAGTCGCTGGCCCTGCTCGAGTCCGAAGACCGCACGGAGGATGATCTCGAGCGTGAGCGTCTGAAGCCGCGGGTGCAGGCGCACGGCTTCCTCGCGCGGCCACTCGTCGAGCTCGCGTTCAGCGAGCTCGCGCCATCAGACCGGCCATCTGCTGCATCTTCTCGCCGTGGAAGGCAGGGAGCAGCAGCTTGCGCTGCTCCATGTGCGGCTGCTCGTCGAGCAGGATCACCGAGTTGCGGCCGACGATCGGCTCGAGGATCCGGGCGCCCTCGCCCGGATGGATCACCTCCGGCGGCGCAGTGAAGAGCTGTTTGATCTCCTCCGGATCGGAGAGCACGACGAACGGTGGCTGGAAGGGGAGCTTGACCGTGATCCGCTTGCCATAGCGCTTCCCGAGTCGAGCCAGGGAGGCGGCCGGGCGCTTCCAGGTAGCGATCATCTGAAGCGGCGCTGGCAGGCGCGGCCCAGGCGGAAGCTGCCTTCTCAACTCGCGCTTACTCAATATGACTGATCTACCGGCCAGCGTCTGGCCGAAGTGTGACATTCATCACTCCCTCGACCTCGAGCAGCGCTCGCTTGCGCTCGATTCCGCCGGTGTAGCCCCCCAGCCCGCCTCCGACATGCAGCACCCGGTGGCAGGGGACGATGATCGGCAGCGGGTTCGCCCCCAGGGCGTTGCCCGCGGCCCGAGAAGCGCGGGGGCTTCCGGCCTCGCCGGCGACATGCTTGTACGTGGACGACGCCCCGAACGGGATCCGCGCGGTCGCCTCCAGCACCCGGCGGCCGAATCCGCGGGTGAGCTGCCAATCGAGCGGCAGCTCAAATCGCCGGCGCCGGCCGGCGAAGTACTCGTCCAGCTCGCGTCGTGGCTCGTCGAGCCGGCTTGGAGCAGAGAGCACCCGGGGCGAGATCGTCGCGGCCAGCTTCTGAAGGACGGCATCCTCGTCGTTTAGTCCGTCGTCCAGGAACGCGATGCGCACCAGTCCGCGGGGCGTGCGCGCCAGCAGCAGCGTGCCGACCGGCGTGTCGTGGGTGGTGTAGGCGACGTCGAGCAGGCCAGCTGCGGCTGCCGCCTCGTCAATGCTTGGAAGGGGGTGTTCGATCATCTCTGGTAGTCCGTTCTCAGTCGTTTCAAAGCCTCGTAGACGTTGCGACGCGCGGCGTCCTCGCTCGTGCCCATCGCCGCCGCGATCTCCTTGAAGGCCGAGTCAGCCACGTAACGCAGGGCAAGCGCGGTGCGCTGCTTCGGCGGCAGGTCGCCGACGAGCGCCCACAGCGCGTCGTCGATCGGCTCGGCCGCTGGCCCGGTGGAGCGTTCCGGCAGATCCTCGACCGGCACCGCCCGTCGACGGCGCGCGCGCACGTGGTCGGTCGCCTGGTGATGTGCGACGGTGAAGATCCAGCCGCGCAGGTTCGAGGCGTCGCGTATGCCGGGATACGCCCGCAGCGCGGCGAGCCAGGTCTCCTGGTAGCAGTCGTCGGCGTCGACCACCCCGACGCTCGCGACGAGAAACCGGTGGATGTCGCGGCCGTGGGCGTCGAGCAGCTGCTGGAACGGGGGAAGCACCACTGATGATGAAACGAAAGAACCGCGCATTACGTGAGAGGCGATGAGTTTCCGGCAAGAAGCCGGTCATAGCTTGAAGAGACCAAATGTTCGCTATACAAAGCTGATATGGCCCGCGCGATCTGGTCTGGCGCAATCAGCTTCGGGCTCGTCAACGTGCCCGTGAAGCTCTACAGCGCCACGTCGCCCAAAACCGTTCGCTTTCACCAGCTGTCGGGAAAAACCGGGACACGCATCAAGCAGAAGCGAGTCGATCCCTCGACGGGCGAAGAGGTCGCCTTCGAGGACATCGTCAAGGGCTATGAGATCAGCCCCGACCGCTACGTGCTGATCGATCCGGAAGAGCTCGACGCGCTCGATCCGAAGGCGACGAAGACAGTCGACATCGAAGAGTTCGTCGATCTCGACCAGATCGATCCGATCTACTACGACCACAACTACTACCTGGCACCGAGCGCCGGCGGGGCCAAGGCGTACCGGCTGCTACTCGACGCGATGCGCGAGGCGGACAAGGTCGGCATCGGACGCGTCGTACTGCGCTCCAAGCAGCAGCTCTGCGCGCTGCGCCCGACCGGGGACGTGCTGACGCTGACGACGATGCTGTTCGGCGACGAGGTGCTGCCTCCCGATCGGCTTGACGAGCTCGACGCGATCGACGAGGCCGAGGCGTCAAAGCGCGAGTTGGCGATGGCCGAGCAGCTGGTCGACTCGCTGACGGCGGAATTCGATCCGACCAAGTACCACGATGAGTACCGCGAGCGCGTCCTTGATCTGATCGAGCGCAAGGCTGCGGGCGAAGAGATTGCGGTGCAGCCGCAGGCCGAGGAGCCCGCGGCCGCGCCCGACCTGATGGCCGCGCTCGAGGCGAGCCTCGCGGCGGTGGGCGAGGAGGAGGAGGAGGAGCCTGCTCCGAAGAAGCCGGCGCGCAAGCGCACGGCCGCCAAGGACGGCGCCTCCCGTAGCAAGCGCCCCGCCAAAGCGGCTCGCTAATCATTCGCTAACACTGCTGGTAGGCTTTGCCGGCCTTCGTCGGCCGGCCGGCCGGAGCCCCTCTCGATTCCTATGCCTTCTCTCGCTCCACCTGGGGCCATTGGCCTCTACGACCCCGCGAACGAGCATGACGCGTGCGGCATCGCGCTCGTCGCCAAGCTGTGGGGCGAGGCCAGCCATGCGGTAGTCGAGAAAGCGCTGGACGCCCTGGAGAACCTCGAGCATCGTGGCGCCGAGGGGGCAGATCCGAACACCGGCGACGGGGCCGGGATCCTGCTCCAGATCCCTGACGGCTTTCTGAGAGCGGCGGTTGCCGGGCTGGAGCTCCCAGCGCCGGGGGGCTACGGCGTTGGCGTCTGCTACCTGCCAACCGACTCCGAACGGCGCCTCGCGCTCGAGCAGCTGATCGAGGACGTCATCGAGGAGGAGGGCCTGCGCGCGATCTGGTGGCGCGACGTGCCAGTCGACGAGCGTCATATCGGCGAGACCGCACGCCTGTCAGCGCCAGTCATACGCCAGGTTCTGATCGAGGCCTCCGAGGAGATCCAAGACGATCAGGACGCGTTCGAACGCAAGCTCTACGTGATCCGCCGCGTGATCGAACGCCGCGCGGGCAGCGACCTGGCGCTGCCGAGCTTCAGCTCCCGGACGATGGTCTACAAGGGGATGCTGACCGCGCCGCAGCTGCCCCGGTACTTCACCGACCTGCGCGATCCGCGGGTGGCAAGCCGGCTGGCGCTCGTGCACTCGCGCTTCTCGACGAACACGTTCCCGAGCTGGGAGCTGGCTCATCCCTACCGGATGATCGCCCACAACGGCGAGGTCAACACGCTGCGCGGCAACGTCAACTGGATGCGAGCACGGGAATCGCAGCTCGCCTCCGAGCTGTTCGGCGAGGACCTGGAGAAGGTGATCCCCGTGGTCCGCGAGGACGGCTCGGACTCGGCGATCTTCGACAACGTGCTAGAGCTGCTCGTGCTGAGCGGCCGCGCGATCCCGCACGCCGTGATGATGATGGTGCCCGAGGCCTATCGCACGCGCACGGATCTCGACCCCGACGTCAAGGGGTTCTACGACTTCCACTCCTGCCTGATCGAGCCGTGGGACGGACCCGCCGCGGTGGTCTTCACCGACGGGCGGCTGGCGGGTGCCGTGCTCGATCGCAACGGGCTGCGGCCGGGCCGCTGGGTGCAGGACACAGACGGCTATGTGGTGCTCGCCTCGGAGACCGGGGTGATGACTGTCGCGCCCGAGCACGTCCAGCGCAAGGGTCGCCTGGCGCCCGGCAAGGTGTTCCTCGTCGACCTCGAGGAAGGCCGGATCGTCGAGGACGAGGAGGTCAAGCGGGGGGTCGCGCGGCGCAAGCCCTATGCCCAGTGGTACGAGCAGTCGGTGGTCCACATCGACGACCTCCCCGACCGCGAGCCGCGTACGCCACGGATCGAGCCACTGCGCTCCAAGCAGCTTGCCTTCGGCTACTCGCAGGAGGACCTGCGGATGATCATCGCGCCGATGGCGGCGAAGGGTGAGGAGCCCGTCGCGAGCATGGGCAACGATGCCGCACTGGCCGTGCTCTCCGATCGCCAGCCGCCGCTGTTCTCCTACTTCAAGCAGCTGTTTGCGCAGGTCACCAATCCGCCGATCGACCCGATCCGCGAATCGGTCGTGATGTCGCTGCAGGCGGGCGTCGGCGCGGAGGTCAACCTCCTCACCGAGGTGCCCGAGCAAGCCCACCAGCTGGTGATGTCGCAGCCGATCCTTCGCAACCACGAGCTCGAGAAGCTCCGCCAGGTCTCCCACGACGTGTTCGACGCCGCCACGCTCGACACCACGTGGCCAATCGAGCAGGGACCTGACGGCATGGAGCTGCGCCTCTACGACCTCTGCGGCGAGGCCGCCAACTACGTGGACAAGGGCGCCAACATCCTGATCCTCTCGGACCGCAACCTCGGGCCCGAGCGCGTCGCGATGCCATCGCTGCTGGCGGTGGCGGCCGTCCATCATCACCTGGTGCGCCGCGGCACCCGCCTGCGCACCGGGCTGGTAATCGAATCGGGCGAGCCGCGCTCGATCCACGACATGGCGACGTTGATCGGCTACGGAGCCGCGGCGATCAACCCATATCTGATGTTCGAGTCGCTCGACGAGCTCGCCGAGCGCTCGCTGCTGCCGGTAGAGCTCTCAACCGAGGAGGCCGAGGCGAACATTGTCAAGGCGATCGGCAAGGGCCTGTTGAAGACGATCTCGAAGATGGGTATCTCGACGATCAAGTCCTACTGCGGCGCGCAGATTTTCGAGGCCGTCGGACTCGACCGGGATCTGATCGACCACCACTTCACCGGTACCGCCTCACGCATCGGTGGGATCAACCTCGACCAGCTCTCGACCGAGGCGATGGAGCGCCACTTCCGCGCGTATCCGCGCACCGAGCGCGAGATCCTGCCGGTCGGCGGGGTGCTCCAGTGGCGGCGCGATGGCGAAATTCACATCTGGAACCCGGACACGATCGCCAAGCTGCAACACGCGGTCCGCGGCGTTAACGGCGACAGCGCGCAGACCTACAAGGAGTTCGCCCAGATGGCGAACGACGACGCGACCCGAAAAGCCGCGCTCCGAGGCCTGATGAAGCTCAAAACGCTGTCCGAGCCGATCCCGCTTGAGGAGGTCGAACCCGCCACCGAGATCGTCAAGCGCTTCACCACCGGCGCGATGAGCCTCGGGGCGCTCAGCCGCGAGGCACACGAGACGCTCGCGATCGCGATGAACCGGATGGGCGCCAGATCCAACACCGGAGAGGGGGGAGAGGACCCCTCGCGCTACGTGCGCGACGCCAACGGCGATTCGAGGCGATCCGCGATCAAGCAGGTCGCGTCCGGTCGTTTCGGCGTGACCGCCCATTACCTCGTCAACGCCGACCAGCTCCAGATCAAGATGGCTCAGGGTGCGAAACCGGGCGAAGGCGGCCAGCTCCCAGGCCACAAGGTCGACGACTACATCGCCAAGATCCGCAGCTCGACCCCGGGCGTCGGTCTGATCAGCCCACCGCCGCACCACGACATCTACTCGATCGAGGATCTCAAGCAGTTGATCTACGACCTGCGGTGCGCAAACCCCACCGCGTCTGTGTCGGTCAAGCTCGTCGCCGAGGTTGGCGTCGGCACGGTCGCGGCGGGCGTCGCCAAGGCAAACGCCGATCACGTCACGATCTCAGGCCACGACGGCGGCACCGGCGCGTCCCCGCAGTCATCGGTCCAGGCTGCTGGCGTTCCCTGGGAGATCGGACTCGCCGAGACCCAGCAGACGCTGCTCCTAAACGACCTGCGAAGCAGGATCACCGTCGAGGTCGACGGCCAGATGAAGAGCGGGCGCGACGTCGTGATCGGCGCGCTGCTCGGCGCGGACGAGTTCGGCTTCTCGACGGCACCGCTGATCGCACTGGGCTGCATCATGATGCGCGTCTGCCACCTGAACACCTGCCCGGTCGGCATCGCCAGCCAGGATCCTGAGCTCCGCAGGCGCTTCCGCGGCACTCCCGATCAGGTCGTCACCTACCTAATGCTCGTCGCCGAGGAAGTCAGGCAGCACATGGCCTCGCTGGGGATCCGGCGCTTCCAGGAGATGATCGGTCGCACCGACCTGCTGGACATGGACGACGCGATCGAGCACTGGAAGGCCCGGCACGTCGACCTCAGCATGGTTCTGGCCAGCCCCGATCTGCCGCCCGGGACGCCGCGATCTCGATCCCGCCCGCAGGTCCCCGTCCTCGACGACGCGCTCGACTGGGAGCTCGTGCGCAAATGCGAGCCCGCGCTCGCCGACGCCGAGCGCATCAGCTTCGGACCGGTTCCGGTACGCAACGTAAACCGCACCGTCGGCGGCATCCTCTCCGGCGAAATAGCACGTCGCCACGGGCTCGACGGGCTCCCCAACGGGACGATTGAGATCTCCTTCTCGGGCTCCGCCGGTCAGAGCTTCGCCGCATGGCTGGCCCCCGGCGTGACGTTCACGCTGCGCGGTGAGACCAACGACTACACCGGCAAAGGCCTGTCCGGCGGGACCGTCGTCGTGCGCCCGCCCGAGAAAGCGCGCTTCCGCGCCGAGGAGAACATGATCGTCGGCAACACCGTGCTTTACGGGGCGACGGCGGGTCGTGCGTTCTTCCGCGGGCTCGCGGGCGAGCGCTTCGCGGTCCGCAACTCGGGTGTTCATGCAGTCGTCGAGGGCGTCGGCGATCACGGCTGCGAATACATGACCGGCGGCCGCGTAATCGTGCTCGGGCGCACCGGCCGCAACTTCGCCGCGGGAATGAGCGGCGGGATCGCATATGTCTACGACGTCGACCGCCAGTTCGCCTCACGCTGCAACACCGAGCTGGTCGACCTGGAAGCGCTCTCCGACGAGGACGTCGAGGGCGTCAAGACGCTGATCTCAGAGCACGCCCAGCGGACCGGGTCGCTGGTCGCCCGCAACGTGCTCGCGTCATGGGATCGCGGGGCGCGCGAGCGCTTTGTCAAGGTGATGCCGCGCGACTACAAGCGGGCGATCGCCGAGGCTGCGGCGGCCGCTACAGCAGCGACGACGTAACTCCCTGGATCGTGTCGATCCCGTAGCCCATCGACGGGTCGCCGTCGGTCATCACCGCGATCGAGAAGCGCTGGTGATGACCTTCCAGCCGGCCCACCTGGTGGACGAGCTGGCCGAGACCGGTCGTGCGCCAGCCACCCTTGAAGAACACCTGATAGCCGCGGGGTCGCGCCACCGCCGGAATCCCCCAGCTCTCGTATGCGGCGATCGTCGACAGAAGTCGCCGCGCGTATGAGACGAACTCGTGCGGGATGATCGAGTCCATCTCAAAGAAGAACTTCGACTGGTCGGCGGCCGAGATCTGCGCGTTGGCCCAGATCCCGACGATCGAGAAATCGGTCATCTGCGCGGCGTGCGCGACCGAGTAGAGCCCGCTGTCTCCCACGATCGACCAACACTGCGTCGCGGCGTTGTTGTCGGAGACGTTGATCATCGGGTACAGGAACGAGTTGCTGTAGCCGTCGACGTAGTGCTGACCGCGGTCGTGCAGCCGCCGTAGGTATGCGACGAGCAGCATCGCCTTGACCACGCTCGCGGACACGAACCGCCAGTGGATGTTGACACCAGACATCCGGTCCTCGGTGTCGACGACGGCGAACGCGAGCCGCCCGGCCCGATGGCTCAGGTACCCCGCGGCTCGGGAGACGGCGGCTGGGCCTGGATATCCGTTCGGCAGCGAGCCGGTTCCATTGAAGCCGAGCCCCGTGCACCCATGCGGCCGCCCGGGGTTCACAAAGCCGGCGGACTCTGGGACGTGGAAGCAGGCCCGCCAGCGGTAGCGTCCCGCCGGCAGTGCGACCGAGGTCCACAGGACGATCGCCGAGCGGCTCAGCTTGGCCGTGTGCGTCGCCGGCGCTGCCTTGAAGCGTCCCCGTGACCCGTGACCAAACCCCCAGTGAACCTTCGCGCCGCCCCAGCTCAGGTCGCTGGGGTGAAAGACGACGATCGTCACCCGCGCCCGCCCGAGCGGCTCGGCTTTGATCTTCGTCACGCTGCGGAAAATCACTCCGACAGCAGCGTTCGCTTGCGCCGTTGTCCCTACCACGACCGCCCGATACTTGGTCGAGCGGTCCGGGACATCGCTCGCCGAGTAGGAGCCGCCCGAATGGGTCGTAACCGTCGCCATCAACGTCGGGGTCGTATACGGGTACGGACTCTTGTAGATCTGGACCGTGGCGCCCACCGGTTCGCCGCTCACCGTGCCCGACAACTTCACCCGCTGGCCGGAGACCACCCGGCTGGGCGCCGTGGCCAGCGTGATCGTCGGCGTCGCCAGGATCCGCGGCCGCGCGCGGTGCGCTGAGCCCGAAGCAGCGACGAACAGCAAGGCCGCGAGCGCGACAAGCGCTCCCAAGACCGCTTTCCCCAAAGCACGCACGCGCGAACTGTAAGCCAAAGCGCGTTGCTAGCCTCCCCGCACCCATGGGAGAGCTCGGAGCGTTCCTAAAGATCCATCGGGTCGGCTTCGACAAGCGCGACCCGCGCGAGCGCGTGCGCGATTACAAGCAGTACTTCGCGGTCCAGCCGGCCGAGGAGCTCCGCCGCCAGGGAGCCCGCTGCATGGACTGCGGAATCCCGTTCTGCCACGAGGGTTGTCCACTCGGCAACCTGATCCCCGACTGGAACGACCTCGTCTATCGCGACAAGTGGCGCGAGGCGATCGACCAGCTCCACGCGACGAACAACTTCCCGGAGTTCACCGGCCGCATCTGTCCGGCGCCGTGCGAGTCCGCGTGCGTGTTGGCGATCAACGACGATCCGGTGACGATCGAGCAGATCGAGATGGCGATCGCCGAGCGAGCGTTCGAGGAGGGCTGGATCGTGGCCGAGCCTCCGCCTCGCCGGTCGGGCAAGACCGTCGCGGTCGTCGGCGCGGGGCCCGCGGGATTGGCTGTCGCCGCCGAGCTCAACCACTGCGGACACGCGGTCACCGTGTACGAGCGCGACGAGGGTCCGGGCGGGCTGATGCGCTTCGGCGTGCCGGACGCAAAGCTCGAGAAGTCGATCATCGACAGGCGCGTGGCGATCCTTCAGGAGGAGGGGATCGAGTTCGTCTACGACGCCGACGTCGGTCGCGACGTAAGCGTCGCCGAGCTGCGGGCTCGCCACGACGCGCTGGTGATCGCGATCGGCTCGCGCGTGTCGCGAGACCTGGACGCGCCCGGCCGTGAGCTGGAAGGCGTTCACTTCGCGATGGACTACCTCTACCAGCGCAACCGCTGGGTCGCCGCGCAGGAGGGCAGGCCGTTCAAGCCGACCCCCCCGGAGCAGGAGATCACCGCCAAGGGCAAGCGCGTGATCGTCATCGGTGGTGGCGACACCGGCATGGACTGCATCTCAAACTCGCACCGTGAGGGCGCCAGCAGCGTGATCATGCTCGACGTCTACGCGGAGTTGACCTCCGGCGGCCACGACCCCCGCCATCCCTGGCCGCTGCCGCCGAAGCGGACGCCGAGCACGTACGCGCTCGACGAGGGCGGCAAGCGCCGCTGGGGGACTGAGGTCACCGGCTTTGGCGGCAAGGACGGCGCCGTCAGCCACGTGTACGCGCGCCAGGTGACCGGCACCTCCAGTCGGGACCTCACGCCCGTGCCCGGCAGCGAGTTCGTGCTCGAGGCGGACCTCGCGCTGATCGCGATCGGCTTCGAGCACCCCGAACACGAGGGGCTCGTTCAGGAGCTCGCGTTGGAGCTCGACCATCGCGGAAACATCCGCACGCGCCAGACCTACCGCACGACCGTCGGCGGGGTCTACGCCTGTGGCGACGCGCGGCTCGGGCAGTCGCTGATCGTCACCGCTATCGCCGAGGGCCGCAAATGCGCCCGAATCGTGAACAAGGATCTCGGCGGCACGCCGATGGACCAGGACCGCGAGCTACTCGCGGTCGGGGCATGGAGCGGCGAGGCTGATCGGACCCTGCGCCACGAAGCCGAAGCCGCGGGTACCGTCAGACCGGGCGAGGAGTTCTTCACCGGTCCCGGCGACCCAAACCGCTGAGTCAGATTCCAACGTCCGTCCAGAAGAGATGTCCCTGCACGTGACCGGGAGTGGTAGTTTATGCAGGGGCAGTACCGGGCAGCTCTTGCGTGGTTTGTCACGCACGAGGTCGATCTTTAGGTTTACTCAGGCGTGGGACGGGGAAACTCGCCCCTGTCGGTCAGGGAACTGCGCCCCCACTTCCCTGACTCTCCGGGGGGTCCAGATGGATCTGGGCCCCCCGGGCTCTTTTAAATGGATATGGCCGGCGCGCATGCGCGCCGGCCTGGGTGGGCGCATGCGCCCACCCACGGGGCGGTGCATGCACCGCCCCGAACAGCACACGAATGAGCTACAGCTGGGCGGCTCTCAGCCGCAGCAGCTCGATCAGCTCGCACCCGGGGTGGAACGGGTCCGAGATTGGGCGACCGCCGTCGAGGGGGAGTGCGGCGCGAAGCTGGCCATCGACCTCTGCGAGGAGCGCCGGTCCGGTCAGGGCGGGCGCAGAATCGAGCGCCGCCAGGCGCCGGAGGCGATGGGTATCGCCGATCGTTGCCTCACGGAGCGTCACCTTGGCCGGGCGTCCCGGATCGGGAGCGACCCGGCGTGCCGCCCGCAACAACTCCTCGTTGTGCGCTTGTGCTGCCAGGAAGTTCAGCGTGACTCTCATAACCAGCAAAATGATATAGCTAGTCGCATCACCAGTCAAGTACTATTGTTGGTTATGAGTAAGCAAGCGCCGGGCACTCTTGAGCTGGTTCGCTCGTTCGTGAACACGGTCCACCTCGAGCGTGAGGAGGAGAGCCTGCCCGACCCCGCCGCGCTCACCAGCTGGCTGGTGGAGCATGGTCTCGCCGATCGGGGAGTCCACGCCACCGCATCAGATCTTCGCCGGGCGGTCGGCCTGCGCGAGGCACTCCGCGACCTGCTGCTGGCCCACACCTCCGGTACGTCCGGCCCGAGCTCTGCCGTTCAGACGCTCAACGCGGTGTCTGATCGTGCGCGCCTGCGGCTGCGCTTCCAAGCGCCTGGTTCGGCGTCCTTGGAGCCCGAGCGCTCCGGCGTGGACGGTGCGTTGGGCCGCTTGGTGGCGATCGTTCACGACGCGATCGCCGAGGGCACCTGGCAGCGGCTCAAGGCGTGCCGGCTCGAGAGCTGCGAGTGGGCGTTCTACGACCACACCAAGAACCACTCCGGGGCGTGGTGCAGCATGGATACATGCGGCAACCGGGCCAAAGCGCGTGCCTATCGCGAGCGGTGGGCGGCGGGATGAGAGTATTCGCGCCGCTTGCCGAGCTTCTGCCGCCACAACCGACTCGTCCAGAACTGCCCGATCTGTTCACGCGAGCAGGACGTCGAGATGCGCCCGATCGTTTCCTCCCCGGCGCCGCGCACCACGGCGCCACGCCCGCGCCGCGCTAAGGCTGCCACCGCGCCCGGCCTACGAGTCCGACGGCTGGCGCGAGGGGTCGACGACGGCTACCGATCGCCGCTCGTCCCGGGGCTTCGCTCGAGCGAGGATGCCGAACGGTTGGCCGAGGAGCTCGCGTTCGCTGCCACGCGACTGGACCGGCTGGCCGCAGATCCGCCGGGATGCTACGCGGACGTCAACGCGGCATCGGACGCCTGGCTTGCCTTTCTGATCGCGTACCTGTGTCCGCTCGACGAGGACGATCCGTTTGCGGAGATCCGGCGGGTCGCGGCCGGCGAATCGCTGGAGGGCGTGCGGACTGGCCCCCGGAGCGCCCACGATCCCGAGCGGGGACCGCAGACGATCGAGGCCTATCGCGGGTGGGTCGCGCGGGCAGGATCGGAGGCGGCGGCTTTCACCGGCGAGGAAGCATGGACGGCGGAGCGACGGTTCGCCCGGGTGTTCGAGCGACTGGCGCTGCCCGGATTGCATCGCGACGCCCGCTTCGACCTGCTGGTCACGCTTGGCGCGCTTGGTGTCTACGAGCTGAGGGCGGGAGCTCTCCAGCTCGGGGGCACCGACGCGGTCACGGTGGCCGCCAAGCGGGCACTGGGAATCGGTGAGAAAATGCTGCTCGAACGGCGTTCGCTGGCGCTGGCCGAGGCATGCGGGCTGCCACTCGCGGCGCTAGACGTCGGCCTCTACAACTGGGAGCGCGACCAGCGCGCGACGCTGGGCCTGGTACCGGGCACGCAGCCCGACCGCGAGCTGCTGGAGCGGGCTCGCTCGGGGCTCGGCTTGTGAGCCGGAGCGCCGCAACTTGAAAAGATTCGCAGGGTTAGGGCAGGCGAGGAGATAGCTAAATGCGCCGCGCTCTCGTCCCATTGCCAGCCATCGCCGCCATCGCGATCGCGGCGGTCGCGGCCGGATTCGCCTCCTCGTCGGGCGCCGCCAGCGCCAGGCACCCCCACGGGAAGCTCACGCTCCACGCCTCGCCCGACCCGTCGAGCGAACAGGACCAGGTTGTCCTGTCGGGGAGGCTCAACGGGGCTGCCGGGTCGCCGATCACGGTTTGGCAGCGGCTCTCCTCTCAGCGCCACTTTCACTTCCTGCTGCGCGACCATCTCGACAGCTCGGGTCACTACTCGATCGCCCTTGCCCCCGGGACCGTGCGCTCGACTCGCCACTTCTACGTGAGCGCCGCCGGTCGTCGCAGCGACGTGTTGCTGCAGCGCGTCGGCGCGCTCGTCACGCTGACCGTCTCGGACCCGAACCCGGCGCCGGCCGAAGCGCTGACCCTGAGCGGGCAGGTGACGCCGGCGCACCCGGGCCACCGGATCAAGCTCGAGCAGAACACCGGGAGCGGCTGGAAGCTGATCGCCCGCCCGCGCCTCAGTGGGCGCTCGACCTATTCCGTCAGCGAGACCTTCACTCAGACCGGAAGCCTGAAGCTGCGGACGGTGTTGACGCACACCGATCGCAATACCTGGTCGCCGTCGCCGACGCTGCCGCTGTCGTTCGAGCCGATCCACCGGATCAAGCACGTGGTGATCATCATGCAGGAGAACCGCTCGTTCGACAGCTATTTCGGCACGTTCCCCGGCGCCGATGGCATCCCCGGCCTCGCGGGCAACCCGGGCACGGTGCCGTGCGTCCCCGACCCCGCGCACCCGATGACGCCGGTG
This sequence comes from uncultured Solirubrobacterales bacterium, assembly GCA_963849295.1. GTDB lineage: Bacteria > Actinomycetota > Thermoleophilia > Solirubrobacterales > Solirubrobacteraceae > Palsa-465. Next base: position 75,420 of record CAWKGU010000005.1, read on the forward strand.
TGCTCCTTCCAGGACCACAACGACAAGAACTACGGCGGCCCGCACGGCCAAGCCAACGCCACGGCTGACATCGACGGCGGGAAAGATGGACGGCTTTGTCGGCCAGGCGGAGGGCGGGGCCAACTGCGGGACCGATCCCAACAACCCGCAATGCAGCCCGTGCAACGGCGCCACGATGGGCGCATGCAACGACACGATGGGCTACCACGACGGCACCGACATCCCCAACTACTGGAGCTACGCGCAGCACTTCGTGCTCCAGGATCACCTCTACGAGCCGAACGCCTCTTGGAGCCTGCCGCAGCATCTGTTCCAGGTCTCCGAATGGTCGGCGTACTGCACCGATCCGGGCAACCCCTACACCTGCACCAACGCGCTCCAGAGCCCCAACTCCGACTCCAACAAAACCACGACCGGCAGCCCGAACGACGGCCACATCCACTATGCGTGGACCGACATGACCTACCTGCTGCACAAGTTCGGGGTCGGCTGGGCCTACTACGTCTTCCAGGGCACCGAACCCGACTGCGAGAACGACCAGGCGATGACGTGCACGGGGGTGCCCCAGGGGGCGAAGACTCCCGGGATCTGGAACCCGCTCCCGTCGTTTGAGGACGTCAACCAGGATGGCCAGCTCGGCAACGTTCAGACGCTCACCAACTTCTTCACGGCCGCCAAGAACGGCACGCTGCCGGCGGTCTCGTGGATTGACCCCAATGGCAAGGTCTCAGAGCACCCCACCGCGCTGGTGAGCGCCGGTCAGACGTACGTGACGGGGCTCATCAACGCGATCATGCAGAGCCCCGACTGGGACAGCACCGCGATCTTCCTCTCGTGGGATGACTGGGGAGGCTTCTACGACCACGTCGATCCGCCCACCGTCGATCAGAACGGCTATGGCCTCCGCGTACCGGCGATCGTGATCAGCCCCTACGCCAAGCAGGGCTACATCGACCATCAGACGCTCAGTCACGACGCCTACAACAAGTTCATCGAGGACGACTTCCTCGGCGGCCAGCGACTCGACCCGCTGACCGACGGAAGGCCCGACCCGCGCCCCGACGTGCGCGAGTCCAATCCGCTCCTGGGCAACCTGGTCAACGACTTCGACTTCAACCAGTCGCCCCGGGCCCCGATGGTGCTGCCGGTCTGCCCGACGACGCAGCTGACGCCGACGCCCACCTGCTGAGAGCCCCCGGGCGGTCCGTCCGTCCGGGGCACCTCCTACCTTCTGCGGCGTCCGCATCCCCGAGCCGGAGCCGCAATGTCACTCTGCTTCATCGAACCGCAGAACGCCATCCGGGTCATCGCCGACTCGGTGGGGCGCGAGGCACGACGCCAGATCCTGGGGGAAGTAGTGCGCGCCTGGGTGGATGAGATCCCCGAGTCAGAGCTCGAGTCCCACTACGCCAAGGCCGTCGCCGATCTCGATGAGCACGACCTGTCGCTGCTCGCCGCGTGGCACGCCTCGCTGGAGGTTGGGCATCCACTGCCGAGCAAGGAGTTCCTCGTCAATGTCTTCCCCTCGCTCGGAGAGAACCGGCGGGAGGCGCTGAAGATTGCCGCCGGGTTCCGCGGTGAGGAAGCGTTCGAGGCGGGGGTGGGCGAGGAGCAGGCATTCGACACCGTGCTGCCGTGGCTGTCGGAGGACCGCTGCGTCCAGCTCGCGACCGAGTGCCTCGAGCTGTACTGCTGGGACCGGCTGGGCGCTGAGAACTAGCCGGCGAGCGCTTCCTCGATCTCGGCGATCGCCTGCTCGTTTGAGCGGTACCAGACCGGGTGCAGCCCGAGCTCCCGGGCGGCGTCGCAGTTGAGCTCGATGTCGTCGATGAACACCGCCTCGGGCGCGGTGACGCCGAGCTGCTCGAGCGTCAGGTGATAAATGAGCGGCTCGGGCTTGCGCGTGCCGACAAACGCCGAGTCGACGACGACCTCGAAGATCTCGTCGACCGGCAGCTTCGCGCGCCATCGCCGCTCCCACTCGCGCACGTTGTTCGTGCAAATCGCCAGCTTGTAGCCGCGCCCACGCAGCCCGCGCATGTACTCGATCAGCTCCTCGTTGGGGTGCAGATGCTCGAAGTACCGTTCGCCGAAGCCGTGTAGCTGCACGGGCCGACCGAGTAGACCGGTCAGCTCGTCGCCGAGCGACGACAGAAACGCGGTCTCGGTGATCGCGCCCTTCTCGAGCTCAAACAGCGGGTTGGCTCCGTCGCGCTGCGCGATTGCGGCGATCGCCTGCCCGAGCTCTTCCAGCGAGATGCCCGACGAGTCCTGGAAGGCGAGGAATGAGTCGAGCAGGGGGGACGTGAGGACCCCGCCGAAGTCGCTGATCACGGCGGTGATCCCGCTCATCGGGGGCGGGCCAGCACGTACACCCCGAGCCCTTCGAGGCCGCGGCTGTGGCAGCGGAATGGTCGTGCCTGAAGCGAGAGCGAGCCCAGTTCCGCCGAGGCGGTCGCTGACAGCGCCTCTCCCGCCGCGCGACGCGGGTAGGGATGTTCGCCCTCCTCGTCGTCTGAAAGCCACAGCTCGAGCCCCACGCGAACCGGATCGCCCTGCTCGCCATAGGTCGTTGAGAACCGGGGGTCGGCCACCCGGATTGGCGCTCCGCTCTCAAACAGCACGGCGCCGATCAGGTCCGCTTCATTGCCTTCGGCCTCGCGAGGCCGGAGCGCGGTCAGCGCAAGCCCCTGTGGCTCGGCGTCTGCGCTCTCGCCCGAGTGAAACCAGGCCGAGAAGTCACGCACTGAGTCGAGCCTTTCGACGTCGAGCCGTCCGCGAGCCGCGCGGCGCCCGAGACAGTCGATCGCACGCTCGCCCCCGGCGAGCGTCAGCGTCCCACGGACGCGACAGAGCTGGTCGAACCCGCCAAATTCGGACTCGTCCGCAGCCTCACCTTCTGATGAGATGGTCAGCTGGGCATCGTCGGCATACAGATGCCATGCCTCGTCTGCTTCCGAGCCGCTCAGGCTGACATTGGGGATCGCCGCGGCGTTGGTTGTGGTGCCGGCGGTCAACACCGCATCCGCGTCCGCCCAGCCAACCCCCCAGATGCCCGCCTCGAGATCTCCGAACGTCAGCGTTCGGAGGGCGGTCGCGGTCACGGTGCTCACGGATTCAGGCGCGATTGGTCGATGTCGCGCGCAGTCGAGTCGACGTCATAAGGCTGTGGTCGGCGGACCGCGCGCGCCGCCCGTACGATCACCCGGCTCTGGATGTTGCGCAGCAGCAGCCTGCGTAGCAGCGCGCGGGTTGGGGGAAATAGGAGCAGTACCCCGGGAATATCGGTGAGAAATCCCGGCACGAGCAGCAGCCCTCCCCCGAGCAGCACGAATGCCCCGTCGATCACCTCCCGCCCTGGCGGTCGCCCCTCCGCGACGGCTCCCGCGAACCGCCGCCAAACGGCGCGTCCCTGCGAGCGCAGTGCCAAGCTGCCGATCGGCCAGCTGGCGATTAGTAGCGCGAGCGTCAGCAGGACGCCGATTGCCTCGGCGACCTTGATCACGACAAGCACCTCTGCGATCGGCCAGAGGAGCAAGACGAGAAGGGCCATCGTCCGAAGGCTACTGTGGCCCGGTGGCGGCTCAGTCTGCGCGCTCTATGCGAGTGCGGGTGCGGCGCCCTCGAGCAGCACGCCGGGGAGGCGGTGCAGGCCCACAAGCTCGATCAGCGTCCGGATCTGCGGCTGGGCACCGCGCAGCCGCAGCGACCGGCCGCGGGCGCGCAGGCGACGGGCCAGCATCGCCAGGTCGACCATCAGCGAGGGGTCGGCGAACACAAGCCCGCGCAAATCGACGATCACGTCGCTGTCGGCAGCGATCGCGCGCGTAAGCGCCGGACGTCGAGATCCCTGGGTTGCCCGATCCTCGTCTCCAGTGCACCGCAGGACCGGAGGTTTGTCCTCGAAGTCGACGATCGACCAAACCTACAAAAGCTCGCCGCGCTCGCGCAAGCATAAGTTTTGCCTTATGGCTGGTTAGCAACACGGCGGGCGTTGGCCGGCCAGTGTCGGCCGGCAGGCGGAGCCTGACTACACTCGTCTCTCGATGGTCAGCGTCGACGATGTCACCGAAGCGCTCCGCGATGTGATCGACCCCGAGCTGGGACTCGATTTCGTCGAACTGGGGTTGATCTACGACGTCGGGGTCGAGGACGACGGCACGGTCAGGGTCCTCTACACCCTGACCAGCCCCGGATGCCCGATCGGCCCTCAGGTCTCCGAGCAGATCGAGGAGTTCGTCGGCGAGCTCGACGGGGTCAGCGACGTGCACCCGACGATGACGTTCTCGCCGCCGTGGACGCCCGACCGGATGAGTGAAGACGCCAAGTTCGCGCTGGGCTTCTAGCTCGAGGTCCGCGTTTCGGAGGTACGTCGTTGGGCGGGCCCGATCCCTCGGACCCGCCCAACTTCAGTCCGCCCGCCAACGTAGCCGCTCAGGGGGCGACGGCTCCGCCGGCCGAGACGTGGGCGGATTTTGGGTGGGGGACCAGGTGACGCAGAGGTCCCCAACGAAAGTGATAACCGATACGTGAACGCGAGGTTGGTGAGTTGTGAGCAGACCCCGCAAGTTGCGCGTTTTTGCGCGTAACGCCACGCGCGGAACCTGCGGATCAGAGCTCCTCGGCGCCCCGTAACTCGCGCCCGAGGTCGATCGCGCGGATCTCGTGCTCGCCGGGCAGCTTGCCGAGGACGGCGGAGACCACCTGCTTGACGTCGTGCTCCTCGTGGCCGAGATCGTCGTAGAGCGATTTCAACGCGGTGTGCACGATCTTCAGCTGCGCGGCCGTCAGTTCGAGTCGGTAGGCAATTTCATCAGGTTGAATCAGGTCGTCGGCCATCGTCACCCCCCGTCGCTTCCCTGGCGTCTGCGGGGCGCTCGGGCGCCCCGGGCGCGCTTTGCGCGCATATCTGCCGCAGGGCCACGCTTGGCCCGCGATCGGCCGGGTGGAATCAGCGGCCTCGGCCCGCCGTTGGTCGCCGCTGGTTGCGGGCTGCGACGGCGCTCGGCTACAAGCGGCTTGCCCTGCGCGGCAGCGAGCAGCTCCTTCAGCGAGTTGTCGATCCCTTGCGCGATCAAATCGATGTCGGGCAGTGCGTCGTAATCGCCGAGCAGGCCGTAATAGACGTTGCCGTTGTAGGACATGATCGCGACGGCGAGGGCGTGGTTGCGCGGCAGGAACGCGAGCGGGTACAGGTCGCGCAGCTCGCGCCCGAGCACATACAGGGGTACCTGCGGTCCGGGGATGTTGGTGACCAGCAGGTTGAACAGCCGGGTCGAGAAGTTCAGTCGACTTGCCTGCGCGAGGATCGTCGGCGGCGCGAGGTTGTTAACCGCCGCGAGCGTCGCTGCGCCAACAGCCTGCTTTGACTCCTTGAGTCCGTCCATCGCCTGTCTGACGAAGCGCAGTCGCGCGATCGGGTCCCTGATGTACACCGGGAGCGGTCCCCGCATGGCCGCCAGCCGATTGCCCAGTGCGCCCTGGTCGGCGTTGGTGCGCACCGACACGGGCACGAGTGCGCGCATCTCGAGCCCCTCGGTGCGAACTCCGCGCGAGCGCAGCCACCGCGCCAGGGCTCCCGACACGACCGCCAGCACGACATCGTTGACGGTGCCGCCGAGCGCGTCCTTGATCTCCTTGTATTCCACAAGCTCCTGGCGCACCACGGCGAAGCGGCGGTGGGGGCCGATCTCGACGTTGAGCGGGGTCTCCGGCGCCGGGTTGAGCCCGGCCCAAACGATTTCTCCCAGGCCCTCCGTGGCGTCTCGCACGATCCCGATCGAGGTGGCCGGGCGCGTGGCGGCGGCCAGCGCCCGTGCGACGATCTCGGCGGTTGTGTTGAACGCGCCCCGCAGGCCGGCGAGGATCAGCTCCGCGGGCGAGGGCTCGGGTTGCGGTCGCCACGGCTCGAGCTCGGTCGGTGGGGGCGCGGGGGTCGCTGAGAGATCGAAGAGAACCGTCGTCAGGTCAACGCCCGAGACTCCGTCGACGAGCGAGTGGTGCGTCTTGAAGATCAGGGCGAAGCGATCGCGCTCGAGCCCCTCGACCACCCAGCACTCCCACAGCGGCTTGGAGCGATCGAGCTGCTGCGAGGCGACGCGCGCGACCAGCAGCATGAGCTGCTCCTCGCCACCAGGTGAGGGAAGCGCGGTGTGGCGCACGTGGTATTCGAGGTTGAAGCTCGGATCGTCTACCCACAACGGCCGTCCGGTCTCGAGCGGTGGCGTCGCGAGCTTCTGGCGGTAGCGCGGCACGAGATGCAATCGCCCGCGAACGTGGTCCAGGAAGTCTGTGAAGTCCGGCGGCGGGCCATCGAAAACGAGCAGGCCGCCGATGTGCATGTGCGACGTCGGTCCCTCCTGATGGAGGAACGATGCATCGATCGAGGTGAGGCGGTCGAGGTGCTGTTGTGCCATGGCGCGCACGCGGAAGGGTACGCTTCGCTGGCGTGCCCTGGGATTTCTCAACCGAACCCGAGTTCCAGAAAAAGCTCGACTGGATGGCCGGATTCGTCCGCGAGCAGATCTGGCCGCTGGAAACGCTGCTCGACGAGCTGGGCTGGGATGGGCTCGAGCGCGCGCTGTCGCCCCTGCAGGAGGAAGTAAGGGCCCAGAGCTTGTGGGCGGCCCATCTTGATCCCGAGCTCGGCGGCCAGGGATTCGGCCAGGTGAAGCTCGGGCTGATGCACGAGATCCTCGGTACATCGCCGATCGCGCCGTTGGCGTTCGGCAACGCCGCCCCCGACTCGGGCAACTCGGAGATCCTCGCGATCGCCGGCACTCCGGAGCAGAAGGATCGCTACCTCGAGCCGCTGCTGGCGGGTGACCTCAAGTCGGCGTTCAGCATGACCGAGCCGGAAACGGCTGGATCCGATCCAACGCTCTTGCAGACGACGGCGATCAGGGATGGCGATCAATGGGTGATCAACGGGCGCAAGTGGTTCTCCTCGAACGCGTCGATCGCCGACTTCCTGATCGTGATGGCCGTGACCGATCCCGAGGCGCGGCCTCATCAGCGGGCGTCGATGCTGATCGTCGATGTCGACACCCCCGGCGTGAACATCATCCGCGACGTGGCGACGATGGAGCATCCGTATGACAGCTTCGGCCGCTACGGCAACCACGCTGAGATCGTCTACGAGGACGTCCGCGTGCCAGCGCAAGCGCTGCTGGGCGCGGAGGGCGCGGGCTTCCTGATCGCGCAGCAGCGCCTTTACCCCGGCCGCATCCACCACTGCATGCGCTGGCTCGGTGTGGCGCGCCGGGCGTTCGACATGCTCTGCGAGCGCTCGCTCTACCGCTACGCGCACGGCTCGACGCTGTCAAAGCATCAGACCGTCCAGAACTGGATCGCGGACTCGGTGGCGGAGATGCAGGCGGCGCGGCTGATGACGCTGCACGCGGCGTGGAAGATGGACACCGAGGGAGTGCTCGCGGCCCGCACCGACATCGCCCTGATCAAGTTCTTCGGCGCGCGGGTGCTGCACGATGTGGTCGACCGCGCGCTCCAGGCCCACGGCGCGCTCGGGTACTCGACCGACCTACCGCTGGAGGCGATGTATCGATTTGCCCGTGCCGCCCGGATCTACGACGGCCCTGACGAGGTCCACCGGACGTCCGTCGCCCGCCAGGTGCTGCGAGGCTACGAGCCGCCGCCCGCAGGCGTTCCGAGCCAGCACGTTCCGACTCGCCGAGAGGCCGCGCGCCGCCAGTTCGCGGGCCTGCTCGAGACGATTACGGCTAACGACTGAGCGCCCCTCTCCTACACTCTGAAAACGTGACGGCAATCCCACGGAAGCTGCTGCTCGCGGCGCCGCGCGGCTACTGCGCGGGCGTCGACCGAGCCGTGCAAACGGTCGAGCGCGCGCTGGAGCTGTACGGCGCCCCCGTGTACGTGCGCAAGGAGATCGTGCACAACAAGCACGTGGTCGATCAGCTGCGCGATCGCGGCGCCCGGTTTGTCGAGTCGGAGAGCGAGGTTCCCGAAGGCGCGACGGTCGTCTTCTCGGCGCACGGCGTCGCCCCGAGCGTCCACGCGAATGCGAGGGAGCGCGAGCTGGTCACGATCGATGCCACCTGTCCGCTGGTGACAAAGGTGCACGTCGAGGCAAAGAAGTTCGCCGGCGAGGGCTACACGATCGTGCTGATCGGACACGCTGGGCACGAGGAGGTCGAAGGCACGATGGGGGAGGCCCCCGAGCACATCGTCCTTATCGAGAACGTTGAGGACGTCGACCGGCTGCAGGTCACCGATCCCGAGAAGGTGGCCTACATCTCGCAGACGACCCTGTCGGTCGACGAGACGCGCGCGATCATCAACCGCCTGCGCGAGCGCTTTCCGGCGATCATCGGACCGCGCACCGACGACATCTGCTACGCCACGACCAACCGCCAGGCCGCGGTCAAGCAGCTCGCGCGCGAGTGCGATCTGGTGCTCGTGATCGGCTCGCGCAACTCCTCGAACTCCAATCGCCTCGTGGAGGTGGCGCGCGAGCACGGAGCCGACGCCCACCTGATCGACAACGAGGCGCAGGTCAAGGAGCAGTGGCTCGACGGCAAGCGCGTCGTCGGCATCACCTCGGGCGCGAGCGCGCCAGAGGAGCTCGTCCAGCGCCTGGTGGAGTTCTTCCGCGCACGCGGGACGACTGACGTGCGCGAGCTCGAGGTGGTCCAGGAGGACGTGCGCTTCATGCTCCCCAAGGCGATTCGCCAGGCCACGGCTGGCGTTTCCGCCTAACGGCGCTGCACACTCTCGTCATCTCTGACCTGCATCTGGGCGCCCGCTCGCGCGTCGACGTGCTCCGCGACGCGAACGCTCGCGAGGCTCTCCGGGACCGGCTGCGGAAGGTCGATCGGCTCGTGCTCCTCGGTGACGTGCTCGAGCTTCGGCAGGCGCGTCTCCACGACGTGCTGCAAGAGGCCACCCCGGTCCTGGCGGAGATCGGCCGCGCCCTGGGCGCCGACAGCGAGGTGCTGATCGTTCCGGGCAACCACGATCACCACCTGCTGAGCGGCTGGCTCGAGCGACGCAGCGCCGCCGCGACGCGGACGCCGCTCGGAAGCAAGGCTGCTGTCGACTGGTGGTCCGGGGAGGTGCTCGCCTCAGTCTGCGAGGCGCTCGCGCCCGCCAGCGTGCGCGCGAGCTACCCGGGCGCCTGGCTGCGCAGCGACGTTTACGCGACCCACGGCCATTACCTCGACCGCCATACGACCGTGCCGATGTTCGAGCGGCTGGGAGCGGGGACGATGGCCCGGATCGTCGGGGAACGAGCCACCGGTCCGGCCAGCGCGGAGGAGTACGAGGCGGTGCTCGCGCCGATGTACGCATGGATCCACGCGATCGCCCAGAGCGGCGGGCCACAGCTCGGGCGCAGCTCGCACGGCGCCTCGGGCCACGCATGGCGCACGCTCACCGACGCAGGCCACAAGCGAAGCGTCCGCCGGCGCGCGCTGCAGACCGGCTTTCCGGCACTCGTCGCGCTGCTCAGCCGCACGCCGCTCGGCCCGCTGCGCGCCGACATCTCCGGATCCGAGCTGCGCCGGGCGGCGCTACGTGCGATGGGCGAGGTCGTCGCGCGCCTGAAGATCGATGCCGCCCACGTGATCTTCGGTCATACCCACCGGGCTGGGCCGCTGCCCCGCGACGCTCGCGAGGAGTGGCGGGCCGGACACAGGGCCCGCCTCATCAACAGTGGCAGTTGGGTCCACGAGGTGGCGTTTCTCGGCTCGCGTCCACAGGACAGCCCCTATCGCCCAGGGTTCGCGGTCACGATCAGCGACGAAGACGAGCCGCAGCTCACGAACCTGCTGGACGCGCGAGTCCGGGCGTGAAGCAGACCGCGTGGCAGCGGACGCCTTCGCCGACTTCAAGCGACAGCTCGCCGGCGGTGCTCTGCTCGTGGGCGATCAGCTCGTAGCACCCGGGATGACTGACAAACAGCTCCCGCCCGTTGGCACTGACGTAGCCATGGCCATCCAACACCGCCCATACGCCGCCCGCCTCGTAGGGCCCCGAATACGGACCCTCGACGTCGTCTGACTGGATCGAGAGCGTCGCGTCGGGGGCGTCCTCGGGACGGATCGGCCCCAGCGGCTCGCGCTCGATCCCGAGCAGCTCTCCAATCGCGCGCTCAGTCTCGGCGTACGCACCCTCGCCGTAGTGGTACTCGAACAGCACGCTCTGCGGCCCCCACAGGTAGCGCGCGGGCCAGCCGAGGTTCCCGTAGAGCTGCCAGATCTCGTACTCAAGGTCGACGACGACGGGGTATGGCACCTCCAGCCTCGCAACCGCCTCGCGCACGGCCTCGGCGCTCCGCGACGGCTCGAACCCGGACGTGTGCACCCCGACCACCCGCAGGCCCGCCTCCGCGTAGCGCTCATGCCATCCGATCAGGTAGGGCAGGGTTCTGATGGAGTTCGGCCGGCAGAAGTCCCAGAATTCGATCAGCACCGGCTTTCCGCGCTGCTGATCGAGGCGCAGCGGGGCGCTGTTGATCCAAGGAAGCTTCGGCGGGAAAGCGGGCGCATAGATCGGCTGCGATGGGGCACGCAAAGCACTCCGATGGTAGGCGCCGAGGCGCTATACTCCGTGAAGTATTGAATCCCGACCGCCTTTGGGAGTTTTTGCGATGAGCCCGTCAGGAGCGGAGGTTCTCCGCCAGATCAGGAGCAGGATCGACGAGGTCGACCCCTCCACGGTCCGCGAGCAGATCTCCAACGGTGCGGTCGTGGTCGACGTGCGCGAGGCCGACGAGTGGTCGGCAGGGCACATTCCCGGCGCCAAGCACGTTCCGAAGAGCTATCTCGAGTCGCGGATCGAGGGTGCGGCGCCGGATCGCTCCCAGCACGTCGTCCTGTACTGCCAGTCGGGCAACCGCTCGGCGTGGGCGGCGCGAACGCTGCTCGACGACCTCGGCTACGAGCATGTCGAGTCGATGACCGGCGGCTTCACGCTGTGGAAGGACCGTGGCTACGAGGTCGAGACCCCTCGGACCCTGACCCCCGAGCAGCGCGAGCGCTACTCGCGGCACCTGCTCCTCGACGAGGTTGGGCTCAAGGGCCAGCAGAAGCTGCTCGACGCAAAGGTGCTCCTGCTCGGCGCGGGCGGGCTCGGGTCGCCGGCGGCGCTGTACCTGGCGGCTGCCGGCGTCGGCACGCTCGGGATCCTCGACAACGACGTCGTCGACCTCTCGAACCTCCAGCGCCAGGTGATCCATTCGAGCGATCGCATCGGGATGCCCAAGGTCGATTCCGCCGAGGCCACCATTCAAGCGCTCAACCCTGACGTGAATGTCAACAAACACGCCCTGCGCCTGGGCCCCGACAACATCCTCGATGTCCTGCCCGGCTACGACATCGTCGTCGACGGGCTCGACAACTTCCCCACGCGCTATCTGCTCAATGACGCGTCGGTTCGCCTCCAGATCCCTGTGGTCTCGGCTGCGATCCTTGGGTTCGAGGGGCAGCTGTCGGTGTTCAAGCCCTATGACGGCCCGTGCTACCGGTGCCTGTTCCCCGTGCCGCCGCCGGCCGAGCTGGCGCCGTCGTGCGGCGCCAACGGCGTGCTCGGCGTCCTGCCCGGGACGATGGGCATGCTCCAGGCGACCGAGGTCGTGAAGCTGATCCTTGGGGAAGGCGAGCCGCTGATCGGCCGCCTGCTGATGTATGACGCGCTGGCCGCCAAGGTCACCGAGGTCAAAGTGCGCCGGGATCCCGAGTGCCCGATCTGCTCACGCGATCCCGACTCGATCTCCGATGAGGAGCTGGGGGTCTTCCCCGACTACGAAGCGTTCTGCGCCGGCGCTCACTAGGGTTCAGGCCGTTATGGCCACTGTTCGGATCCCACCTGTGCTGCGCCCCGCGGTCGGTGGGGAAAAGGAGCTCAGCGCCGACGGGACCTCGGTCAAGGAGATCCTGCAGTCGGTCGCCGAGAGCCATCCCGACACGCGCTCGCAGCTGTTCTCCCCCGACGGCGGACTGAACCGCTACGTCAACGTCTATCTCAACGACGAGGACGTGCGCGTGCTCGAGGGGCTCGAGACTGAGGTCGGTGCCGACGACACCGTGGTGATCCTGCCAGCGATGGCAGGCGGCGGGAAGGAATGAACATCCGCGGCGTCTAACGGGACATGCGCCGACTAACAATTCCACTGATTGCGCTGGCGGGCTTCGGCACCGCGGCGCTGACGGGCCTCGCGATCGCCAAGTCGGGAACGACGACGCTGATCGTGCAGAAGAACACGAAGGACACGATGAAGAGCAACAAGCTCGAGAACGTCGTGGCGACCAAGAGCGGCCTCCCGCTCTACATGCTGACCGGTGACACCAAGAAGCATCACGAGTGCACCAAGGCCAATGGATGCTTCCCGGTGTGGAGGCCATACACGGTCTCGAAAGGCACGAAGCCGACCAAGGCCTCCGGGATCAAGGGCAAGCTCAGCGTGCTCAAGCGCAACGGGTTCTCCCAGGTCGTGCTCGGCAAGCACCCGCTCTACACGTTCCTGGGTGGCAGCGACTCGAAGGGCGTCGCCACCGGCGACGGGATCATGAGCTTCGGCGGTACGTGGCACCTGATCCTCGATCCGTCCAGCGGCGGCACGCCGTCGACGATGACGTCAGCGACGGGCACCACGACCGGCACCACCCCCACAAATCCCTACTGGTAGGGCTGGCCGCATGCGGCCAGCCCCCGGGGCGCGCATGCGCGCCCCGGTAGGCCCGGGCACATGCGCCCGGGCCCGGCGCGGCGCATGCGCCGCGCCGAAACCCCCTAGCTATACTTCGTAAAGCAATGGCGGTGGAGCGCCTCGAGAACAAGCCCTGCGGGGGCCGCTATGGCGACATCGTCGAGGCGATCGGCCACACGCCGCTGATCGAGCTCAAGCGGCTCAGCCCCAAACCGGGAGTCCGGATCTGGGCGAAGCTCGAGTCGCGCAACCCGACTGGCTCGGTCAAGGATCGCGTCGCGCGGGCGATGATCGAGGATGCCGAGGAGAAGGGCCTGATCCGACCGGGCCAGACGATTCTCGAGCCCACATCGGGGAACACGGGCATTTCATTAGCGATGATCTGCTCGCGTAAGGGCTATCCGCTGAAGGTCGTCATGCCTGAGAACGTCACCCCAGAACGCACCGAGCTGCTGCAGATGTACGGGGCCGAGATCGTCTATTCGGAGGGGTCGAAGGGGTCAAACGGAGCCGTCGAGATGGCGCTCGAGATGGCCGAGCGCGACGCCGGCTACTACATGCCCTACCAATACGGCAACCAGGCCAACCCGATGGCCCACTACAACGGGACCGCGCTCGAGATCCTCGAGGAGCTCGACGAGGTCGCGGCGTTCGTGGCGGGCCTCGGTACCGGCGGGACGCTGATGGGCAACGGGCGCAGGCTCAAGGAGGAACTCGGCGATCAGGTGAAGATCGTCGCCGCCGAGCCGATGCAGGGAGAGCCGGTACAGGGTCTGCGCTCGCTCGAGGACGGGTTCATCCCGCCGATCATCGACCTGAGCCTGCTCGACCGCAAGATCTTTGTGACCAACGAGGACGCGATCATCTGGACGCGCAAGCTGCTCGATGAAGAGCGGCTGTTCGCCGGCGTTTCATCCGGCGCGATCGCGCGGGTGGCGGCGCGGATCGCCTCCGAGCTCGACGAGGGCAACGTCGTCTTCATCGTCGCTGACGACGGCTGGAAGTACTTGTCCTCCGGGATCTATACCAAGCCGATCGACGAGATCGAGAACCTGGACGCCACCGTCTGGTGGTGACAGGAGGGCCGGGCGCTTCCCGGCGCGAATTGCTCGTCTACGGTGCCGGCGCCGTCGGGTTGCTCGCCGGCTGCTCGAGTGGAAGCTCGCGGCCCAAGGTCCACACGATCCCCTCGCGCGCCAAGCAGAGCGACATCGAGCTGCTCAATCGGGCACTCGACATCGAGCACATGGCGATCGCGGCATACACGGCTGGCATCCCGCTGCTTGACCGGCACGCGGCGTCTGACGCGCAGCGCTTCCTCAACCAGGAGCTCGACCATGCGGGCGAGCTGGCAGGTCTGATCAAGCAGGCCGGCGGGAAGGGGAACAAACCGGCGCCCAGCTACGACTTCGGGCGACCCCGCACCGATCGGGACGTCAAGCAGCTCCTGCGGCGGATCGAGCTGCTCCAGATCTCCTCGTACCTACAGATGCTCCCAAGTCTGTCGCCTGGGTCTGTGCGGGCGGCAGTGAGCACGGTGCTCTCCAACGACGCCCAGCATCTGGCGGTGCTGGGCTCGAGCCTGGGGCTCGACGCGGCTGAGGCGTTCGTGACGGGCACGCGATGACCTCGACGCGGCGAACATTTCTGATCGGCGCCGACTCTGGCGCGCTGGGTCCGGTGCTCGAGCTGGAGCACGCGCTCGTGGTCGCCTACGGCCAGGTGCTGATGACAGGGGTGCTTCCTCGGCACGCGCATTCCGTCGTCCACGCGATCTACGAGCACGAGCTAGCCCACGTGCGGGCGCTCGGTGGCCGGGTGCACCGCGGACGCGCGGCGGTCGCGGCCGCCACGAAGCTGCTCTCAGCTCGCAACGTCACCCCGGCCCTAACCGATCTGCACGACGAGCGCGATTGCCTACGGCTGCTGCTCGCGGCCGAGCAGGCGGCACTCGGGGCGTATTTCAAGGCGATGTCCCAGTTTCGGTCGGCGCGGCTGCTGACGCTCGCAGCCGAGATCATGGCGAGTGAGGCGCAGCACGCGACGCTGCTGAGCGAGCTGCTGCACCCCGGGGACATCTCGCGGGCTGTGCCGGTGCCGTTCGTGCAGGGCACTGGGTGAGTGCACAAATACGATTTAGGTCAATGCGAATAGCCCAGGCCCTCTATGACCAGATGGTCGCGCACGCGCGCGAGGAGGCGCCCAACGAGTGCTGTGGGATGGTCGCCACGCGCGATGGCGAGGCGGTCAGGATCTACCGCGCCGAGAACATCGAGGCCAGCCCGTTTCGCTTCATGATCGATGGTCAGGAGCAGCTGCGGATCTACAACGAGATCGAGGCCGGTGGACTCGACCTCGGGGGTATCTACCACTCGCATACCCGGACCGAGCCCAAGCCCTCGCAAACCGACATCAACTTCAGCACCGGCTGGCCGGGAGTGGTGTGGATCATCGTCGGCCTGCTGCAGGACACGCCCGACGTTCGCGGATGGCTGATCGAGGACGGGAGCGTGAGCGACGTCCAGCTGGTCGTCGAATGAGCGAAACGCTGACCTGTCCGCGCTGTGGCGCGCTGTACCCGGCGAGCGAGCGGTTCTGCGCGCGCTGCAAGCTCCCGCTGGTCCATCGCGAGCGGGAGCTCGAGGTGACCAGCGAGCGCCACGCCCGTGCCCGGAAGGTCAAGCCCCAGTTTGCGGAGGGAAAGCTCGTGCGGGTCGTCGGCGCCCGTAACCAGGCCGAGGGCGAATTCATACAGATGCTGCTGCTGGAGGAGGGCGTCCCGAGCATGCTGCGCCGGAGCGCCGGCTTCGACGTGCCGGAGATGCTGGCCGCGGGTCCCCGCGATGTGCTTGTCCCACAGTCGGCAGTCCCAACGGCGCGTGAGGTGCTGTTGCAGGCGGAGCTGATCGATCAGGACGGCTGAGCTAGCTGTAGTTACCCAGCTAGCTCGCGCTTGCCAGCCGAGCAAGGTGCGAGCGCCAGGCGCCCTCGGAATGTACGAAGGGCCGGCCCCCGAAGGCCTTCGACAGCGCCGCTCGCGCGCCCTGGGGGTGCAGGCGGCTGGCGAACTGTGCCGCCGCAAGCACGCCCTCCTCGCGGGCGAGGAGGTCGATCACGGTGCCGCCGAGCAGCGCAGCGTCACGGATCCCGGGAGGGAAACTGGGGCGGCGCCCCTCGTGGAGGCGTCGTGCGATCGCGGGCCGGGAATGCTCGGTCTGGCCCGAGAACCAGCGACCGGCGCCCTCCAGCAGCCATGCCCACCGCAGCTCGTGCCTCACTCGCAGGGGGCTGAAGCGCGCGGGGAGATCGTGGTTGTTCTCATCCACCACCCGCCGGGCGTAAAGCGCGGCCGCGCTCAGCGCCAGCATCTGTCGCGAACCTGGGACGTTGGAGGCCCGGGTGGCGAGCACGGTCGGCGCGAGCAAGTGCAGCTCCGCCGTCCCCACCCAGCCCACCACATAGCGTCGGGCGGCTGGCGCCGTCGCCATCCAGGTGAGCGGCAGCATCGGGTTGGAGAGAGCCAGCGACGCCCGCCCGTCGTGCAGGACGACCGTGATCTCGGCGGGAATTCGCGGGAAGACTTCCGTCAGCCGCTCACGCGTGCGCTCGAGCGAGTCAAGGACTCGCTCGGCTCCGGTCGCCTGGGCTGAATCGTGTCTCGCCCGGAACGACGGCGAGACAGATTCGACCCAAGCCATGAACGAAGGCGGCCGCCCGGCCGCGCCTCTCTAGACCAGTACCGGTTGGCGGTCGGCGGCGATCGAGGCGATCTCTTCCGAGGCGCGCTCGAACTCGTCGTCAGAGAGGACCGGGGTGCCCTCAAAGGGCAGCTCCCGTGTCAGCTCGAGCCACGATCGGCACCCGCCGTACTCGTCGCGCACCTTGACGGTCACCGGCCGCGGGATCCGGTAGGTCCGCAGCAGAATCACATGAAGCGGATGACGCCGCTTCCACGCGAGTCGCTTCTCGGCGTAGTCGGGGGTCCATACGTAGAAGGGAGAGAGCCCGTCCACGGCCCGGCGATCGGTGATCGTGAAGTGCGCCGCTACTTCGGCCCAGGCCCGGATCCGCACGCGGTCGGGCTGGGCGATCTCCTCCCCTCGAAGCAGCGCCTGCGGTGGCGGTTCGCCATCACTCCACACGCCCTCCTCGAGCGCCCGCACCAATTCGGGTCGATGCGACTCGCGTACGAGGTCCGAGCGCTGATGGTCGAACGTGGGGTAGAGAAAGAAACGCTCGTAGTCCAGCGTGAAATGTTTGTCGGGCTCGCGGATACCGCCCTTACGAAGGGTGACGAGCTGCTCGCCCTCGGCGAGTGCCCGCACGGTCACGGCCCATTCTTTAAAAGCAATCGGCATGTGTTACTAAAAAACCGGGGATTGACGAATAGAACCCCGCGCGCGCTTCGAACCGAGACGGCGGCAGCGGGGGGCAGGAGGGGCATTCTACGTGAGTTGCGCCAAAACCCCAAATGTTGCTGCAAATTTAGGGGTTCTCAGGGCTACAGCCGACGTAGTTCAGCCGCCCGAGGCAGGCGCTTGGTTCGGCGCCCGGTTAGAGTCCGCTCCGGGCCGGCACCCGGCCAGGAGGGTCACAACTGGAGGGCAAGATGCTGAGGAGCATTGCTTCACGCCTCACGTACGCGAACGTGATGGCGACGGCCGCGCTGTTCATCGCGCTTGGCGGTGGCGCCTATGCCGCCTTCAAGGTGCCGAAGAACAGTGTGGGGACCAAGCAGCTGAAGAACGGCGCCTGGTGACGGGCTCGAAGGTCGCGAACCACTCGCTCGGCGGCACGCAGATCAACGCCGCGACGCTCGGGACGGTGCCGAATGCGACCAACGCGGCAAATGCCGGTAACGCGGCCACGCTCGGCGGGACCTCGGCGAGCGGATTCATACACGGCAGCGGCCGCGAACAAGCCTTCATCCAGGCTGCGCCGCCGGGAGGCTCGGCCCAGCTCGGTGGCACCGCCGGGACACTGACCGGCACATGCGACAACCCGTGCATGAACCCGTCGATGACCTATCACAACACCTCCGGGGTCACGCAGCTCGTCGAGTTCGCCGACGCCTTCGGCACCGGATTTCAGTTCTACACCGTCGCCGCAGGAGCCAGCCAGACCCAGCAGGTTCAGCCGACTGCGTCGTCTGGGCTAGGCGGCACCAGTGTGTATGTCGACAACGCGAGCGGCACCCCGTCCGAGCAATACTGGGGGCAGTTCGTTCAGTGGTCCTCGAGCGGGGCCACCTACAACGGCGAATTCCTATCGGAGGGCTAGCTGGCGCGGCCGGGGGGCGCCTTGGGCACCCCCCGGTCACAGACGCGTAGCTGCTTGCGCTTCGAGCACCTCGATCAGCGCGGCGAAGTCGTTGTCGCCGAGCCCGCGACCCATCGCCGCGGTGAGGATCTCCCTTGTCAGCGCCGCGAACGTGAACGGCGCGCCCACCGCTTGGCCCTCCTCGAGGCACAGGCGCACATCCTTGAGCATGTGCTCCAGCTTGAACAGCGTCGCGTAGTCGTGCTCGCGCATCGCGCCGGCCTTCAGATCGAGCATCGCGGACCCCCCCGCGCCTGCCGCCATCACCTGCGTGAGGGCATCGAGGTCGATGCCCGCCTTCGCGGCCACAAGCAGGGCCTCGCCGACCACCGCCGCGTTCGTCGCGGCGACGGCGTTGTTGATCAGCTTGACCAGCTGGCCATGGCCCAGCGGCCCGGCATGGACGATCAGCCTGCCCATCGCCTGAAGCAGCGGCCGGGCCCGCTTGAAGTCCTCCTCGGTCCCGCCGGCCATGATCGTGAGCGTCCCGTCCTCGGCGCGAGGCGATGATCCCGTGACGGGGGCATCAACGAAATGGGTGAGGCCGCGCTGTCCGAGCTCGCCCGCGATCTCGGTGGCGGCCTGACGTCCGATCGTCGAGCAGTCGACAAACAGGGTCTCTGGCGTGGCGGCCTCGGCGGCGCCGCGCGCTCCGAGCAGGACGTCGTGAACCTGAGGGCCGTCGACCACCATCGTGAAGACGGCCTCGGCCGCGTCGCCAGCCTCAGCGGGCGTCGAGGTGGCCGTGGCATGGGCGTGCTCCTCGGCGAACCGGTCGGCTCGCTCGGCCGTTCGGTTCCAGACCGTCAGCTCGTGGCCGGCCTCAATCAGGTTGGCGGCCATCCGCGAGCCCATGATCCCGAGTCCGAGGAAGGCGATGCGCATCAGTGGGGCTCACCATAGCCGCCGCCACCCGGGGTCTCGATCCGGAGCCGCTGCCCGGATCGCAGCTCGCCGATCGCCTTCGGCGGCAGCTCCTCGCCGTCGAGCAGGTTGCGCCCGCGGGCGCCTGGCTCACCCCCATTGGCTCCAGGTGGCCGGTGGCGCCGGCGTTCGGTGAGGAGCGAGTAGGTGAGCGGAGCCAGCGCCTCGAGCTCGCGGACGACGCCGTCGCCGCCGCTGTGGGCTCCCCGGCCGCCCGAGCCGCGACGGACGCTGTACTCGCGCATCCGCAGCGGGAACTCGAGCTCGAGCGCCTCGATCGGCGTGTTCAGCGTGTTGCTCATCGCGACGTGGACCGCGCTCGGGCCAGCGGCGTCGGGGCAGGCACCCTGACCCCCGCCGATCGTCTCGTAGTACACGACGTCCTCGGAGCCGATCACGACGTTGTTCATCGTGCCCTGGCCGAGAGCGCGGCCAAATGCCTTCAGGACGACATCGGCGACGCGCGATGAGGTCTCGACGTTTCCTCCGGCTACGGCCGCCGGTGACCGGGCGTTCAACAGCGACCCCTCTGGGGCGATCACCTCGATCGGTCGATAGGCGCCCGCGCTCGGCGGAATGTCCGGGTCGGTGAGCACGCGGACCGCGAAGAAGCACGCCGAGCGGGTGACCGCGAGCGGGCAGTTGAGGTTGCCGTCGTGCTCGGCGGCGCTCCCGGTGAAGTCGAGCGTCAGGCGGTCGCCTTCGACCGTGGCATCAAGCGCTATCTGGAGGTCGCCCTCGCGCGCCTCGAGCACGTCCGTGGCCGTGCGGCGGCCGTCTGACAGATCGACGAGGCAGGCACGGGTTCGGTGCTCGGCATAGTCGAGCACCGCCTTGAAGGCTGCGCTCAGCGTCTCGGCGCCGACCCGCTGGCGCAGCTCCAGCAGGCGCTGCTCACCGACGCGGCCAGCCGCGAGCTGGGCGCGCAGATCTGCGCGCCGCTGCGCGGGCTGGCGCATCTGTTCGCTCAGCTCCCTGATTGCGGCCTCGTCGAGCACCCGCGGCTCGATCACGACGCCCTCGTCGGCGAGTGTCCGGCTGTCGGCGGGCATCGATCCCGGCGTCGGCCCCCCGACATCGGCGTGGTGTGCGCGGCTGGCGGCGTAGGCGATCAGCTCTGAACCGGCGAACACGGGCGTGATCACGGTGATATCGGGGAGGTGGGTCCCGCCCCGGTAGGGATCGTTGAGGATGTATGAGCGGCCGGGTTTATGGTCTTCGCCAAGCACCGCCGCGACCGCTGCGGGCATCGCCCCAAGGTGCACCGGGATGTGCTCGGCCTGCATCACCATCTCCCCGGCCGGGTCGAACAGCGCGGTCGACGCGTCGCGGCGCTCCTTGATGTTCGCCGAGTGGGCCGAGCGGATCAGAACCGCGCCCATCTCCTCGCAGCTCGCACGCAGCGCGCCGGTCAGCACCTGGAGCTCGACCGGATTCATCGTCCTTCGCGGGTCATCCGGACCGCCCCGAGGTTGTCGATGTGTGCGGACCAACCTTCGGGCACGAACACGGTCGACTCGGGCAGCGGGACGGTGCTGTCCGGTTCGAGCTCGCGCCCGGCGTCGGCTGCCTGCTTAAGCTCGACGTCCGCTCCGCCAGCGCTTGCGGTTACCCGCACGGTCACGAGCTGGAGCTCCCCGTCCGGGTCGCGGTAGCCGTAGCGCTGCTCGTGGACAGCCTCGAATGCATCTCGTAACCCGTCGATCTCGGCCTTGACCGCAAGCTCGAATGCCTGCCCCAGATAGCGAAGTTCGTAGGTGGACTCGATGTGCGCGTCGGGGGCTCCGAGGGCCTCGCGCGCCCGTTCCGCGAGCTCCTCGACAATCGCGCCGACGGCGTCGTGTGTGAGCTCATCGCCCGCCAGCATCACCGTCTGTTGGACGTCACGCCGCCGAGGGGATACGACCAGTCCGAGCGCTGCGAGGACGCCCGACGCCCTGGGGCAGATCACCTCGTCGATCGCGAGCTCCTCGGCGATCGCGGCGGCATGAAGCGGTCCGGCTCCACCGAACGCGAGCAGGGTGTACCGGCGGGGGTCGATGCCACGCTCGACGGTCACGACCCGCAGTGCCCTGACCATCTCAGCATTCGCGACACGAATGATTCCCTGGGCTGTCTCGTCCGGATCGAGCCGCAGCTGGCGCGCCAACCTGGAGATCGCGTCGTGAGCGGCGTCGCGGTCGAGCCGGATGCCGCCCGCGAGCGGCGTGCCGGGGTCGAGTCGCCCCAGCAGCAAATTCGCGTCGGTGACCGTTGGGTCGGTGCCGCCGCGGCCGTAGCAGGCCGGTCCTGGATCGGCTCCGGCCGACTGGGGCCCCACCCGAAGCGCGCCGCCGGGATCCCGCCAGCCGATCGAGCCGCCGCCGGCGCCGACCGTGTGCACGGCGAGCATCGGCAGCCCCAGCGGCCGGCCGGCGATCGCTCCTGAGCTCTGTTCCTGGACCTCGCCGTCGTCGACGACGCACACGTCGCACGAGGTCCCGCCCATGTCGAAGCACAGCGCGTTGGGAGCGCCGGTGAGCTTTGCGATGTGCGCCGCACCTGCCGCCCCTCCCGCTGGTCCTGAGAGCACCGTCCAGGCGGCGTGCGCCGCGGCCGCCTCCAGATCGATCAGTCCGCCGTTCGACTGCATGATCGCGGGCGGGGGAATGGCTGAGCTTTGGCAGCGATCGGCGAGCCGGCGCAGGTAGGAGGCGAGCAGCGGCGAGAGGGCGGCATCGACCTCCGTCGTCGCCGCGCGTTCATATTCACGAAAGGTTCCGACAACCTCATGCGAGAGCGACACGTGGATGTCGTCGGGGAGCGCCCGGCGGATCATGAGCTCGTGCTGTGGATGGCTGTAGGAATGGAGGAGGGCCACGGCCACAGCTTCGACGCCCGCATCGCGCACCTGGTCGGCCAGCGAGCCGGTAGCTTCGCGGGTGAGCGGATCAAGTACGCCTTCCGGCGTCATGCGCTCACGCGCGCCGAACCGCAGCTCCGGCGCCACCAGCGGCTCCGGTCGGGCCGCGCACAGCCGGTACAGATCCGGCCGGTTCTGACGCCCGAGCTCGATCAGGTCGGTGAAGCCGTCGGTTGCGATCAGCGCCGTACGCGCGCCCTTGCCCTCCAGCAGCGCGTTCGTCGCAACCGTCATCCCATGGGAGAAGCTCTCGATCTCGTGCGTCTCGCGCCCGGCCCGCTCGAGCACCGAGCGCACGGCGGCGATCACGCCCTCGGACTGGTCGTGGGGAGTGGTCGGTGCCTTGGCGGTGAGGAGGCGGCCGTCGAACGCCAGCACAGCGTCGGTGAACGTTCCGCCGACGTCCACGCCAAGGAGCATGTCCCCAACCTATTGGTTCGGCGGGGCCGGGTTCGGCCCCGCCGTTTCCTGGTTCGGCGGGGCCGGGTTCGGCCCCGCCGTTTCCTCCCTCTAGATCAGGCCGCGATCGGCCGCTCGAGCTCCTCGGTCTCAGCGAGATGCTGGTGCGAGGGGCAGTAGCCGTTGTGCGGAAGCGGCATCCGCTGGCACGGCGTTCCCTTGCGTGTGCTCGCGCGGCATTGAAGTGGATTGCCGTAGACGTCGAAGCCGTTTTGGGGCTGGCGGCGCAGAAACTCGTCGGCGAAGTCGAGATAGCGCTCGACCACCTGGAACACCCGACGCTGGACCGTCATCGGGAAATACGCGCGAATGTCGCAGAACAACGTGCGCGCGGGGCGGGCGAAATAGTGGCGGTCCGTCGCCAGCCGCTCGACGGCAGCCTCACAGGCGCGCAGCACTCGCTCATGATTCGCGTTCGGATCCGCGCAGTGTGGAGCTTCGAGAATGTCCCGCGAGAGCTCCCGGTAGATGGCTCGACTGAAGCGGTACATGCAGACTCCTATCCTTCTCCTTGGCTCCCTGCCGGCCACGGGAGGCATCCCTCAAGTGCGCCGCGAGTATCCCGCCCCCGTGTGAAGCGCACGGGTTTGTGCGTATTAACTGCGCGTTAAGCGGGAAGTTGGTGTTTCGTGTTTCGTCAACTCCAGCGCTGTTTTTTCGGCGCCGATGGCGATCGCTGCACCACCGTCATGTGTAGATCGTCGAAATCAGGGTCCATTTGCGGGAACTCCCGCCGTACGTGCGCCCCCCGACTCTCGGTCCGCGCCAGCGCAGAGCCAGCGATCAGGCGGACGAGCGGGTGGACATCGGACAGCAGCGTTTGAAGCCCGTCCGCGTCGCGTTCGAGGCCGGCGTAGCGCCACAGCGCTTCGCGGCTGTTTTGCGTCAGTTGGGGTGGTTTGACGCTCTTTCGGGGTTCCGGCTCGGTGCTGGTGACTTGTGCGCTTTCGGCCAATGCCGCCCGGGCAGCGCGCGCGCCGAACACAAAGCATTCGGTCAGCGAATTCGAAGCTAGGCGGTTGGCGCCGTGCAAGCCGGTGCAGGAGCACTCGCCGACGGCGTACAGCCCCGCGAGCGCCGAGCGGGCGTCGAGGTCGGTGGCGATGCCGCCCATCATGTAGTGCGCCGCCGGCGCGACCGGAACGAGCTCGCGCTCGGGATCGATTCCGGCGCGCCGAAGGGCGCTGACGACGTTCGGAAAAAGGGCCGGGTCGACATCGCGCATGTCGAGCGCGACCGCGCTCGCACGCGTCGCCACGAGCCGCTGCTGGATCGCGCGCGCCACCTCGTCGCGAGGGGCCAGCTCATCGACAAAGCGCTCGCCGGCTGCGTCGAGCAGCCTCGCGCCCTCGCCGCGCACCGCCTCGGTGACGAGAAAGCCGTCGGCGCCATCGGAACCGACTACCGCAGTGGGATGAAACTGCATGAACTCGACGTCGGCGAGCGTGGCTCCCGCGTCGAATGCCAGCAGTAGGCCCCCGCCCGTCGCGACGGATGGATTCGTCGTGCGCGACCACAGCGCCGCGGCTCCACCGGTCGCGATCACCGTCGCGGCGCTGAGCAGTTGCGTGCTGTCGTCGAGCCGTAACCCGACGCAGCGCCCGCCAGCCGTCAACAGCGAGGTCGCGCGACGTCCCTCCAGCACGATGATGCGCTCGTGTTCGGCGACCAACGCCGAGAGCTGGCGAATCAGCCGCCGGCCCGTCGCGGCGCCGCCGGCATGAACGATCCGCCTGGCGCTGTGGCCGCCCTCGAGCCCGAGCGCGAGGTGTCCCTGGCGGTCGGCGTCGAAGCGGACACCGAGGCTGAAGAGGTGTTCCACCGCAGCTGGTGCCTCCTCGCAGAGGACGCGGGCCGCCGATTCGCGAACGCACCGCCGCCCCGCCGTGATCGTGTCCTTAAGGTGAAGGCCGGGGCTGTCCTCCGACGCCATCGCCGCCGCGAGGCCGCCCTGGGCCCAGTAGCTCGAGGACCCCGCGAGCGCCGTCGCGGAGATCAACGTGACCTGGCCGCCGGCGCGGGCAGCGCACAGCGCCGTGTACAACCCCGCGGCCCCGGCGCCGATGACCGCGACCTGGGTGCTCTTGTGCGCCTGCAACGACCGGTACGGTACTCGTGATGGTCGGCCGGTCCGTGTTTCTGGAGCACCCGTCCTCGCTCGCGCACGACACAGGCCCGCATCCAGAGCAGGCGGCACGGATCGGCGCGATCCAGCGCGAGCTCGAGGCCCGGGATTGGGTGGGGTTCGAGCGGGTTCAGTCGCCGGCGGTGTCCCGGTCGGCGCTGGGCGCGGTCCACCCCGCGGAATACGTGCAGTGGATCGAGGAGACCGCCCAGCGTGGCGGGGGCGCACTCGACATGGACACGACGATCAGCAGCGGCTCGTTCGACGCGGCGCTGCACGCCGCCGGCGGGGCCGTCTCGCTGGTAGAGCTGCTCGTCGGAGGCGAGGCGAGGAGCGGCTTCAGCGTCCACCGGCCGCCCGGGCACCACGCGCTCCCGGCCCGCGCGATGGGGTTCTGCCTTTTCAACAACATCGCAGTCGCCGCACGGCACGCGATCGACGAGCTGGGTCTCGAGCGGGTGATGATCCTCGACTGGGACGTGCACCACGGCAACGGCACCAACGACATCTTTTGGGAGACGCGCGAGGTGCTGTTCGTCTCGATCCACCAGTCACCCCTGTATCCCGGAACCGGTGCCGCCGCCGATGCCGGCGGTGGCTCGGGACTCGGGTTTACGGTCAACCTGCCTGTTCCGCCAGGCTCGGGCGACGCTGAGTTCCGCTCGCTCGTCGACCACGTTGTGGTGCCGCTGTTACAGGAGTTCGAGCCGCAGCTGGTGCTGATCTCCGCGGGCTATGACGCCCACCGCGACGATCCACTGGCCGGGTGCGAGGTGACCGATTCGGGCTACGCTGCGATGGCTGCGTCGGTGGCCGCGGCCTGTGCCGGGATTGGCGCACCCGTCGGCTGCGTGCTGGAGGGCGGCTACGAGCTCGGAGCGCTGGCGCGGTCAGTCGCGGCGACGATGGAGGCGCTGCGGGATGGGGGGGATGGGACTGGGGACGCTGGGTCTGGGGCACCGAGGTCTGGGGTCGCTGACGTGGCCGACGACTGTGCGCTTGCCGCGGCCGCGCGCGAGCGGCTGCGGGGATGGTGGCCGGGTTTGGGCTGACCCAGCGCTATGCGGCCGCACCGGCGCTACGCGGCTCACCGGCGGCCCGGCTAGATCCCGCCGGGCGCTGCGACCTCGCGGGCGACGGCGCGTCGGTGACCCGCGGCGCGAAGATTGGCGGCCGCCGCAACGGCGCCGGCCTGCGTCGGGTACCGGCCGGAGAACACGAGCCAGCGGCCCGGGGTCAGCAGCGGGTGCCGGCTCGAGTTGAGAACGCCAACCTGGACGCCGGCTCCTGCGAACAGGCGCGCGACATTTTCGGCCTTGGCCTTGAAGCGCCGCTGCGCGAGAACCACCGTCCAGCCGCTCAGCCCGGTTGGCCAGCCGGCAATCGTGATCGGCTTGCGCGGCGTGGCAGCGTGCGATGCCGACGTCGCCGTGGGGATCGCCGGACTCTTTGCCGCGACGGTTTGGGCACTGCGGTTGGCGTTGGTCGAGAGGTTGACGAGCGCGATCGCGAAAGCCGCCAGCACGAGCAATACGACAACGCCGACGATCGCGACGGGTATCCGCCAGTCGCCGGGACGATGGATCAGTGTCCTCGCCGACCCGCACTCCAAGCACCACTCCTGATCGGAGGCGAGATTCGCCCCGCAGTAGGCGCAGACATCCTCACGATCGACCGCGTCGGCCCCGGGCATCCCCGATTCTGGTCCCGCTTGGGGACCGTGCGTCGCTGTAGCTGCGCTCATTCCTGTGGATCCTGGAGCGGGGCGCCGCACGAGGCGCAGAAGCGGTCGCCGCTGCCGTGCACCGCTCCGCAGTTCTCACAGGCCCCGCCGATGCCCGCCTCACGGAGCTCGCGAACGGCCTGCTCGGTGCCAAGCGCCTTCTCCAGCGCGCGCAGCTCCCGGTCGATCTGAGCTGCGCCATCGATCTTGGCCGCGACGAGGTCAGTGCGTTCGCGCTGGAACCGATGAAGTTCGACCATGAAACCGCCGATGTCGCGCAGGTGCACCTCACGAAGTCGACGGAGGTAGCGGGCGCGGCGGCGGATCCGGCCCCGCTCCCGGAACCCAGGGGCTGGGAGGTAGGGCGCCTCAGGCTCCTCGGCAACACGGACTTCGGTGGTTGCCTTCGCTTCGGCTTCGGGCTCCTCCGCGTCGGCCTGCTCCTCGACGATCAACTCCTCCGCGTCCTCAGCCTCCTCGTCTGCGGTCTCCTCGTCTGCCGCCGCCTCCTCCGCGTCGACCTGAGCGACGTCGAACTCGACGGTTCCGTCGGGGTCGATGACCGGTTCCGGCTCCGTGACATGCTCCACGTCGACGTCCGGGGCGGTGGCCGGCTGCATGGCTGCGAGTTGGAGCGCGTGGTAGATCACAGCGGGAGCGGCAGAGCCGTTCACGTAGGGTGCGCCGTTGTCCGGCCGGCCATTCCTGTACTCGGCGCCGTTCTCCGATGGGGGGCCAAGCCGGCTGTCAGCCGATGCGCGGCGCGCGCGGACGATGCGATCTAGGAGGCCGCTCATGATCCTCGGACGGAACCGAGTATAGGCCCCCGCCTACAGGGAAAGGAGCCCACGCCAGGCCTCGAGCACCCTGAGCGCCATGCGATCACACGAGTAGCGCTCGGCCCGATGCCGACCGGCTACATGCGGATCCCCCGTCGAGAGCAGCGGCGCCACGACCGCCCCCCACACTTCTGCGTCGAACGGCCCGCAATGGGTACCTCCGAGGCCGGTGAGCACCTCGGGCGCGATCCCGAACGGCGTCGCAAGCACGGGGACGTCGCAAGCGAGCGCCTCCAGCACTGCCAGGCCGAACCCCTCACGCTCGGAGGGGACCAAGACCGCGTTGGCCGCGTTGACCCAGAACGGCACCTGGTCAGGGTCGACGTTGCCCAGCGTCAGAAGCTGCGCGTCGTGGGCTGACGCGAGCGAGAGCGCTCGGTCATGCCGCTTCTCGGGCCGTGCCGGATCAGCTGGGAACAGCAGGTAGGGCCGGTCCTCGTCAAGCCCGAGCGCCGCGCGCGCTTCGGTACGAGGGATCGGCCGGAAGCGCTCGACGTCGACCCCCGCTGGAAGCACGGCCGCCCGCTCACGTGCAACCGAGTCGGGAAGCTGGGAGGCAAGCTGCTCTGAGACAACCGCGGTCAGGTCGACGAACCGCAGCCCCGCGAGCGTGATCCGACGCGAGCGCGGATGCGCGAGGTCGGTGCCGTGAAGCGTGACCGCTCGACGGCTGGCTGGCGCGGCGAGCGCCGGCCAAACCGTGAGCCCGAAATGGGCATGCACGATGTCGAAGCGCTCGCGCCGGTAGTCGCGGCGCAGCGCTGCCGCCGCGCTGAGGTATCTCGGGGCGCCGCCGGGGTCAAAGGCAAAGACCTCGATCTCGACGTCGTCGAGGCGGCGCAGGGCGCGGACTTGATCGCGGACGAAGCTTCCGAGCGCCGGGTGCTCGGGGCTCGGGTACATGTTCGTGACGATCAGCGCGCGCACCGCGCGAGCGTAGTCGGCGGGTCGCACGCTCGGGTGCCAGGCTCCGCGTCCAGCCGCCGCCCCCGGTCGTCCGGCTCCCTCTGACACCATTGGTGCGTGCCGCCTTCACGCGAGCAGCCAGTTGCCGTCTTCGACTCAGGCGTCGGCGGGCTGACGGTCCTGCACGAGCTACTCGTTTCCCTGCCAGGCGAGGATTACGTATACCTCGGAGACACCAAGCGGTTTCCATATGGCGAGCGGACGCAGGAGGAGCTACAGGCGTTCTCGCTCGAGATCGCGGATCACCTCGTGGACGTAGGAGCGAAGCTGCTCGTGGTGGCGTGCAATGCGGCCAGCTCCGCCGCGCTCGGGGTGCTGGAGCAACACCTGGCCGGCGAGGAGCTCGATGTCATCGGCGTGGTCAAACCCGCCACGCAGCTCGCGGTGGCAAGCAGCCGCACGGGTCGCATCGGGTTGCTCGCGACGCCGGCCACAGTCTCGAGCAGGGCGTACGAAGACGCGGTCCGCTCTGCCGATCCCCACGTACACCTGGAGAGCGTTGCCTGCCCGGACCTCGCACCGATCATTCAGGCTGGGTTCCCGTTCGACGCTCACATCGTCGAGACGGTTCGCGAGTACTGCGCGCCGCTGCGCGCGGCCCAGGTCGACAAGGTGATTCTTGGTTGCACGCACTATCCGCTCGTCGCGCCGATGCTCCAGCGCACACTTGGTCGCGGAGTGGCGCTCGTGACCTCCGGCACTGGAGTGGCCCGAAGCATGGAGCGCGCGCTCGCGGGTCGCGAGCTCCTCAATCCCCGCCACGGAGAAGGGACCTACCGCTTCCAGTGCACGGGCGACGTGGATTCGTTCAAGGCCCTCGGGACGAGGTTCCTGCAGATGCCGCTTGAAGAGGTCGTCCACGTCGAGTTCGAGCCCACGTTGACGCCGCGATGAGCGCTGAGCGCACTCGAAGCTATGGGCGCGGAGCCGACGAGCTGCGACCGCTCGAAATCGAGCCAGGATTCATGCGCACGGCGACCGGCTCGGCGCTGATTTCGATGGGCGAGACGCGCGTGATCTGCACCGCGTCGGTGCAGGGAAGCGTCCCGCGCTGGCTGGCCGGTTCAGGACGGGGCTGGGTGACGGCCGAGTACGGGATGCTTCCCGCGTCGACCGGTGAGCGCAAGCAGCGGGATGTCAGCAAGGGTCGAGCAGACGGACGCACGGTTGAGATCCAGCGCCTAATCGGGCGTTCGCTGCGAGGAGTGGTCGACTTCGAGGCGCTCGGAGAGCGGACCGTGTACGTCGACTGCGACGTGCTCCAAGCCGATGGCGGGACCCGCTGCGCATCGATCACCGGCGGGATGGTCGCGTTGGAGCTCGCGACCCGCAAGCTGATCGCCGACGGACTACTCGATCGCTCCCCGCTCACAGGGAGCGTCGCCGCGGTCTCATGCGGAATCGTCGACGGATCGCCGATGCTCGACCTCGACTACTCCGAGGATTCGGTCGCCGAGGTTGACGCCAACGTCGTCATGACCGGCGAGGGCGGCCTAGTGGAGGTACAGGCCACCGCAGAGCGCACGCCGCTGTCGCGTGCCCATCTGGATGACCTGCTGGTGCTCGCGGCCGCCGGCATCGAGGCCCTGAGAGAGCTCCAGGAGCAGGCAGTCGCGACCGCCGCGAGCTAGCCCGGCATGGGTCTTTCCAACGGGCCGCTGGTGCTCGCCACCCGCAACCCGCACAAGCTGAAGGAGGTCCGGAGGTTGCTCGACCACGCGGGAATCACGGTCGAGCCGCTGGCCGCCGACGTGCAGCTTCCACCTGAGAACGGAGCGACGTTCGAAGAGAACGCGCTGCCAAAGGCGCGCACCGCCGCGGAGGCATCTGGCCGGCCCGCGATCGCCGACGACTCTGGCATCGAATCGGAAGCGCTCGGCGGTTTTCCCGGAGTACGGTCGGCGCGTTACGCGGGTCCGACCGCGACCGACGAGGCGAATCTGGAGAAGCTGATCCGCGAAGCCCCGGCGGGTAGTCGATTGCGTTACGTGTGCGCCCTCACTTATGTCGACCCAGTGGCAGGGATCGAACTGGTTTTCCTCGGGGAGTGCCGCGGACGGCTTGCAACTCAGCCGCGCGGGTCCGGGGGGTTCGGCTACGACCCGGCGTTCGTTCCCGATGCGGATCCTGACGGTCGGACGATGGCCGAGCTGAGCGATGTCGAGAAGGACAGAATCAGCCACCGTGGCCATGCCGTGCGAGCGCTGATTCGCTGGTTGCAAGGATGAGCACGTGACAGCAGGACTGAGCGCACGACTCCCGGAGACCAAGCAGCGCACCGCGGCGCTCTCGATCATCTCGAACTCCGGGCTGATCCTGTTGAAGGTCATCGCCGGGAGCGTGACCGGGTCGGTGGCTGTCCTCACCGAGGCAGTGCACTCGAGCATCGATCTGGTGGCGTCGATCGTCGCCTTCGTCTCAGTGAGGAAGGCGGATGAACCCGCCGACGAGACGCATCGCTACGGACACGAGAAGATCGAGAACCTGGCGGCAGCGATCGAGGGGATCCTGATCCTCGTCGGGTCGGCGACGATCGCTTTCGAAGCGATCAGGCGACTGGTCAAGCACAATCGTCTGCACACCGTCGGCCTGGGCATCGGTGTGGTGGCGTTCTCGATCGTCATCAACCTCGTGGTCTCGGCGGTGATCGGTCGCAACGCACGGGCGACGGACTCGCCGGCGCTGGAGGGAGATGCGGCGCACCTTCGGACGGATGCGATGACCTCTGCGGCCGTTCTGGTCACGCTCGCGCTGGTCAAGTTCACAGGGGCGCAGTGGCTTGATCCAGCCGTCGCGCTGCTCGTCGCCGCCGGCATCCTCACAACTGGGATCCGACTCCTGAACCGCTCCTCACGAGTTCTCGTAGATCAGGCGCTTCCGCCCACCGAGGTGGCGGCGATCAGGAGTGCGATCGAGGCCCTGGCGCCGCGCGGCGTCGTGGGTTACCACGAGCTGCGCACGCGTCGTGCCGGCTCCCGACGCTACATCGATTTGCACGTGCAGTTCCGCTCGGGCACCTCGCTGGAGAGCGCGCACCGCACCGCACACGAGCTGCAGGATCTGATCGGCAGTCGTCTAAAGCAGGTTGACGTCCTGATCCACCTCGAGCCGGAGGACCGCGTGCGGCCGGGGGAGGAGCTTCAGGCGCCCGACGACACGGCGACTAGAAGAGGTTGATCGCCGCCGATATCGCGACCGCGAAGGTCACGCCCGCATAGCCGTAGTAGCCCTGGAGCACCAGGATCAGGACGGCGATGACACAGACCACCACGGTTGCAAGCCAGCCGATGCGGGCGAGGTCCACGGGCCTATTCTCGCCGCCGCGCGCGATTCCCGGCGTCGTGGGTCGCGTCGCAAAGCTGATGGGGTGCAGGCGGGGCCGTGGGAACACTCACGGGCACAGTTGCAGCGCTGAGCTTCGACGCTCACGAGCCGCTCAGCTAGGCGGCCCGGCCATCAGCTCGACGAGGTTTCCGGCTGGGTCGCGAACGTAGGCCCGGGGGGAGCCCCAATGTTGGCGGCGCGGCTCCACGTCGTGGCCCGCATGTGTGAGCTGCGCGGTTGTCGCCTCGTAATCGTCGAGCACGACGGCGATATGGCCGGCGGCGGGAGCGGCGCCGGGAGAGCGCAGCAGATGGAGCTGCGTGGGACCGCGCTGAAGCCAGATCGCACGCGGTGCAAGGGACGGTGGCGCCGCGACTTGTGTAAAGCCAAGCAACCCGTAGAACCCCACACACGGTTCCACGACCGAGGGGTCAACCTCGCGGGTCACATGATGGATCATCTGTGTTTACGGGGCCTAGCGGACTCTTACGGCGCATTTTCGCCGCGTTAGATTCCCGCAAATTGCGGAAACAGAGGGCAATAGTTCCTGCGAAGCGGTGCAATCAGTGGCAAGAATGCCTTTGTCCACGGGTGTGCTCCAAGCTAGCCGTCCGTTGGGCTTGTTAGCTTCGAGCATTCCTACCACCTCGAAGGAGGAGCAAGTGACGAAGTCCGAGTTCGTGGATCAGGTCGCAGATCGCGCCGGGTTGAGTAAGAAGGATGCCTCAGATGCCGTGGACGCGGTTCTCGACACGGTCGAGAGCGCGCTCCGGCGTGGCAGCGAGGTCACCTTCTCTGGCTTCGGCAAATTCAGCGTTTCGCACCGGAGCGCTCGTGAGGGGCGCAACCCGGCGACAGGCGAGAGAATCCACATTGCGGCCTCTCGCGTGCCGAAGTTCACGGCGGGCGCCGGGTTGAAGAAGGCCGTCAAGCAGTAGCGCGCACTGACACCGCTAACGCTGCGGTCGCGGCCACGGCCGTGACCGCGGCACCGCCACCCGAACAGCCTCGGTCACCAGGGCGGTCGTCGCGGTTCGGTGATCGGCTCGCCGATCATGTTTCTGCGCGGCGCTCCCAGCTGGTGCTGGGACTTGATCCCGACCCAGCACGGCTGTGGCCGCGGGCCGTGGAGCTCGCGGGTGGCCCCGGGGAGCCGCCGGCGCCGCCGGCAGCTCGGGCGGCGCTGGCTGTCGCGATCCACTGCACGCTCGCGATCGAGGCCGTTGCGGACGAGTGTGTCGCGGCCAAGCTGCAGGTCGCATGCTTCGAGCGCCTCGGTGCCGCCGGCTGGGCCGCCCTTGCGGAGGTGAGCGCGCGCGCCCGCGAGCACGGGCTGCTCGTCATCGCTGATGCAAAGCGTGGCGACGTCGCGGTCACGGCGGCCGCGTACGCGCAGGCGTTCTTCGGCGAAACGCCGACGGTGTATGGCCCGGTGGGCGGATTGGATCCGGACGCAATGACGGCCAACCCGCTCTTGGGTCGCGACTCGCTTGCTCCGATCCTCGAGGCGGCGCGCGCGCACGGGGCGGGTGTTTTTGTGCTCGTGCGCACATCAAATCCGGGAGCAGCGGACGTCCAGGAGCTCTCGCTTCAGGACGGCGGTTCAGTCAGCGAGCGGCTGGCCGGGATCGTGGCCGAGCTGGGAACGGCGGGAGTCGGGGCGAGCGGCTTGAGCGATGTCGGAGCGGTCGTCGGCGCCACCGCGCCCCAGCGACTGGAGCGGCTCCGTGAGCTGATGCCTCACACGGTCTTCCTGATTCCTGGGGTGGGCGCGCAAGGAGGACGCGTCGAGGAGCTGCGACCCGCGCTCTCCCCAGGGCCGGCTAGCGCCCTCATCACCGCTTCGCGAGCGATCGTCGACGCCCACGCGCAGAGCGGCGGCGATCCGGCGGCTGCGGCCAGGAGTGCGGCTGCCCGTCTGCGCGAGGAGGCCTGGAACCTGGCCGGTTGACGCCCGTCCAACGTGGCCGGCGACGCCCGTTCAGAGGCCGGTGACGTCCGTCCGGAGCCTGCCAAAGCAGCCGCAGCTCGCTTGTATGATCGAGTTTGCGATGGTGGCTCGAAGTCGAGCGCGCTGGCTGGCGCCGATCGCGCTGGCTGCGGCAATCGCGGGGACGTACCTCGTTGTCCATGCGAGTCTGAACTCGAAGCACGCCATCGACCAGTCGCACACCGTCCGTCATCTGAGCACAGCCCAGCGCAAGTTTGCGAGAGCCAGGTTCTACACCGTGCAGCAGGGCGACAGCCTGACCGCGATCGCGACGAAGACCGGGGTCCCCCTGACGAGACTCGAGGATCTGAACCCGGGCGTTGACCCGAACAGCCTGCAGACGGGGCAGCAGCTGAGGATCAGACGGTGAAGCGGCGAGCAGCCGCACCCGCCGCGACAGCGGTGATGTGTCTATGCATGTTCTGGTCCCTGTCGGCGCTCTGGCCCTCGGCCGCCGGCGCCCTGACTTCGCCTCCTCGGCTCGGCGCGCGGGCGGCGGTCCTGATCGAGGAGAGCACCGGGCAGGAGCTATACGGCCTCGACTCGACCGCGGAGCTCCCCATCGCGAGCACGACAAAGCTGATGACCGCGCTCTTGACCCTCGAGCACGTCCGCCAACTGAACACGATGTTCAGGCAGAACGACTATGCCGCCACGGCGGTGGACTCGCAGATTGGCCTCCAGCCTGGGGAGCAAATGAGCGTCCACGATCTACTCATCGCCATGCTCGTGCCGAGCGCGGACGACGCGGCTGAGGATCTCGCCTACAACGTGGGCCGCGGATCGCTCACACGATTCGTCGCGATGATGAACCGGAAAGCCGCAGAGCTTGGATTGACGCACACCCACTACACGACCCCGATAGGACTCGACACGCCGGGTAACTATTCGAGCGCATCTGATCTGGTGAAGCTCGCGGGCTTTCTGCTCGCGCATTACCTGTTCTTCGCCCGCGCGGTTGCGCTTCCGAGCGCAGTGCTCCACACCGGCCGACATCCGCGGGTTGTCGCCAACCGGAACGACCTCGTGGCACGGGTCCCGTGGGTCAACGGGGTGAAGACCGGTCATACGCTCGATGCCGGCTACGTGCTCGTCGGCTCGGGGAAACGCGGTGGGATGACCCTGCTGTCGGCCGTACTCGGCACTACGAGCGCCTCGGCTCGCGACTCCAACACGCTTGCCCTGCTCAACTACGGTTTTGCGAACTTCCGCCTCGCGGCCCCGATCCGGGCGGGGGAGGTGCTCGCAAGGGCCGCCGTCAAGTACCGATCCGGCGTCCGCGCGTCTTTGATTGCCGCAGGGGGTCTCTCTCGAATCGTGCCCCGCAGCACGGTGTTTACCCTGCAGGTGCAGGCGCCGCGCCAACTGGCAGGTCCCCTCCGGCGCGGCACCGTCGTTGGCACCGTGACCGTGCTCGCAGATGGCAGGCCGATCGGGAGCACGCACCTGGTGCTGGCGCGAGCGCTTCCCGCGGTGAGCTCGCTCACGATCGCGGCCCAGTTCCTCACCCGAGGCTCTACGCTTCTAGCGCTCGCCGTGGTGCTGGCCGTGCTGGCAGGTGTGACGGCGCTGAGGCGGGCACGAGCGCGGGAAGAGACTCAAGCCCTCTGAAGCAAGCATGATCATCACCGTCACGCTCAACGCGGCGCTCGACAAGACGCTCGAGGTGCCGAACTTCACGCCAGGTCGCAGGCACCGGACCGTCGATCAGACGACGATGCCCGGCGGCAAGGGCGTCAACATCGCCCGTGCCATCAAGCGGCTCGGGCAGCCGGTGATCGCGACGGGACTCGCCGGCGGAGCCACCGGCAACCGGATCATCGAGGAGCTGAACGACGGTGGGATTCTCAACGCCTTCGTTCGGGTCCGTGAGGAATCGCGAACGAACACCGCTGTGCTCGATCCCACCACAGGCCTTCACACCGAGGTCAACGAGCGCGGCCCGTCCGTGTCGGCTCACGAGTTCGAGCTGTTCCGCGAGAAGCTGCTTTACCTGATCAAGGGGGCCAGCATCTGTGTGTTTGCGGGAAGCCTGCCCCGGGGCATGGAGCCGGACGTCTATGCCGGCCTGATTCGCGACGTGCGCAAGCTTGGTGTGATGACGATCCTCGATACCGAAGGTGAACCGCTACGGTTGGCGATGCGTGCCGAACCTGATCTAGTGTCACCGAACGAGCTCGAAGGGGAGGAGCTCGTCGGCCACGAGTTCAACGACATCAATGATCGCGCGCAGGCCGTCGCGGAGATGACGCGCCTGGGAGCCCGGGAGGCGATCATGACGGTTTCCGACGGCTGCTACGCGCACGTACTGGAGGACGGATTCCCCACGCTCCATAGGGTTCGGATCGAGGAGCAGGAGACGCGCTCGACGATTGGCTCGGGCGATGCATTTCTGGCCGGTTATGTCGCCTCCAGATATGTGGGCCGCCCCCCGGTCGAGTGCCTGCGCTTCGGGGTTGCCTGCGGCGCGGAGTCCACCCAGCACTTCGGTGCCGGCCTGATCGATCCGGGGAAGGTGGAGCGGCTGCTCGACGAAGTCGAGGCCGAGCGCCTGGAGATCCCCGCCGAGATCAGCTAGCCGCCTCGTTCTGCGCCAGCGCTCCACTGGCCGCACGCGCTTGAGCTGTAGCTTCTTGCTGTGCAGCAGGCCGCGAGGCGCATGGGAGAACGAAGGGCGGCGTCCATCGAGACGTTGCCTCAAGCACGACGACCCCCTTCTTCGAGTTTGCGACTTCCGGCGGTCAGCGTATCCCCCGACCGTCGTTTGCGCCCGCAGGCCACTGCTAGCATCGCCCACCCGATGGTTGCCGCCCATTTGCTGTCCGCTTCGCTGCATAGGCTTCCCGAATGGAAGTAGAGATCGGGCGCGGCAAAAAGGCGCGAAGAGCGTACGGGTTCGACGACATCGCGATCGTCCCCTCGCGCCGGACCCGCGACCCCGACGACGTCGATATCTCGTGGACGCTCGGCCCGTACAGGTTCGAGCTGCCGCTGCTGGCGGCCGCGCTCGACGGGGTCGTCTCTCCTGAGACCGCCGGTGTATTTGGCAAGCTCGGCGGGCTCGCAGTCCTCAACTTGGAGGGGATCTTCACCCGCTACGAGGACGCCGAAGCGCAGCTGGAGCGAATTGCGAGCTTCTCGCGGGACATCGCAACGCGCGAGATGCAGGACATCTACGCCGAGCCGATCAAGCCGGAGCTGATCGCGCAGCGGATCAAGGAGATCAAGGCGCAAGGTGTCGTCGCGGCAGCGTCGCTGACGCCGCAAAAGGTGCGCAAGCACTACGAGGTGGCGCTGGAGGCGGGCCTCGACATCCTCGTGATCCAGGGGACGGTGGTATCGGCCGAGCACGTGTCGCGGGACGAGTCGCGCCCGCCCCTGAACCTGAAGGAGTTCATCCGCGAGCTCGCCCCGACGCCTGTCGTCGTCGGGGGCTGTGCCTCCTACCACACCGGGCTTCACCTCATGCGTACCGGTGCCGCCGGAGTCCTTGTCGGCGTGGGTCCGGGAGCGATCTGCACGACGCGTGGGGTGCTCGGGATCGGCGTCCCACAGGCCACCGCGATTGCCGACGTGGCAGCCGCGCGTTCACAGCACATGCTCGAGACCGGCGACTACGTCAAGGTCATCGCCGACGGCGGGATGCGCAACGGGGGCGACATCGCCAAGGCGATCGCATGTGGGGCGGATGCCGTGATGCTGGGCTCGGCGCTGGCTCGGGCGTACGAGGCTCCCGGACACGGCTACAACTGGGGAATGGCCACCTTCCATCCGACGCTGCCGCGCGGGACCCGGGTTGCGACCAAGCAGAACGGGACGCTCGAGGAGATCATTCGCGGCCCGGCGCGCGAGAACGATGGAACGTTCAACTTGATGGGCGGCCTGCGGACCTCGATGGCGACCTGCGGCTACGCCGATATCGCCGAGTTCAACCGCGCCGAGCTGATGGTTGCCCCCGCGCTTCAAACCGAGGGCAAGCATCTTCAGCGGGCGCAGGGCGTGGGGATGGGCGCGGGCGGCAAATCCGAAGCGGTCGGTGTCGCTGACTGACGCCGCTAGCGCCGAGGTCCGCACGAGTCCCGGCGCGCGGGCGGTCGACGAAGTCGTCGTCCTCGACTACGGCGGCCAGTACTCGCAGCTGATCGCCCGCCGGGTGCGCGAGTGCGGCGTCTTCTCCGAGCTGCTTCCGCACCACGTAGGAGCGGCGGAGGTGGCGCGACGACGCCCCAAGGGCGTGATCCTCTCCGGCGGTCCTGCCTCGGTCTACGAAGAGCGCGCGCCGACGCTCGAGCGCGAGCTGCTCGAACTGGAGATTCCGATGCTCGGCATCTGCTATGGCATGCAGCTGCTGGCGCGTGAGCTAGGCGGCAGGGTGGAGGGCGCCGAGCTGGGGGAGTTTGGCCGCTCACAGCTGACCGTGCACAAACAGGGGAGTCTGCTCGCGGGCACCCCTGCCGAGCAGAGTTGCTGGATGTCCCATCGAGACGCGGTGTTTGCCCCACCACCCGGATTCACTGCACTCGCGTCCTCGACCGCGTCGCCGGTTGCCGCGTTCGAGTCAGCGGAGCGTGGCGTCTACGGGATCCAATTTCACCCGGAGGTCGTCCACACCCCCTATGGACGCCAGGTGCTGCGCAACTTCCTGGCTGACGTATGTGGTTGCGAGCTGACGTGGAGCCCCACCTCGGTGATTGAGGACCAGATTGTCCGCATCCGTGAGCAGGTTGGCACCGGGCATGCGATCTGCGGCCTCTCCGGCGGTGTCGACTCCAGCGTCGCGGCACTGCTCGTGCACAGCGCGATCGGCGATCGGCTGACATGCGTGTTCGTCGACCACGGGCTGATGCGCAAGAACGAGGGGGCCCAGGTGATAGCCGCCTTCCGAGACCACTTCCACGTTCCGCTCGTAGCGGTCGACGCATCCGATCGCTTCCTGGAGCGGCTGCAGGGCGTCACGGATCCGGAGGAGAAGAGAAAGCGGATCGGGTCTGAGTTCATCCGAGTCTTCGAAGAGGAGGCCGCCAAGCTCTCCGACGTCCGCTTCCTCGTCCAGGGCACCCTGTACTCGGACGTGATCGAATCCGGCGGCGGCACGGGCGCCGCCACGATCAAGTCACACCACAACGTCGGAGGTCTGCCGGAAGACCTGGAATTCGAGCTCGTCGAGCCGCTTCGCGCCCTGTTCAAGGACGAGGTCCGTGCCGTCGGCGCGGAGCTGGGGTTGCCCGAGCGCCTCGTCTGGCGGCAGCCGTTCCCAGGTCCGGGGCTGGCGATCCGGATCGTCGGGGGCGAGGCCACCCGTGAGCGGCTCGAGATCTTGCGGGAAGCCGACGCGATCCTTCAGGATGAGATCCGGAACGCCGGGCTGTACCGGGAGCTGTGGCAGTCATTCTGCGTGCTCCCCGACATTCGCACCGTGGGCGTTCAGGGGGACTCGCGGACCTACGGCAACGTGATCGTGATCCGCGCTGTTACCTCGGACGACGCGATGACGGCTGACTGGGCACGGCTGCCCTACGACCTGCTCGAGCAGATCGCCTCGCGGATGATCAGCGAGATCCGACCCGTCGGCCGGGTGGTGCTCGACATCACGAGCAAGCCGCCGGGAACGATCGAGTGGGAATAGCGGGCGCCGGACACCCGCGACCCGTCAGCCAGGGAGGCGCTCCAGGATCCGCTCCACGTAGCGGCCCAGCCGCGGTGGCAGCTCGTCTCTAGCGAACCACTCCGCTCGTTTGATTTCCACCGGATCGAGAACGAGTTTGGAGCGGTCGATCTCGGCCATGAAGCAGTGGATGATGTCGCGGCGGCGGTCCATGCGGGCGGCGAAGCTTCCCAACGACACCACATCCTCGAGCGCGAGGCCCAGCTCCTCCTCGATCTCGCGTCTGACCGCGTCCTCAGGTGGCTCTCGTCGCTTGACGGCCCCACCGGGGAGTTCCCAGGCTCTGGGCCCGTACGTGTGGCGGACGAGCAGGACGCGTCCGGCGTCGGTCAGCACGCACTTGACCCCATGCGAGCGGGGACGCACGACAAACCAGTAGACGCGCAGCACCGAATAGGCGAGCCGGTAGCCCATCCGCCGCACGCGAATCGAGAGATCCATCGAAGGGCAGCGTATGCGGTGCCGTGGCTATCATTGCGCTGGGCCGCGCTCTCAGGGCGCGGCTTGTGCATGCCATGAAGACCTACGTAGCCACACCCGCCGATCGGGAGCGCAACTGGCTCCTCGTGGACGCCTCCGGGCAAACGCTCGGGCGTCTCGCTACGCAGATCGCCGACGCGCTACGCGGCAAGCGCAAGCCGACCTACACGCCCCACGTCGATACCGGCGACTTCGTCGTCGTGGTCAATGCAGAGAAGATCTCGGTCACCGGCAACAAGCTTCAGAACAAGCACTACTACCGGCACTCGGGATATCCGGGAGGCCTGCGTTCCAGGACGCTCGCGGAGATGCTCGATCGGCGCCCCGAAGAGGTGCTGCGGCTCGCGGTCAAGGGCATGCTTCCGCGCAACCGGCTGGCGCGCAAGCAGCTGACGAAGCTGAAGATCTACGCCGGTCCCGAACATCCACACGCCGCTCAGCAGCCGAAACCGATGGAGATTGCACCTTGAGTGAAGAGGAACGTCCTGAGTCCACCCCCGACGATGGGGCTCCAGCGTCTGAGCCCGAAGGGGAGTCGCAGGCGGACGAGACGCGAGTGGCCCCCTCGTCGGAGGCGGACTCCGAACAGCACACCGACGAAGAGCCCCAGCCCGAGCCCGCCGAGCAGCCTGCGGATGCCGACGCGGCTGCCGAGGCCACTGAGCCGGAGCCCGCTGCCGAGGCGCCGGAGCCGGAGCCCGCTGCCAAGCCGCCTGAGCCCCAGGCCGAGGAGTACGAACCGGAGGCGCGGGCGAAGCCAGAGATTCCCGGGGCCGATCTGGAGCCCGACATCATTGCCGATGCGGACGAGTTTCTCGACGCAGAGGCCCAAGCGGCGGCCGAGGCCGAGGCAGAGGCCGCTGCTGCGGCCGCCGAGGCCGATGAGCCCGAGGCGCAGCCGATCGCCGATGCCGCGATCGACCTCGCTGCCGGCGCCCGCTACACCGCGACGGGGAAGCGCAAGACCGCGGTCGCGCGGGTGATCCTCAAGCCGGGTTCCGGGACCTACCTGATCAACGACAAGCCGCTCGATGTGTTCTTCCCACGCGAGACGCTACGGCGCATCATCCGCCAGCCGCTCGAGGCGGTCGGCTATGACTCGAGGATGGACGTGGTCGCGCGGATGCACGGCGGCGGCGTCTCCGCGCAAGCCGGTGCGCTGCGGCACGGCATTTCTCGCGCGCTGATCGTCGCCGATCCGCACCTGCGTGGCGAGCTCAAGCGCCGCGGCTTCCTCACCCGTGACCCGCGCGTCAAGGAGCGTAAGAAGGCCGGGCTGAAGAAGGCGCGCAAGCGGCCACAGTTCTCCAAGCGCTAGCGCGTAGGAGCGAGGACCCGATGGGGCGCGAGCTTTTCGGCACGGATGGAGTCCGTGGTCGGGCGGGGCATTTCCTAACCGCCGAGCTGGCGCTGTCGCTCGCCCGGAGCGCCGTAGCGCATGTCCGCGCCGAGCGCGCGGCCGAACGCCTCCAGGTCGTGATCGTCCGCGACACGCGCGAGTCGGGGGAGATGCTCGAATCCGCGATTGCGGCGGGTATCACCGAGGCGGGTGGCGACGCGCTCCTGGGGGGAGTCCTGCCTACCCCCGCCGCGCCACTCCTGGTTCGCCGCCACGAGCTCGACCTGGCGGCGGTCATCTCCGCATCCCACAACGCCTACGAGGACAACGGGATCAAGTTCTTCTCAGCCGACGGTTTCAAGCTCCACGATGACACCGAGCACGCGATCGAGGCTGAGCTTGGCAGGCCACTCGATCCTCCCGAGCGGATCGGGCGGGTGCGCCCGCTGCACGGAGCACTCGAGGACTACCTGCGCGAGCTGCACGTCCGTTTCGAGGGCCTCGACTTGACCGGTCGCCGCATCCTGCTCGACTGTGCAAACGGTGCCACCTACCGGGCCGCGCCTGAGATCTTCCGGAGGCTTGGCGCAGATGTCCACGTCCTCGCCGACCGGCCAGACGGGCGCAACATCAACGACGGATGCGGCTCGACACACCTCGACAACCTGCTCGCCGGGATGGAGGGGGGCGCACACGACGTGGCGTTCGCGTTTGACGGTGA
This sequence comes from uncultured Solirubrobacterales bacterium, assembly GCA_963849295.1. Classification (GTDB taxonomy): domain Bacteria; phylum Actinomycetota; class Thermoleophilia; order Solirubrobacterales; family Solirubrobacteraceae; genus Palsa-465. The sequence continues at coordinate 116,881 of CAWKGU010000005.1, forward strand.
CGGCGACAGGGTGCTGGCGGTCGACCGCAACCAGCAGGTCGTAGACGGTGACGAGCTTGTCGCGCTGGCAGCGCTTCATCTCCGTGAAAACGGCCGCCTCACCGGCAATGGCGTTGCGGTCACGGTGATGACCAACTACGGCTTTCACACGGCGATGGGGGCGGCGGGAATCGACGTTGCGACGACGGCCGTCGGCGACCGCTACGTGCTCGACGAGCTGCGGCGCCGCGGCTGGGCGCTCGGAGGCGAGCAGTCGGGGCACATCATCGACCTCGGCTTTGGCCCCTCGGGGGACGGCATCGCCAGCGCGCTGCTGACGCTAGAGGCGCTCGCCGGACGCGACCTGAGCGAGCGCCACGCGATGGAAAAGCTGCCGCAGCGACTGGTCAACATTCGCGCGGGCGACCGCTCGGAGCTGACCTCGACGATGGAGGATCCATCCGTCAAAGAGGCGATCGAGCGTGAGCACCAGGCGCTGAGCGGACGCGGGCGCGTGCTGGTGAGGGCCTCAGGCACCGAGCCGCTGATCCGGGTGATGGTCGAGGCGCCGACCCAAGCCGAGACCGACGAAGCGTGCGGGCGGCTGAAGGCCGCGGTGGAGCGGGTCTTGGCCGTGTGAGGCAACTTGCGCTGGTTCGGTTGCTTCGCGACTTGTTCCGCCGGTCGATACTCTGGCTGCCGGTGCGTCGAGCGGCGGTCGTCGGAGCGGTCCTGATGGGAGCTATCCCGCAGATCGCGAGTGCCCGAGCCAGCGCGTCGAGGTTCCCCACCATTCAGGTCCTCTCGAGCCGCGCGGACGTTGTGGCCGGCGGGCAGGCACTGCTCGCGATCAACCTCCCCCAAGGTGTACGCCCGAAGAAGGTGCGGGTGTGGGTCGGCAGGCGCAATGAGACCCGCCGCTTCGCGGTCCGCGCTGACGGTCGGTTCGAGGGATTAGTCAACCGGCTTAAGTTGGGCCGGAACGCGGTCGTCGTGCTGGTCCCCGGTGGTCGCGGCGCGCAGATCGTGCTCACCAACCACCCGATCGGCGGACCTGTCTTTCAGGGTCCGCAGCTGCAACCCTGGAAGTGCGAGATGGGCGCGCGCGACCGCAAGTGCGACAAGTCGCCGACCTTCAGCTACGTCTACGAGTCGACGAGCTCGTCGAAGTCAGGCTTTCAGCCCTACGACCCGGCGCATCCGCCATCCGACGTTGCGACGACCGCCGCCGAGAACGGCACGAATGTCCCATTCATCGTGCGAGTCGAAACGGGCTATGAAGACCGCGACCAATATCAGGTCGCGGCGCTCTATCAGCCGGGCAAGCGCTGGACTTGGTCGAAGCCCCAGCGTCAGTTCAACCACAAGCTGCTGATCACGCACGGCGCGAGCTGCGACGTCGACTACGACACGGCGACGGCGCCGAGCGTCACGAGCTTCAACCCGGTCGCCGATGTCGGCGGTCCAAGCTCATACCCCGGGCCCGTCACGCCCGTGGCCGACCCGGTCAAGTGGGCGCTTGGCCGCGGGTTCGTCGTTATGTCTACGGCGCTCGACAACAACGGCCACGACTGCGATGTCGTCACCCAGGCAGAGTCGCTGGTGATCGCCAAGCAGCACGTGATCGACACGTACGGCACGCTTCGGTACACGATCGGCACAGGATGCTCGGGCGGCTCACTCGCGCAGCAGTGGATCGCCAACGCCTATCCTGGCATCTACCAGGGGATCCTGCCAACGTGCTCGTTCCCGGATACCTGGTCGAGCGCGACGCAGGTGATGGACTACCACCTGCTTCGCACCTACTTCGAGCATCCCTCGAATTGGGGTCCAGGGATCGCGTGGTCGCCAAGTCAGTTCGCGCCAGTCGAGGGCAACCTCCTCCCCCTCGACGCGGTAGTCAGCGACATCGGCTTCTTCGCCGCGATCGTCCCCACGCACGCATGCGGCGGCATTACTGATGCGCAGCGGTACAACCCAGTGAGCAATCCTGGCGGCGTCCGGTGCTCAATCGCCGACATGGCGATCAACGTGTTCGGGCCGCGGCCGAAGTCCGATTGGTCGGCGAACGAACAGAAGCTCGGGCACGGCTTCGCCGGCGTGCCGGTGGACAACGTCGGCGTGCAGTACGGGCTGAGCGCGCTTGAGAGTCACCAGATCACGCCCGCGCAGTTCGTCGACCTGAACCAGCGCATCGGCGGTCTCGACATCGACATCAATCCGACCAAGGCAAGGATCAGCGCCACGATGCCGGCCCTCGGCCGCGCTTACCGCAGCGGGATGATCAACGAGGCCAACAATCTCGGCCAGACCGCGATCATCGACTGCCGCGGACCCGATCCCGGAGCCGCGCACGATGCCTATCGCGCATTCGCGATCCGCGCCCGCCTCGAACGCGACAACGGCACGCACGCCAATCAGCTGATCTGGGAGGGACCAGCACCGATCATCGGTGACGGCCAATGCCTCGAGCAGAGCCTGATCGCGATGGACCGCTGGCTGGCGGCGATCCAGGCCGACCACAGCTCCCGCTCCCTCCCAGGGAAGGTGATCGCCGACAAGCCATCGGATCTGCACGACGCCTGCTTCAACGGCGAAGGCCTAAAGATCTCCGACAGCATCTGTGGGAATGCCGTCGTGCCGGTCTACGGAACGCCGCGAACCGTCGCGGGGGATGCGATCACTACCGACGCCAACAAGTGCCAGCTGCAGCCCCTGCGACGCACCGCGTACGACGTCTCGTTTACGAACGCGCAGTGGGCCGCGTTGCAGTCGGTTTTCGCTGGTGGGGTCTGCGACTACTCCAAGCTGGGAGTTGACCAGCAGAAGACGATCCCGTGGCTCACGTATCAAGACTTGCGGGGGCGCGTCATCTACGGCGGGCGGCCGATGGGCGCTGCGCCTAGTTCCCAGCGGTGTGTGCGCGGGCGGCGGCACCGAGGGGTGCGGCGTTGTGCGGTGGTTTGAGCTAGTCGTCGCAGGCCGGCCGGCTTCTGCCATGCTTGCTTAAGTTGGGTAGCCGGGCGGGACGGATGCAACTCTTCGGACAAAGCGCGCAGCACGGTGCACCGTACGGGAGGTCGACCTGCCGGATTGCGAGCCTAGGAGTGCTCCTCGCCGTGCTTGGGGTCGCGGTGCCGCCAGCGCTGGCTCGGAATGTCGGGCATCGCCGCGCGGAGCGTCCGTTCACTTCGTATGTTGACCCTTTCGTGGGTAGCGCAGGCGGCGGCAACACGTTTCCCGGGCCGGTCATGCCCGGTGGAATGATCCAGCTAGGGCCCGATACCGTCGCTCATCGGAGCGCGCCTGCAGGTGCCTTGCAGCCCAGCGGCTATGACTATGGCTCCGCGCAGTTGCGCGGGTTCAGCCTTGATCGGATGAGCGGGGCGGGCTGTGCCGAGTTCGAGGATGTGCCGATCACCCCCACCACCGCGCCGATCACGGCTTCGCCGGTGAGCGATCCCACCTCCGGAAACCTCGACAGCTCGTACTTCCTGAGCTTCTCCCACCGCCAGGAGCTGGCCAGGCCCGGCTATTACTCCGTCGTCCTGGATGAGAGCTCCGGCCGCGGTCCGATCACTGCTCAGCTGACGACCGCGACGCGATCTGCGATCGCGCGGTTCAGCTTCCCCTCCGGCGCTGCGACTTCCAGCGTGATCGATTAATGCGTCGGGAAGCGCGACGGGTAATCAGGCGGCGAACGTGCACCTCGACGCTGCCCACGGCTTGGTCACTGGCTCGAGCACGAGTGGTGGGTTCTGCGCATCGCCTGATCGCTACGTCGTCTATTTCGCCGTCCAGTTCGATCGGCCGTTCAGCGCGTACGGCACCTGGCGCCGGCAGTCCCTTCACCCGGGATCGACCAGCGACAGCGACACCGAAGCAAACCAGCCCGCCACCGGATATCTGTTCGGCATAGATCCGCGAGCGCAGACTGGGGCGTACGTAAGCTTCGACACGCGCCGTATCCGCAGGGTCGAGATGAGGGTCGCGATCTCCTACGTCAGCGTGGCCGGCGCGGAGCGAAACCTTCAGCGCGAAGTTGGTGGGCGGAGCTTCTCCCAAACCCGGGCCCGTGCAGCCGCCGCATGGAGCCGCGCGTTGGCCGTCGCGAACGTCGCCGGCGGAACGCTGGCGCAGCGACGTCGCTTCTACACGGCGCTGTATCAGGCGCTGATCGAGCCGAACACATTCAGCGACGTGGATGGTCGCTACCTCGGCATGGACGGACGCGTCCACGCGGCCTCCGGCTACGTGCAGTACGCCAACTTCTCAGGGTGGGACATCTATCGAACACAGATTCCGCTGCTGGCCATGCTGCGTCCGACCGAGGCCGAGGCCATTGCCAAATCATTCATAGCCGATGCCCAACAGAGTGGGTGGTTGCCCAAGTGGTCGGTGGCCAACTTCCAGACTGCGGTGATGAACGGTGACTCGGCGGATCCGATTCTCGCCGAGATCTACGCCTTCGGGGCCAGGCGCTTTCCCGCCCGGACCGCGTTGGCGCAGATGATTCACGGCGCCACCCAGAGCGGGCGCAGCGACAACGACTGCTACGTGGAGCGCCAGCAGCTCGACTGGTATGAGCGACTCGGTTACATCCCGCACGAGTTCGATGGAGGGCTCGTAGCCGTTCCGCAGGCCAACGGCTTGTGCAATCTCGGGGTCCCGTCGAACGCGGACAAGGGCGCGACCGCGCTGCTCTACGGGGAAGCAGCAGCGACGCTCGAATACACGGCGGATGACTTTGCGATCTCGCGCTTGGCTGCGATCCTGGGAGATGGGCAGTCCTGCCGCTCGTTTCTGCACCGCTCAGGGAACTGGCGGACGCTGTGGAACAGCTCTGCCCGCTATCTCGAGCCGCGCTACGCAAACGGATCGTGGGTACCGGACTACGATCCGAATTTCAACGATTTCGCCTCCGCTACCAGCGGGTTCACCGAGGGCGACTCGGCGCAGTACACGTGGATGGTGCCGTTCGACTATGCGGAATTGGCATCTCTGATGGGCGGCGACGCCACCGCCAGGCAGCGGCTCGACCAATTCTTCACGGAGCTGAACTCGGGCCAGACCGGCCCCTACGCTTATCTCGGCAACGAGCCAACGCTCGAGACGCCGTGGATCTACGACTGGCTGGGCGCTCCATTCGAGACACAGCGAGTGATTCGACGGGCCCTACTCACCCTGTATACCGAGACGCCGGGCGGGCTTCCCGGCAACGACGATCTCGGGACGATGTCCTCGTGGTACGTCCTGGGCGCCCTCGGCATTTACCCGCAGATCCCCGGCAGCGACGTCCTGGCGCTCAGCAGCCCGCTATTTCCGAAGGTGACCGTGCGCCTACAACATGGCTTGCTGACGCTGATGGCGCCCGAAGCCCCCAACGCCACGTACATCCACACACTGGAGATCAACCACCGCCGATACAAACGGCCCTGGCTGCGCTTCGCGTCGATCGCACACGGAGCCACACTTCGGTTCGCCCTATCTTCACACCCCAACGTGCGCTGGGGCTCATCGGCTTCGCTGACCCCACCGTCCTACACGCCCAACCAAGTCTCGAGCTGCGTCCCCTGAAGGAACTCGGCCGTCGGTGTCGAAGGCCGAGGCGTGGCCCTGCTCCGCAACCGCCGCGACCGCATCGCACGGATCGACCAGAAGATCGGACGCATGCGTGACCGCGCGACGAAGCTGCTCGAGCGGGAGCAGAAGTCGGCGAGCAGGATCGAGGAGCTTCGCCTCGCCGAGCAGCAACCGGCTGGCAGGGTGCGCGTGGCGCGCTTGAGCCGTGCTGAGCGGCGCGCCACCCGCCGGCTTGAGCGCTTTCAGGCGGAGCGACAGGAGCTCGTCGAGCGGGAACTCGACCGAATCATGTCCGCCCTCGACGCCCAGTCACGCCGCACTCGCATCCGGCTCGATCGCGAGCTCGAGCGATTGGCTCCGGTGCAGGAGGAATGGGAGCGGCTGCGCACGACTTTCGAGGCACTCGGTGAGGCTGTCAACACCCCGGCGCTCGAGCAGTCGGCGGCCTCGCTGAACGGCTGTCTGAAGATCCCTGAGTTCCCCGTCCAGGAGCGCGACGGATACGTGAAGCCGTTCCCGCACAGCGCGATGGTTTTCTGAGCCGGTCGCTCAAGCTGACTCTCTAGATCATCCGCTCGGACGCCGCCACCTTCGGCACGTCCGAGGCGATTCGCTGCATCAGCCCGTAGAACCGCGGCAGCTCTGGGTAGACGATCGCCTTGCCGCTCGTGATCAGGCCGCCCGAGATGCCGCGCTCCGGGTCGGCCCAGCCCATGATGTTGATCAGTCCGAGGTGTCCGAACGCCAGGTCGGTGTCGAGCCCGTAGAGACTCAGCACCTTGGCGCCCAGCATCAGGCCGTAGCTGAAGCGCGTGGGGAAGCCAAGCGATAGATCGATTTCGAGCCGCGATTGCTCGGCCAGCGCTCGTCTGATGGTGTTGACCTCCATCACACGCACGCCGTCAAGCTCGCCGCCGGCGCGGAAGATCTCAAAGAAGCGGCCGAGCTCGTTGGCGGTGGTGATCAGGTTCGCGCTCGGGATCACGGCAGTCAGGAACCGCGGGTCGTTGGATAACGAGACGACCTCATCGAGCGGCCGGCTGAGCACGCGCGTGACGAGCGTCGAGAGCGGCGGCAGCAGGCGCGGGCCTGTCAGGTAGTTGAGGCCAACCTGCGGGACGTCCTCGGGCCGCACCCCGTAATTACCCCAGCGAAACCCGAGCGGGTCGAGGATCTCCTCGGCGATCACCTCGCGGATCGTCTTGCCGGTGACCCGCTGCACGATCTCCCCGATGATGAAGCCGCCCGAGACGGCGTGATAAGCGAGCAGCGTCCCGGGCTTGACAAACGGCTTGGCCTCGCAGATCGAGCGAGTCAGGAACTCCCGATCGCCCATCCGGTCAAGGTCAAGCATCGCCCGGGGAAGCCCCGGGACACCCGCCCGGTGCGCGAGCACATGCGCGATCGTCGTCTCGTCCTTTCCATGAACGCCGTACTGGGGGATGTAGTCGGTCACGCGATCGGCGATGTCGAGCGCGCCCCGCTCCTGGAGCAGATGCACGACCATCGCGGTCACGCCCTTCGAGGTCGAGAACACGCAGTACGGCGTGTCGGGGGTGACAGGCACCTTCTCCGCCTCGCGCGGGTCGTCGGGACCGTTACCGCGGGCGTGGCCGATCGCGCGGTCGAGCACCACCTTGCCGTGGCGCCGAAGGCAGAGCTGGAGCGCCGGATGCACGCCGCTGCGGTAGAAGTCGCGGGCGCTGCGCCAGATCCGCTCGACGGTGGCCCGCTCGAGCCCGACCGTCTCGGGGTCGGTCTCCTCGCCAATCTTCGTGATCGCCTTCAGGTTGGCGGGAACTCGGATCCGGTGCAGCGGATCGGGCAGCAATGGCAGGCGGGGAACGCGGGGCACCGCTCGGTAACGTAACCGCCCATGTGCGGCATCGTCGGCTATGTAGGGCCCCGCGAGGCGCGTGCGCTGCTGCTCGCAGGCCTCGAGAAGCTCGAATATCGCGGCTACGACAGCGCCGGAATCTCTGTGCTTGAGGATGGGCGCATCGACGCCGTGCGCGCCGTCGGGAACCTCGACAACCTGCGAGACGCGCTCCGCGCGCACGGGGACGGCCGCCAGGGCGCCACCGCCAAACAGAGCGCGAACGGCACAGGCACCGGCATCGGACACACGCGGTGGGCGACGCATGGTCGTGTCAGCGAGGAGAACGCCCATCCCCACTTCGACACGACCGACCGCATCCACGTGGTCGTGAACGGCATCGTCGAGAACTATGTGGCGCTCAAGCGCCGTCTGCTCGACATGGGCGCTGAGTTCACCTCCGAAACCGATGCTGAGGTGATCGCTCACCTGATCGCCCATCACTACGCCCGCGGGAGTCTGGTGGACGCCGTGCGGGCGGCCTTCTCCGAGCTGCGGGGGCACTATGCGTTCGTCGCGATGAGCGCCGATGAGCCCGGGGTGCTCGTCGGCGCCCGCAAGGAGTGTCCGCTGATTGTCGGCCGCGGCGAGGGCGAGCAGTTCATCGGCTCGGCGATCCCAGCGTTCTTGCGGGAGACGCGCAGCGTCCAGTACATCAACGACGACGAGATCGTCGTGCTGGGACCCGACGGGGTCCAGTTTCTGACCGCCGACGGCGAGCCCCTCGAGCGTGAGATCGTCGAAATCGACTGGGATGCCGACACCGCCGAGAAGCAGGGGTTCGAGACATTCATGCTCAAGGAGATCCACGAGCAGGCGGACGCCGTCGCGGAGACGATCGGCGAGCGGGCGGCACGCGGGGTCGGGATCGACCTGGGAGAAATGGGTTCTCGGATCGACGACGATCTGCTGCGGGTTTCCCGACGGATCGTGATCGTCGCGTGCGGCACCTCGTTCCACGCAGGCCTGCTCGGTCGGTACGCGATCGAGGAGTGGTCACGCGTTCCCGTCGACGTCGAGATCGCGTCCGAGTATCGCTACCGCAACCCGGTGGTCGGGTCGGGCGATCTGGTGATCGGGATCTCCCAGTCCGGCGAGACGGCCGACACGCTCGCCGCGATGCGGATCGCGCGCGACCGCGGCGCGAGCGTGCTCGCGGTGACGAACATCATGGGCTCGCAGGCGACGCGGGATGCCGACGGGGTCCTCTACACCCGGGCGGGACTTGAGATCGGGGTGGCCGCGACGAAGACGTTCGTGAGCCAGGTGGTGGTCCTCTACCTGCTTGCGCTCCGGATTGCGGAGCTGCGGGGGACGCTGCCACTCGACGTCCTGAAGTCGACGATCAGCGAGGTAAAGCGACTCCCACATCTGATCGCAACTGTCCTTCAGCAAGGCGTCAGCGAAGTGCCGAGGATCGCCGAGCGGGAGCACGACGCCGACTTCTTCATGTACATCGGGCGGCACGCCGGGCTTCCCGCGGCGCTCGAGGGGGCGCTGAAGCTGAAGGAGATCTCCTACATCGCCACTGACGCCTATGCCGCCGGGGAGATGAAGCACGGACCGATCGCGCTGCTCGACGAGAGCACCCCCGTGGTGGCGGTGGCCACCGATTCGCCTGTGCTCGACAAGGTGATCTCCAACATCCAGGAGGTGCGCGCGCGGGGGGCCCGAGTGATCGCAGTGGCCACCGACGGCGATGAGCGATTGACTGAGCACGCCGATGAGGTCATACGCGTGCCGGCCACCGATCCGATGCTCGCGCCGCTGCTGGCGGTGATCCCGCTGCAGCTGCTCGCATACCACATCGCCAGACGGCGAGGACTCAACGTCGACCAGCCTCGGAACCTGGCCAAGACCGTGACGGTGGAGTGAGCCCCACCTCCGAGACCCCTTCGATCGGCATCGACCTGCTCGAGATCGCTCGGCTGGAGCGCGCGCTCGAGCGACGGCCACGACTCGCCGAGCGTCTCTTCACGGATGCTGAGCGTGCATACGCTTTGGCGAGGGCGCGTCCGGCGCAGCACCTTGCGGCGCGCTTCTGTGCCAAGGAGGCAGTGGCGAAAGCGCTCGGCCTGGAGGCGTGGAGCTTTCGCGACGTGGAGGTGACCAGCGATCAGGATGGTCCGCCCGGTGTGCGCCTGCACGGTCCGGTTGCGGCGCGGGCGGAGGAGATGGGAGTGACGGTGAGCATCTCGCTCAGCCACACCGAGCGCGAAGCTGCCGCCGTCGCGGTGGCCGGATGACTCTTTCCGACTGGGTCGAGCCACTCCCCGACGCATCGGAGCAGCGAGCGCTCGACGAATGGGCGATCAACGACCGGGGAATCCCGGGCCTCGAGCTGATGGAGCGGGCCGGTAGCGGACTCGCCGAGCTGGTCGCAGGGCTCGCCTCCGAGGGACGAATCGCGATCGTCTGCGGAAAGGGGAACAACGGCGGCGACGGGTTCGTCGCGGCGCGGGTCCTGCGCGAGCGTGGGAGGGAGATACTGGTGCTCACGCTCGCCCCGCTCGACGAGCTTCGGGGGGACGCGCGCACGAACGCCGAGCGGCTCCCGGGTCCAGCGCCCGAGCCGTTCTCACCGGACGCACTCACAGGTTCGTCAGCGATCGTCGATGCGATCCTCGGGACCGGTTTCTCGGGCGAGCCGCGAGACCCCGCCGCGGGCGCGATCGAGGCGATCAACGCCTCCGCCAACAAGGTGATCGCGTGCGACATGCCAAGCGGCGTCGACGGCTCGACGGGCGAGATCGCGGGAGTTGCGATCAGCGCGCATGCGACCGCGACGTTCCACGCGGCCAAACCCGGCTTGTGGATCGCGCCAGGCAAGGGACACGCCGGCGAAGTGAGCGTGATCGACATCGGAATCCCTGCGGGTGGCCCGGCCGACCCCAAGATCGGGCTGATCGGCAACCGTGTGACCGATGGCGTGCCGAGGCGCGGCAGGGACTCGACCAAATTCGCTGCAGGGAGCGTCCTCGTGTGCGGGGGTTCGACCGGGCTGACCGGAGCACCCTGCCTGGCGTCCGAAGCGGCGATGCGCGCAGGCGCAGGATACGTGACGGCCTGCGTGCCGGCATCGCTGAATCCGATCTTCGAGTCGAGGCTGCTCGAGGTGATGACCGCCCCGGTTCCGGACTTGAGTGGAGCGCTCATCCCCGCCGCAGCCGACGAGGTGCTCGAGCGCAGCCAACGAGTGGAGGCGCTCGTCCTCGGGCCAGGCCTCGGCCGCGGCGAGGAGACATTCGAGTTCGCCCGAGCCGTGGCAAAGCGGGCCGAGGTCCCGCTCCTGCTCGACGCGGACGGCCTCAATGCGCACGCCGGCGAGCTCGAAGCGCTGGCCGCCCGCGGCGCGGCCACCGTGATCACTCCGCACGCCGGCGAGCTCGGTCGGCTGCTCGGCGAGGACAGCGACAGCGTCCAGGCGCACCGGCTCGACGCCGCGCGGCGGGCGGCACGCGCGGCCGACGCGATCGTTGTGCTGAAGGGCGACGACACGCTCGTGGCCGCCACCGACGGACGGGTGGCCGTGAGCCGCGGCGGCGCATCGGCGCTGGCCACCGCCGGGACCGGGGACGTGCTCTCCGGCATGATCGCAGCGCTCTTGGCCAAGCGCATGGACCCGTTTCACGCGGCGTGTGCGGGTGTGTTCGTCCACGCCGCCGCCGGCCGTCTGGCGGCGCAGGAGATCGGGACCGAGGGCGTGATCGCACGCGACGTGATCGAGGCGCTCCCGCGAGCGCTTCCGCCTGTATCGCTAGCCTGAGCACATGCCGCTGCGAGCGCTGGCCCGCGTCAACCTGGCGGCGATCGAACGCAATGTGGTGCGGCTAAGACGGGGGCTCAGCGCCGGAAGTGGTCTGTGCGCGGTCGTCAAGGCGAACGCATATGGCCACGGCGCGGTCCCGGCGGCGCGGGCGTCTCTCGCCGGCGGCGCGTCATGGCTGGCGGTGGCGAGCGCGGACGAGGCCGCGGAGCTCCGTGCCGGCGGGATCGACGCCCCGATTTTGGTGATGGGTGCAGTCAGCGGCGAGGAGCTGCCGGTGGCGCTCGGGGCCCGGGCAGATCTCGTCGCCTGGAACGAGGCGTTCGTCGGCGCTGTCGAGAGAGCCGCCGAGCCGAGCGAACGAGTCGGCATCCACGTCAAGCTGGACACCGGAATGGGGCGCCTGGGGACCCGCGAACTGGACGACGCGCTGGAGGTCGCCACCTACGTGCTCGAGGCCGAGCCTGCCCTGCGCCTCGCCGGCGCGATGACGCACTTCGCGACCGCCGACGACGATCCCGAGTTCCTGGCACAGCAGCTTGAGCACTTCGATCCGTTCGTTGAGCAGATGCGACTGCTGCAACCGGACATCGTCGTTCATGCCGCCAACAGCGCGGCCACGCTCCGTGAGCCAGCAAGCCATTTTGACCTGGTTCGCTGCGGGATCGGGATCTACGGGTGCGACCCCATGAACGAGGATCCTGCGGCGCGCGAGCTCGAGCCTGCGCTTGAGCTGAGCTCATACCTCGCGGCGATCAAGCGTGCTCGACTGGGCGAGACCGTCGGCTACGGACGTCGGTTTACCGCGCAGTCCGAGACGTGGATCGGGACGCTCCCGATCGGCTACGCCGACGGGATCCGCCGGGCGTTCACCAACAATTGCGATGTGCTGATCGGGGGGGCCCGATATCCGCTGGTCGGCACCGTCAGCATGGACAACATCACGGTCGATCTGGGCGCGGAGCCGACCGTTGGAACAGGTGATCCCGCCACGATCATCGGTGTGGACGGGGGCGACCGGCAGACGGCGGAGCAGCTGTCGCACCGGATCGGAACGATCAACTACGAGATCGTCTGCGCGATCTCCGCGCGCGTGCCGCGTCAGTATCACCGCGACGGCGAGCCAGTATGAGCGATCCGGTCGCGGCGCTGGTAGCGATCACAACCGACGGGTGGCTCGTCGGCGGAGCCGTGCGCGACCGTCTGCTCGGTCGTCCGACCACGGACTACGACGTCGCGGTGCGGGGCGATCCGCGTCAGCTTGCTCGGGCGCTTGCGCGTGCGACCGATAGCCATGTGTTCCAGCTCTCCGAGGGATTCGGCGCCTGGCGTGTGGTGGCCCGCGACCACAGCTGGCAGCTCGACATGCTTCCCCTGGCAGGGGAGTCGATAGAACGCGACCTACACCGCCGAGACTTCACGATCAACGCAATTGCCGAACCGCTGGGCGGCGGGGATCACGTCGACCCTTTCGGCGGAATCGACGATCTCCGCAGTGGCCGTCTGCGGATGGTCTCAGCACGGGCGCTGGCGGAGGATCCGCTGCGGACGCTGCGCCTGGCGCGCCTCTCATGCGAGCTGTCGCTCAGTGTCGATCCGGCGACGCTCACCGCGGCACAGGACAACGCCGCCGGGTTGAGCGATGTCGCCGGCGAGCGAGTGTTCGCCGAGTTCAAACGGATCGTGATCGCGGATCGTGCCCTCGATGGCCTGGAGCTGATGTACAGCACCGGAGCGATGGCGGTCGTGCTTCCGGAGTTGGGTGACCTGAGGGGAGTCGAGCAGTCGAGCTATCACCACCTCGATGTGCTCGAGCACACCCGCGCGGTGCTCGCCGAGACGATTGCGCTCACGGCGGAGCCGGCCCGTTGGCTGGGCGAGCACTCGGACGCGGTCAACGAGCTGCTCGCGGAGCCCCTCGCGAACGAGCTCGATCGCGGGCAGGCGCTCCGCTTCGGCGCGCTGTTTCACGATATCGCCAAGCCCCGGACGCGCCGCATCGCTCCCGAGGGAAGGATCACGTTCATCGGCCATGACGTGATGGGGGCGCAGCTCGCAGTCTGCGTGCTGGCACGGCTGCGTGCCAGCGACCGTCTCGCTGATCACGTGGCGGCACTCGCCCGCCACCATCTGCGCCTTGGATTCCTGGTTCATCAGATGCCGCTTGATCGTCGGAGCCATCTACCGCTACCTGCGGGAGTGCGAGCCCGTCCAGGTGGACGTGACGCTGCTCAGCGTGGCCGATCGCCTCGCGACCCGGGGGCGCGGCTCCGAGGAGGCGATCGCTCGTCACCTGGAGCTCGCTCGGCAGCTTCTCGGGGAGGCTCTGCGCTGGCGAGCGCAGCCACCTCGGCCGCCGATCGGCGGCAACGTCCTGCGCGATCAGCTGGGGCTTACCCCAGGTCCAGAGCTGGGGCGGATCCTCGCCGAGCTCGAGGAAGCGAGCTTCGCAGGCGAGATCACGAGCTCCGAGCAGGCGATCGAACGAGCCCGCGAGCTCGTCACCCAGCCTCCGCATGGCGATCGATAGGCTGCCGGAGCGCAGTGAGCGATCCAGACTGCATCTTCTGCAAGATCGTCGCGGGGGAGCTCCCCGGCCAGGTCGTTGACGAGGACGAGCGCACGATCGCGTTCATGGACATCGCTCCGGCGACCCCCGGCCATACGCTCGTCGTCCCCCGCCGGCATGTGCGGGATCTGCTCGAGATCGAGGCTGACGAACTGGGGGCCGTCCTCGTCGCCGCGCAGCGGATCGCGCGCCGCGATAAAGGAGCGCCTTGGCGCCGATGGCATCAACCTCCTGAATTCGTGTGGACGCGCCGCGTGGCAGACGGTCTTTCACTTCCACATGCATGTGATTCCTCGGTACGCAGACGATCCGCTGCAGCTGCCGTGGACGCCGAAGGAGGGCGACCCGGAGCAGATCGCCGAGGTCGCCGAGAAGCTGCGATGAGCGCTCCTGTCCGGCTCGAGCGCGACGACGGAACTGGCGGTTGTCACGTTCGACTCCCCGCCGCTTGAATCTGTTCGACGCCGAGCTCGAGAAGGCGCTCGACGCCACCTTGGCTGAGCTCGAGAGCTTCGGAGCGCGCGCCGTTCTGTTTCGCGCCGACGGTCGCGTCGTCAGTGGCGGCGTCGACGTGTCGGTATTTGCCGCGCAGGAGGGTTCAGACGCCGCCAGCGGCATGTTCGATTCGCTGATCGAGGTCGCCCGGCGGGTGGATCATCTGCCCTGCCCGACGGTGTTCGCCGCGCACTCGCTGTGCCTGACCTGGGCATTTGAGCTTGCGCTGGCATGCGATCTGATACTCGCGGCCGAGTCAGCGAGCTTCGGCCTTGTCGAGATCGTCGTCGGGCTGACGCCCGCGATGGGTGGCACACAACGACTGGCCGAGCGCGCGGGCAGCGGACGGGCACGGGAGCTGGTGATGACGGGGGAGCCGTATCCCGCCGCCACACTCGAGCGCTGGAACGTCGTCAATCGCGTGCTGCCCGACGAGGGCTTCGATCAAGCCGCTCGCGAGTTCGCCACGACGCTCGCCCAGGGGCCGACGCTCGCCCACGCGGCGACCAAGCAGGTCATTCGCGATTACCTCGAGGGCGGCGTCGAGCGCGCCAACGACCGGGTGGGCCCGATCGCGGGCGAGTTGTTCGAGACCGACGATCTCCAGAACGCGGTTCGCACGTTCCTTAACCAGGGCCCTGGAAGAGCGAAGTTTTCAGGACGCTGAGAGGCCGTCCCTGCTACGTTTCAGCCGTTCTTCGGGCGGGGACCCGAGGTGTTCTTCAAGCTGAAGGGGAGTAGATGGCAACGGGTACCGTCAAGTGGTTCAGTGACGACAAGGGGTTTGGGTTCATCACACCCGACGACGGGGGTCGTGACTTGTTCGTGCACTTCAGCGGCATCAGCGGCGACGGCTACCGCTCGCTTGCCGAGGGCGTCAAGGTCTCATATGAGGAGGAGGAGGGACCGAAGGGCCCGAAGGCCGTGAACGTCACGAAGCTCTGATGCGTCGCGGCCGCGGCGCGCAACTGCTGCCGCCGGGTCGTGTTGAATGGGGGACATGAAACGTTCTCGCATGGCCGCTGTCGCGGCAGGCGTGCTGCTCGGGCTGCTCGTCCCGGCGGTGGCGTCGGCGCAGGTGATCGAGCTCGGAGACCAGACGACGCCGCTGCGCGCACCGAGCTGCGCCACGACCGTCACGCCCACGAAATGCACGATCGTGCTCACAGAAGTGACCGCGCTCGAGACGATCACATCGGGCGCCGCGTATCCGACAACGGTGACGCAGCCCGGCGAACTGGTCGCGTTCTCGCTCGGCTTGTCAAAGCTCTCAAGTACGCGCAGCCAGGAGAAGACGGACATCCATCTCCTTGACAGCACCTACGGCGGAGTCCCCGTGGCGGCGATCGTCGTCCTCAAGCAGACCGGGAAGAAGAGCCTTCGCAAGTACAAGGTGATCGCGGAGAGTCCGGCAGTCCATTTGATCCCGTACCTCGGCCAGGTGGCGCAGTTCCCGCTGCAGAAGCCGCTCGCCGTCAAACGGGGGGAAGTGATCGGGCTGAGCATCCCCACTTGGGCACCGATCCTGTCGATCGATCAGAACCCCAAGACCGAGGCCTATCGCCAGGGCCGCACGACGGGGTGCAAGAACGCCTCGACGACTGCCCTCGCCCAAAGTCCCGGGCAGAGCGCCGAGTACGGCTGTAACTACGCCGGGACCCGCGTCGAGTACGCGGCGACAGAGGTGACGAACCCGACCCCGACGCCGGGCCACTTCGCTCAGGACGGTCCGTGAAGGTCGGCGTTCTCGGCCGGGGCGAGGTAGGCCGTCGTCTGGCTGCAGCGTTCCACGACCGCGGCGACGAGGTGATGATCGGGTCACGCGACCCGACCGGTGATGAGGTCGAGGGAGTCGCCGCCGGCACGCTTGCGGAGGCGGCGGCTTTCGGTGAGCTGATCGTGCTGGCGGTGCTCGGCAACGCCGCCGAGGAGGCGATCGCTCAGGCGGGTCCTGAGCACTTCGCCGGCAAGGTCGTGATCGACACGATGAACCCGCTCGACTTCTCTCAGGGGCCGCCGCCGCGGCTCTCGATCACGGGCTACGACTCGCTCGGCGAGCGCGTCCAGCGTGCGCTGCCCGAGGCGAAGGTGGTCAAGGCGTTCAACATCATCGGCAACCCGTACATGGCCGATCCGCAGTTCAGCGAGGGCAAGCCGACGATGTTGATCGCCGGCGATGACGATGGCGCCAAGCAGACGGTTGCGGGAGTGCTCGAGCGCTTCGGCTGGCCCTCACCCGTCGACATCGGGGGGATCGAGGCCTCACGGGAACTTGAGTCGCTGTGCATTCTGTGGGTCCGGATTGGCGTAAAGCGGGGCGCCTGGGACCACGGGTTCAAGCTCTTAATCGGATAAGGCCGCGGCGCATGCGCCGCGGCCCCGACCGGTGCATGCACCGGTCGGAACGGGCCGGCACATGTGCCGGCCCGGGCCGGGCCACATGTGGCCCGGCCAAAGACCTAACAGGCGCCCGGATTCTGCTGGCAGAACGCCGAACCCAGCCCGGCGCCGCCGCTGCTCGAGCCAGAGCTACCGGTGCTCGTGCCGCCGCCACTGGTGCCGCCGCTTGTGCCTGCGCCGCCCGAGGCGCTCGTGCCGCCTGAGCTCGAGCTGCCGCTGCCCGACGAGCTCGAGGAAGCGCCAGACGTGCCTGCGCCCGAGGAGCTCGAGGGGGAGCTCGTGCTCGTGGTGGTGGTGGGCGTGGTCGACGTCGAAGTCGTCGCGGTGCTCGGGGTGGCGCTTGCGGACGCGCCCGTCGGGACCGTCAGCGGAGGCGAGCCCGAGGTGTCGGTCGAGGTCGAGCCGCCACCGCAGGCCGCGACTGAGACCGACAGCGTGAGACCGGCGAGAAGCGCGAGAGCGGTACGGAAACGGCGAAGCATCGGTGCCTGGTCAGGAGCCGAGGGGCTCCATCCGCCTGCCGCAGTGTGGGCAGTCATTGAGGTCCTTCTGGGTCAGCTGATCGCACCAGTTGCAAAAGCGGAGGTTTTCAATCTTCCATGGGAGCTCGGACGCGGTCGGAGCCAGTGGCAGCAGCTGGGCGACGACCTCCAGCGGCTCGCCCGTTTCGCGATCGACGTACTCGATCCCGGGCTCTGCCTCGATGATCACTTCCCGACCGGTCGAGGGCGTCCGCATCCGATAACGCTGGCGCGTCCTCATTGCGGCGGCATGCTACCAGCGGCACGACGACGAGCCTTCCCGCTCTTATAGAGTCCGCGCGCAATCGTATGGTCAAGGCATCGGTTCGCAGTGGATGGGGAATTCCTGCCCTGATCAGCGGGGCTTTTGCGCTGCTGGCGCTGGGTGGCTGCGCGCTCAAGCATCCCACCGCGAACCTCGTCACCGGCAAGCAGCTGTTCGTCTCCAAGTGCGGCAGCTGCCACACCCTGAGCCATGCCAACACGAGCGGCACGGTGGGGCCGAACCTGGATGATGCGTTCAGGCAGGATCGCGCCGATGGGGTGAAGAGCACCTCGATCGAGGGGCTCATCGACTACTGGATCCAGTACCCGAACACTCAGGGCGTGATGCCGGCGAGGCTATTCACCGGTCAAGCTGCGCAGAACGTCGCCTCGTATGTCGGCCACGTCGCGGCCATCCCAGGCCAGGACACGGGTGCGCTCGCGACCGCGGTGGCCACCGTTGCGCAGAAGCCCGCGGTGGAGAAGAACGGTGTCGTGGAGATCGACGCCGACCCTACGGGCTTGCTCAAGTTTCTGGCTTCAAGCGCGAGCGCCAAGGCGGGGAAGGTGACGCTGCGGATGAAGAACATGTCCTCGGTGATGCACGACATCGCGATCACAGGCAGCGGCGTCAGTCAGGTTGGCCCGGTCGTCTCAGGCGGCGGCGTCTCGACCGTCAGCGCGTCGCTCAAGCCCGGTACCTACACGTTCTACTGCTCGGTCGACGGGCACGAGGCGGCCGGGATGAAGGGAACGCTGACGGTCAAGTAGCGGCTCTCGCCTTCAGCCGCTCCCACAGCTCATCGCCGCGTCCAGCCGCCACGGCCCGTGCGGCGCGCTGCTCGTCGAGCTCGAGTCCCTGTGCGACGGCATAATCCAGCAGCCGCTGGCGCTCCTCGCCCTCGCGCGCGACCTTCAGGAAGAGCCAGCAGAACAGGCCGATTGTCAGCAGGCTCTCCTCGACCATCATCACTCCGGCCGCGCTGATCTGGTCCGCCATCTGGCTGATGTGCCAGTGGGCATCGCCAGCGTGGTAGTACGGGTACCAGACCGTGCCCGAGAAGATCATCGCGTTGGCGAGCACGGTGCCGAGCAGCCGCACAGCGATGATGTAGACGAGCCGCGCGGCGTTGCCGAACCACGGCGGCTTCGGCAACGGGCCGACCAACCCCATCCACATCGCGATCCCGAAGCCCAGGAAGGTCGCGTGCTCCAGAGCGTGGATCCCATCGTGGCGCAGCGCCGCCTGGTAGAGGGCCGGGGTGTGCCACGCGTAGAAGTTGAGAGCCCACACCGTGACCGCTACGCCGGATGCGCGAACACCCGTAGCCACGAGATCCACCTGACCCGCAACAGCGGCGCCAGTAGCGGCCCCGTGAAGCCGAGCACGATCAACAGCGCGGCCACGTCGCCGATCAGCAGATGCTCGGCCATGTGCGCGACGAGCAGCTGATCTGCGAGCTTGTCGACTGGAGGGCTGAGCGCGCCCGCGAGCACGAGCAGACCCGAGGCATAGCACGCTTTGCGCCACGTGGGAATCGGGCGGTGCTCGGCCTCGAGCGTGCGCGCACGCAGCTGGTACGGGAACCAGTAGAGCAGGATCAGAATCGGGAGCCCGATCGAGCCGAATGGTCCGACCGCTGCGGGTGCTTCGAGCGTCACCCTCGCAATGGTGCCACCGCTACGTCAGCGCCTGAACCACCAGCACGATCACGACGATCGCCGCGACAGCCGCCACGAACCATATGAGCACCCGGAAGGCGTCGGCCTCCTGGTGGAGCGGATCAAACGCCACTAAAGCACGTAGACCGACGTGTACACGATGATCCACATCGCGTCGACGAAGTGCCAGTAGATCCCGGGGACCTCCATGCCCTCGTGATGCTCTGGGGAGTAGTGGCCTCTGAACGATCTGATCGTGACGATCGACAGGGCGCACAAGCCGATGAACACGTGGGCGCCATGCAGGCCGGTGAGCGCGTAGAAGATCGTGCCCTGGGCGGAGTCGTGGGGGGCCCAACCCAGGTGGATGTACTCGTTGATCTGAACGGTGAGGAAGGTGAGGCCGAGCAGAAATGTCGAGACCATCCCTGCCTTCAATCCGAAGCGGTTGCCGTTCTTGATCGACGTCAGCGCCCAATGAATCGTGAGCGACGAGGACAGCAGGATCGCGGTGTTGATACCCGCGACGTCCTCCGGAATCTTGGTCCCGTGGGCGGGCCAGGCATCGTTGGTGACAACCCTGATGAAGAAGTAGGCGGTGAAGAAGGCGCCGAAGATCATCACCTCGGAGATGATGAAAAGCAGCATCCCCAGGGTTGGCGCCGGGACGCGGGAGGAGCGATGCGCGGGCGGCGGTCCGTGGTGCTCGTGAGCAACGGCGGCGGCTTCCATCGTCCCTCCTAGGCGGTCGCGGGCGCGGGTTCGCGGTGGACCACGTGATCGACAGGCTTGCCGGTGGTGTTACGCACCCGCTCGATCAAGTCGGCCCGCAGCCACCCCGACTTAGTTTCGGCGAATGTCGAAATCACGATGTCGTCGACGCGGAAGTACTGGAGCGCGTTCATGATCGCCGTGTAGGGATCGGGGTCACCGATCATGCCGGCGGCAAACAGCCCAGCGGCGTGGAGTCGGTCGAGCACGAGCTTGAGCCGCGTCCTGGCACGGCGGCTCGCTGTGCCATCGCCCCCCTCCTGTGGCACGACGACAATGAAGAGCCGTCCGCGCTCCTTCTGGGCCTCGGTCTCGGCCTTGTGCTTGAGCGCATCGAGCAGCTCGTCCCCGCTCGCAGTGCGGTTGGCCACCGCCAGCGTGACATGGAAGGGGAGGCCCTCAGTGTCGGGGTCGGCGACGACGTGCTCGACCGGCAGTCCCGAAGCCTGGCGCACACGGTCGATCAGGTCGCCCCGAAGCCAGCCTGACCGTGTCTCCGGATAGGTGGAGATGATTACTTCTTCAGGGTTGTACTCGCGGACGGCATCCATCGTCGCGCTGTAGGGGTCGGGGTCTGCAACCTCGCCGATTGCCTGGATTCCCTCGCCGTGGACGAAGTCGAGCGCTAGGTCAACGCGGACCTGCGCGGCGTCGAACACAGCGTCGTCGTAGATCACGAGCCCCTGGCGTGGCCGGTTCTGGGGCACGCACAGCACGAAGCGCACGTCGCCCGCGGCGATGCGCTGCTGCACGGCCTCGATCAGACCTCGCCCCCCGAGGGTCTCGTTCGCCACTACCAGAATCGTTTTCACTCGTGGCGTTCCTGGCTGGGTGGTCCCGTGAAGGCCCCGGCTGTCACCGACTGAGCGGCCTCCACCGGGGGCTTGAAGATCCCGTGCACGGCGCCGGGCACTCCGTACTCATACGGGCCACCGACGACTGTCGGCACGGCATCGAAGTTGAAGATCGGTGGTGGCGAGGAGACCTGCCACTCGAGCGTCAGCGCACGCCACGGGTTGGCGGGCGCGCGGGGCCCGGCGCGCCAGCTGACGACGATGTTGTAAAGGAAGATCAGGGTGCTCAGCCCGAGGATGAACGCACAGATCGAGATGAACAGGTTCCAGGCGGCGAACTTCGCGGCGTACTCGGCGACCCGGCGCGGCATCCCCTGGATCCCGATCAGGTGCATTGGGCCGAACGTGAGGTTGAAGAAGATGAACGTCATCCAGAAATGAAGCTTGCCGAGGCGGTCGTCGAACATCCGGCCGGTCATCTTCGGGAACCAGTAGTACACGCCGGCGAAGATCGTGAAAAGCGATCCGCCGAACAGCACGTAGTGGATGTGGGCGACGATGAAGTACGTCTGCGAGACGTGGATGTCGAACGGGATCATCGCCAGCATCACGCCGCTGATCCCGCCGAGCGTGAACATCGTCAGGAAGCCGAGCGCGAACAGCATCGGTGTGTCGAGGTGGAGCACGCCTCGCCACAGCGTCGCCAACCAGGAGAAGATCTTGATTCCGGTGGGAATCGCGATGATCGCGGTCGTGATCATCATCGGGATCCGGATCCAAGGCTGCATCCCCGAGACGAACATGTGGTGCGCCCACACGGTGAAGCCCAGCACCACGATCGCAAGCAGCGAGAAGGCCATCATCCGGTAGCCGAAGATCGGCTTGCGCGCCTTTACGGCGATGACCTCCGAGATGATCCCGAACCCGGGCAGCATCATGATGTAGACGGCGGGGTGCGAGTAGAACCAGAAGACGTGCTGATACATGATCACGTTGCCGCTCTTACCGGCTCCGACGAACGCGTCGAAGAAGTGGAAGTGCAGCGCCGTGTCGAGCAGCACGAAGAACTGGGAGGAGGCGATGAACGGCGTGGCGATCACGACCAGCAGGGAGGTCGAGAAGTTCGCCCACACCAGCAGCGGCATCCGGAAGAAGCTCATCCCCGGCGCGCGCATCGTGATGATCGTCACCAGGAAGTTCAGCGCGGTGAAAATCGATGAGAACCCTGCGAACTGCACCCCGATCGTGAAGAACAGCTGCCCCAGCGGCATCGTCGTCGACAGCGGCGCGTAGGCGGTCCAGCCCGACGCGAACGACCCCCCCGGCGCCAGGAAGCTCATCAGCATGATCAGCCCGCCCGCCGGCAGCAGCCAGTACGACAGCGCGTTCAATCGCGGGAACGCCATGTCCGGCGCGCCAATCATCAGCGGCAGCACGAAGTTCGC
The DNA here is from genome assembly GCA_963849295.1 of uncultured Solirubrobacterales bacterium. GTDB lineage: Bacteria > Actinomycetota > Thermoleophilia > Solirubrobacterales > Solirubrobacteraceae > Palsa-465. The sequence continues at coordinate 139,006 of CAWKGU010000005.1, forward strand.
GAGCCCCGCGAACACCGGAATCACGAACAGGAAGATCAGCAGCGTGGCGTGGACCGAGAAGACGCCGTTGAACTGCTCCGGCGTGAGGAACTGCATCCCGGGCTTCGCGAGCTGCGCCCGCATCAGCATCGCGAGCACGCCGCCCACGAACAGGAAGAAGAACGAGGTGACCGTGTACTGGATCCCGATCACCTTGTGGTCCGTATTGACGCGGAAGTAGTCGCGCCAAGTGCGGGCGCCGTGGTCGGAGTGGTCCTCCGGCCTGGTCGGCTTCCCGGCGGCCCAGTAGAGCCAGTAGTCGCAGGTGCCGATTCCGACGAAGAAGAAGAGCGGGACAGCCAGCAGCGCGACGATCGTGATCGCGTGGCCGTCGATCACGGGGTGCTGGTGCATCAGCGCCCTGATCAGCACCGTCAGGCCAAAGGCGAAGCCAAAGCCCATCACGCTGGCGAGCGCCGCGCGATACCAGCCGGGGGCCGTGAGCTGCGGCGGCAGCGGACCCCAGCCTGTGCGCCGCTCGCTGATTGGGGAGTGCGTGGTCGTCGCGGTCGCGGTGCTCATCGTGCTCTGACCGTAGATATCACTTTGCCACGCTCGAGAGGAAGGTGACCAGCGCCTGGATCTGCGCCGCGGTTAGCGTCTGGGCGAAATTCGGCGGCATGATGCCCGCATGGAAACCGGACGGGAGGTATGCATACGGCTTGGTGATCGCCGTGTAGATGCACCGCTGTAGTGTCGCACCGCGGATCCGCTTCGACGCCGGAGTTGCGCAATCTGTCTTTAGCCTGACATCGAGATCGGGGCCAATCGTCCCCGTCGCCGCGGCGGCAGCGAGCGTATGGCACGAGCTGCAGCCCGCGGTGCCGGTGAACACGGCCTTGCCGGCGGCCGTGCCGGTACCCGCGGCCCCGCTAGGCGGTGCGGCGGCAGGGGCGCCCGCTGGGGCGGACCCGGCCGCGCCGGGGACTCCGGCCTGGACCGCGAACGGCGGCGGCGCCCCGATCGGCGGAGGGGTCGTGGCGGGCTGCGCCTGGAGCCATTGCTGGAATGTGGCGGGGGTGACGACCTTCACCGTTGCTCGCATCAGGCTGTGACCGGCCCCGCACAGCTCGGTGCACTCCGCGGGATAGGTGCCGAGGCGCGTGGGGGTGACGCGCAGCGTGGTGGTGATTCCGGGCACGGCGTCGAGCTTCTCTGAGAACTCCGGTACGAAGAAGCTGTGGATCACGTCGAGCGAGCGGAGCTTGAAGACGACGGGCTGGTCCTTGGCCAGGTAGAGCACCGGCGAGACCACCGTCTTGCCGCTTGCCTGGGGGTAGGAGAACTCGAAGGCGAACTGTCGCTCGGTGACGTTGACCGTCATCTCGCCCTTCTTGCTGTCCTCGTTCGCGCGAAGCTTGGTGTAGGCGAACGTGCACAGCGAGACGATCAGCAGTGCGGGCAGGGCGGTCCAGAGGATCTCGAGACGGGTGTTGCCGTGGATCGGCGGCCCGTCCTTCTGCTCGTCGCCCGGCCGCATCCTGAACTTCCACACCGAGAACAGCACCACGGTCTCGACCATTACGAAGATCGGTACGGAGGCGATCAGCAGGACGTCGTAGAGCGTGTGCACGTTGGCGGCCTGCTTGGAGCCCTCGGACGGGAACCAGGGAATGATCAGCGCGACCGGGATCCCGATCGCGGTCGCGATCACCCCAATCACGATCATCTGCGCCAGTGGGTTCTTACGCACCGTCACGCACCTGCTCTGGACCCTCGTGCATCACTCGCGGCTGGATCCTATGGGTTCTGCTGGGCGGACGGTGTCGCCGGAGGTGGGTGGGGGTTTACTTCCTCAGCTCGCCGCGGCATCCGCCCGTGCGAAGGCGGGAACTACGTCGCCGGCGCGCTTGATTCGGTCGCGGTGGCGACGTTTTTCACGGGGCGGCCCGGCTCGTCCGGGAGAGCGGGGAAGGAAGGGGGGGCCATAGCGGCCCGTTTTCTGGCGCGGCTGTGGCCCGCAGGCCGCTCTCTAGGGCGGCCCCGCCCGGCCGTCATGGACCCGCCCGCGGGCGAGCCGCTGCCTTTTGATTATGATTGCGGCAATCGTTGCAAGCGGACGCTGGGAGTCGCCGATGCAGGTGCGAGACGGAATGTCGGAAGTCGTGCTCACGATCGGCCCCGGGCACTCGCTGCGAGACGCCGCATCGGCGATGTGCCAAAGGAAGGTCGGGGCGGCGGTCGTGCTCGATCCGGATGCTCCGGGCCCCGGTGTGATCACCGAGCGCGACATTCTGACCTCGGTCGGGATGGGCGAGAGCCCGGACAGCGAGCGGGTTGCCGATCACCTGACCCAGACCCTGACGTTCGCCTCGCCTGACTGGTCGCTCGAGCAAGCGGCCTCCGCCATGGTGCGCGGCAGCTTCCGGCACCTCGTCGTGGTCGACGGGGGAGAACTAGTCGGGATCCTCTCGATGCGCGACATCGTGCGCTGCTGGACGGAGGACGGCGCGACCTGCGACGTCCCGGCGACCGCCGCCGGGGCGTAGCGCCCCGCGCTCTAGTGATGCTCTTCAGGTAGCTCGGCCACGCTTGCGCGCGTGTCGCGGATCCATCTGACCGTCGTGACGATGAACAGCACGGCGCCGACCGCCGAGAAGATCCAATTGATCGTCGTCCCGATCACGATCAGCGTGATCGAGATCGCGCTGAGGAAGGGGAGCAGACTGGGTCCGGGAAGGTGGACCTCTTCGCCGACGGGCGGTGGGTTCTGTTCAAGCTCGCTCACGGGTGCACGTAGATCGCCGCGGCGACGAACGTAATTCCGAACATGAACGCGCAGAGCGCGCCGACGATCAGACCCGAGCGGATGTTCTTGCGAGCCAGTCTGCGGTCCATCGAGCGGGGATCTTATTGCGTCTGGGTGAGCAGGAGCGCGCTCGCGGCGGGAACGACGACGCTCGTCCCCTTCGCCCGCAGCGACGTGCGGCAGTTCCGCGGGAGGGGCGTCGCGCAGGACGCCGTCGAGGGCGGGAGCGACCCCGTTCTCGTGGCATCGCCCCAGGGAAAGCGGAGGTCCGGCGGACCGAAGGTGCTGCCGCCGAGCCTGAGCCCGCCCGTCGCGCACATCCCGGTCTGGAAGTACCCGGGGGGGCAGAGGCCACCGCCGCCGCCCGGCGCGGCCTGCAGCAGCACGAGCGACGCGGTGCGGTGCGACGGCAGGCCAGTGCCGGCGAGCAGCACCTGTTGGGCGACGATGCTCTTGTTGATGATGAGGACTCGCAGCCTTCCGGCGCCGTCCCTTGTCGCCCAGACCTTGACGTTGGGCGCGCCGGGCGCGGGACTCGAGGGCGTGACCTCCTGTAGGACCGAGCCGGGCGGAGCGGCGCGATCGAACATCAAGAGCCCGTAATAGCTGGGGTGAACCAGCCACGCCTGCTTGTAGGGATTGCTGAACAGCGCGTAGTTCGCGTGTGGGAACGTGTGGAAGTTGATGCCCCCAACCCCGGCCTGGGCGAGCTCGAAGGCTGTGTCGAGCGCCCATAGCGCCGAGGCCATGGTGTTGCTGACGCCCGCGGTGCCTCCGGCCGTGATCGAGTTCATCTCGTCGACTCGCAGGATGCTTCCGAGCGGGACCTGGTCGACGAACTTGCTCAGCGGTGCGGCCAAGCCACGGCTCGCACCCTCCGCGAGCAGATTCGTCATCGACGGGCATCCCGCGTGCGGGCATGGGTCGTTGATCCCGTACAGCGCGTAGCGGTGGAAGGTCAGGTATCTCGGCCGTGCCCGGCCGTCGGCGAACCTGCGGAAGTTGGCGGCATACGGGCCCGTTATCCAGGGAAGGCCGAACCGTCCGAGGCTTGGTCCGGCGACGGGAAGCCCTCGGTCTTTCGTCGCGGCGCGAATCGCATGCGCCCAGGCCGTGTAGTCCCGCAGGTACTGGTCGAAGTACGGCCCGACCTGGTAGGCGGGGACGGAGGACCCGTAGCGTGGATCGAGGTCGGGCTCGTTGCCGAGCTCGAACGCAGCGATCCGTGGGTGGGGCGGCCAGGGATCGAGCGCGCGCAGCAGCTCTGCCGCGTCGCTCTCCGCCAGCTTCACGTTATGTGACCGGAGGTTGACTCCCAGGATCAGCTTCAACCCCGGGAGGATCGACAGGAGTCCGCGGATCGCGTGGAGCTCGGGGGCGATCCTGTGCTCGGCCTGGTTGGGACACGGTTCTTCGGGACCCTCGCCCCCGATCCGCAATAGCGTGCCCGTCGGAGCGAGCGCACGCAGGAGATTCGCCAGCAGCTGCGGAGAGCCCGGGCCGTGCATGTAGTTGACGATCTGGCAGTAGTCGATCGAGGCTCCGACGAAGCCGGGAGGGATCGGCGCCAGTGGCCGGGAGGCGCCAAGCTGCGTGGCGGGAGCCCTCAAGATCGTGAACTGAAGTGGCGGCGGAGCGCTAGCCGTGCTGCTGGCCGTGCCCACCTGCCCGAGCGCCACGGTCGCGGCGACAGCGCACGCACCTGAAACGAGGATCTTCTTCAAAGCCCCCAACACCCCACCTGGGGCGCGAGCTTACAGCTTCACGTCGACGACCATCGCGCCGAATAGCAGGGCCAGATACGCGAGCGAGAACAGGTACAGGCGCAGCGCACTACGCCGATCCGTGCGCCGATACAGCCAGACGGCGCCGCCGATGAACGCACAACCAAGCGCCATCGAGGAGACCAGGTAGATGCCCCCGAACTCGCCTGCGCAGAACGGCAGCTGCGAGATCGCGTACAGCAGCAGCGTGTAGAGCAGGATCTGCCGCCGGGTCTCGTGCTCGCCCCGCACGACCGGCATCATCGGCACGCGCACCTTCGCGTACTCGTCCTTCATCAGCAGGCTGAGCGCCCAGAAGTGCGGCGGGGTCCAGTAGAAGACGATCGCGAACAGGTACACGGCGGTCCATGACACGCTGCCCCGAGTCGCAGCCCAACCGACCAGCGGCGGCATCGCCCCGGCCGCGCCGCCGATCACGATGTTCTGGGGTGTGCGCCGCTTTAGCCAGATCGTGTACACGCCGACGTAGCCGACAAATCCACCGAGCGCGAGGGACGCCGCCAGAACGTTGACCGTCAGGCTCAGGAGCGCGAACGAAAGCGCGACGAGCGTCAGGCCATAGATGACCGCCGCTCGTGGGCTGACGCGACCCGCCGGAATCGGGCGCGAGGCGGTGCGCGCCATCTGCGCGTCGATGTCGCGGTCGTAGCAGTGGTTGATCGCGCCGGCTCCGCCTGCCGACAAATATCCGCCGAGGCAGGTCAACGCGATCTTGCCGAGCGACGGGTTTCCGGCGACCTCCATCGTGGTCACAGTTGTCAGCAGCAGCAGCGTCTGGACCTTGGGCTTTGTCAGCTCCAGGTAGTCGGCGATGACCCGCCGCGCGCCCGAGGCCGCTGCGGCGGCCCTGATCGAAGCGGTGGCAGGGTAGCTCGTCATCTGCGGCTCAAGCGTCGTCCCGGCTCGCCAAACATCTGCGAGCGGCCTGAGTCATCCGCCCACCCGCGCGAACTGCTCGCTGCCGCCCGTCTTCTGGGTCACGCCCGTGCTTCGCTCGACCTGCCGGCGAATGTCGCGCATCGGTTCCATCGACCGGACGCGGGGGATCACGTCGAAGTTGTTCACGGGGGGCGGAGATGAGGTGAACCATTCCAGCGTGTTCCCCTTCCAGGGATCTGGACCGGCGAGCGCGCCGACCTTCAGGCAGCGGGCGACGTTGTAGATCGTGACGAGGATCCCGGCGGCGAAGATGAACGATCCGATCGTCGAGATCAGGTTGTAGGTCGACCATCCCATGCCCGGCTGGTAGGTATAGACCCGCCGTGGCATGCCCGACAGACCGAGCGCGTGCTGGACGAAGAACGCCATGTTGAAGCCGACGAACATCAGCCAGAACGATGCCTTGCCGACGGTCTCGTTGAGCAGGCGGCCGGTGATCTTCGGATACCAGTAGTAGATCCCAGCGAAGATCGAGAACACGGCCCCGCCCATCAGCACGTAGTGGAAGTGGGCGACGACGAAGTAGGTGTCGGTGAGCTGCCAGTCGACCGGGAAGACCGCGAGGAAGATGCCGGTGATTCCGCCGACCAAGAAGATCGCGATGAAGCCCACCGCAAAGTACAGCGAGGTCGTCATCACGATCGAGCCTCTCCAGAGGGTCGCGATCCAGTTGAAGATCTTCACTCCGGTCGGGATCCCGATCAAGAACGAGCTCAGCATAAAGAAGCCGAGCACGACGATCGGCACCGGCGAGGCGAACATGTGGTGCGCCCACACCAGCGTCGCGAGGAAGGCGATCACGACAGTTGACGCGGCGATCGCCTTGTAACCGAAGATCGGCTTGCGCGAGAACACCGGGATCACCTCGGAGATGATCCCGAAGCCCGGCAGGATCATGATGTACACCTCGGGGTGCCCGAAGAACCAGAACAGGTGCTGCCACAGCACCGGGGAGCCGTGGTTGGTGGGATCGAAAAAGTGCGTGCCGAAGTGCCGGTCGGTCAGCAGCATCGTCACCGCCGCCGCAACCACCGGCAGCGCGATGATCAGCAGGATCGCGTAGACGAGGATCGCCCAGATGAACAGCGGGATCCGGCCCCAGCTCATTCCGGGCGCCCGCATGTTGACGATCGTGGCGTAGAAGTTGATGGCCCCGAGCAGCGAGGAGATGCCGGTTATGTGGATCAGGAAGATCCAGGCGTCCTGGCCTCCGCTCGGCGAGAACTGAATGCTCGATAGCGGTGGATAGCTCCACCAGCCGGCCTGCGGCGGCTGGTAGAAGAGCGTCGCGTAGAAGACGATCCCGCCGAACAGCAGCAGCCAGTAGGAGAGCGCGTTGAGGCGGGGGAACGCCATATCGCGCGCGCCGATCATCAGCGGCACGAAGTAGTTCCCGAAACCGGCCATCACCGGCACCACGAACAGGAAGATCATCGTCGTGCCGTGCAGCGTGAGCAGCTCGTTGTAGTGCTCGGCCGTCACCAGGCTGTTGTTGGGGACGGCCAGCTGCGAGCGCATCATCAGCGCCTCGACGCCGCCCAGCATGAAGAAGACGAACGTCGTGACCAGGTACATGATCCCGATCTTCTTGTGGTCCGTCGTAACGATCCAGTCGAGCCAGCGCTTGGTCTGCCGCGGCTTGACGACCTCGCGTGAGATGACCTGAGGTACCGGTCGGACGGCGTAATCAGTCGTGGACATCGTCGTCTTCTCCCTTGGTCCTCTCGGTCGCGATTGCGTTGGTACGCATCGCTAGAGGTTCCCGTTCGCGGTGAGGATCTGGCGCAGCTGGGTGACCTGGGCGTTGGCGGCGGCGATCGCGCCGCTCTGCTGCTGGAGCCACTCGGTGTACTGCGCTGGGGTTACGACTCGGACCTGCGAGGTCATCGCATAGTGCTCGCGCCCGCACAGCTGCGCGCACTGGCCGTGGTAGAGGGCACCCGGATGCGGCGCCTTGAACCACGTGTAGGTGGTGTATCCCGGAACTGCGTCGACCTTGCCGCCCAGCGACGGCACCCACCACGAGTGGATCACGTCGGTGGACTGGATCACGAGCACCACCGTCGTATTCGCCGGCACGACCATCTGCTGGTAGGAGTAGGGCAGCTTCAGGCTGTAGGTGTTCTGGTCGCAGCCGTTGCCGTACACATAGCGCCAGATGAACTGACGTCCCTGCACGCAGATCGTCAGCTTCTTGCCGTTGGGGGGCGTCGGTGCGGTCAGCGACGCCGACAGCACGAGGCCGTTGGAGTCCGAGTTCGGCGGGTCGATGATCGACGGCAGCTTCACGAACGTGATCACGGTGAGCACGACAAGGATTAGTGCCGCGGCCACCGTCCAGCCGATCTCGAGCCGCGTGTTGCCGTGAATCTGGGCGGCCACGGCCCCCTTCTTGGCCCGGAACTTGTAGACGGAATAGACGAGCGCGCCCTCGACGACGACGAACACGAACGCGGCGACGTAGAGGATCAGCTTGTAGAGGCTGTCGATCGCGTTGGCGTTCGGCGAGCCCCCCGACTTTGGGGTGAAGAAGTTCGCCAACGCGCTTGGCGCAAGCACCAGCGACAGCGCGAGCGCGCCAGCCAGGACTGCCAGCAGGGTCCGGGGGCGGCGCAGGCGGCTCTGCGTACGGCGCGCAGCGGCTTGCTCGGCGGCTGGGACGTCGGGTCGCAAAGCGCGGGCATTCTATAGGTGGACGGCCGAACGCCCCCGGCCAGTCCGACCCGGTGTTCGGTGGCGGACGTCGAAATCGCCCCGGGTGGAGCGTTCCTATACTGCCCCGACTTGCGCGCATCGAGGGGTATCCGAGCCACGGCCTGGGCCCTCGTGGCGGCTGGGGTGGCCGCCCCGCTCGTGCGCAGGAGGCTGAACCTCCGGCCGGCCACCGTCCTGTCGGTCTCGGCACTCTCGCCCGTCGCGCTGTGCGTGGTGGTCCGCCGCGGCCGCGCTCGCGACGTAGCCGTCTGTGCGCTGAACATGTGGGCGTACCTGGCTGCGTACAAAATGCCGCACGACGACCCACAGCGGTTGGCCGAACGGGTGCGAGTCCGCTATCCGATCACGATCGACCGCGCGCTGGGTCTGGGCATGACGCCGACACTCCGCCTGCAGCGTGCCTTTTCAGCACCCGGCTCGGTTAATCGCTTCGAGCGCGTGCTCGTGTGGTGCCACTGGATGTGGTTTTTTGTCCCGCACGGCAGCATGGCCTACGTGCTGCTGCGTGACCGCGAGCGCTTCGCCCGCTCAGCAGCGCGGATGTATGCGGTCTTCGACCTCGGCGCGATCTTCTACTGGGCTGTCCCCACCGCTCCTCCCTGGTGGGCGGCGGTGCACGGTCAGCTGGAGGATGGCCAGGCCATGCAGGTCAGGCGGATGATGATCGAGTACGGCGAGGAGTTTTGGAGGGAGCGCTGGGGTGCCCTCTACGATGTCCTCGGAGGGAATCCGCTTGCTGCCATGCCGTCGCTGCACTTCGCCACGTCATTGATGGCTGCGCATCTGCTCGGCGAGGTCGATCCAATCGCCGGCACGGTTGGCTGGAGTTACACGGCGCTGCTCGGGTTGGCGTTGGTCTACCTCGGCGAGCACTACGTGGCCGATTTGCTCGGCGGGGCCGCGCTCGCCGAAGCCGTTCGGGTTAAGGCGCCACAGCTGACAGGAGCCACGCGCCGCTTCTCACGGATCCTGCGGACGCTCCAGGCACGGGGGGCAAGCGGCCCGTGAGGCACTTCTCCGAAGACACGGCGATCGAGGGGGGCATGGGGGCGGGCACCGGCGGGGACCGCCACGGACACCTCCCGGAGGCGATGCCGCGGATCCATTTCACGCGCAGGAGGGTGATCGGCTTTGGCGTGTTCGTCGGCTCGAGCCTTGCGTTTCTGTACTTCGTGTTGCCCAAGGTGGTTGGGCTCCAGCACACCTGGCACCGGCTCGAGCACGGCGACGGCTGGTGGCTCGGCATCGCCGCCGCGGTGGAGGTCGGCGTATTTGTCAGCTACGTCACGCTGTTTCGCACCGTGTTCGTGCGGGGCGGCTCGAACATCGGCTGGCGCGAGAGCTGGCAGATCAACCTCGCAGGGCTGGCGGCAACGCGCCTGTTCGCAGCCGGCGGAGCCGGAGGGGTCGCGCTGACCGCCTGGGCGCTGCGGCGTTCCGGACTTGAGGCCCGCGTCGTGGCGTGCCGGATGATCGCGTTCCTCGTGATCCTCTACGCCGTGTTCATGGCCACGCTCGTGGTCGATGGCCTCGGGCTCTACCTGGGGCTGTTTCCCGGGCCCGCCCCGTTTGGGATCACGATCGTCCCCGCGATCTTCGGCGGCGCCGTGATCGCCGTGATGCTGGCCGTGTCATTGCTCCCGGGGGATCTCGAGCGGCTGGCGGGGCGCTGGACGGCTGGTGGCGGCAGGCTCGGACGATTCGCCAGGCGAGCGGCGACGGCCCCGACCGTCGCCGCGACGGGCGTGCGGACGGCGATCTCACTGCTGCGATCGCGCAATCCGTTCATGCTCGCGGCGGTCACCTATTGGGCGTGCGACATCATCGTGCTGTGGGCGTGCTTTCACGCGTTCGGGACGGTCCCCCCGCAGGCGGTGATCGTGATGTCGTACTTCGTCGGGATGCTCGGCAACACGCTGCCCCTCCCGGGGGGGATCGGGGGCGTCGACGGGGGCATGATCGGGGCGTTCACTGCGTTTGGCGTGCCGGTGGAAGTCGCGATCGTCTCCGTCCTTGCCTATCGTGCATTTGCCTTCTGGCTGCCGACAGTGCCCGGTGCGATCGCCTATCTGCAGCTGCGGCGGACCGTTCACCGGTGGAGCGCCGCCGCCGAGGCGCCAAGCCCAAGCTATACTTAGTGAAGTAATGGATATGGAAAAGAGAACTGAGAACGTAGTGATCATCGGAAGCGGGCCGGCCGGCTATACCGCCGCGCTGTACACCGCGCGCGCGAATCTCGAGCCGCTTGTGATCGAAGGGTTCGCCTGGGGCGGGTTGCTCCAGCAGACGACCGACGTCGAGAACTACCCTGGATTCCGCGACGGGATCATGGGGCCCGAGCTGATGCAGCAGTTCCGCGATCAGGCGGAGCGGTTTGGCGCTCGCCTCGAGACCGACGACGTCACCCGTGTCGAGCTCTCTCGAGAGGGCGGGTTGCACAAGGTCTATGCCGGTGACGACGTCCATGTTGCGCGTACGGTGATCCTGGCGATGGGCGCCCAGCACCGCAAGCTCGCTGTGCCTGGCGAGGCCGAGCTGGCCGGACGCGGCGTGAGCTATTGCGCGACCTGCGATGCCGCTTTCTTCAGGGATGCCCCGACGCTGATCATCGGCGGCGGCGATTCTGCGATGGAGGAGGCGATGTTCCTCTCGAAGTTCGCCTCGAAAGTGGGGATCGTCCATCGGCGCGACGACTTCCGCGCGTCGAAGATCATGCTTGAGCGGGCGCGGCAGATTCCGAATATCGAATGGATCACGCCGTACGTCGTCGAGGAATTCGCGCCGGCGGCCGAGAGTCCGGGCTCACTGGCGATTGCCCGTCTGCGCCACACCGGCGATGGCAGCGAACGCGAGCTACAGGTCTCAGGCGCATTCATCGCAATCGGCCACGAACCGCAGTCCCAGCTCATCTCCGATCAGGTGGAGGTCGACGCAGCCGGCTACGTGGTGACGAAGGGGCGCTCGACGCTGACGAGCGCGCCCGGCGTGTTCGCCGCCGGCGACCTCGTTGATCACACCTACAGGCAGGCGGTAACGGCCGCCGGCACGGGCTGCCAGGCGGCGCTCGATGCCGAGTGGTACCTGCGCGACACCCCGCTCCCTTTCGAGGGCGCCGAGGACGTCGCTGAGGCAGCCGCCTAGCGGGACCCGCCAGCGGGACCTCGCCGCCTAGTACTACCTCAGCCCGAGGCCGCCCCAGCCCCTAGTACGGGCAGCCATTCATCGGGCCGCTGTTGCCCGATGGCGGCGAATGGCCCATCCACAACGCGAAGTCCTGGGTCCAGGTCGCCGGTCCGAAGCCTGGCAGCGGTCGAGTGTCGACTCCGGTACCGACGTCGGCGTAGTTGGGATTGAGGATGTTCTGGCAGTGGCCGGTGCTGCCCATCCATCCGCTGACAACCTCGCGCGGGGTCTGGAAGCCGCTTGCGATGTTCTCGCCCACGAAGGACCACACGTAGCCCGTTGCCGAGATCCGCGAGGAGAAGTTCGAGCCGTGCGTGAACTGGCCGGTCCTGACGATCACATTTGTCCAAAGCTGCGCGGAGCGGTTCAGCCGGCTTGAGACGTTCAAAGGCGGAAGGCCGCGGCTGGTGCGCTCTGCGTTGATCAGGCAGATGACCGCCTTGCGCATGTCCTGGGTCGACCCCACCGTCGCCGGCGTGTCGGCGTTCGGGCAGTTGGCCGCGGTATGGCCGTGGTGCCGGCGATGGCCGTGATGACGGCGATGGTGGTGGCGCTGCGCGGCGGCCGTTGCAGCCGGGAGCGCGGGCACCGATGCGGCTGCGAGCAGCGCGACGAGCGCACGACGAATACGCATGCCCCATCAATCGGAAGCGCGTGGGCGTTACATGGGCGTTCACCCCAATAATTCGGGCAAACGTCCATAGTCCGGCCCGCTGGCAACCGACCTACGTCAGGCTCGTCCAGACGGTCTTGGTCTCGAGATACGCCTCGATCCCCTCACGTCCGTGTTCGCGCCCGATACCGGAGGCCTTGTAGCCGCCGAACGGGGCGCCGGGATCGCTCAGCCCCCAGCAGTTGACGTACACCGCGCCTGCCTTCAGCAGCGACGCCAGACGGTGAGCGCTGGCGACGTCGCGCGTCCAGACGCCGGCGGCAAGTCCGTATTCGGTGTCATTGGCACGCGCGGCGACCTCCTCCAGCGAGTCGTATGGGAGCGCGACCAGCACCGGGCCGAAGATTTCCTCGCGCGCGATCCGCAGATCGTCGCGTGTGGCGCTGAACAGGGTCGGGGCGATGAAATACCCGCCGTCGTCGGCCGGCGCATCCCCGCCGACGATGAGCTCCGCCCCCTCCGAGCGCCCCGACTCGATGTAGGACATGACCCGGTCACGCTGCTCGGCGGAGACGACCGGACCGAGCTGGGTCGACTCGTCAAGGCCCGGACCAACCTGCGCGGCCGCGGCCCGCTCTGCCAGACCCGAGACGACCTCGTCGTACTGGTCGCGGTGGATGAACAGCCTGCTGCCCGCATTGCACGCCTGCCCCGAGTTGAAATAGATCGCCTGGAACGACCCCCCGATCGCGGCCCGGAGATCGGCGTCGGGCAGGATCACGTTTGGCGATTTGCCGCCGAGCTCGAGCGTGACGCGCTTCAGCGCGCGCCCCGCGCGCGCGCCGATCTCCCTGCCGACGTCGGTCGACCCCGTGAATGCGATCTTGTCGACCCCCGGATGTTCGACCAGAGCGGCTCCCGTCGAACCATCCCCGGTCAGGATGTTCACGACCCCGGGCGGAATGCCCGCCTCCAGGGCAAGCTCGCCGACCCGCAGCGCGCTCAGGGGGGTCTGCTCCGCGGGCTTCAAGACGACAGTACAGCCGGCCGCCAGCGCCGGCCCCAGCTTCCAGGCGCTCATCAGCAAGGGGAAGTTCCACGGGATGATCTGTGCGCAGACGCCCACCGGCTCCTTCCGCGTGTAGACGAGCATGTCGGCCTGGGCCACCGGGATCGTCGAGCCAAAGATCCGCTCGGGCCAGCCCGCGAAATGCCGCAGGTGCACGACGGTCGACGCGACGTCAACGACCCGCGCCATCTTCACGGGTTTGCCGTTGTCGAGCGACTCGAGTTGCGCGAGCTCTTCGCCATGAGCCTCGATCAGGTCCGCGAGGCGGTGGATCAGCAGACCGCGCGCAGACGCCGACAGGCCCGCCCACCCCGGGTCCTCAAGCGCCCGCCGCGCAGCCCGCACAGCGCGATCGACATCCTCGGTGCCACCGAGGGCGACGGGAGTGATCGGGCGTGCCGTCGCGGGATCGATCGTCTCGAACGTACGACCGTCGGCGGCGGCGACGCGCTCGCCGTCGATCAGCAGCTTCTGCTCATGCTCCGCGAACGCGCGCGCGGGCTCCGACAGTTGGTCTGGCAGGGCAGATACCGACATCAGGGTTTCAGCACGATCTTCAACGCCTCGTGACGATCGTAAACCTCGTAGGCCTCGGGGGCATCGTCGAGCGGCATGTGGTGGGTGACAAGCGGCGTCGGATCGAGCGATCCTGAAGCGAGCATCGCCAGCACCCGGTCGACGTGGCCGATCACATTCGCGTGTCCCGTCTTCAGCGTCAGTGCCTTGATCCAGACAACGCCCATGTGGACCTGCGCCGGTTCGGCGTAAACGCCGATTGCGACGACCACCCCCGCCTTGCGCGCCAGCCGGATCGCCAGATCCAGCGCGTCGGGGTGCCCCACGGCGTCGATCGCGGCGTCGACGCCCCGGCCGGAGGTGCCTGAGCGGATCACGTCCCGAGGGCTCTCCTCGGTCAGGTGAACCGCCTGGGCTCCGAACGCGGACGCCACCTCAAGCCGCTGCTCGACGGTGTCGATCGCAAACACGGGCGAGGCGCCCGCCGCGAGCGCGACCTGGACAGCGCACAGCCCGACCGGCCCCAGGCCCAAGACGGCGGCGCTGTCGCCGGGCCGCACGCCAGACTCGAGGACCGCGTGGTAGCCGGTCCCCATCACGTCGCCGGCGAAAAGCGCGACGTCGTCGGAGATCCCCTCCGGCACCTTCCTCAGCGTCATGTTCGCGGTCGGCACGAGCGCCTGCTCGGCCTGGGTCCCCTGCAGCGAGCCGAGCAGTTCGCCGTGGCCGAACACCCGCATCCGATCGCACTTGTGGTAGACGCCGCGCAGGCAGAAGAAGCACGTCCCGCAGGCGGAGTGAAAGCAGCCGAGCACGCGGTCACCCACAGCCACGCGAGCAACATCGTCGCCGGCGGCGAGAACCTTCCCCACGAACTCGTGCCCGATCGTGAAACCAGGCTCGATCTTCACCCGCCCGTGGTAGATGTGAAGATCCGAACCACATACCCCCGTCGCTTCGATCGCGACGACGGCGTCGTCGGGCGCCTGGAGCTCGGGCTCGGGGCGCTCGTCGATTCGGAGTTCCCGCGGGGCCTGGAAGGTGACCGCTCGCATCAGCTCGAGGTATACGTGAAGAAACCCTCGCCCGTCTGCTGCCCCAGCCGTCCCGACCACACGAGTGCGCGCAGGGCCGGAGCGGGGCGGTAGCGCTCCTCGCGGCGCTCCTCGCCCAAAGCCTCGAGCACACCGAGCACGTGGTCGAGCCCGATGGCGTCCGCCCACGCCAGCGGACCACGCGGGTAATTGAGGCCGTGGACCATGCCGGCGTCGATGTCCGCGGCGCTACCGACCCCCTCGCCAAGTGCAAACGAGGCCTCGTTGATCACCTGGCAGACAATTCTTCCCAGCACCAGCCCGGGCGCGTCGGCGACCCACGCGACGTGCTTACCGAGCGACCCGAAGAACCGCTCGGACGCCGCCGCAGCCGACGCCGCGCTGTCGACGCCGCGCGTCAGCTCGACGAGCTGCGACTCGGCGAGTGGCGGCAGCGCATGAAATCCGACTCCAGCCCCTCCAGGATCGAGCGTTCCCAACGACCCGGCGGCACAGCAGACGGCCCGGGGCCCGCCCTGGAGCAGAACCCCATCAAGGTCCTCGCCGTCAGTGCAGTCGACGATCAGGAACGGCACGTCGTCGGACTCGCCCGGGCGCTCCACCCGCCACCCCGCCGCCGCGGCGGCGACCGCGAGCTCGCTCGCGAGCACCCCATCACCACCGATCACGACGAGCCCGTCCCCGCCGCCAACCGCAGGCGGCTCCGCATCCGGCGGCCTGTACGGATCGTGGGTGTAGTCGTAGTAGCCACGCCCGCTCTTGCGGCCGTGCCTGCCGGCAGCGACCATCTTCACGGTGATCGGCGAGGGTCGCCAGCGCGGCTCGCCGAAGCTCTGCTCATAGAACGAGCGGAAGACGTCGAGCCCGGTGTCGACGCCGACCAGGTCCATCAGCTCGAACGGCCCCATCCTGTAGCCGCCGCCGAGCCGGCAGATCCGATCGATCTCCTCGACCGAGCCCACGCGCTCGGTCAGCAGCTTCAGCGCCTCGAGCCCGAACGGCCGGTTGCAGCGGTTCACGAGGAACCCGGGGCCGTCGGCCGCATCGATCACGTGCTTTCCCATCGCCTCGCCGGCGGCCCGAGCCACGGCCAGCGCTCGCTCCCCCGACTGCTCTCCGGCCACCACCTCGAGCAGCCGCATGACCGGCGCCGGGTTGAAGAAGTGCATGCCGACGACGCGGTCGGGACCGCGCGTCCCCGCAGCCACGGCCGTCACCAGCAGCGAAGAGGTGTTCGTCGCGAGCACGCAGTCCTCCGAGACGATCCCCTCTGATAAGGAGCTGAACAGCGATCGCTTGAGCTCCAGCGACTCGGGCGCGGCCTCGATCACAAGCTCGCAATGACCGAACGCTTCAAGCGATGTCACCGGCTCGAGCCGGTCGAACGACTCGTCGTCGACTCGCTTGCGGACCGCAGCGGCGCCACGCTCCAGTGCCTCCGGCTCGGGGTCGTGCAGCAGCGTTCGCGCGCCCGAGGCGCACGCCAGCTGCGCGATTCCGGAGCCCATTGTCCCGGCCCCGACGACGCCGATGACGCTAGGCGCGCCCGAGGCCACGGACTACGACGGCACGAGCGCGTTGATGCCGGTCAGCGCGCGGCCGATGATCAGCTTCTGGATCTGCGAGGTCCCCTCGTACAGCGAGGTCACGCGGACGTCCCGGAAGTAGCGCTCGACCGGATGGTCGTCGACGTAGCCGGAGCCGCCGTGCACCTGGATCGCGGTGTTGGCGCAGCGGATCGCTGCCTCGGTTGCATAGAGCTTGGCGATCGAGGTCTCGGTCGTGTTCGGCTGGCCGGTGTCCTTCAGGTAGCCCGCGCGCCACACGAGCATCCTCGCGGCGTCGGTCTCGACGGCCATGTCGGCGAGCATCTCCTGGACGAGCTGGAAGCTCGCGATCGGCCGGCCGAACTGCTCGCGCTCCTTGGCATAGGCGACCGATGATTCGACGCACCCCTGGCAGATGCCGACGCACCCGGCGGCGACGCTGTAGCGGCCCGAGTCGAGCGCGCTCATCGCGACCTTGAAGCCATCGCCCACCTCCCCGAGCACAGCGTCGTCTGGCACCTCGACGTCGTCGAGAGAGATGGACGCGGTGTCGGAGCCGTTGAGACCCATCTTGTGATGAATCGGCTGAGGCTGGAAGCCCGGCTGGTCAGTGTCGACGAGAAAGCACGCGAGCCCCCGGTGCTTCTTCTCGGGGTCGGTCTGGGCAAAGATCAGCGCGAGCTTGGCGTGGTTGCCGAGCGAGATGAACATCTTCGCGCCGTTGATCACCCACCCCGACTCCGTCTTCGCGGCTCGCGTCCGCTGGTTGGCTGCATCCGAGCCCGTGTCGGGCTCGGTCAGGCCATAGCACCCAAGCCACTCCCCCGAGCACAGCTTCGGGAGGTAGTTGCGCTTCTGTTCGTCGGTGCCCCAGCGCAGGATCGCCGAGCAGACCAGCGAGGTCTGGACCGAGATCACCGTCCGCATCGCCGAATCCCCGCGGCCGATCTCCTCGACCACCAGCCCGTAAGACAAATAGTCGAGCCCGGCGCCGCCGTATTCGCGCGGGACGATCGCGCCGAGGTACCCCTGGTCGGCGATCTTGCTGCACAAGCTCAAGGTCGAAATGCTCGTTGCGATCGTTCTCGCGCGCGCGCTCGACGATCTCGTTGTCGGTGAACCGGCGGGCGGTCTCCCGAATCAACCGCTGCTCGTCTGTGAGAGAGAAGTCCATGGTCCAGGCACGGTATACGCTGGACAGACCCGCATGCCGCCCGAGACCCGCTACGCCCGCAGCGGCGAGATGAACATCGCCTATCAGGTCATCGGGGATGGCCCGATCGACCTGGTTTACGTCCCGAGCTGGATTTCGCAGGTCGAGCACTACTGGGAGGAGCCCGGGGTCGCGCGCTACTTCAACCGTTTGGCCTCGTTCGCGCGACTGATCATGTTCGATCGCCGCGGCTCGGGGCTGTCGGATCCGGTGGCCACCGGGCCCACGCTGGAGGAACAGATCGACGACGTCGTCGCGGTGATGGACGCGGCTGGATCGGAGCGGGCCGCGGTGTTCGCGCAGCTGGAGGGCGGCGCGATGGCAGCGCTGTTCGCCGCCACCCACCCCGAGCGGACGCGCGCGCTGGTCCTGTACGAGGCGCAGCCGAGGATGTCCTGGGCGCCCGACTACGACTGGGCGGTCCGCCGCGAGGAGCGCGAGACGTGGCTGCGCGACGGCGGCTACTCGACCTGGGGCGATGGTTCGCGAATCCTCGCGCTCGCGCCGCAGTCATCGACGAACCCGCGACTGCGCCAGTGGTTCGCAAAGCTCGAGCGGCTGGCGGCGAGTCCCGGTACCGCTGCCCGGCTGCTGATGATGAACGCGGACGTCGACGTCCGCGCGGTCCTACCCACGATCAAAGTGCCGACGCTAGTGATGCACCGCGTCGGCGACCAGTTCATCGACATCCGCCACTCGCGCTACCTGGCCGAGCACATCCCGGGCGCCAAGTACGTCGAGCTCCCCGGCGACGAGGCAGTGTCGTTCGGCGCCGATTCTGAGGCGCTGTTCGAGGAGATCGAGGAATTCCTGACCGGCGCCCGCAAGTCGGCCGACACCGAGCGCATCCTCGCGACGGTGATGTTCTCGGACATCGTCGGCTCGACCGAGCGCGCAGCCGAGATGGGCGACCGCCGCTGGCGCGATTTGCTTCAGGCGATGGTTCCGGTCGTCGGGCGCGAGCTGGACCGCTTCCGCGGCCGTGCGGTGAAGACGATGGGTGACGGCTTTCTGGCGACGTTCGACGGCCCTGCCCGGGCGATCCGCTCTGCGACAGCGATCAGGGATGCGGTCGACGCCGAGTTCGACCTTGAGATCCGCACCGGGCTGCACACGGGGGAGGTCGAGGTGATCGGCGAGGACGTCGGCGGGATCGCCGTTCATATCGGCGCGCGTGTCTGCGCGTGCGCGGGTCCGCATGAGGTGCTCGTCTCGAACACCGTGAAGGACCTCGTCGCGGGCTCGGGGATCCGCTTCGAGGACCGAGGCGAGCGCGAGCTCAAGGGCGTCCCAGAGCACTGGCGCCTGTGGGCCGTGCTCCCTTAAGTAGTTCGGCGCGGCACATGTGCCGCGCCGCCGGCGGCGCAGCGCCGCCGGAGTGGCCGGGCCACATGTGGCCCGGCCGGGGGGCGCGCATGCGCGCCCCCCAACCTGTTGATTAGGACTACGGGACGGTGGTGACCACGCCCATGACGTTTACCGTCACCGGCGGGGAGACACCCCCGATGTTGAACTCGTCATGCGGGATCCATGAGCGGAAGTGCTGCGCGCCGGCCTCGCCGAACCTCCAGATGAACTGGTAGGTCGAGTTGAACCGAACGATGCTCTTCTCGACGTTGTGCCAGTCGCCGTCGCTCCCCTGCTGCTGGAGGTAGATGACATGGCCCGCCTTGTCAGGCGTCACGACTCCCTGGAAGGTGACCTTGCCACCGACCTGGGAGGTCGACGTGCTCGCCGTCATCGTCACGACGTCATGAACGCCCTCGAACAGCACGGCGGTGTGACGTGCCGGCTTGAACGTGGTACGGACCTGGTAGAGCTCGTTGACGGTCGGGTGGACCGTGAACTTGTAGCTCCCGTCCGACGCCGTGTTCATCGAAGCGACCGGGCTGTAGTGGAGTTGATCATGCGTCTTCGCCCACAGCGTCACACTCGTCGAGGGCTCCGGCGCCGTGCTCGCCTTCTTATCGAGCACGCCCGAGATGATGGCGCTTCCACCCTCAGGGATGATCGGATCCGACGTGGTGATCGTGAAACCAGGCACCTGGGTTTGCTGGATCGTGACGTCGATCGAATCCGACGCGCTGCGGATGTTGCGCACATCGCCCGGGAGCAGCGCCCGCACCATCCGCTCGCCGGGAATCACGAAGCGGTAGGTGATCGAGTAGTTCGAGCCTGGGCCGATGACGTCGCGCTTGACCGTGTGCCAAACCTCGCTCTTCAGACCCTGCTCCTGCAGGAGGATCGGCTCGCCCGCGTGGTTGGGAGTCACGTGACCGCTGAACACGATCGGGTGACGCGTATCGGCTGAGGTCGCGCTCGCCGACAGGCTGACCAGCGCTGAGACGCGCTCGCGCAGCGATGGGCTGCGGACGCTCGGGCCGCGCACGAACAGCACGCGATTGGTGTAGAGCGCTCCGCCGGGACCGTTGAACTCGTAAAACCCAAACGAGTTCGTCGTGGTCGTGGCGACGAGGTGAACTCCCGGCGTTGCCGGGATCCGGCTGTACAGTCGGATCGTCTGGCCGCTCACGTTCCCTCCTGACAGCTGGCCGTAGACGAAGATGCTCTGACCGGCGATCACCGGATTGGGGGTCGCGTTGATCGTCAGCGTTCGATGCGGCTTCGGCGCCGCCGTAACCGACGATACGGGCACGGCGACCAGCGCAGTCAGCACTGATGCAAGCACAGCAAAGCGTAGGCGCATGAAGGCCCTCCTTTCCCTGCTTCGATCTGGTGGCTGCCTCCGCCGGACTCCCGGCTCCCTACCGAGCGGTGGCTGTTTGGACGCCTCTCAAAACACAGTCGCGAGGTGTGAAGTTGCGGCGGTAAACTCGGACTTGGTGGACCCGTTTGCGATTGTGCTTCTGGCAGGTCTCGCGGGGCTGATCTTCTGGATCTGGCTGCTTGGCAAGTACTACCCGGGCTCGGGCATGGAGCAGCTCGGCCTTCGCAGCGCACGCGAGATCTCAGAGACGCGCGAGGCGCTCGACGCTGAGGACCTCGAGCAGATGCTCGCCGCACACAACGCCCGTCGCCGCTCGCGGGGAGAGGCCGACCTCACCGTTAACGATCTCGAGATGCGTGTGATGGAGGACGTCGCCGAGCAGCGCCGGCGACGCGAGGAGTACCTCGCGGACCGAGAGCTCGACCAGCTGCTCGAGGTGACGAACGCCCGCCGCCGCGCGCGCGGACTGCCGGAGCGCACACGCGCCGAGGCCAGGCGCGAGTTCGGCGGGGACCCAGGTTCGGAAAACTGAGCCGCTGCCTGATCATCGGCTGCGGCTGCCGCGGCGCGATGCTTGCCGGCGAATTACAAGCGAGGGGCCACGCGGTTCGTGGGACGAGCCGCGATCCGGCGCGGGTCACCCGGCTGGGGGAGCTTGGTGTCGAGGGCGTGCTCGCCGATCCGTCGCGAGTGGGAACGCTGGCGGCGGCGCTCGAGCATGTCACGGTGGTGTGCGTCCTGCTCGCCTCGGCGACTGGCACAGGCGAGGAGCTGCGCGCGCTGCACGGCTCGCGGCTGGAGATGCTCCTGACGCGAGTCCTCGACACTACGGCGCGCGGAGTCGTGTACGAGGCGGCGGGTACGGTCAGCCCGGCACTCCTGGCCGACGGTGCCGGGCTCGTCCGGTCTTTCTGTGAGCACTCCCGGATCCCGTATGCGCTACTCGCGGGGGAAGGCAGCGAGCCTGGCAGATGGGCGCACGCCGCCGTCGCCGCAATCGAGGGCGTGCTGGCGCCCGACCATCCGTCGCCCGCCCACGATCTCAACTAATTCGATCGAAAAAATATCTCAGCGCCAGCGCCGCATGGCGGCAGCCGGTAGACTGCGAAATAGGTAAAACCCGACCGAAAATACGACTCCTTAGGAGGGGCAGGTGGCGGAGTACGCAAACGACGTGCTAGTCGAGCCAGAGTGGCTCGAGCAGCATCTCGATGACGATTCGATTCGAATCGTCGAAGTTGACGAGAACCCGGCGCTGTACCAAGAGGCGCACATTCCTGGAGCCATCGGATTCGACTGGCAGAAGGACCTTCAGGACCAGGTCAAACGCGACTTCCTCGGCCCTGAGGAGTTCGGCCAGCTGCTCGGCAGCCGCGGCATCGGCGACGACCACCTCGTGGTCCTGTATGGCGACCGCAACAACTGGTTCGCCGCGTACACATACTGGTACCTCAAGTACTACGGTCACGATAAGGTCAAGCTTCTGAATGGCCCACGCGAGCGCTGGATTTCCGATGGGCACCCGACGACGACCGACGTGCCCGAGCACGCACCGGCGACTTTGAACGCCAGGTCCGGCGATGACGCGATTCGCGCGCGCCGCGACGAGGTGCTGGACGCACTCGATGATTCGCACAAGCTCGTCGACGTGCGCTCTCCGCAGGAGTACTCAGGAGAGCTGATCGCGATGCCGGGTTACGAGAACGAAGGTGCTCAGCGCGGCGGGCACATTCCCGGCGCGGCGTCAATTCCGTGGGCGCAGGCGGTCAAGGAGGACGGCACGTTCAAATCGGCCGACGAGCTGCGCGAGCTATATGGCGGCAAGGGCGTCCTCAGCGGCGATCCGATCATCGCCTACTGCCGCATCGGCGAGCGCTCGGCCCACACCTGGTTCGTGCTCCACGAGCTGCTCGGCGAGGACGACGTCAAGAACTACGATGGTTCCTGGACCGAGTGGGGGAACCTCGTGAACGTTCCGATCGAGAAGGGCTAGGCCCCGGCTGTAAGCACCGCCAGGCGGTCGAACAGGTCGGCGAGGATGCGGGCGGTCGCGCCCCAGATCAGGTTCTCGCCGACCTCGTAGGTATCGGTCCGGATCGGGAGGCCACGTCGCAGCAGCCGCCGGCGCGCGTAGCCCGCGCGCAGCGCTGCGAGTGAGAGCTCGAGCACGACCGCGACCTCGCGTGCGCTGGGCTTCCACTTGTGCCCGGGCTCGATCAGCCCGACGAACGGGTAGACGGCGTAGCCGGTGGCGATCGTCGGGGTCGGCTGAAGTGCCCCCAGGATCTCGACGGCGTCCGGCGGGAGGCCGATCTCCTCGTGTGCCTCGCGCAGTGCCGTGACGCGCAGATCCTGCTCGCCTTCCTCGTAGCGACCGCCGGGGAAAGAGATCTCGCCGGGATGGCGGCGCAGATCGTCCCGACGTTTCGTAAACACCGCGTGCAATCCGTCGTTTTGCACGTACAGGGGGACGAGCACGGCGGCATCGGTTTTGCCGCGTACCTCGAGCGAGACGGCGACCTCGGGGTCGAGCAGCACGCGCCGCAGGCCCTGCTCGATTTTCTCCAGACGGTCGGTCGAGATTGGCTGACTATATTGGCGACTGATGGACGCTCTGATCGTGGTCGACGTTCAGAACGACTTCTGTCCCGGGGGCGCGCTTGCGGTGCCCGACGGGGATCAGGTCGTCGAGCCGATCAACCGCCTGTTGTCGAAGGCGTCGTTCACCGTCGCAACCCGCGACTGGCACCCGCCCGATCACGGCTCGTTTTCGGACCAGGGAGGACCTTGGCCAGTCCATTGCGTGCAGGGCACGTTCGGCGCGCAGCTACGCGATGACCTTGACCAAACCCATATCGACGTGGTGATCGACAAGGGCCAGGCGGCGGACCGTGAGGGATATTCGGCATTCGAGGACACGGGCCTTGTTGACCTGCTGCGTGACCGTGACACCGACACCGTGCACGTTGCGGGACTGGCGCTCGACTACTGCGTCAGAGCGACCGCGCTCGATGCCAGGCAAGCCGGATTCGACGTGGTCGTGCACCTCGATGCGACTCGGGCAGTCGACGCTTCACCGGGCGATGGCGAGCGGGCGGTGGCCGACCTGCGCGAGGCTGGGGTGCGGGTCGAGTAGCCGCAGCTCTTATCCCGCGGACCGCTCCACCAGCTCGATCCGTTCATCGAACGTAACCTCGCCGGCGAGCGTTCGGTGCACCGGGCACTTCGCCGCGATCGCGAGCAGGCGCTCGGTTTGCTCGTCGGTGCAGGTCTCGGGTAGCCGGATCGTGAGTGCGAAGTTCGTCGGGCGGCCCCTCTCGGGTGACGGGTACTCAACCTTGACCTCGACCGCTCCGAGGTTCCAGCCCTTGCGTTTGGCGTACATCTCGAGTGTCACTGCGGTGCACGAGGCGAGACTCGCCGCGAGCAGTTCCTGCGGGCTCGGGCCCCGATCGTCGCCACCGTGCTCGGGCGGCTCATCGATCGTCAACTCGTGCTGACGAACCTCGACACGGTGTGTGTAAGAGCTTCCGGTGCGACGCGCGGTGGCCCTCATCGGCGATCGATGCTAGTCCGACAGCGAGTTGAAGACGAGGCCGGTCGGCACCTTGGGGAAGAAGTACGTCGACTTCGGCGGCATGTTCTCGCCGCTCGCGGCGACCTCCTGGACTCGATGCACGGGCGTGGGGGCCATGAAGAAGGCCGCGTCGTATTCGTTCGCGGAGATGAGGTCGAGTGCGTGTCTCGCGTCCCGCGCGTAGCCAAGGCCGTCGAGGTGGTCGATGTCCGCATCGCTCATGCCGAGCGTCCCCTTGAGGATCAGCGCCTCGAGCACAGCCGTGTCGAGCCGCCGGTACGGCTCGGCGTGATCTGAGAGCGCTTGATCGGCGATCGTCTGGTCCTTGAGAGTGAGCATGAACGGACGGTGAAAATGGGCGTCGATATACCCAATCCGCAGTGCCGTGTCGGCGGCGGGGACCAGATCCGCCGGGGTGCCCAGAGGCTCGACATCGAAATCGCGCCGGATCGCATTTGCCAGCTCCTCGTGCTGTTCGGGGGTCAGGCCTTTGACAAGGCGATGGGTCGGAAAGACGGTCAGGCCCGGGTCCTGTAGGGCAACGAGGCACATGAGCACATAGCGATGCGGGCCCTCGCCGCCGATCTCATCGGCATAGACCCGCGCCGTCTCATACCGGTGGTGCCCGTCTGCGATCAGAAGCTCGGTCTCCTTCAACGCCCGTTTTGTGGCATCGATCGCCTCGGGGTGGTCGATCCGCCAGATCCGGTTTGCGGTGCCATCTTCATCGGTGGTCTCTCCGTAGGGTGCGTCTTGCGCGAACGGGAGTAGTGCGTTCTGGGCCTGGCCTCGGGCGTCGTCGTACAGCGCGAAGATGGGAGAGAGGTTGGCCTTGGTCGCGCGCGTCAACCTGAGGCGATCCTCCTTGGGGCCGGGGTGCGTCCGTTCATGCGGCCGAATCCGGCCAGGGCCGTATGGCTCGATCCGCACCTTGGCGAGGAAGCCTCGTCTGGTGCGGGGCGCGGCGTCGGGTCCGGTGTAGGCCTGCTCGAGCAGCCAGAGCGCAGGGTTCTGGTCCTGAACGACGACACTCTGCTCGCGCCAGGCCTGGAGCTGCTGGGCGGCGTGTTCGTAGGGGTCGCCGTTCGCCGCTGGAAGGTCGATCTCGACGACGTTGTAGGGCGAGAGCGCCGCGAGCTCGGCCCGTTGCTCAGGATCGATTACGTCGTACGGTGGCGCAACGACGTCCTGTAGCCGCGTCTGGTGGGGGTCGTAGTGGAGCGCGCGGAGTGCCTGGATCTCGGCCATGGCGGCGCCGGAGGCTACTCGACCTGCGCTTTAGCGCGACGGCGCGCCCCATACCCCGGGGCAAGCTCGGTGTGCAGCTGGGGCCGCTGCGATTGGACCCAGACGATTGCGCCCACCACTACGAGTCCCCCGGCGATCTGTGGGGCCGACAGCGCCTGATCGTGAATCGGCCATGCGAGAACGGCTCCGAGCACCGGTTCGAGCGTCGCCACGACAGCGGCTCGGTGGGCGGGCAGGTGGCGCACCGCCGCGAACATGCATCCGAACGGAAGGAGTGTTCCGCCGACCACGACGTAGATGGCGAAGCCTGCATTGCGGGCGCTCGACAATGATCGGGTTGGGAAGCTCCATGGCGGCTGTGTGATCAGCCAGAACAGGCTTGCGAGACCGAAGCCCCAGACCAATGTCGTCGTCAGCGGGTAGCGCTGGCCCGCCTGCTCGCTGGCGAACAGGTAGATCGCGAAGGTGATCGCTGCGCCGGCCGCCTCGATCAGGCCCGTGCCATCGAGCCCGCCCGGGTGATAAGCACCGACGACCGCGAAGCAACCGCCCGCTGCGAGCGCCGCGGCGGCCCACAGAGTGCGTGGAAGTGCCCGGCGATGCACGACCTTCAGCCAGACGAGGAGAAGCAGCGGGCCGAGGTACTGGATCGTGAGTGCGACTCCGATCTTCAGCCGCGCGATCGCCGCGAAGTAGAGCGCGTTGACCCCGGCGAGCCCGACGACGCCGAGGATCAGCATTCGGCCGAGATCAGCCTTCTGGATCTTGAGCTCCTCACGCCTGGTGAATGCGGTCGCGGCTGCCAACGCCGCAAACGTGGCCACCGAGCGCAACTCCGCCAACCGCGCGGGCGGCATGTGGTCGTCAAGGATGAACTTGGCGAGGGACCCGTTCAGCGCCCACAGCGTTGCCGCCGTGGCCGCGAGGGCGTAGCCGAGGTTGGGGGAGCGGGTGCGCGTGACCAGAGTGTTCCGCGGAACACCTCCCGACGCGGGCCCGACCTCCTGGCAGCGGGCCGATGTTGGACTACACTCGGCGGCCCGTTCGGGGCGTAGCGAAGCCTGGTTATCGCGCCGCTTTTGGGGAGCGGAGACCCCCGGTTCAAATCCGGGCGCCCCGACTTAAGGATCCGCTGGGTCGGGTGTCGGCCTCCGTGGGCCGCAAGGGCCCCAATCGGGTTCCATTTCGAGCCGACGACCGCCCGTGATAAGCAGAATCACGGAAACGCCGGGACGGCGAAGAGCGCGGACTGCTGGTTCGTCCAATAGCGGAAGCGTTCGCCGCGCCCGGTGGATCTCGATCAAGGCGGCACTCTCGTCCCCGTCCTGCGGGCGCGAGTGCGCGTGCTCTGGCACGTCCTCCTGTGCGTTAGGGCCTGAGCTGACCGCGAGCCCCGGCGTCTAGATCAGCCACCGGTGCACGCCGCGATCTTCGTGAGCATCAGTGCCGGCCTTAGCGACGCAGCTGGCGATCGCCTGAGCATTGGTCGCCCCGCCGCCTGACGTCCCGCCGCTTGAAGTCCCGCCGCTTGAAGTTGCCGCACCGCCCGGGGTCGCGCCGCCAGAGCCTCCGAATGACTTCACATTGCCGCCGTTGATGTTGGCCTGATAATGACCGCCGCCGGAGACCGGGTAGACCCCGTAGAACGGTTTATTGCTGATCGGGTCCACCGCGACCGCCACGTAGGCGATGTCGGACTGCTTGAGGCTGGCCTTGGACTCGACCGCGTTGACGACGCTCTCGACGGTCGCAGGCGACACCACGCCGAGGTCGAACGTCCCCGGTCCCGGGATCGACGGAGTGTTGACCACCAAAGACTTGCCGCTGGCGTCGACAGTCACGACCTTGTCCTGGCCGACGATCTTGACATCCCGCGGCTCGATCTTGAGGACGGTGATCGCCGTTCCCCCAAGCTTGCTCTTCGCCTGGGTGAGCACCTTGTCGAGGTTCGAAGCCTTGAACAAGGTCGCGGAGTCGCTGGCTGGACCTCCGCTCACGTCGGGTGTGCTCGACCCGCCGCCGCATCCCGCTACCAGCGCAATCACCGCGAACAGCGCCGTGAATCCTGTCGCCCTCGTGCACATGCCTGCTCCTCGGTCCGGGGATCGCGCAATAGCGCTGATCGCCGTTTGCTGGGCGCCGTCCCCATGCGCCTCCGTCGCCGCGTGGATTATTCGATACGAACTTACCGCTCAACACGAGCGCTCGTCAATACCACTCGGGTCGCGCATCGCCCTCACCAGGCCGCGAGACGTCTCGAACCGACCTCGTATGCGCTCAGGTCCATCCAAACAAAGCGCGGAGCTGCCGGCTCCCTTCCAAGCTACTGCCGGTTTGCTGGTTCTCGATGATGGCGGCAGCCCTACACGCGCGCACGGCCGCCTCGCTATCCCGTGGGGCAGTGCCCGACGCTCACAAGATCAAGGATGCTTGGGGGTCCCGCAGATGGCGAGACACTCGCCCAGGTTGCCGATCGACTCAGTGTGGACGGTTGTCCCTACCGGCTGTACCGCATCGAGCGCATCAATATCGGACGGAGCCGCCCCAGCAGCGCGAACTTTGGCGAGTTAGTTGACGTATACGCAACCCAGACGCCAAAGTTCGCCCGTCGGGCTTGCCCGGGAAGAGCGCCGCTTTGGGCTTGCCGGGCCGCTTGAACGAAGGGGAAGGTCAGACGCCAATCACCCAAGCCCGGGACCGTGCTCTCGGCGGGCGCCAAGGTGAAGATCACTATCGGCTGAACCCGCGGACGCCTCAGCCGACCGGCCGATCCACCGGCTGCCCTTTCGGCGGCCTCCCAGGGAGCTGCCACGCGACAGGCTGGGTCGGGAGCCCACCGTTCAGCAGGATTGAGAACAGCCCTTTCAGCGTGTCCTTGCCGTAGGGATGCGAGCCGTCGTGCATCGTCAGCACCGCGATCGACACGCGAGCGCAGCCGCGCACGAACAACGCGACCTGGTGGTCGAGCAGGCCCGTTCCGTACCCCCACCCGCCCTTGAAGTACAGCTTCCAACCCTTCGGAGCGACCTCGCCCACGCCCCAGCGTTGTGAGGGCGTGATCGAAGCAAGCAGGTGCATCGCGTACGCGCGGTGGCGAGGCGCGATGTAGCTGTCGATGTGCAGGAAGTAGCGAGTCTGGTCGGCGGCGTCGATCTCGGTCTCTCCCCAGATCGAGCTCGTGGCGAAGTGCTTCATCCCCACCCGGTGCGCCAGCGCCTGAAGCCCGCCCTGTCCGACGATGTTGAAGACCTGCTGGGCGGCATTGTTGTCAGAGACCTCGATCATTGGCGTGAGCAGCCCTGTGTCGTTGCCGTTGAGGTTCCGGTGAGCCACCGAAGGCATGTCCAGGTATGCGGTCAGCAGCATCGCCTTGACGACGCTTGCGGACCACTCGTCGTGGGTGTAGCGGTAGCCCCAGAAGCGGTGATCGGTTCGTACCGCGAACGCGATGTCGCCCGTCCGCGACTGCGCGTACTTGATCGCCGTGGGCATGTTCGGCTGCCAGACCTGATCGACAGACTGACCGACGCCCGGGACCAGGCAGGTGGGCGCGGGCCTCGACTTGGCCGCAGCGCCGCCTACCATCGCGGTCGCGAGCAGCCCAACCGCGCTCACCAGCACCCCGATTCTGCGTGCTGACACCTCTACAGTCTCCCCAGGCCCCCGTAGCTCAGCTGGATAGAGCGGCGGCCTTCTAAGCCGCGGGTCGCAGGTTCAAGTCCTGCCGGGGGCATGTCGGGATTACAGCACCTAGGTTCGTGCGACCCTTGCTGGTCAAGCCGGAAGAGCTCAACGGCCGTACAGTTCCACGGTGGTGCTCACAGCGTCCGAACGAGTCAAGGACGGAGCCGGGGGGCCGATCGCGCTGCTGCTGCCGACCCTCGAGATCGGTGGGGCCGAGCGCGCGGTCAGCGTTCTCGCCGGCGCACTGGCGGCACGCGGGGAGAAGGTCGACCTGGTGGTCGGCCAGGTCCGAGGCGACCAGGGGCATGCGCTGATACCCCCGAGGGTCCGCCTCGTCGAGCTCGGCACGCGGCGCGTTCTCACCAGCTTTGGTGCGCTCGGCCGGTACATCCGGAGCGAGCAACCGGCTGCGCTGATCGCAAACCTGACCCACGCCAATGCGATGGCGGTGCTGGCCCGGCGATACCTCGGGCCGGATGTGCGGGTCATCGTCGTAGAACACTCGACGCTGAGCGAGTTCGCCCGGCGCTCTGGCAGGTGGCGGCACCGCCTGCTGCCGCTGCTGGCGAGAGTGACCTACGCACACGCCGATGCGGTCGTCGCGGTCTCGCGCCAGGGAAGCCTGGACCTCGCGCGGGTCACGCACCTCTCCGAAGAGCGAATCGCGGTGATTCGGAACGCGATTCCGTTCGCTGAGGTCGAGCTCCAGGCACGCGCGGACGGAACGCACCCCTGGCTTGCGGAGGGCTTGGCCCCGATGCTGCTCGCCGTCGGCAGCCTTCGCCCGATCAAGGGGTACGTCCCCCTGATCCGCGCGTTTGCAATGTTGCGTGCGCGCCGCGCGGTGCGGCTCGCGGTGCTGGGAGACGGACCGCAGAGGCGGAGCCTTGAGCGGCTGGTGGAACGGCTCGGGCTGTCGGATGACGTGATCCTGCCGGGAGGCCAGCCGAACCCCTACGCCTGGATCAGCCGCGCCGCGGCCGTGGTGATGGGATCACGCTCCGAGGGACACCCGACCGTCTTGGTGGAAGCGCTGATGCTCGGACGCCCGATCGTCGCCGTCGATTGTCGCGGCGCCCGCGAGGTGCTCGACGAGGGCCGGCTTGGCACACTGACCCCAGCGGGCGACATCGCCGCGCTCGCGGAGCAGATGGAGCGGGCGCTCGACCTCGACGCGCGGCCCGTCCCCGCCGACGTGGTCTCGGTGCACGATCCCGATCGCGTCGCGGCGCGCTATCTGGAGCTGCTATCGACGCGGTCGAAGCTGTCACCGAAGCTAACCGTGGCATGAGGGTGTTGATCGTCGGCCGTGGCAGACGCGGGCGGGCGTGGGAGCGTCTGGTCCGCCGTCGACGCGGAACCGAATTGGCGGGTACCGTGGATCCGGATCCGGCCGCGGGCGCCTCATGGGATGCCCTCTGTCCTGGCGCGCTTTCGGACGCGGACGCAGCGATCATCGCCTCACCATCGGCGCTCCATGCCGAACATGCGCTGAGCTGCCTGGAAGCCGGACTCGGAGTCCTTGTCGAGAAGCCGCTGGCGCTGACGCTCGCCGACGCCCGCGCAGTGGTGGACGCCGCGCAACAGGCGCGGCTACCAGCTGTGGTCGCACACAACTTCCCCGAGCGAGGATTGGAACGAGCGGTCGAGGCTGCGCTGTACGAGATGGGAGCGCTGCGCGCTGGGATCATCGTCTCCTCACGGGCACGATCGTTGACTCCTGCCATCAAGGGCGTCGAGCACCCGATCCTCTGGGACTTCGGCATCCACCACTTCGATCTGATCCGCCGGCGTGTCGGCGGACCACCACACTCGGTCGTCGCCGGACACGCGGGCAACACCTACCGCGTGTCGTTCCGCTGGCGGCCGGAGCTCGAGGTGAGTTGGTGGCACCACGACGAGGGCGAGCTGTTTCATCGAGCTGAGTGGTGGCGATCGGAGCGGGGAGCGGTCGAAGTCAGGGGCGGCCGCGCGTGGCAGGTACTGGAAGGGCGCCGGCCGCGGAGACTGCGGCTCCCTCGCGGCTCGGCGGAGATGCGACTGCTTGATGGATTCGTGTCCGGGGACTCGAATGTCTCACAAACCCTCTCAACCGTGGCGATGGCGGTCGCCACCGAGGCGGCGATTGCTTCCGGGAGCGAAACCGAGCTCGGCGAGCTGGTGGAGCTGCGAGCGCCCTGAACATGCGCGTCTTCTGTCTCGACTGGGATAGCCCCGACACGCAGTCGCTCCGCGAGGGCATCGCCGAGGGCTGGCTCCCCAATGTCGCGAACCTCCTCGCCCGCGGGGTGGCAGCCATGATCGTCGACACCCAGGAGATCCTGACGCCCGCGTCCTGGCCGACGCTGATCCGCGGAACGTCACCTGCGAGCCACGGACAGGTCGCAGACCGCGAGCTCGTGCCGAGCACCTATCGCTGGGCTCCGGTGAGGGCCGACCGGGGGGAAGACCCTCCGTTCTGGCGCCTGATCGGTGATGCCGGCTTGCGGAGCACGATCGCGAGTGTCTACGGCAGTCCGCTGCTCGTTAACCTGCCCGGCACGCAGATCGTCGGTTGGGGTAGTCACGATCCGTACACGACGAGGGCTCAGCGTCCCCGCTGCTCACCGCCAGGGATAATCGCGGAGCTCGAGCGGATCGTCGGTCGGCGAGCGATCCGTTATGGACTGAAGCTCCCGCGCACCGCGGCCGGCGCCGAGGCCTATCTCGACCGGACGCTCCGCGGCATCGAGCAGCAGGGAAGGGCGTTGGCGCACCTAATCGAGCACACCGAATGGGACTTCTTTTTCGGCAGCATCGCCGAAGGCCACGAAGCAGGGCATGTCCTGTGGTCGTATCACGATCCGACGCACCGGTTTCACGACCCCGACGCTCCGCTGCGGCTGCGGCGCTCTCTGAAACAGATATACGCCGCAATCGATCGAGAGCTCGGCCGATTGCTGGAGCTGCTACGCGACGATGACGCGGTACTGGTCGTCACCCCTTACGGTCTCGGGCCGAACCAATATTTGGAAGGACTAGGGGACGAGATCCTCCAGGCAGGCGGGCTGCTGAGAAAGTTGCCCGGAGACCGCCCGGCGCCGGACGATTACCGCCTGCGGGCGCTCGCAAGGGCGCGCCGCGCGGTGCACCGGATCGTGCCGGCGCGCCTACGTCCGGCGCTCGGCCGGCTCGTGCCTCGCGACAGGCTCGTCAACTCGCTGGTGTATGTCGACGTCGACTGGTCGGCCACTCGAGCGTTTGCGCTTTGGGGGGACGGCTCCACCCTCCTGCGCGTGAACCTGGAAGATCGGGAGCCGGCTGGGATCGTGCCCGCGGATTCGTACGAGAGCGTCCGGGACGAACTGATTGAGCTGTTCAGTGGTCTCGCCGCTGCTGACACTGGCGAGCCGCTCGTGAGCCGGGTGGTTCGGTTCGAGGAAGTGGGCGGTGGCGATGTGCGGGGCGGCTTCCCTGACATCTGCGTCCAGTGGGCCCGTGAGCGACGACCGCGTTGCATCCACTCGCCGCAATTCGGCGAGCTGCCGCTCGATCCGATCACCGGTGGGCCTCTGGATGTAGATGCGGGAAGGCCCTCCATCCACTGGACCAACGGCTTCTTGATAGGCGCCGGTCCGGGACTGCCGGCGACTGCGCAAGGACGGCTGGATGGCCCTGCGATCAGGCTGGTGGACTTCGCGCCAACGGTGCTCGCGCTCCTCGGCGTAGATGCCGGCAGCCTTGACGGATCACCAGCATGGCCCGCCGGCACCCGCCCCGAGCTTGCTAGGCCCTAGCGCCGCCCCGCACGAGCCGGCGCAGCTGCGCCCACGCCCGCTCGCCAGTGAGGAGCCTGAGGACCTGCCAGCGCGCGCTGGAGCGCCAGAGCAGGCTCACAGCCTCCCGGCGCCGACCCATCTGCGCGAGCAAAACGCCCTGATTCAGCCTGTGGTACGCCGCGACCCCGGCCCGGTTGCGGGGGGACAGACGGGGCTCGATCTCCCGCTCGTATAGCTGAACGACGGCGTGGAGGTGGTGCGCAGCCCCCAGGGTCGACGGTGTCCGGGACACGAGCACCTCTGGCTGCACGACCACCTGGCCCTGCTCGGCAAGGCGCAGCGCAAGCAGCCAATCCTCGGTTCGGTCAAGGTCCTCATCGAAGCCCCCAGCGCGGAGAAGCGCCCCGCGCCGCACCAGCAGTCCGGAGGTGTGGATCAGCGGGCGCAGCAGCAGTTCGTCGTGCAGATTCGAGGTCACGGGTTCATGCCGGCCGAGCACTTCGCCGTCGTCATCGACCAGCTCATACCCGCAGAAGGTCGCGTCCGCGGGACCGAGCACCGCCAGCTGACGCGCCAGCTTGTCCGGATGCCAGGCGTCATCATCGTCGAGGAACGCGATCAGCTCGCACTGCGCCGACGCGACGCCCTGATTGCGAGCCGCGCTCGCGCGGTTGACAGGCTTCCGATCACTTCGAACGACTCGGACCCGTGGGTCATCGAGCACCCCGCCGCCGAGTTCGCCGTCATCGACGACGATGACCTCGTGGGGTTGCAGTGTCTGCTCCAAGGCGCTGCGCAGTGCACGCGGTAGCCGTGTGGGGCGGTCCCGCGTGGAAATCACAACGCTGACGAGCGGGGTGCTCACGGGCTGGGACGCGCGCAAGGACAGCCCGCGGGGAGGCGTCCCGTCGCGATCAACGCGCTACTTCCGCGTCATCAGCCGCTTGCTGACCGGCAGGGTCGCCCAGCGCGGCATGTTGCGGTTAGGCGCGAACGAGGCGCGGACCTGGGGACCGCCGGGGATCACCGAGATGCGCCCGCGGTCGGCGGCACGTAGGGCGTCGCGCGCGACGCGCTCGGGTTCGACGAAGGTGAACTTGGGCATTTTCTCGGCGAAGTAACCCGCGTCGCTCGTCTCCTGAAACTCGGTCGGGACGGGTCCCGGACACACCGCTGTGACGGTGACGCCGTGCTCCTTGACCTCCGCGTGGATGCCTTCGCTCAGCAAGAGAACGTACGACTTCGCCGCCGAGTAGGAGGCGTTGTACGGCAGCGCCTGAAAGCCCGCAGTCGATGACATGTTGATCACCGCTCCTCGCCCCCGCTCCACCATCCCGGGAAGGTATCGCGACATCAGGTCGACAATGGCCTCGCACAGCAGGCGGACCTGCTGCACTTCTCGCTCGCTTGTGGACTCGGCGAACGGCGCGTAGACGCCGAAGCCCGCGCTGTTGACGAGAACGTCAACCTGAGCACCGAGCTCGTTGAGCCGGGCAGCGAGCTGGTCTCGCTGCTCGGGCACCGTCAGATCCGCCGCGATCACGACCGCTCGATCGGGGCCGCCGAGCTCTTCCGCCAGCTCCATCAAACGGTCCTCGCGCCGTGCGACGATCGCCACTCGGTAGCCGCGCTCAGCCAGCTGACGCGCGAACTGCTCGCCGATCCCAGACGAGGCGCCGGTGACGAGAGCGATCGAGTTGGATTGCGGTTGAGGAATGCTCATCGGTGCGCTCCCGAAATCCTACGCACGACTCTGCGACTGCGTGAACCTACCCCTCGCGCGGTGAAACCTCACTGCTAGATTCAGTCGCTCCACGGTGGGCGTAGCTCAGCTGGTAGAGCTCCTGGTTGTGGTCCAGGCGGTCGTGGGTTCGAGTCCCATCGCTCACCTCTACTAGAAGCGCCGGTTTTGCGGGGCTTTTTTGATCTTTTGGCCAGGGGGAACACGGATGAGATGGCCGTTGTACCGCGGGTTTTCCGAAGCGCGAGGAGGGTTTGCGCGCCACGAGCGATGCGCTACTCCGCCGCGTATGGATCGTAGGTTCCGAACGACCAGAGGTTCCCCTCGGGGTCACGGGCGCTGTACTCGCGCGAGCCGTAAGGCTGGTCTGCCAGCTCGCGGACGATCTCAGCGCCGCCGGCTCGGGCACGTTCGTAGTGGCCATCGGGGTCGCTCACGACCGCGTAGATGGTGACCGGCGGCTGCCGTCCGCTCGAGAGCGCCATGTCGCTGGGCAGGCCGCCGAACATCACCAGTCCGTCGCCGAGCCGCAGCTCGGCGTGCTGGATGCGCCCATCGTCACTCCGGTAGACGGCCTTTTCTTCGAAGCCGAACGCGTGCTTGAGCCACTCCAGGGCTGTCTCCGGATCGCGGTAGTGCATGGCGGGAAAGATGTTCGGTTGCATGCACGGGACCATACGCACCCCGCAGCGTTGCGGCCGACCGGCCGGGCCTGCGCACGTGCTCAGCGGACGACGTCGTCGCCGGATCCGATCAAGAGACTGGAGCGGTTGCGATCGTGAGCTCGTCAACGAGGCCAGCCGCGAGAAACGCCTGAATTGCCTTACCCCCGGTCGATGTACACGTTGCGGGCCGCGCGCGCGGCGAGCTCCGCCGTGGCCTCCTCAACGGGGCGCGATTGCATACGATCGTATTGTGCAGCGGGAGGACCGCGAAATGGAATCCCTCAGCCCACTGTGGCGCCGCAGCCTGATCGAGAGCGGGATGCGCCCGAGGACGACGCGCCTCGATGTTCTTGTCGTCGTCTTGTTTGTGGTC
The DNA here is from genome assembly GCA_963849295.1 of uncultured Solirubrobacterales bacterium. Lineage (GTDB taxonomy): Bacteria > Actinomycetota > Thermoleophilia > Solirubrobacterales > Solirubrobacteraceae > Palsa-465. Next base: position 174,202 of record CAWKGU010000005.1, read on the forward strand.
GTCGCGGTGATCCTGCTCGCGGTGTTTCTTCCCGGGTTCGTCTCGCGCTGACCCCGACGGGCCGCCGATTCCTCAGGACGGCCGGCTAGTCCTCCGCGCGCTCCGGCACTCCCAGCGCGGGCGCGGGGGCGGGGGCCGCGGCGCGCGTGCGGCGGCTGGGCATCCGATCGACGAGCCGGCCAAGACGCTCGGCGGTCCCCTGTAGCGGTGCTACGGACGCGGCGATCGCACCGAGCGAATCCTGCACCTCGGTCATCGTCTCGGACAGGGTTGCCAGCTTCAGCAGCGACTCCTCGAGCTCGGCGATCTGGCGCACCGCCTCTGATAAGTCGCCGATCCGAGCGAGCGAAGGTCCGAGCTCGCCGAGCTTGTTCAATGAGCGGTCGAGGGTGGCGAGTCGCTCGAGCGTGGTCGGACACATCGGCGAGCCGGTCAAGCGCGCCGCCGCCCGACGCGAGGTGCTCGAGCGGGTTGTAAACCTTCTCGAGCGAGCCCCTGATCGAGGCAGCCTGCGCCAGGGGCCCGGCGGGGTCTGCGAGCCGCTCGAGCGCGCGCACGAGCCTCGGCAGCGACAGCAGCGCATCCGCTGCGGCAATCGGAAGCGTGACGATCGCCCGGGCCGCGTCGAGCGGTGAAGGGGTCATGCCGGGGCGGACCTTATCGAAGGCCCAATCCGTCCGGACCAAATGCGAACATACGTTCGTGACGAGCGATGGCAACCCTTACGCGCGATTCAGGCGGGCGCTGGAGACCGGGAACGCGGCGCTGGTCACCGCCGCGGCGCTGGAGCTGCCGCGGGTGGCGCTCGATGACGCGCTGCGAATCTGCCTGGTCCTGCGGGGAGGTGACCCGGTGCGCTTCGAGCGCGCGGCTGTTCGCTGGCTAGGGCGATTTGCGCTCGAGGCTCGCAACGTCACGATCGACGATCTGCGGATCGCGGCCGATGCGCTCGACGCCCTGCCGGAACGCGAGACCGAGGCGATGGAGCGGCTTCAGCGGCTGTGCGTCGCGCGCGGGGTGGGGTGATGCCGGCCCCGGCCTAACGAACCTCCACTCCCAGCGTGCGGGCGGTGTTCGACTTCGGCACGTCCGCCTGGTCGGGCGCCGTCCGCAACACACGATCGCCGATCGTCGAGGTAACGCCGAACCAGTAGTGCTCGTTCTTGTAGTGGTGCAACCGGTGCCCGCGCCAGATCGCGCGGTAGTAGCGCCCGCGCGGGCGGTACGGCGTGTGGATCAGGAAGTGGGACCACTCGTACGCCGTGAGGACCGCATAGCTGGTCAACAACCCGGTGGCGGCGTGGGCGGTTCGATCACCGCCGAGCACGAAGTGCACCGGGAACGAAACAAGCCATACGGTCAGCGCAATTAATGGGATGAAGATCAGCACCGCATATCGCGGGATCAGAACGCCGTCGAGCTCGGCCGGCGCGAGATGATGCGCGCGGTGCTCGCGCGCGGCAACCAAGTCGTAGCGGCGTCCGCGCAGCGGGATCGGCTTGGCGTGCAATAGGTACACGTGGATCAGCCACTCGGCGAGCGGGGTCAGCGCGACTACGCCGAAGAGGACGACAAGGTCGCGCCAGTCGTAGTGGCCGAGCGCGATCCGGAGCGCCACGGCGGCGACGATCGCGGCTGCGAGGAGCGGCGGCGTCCGGCGGCGGATGAACGAGCGCCAGCAGTCACCGAGTGACAGGATGCTGGGGTCGCGGCGCGGGATCGCGTCCGCCGGTGCGGTCAATTCATCGGGACCAGCCACAGTGCCAAACAAGGTTAAGCTGTTCAACCCGCTGTGCTCGCCTTCTGGTAGTGCTGTGGTCGCCTTCCGGTCAGGGCGTGCGCCGACCCTGTGCTAGGGGTAGGCTGCAAGCTGGAAGGAGAGAAGAGGCGGTGTCGCGATGGCGGTGAAGGCGGCGGATCTCGAGGCCGAACTGATCGGAGGTGTTTGCGAGCGGATCCGGGAGCGGCTGCCCGAAGATCAGGTGCCCGCCTGCGAGGCATTCGTCCGCCAGTACTACCACTGGGTGCCGGCGGATGACCTAACGGACCGCAGCCCACTCGACCTTTATGGCGCCGCGATCAAGCACTGGAACCTCGCGCAGCGGCGCGCGCGCGGCCAGATCAAGGTCCACGCGTACAACCCGGATTTCGAGCAGCACGGGTGGCGATCGCCCCACACCGTCGTCGAACTGGTCGCCGACGACATGCCCTTCCTGGTCGACTCGGTGACGATGGAGCTCGGACGGCGTGGCCACGCGATCGACCTCGTGATCCACCCCGTGATTCGCGTGCGCCGCGATCAGGATGGCCACCTGGTCGAGGTACTGGAGCCCGGGGCCGAGGCGGGCGATGCAGTGGCCGAGTCGGTCATGCACGTCGAGGTGGCGCGCGAGACCGAGCGCCGCGAGCTCGAGAACCTCCAGCAGGGCGTTGGGCGGGTGCTGGAAGAAGTGCAGGCCGCGTTCGAGGACTGGCAGCCGATGCGCCACAAGGCCGACGAGTTGATCGAGCGACTCGATCAAGACTGCACGTCAATCGACTCAAACGAGGTCGAGGAGGCCAAGGCGTTTCTGAGATGGCTTGCCGACGATCACTTCACGTTCCTCGGCTACCGCGAATACGAGGTGGCACGCAAGGACGGCGAGACGGGGCTGCAGGTCATCCGTGACTCGGGCCTGGGGATCTTGCGTGGCGACGCTCGGCGGCCGTACACGAAGCTGAGCCCAAAGGCGCTTAAGCTCGCCAATGCCAAGCACCAGCTGGTGCTGACGAAGGCCAATTCGCGAGCGACCGTGCACCGCCCTTCCTACCTCGACTATGTGGGGGTCAAGCGCTTCGGCGAAGACGGCGAGCTCGCTGGCGAGCGGCGCTTCCTCGGGCTCTACACGAGCACCGCCTACACCTCGAGCCCGCGCGAGATCCCGCTTCTGCGCGGCAAGGTGCAGCGTGTCCTGGATCGCGCCGGCTTCCCGCCCGACAGCCACGACAAGAAGGCGCTGATCGAGATCCTCGAAACATATCCGCGTGACTCGTTGCTGCAGATCGACGATGAGCAGCTGTTCGAGGTTGCGATGGGAATCCTCGGACTCGGTGAGCGCCAGCGGGTGCGCCTGTTCGTCCGGCGCGAGGAGCTGGGCCGCTTCATGGACTGCCTCGTGTGCATCCCGCGAGACCGATTCAATACCGAGAACCGCGAGCGCGTTGCCGCGATCTTGGTCGAGTCGTTCGACGGTAGTCACGCCGACTGGACCGTCTTCCTCTCAGAGTCCAGGATCGCGCGCGTGCACTACATCGTCCATGGCGTCGGGGCCGGGCCCAGCGACTACGACGTCGATGAAATTGAGCAGCGCGTCATTAAGGCGACACGCGCATGGCAGGACGACCTGCGCGAGGCCCTCGAGGAGGAGCACGGCGAGGAGGAGGGCCGACGAATCTTCAGACGCTTTAAGGACGCTTTCCCCGCCGCCTACCGCGCCGATTGGGAGCCGCGTGCCGCGGTCGGCGACATCGCCAAGGTCACGCGGCTTGCCTCCTCAAGCGAGCCGATCATCAGCCTTTACCGCACACTCGAGTCGAATCACAGCCACGTTCGCTGCAAGCTGTTCAGCGCCGCGGGTGTGTCGCTATCGGATGTGCTCCCGACGTTTGAGCACATGGGGGCCAAGGTCGTCGACGAGCGTCCCTACAAGATCACGCCACCGGGCCAGGATCCCGTGTGGCTGTACGACTTCGGGCTGGGAGACGTCGCCGAGGACGTCGAGCCGGTCCGCGAGAACTTCCAGGAGGCGTTCCTCGCGGTGTGCCGTGGCGAGTTCGAGGACGACGGTCTGAACGGCCTCGTGCTCGCGGCAGGACTCACTGGCCTCCAGATCACGATCGTCCGCGCGATCGCCAAGTACCTGCGTCAGGCGGGGATTGCGTTCTCCGATGCGTACATGGAGCGCACGTTGCTCCGCCATCCCGACATCTCCGTATTGCTGGTCAAGCTCTTCACGGCGCGGTTTGATCCGGATCGCGACGAGCGCGCGGAGGAGGCGGAGCAGCTCCTTGTGGAGCTAGAGGAGAAGATCGATGCGGTCGAGAGTCTCGACGAGGACCGCATCCTCCGCAGCTTCCTCTCCGTCGTGCAGGCGATCCTGCGGACCAACTTCTTTTGCGGCGGGAGGCCCTACCTGTCACTCAAGCTCGACCCCGAGCAGGTGCCGACCCTGCCGCTGCCGCGGCCGAAGTTCGAGATTTTCGTGTACTCGCCGAGGGTCGAGGGCGTTCACCTCCGCGGCGGGAAGGTCGCGCGCGGCGGGCTGCGCTGGTCGGATCGTCCCGAGGACTTCCGCACGGAGATCCTGGGGCTGATGAAGGCGCAGATGGTCAAGAACGCGCTGATCGTCCCGGTTGGCTCGAAGGGCGGATTCGTCGTCAAGCAGCCTCCGGCAGAGGGCGGGCGCGAAGCGCTGACCGAGGAGGGGATCGTGTGCTACAAGACCTTCCTCGGTGGCCTACTCGACCTGACCGACAACATCGTCGGCGGGAAGGTCGTGGCGCCCGACCGGGTGGTGCGCTACGACGAAGACGACCCCTATCTGGTCGTCGCCGCTGACAAGGGCACCGCCTCGTTTTCGGATATCGCCAACGAGGTGTCGGAGTCATACGGCTTCTGGCTGGGCGACGCGTTTGCCTCCGGAGGCTCGCAGGGCTACGACCACAAGGCGATGGGAATCACCGCGCGCGGCGCATGGGAGTCGGTCAAGCGCCATTTCCGCGAGCTCGGCACCGACATCCAGAGCACCGACTTCACTGTCGTCGGCATCGGTGACATGTCGGGTGATGTGTTCGGGAACGGGATGCTGCTCTCGCCGCACATCAAGCTGCTGGCGGCGTTTAACCACATGCACGTGTTTCTCGATCCGAACCCTGACCCGGAGGCGAGCTTCGAGGAGCGCATGCGGCTGTTCGAGCTAAAGCGCTCGAGCTGGAACGATTACAACGAGTCACTCATCTCCAAGGGTGGCGGTGTCCACGACCGCAGCGCCAAGTCGATCACGATCTCAAAGGAGGTGCAGGAGGCCCTCGGGATCGAGGCCGAGGAGCTCTCGCCGGCCGACCTGATCCGCGAGCTTCTCAAGGCGCCCGTGGACCTGCTGTGGAACGGCGGCATCGGGACGTACGTGAAGTCCTCGCGCGAGGCACACAGCGAAGCGGGCGACAAGACCAACGACGCCGTCCGCGTCGACGCCAACGAGCTCCGCTGCAAGGTCGTCGGCGAGGGCGGCAACCTGGGGTTCACCCAGCTCGGGCGGATCGAGTACGCGCTCGGCGGCGGCCGGATCAACACCGATGCGATCGACAACGTCGCCGGCGTGAACTGCTCAGACCACGAGGTCAACATCAAGATCCTGCTCGACGCGTCTGGTGGACGACGGCGAGCTGACGCGAAAGCAGCGAAACGAGCTGCTCGTGGAGATGACCGATGCGGTAGCCGAACAGGTCCTCTACGGGAGTTATACCCAGACGCAGGCGATGAGCCTCGCGCTGGCCCAGGCCGCGCCGATGGTGGACGTCCACGCGCGGATGATCCGACGCCTGGAGCAGGTCGCCGGGCTCAAGCGCGGGATCGAGTTCCTTCCCAGCGACGACGAGCTGGCCGAGCGCAAGTCCGAGGACCGAGGCCTGGTTGCGCCTGAGCTTGCCGTCGTGATGGCGTACTGCAAGATCTACCTGTACGCGTCGTTGCTGCACTCCGACCTGCCCGAGGACGAGTTCCTCGCGCAGGACCTCCAGCGCTACTTCCCGGCCCCGCTGCCAGAGCGCTACGCGGCCCAGATGCGCGATCACCGCCTGCGTCGGGAAATCGTCGCAACGGTCGTCGCCAACCAGCTCGTCGATCGTGCCGGCACGACGTTCGCGTTCCGCCTCGGCGAGGAGACCGGCGCCGACCCCTCGATCCTCGCGCGCGGATACGCGGTCGCGCGGGAGGTGTTCGAGATGCGCGCATTCTGGGACGCCGTCGAGGAGCTCGACAACAAGGTGGACGCAGAGACGCAGCTTCAGATGCTGATCGAGGGTCGAAAGCTCGTCGAGCGCGCCACCCGCTGGCTGGTGCGAGCGAACCCGCGGTCAATCGACATCTCGGTGACGACGCGTTACTTCCAACCCGGCGCGCAGATGCTCGCCGATGCTCTGCCCGGGGTGCTAGACGGCGACGATCGCGAAGCGTTCGACAGTCTTGCCCATGAGCTGCGCCAGGCCGGCGTGCCAGAGGAGCTCGCAAGGCGCGCGGCCGGGATGTCGGCGCTGCTCTCGGTGTTCGACATCGTCGAGGTGGCCGAGGCGCGCAAGCGGGAGCCCGAAGCGGTGATGCGGACCTACTTCCGGCTGGGGGCGCGGCTCGAGCTCAACTGGTTGCGCGATCGGATCATCGAGCTACCACGGGCGAATCGCTGGCAGGCGCTGGCGCGGGCGGCGCTGCGCGACGACCTCTACAGCCTCCATCGCGCGCTCACCCAGGAGGTTCTCGACCCCGGGGGCGCCGACCGGGACAGTGACGCGGCAATCGACGCTTGGGCGAACCACAACGCCGCGGCCGTCGAGCGATGCCTCGCGATCATCGGCGACATCAAGAACTCGCGCACGTACGACACGACAACACTGCCCGTGGCCATGCGCGAAGTTAGAAACCTGATTCGCGGGACGAGCGCCGAGGGTGTCCCCGGGGCGGAATCGGTGACGATGGCCGGGTAGCTGGGGAGGCCGGGCCACATGTGGCCCGGCCAGCGCCGGCACATGTGCCGGCGCTCCGGCGCGGTGCATGCACCGCGCCGCGGGGTGGCGCATGCGCCACCCCGAACTACTTGATCGTCACCAGCCGGCTGTAGTAGGTCGCGCCGGCGGGGCTCTGCCAGCCGAGCTTCACCTCGCCCGCCGCCGGAATTGCCGCGTGCGTGAGGAAGAAGCCATACGGGCTGGTCGTCTGGACCTCGGCGATCGCGGTCCACGCCCCGCCCGAGGGCCGAAACCACAGCGTCCCGACCTGCGTCGCGGAGTGGTTGGCGGGGCGGAGCTGGCCCCAGACGGTGACGCTCGGGCCGTTGTTCGGCGATGGAAGCCAGATCGGCAGGCGGAACGCGCTGTAGGAGGGCTTCGGCGATCCGTTGGCGAACTCGAGCCCCGTCTGAAACGTCGCCCAGTACGCCCGCGAGCCCCTCGGCTCGTGCGGCTTCGGTCTGCTGTCGACGAGCTCGAACTGAGCGATTGAGCGCACGTAGGGAAGCAGCCAGGTCATGTACTCGCCCTGGTTGAGCCACGTCGCTTGCTGCGCCAGCGAGGTGTGGACGAATGGGTTCGGGGGGTTGGTCTTGTAGCCCCACTCGGTCAGGTAGAGCGGCACGCCGCCGGTGGGGTGCAGTCCATAGACGGCGAAGATCCGCTTCAGGACGCGCTCCAGGATCTGAATGTTCTGGAGCGTCACCCATGTTGGGTCGGGGTAGGGCCGGTTGGGCGCCGTGTTGAACGCGTAGGGGTGGTGGGCGAAGCCAGTGGCCTCAAAAAGGCCGGGGTGTGCGGCGACGAAGGCAGCGGGGTTACCCGCGGTGGGGCAGCCGACCGCAGCTGCGGCCGCTCCTTGCAGCGGCGTGTACGCGCTATCCACGCAGTAGAGAGCGCGAATGAACTGAAGCGGGGTCGAGACGCCGACGTTCGCGGTCTCGCCGATCAGGATCGTGTCGCCCTGATGGCCGCTTGCCATCAGCCCACTCCAGGCTGCGTCAAGCAGGCGGCGGTAGTGCGGCGGCTCGAGCAGCACGCGGTGCGAACCCGTGCCGCGGTGCCACGGATTGAGCCAAGGAGACTCGTTCGGCTCGTTCCATACGCCCCAGTAGTTGACACGGGGGAGCGAGCTGTCGCTGCCGTCATAGCGACGGCCCACCGCCTCAACGAACTTTTCAAACTCCGGCGGGTCGGGATAGCGGCCGAGCTTCGATCCCTGGCCCTTCGCGTCGCCGGCGGTGGCCCACTTCGGTGAGAACGGATCGAGTTGGAAGTAGAGGCCGATCCCGAGTGTGGCTGCGAGGCGGTCGAGCAGGTCGTAGCGAGCCCAACCGCCCGCGGGATACGCATTCGGGTCGGTGGCGTCGAAGTTCGGGCGCCTGCTCGATTTCGGCTTCGGGGCGATCAGCGCCCACACGACCGAGACCTTGACCCGGTCGACGCCGAGTGCCTTGAGCTGCTCGAGGACCCGTGCGACGTGCTTGGGCGGCGAGTAGACCAGCTGGCCGTCGTCGAGCAGGATCGTCTCCTCGGTCGACGACGCCAGCGCGCGCCCGGGCAAAACGCAGAGCAGCGCGCAGACGATCAGCAGGAGCCCGACACGCATCCCCACATTGTGAGAGCGACGGGGACCCAGCGCGCTAGCTGATCGTGACGTTACGGCTGTGGAAGAACCGCTTCGTCGCCGGGTCATACCACGCGAGTCTCACTTTGCCTGGTGCCGGCAGCGAGACGTTGGAGACGAAGAATCCCTCGGGATTGGCGGTCTGTACCCGGAAATAGGTCCAGTGGCCCGTTGCGCTGTCGCGGTACTCGATCGCGCCGACCTGGAGAGCGGAATGGTTTGCGGGCCTGAACTCGCCCCAGATCGAGACGCGTGTCCCGTGGCGGGGACTTGGAACCCAGATCGGGATCCGGAACGCGGCAAACGCCGGCTTGGGCGAGCCGTTGACGGTGAGGAGACCCGTATCGGGCGTGCTCCAGTACTGACGGGTGCCAGGCTTCGCGCTGGATCGCGGGGGGTCATCGGTGAGCAGGAACTGCGTCAGCGCCCGCACGTAGGGGTCGTTGTAGGTCATGTACTCGCCCTGGTTCAGCCAGCGGGCCTGCTGCGCCTGCGAGGTGTGGACGAACGGGTTCGGGGGGTTTGTCTTGTATCCCCATTCGGTCAGGTAGATCGGGACCTGGCGGGCGTGGCCGTAGGCCGCCATGACGCCGGTCAGGGCCCGCTCAAAGCCGCCCAGCTCCGCGAGCGTGACTTCCCCTCGGAACGACGGCCGCGAGTTCGGCGGCACGTCGAAGGAGTAGGGGTGATGGGCGTACCCCGTCGCTTCGAACAGGCCGGGGTTGTTTGTGACGAACGACGACGTGCTGCCCGATCGCGGGCAGGTCACGTCGGCCGCGGCGGTTCCCTTGAGCGGCTGAAACCGCGAGTTCACGCAGTAGAGCGCCTCGACGAACCGAGTGGGCAGGATCCACCCGCGCGACGCAGTCTCGCCGATCAGAACCGTGTCCCCGGCGTGGCCCGTGACCTGCAGCGCATGCCACGCGACGTCGACCAGGCCGCGGTACAGCGCGGGAGCCCGAAGGATCGTGAGCGTTTTCGAAACGTGGTCCCATTGGGGGTTGAGCCAGGCCGCCTCGTTCGGCTCGTTCCACAGGCCCCAATAGTTCACGCGCGGGATCACGACTGGTGCCCCTGGATTGCTGGGTGGCCGGGTGATTCCGGGAATCGGGATCGAGAGTCCGAGCAGCGACTGGGAGGGCTCCGCGCTCGAGCCCGGGATCGTGTAGCTGCCGCTGTAGCGCCGGCCAACCGCCTCGACGAACTGTTCGTAGTCCTGGGTCGAGGGCGTCTGCGACCAGATGTACCCCTGGGCCGGCTTGTGGTTGGGAGTTGCCCAGGCCGGCGCCGGCGGGTTCAGCTCAAAATAGACCCCCAGCCCAAGCGCCTGGGCGGTGCGCACCAGCAGGTCATAGCGGTCCCAGACGTGCTTGGGGTAGGCGGCGGGATCGGTGGCATCGAACTTGGGGTGGTGGGTCGAGTGCGAGTGGGGCGCGATGATCGACCACACCACGGAGACCTTGACCCGGTCGATGCCGAGCGCCTTGACCTGCTGCAGCGTGCTGACGACGTGGTCTGGTGAGGCGTAGACGAGGTTTCCGTCGTCCATAAGGATCGACTCCTCGGTGTTCGAGGCAAGGGCGTGCGCGGGCAACGCGCACAGCACTACGCAAGCGGCGACCGCCGCCCTCAGGATCCTCTGCCGGGCGCCCATCGCCGGGAGATGGTAGTGAGCGAGCGCCAGCGGCGCGGGATTAGGTACGGAGGATCTCGCCCGCGGTGCGCCGCGCGAGCGCCATGATCGAGACCATCGGGTTGACGCCGGGGGCCGTCGGGAACGCGCTGGCATCCCCAATCCACACTCCCTTGACGTCGTGGAGCTCACCGCGTCCGTCGGCGACCGAGTCGCTGGGATCGGAACCCATCCGGCAGGAGCCCATCTGGTGGGCGGTGAAGATCGTCACGTCGGCCGGACCGTAGTCGGCCTGCTCGATCCGAGTCACGAACTCCTCGAAAGGCTCGCCAGAATCGCGGCGCCAGGAGAGCTCGGTTGCGTGGAGCGTTCTGATCTCGGGAGCGCCGATCGCGTGGTGCATCCGCGCGAGCTCGACGTTGGCGCGGACGAACAGGCGCCGGTCGAGCTCGTCCGACAGCGACCAGCGGATCACGGGCCGTCCGTAGCCGTCGAGAACGACCTCCCCCTCGCCGTGGTCGCGGGCGACCGAGAGGAACGGCGCGTGGTGGGCGAACAGCCGCACCATGTCGCGTTTGTGCTGCTCGCCGTCGCGCCAGGGAATGCCGGCGGCGTGGATCGCCGGGAGCGCGCCGACGGACTCGATCAGAAAGCCGTGGTCTCCCTCGCAGCTGGCGAAATGGTCGGAGACCTCGGACTGGATCTGTCCGATCCACGCCTCGATTGGCTCCTCGTAGATGCCATTGACGATTCCCGCGGGGTGCAGTCGCAGGTGTTTGCCGACGGCAGGTCCCCCGATCCCCGATCGCAGTAGCAGCGCCGGCGACTCGATCGAGCCGCACGCGACGACCACTGTCGGCGCCTCGATTGTGAGCCTTGTGGTCGATCCGTCAGCGTGGGTGACCGTCGCCTCGACACCTGCCGCGTTCTCGTCGCGGACGAGGATCCGGTCGGCATGGCAGCCGACGACAGCCCGCGCCCCCGCATCGGAGGCGTCCTGCAGGAAGGTCTTCATCGTGGACTGCTTGCAGCCCTTCTGGCAGCCGGTCATGCAATAGCCACAGACGCGCGGGTCCTCGCAGGCGGTATCGACGTTGCGGACGATCGGACGGTGCTCCATTCCCAGCTCGTCGAGCGCTTGGATCAGCTTCTTGTGCTGGCGGTTCTGCGTCGTCGCCTCGTCGTTGGCACTGATCCGCTCCAGCACCGCGTCGATGTGCTCCTCGTAGGAGGGATCGTCGATCCCCTCGATGCCGTGCTGCGCCCACTCGCGGCGGATCCGCTCGGGGGTGCGCAGGCAGTTCATGTAGTTGACGACGGTGCCGCCGCCGAGCGTCGATCCGGCGAACACCGCGATCGAGCCGTCCTCGGAAGAGACCATGCCGCCGCCGAGATAAAGCTCGAACATTCCCGGAAGCTCCAGCTGCTTGAAGTCAGACTCGTTTCGGTAGGCCCCCATTTCGAGCATCAGCACCGAGCGGCCCGCTCGCTGCAGTTCGGCGGCGACGACCGCGCCGCCGGCTCCGGAGCCGATCACGCACACATCGGCCGTGAGCGTCGCCTCCTCGCCGCCCACGGTCTCGGTCGTGATCGTCTTCGGCGCCTCGTCTGGCGACGGGGGAGCGGAGATTGGGCCGGGATATCCGATCGCCGCCCAGTTGGGGTTCTGGCCACTTTCGTCGGGGAGCGCGTAGAAGAACAGCAGCGTCGAGTTGCGCAGCGCGAGCAGCCCCAGCCGGGCCTCGTGCGAGGACGCTGCGACGCCGTGGAGGATCTGCGTGCGGGCCTCGAGCGGCGCGTTTGCGAAATCCTGGTCCGCCAGCGCGTCGAGCAGGCTGGCGAAACCCTGGATCTCCTCCTCGACCATCGCCTGCGCCATCAGGTTCTCGATCTGCGCGGCGACGCTGAGATCGCTCGCCGAGCGGGCGAGCAGGTCGTGCACGGCCTGATCCTCGCCTTGCGACTCGATCGCGGGAACCACCGTGTCGCACAGCGCCTGCAGTGTGGTCCGCTGTAGGTCTGTCAGGACCGCCGTCGCGAGCGCCATCGCGCAAACGATCCTAATGCGTAGGACAGCACGTCCACAACCCCGGCCACGAAGAACGCCACCGGTCCGGTCACGAGCCTGCCGCCGATCCGAGCGAGCATCAGCTGCAAGCTATCGTCTGGCCCGCCGATGGCATCCGTGAGGACAAGCGTTACCGAGCTGCCCGATTCGCGCGTGCGCGTCGACGCCGAGGTCAGCGCCGAGGAAGTCGAGCGGCGAGTGCAGCAAGCCGCACAGCAGCTCGGGCGTCAGATGCGGATTCCGGGTTTTCGCAAGGGCAAGGTTCCCGCGCCGGTCGTGATCGGTCGTCTCGGCCGCGAGGCGGTTGTCGACGAAGCGATCCAGAGCTCGCTCGGGCGCTGGTACGTCGACGCGCTCGACGGCGCCGGGATCAGCCCCGTCGGCGAGCCGGAGCTGAAGCTGAAGGAGGTGCCGGGTCACGGACAGCCGCTCGAATTCTCGATCGAGATCGGCGTTCGCCCACAGGCCGCGCTGGGTGACTACAAAGGCCTCGAGGTCGGACGGCGAGAGCCCCACGTCGCAGATTCCGCCATCGACGAGGAACTCGAGCGCCTGCGCGACCGGTTCGCGACGCTGGAGACCGTCGAGCGCGCCGCCGAAAAGGGCGACTTCGTCGTGATCGATTACCTCGGCACGATCGACGGAGAACCATTCGAGGGTGGGGAGGGGCGCGACCAGCTGCTCGAGCTCGGCTCCGGGCGGCTGCTCCCCGGCTTCGAGGAACAGCTGGTGGGCACCGCCGCAGGGGACACGCGGGAAGTGAGCGTCTCATTTCCGGAGGATTACCCGGGCGGACTGGGGGGCAAGGACGCGAAGTTCGAGGTGACCGTTAACGAGGTTAAGACAAAGCGGCTGCCCGAGCTCGACGACGAGTTCGCGGCCGAGGCGGCCGGCTTCGACTCGCTGCAGGAGGTGCGCGATGACATCGCTTCGCGGCTGCGCGAGCTCGACGAGCGCGCGATCGAGCGGGAATTCGAGCAGGCGGTCGTCGACGCAGCCGTGGAGGAAGCTCAGGTCGAGGTGACCGACGAGCTGGTTCACGCGCGCGCGCACGAGCTGCTCGAGCAGACGATGTCGGCGCTCGCTCGCCAGGGGGTCTCCAAGGAGGCCTACCTGCGGATCGCCGGCAAGGACGAGGAGACACTTGCGCACGAGGCCGAGCCCGAGGCCGCCGCGGCTTTGAAACGGGAAGCGGTGCTGGCGGCGGTCGTCGAAGCCGAGGCGATTTCCCCAAGCGAGGATGAGCTGCTGGAAGCGATCGGGCCGGCTGCCAAGCGCGCCGAGACGACTCCCGAGAAACTGCTGACGCGGCTGCGCGACGGCGGACGGCTGGAGCACGTGCGAGAAGACGTGTCGATCCAGCAGGCAGTCGAGTTGCTGGTTCGGGAGGCGAAGCCGATCAGCGTCGAGCAGGCCAAGGCGCGCTCAAAGCTATGGACGCCCGGATCCGGCGAGAGCGGCGGCTCCGGCGGGCAGATCTGGACGCCCGGAAGCGGTGCGGCGAGCTAAGCCGGCGTTGCTACATTCGGCAGGAATCCGGCTGCACAAGCGAAAGAAGCGAGGACGATGAGCCCACTCGTACCGATGGTCGTCGAGCAGACCTCTCGCGGAGAGCGTGCGTTCGACATCTACAGCCGGCTGCTGAATGAGCGCATCATCTTCCTCGGCACGCCAGTCGACGATCAGATCGCGAACCTGATCGTTGCGCAGCTTCTTCACCTGGAGTCCGAGGACCCCGACAAGGACATCTCGGTGTACGTCAACTCGCCGGGCGGGTCGGTGTATTCGGGCCTGGCGATCTACGACACGATGCAATTCATAAAGCCCGATGTGCAGACGATCTGCGTCGGGATCGCGATGTCGATGGGAGCCCTGTTGCTATCGGGCGGGGCGAAAGGAAAGCGCATGGCGCTGCCGAACGCCAAGATCCTGATTCACCAGGTGTCGTCAAGTTTCCAGGGCCAAGCTACAGACATTGAGATTCACGCTAAAGAGATCATCGATGTCCGCCGAAGGCTCGATGAGATCATCGCCCACCACACCGGCCAGGACCTTGAAAAGGTCCGTGCGGACACCGAACGCGACTATTTCATGAGCTCTGAGGAGGCAAAGGACTACGGAATCATTGACCGCGTGATCTCGCAGCACTGAGGGGCTACCCTTAGTCTGCGAGTGCGGGCGACCTGGCGCCGTACTTTTGTAAAGGAAGAACCGCATGGCTCGTCCAACGGACTCCAACGAACAGCTTCTTTGCAGCTTCTGCGGCAAGTCGCAGCGCCAGGTCAAGAAGCTGATCGCAGGCCCGGGCGTCTACATCTGCGACGAGTGCATCGATCTCTGCAACGAGATCATCGACGAGGAGCTGACCGCTCCGCCGTCGTTCGACATCGAGAACCTCCCCAAGCCGCGCGAGATCTACGATGTCCTCAACGAGTATGTCGTTGGGCAGGAGCAGGCCAAGCGCTCGCTGTCGGTGGCCGTCTACAACCACTACAAGCGCGTCCAGATGATGCAGTCCGATGAGAACGACATCGAGCTGCAGAAGTCAAACATCCTGCTGCTGGGACCGACGGGATGCGGCAAGACGCTGCTTGCCCAGACGCTGGCGAAGATCCTCAACGTTCCGTTCGCGATCGCCGACGCGACGGCGCTGACCGAGGCAGGCTACGTCGGCGAGGACGTCGAGAACATCCTGCTGAAGCTGATCCAGGCAGCCGACTACGACGTCAAGAAGGCTGAGACCGGGATCATCTACATCGACGAGGTCGACAAGATCGCCCGCAAGGCCGACAACCCGTCGATCACCCGCGATGTGTCCGGCGAGGGAGTTCAGCAGGCGCTGCTGAAGATCTTGGAGGGGACGACAGCTTCGGTCCCGCCGCAGGGAGGGCGCAAACACCCCCACCAGGAGTTCCTCTCGATCGACACGACCAATGTGCTGTTCATCTGTGGCGGCGCATTCGCCAACCTCGATCGCGTGATCGAGCGCCGAATCGGACATCAGGGTGTGGGCTTCGGCGCCGCGATCAAGTCAAGGGAGCAGCGCGACCTCGGCGAGCTGTTCGAGCACTGCCTTCCAGAGGACCTCATCCAGTACGGGCTGATCCCCGAGTTCATCGGACGTTTGCCCGTCATGAGCGCTATTCACCAGCTCAGCCGTGATGAGCTCATGCAGATCCTGACCGAGCCGCGCAACGCGCTCGCCAAACAGTTCCAGCGTTTCTTCCAGTTCGACGGGATCGAGCTGGTGTTTGCCGACGACGCCCTGTCTTCGGTGGCCGACAAGGCGCTCGAGCGCGAGACGGGGGCGCGGGGACTGCGCTCGATCATCGAAGAGGTGCTGCTGGAGGTCCAGTTCGAGCTGCCCTCGCGCCGGGACGTGCGCAAGTGCGTCGTCACCAGGGACACGATCGACAAGGGCACTTCCCCGACGCTCGTCACCGTCGCCGCGCCGGAGGAAGAGGGGGAGGCAGCGGCTTAGCGTCGGCCTCTGCTCGGCGCCTAGACTGGCGCCGATGTCAGATCTCGAGTCAAAAACGCGCTACGACCCTGAAGAGGTAGAGCCTCGGATCGTGCAGCGGTGGCTCGAGGCAGGCTTCGTTCATCCCGCGCCGGAGGGCACCGCGGCGGAGAACTACTCGATCGCGATTCCGCCGCCGAATGTCACCGGATCGCTGCACATGGGACACGCGATCCAGGACGCGATCATGGATGCGCTGACGCGCCATCACCGCATGCGCGGACAGCGATCGAAGTGGATTCTCGGGACCGATCACGCCGGGATCGCGACCCAGACCCAGGTGGAGCAGGCGCTCCTCGCCGAGGGAACGAGCAGGGAGGAGCTGGGGCGTGAGGCATTCGAGCAGCGGGTGTGGCGCTGGCGCGAGCAGTACGGCGGAGTGATCATCGAGCAGCTCAAGCGGCTCGGCGCGTCCTGCGACTACGAGGATGAGCGTTTCACGCTCGACGACGCATACGCGGAGGCCGTCCAGCACGTGTTCGTCGCCCTGCACAGCAAGGGCTACATCTACCGCGACCGCTACATGGTCAACTGGGACCCCGGCAGCCGTTCGGCGATCTCCGACCTCGAGGTCGAGGACCGCGAGGTCACCGACACGCTCTACTACATCGACTATCCGCTGGCGTCGGGAACCGGGGCGATCACAGTTGCCACCGTGCGTCCGGAGACGATGCTCGCAGACACCGCTATCGCAGTCCACCCTGAGGACGAGCGCTACCGGCGGCTGATCGGCGAGACCGCCGTGCTACCGCTGGCGGGGCGCAAGCTCCGGATCATCGCCGACGATTACGTGAAGCCAGAATTCGGCACCGGCGCGCTCAAGATCACGCCCGGGCATGACCCCAACGACTTCGAGATCGGGCGCCGTCACGAGCTTCAGCAGATCACCGTGATCGGCGAGGATGGACGGGTGACCGACGAGGCGCCGGAGCGGTTCGTCGGCATGACGGTCGCGGAGGCGCAGCAGGCGGTCGTGGAGGAGCTGCACGAGCAGGGGCTGATTGCGCGCACCGAGGAGTACGAGCACACCGTCCCGTTCTCACATCGCTCCGGAGAGCGAATCGAGCCGCTGGTCTCGCTGCAGTGGTTCATGCGCATGGACGAGCTCGCGGCGCCGGCGATCGACGCGGTCACGAGCGGGCGCGTGTCCTTCTATCCCGCGCGCTTCACGCGCGTGTACCTCGACTGGATGGAGAACATCCGGCCATGGTGCATCTCACGGCAGCTGTGGTGGGGGCACCGGCTCCCGGTCTGGTACCGCGGGGAGGACACCTACGTCGGGATGACCGAGCCTGAAGGCGAGGGCTGGGAGCGCGACCCGGACGTCCTCGACACCTGGTTCTCCAGCGCGCTGTGGCCGTTCGTCACGCTGGGCTGGCCGGCCGAGACCCCCGCACTGCGCGCCTTCTATCCCACGGATGTGCTGGTCACCGCCCGCGACATCATCTTCCTGTGGGTGGCCCGGATGATCATGATGGGCATCGAGTTCACCGGACAGGAGCCGTTTGCGGACGTCCACATCCACGCGATCATCCAGGCGCCCGACGGCCGGCGGATGTCGAAATCGCTCGGCACCGGCATCGATCCGCTCGACCTGATCACCGGTGGGCCTCGGCCGCCGGTGTTCAGCGAGGGAGGCGACTTCCCCGCCTACGGCGCCGACGCGCTGCGGTGGGGGCTGCTGGCGATGTCCTCGGGGCAGGACGTTCGCTTCAGCGAGGAGAAGATCGCCCAGGGCCAGCAGCTGACCAACAAGCTGTGGAACGCGTCACGGCTGATCCTGCTCGGGGTCGGACCCGATGCGCGACCGGCCGTCAGCCCGAACACGGTTGAGGATCGATGGATTCTTGCGCGGCTCGAGCGCGCGCGGAAGGAGGTTGCCGCTCGGATCGAAGGCTATGACTTCTCCCGCGCGGCGCTGACGATCTACGACTTCGTCTACGGCGAGCTTTGCGACTGGTATCTGGAGCTCGTCAAACCGCGGCTGCGAGCCGGCGAGTCCGAGCTGGCAAGCACGCTGCTGCACGTGCTGGTCGAAACGCTCGCGCTGGCGCATCCCGTGATCCCGTTCGTCACCGAGGAGATCTACAGCCATGTCCCGGGAGTTGGCGGATTGCTCGCGGTGCGCGTCGACGCTGCGGGTAGCGACGGCGCGGCGGCCGTCGACGAAGCCGCCGAGGCTGCGCTGGGCCGGGCGATCGAGGCGATTCAGGCGCTTCGCGCGTGGCGTGACACCGCCGGGATCCGCGCCGGGGCGAGTGTCCCGGCGCGGCTTGCCGCCGCCGGCTACGACGAGACGACGGAGCACGTCGCGCGCCTGGCCCGCCTGTCCCTCTCGGGTGAGCCGGATGACTCGGGCGATTCGGTCGCCTCCGTCGTGGTTCCGGGAGGCGTCGTCGAGATCCTCGCGAGCGACGAGCTCGACCTCGACGCCGCGCAGCAGAAGCTACGGGCCCAGCGGGCGCAGCTGGAGGTCGAGGTCGAGCGGGCTCGGTCCAAGCTCGCCAACGACGGGTTCGTGTCGAAGGCCCCGCCGAGCGTCGTTCAGGGCGAGCGCGAGAAGCTCGAGCGGCTGGAGGCGGAGCTGGAGGCCCTAGATTGACGCCTCCCCGCTCGCAGCCCGCGCGCGCGTCATGGAGGTTTGAGGATGCCGAGCGCTACCTCCTCTCGCTCGAGCTGTTCGGGATGCGTTTCGGGCTCGATCGGATGCGCCGGCTGATGACCGCGCTTGGCCATCCCGAGCGCCAGTTCGACTCGATTCACGTCGTCGGCACCAACGGCAAGTCCTCGACGACGCGGATGACAGCGGCGATTCTGCGCCGGCATGGCCTGCGTACCGGCGCTTTCCTCTCTCCCCATCTGGTCTCGTTCAACGAGCGGATCAGAGTCGACGAGACCGATCTGGAGCCCGAGGCGTTCGCCGCGGCCGTCCGTCGCGCTGCCCGTGCAGCCGAGCTCGTTGACCGCTCGCTCGAGGGCGATGACCGCGTGACACAGTTCGAGGTGCTGACCGCCGCCGCCTACTCGGAGCTCGCGAAGCGTGGCGTCGACGTCGCGGTGATCGAAGCCGGGCTGGGCGGCCGCTACGACGCCACCAACGTGATCCCCTCGGCGGTGCAGGTGCTGACCACGGTGGGGCTGGAGCACACCCGCTGGCTCGGCCCAACGATTAAAGACATCGCTCGCGAGAAGCTGGATGTGGTCCAGCCTGGAGCCACCCTCGTGCTGGGGGCGGATCTGCATCACGATGCCGATGCACTGGCATTTGAGGTTGCCTCGGCGCGGGGGGCCTCAATCGTGCGTGCCCGACTCGATCCGGGCGTGCGGGTGGGCGCCCCCGGTGCGTTTCAGCGACGCAACTTCGCCCTGGCCCGGGCGGCCGCCGAGGCTTACCTCGGGGTGCTCGATGAGACCGCGGTCACAGCTGCTGGCGCGGCGGTACGCGTGCCGGGACGGCTGCAAGAAATCGATCACGACCCACTGACCCTGCTCGACGGCGCGCACAACCCCGATGGGATCGCGGCGCTCGTCGAGTCGCTCGCCGAGATCGCCGGTGACAGGCGCAGGACCGTCGCGGTGCTCTCGATTCTCGACGACAAGGACGCCGCAGGCATGCTGCGGAAGTTGGTGGGAGTGTGCGATGCGCTGATCTATACGACCAGTCACAATCCGCGGGCCTTGCCACCGCCCACATTGCAATCACTGACTGAGCAGCTGGGTGGCCCTCCCGCCGAAGTGGTCGGCGATCCGGTCACCGCCCTCGCCCGTGCGCGTGAGCTCGCGGGAGAATCGGGATTGGTGCTCGCCACGGGTTCGATCTACCTGGTTGCCGACCTGGTGGTCCCGTCCGGCCGCGGTCGCGGCTCCGTGCTGTGAACGAGCCTCCGCAGCCCAGCTTCCTCACGATGATCGGCCTTGTGGCGCTAATCGTCGCGGTTGTGATCCTCGTGTTCTTCGGGATTGGCTACCTGTTCGGCAGGGTCTTCCTGTAGCTCAGCTGCACGGATCCAACCCCCCCTACCACTACACTCCGCCCACTTAATGCGCTCTCTGGCCGTCTTTGGGATCAGCAACAGCGGCGTCAACCTTGCGGTCGATCTGCTGATCCTGTTCCTCGTGGTGATCTGGCTCGCGCTCGTGTACTGGACGTATGCGGATGCCCGGCGGCGGATTGCAGATCCGATGCTGATCGGCTGCGCCACCGCCGCGTCGCTGTTTCCGTATGTCGGGACGATCGTCTACATGATCGTCAGGCCTCCGGAGTACCTCGACGATGTGCGCGAGCGCGAACTCGAGATGCAGGCAGCGGAAGCCCGGCTCGCCGAGGTCGGCTATCACCTCTGCCCGTATTGCGATTACGAGGTGGAGAAGGACTTCCTGCGCTGCCCGAGCTGCATGCGCAAGCTGAAGGACCCATGCAAGACGTGTGGTCGCCCGCTTGATTCCGGCTGGAAGATCTGTCCGTATTGCGAGGCCGAGATCGGCGTGGCCGCACCTGCTCCGCGCCGAGCGCGTCGCCGCCGTGAGGGCAGCGCGGAGCAACCCGTGGCTGGCACGGCTGGTGAAGCCGGCGGCCCAGCGGGTCCCTGACAGCCACCGATCAGAGAGGACTTGTACATGGAGCGCACGCTCATCCTCGTCAAGCCCGATGCCTTCGCACGAGGGCTGACCGGAGAAATCATCGCCCGCTTCGAGCGCAAGGGTCTACGGCTCATGGCGCTGACGCAGATGACAGTCTCGCGCGAGCTCGCGGGGCGTCACTACGCCGAGCACGAAGGCAAGCCCTTTTACGAGGAGCTGGTGCAGTTCATCACCTCCGGCCCGCTGGTGGCGATGGTGCTCGAGGGCGAGGAAGCGGTGAGCGCCGCGCGCCAGGTGATCGGCGCGACCAACCCGCTCGAGGCGACGACCGGCTCGATCCGCGGTGACTTCGCGATCGCCGTTGGCCAGAACATGGTCCACGGCTCGGACTCGCCGGAGTCGGCGGCTCGAGAGGTCGGGCTGTTCTTTCCGGACCTGGGCTGACGACTGCGCCTCGCCTGATCCTTGCCTCGCGCTCGCCCCAGCGACGAGCGATCCTCGAAGCGCGAGGGATCGAGTTCTCGGTCGTTGTTCCGGAAGTCGAGGAGCTTGAAGTCCGGGCCGCCGGAGGAGGTCGCCGTCGAGAACGCCTACCGCAAGGCGAGCGCTGTCGCGGAGAGTGTCGGCGAAGCGCTGGTCCTGGGAGTCGACACGATCGTCTCGATTGGGATGCAGCTGTACGGCAAGCCCGGCGATGAGGCTGAGGCGCGCGAGACCCTGCTCGCGCTGTCCGGGCGCCGGCATCGAGTGACAAGTGGACTTTGTCTGATCGCCGGGCCGCGCCAGATGCGGACCGCTGCGGCGATCACGGACGTCGAGTTCCGAGCGCTCGACGATCGGCTGCTGGAGTGGTACCTGGCCACAGGCGAGTGGCGCGAGCGGGCCGGCGCGTACGCGATTCAGGGGCGGGGGGCTGCGCTCGTGGCGCGCGTGCAGGGCGATTATCAGAACGTGGTCGGACTGCCGCTGGCGGCCCTGCTCGACCTCGAGCCGGGGCTGCTTACGGACTGATCAGTCACATGTCCGGGCGCTTGGATAGCGTGCGCGCCATGACACCCCAGAATCCTGACTATCCGGTGCGGCTGGACATCGATTACCCACCACGTCTCAGCCGACTTTTGATCTTCGTCAAGGGCCTGCTGGCGATCCCGCATGAGATCGCGCTGGTCTTCCTCGGCATCGGCGCGTTTGTCGTTTATGTCATCTCGTGGTGGGCAGTGCTGATCACAGGGCGCTATCCCGAAGGGATGTTCAACTTCATGGTGGGCGTGATGCGCTGGGGGGCCCGGGTGGGGGCATATGTCTATCTCCTGACCGACAAATACCCGCCGTTCTCGCTGGAGGACGATCCGTCCTATCCGATCCGCGTGCAGGCCGAGTACCCGCCGACGATCGCGCGCTGGCGGCCGCTGGTGAACTGGCTGCTCGTGATCCCTGCAGGAATCGCGCTGTCGGTTCTCTTCATCGTCGGCTTTGTCGCGATCTTCATCGGCTGGTTTGCGATCCTCATCACTGGCCGCTTCCCCGAGACCCTTTTCAATGCCGTCGTCGTGATGATGCGGTGGTCGCTGCGGGTGAACCTGTTCCACTACTGGATGACCGAGCGCTATCCGCCGTTCGTCTGGGCCTAGTGTCGCGCTACTAGCAGGGGTTTTCGCCGCATCCGCCTACTCGGGCGCAATCCGCTCGCTCGATTTGCTCGATACACTCCGCTTCGGACGGAGCTGGCATCCAGGCACGGCCTCCGGTGGTTGATTTTCCCCGGCCCCGTCCGCCGCTTTCTCCTACCGTCGTATCTGCACCTCGATGAGCTTCTTCACGTACCTCACCGGCTTCGGTGGCCGCGACATGGCGGTCGACCTCGGTACCGCGAACACGCTCGTGTATGTCCGTGGGCGCGGGATTGTGCTCTCCGAACCGAGCGTCGTGGCCGTTGATTCGCGCACCGGCGAGGTGCACGCTGTGGGAATCGAGGCCAAGCGAATGCTGGGCCGCACCCCGGGAACGATCTCGGCGATCCGGCCGCTGAAGGACGGCGTGATCGCCGACTTCGAGGTCACCGAGGAGATGCTCAGGCACTTCATCCAGAAGGTCCACCAGAATCGGTGGGCCCATCCCCGCGTTGTGGTCTGCGTTCCGTCAGGGGTTACAGGCGTGGAGAAGCGGGCGGTGGAGGAGGCCTGTTTGAGCGCCGGCGCTCGCCAGGCGTACCTGATCGAGGAGCCGATGGCCGCCGCGATCGGCGCTGGCCTGCCCGTCGGCGAGCCCACCGGATCGATGGTCGTCGACATCGGCGGCGGCACCAGCGAGGTGGCGGTCATCTCGTTGGGCGGGATCGTTGTCTCGCAGTCGATCCGGGTTGGCGGCGATGAGCTCGACGAGGCGATCATCAACTACGTCAAGCGGGAGTACAAGCTGTTGATCGGCCAGCAGACGGCCGAGGAGGTCAAGCTCGAGATCGGCTCGGCGTTCCCGACCGGAGAGGAGGTGCAGGCGGAGATCCGCGGACGGGACATGGTCTCCGGGCTGCCCAAGACCGTAGTCCTTACCAGCGAGGAGATCCGCGGGGCTCTGGAGGAGCCCGTCTCGCAGATCATCGACGCGGTCAAGGAGACACTCGACCGCACCCCGCCTGAACTCGCCTCGGACATCATGGATCGTGGCATCATGTTGGCGGGAGGCGGATCGCTGCTACAGGGGATCGAGGATCGCCTGCGTCACGAGACGCAGATGCCCGCGCACCTCGCCGAATCGCCGTTGACGTGCGTCGCGGTCGGATCAGGAAGGTCACTAGAGGAGTTCGAAGCGATCCACCGTTCGAGCAAGAATTCACGAAACCGTCGCCACCGGTACTAGGTTCGCCCGGTGCGTGGCGCGGTTGAGGACAAGACGTTGGAGACACAAATCTCGTGTATGACAAACAAGTACGGCGACGCCGCGCGGTTCTGGCGCTGCTCGTCGCCGTCTCCCTGATCCTGCTCACGGCCTACTTCGGCGAGTCGCCGAGCAGTCCGCTGCACACGGTGCAGCGGGGGATCGTCGAGGTGCTCTCCCCGATTCAGGAGGGCGCCAGCAAGGCGCTGACGCCCGTGCGCGACATCGCCGGCTGGTTCTCGGACACGCTTCATGCCAAATCCGAGCGCGACCAGCTGCGCAAGGAGGTGCAGAAGTACCGCGCCGAGCTCGCCCAGGCGCAGAGCGCTGAGACGCAGAACGCCCAGCTGACGAAGGAGGTCGGCCTCGACCAGAGCGACGGCATCGCCTCCTACAGCCCGGTCGCCGCAAGCGTGATCTCGCGCGATCCGACCCTGTGGTACGCCACGATCGAGGTCGACAAGGGATCCGACGACGGTGTCCGCTTTGACGATCCCGTGCTGGGGGACGGTGGCCTGGTCGGGAGGATCTCGACCGTCGCGGCGACGGTCTCGGTCGTGACGCTGATCACCGACCACTCGTTCGCGGTCACCGCGCAGGTACAGGATCAATACGGCGACACCGGCGTGCTGGTGCCGGCGGTCGGCAACCCCAACCAGCTGCTGCTCCAGTACCTGCCGCGGCAGGCGCCGATCGCGGTCGGCCAGCAGGTCGTGACGGCCGGGTTCACGTCAGGACCGCTCGAGTCGCTGTATCCCGCCGGCATCCCGATCGGTCAGGTTTCGAACGCCAGTCAGGCCAATCTCCTCAACAACGCCGAAGTCCAGGTCAACCCTGTGGCCGACCTGCGCCACCTCGACGCGGTTCAGATCCTGACCAAGGCCCGCCCCGGGTCCCAGCGGGCTCAGCTTCCGTGAACAACGTCGGATTGCCACTACGCCTGATCGCGTTGGGCTTCGCGGCTGTCGTCATCCAGCAGGCCGCGATCTCCCAGATCTCGATCTTCGGGGTCAGCGCCGACGTCACACCGCTGGTTGTGATGTCGGTGGGGCTGCTGACGGGGTCGCTCGCCGGCGCCGTGATGGGCTTCGGCATGGGTCTGTTTGTCGACATGGTGCTCGTGCAGACGCTGGGGGTCACCTCGCTGTTGTACATCGCGATCGGCTACTGGTCCGGTCGCCTGCGCGAGCTGCGCGACCCGGCGCACGGGCTCATCCCGCTTGCGATGGGTGCCGCCGCGACGGCGTTCGCGGGGATCGGGATGGCGATCATCCAGTTCCTGCTGGGCGTGGACGCCCCGGTCAGCTTCCTGCTCGTCCAGCAGATCTTCATCACGGTGCTGGTGAACACGCTGATCGCATTGCCCGTTTACGCGCTCGTGCGGCGGGTGCTCCATCCGGCCCTGCCCGAAGACCCGCGCCGTCGCCGTCGTCGCGCGTACACAACCGGAGGGCTCAGCCCGCTCCAGCGGCCCTCGCGAGGGATCGGTCCGATGCCCCGCTCCTCGGCGCGATGATCCAGCTTCCCGAGGACCGACGGCCACCACTCACGCCGCAGCTCGCATTACGCGTCGCGGTGATCGGCAGCTTCGCGCTGGCGATGTTTGCTGTGATCTTCTTCCGCCTCTGGTTCCTGCAGGTGCTTTCCGGGGACAAGTACCTGGCGGAGGCCAGCGTGAACCGCGTCCGCGACATCGGGATCCCGGCACCGCGCGGGCAGATCACCGACCGCAGCGGCAACATCCTCGTCGACAGCCGCTCCGCGATCGCGGTACAGCTCTCGCCCCCAGACCTGCCTCGCAACCCGCGCAAGCGCAGGCGGCTCTACAACAACCTCGCTGGGGTGCTGGGAATGTCAACCACACGCCAGCGCTGCCGCGTGGTTGGCCGTGGCGTTCTGCACCTCGCACCAATTCCGTGCGAAGTTGCCCAGCAACAGGCGCTGCTGCCGTATGCCAATGTCACGGTCAAGACCGATGTCTCCAAGTACGTCCACTACTACCTCGCCGAGCGGGAGGACCAGTTCCCGGGGGTCAACGTCGAGCAGGTCTATCTGCGCTCATATCCGTTGCACAACACTGCTGCGCAGTTGTTCGGGACGGTCGGGCCGATCAGCTCGACCCAGATCCACCAGCGCCGGTATCGCGGCGTCTCCCAGAACGCCGTCGTCGGCCAGTCGGGGCTCGAGTGGTACTACGACCGTTACCTGCGGGGAACCGACGGCGCCGATCGTGTCCAGGTCGATGCGCTCGGACGCTTCAAGGGCTACCTGTCTCGGCGCAGCCCGGTGGCCGGCCATACGCTGAGACTGTCGCTCGACGTGAACCTCCAGCGCGCCGCCCAGCAGGCGCTACAGCAGTCGATCGACTCGAACCCACCTGCTCCCGCCGGGGCGTTCGTCGCGATGAATCCCGAGAACGGGGAGGTGTATGCGCTCGGGTCGTTGCCGACCTTCGACCCCAACCTGTTCACAAAGGCGATCCCCGCCTCCACCTACCAGCAGCTCAACAACCCCGCGAGCAACTACCCGCTGATCAATCGCGCGATCCAGAGCGCGTATCCCACCGGTTCGACCTTCAAGCCGATCACCGCGACCGCCGCGCTCCAGAGCGGCGTGTGGAACCTCGGCGACACCTACGACGACGCAGGCCAGTTCTGCATCAGCGGCCAGTGCCGCCACAACGCCGGTAACGCCGCCTACGGCGTGCTCGACCTGGTCAACGCAATCAGGGTCTCCTCGGACGATTTCTTCTACAACCTCGGGGCGCTGACCAACGCCGATCCGAACACCCACCCCGATGGCGGCGCGCTGGATCAGTGGGCGCACCTCTACGGGATCGGGCAGACCAGCGGGATCGACCTCGGCGGAGAGGTGAGCGGGAACCTCCCGACGCCGAAGTGGCGGACTAGTGTGAACGCCGAAGAGGCCTCGTGCGACAGGCTCACCCA
Source organism: uncultured Solirubrobacterales bacterium (assembly GCA_963849295.1). GTDB lineage: Bacteria > Actinomycetota > Thermoleophilia > Solirubrobacterales > Solirubrobacteraceae > Palsa-465. The sequence goes on from CAWKGU010000005.1 coordinate 200,212, forward strand.
TCCCACCAAGCAGTTCCCCACGCATCCCAACCATGCGCTGCCGCCGGGAGGCTGCGGGATCGCCGACGGCACCAACCGCCCGTGGTCGGTCGGCGACAACATCAACCTGGCGGTCGGCCAGGGCGATGTCGAGGTCACGCCGCTGCAGCTGGCGACGGCTTATTCGGCCATCGCCAACGGCGGCACGATCGTGCGTCCCCATATCGGGCTCGACGTCGAGGCGCCGGACGGTACGGTGCTACAGAAGATCGACCCGCCCCCCGCCCGTCACATCAACATCGACCCCTCCAACCTGGCTGCGATTCGCGAGGGCCTGCGCGAGGCCGCGTCGGCGCCCGGAGGAACCTCGGCCGACGTGATGGGCTCGTTTCCCAGGATGGTGTACGGCAAGACCGGAACCGCGCAGCGCCCCAATGGCCAGGCCGACCAATCGTGGTATGCATGCTTCGTGCCGAGCTGGGCGACGCCCACCCCGATCGTGGTCGTCGTGACCGTCGAGCAGGGGGGCTTCGGCGCCCAGGCGGCGGCTCCCGCTGCGCGACAAATCCTCTCTCAGTGGTTCTTCGGTAAGCGAGGATCGTTCGTGGCCGGGACGTCAAAGACACTATGAGCAGCCGGACGACTCATCTGGGCACCGAACTCGGCGAGCCCGGATGGCGAGCGGTGCCCAGATGAGCGCGACCCCGATACATACCCTCGACGATGCTGAGGCACTGCCGCGTCAGCGGTCGTTATCGCTGTTCGATCCGCTCATGGCGCTCGCCGCGCTGGGCCTGCTCGCCTGCTCACTGGTCACCCTGAAGGGCGCGACCCGCACGGCGATGCCGGGACAGCCGCTCTATTACGTCGAGCGTCAGGCGATCTACGCCGCGATCGGAATCGCGATTGCGGTGCTGCTGGTACGGATCGACTACTCGCGCTTGCGTGAATACAAGTTCGGGATGTACGCGCTCTTGATCGCGCTCAACATCGTTGTGTTCGCGATGCCGGTTGTGCGCGGAGCGCACCGCTGGATCCCGCTGCCGTTCTTCCAGGTCCAGTCTTCGGAGTTCGGCAAGATCCTGCTGATCGCGGCGCTGGGAGCGTTCGCGGTGGACCGCTCGCGCAGGCTGTACGAGCGCCGCACGACGGCTCGGATCATGCTTCTGGCGCTGATCCCGGCGCTGATCGTGATTCCCCAGCCAGACCTCGGTACCGGGATGGTCTACGTCGCCGTCGGCTTCACGATCCTGTTCTTCGCGGGGACCTCGTGGAAGCAGCTGACTGCGCTGGTGGCGATGTTCGCCGTGTCGGTGACGATCGTGCTCGCGGGGGCGCCTGCGCTCGGCGTGCATGTGCTCAAGCCTTACCAAGTGCAGCGCCTCACGGGCTTCCTCAACCCCTCGCACGACCCGCGCAACCAGACCTACAACATCACGGAGTCGCTTATCGCGATCGGGTCGGGCCAGAAGGCGGGACGGGGCGTGGCCCACGCCACTCAGACCAGCCTTCACTTCCTACCGGAGAACCAGACCGACTTCGTGTTCGCGGTCGTCGGCGAGACCTATGGTTTCGTTGGCGCCGCATTGGTGCTCTCGCTGTACGCGCTGTTGATCTGGCGCGCATTGCGAATCCTGACGATGTCCAAGAACCTGTTCGGGACGCTGATCGCGGGAGGAATCCTGGCGATGCTGATGTTCCAGGTTTTCGTCAACGTCGGCATGACGATTGGGATCATGCCGATCACCGGCGTGCCCTTACCGCTCATGAGCTACGGCGGCTCGTCGGTACTCGTGACGTTCATTGCGCTTGGCCTGCTGCAGTCGATCTATGTCCAGGCACGGATCGCGGCGGCGACGAAGGGCCGGGCGCTGATTTCGTGATGACCCGCCGCGCGATCCAATTTCGCTGCGCGGGTGCTCAAACCAGCTGCGCCGCCGCCAGGCGCGCGCAGCCCCATCCATAAAGGACTGAATGACAATTGAAGAAGCAAGTACTGGTCAGCGTCGACCGCGGTGAGACCCGGGTCGCGCTGCTGGAGGCGACCGGCACGGTCGCCCGAAGGTCAGGCTCCTCGCGCACGCGGCGCAAGAGCGCGACTTCCAATAACGACTACCGCGTAGCCGAGCTCTATCTCGAGCGCCGCGGCGCTCGCTCGATCGTCGGCAACATCTACAAGGGCCGCGTCGACAACGTGCTCGCGGGGCTGGAGGCGGCGTTTGTCGACATCGGCCTTGAGAAGAACGGCTTTCTGCACGTCGATGAGATCGTGCTTCCCGGCGTCGAGGCGCCCCGCCGCGGGCGCGGCGGCAGCCGTGAGGGACGCCAGATCACCGACATGCTCAAGCCAGGGCAGGAGATCGTCGTCCAGGTGGTCAAGGACCCGCTCAGGACGAAGGGCGCTCGCCTCTCCATGGACCTGACGATCGCGGGCCGCTACATGGTGTACGCCCCTTACGGCGAGGGTGTGGGGGTCTCCCGCCGGCTCGATGACTCAGATCGCGAGCAGCTGCGAAAGGAGGCAGCCAAGCTCGACCTGAAGGGGGCCGGAGTGATCATCCGCACCGCGGCACAGGGCGCCAAGCGCGTCGACCTCGAGCGCGAGCTCGTTTACCTGTTCAAGCTCGGTGAGGTGCTGGAGAAGCGGGTCGCCGAAACGCCCGCCCCGGCGCTGGTGTTCCAGGAGGCCGACCTGTCGGTGAGAGTTGTGCGCGACATCTTCTCCTCGGCGTTCGAGCGCGCGATCGTCGACGACCCCAAGCAGCACCACCGGCTGCTCTCGTTCTTCTCGCGGACTGCGCCCGAGTTGGTCGAGTACGTGGAGCTATGGGAGGGCAAGGAGCCGCTGTTTGAGGCGTTTGGCGTGGAAGAGGTGCTCGCCTCGACGCTGTCGCGGCGTGTGGACCTCCCGAGTGGCGGCTATCTGATGATCGACTACGCCGAGGCGCTGACGGTGATCGACGTCAACTCGGGCAGCTTCATCGGACGGGGCAAGGGAGCCCGGCTGGAGGACACGATCACCAAGACGAACCTCGAAGCCGCGGACGAAGTTGTCCGCCAGCTGCGGCTACGAGATATCGGCGGGATCATCGTGATCGACTTCATCGACATGGCGCGCGCACGCAACCGCGATGCGGTGCTGAAGTCCCTGCGCAAGGCGCTCGACGAGGATCGCACGAAGACGTTTGTGGTCGAGATTTCTCCCCTGGGACTGGTCGAGATGACGCGGCAGAATGTCACCGACGGCGTGCGGGAGATCATGACCCGCCCATGTCCCACCTGCAACGGCGAGGGCGTGATCAAGTCAGAGGAAACGATCGCGATCGAATTCGAGCGCCGAATGCGTGACCTCGCGAAGGAGACCAAGGCAGAGGCGCTGCTGGTCCAGATGAACCCGCGCGTCAGCGCCCAGTTCACGGGAGACGATGCCCGCTCCCTGCACGCGATCGAAGACGAGACCGGGAAGCTGTTCGTCTTCGAGGGATCGGAGGGTCTCCCGCTCGAGCACTTCGATGTGCTGCAGGAGGGGGATCACCAGCAGGTGCTGGAGCGCGCCGTGCCTTTCCGCGAGGGCGAAGAGGTCTACGTCGAGATCGTCGAGCCGCACATGTACAGCCCCGGCGACGCGGTCGCCAAGGTCGACGGCTACATCATCTCGGTCCGCGACGCGACCCCATTTGTGGGGGAGAAACGGCTGGTGCGGATCGAGGAGGTCGGCAGGACCTCGGCGAGCGCATCCCTGATCGATGCCGAGGGCTCACCGGAGGCCTCAGAGGATGGCGTAGAATCGAAGCCTCGGCGTCGTGGCCGCAGAGGCGGACGGCGCCGTTCGAGCGCCAAGGCAAAGTCCAGCACCTCGGCGTCTTCTTCGGAGTAGCCATGTACGCGATCGTCAAGACAGGCGGCAAGCAATACCGCGTCGAGCAGGGCCAGTCCCTGCTCGTCGAGCGGCTGCCTGCCGACGACGGCGCCAAGGTTGCGCTCCAGCCGTTGCTGTACGTGGATGGCTCGAATGTCGTCGACGGCGACGAGCTGGCGAAGGTGAAGGTCGAGGCAAAGGTGCTGGGTCACGAGCGCGGCCCCAAGCTGCGCATCGTCAAGTTCAAGCCGAAACGGGGCTACAAGCGCCGCACCGGCCACCGCCAGGAGCTGACTCGGCTCGAGGTGACGGCGATCAAGATGGGAGCGCGACGGTCGCGCAGCGCGGCGGAAGCGCACGGGTCGACGCGCGAGGCAAGCGGCGAGGCCAAGCCCGAGGCCAAACCCGAGGCCAAGCCCACCGCCAAACCTCGCGCGTCCCGGGCGCGCAAGCCAGCCGCAAAGAAGCCCGATTCCTCTTCGAAGGAGACGAAAGATGGCTCATAAGAAAGGCCTCGGCTCCTCGCGCAACGGCCGCGACTCGAACGCGAAGCGCCTCGGCGTCAAGGTGTTCGCCGGGCAGACGGTGACCGGCGGCGAGATCATCGTGCGCCAGCGCGGCACCCGGTTCAGGCCGGGCAACGGCGTGGGCATCGGCAAGGACGACACGATCTTCGCCCGTTCCGCCGGGGTCGTCGAGTTCAGCCGTGGGCGACAGGGACGGGTCGTTTCCGTCCAACCTGTTTCAAAGTCTTGACTTAAGCGTCTTGTTTTGTTGCACGGGAGGGCGTCACCCTCCCGGGCGTGCTTCTCCGAACTTTGGCGAATCGGTTGACCCATGTCGGTCGGGAAATGCCAAAGTTCGGGTCGCGGTGCTATGGCGAAGCGGCAAGGCGGACGGATCTGCCGCGGCCAGCTTGAAGGACGCTGGGCATCGGAATCGGGCCATCATCCCCGGTGGGTCGCCGACCGGTTACCTCCACCGCAGACTGCCCGGCGTCTATGCGGTCGGCCACGTTGCGCCGAGCCCCGAGGGCGATCTCGCGGAGGCACTCTTGTACGCGGGGCCCGGGGCGATGCTCAGCCACGCGACGGCGGTCTGGTGGCTCGGTCTGAGCAATCGCCGTCCGCACAAGATTGACGTGAGCACGCCCGGACGGCGGCGGTCGGTGGGACGCGTCCGTGTGCACTCGCGTCGGCCCCCGGATCGCGTCTGGCACAGGGGGATTCCCATCACCCCGATCAGCACGGTGCTTCTCGACTACGCGGCGGCCGCCCGGTTCGATGACCTTCGCTACGTCCTGGCTGAGGCCGAGTACCACGACCTCCTGGACGTCGAACTGGTCAAGGCGGTCCTGGTCCGTGGCAAACGCGGGACCGCGAAGCTTCGCAGGGCGCTCCGGCGCCACGAGCCACGCCTCGCCCGCACGCGCTCAAGGCTCGAGCGCAGGTTCCTCAAGCTGTGCGAGGCGGCCGGCATCCCCCTGCCAGAGGTGAATGTCAAGATCGCAGGCATCACGGTCGACGCCTTATGGCGAGACCACAGGGTCATCGTCGAACTCGACGGGCATCGAGGCCACCGCACCAAGGCGCAGACCGAGAACGACCGCAACCGCGAGCTACGGCTGCGAGCAGCCGGATATCCGGTCGTGATCCGCTACACGGAGGAGCAGGTCAACCGCGAGGGGCAGACCGTGGAGGCGGACCTCAAGTCAGCCCTCGCCCGCTAAGCCGGACTCTGCGCTCAGCACCGCCGTGCACTGCGGGCAGCGGCGGGCCTTCACCGGAATCGCGCTCGTGCACTCCGGGCACTCCTTCTCGTCCGGGTTCTCCTGCGTTCGGCGTTCCATCAGCTTGGTGACCGGGGCCACCACGAAGAAGTACACGGCCGCGGCAATCGACACGAACGTGATCAGGTTGTTGATGAAGTCGCCGTACAGGAAATGGCTGCTGTTGACCGTGAACGACAGCCCGCCGAAATTCGGCTTGCCAAAGATCAGAGCGATGATCGGCGTCAGCAGATCGGCCACCAGCGCCTTGACGACCGCCGCGAACGCGGTGCCGATCACGACCGCTACGGCCAGGTCGACGACGTTGCCTCGCAGCAGGAACTTCTTGAAGCCCGTGAGCAGGGTCACAGCGGCACCTCCCAGATAGCCGTTCTCGACAGCGGACCCTAACCGCTCTGTGACGTCGGTCTGAGAAGAATCTCGTTGACGTCGACCCGGTCGGGTTGGGAGACCGCGAACATCACTGCGGCCGCCACATCGTCGGCGTCGAGCGCGCCGGATACGGGGCTTTCGAAGAACGGTGTGTCGACCATCCCCGGCTCGATCAGGGTAACCCGGACTCCGGTGTCGTTCAGCTCCTGGCGTGCTGCCTCGCCCATCGCCGTGACCGCCCACTTCGTCGCTGAATAGAGGGACCCTGGCAGCGCGCGCCGTCCCGCGACCGACCCCGTCAGGAGGAGGTGACCACGAGCCTCGCGCAGCGGCGCGATCGTTGCCCGAATCGTGAGCGCCACGCCGTAGACATTGGTCAGCACCATCTCACGCCAGTGTTCGGGCGTCTCCTTCTCAAACCCGCGAGTTGCCCCGAACCCGGCGTTGGCGAAAGCGACGTCGATCCTCTCGAAGCGCTTCAGCGAGGCCGCGACCATCTCCTGCTGCGCCGCCCAGTCGGTCACGTCGCAGCGGACCGCGAGCGCCCGATCCTCGCCTCCCAGCTCGGACACCAGCTCGTTCAGCCGATCGAGCGAGCGGGCGGCGAGCACCAACCGGTAACCCGCTTCGGCGGCCCGTCGTGCGGTGGCGGCGCCAATTCCGCTCGAGGCGCCGGTGATCAGGAACACAGGATCAGCCATGGCCTGGTGGACAATCTTCGCAGTGCAGGATCGAGCTCGCATTCACGTCCAGGCCGGCCCCGGCGGCAACGGGTGCCTCAGCTTCCGCCGCGAGGCGCACGTACCCAAGGGTGGACCGGACGGGGGCGATGGCGGTCGTGGGGGCGGCGTCGTGCTCGTCTGCGATGCGTCGCTGCGCGACCTGGAGCGCTTCCGCCGCTCGGCGCATTTCAAAGCCGGCCGGGGCCGGCATGGCGAAGGAGCGCTTCGCCACGGCGCCGATGGCGAGACGCTTGAGATCGCGGTTCCGCCCGGCACCGAGGTGCTAGTCGAGGCGGACGGCAGCCGCTACGACCTCGTGATACCGGGACAACGGGCCCAGGTTGCCCGCGGCGGTCCGGGAGGTCGCGGTAACAAACGCTTCGCCGGACCCACTCACCAGGCCCCGCGGTTCGCCGAACGAGGGCTCCCGGGAGACGAGACATGGCTGACGCTCAGGCTCAAGCTGCTGGCCGACGTGGGCCTGATCGGCCTGCCCAATGCCGGCAAGTCCTCGCTGCTCTCGCGAATCACGCGCGCGCACCCCAAGGTCGCCGACTATCCGTTCACCACACTCGAGCCCGCGCTCGGCACACTCGAGCTGGCCGACAGGCAGCTCGTCCTCGCGGACATTCCCGGCCTGATCGAAGGCGCCAGCGCGGGCGCGGGGTTGGGGCACGAGTTCCTTGCCCACGTCGAGCGGACGCGGCTACTTGTCCACGTTCTCGACCTGCGCCCGCTCGACGGATCGGACCCGGTCGCGAACCGCGAGACGGTCGAGAGCGAACTCAGGCAGTACGACCCGCGGCTCGCCGGGCTACCCCGGATCCTCGCCCTGTCGAAGGCCGATCTGGTGCAAACGGCCGAGGCGGCGCAAGCGCGACAGCGGTGGCAGAAGAGGCTGGGGCCCGACGTTCCAGTCGTCATTACCTCGGCGGTTGCGGGAACCGGACTGCGCGAGCTCACCGCCGAGATCGCGCGGCGGACCGCCCAGGCTGACGAGGAGGAGATCCCACCGGAGCGTGAACCAGCTGCGCTCGCGGAGCACCGCGTCTTTCGACCAACGGCGGATCGCGCCTACCACGTCGAGCGCACTGGCGATCACAGCTACCGGGTGACGGGCGTCGGCGTCGAGCGCCTGATTCTCCGGTACGACCTCGACAACGAGGACGCGCTGGCGCACCTCGAGCGGCGTATGCGTGGGATCGGGGTGATCGGCGCGCTGGAGGCGGCGGGATTCGAGGCGGGCGATGAGGTCGAGATCGCGGGCGTGGCGTTCGACCTCGATCCGGGGACGTAGCGCAATCGCCACGCCTCGCCGTTCGCGGGGATAAGATTGGCCGACATCGCTCCGAAATCAGGAGTGGCTGCTCAGGACGAACCCGGGGATGGCCACTGCCGAGAGCGCGGGGCGGAAGAGATCAGATGCGCCGCGTAGTCCTAGCACTGCTTGCACTCGCGAGCCTCGTAACTTGCGGGGCCGCCTCTGCGCGGGTGCTCCGCGTCGGCACATACCACGGCATCCCGGGGGAATTCACCAGCGTTCAGGCTGCCGTCAGCGCCGCAAAGCCCAATGACTGGATTCTGATCGCCCCGGGCGATTACAAGACGCCGAACACGTATAAGACGGTCGGCGGCCACGGCGACGACCGAGGCGGCGCGGGGCTGCTGATTCAGACGCCAGGTCTTTGGATCCGGGGAATGAATCGCAACAAGGTCTGGATCGACGGGACCAAGTCCGGTCCGCGGTGCAGCAGCGCGCTGGCAGACCAGGTCTTCGGGCCGCCCGACTCGGCAGGCAAGCCGAGTGGTCGCAACGGGATCCTTGTCTACAAGACCCCCAACGTGATCATCGAAAACCTCTCCGCCTGCAACTTCCTCAACGGGGACATGGGCGCCGGCAACGAGATCTGGTGGGACGCTGAACAATCGACCGGACTCCAGCGCAGCCTCGGGACTTGGTGGGGCAGCTATCTGACCGCGACCTCCACGTACTACAAGGACGCCAACTCGCCGTCGGCGTCATATGGCATCTACTCCGACAACACCGCGCCCCCCGGACACGGCGAGTTCTATTACGACTACGCCTCCAACATGAACGATTCCTCGTTCTACGTGGGCGGTTGCCCCAACTGCGAGGTCACGCTCAACCACGTCCACGCCGAGAACTCGCCCCAGGGGTACTCGGGCACGAATGCCGGGGGCCACATCCTCGTCGAGAACTCCGAGTGGGACAACAACTCGACCGGGTTCGCGACGGGGGATCTGAACAACGACGATGCTCCGTCACCGCAGGACGGAGCGTGTTCCAAGGGCGGCTCAAACCCCTATGTGAAGAGCGGGATCCAGCGTACCTACGACTGCTGGACCTTCATCAACAACTACGTTCACGACAACAACAACGGGAACGTTCCGGTCCAGGGGATCGCTGGGCTCGCGGTGCCAGGCACCGGGATGACGATCTACGGCGGTCGCGACGACATCTTCATCAAAAACCGGTTCGTCAACAACGGTGCTTGGGGAATCATCTTCGTCCCCTTCCCCGATACCGAGACACCCCCTGCGATCGCGCACTGTCAGGGCGGCATGGACCTCTCGACGCCGAACCAACCCCTGTGCTGGTTCGACGACTGGGGCAGCGAGTTCGCGCACAACTCGTTCACGCACAACGGTTACTTCGGCAACGCGTCGAACGGCGACATCGCCGAGTACTCACAACAGGGTGAGAACTACAACCCCGACAGCAACTGCTTCCACGACAACTCAGACACCTCCGGGACGTTGACGAGCGCGCCGTCGAACATCGATGCCAACAGCGTGTGCGGGCAGAACTACACAGCGCACTCCAACGATCCGAACTTCGACGAGCAGATCGCGTGCGCCTCGCAGGCGCTGTTCCCATGCCCGCACGGAGTGGAGGCCAAATACCCGCCGTACGGCAAGCCCGCGATGCAGCTTCCGCCGGCGCAGAAGACGATGCCCAACCCGTGCGCTGGTGCCCCCGCCAACGCATGGTGCAGCGGACAGGTCACAAAGGTGGCCTGCGTTCGCGCGTCGGTTTTGACGGTCCGTGTGGCGTTGGCGCCGCACGACCGCCTCAAGGCCTTCGGCGCCCGAATCGGGCACCGGCGCCTCAAGTCACACAAGGGCGCCGTCAAGGTAGGCGTGAGTAAGCACGGCCACACCCGGGTGACGTTCACAGAGCAGCTCAAGGTCGGAAAGCGCTTGGAGAAATTCACGTTCATCCGGATCTACCACATGTGCAAATGACGCGCCGCCGACTTCATATCTCGATTTCCGTGCTCGCGCTTGCCGCGATGGCTGTCCTGCTGGGGAGCGTCCAGGCAACCGCTCGGCACGGTTACAAGACCAAGACCAAACACCATCCGCGCGTGCTGCTGGTTGGCACCTACCACGGGATCAGGGGGCAGTACAAGTCGATACAGGCTGCCGTCAACGCCGCCAAGTCGGGCGACTGGATCCTGATCGGACCGGGCGATTACAAGGAGCACGGTGGCGCCGCGCCTGCCGACGCGAAGCGCTCGCCCGCCGGAGTTCTGATCACAACTCCGAACCTCTACATCCGCGGCATGAACCGCAACACCGTGGTCGTCGACGGCACCAAGCCGGGATCGCCAAAGTGCAGCTCGAACAAAACAGATCAGGAGTTCGGACCGTCCGGTCAGAACGGCGCGAAGCCGCTGGGACTGAACGGGCTAATGGTCTGGAAGGCGCGCAACGTGTGGATCCAGAACCTGACCGCCTGCAACTACCTGGGCGGCTCGGGCGATGCCGGCAACGAGATCTGGTGGAACGGCGGCGACGGGAGCGCCAAGGTCGGCGGCCGCGACTACTACGGCTCCTACCTAACCGCGACAAGCACCTATTACGACCCCAGCGATTCATCCACGGCGGCCGCCTACGGAATCTTCTCCAGCAACTGGAACGGCGGCACGTGGGATCACGCATACACCAGCAACTTCAACGACAGTGGCTTTTACATCGGCGCCTGCCAGCAGGAGTGCAACCAGATCGTCAATCACGCCTGGTCCGAGTACAACGCGCTGGGGTACTCAGGCTCCAACTCCGGTGGTCAGCTCGTCGTCAAGAACTCCGAATGGGACAACAACGAGACCGGTTTCTCCACCAACAGCCAGAACGGCGACAACCCACCGCCACAGAACGGCGCGTGTCCGAACAACGGGATCAGCCCGATCACCCACACCCACTCGTGCTGGGTGTTCATGCACAACTACGTGCACGACAACAACAACCCCAACATCCCGTCGGCAGGCTTCGCTGCTGCAGGGCCTGTTGGAACGGGGGTCTCGCTGGCAGGCACGCGCAACGACACCGTGATCGACAACACGATCACCCACAACGATGCCTGGGGCGTGATCGTCGTGCCGTTCCCCGACAGCGGCCCGCCGTGCACCGGTGGAACGAGCGCACCGGGGGGGCAGCCGGCGTGCGTCTATGACGAGTGGGGCAACGCGCTGTTCGACAACAGCTTCGCCAATAACGGCGCCTACGCCAACCGCACGAACGGCGACTTCGCGCTGACGAACTTCGAGCCCGGTCCGACCAACTGCTTCGGCGGCAACAAGGATACGGCTGGTCCCCTCACCGCAACACCGTCAAACGCACAAACGCAATATCCGAAGTGTGACGGTCACATGGTCCCCCCGAGCGACACAAACCCGCAGTCGGCCGACTTCACAGAAGAGGTCGCGTGCGACTCGACGCTGTACTTCCCGCTCGTCGGCAAGGCACCCTGTGCCCCCGGCGACAACTACCCCCGGCGAACCACGGTGGTGATGCACCCGCTGCCGCCGGCGAGCGAGTTGCCGGGAATGCCGAATCCGTGCAAGGGCATCCCAGCGAACCCATGGTGCCCGGCCCACGCCGGCAAGGCGCACAAGTCGCATCGCAGGCACAAGAAGCCGAAGCACGGCAGCGTTCTGGGCTGGTAGGTGGCTCCCGGTAGCGCCGGGACTCACCACCTATTCTCTCGAGCCGATGAGCCCCCTCGTCGTAAAGCTTGGCTCGAGTATCGTCGCTGACGAGCGCGGTGACGTGCGGATGGACGTGCTCGAACCGCTCTGCGATCAGCTGGCAGAGCTACATCGCGCCGGACGCACGCCGGTTGTCGTGACCAGCGGCGCAATCGCGCGCGGAATGGGGGTGATGGAGATCCCGATGCGCCCCCGCGCGATGGACGAGCTGCAGGCCGCAAGCGCCGTCGGGCAGGGAAAGCTCTACCAGGTGTATGACTCGCTGCTGCGCGCTCGCGAGGTACCGACCGCTCAGGTGCTGCTGACGTTCTTCGATATGAGTGCGCGGACCCACTATCTGAACGCGCGCCAGACGCTGCGCAAGCTGCTCGACTGGCGAGTTGTGCCGGTTATCAACGAGAACGACACGACGACCACGGACGAGATCTCATTTGGCAACAACGATTTCCTGGCCGCACAGGTCGCGATCCTGCTCGGCTCTGAGCTGCTGCTGTTGCTGACTGACGCGGAGGGACTGTTTACCGCCGACCCCCACGCAACCGACAGCGCTCGGCTCGTGCCGAGCGTCACCGAATTCGATGCGCTCGAGGAGCTCGACATCGGCCACGCCACTTCTCCCCTGGGGTCGGGCGGGATGCGCTCGAAGGTGGTCGCGGCCGAGATGGCCACCGCCGCCGGGATCCCAACGGTGATTGCCAGCGGGCTGCGGCCGGGCACGATCCTTCAGGCGGCGAGGAACCAGCAGGTGGGAACACGGTTTGACGCGCGGGAGGGTCGATATTCGAGCTTCAAGCTGTGGCTCAAGTACGCCAAGCCGGTCAAGGGGCGGGTGCTCGTCGATGCCGGTGCCGCACGTGCGCTGCGCGAGGGCGGCACCAGCCTGCTGCCGGTGGGGATCGTCGAGGTGATTGGGTCTTTCGATGCGGGCGACGCCGTCGAGGTGGCACACGACGGCGAGGCGGTGGGCAAGGGGATCAGCAATTACTCGGCTGCCGAGCTCAAGCAGGTATGTGGGCTCAAGTCGCGGGATGTGCGCGAGTTGCTGCCCCGCGCGAGCGAGGAGGCGGTCCATCGAGACTACTTCGTGCTCGCGTAACCTGTACCGAGGACCATGGCCACTACCGCCTCATCCGTCGAAGAAATCTGCTTGGCCGCCAAGCGCGCCTCGCGCACGCTCGCCACGCTCGACACCGAGGCCAGGAATCACGCGCTGGAGGCGATCGCCGCCGCGATCGAGATGCGGACGGAGGAGATCCTCCAGGCAAACGCCGCCGACCTCGAGTCGGCTAGCCATGGCGAGTACACGACTGCCTTCCTCGACAAGCTCCATCTCGATCCAGCTCGCGTGCGCGCGATGGCCGCGGGAGTGCGGGCGATCATCGCGCTGCCCGATCCGGTTAATGAGGTCATCGACGGCCATCGGCTCCCCAATGGTCTCGATGTGCGGAAGGTACGCGTCCCGTTGGGCGTCGTCGCGGTCGTCTACGAGGCGCGTCCGAACGTCACGATCGATGCCGCGGCGCTGTGTCTGAAGTCAGGGAACGCGATCGTGCTGCGCGGGTCCTCGGCCGCGGCGCGCTCAAATGCGCTGCTCGCCCACATCGCCTCATCGGCGGCGGCTGACGTCGGGGTGCCTGAGGGCGCGATCGCGCTGGTCGCTGGAGGTCACGAGGACATCGCCGAGCTCGCCACACAGACGGGCGTCGTCGACCTGATCGTTCCCCGTGGCGGCGAGGGGCTGAAGGCATCGCTCAAGGGCGTCGCGACCGTGCCCGTGATCTACGCCGCGTCGGGCAACTGCCACGTGTACGTAGACCAGAGCGCCGAGTTCGAGATGGCCCGCGCGATCATCCTCAACGCCAAGCTCCAGCGCCCGGGCGTCTGCAACGCCGCCGAGACGCTGCTCGTGCACGAGGCGATCGCGGATGAGTTCCTTCCCGCCACGCTGACAGCGCTGAGCGAAGCCGGCGTGAGACTCCACGGCGACGAGCGAGCGATCGCGGCCGCCGACGGGCGAGTAGACATCGACGGGGCGAGCGACGAGGACTGGGACACCGAGTACCTCGCGCTCGAGCTCGCAGTCGGCGTCGTCGGCTCGACCGAGCAGGCCATCGCACATGTGAATGCTCATGGGAGCGGCCACTCCGAGGCGATCGTGACGAGCGATTACGCCAGCGCACAGGCGTTCCAGCACGGCGTCGACGCCGCCTGCGTGTACGTCAACGCCTCGACGCGCTTCACCGACGGCTACGAGTTCGGGATGGGCGCGGAGATCGGCAACTCCACGCAGAAGCTCCATGCCCGCGGTCCGATCGGGCTGCGGGAGCTGTGCACGTTCAAGTATCTCGTCGAGGGCTCAGGGCAGATCCGACCGTAGTGACCCGCGTGGGGATTCTCGGCGGGACGTTCAACCCGCCACATCTCGGTCATCTCGTCTGTGCCCAAGAGGCCTACGAACAGCTGGGCCTCGACCGGGTGACGCTGATTCCCGCGCGCGTCCCGCCACACAAGCCCGTCGAGGATGAGCCCGGCGCGGAGCACCGTCTCGCGCTGTGCCGGCTCGCCGTCGACGGAGACGAACGCTTCACGGTCTCGGACCTCGAGATCGAGCGGGAAGGGCTGTCGTACACAGTCGATACGCTTGAGACGCTGCACGCCCAGTCACCAGATACCGAGCTCCTGCTGATCGTCGGCGGCGACATCGCGGTGGGGTTGCCACGCTGGCATGAGCCCGAACGGGTGCTCTCGCTCGCGCGGCTCGCGATCGCGAAACGGCGGGGAACCTCGCGAGCGGCGGTGCAAGCAGCGTTGGAGCGCATTCCCGGCGGCGAGCGCTCCGAGTTCTTCCGGATGCCGAGAATTGGGATCTCGTCGACGATGGTCCGCGGGAGGGTCCACGGGGGGCGGCCGATCAGGTACATCGTCCCGGACCGGGTAGCCGCCTACATCGAGCAAAACAACCTGTACGGAGGTTCCGCGAATTGACGCCCGACGAGATCGCACTGGCGATCGCCGAGTACGCATCAGACCGTAAAGCTCTCGACATCGTGCAGCTCGATCTGCGGGGGATCATCTCCTACTCCGACTACTTCGTCATCTGCACGGGCCGAACCGAGCGCCAGACCAAGGCGATCCACGACGCGATCCACGGGCGGATGAAAGCCGAGCACGGGATCCTGCCCCACCGCGTCGAAGGTCTCTCCCAGTCACGCTGGATCCTGATCGACTACCTCGACGTCGTCGTCCACGTCTTTACGCCGGAGACGCGCGACTATTACCGGCTCGAGCAGCTGTGGGGCGAGGCGCCGGTCCTGGCGGTCTCCTCACCAGTTTGAGCCCGCGGCGCATGCGCCGCGGGCCAGACCGGGCGCATGCGCCCGGTCTCGGCGGCGCGCATGCGCGCCGCCGCGGGGCGGCACATGTGCCGCCCCGAACACCTAGAAAGCTTGTAGGAGCTTCGGCGCGACCTCTTTCTTGCGGCTCATCACGCCGGGCAGCTCGATCACGCTGTCTTGCGGTTGGGCGCCGAAAGTGCGTGCTACCGCCGCGAGGTCGCCGGCCACCAGCAGGTCGGTGCCCTTGCTCAGTACGTCTGTGATCATCAGCGCGTAGAGCTGAAAGCCCTTGTCCTCGCGGGCGCTGCGCAGCGCGTCGAGCAGCTCCCCCGATCGATCCAGCAGCCCCCCGCCGACGACCTCGATCTGGGCGATGCAGATCGTCTGGCCGCCACTGACCTGGTATTGCTTGGCGTCGCGCGAGATGATCTCGGCAGCGCTGACCTCGGAAACATCGGCGGTCGCCTCGAACATCTCCCGCCCGAATGCCTGCGGGTCGCAGGAGAGCACCCGCTCCAGATAGCCGATGACCGCATGATCGCGTTCGGTCGTGGTTGGGGAGTTGAGGATCACCGTGTCGGAGAGCACCGCCGCGAGCAGCGCCGTCGCGGTCGCGTGCGCCGGCTCGAGCCCGTTCTGGCGAAATCGCTCGACGACCAGCGTCGCGGTCGAGCCCACCGGGTCGAAAGTCGCCCTGACCGGAACGCGGGTCTCGATCGAGCCGATGTGGTGGTGGTCGAGGATCTCGACGATCTCGGCGTGCTCGATTCCGGGGACGCTCTGTCCCTGCTCCGCGTGATCGACCAGAATCACCCGCCGGCGCGCGGGTGCGACCAGGTCCGAACGCGTGATCAGTCCGACCGGACGGCGCTCGGAGTCAATCGCGACCGCAGCCCCGTAGTGGATCTCCTTGATCTGCTCAGAGACGTCTGCGACGAGGTATTCGGTCGTCACCGTCAACGGGTCCTTTTCCATGAACGCCTGGCAGGGCGCGGCCAGCGTGATCATTCGGCCCGAGACGTAGCTGTCCAGGGGCGAGACGACCACGGCGGTGCCCTTGTTCCGCGCGCGCTCCAGCACGCCGTCGCTCGGGCGCGAGCTGTTTGACGTCACGATCAGCGCGGCACCGCGCTCGATCGCGAGCTGCTGGGCGTCCTCGCGGTTTCCCAGGACGACAACGTCACCTTCGGAAATGCCACTCGGCGAGGCGACGTCCATCGAGTGGACCCACACGCGCCCAGCGAGCTGACGGTCCTCGCCGGCGATCAGCTCTCCCTCCAGCACATCGACGATCGCCCGGATCGATGTCGGCGCCTCCTTAAGTGTCGAGGTCTGGCGCGACTCGCGGACGTAGCGCCGCGCGAGCGCGCGCTCGGTGACGACCCCGGTCAACGCTCCGCTGGAGTTCGTCACCGGCACGAGATCGAGCTCGGCGCGGGCCATTTGGAGCCCCGCCGCGCGGATCGGGGCATCCTGGTCAATCCTCGGAAAGCTTGTCTGCATCACGTCGCAGGCCCGCAGCATCACGTGCGGAAGGAACTCGGGCTCGGGCGCGCCACTGCGCTCGAGAACCCAGCTCGTCTGGGCATTGCACTCGCCGAGGCGGACGGGGACGTACTCGTTGTTTGGATCGATCCGGCGCTTCAGCTCTGCGTAGCCGATCGCGGAGGCGATCGAATCGGTGTCCGGGTTGCGGTGGCCGGTGACGTAGATCGTCGGCACGAGTGCCGATTATCTATCGTCCCGGGGGATGCAGGCGCCTCCGGCTGAACGTCCGCCGACATTGGCCCGGGTGCTCGTCGACCTCCGCGACGAGTTCGCGATGCGGGGCAGCCCACTACCTCCTGGGGAGATGGGCTTCAGCCTGGGGCGCACACATCGCTTTCAGCGCAACACGCTCGAGATGCTGCTCGCCTACTACCAGCGGTATGGACCGGTGTTTGCGTTTCGCTCGCTGCACCGCAGAATCGTTGCGCTGATCGGGCCGGAGGCGAATCATTTCGTCACAGTCTCAGGCGCCGAGAACTTCAGCTGGCGCAAGGGCATGTTCGGCGAGCAGCTCACGCCGCTGATCGGCAACGGGCTGATCACGACGGATTGGGAGTACCACGACCGGGCGCGGCGGATCATGATGCCGGCGTTTCATCGCCGGCGGATGGACAGCGCCGTCGAGGTCATGGTCGACGAGGCCGAGCGGGCGCTCGCGTCCTGGCCGACCGAGTCGGTGACCGACGTGTACGAGTGGGTCCGCGACCTCGCGATGAGTATCGCGATGCGGGCGGTGATGGGGCTCGATCCTCGCTCGGGCGGTGTCGGACATCGCGCCGCGACGCTGTTCGAGCGAGCGCTGGCTTTCTACGACACGGAGAGCTGGATGATGCTGCTCCGCGGTCCGGGCACGCCGTGGTCGCGGATGCAGACGGCGCGACGTCAGCTCGACCGGATCGTGTTCGCCGAGATCGCCCGGCGGCGATCCTCGGGAGATGCGGGCGAGGACGTCATGTCGATGCTGATCGAAGCGCGCGACGAGGATGGCGAGGGGTTCACCGAGCTCGAGCTGCGCGACCAGGTCATGCACCTGCTGTTCGGCGGCCACGACACGACGTCCTCGACGATGTCGTTTCTGTTCTACGAGCTCGCGCGCAACCCAGACGTGCTGGCACGCGTCGCCGAAGAGCTTGACGCGGTACTTGGCGGGCGGGCGCCTACGGCTGAGGATCTGCTCGAGGGGCTGCCGTTCTTGTCCCAGGCGATGGACGAGACGCTTCGGCTGTACCCACCGGTGTGGTTCGGGCCGCGGATGAGCGTGAAGCCGTTTCAGTTCGGCGGATTTCGGATCCCCGCGGGGGTGCACGTGATCCACTCCTCCTGGGTCAGCCACCGACTGCCGGAGGTGTTCCCGGAGCCCGAGAAGTTCGTCCCGGAACGCTTCACCCCGGAGGGCCGTCGCGCGCTAGCACCCGGCGCCTACATCCCGTTCGGGGGCGGCCAGCGGATCTGCATCGGAAAACGCTTTGGCCAGCTGATGGTGAAAGCGATCGCCGCCTCCGTGCTTCAGCGCTTCAGGTTCGAGCTGGTGCCGGGCTACGTCATGCGGGTTTCAAAGGTCCCGACGCTGAGCCCTGAGGGCGGTCTCCCGATGGCGATCCGCGCCGTGCAACACTAGGCCTCCGCAGTCGAATCGAGAGAGAGGGAGCAATGCCGACGGCACCGCAGATTCTGCCGACGCAGATCACCGAGGGAGCTGCGCCAGGACTGAGTTACCGCCTGGAGGGCGAACTCGTTCCGGTGCTTCACATGGCGCTCGATGGACAGGTGCCGGTGTACTTCGAGCACCACGTGCTGCTGTGGAAGTACCCCAACATGCAGGTCGGGCTGCACCCGCTGAAAAAGGGCCTGAAGCGCCGCGTGTTCGGCGGGATGCCGTTGCTGCTGCTCGAGGCTCAGTCGGGCGGGGAAATTGCGTTCAGCCGAGACGCCCCCGGCCACATCGCGGCGCTGCATCTGCAGTCAGGGCAAGGGATCGTTGTCCGCGAGCATCAATTTCTCGCCGCCACCAGCAACGTCCAGTACGACTACAGCCGGATCAAGGGGTTCGCGAACATGCTCTACGGGGGCGGCTTCTGGGTCGACGAGTTCTTCGCCGCCGACCACGAAGGCGTGGTGTGGGTGCACGGCTACGGCAACGTGTTCGAGAAGCAGCTCGACGCCGGCGAGACGATCGACATCGAGCCCGGCGGCTGGCTGTTCCGAGACCATTCCGTGCAGATGAGCCAGGAGGTCTATGGGTTCAAGACTGGATTGTTGGGCGGCGGAGGCAACCTCGTGTTCAACAGGTTCACAGGCCCGGGACGCGTTGGACTTCAGAGCGCCTACTACCACCCGCCGGTCGCGGAGGGTGCGGGTGGCAACTCGCAGCGAGGGGGGCGCGACATGATCGGCGGCATCGTCGGCGGCCTGCTCGACAATTAGTTGACCCATCCATCGGGATACCTCGAGGAGCACCCGCTGCCGAGCGGGATCGTCGGCGCGCTCGGGCTCGGCGGCTACCAGCTGTTGGTCGACATCGCGGGCGTCGGCGCCGGCAGGCTCGGTGGGCACGCGTTTCCTGCTGGTCGCTCCCGATCCGGATCCCAGCTTGCCCGACGCGGGTACGCAGATCGCGCTTCACCATCCTCGGGTGCGCGACGAGGCGGAGGCGGCGGCGTTCGCACAACTCGCGGCGCAGCTCGGCTACATGCGGCTGTCGGGATACCGGCTGGCGCTCGAGCGCTCCGGGCTGCGAAGCAAGGTCGCGGTCGTCAACCCTGCGACCGGCGCGATCGTTGCGACGATCCCGGACAAGCATCCCGGGCGGCTTTTCGGTCTGGGCGGGGGGGTCGGCGCGCGGGGCCTGCTTGCCTCGGTGCGGTCGCTCCCGCCAGCGGGGGCGCCGCCGGACACCACCGATCCCGAGCTGATGCGGCAGGTGCTGCTGGCGCTGGCGCTGCGGGACGAGTCGCTTTCGGGTGTCGAGGCCGCGGAGGTCGCGGACCGGGCGTTGGGGCTGCTGCAGGGCGACCGCTCGCTCGACCCTCCAGCCGCGCTGGAGGCGGCGAAGTCGAAATGAGCTTGACCGCTGGCCTAGGATCCGGGCGCTGATGACCGGGAAGCTCGACGCAGGCGGAGTGATCTCGCGGATCTTCGCGCTCTATGGCCGTGCCGCCGCGGTGCTGCTGCCGGCGGCGGCGATTATCTACCTGTTCGTTGCGCTGCTCACGGGGGCCGCGCTGAGCGGGCACGGTGCCGGGCTGGCCGTTGTGGCGGCAGTTGTGGGGCTCGTCGGCGAGCTCTGGTATTACGGCCTTGTCGTCGAGGTCGTGCGAGAGCTGCGCGTAAGCGGGCAGCTGCAACCGCTCGGGGCGATCTTCGAGTCGGTCAGACCGAGGATCGGGGCGCTGTTCGGGATCGGGTTGCTGGCCGGAATCGCGATCGTGATTGGGCTCATATTGCTGCTCGTTCCCGGCTTGTACCTGTTGACGATCTGGGCCCTGATAATCCCCGTGCTGATCATCGAGCGGGGGCCGGCGATGGATTCGTTCGGACGCAGCCGTCAGCTCGTGCGCGGCAACGGCTGGCAGGTCTTCTCCGTGATGGTCGTCGTCCTCTTCATCACGCTCCTTGTCCAGCAGGCGTTCAGGGCGCTGGGCGGACACGCCTTCATCGGGCTTTTCCTCACGTCGCTGCTGCCGGGCATCCTGCTCGCGCCGCTTGGCGGCCTGGCAGCCTCGATCATGTACTTCGACCTGCGTGAGCTGCACGGCGAGTTGGCGTCCGGTGAGGCGGCGTATGGGCCGCCGGTGGCGCTGAGCTAGTCGAAATGGGTTAGACGCGGCCAGAGCGCTCGCCACGGCCGCGTTATCGCGCAGAGCATCACTTCGTTGCCCTGCTCGTCGTTGTTTAGGCCGACGCCGTTGTCGATCGTGGCGAGCATCGTGCAGCCGTCGAAGTACGGCGCGGCATCCCGGGCCCCTTGAAAGCCGATCAGGAGGGCGTGCGTGGCATTCGCGCGCGGCTGGCCCCATTCGCTGAACCCGTTGTGGCCGCTGTACGCGCGGGGCAGATGCCGCGGACCACCGAGCAAGTCGATCGCTCCCGCCTCGCCGTAGTTGCTCGTGAAGATCACACTGTGGGCTCGCTCATCGCTCGGAAGGCGGTACCAGGCATTGGCGACGGTGTCGATGAAGCGAGGCCAGCCGACGGTCTCGCCCTGGTCGGGATTCAGGGCCATCACGGGGCTCCCCTGTAGATCGCGTTGGGGCAGGAGCGGCAATGCGATAAACGCGCTGACGGCTGCGCTCACCGCGATCGCGGGGACCAGCAGCCGGATTCGACCGGGGCTGCGATCGAGCCACTCAGCCGTGGGCAGGGCGCCCAAGCCGAGCAGCAGCGGGTAGAGGCTGGCCAGGTAGTAGGCCTTGCCGTTGCCCGCGAGGTAGAGAACGGCCAGGGTGCCGTAGGAGATCGGCGCGAAGCGCAGCGCTGCCCAGCCGGGCCGCCGGAACGGCGCGCGAAGACCGGCCACCCACACTGGCACGAGGACCGGGCTGACGAGCACGAGCTGGAACGGCAAGAAGCCGGCGCGGCCCCCTTCGGCACTTCCGCCGATGTGGTGGGCCACGGTCAGCTGGGGCCAGCCGTATTGCGCCTGCCACAGCACGTACGGGGCGGCCAGCGCCGCGGCCACAATTGCGGCCCCGGCGCCCCAGCGAGACAGGATGAGGGCTCGTGGGCCCGTCGCCACAAGCGCTGCCGCCATCACGACCGCGACGAGGCCGACCTGCGGCTTGGCCTCCAGCCCGACGCCGACCACGACACCCGCTGCCAACACATACCAGCCGCGCTGACGGACCACCGCTCGAACCAGCAACCATGCCAGCGCGGTCGTGCTCAACATGTCGAACGTCGTCGTGGACACGATGTGCCCGACGGCCAGCGCAAACGCCGAAGCGGCCGCGCAGGCCGCCGCGATCACCTGGGCACGTGGGCGACCGCCCACCTCACGCGCGATCAGCGCGGCAAGGATTGTCGTCGCGGCGCTCGCCACCGCCGAGGGCGCGCGGAGCGCCAACAGCGAGCCTGGCGCAAGCGAGTGCATCGCCGAGCTGAGCAGCGGGACCAGCGGAGGCTGGTCGGGGTAGCCAAACGCGGGATGAGACCCGGCGACGATGAAATACAGCTCGTCACGGTGATAGCCGTAGCGAGTGCTCGTCGCGAGCAGGACGGCCAGCTGCAGAGCGGCGATCGCGAACACCCATGCGGCGAGCCGCTGTGACGGCGGGTCGTGCTCGATCACCCTCCTACGGTAGCCCGGCGCCAGTCATGGACGGTCGCGCGAGCGCCGGTCATGGACGGTGCGCGAGCACCTGATAGATCGACGCCCAGCCCGTTTCAAACCCCAGGCGCGCGGCGCGCAGGTAGAGCCGCCAGACGCGCGCGCGCTCGGCGCCAGCGAGCCGGACGGCGTCGTCGTAGCGGGACTCGTAGCGATCGATCCAGTGGCGCAGCGTCTCGGCGTAGTCGGCCTGCAGTCCCTCGACGTGGGTTGTCACGAGGCCCGCTCGCTCCAAAGCCAGCGTAATCCGAGACAGCGGCAGCGGCACCCCGTCGGGGAACACGAACCGCTCCGAGAACGGTCCCTCGTCGGGCGTGTCGAGGTCCTTGAGCTTGGCGATCCCGTGGTTCAGCAGCCGGCCGCCGGGCCGTAGCATCGCGCTGAGCCGCTTCGCGTACTCGTCGATCCGCTCCTCACCGACATGCTCGACCATGCCGATGCTGGTGACAGCGTCGAACCCCTGCTCCGCCAGCTCTCGGTAGTCAGCGATCCGGATCTCGACCTGGTCGGCGACACCCGCCTCGCGGACTCGCCGGCGGGCCAGCTCTGCCTGGCGCTCGGCAAGCGTGATCCCGAGCACGCTCGCACCATGGCGCGTGGCGGCATGGATCGCGAAGCTACCCCAGCCGCAACCGACATCGAGCACCCGTTCTGCTCGGCGCAGCCCGAGCTTTGCGCAAACCAGCTCAAGCTTGGCGTCCTGAGCCTCCTCGAGCGTGGCCGCGCCAGCCTTGAAATACGCGCAGCTGTAGGTCATCGAGCGATCGAGGAACAGCGCAAAGAACTCGTTTCCGACGTCGTAGTGGTGGCGCACGGCCCGGCGATCGCGGGCCAGAGTGTGGCGCTCGCCCCGCAGCCGCAGCTCAGTCCGCGGCGGCCGTGGCGGTACGGTCACCCCGCACGCGCGGATCAGCGCCCCCGCCAGCCGCAGCTGCTGCTTGACCGACAACGGCGGCGGCTCGAACGTGTCCACCATCCGTAACGTGGCATCGAGGTCGTCGATCTCGATCATCCCGGCGGCATACGCGCGGCCGAGCCCCAGCTCGCCCGGCGCCCGCAAAACGTGGCTCAGCGCCTTCGGCGTCTTGAAATAGAGCGTGGGGCTGCTCGACTCTGTCGCCTCGAGCTCGGTGCCGTCCCAGAACCGCAGCCGGAACGGGCGGCTCGGCAGCGAACGCCCGAGCTCGCGGCGGAGCGATGCGGTCCGGGCCAGCAAATCAGGCAGTTCGGGCGGTGAGCTCCTTCGCGGCACTGCGCGCCGGGTCGACCCGCACGACGTCCCACGCGAGGCCCATCAGCTCCAGCAGCCGGATCAGGCCGGCCGACGGGTCGATCTGCCACCGCTTGAGCCCATGGCGGTACGACGTCGGAAACGCGTGGTGGTTGTTGTGCCACGCCTCACCCCACGTCGGTACCGCGAGCCACGGGAGATTCCGTGACTGATCGCCGGTGTCGTATTCCTGGCGCCCGAAGAAATGACAGAGCGAGTTGATGCTGAAGGTTGCGTGATGGACAAAGAAGATTCGCGCGGCGCCACCCCACAGCAACGCGGTCAGCCCTCCCGCGACCGTTCCGCTCAACGCTACCCCGAGTCCGAACGCGGCCGCCAGCCCGGCGATCACCCACACCACGAACGTGCGGTCGACGAACCGGACCAGCGGATCGGCAAGCAGGTCCTTGGCGTACCGGCGCTCGTCGGCGACCTCCATGTCGCTGAACACCCAGCCGATGTGGGCGTGCAGGAGCCCGTTCAGCTCGCCGCGCCAGCCTGCCCGCTGACCGACATGAGGGCTATGCGGGTCGCCGGCCTCGTCCGAGAACTGGTGATGCTTGCGGTGCGTGGCGACCCAGTCGATCACCGGTCCTTCGGCGGCGGCCGAGCCGAGCATGGCAAACGCCACTCTGAGCCAGCGCTTGCACTTGAAGCTCCGATGTGTGAGCAGCCGGTGGAACCCGACGGTGACCCCCGTGCCCACGACGACGTAGGTCGTCGCCAGGATCAGCAGGTCTTGCCAGTTCAACACGTTGCCCATCCAGCCGAAGTACATCCCGATCATCACCATGATCGGTGGCACCGCCGTAATCACCGCGCTGGCGAGCCGATCGACGATCGGCAGCTTCACCGCACGCGTAAGCACGCGTTCAGGCGCGGGCTGGCTGGAATCCATCAATTCTCCTCGCTGGTAGGTCAAGGGCTCACAGCAAGACCGCCCCTCAGCACTTGGGAGGGTAGCGGGTCGGACGGCGGCTGCGAGTTGCGGCCTTCTGAGAAAGTGGAGCTAGCGGGATTCGAACCCGCGACCTTTCGGCTGCCAGCCGAACGCTCTCCCAGCTGAGCTATAGCCCCGAAGGTTCACAGGCAAGGGTAATGCATGGTGTCGCCGGTGCCGCGGTAGGCGCGGCTAGGATCGCACTGCGATGAACATCCGTCTCGCGGGCGCCGACGATGCCGCTGCAATCGGCCGCCTCCTTCACGACTTCAACACCGAGTTTGATTTTCCGACGCCCGGGCCCGAGTGGCTTGCGAGGCGGATCTCGAAGCTTCTGGCCGACGGCGACACCGCCGGACTGCTTTCCGGTTCCGGACCGGAAGGCTTCGCGCTGACGCGATTTCGTCCGTTTCTGTACTCAGATGGCCTGGAGTGCTACGTGGCCGAGCTCTACGTGGTGCCGGAGCGGCGGCGTGAGGGGATCGGCCGCGCA
Organism: uncultured Solirubrobacterales bacterium; assembly: GCA_963849295.1. GTDB lineage: Bacteria > Actinomycetota > Thermoleophilia > Solirubrobacterales > Solirubrobacteraceae > Palsa-465. Next base: position 224,857 of record CAWKGU010000005.1, read on the forward strand.
CTGATGCAGGCCGCGATCGACGAGGCGCGCTCGCGCGGTGCGGACTTCATGGATCTGAACACGAGCGAAGACGACGTCGCCGCTCGCCATCTCTACGACAGCCTTGGATTCAGCCGGCGGGAGGGCAAGGAGAACGGGGCCCTCTGTTACTACTACGAGCTGAGCCTCTGAGCCGCTAGGAAGGCGGGAGAAACTCCGGCACGTCGACGACCTCGCCCTCCTCTGAGAGGGGCGGGAGCGACCGGTCGCGCCGCGTCGGACTCGCTTCCTGCGCAGGGCGAGGCGGTCTGGCCGACGCGGAGAACGTCCTGCCCGCGCCCCCGTCGACGCGGTCGAGCTCGGCCACCATCCGCGAGTGGATCATCTGCACGTCGCGCAGCAGGCGCTCGGCATTCGCCCGTAGCGACGAGCCCATGTCCCGGAGATTGCCCACAAGCTCGAGGCCTTCGGTGTTGACCTCGCTGGCCGTGATCCTGGCCTGACGTAGCAGCTCGCGAGCGTGCGCGTCCGCGTCGCGCCGCTGCTTGGCGGCCGCCGCGTTTGCCTCGCTGACGGTCTTCTCGGCGGAAGTCTTGGCATCGACGCGGGCCTTGGCGGCGTCACGCTGAGCGTCGGCCGTGATCGACTTCGCCTCAGCCTTCGCGTCGGCGGTGGCCTTCTCGGCGTCGCTACGCGCCGAGGCGATGATCTCCGTCGCCTCTTCCTCCGCCGCTCCGACGCGGTTGTCCCCAGCACGGTCGCCTTCCGCGATCCGTTCACGTACGCGCTCCTCCGCCTCTGCAAGCAAGCGCTCGGCCGCCTGTTCGGCGGCGGCGATGATCAAGGCGACCTGTTCGGCGGCGGTCGTGGCGCTGGCGCTCTGAGGATCCGCTGGCACAGCCGGATGGTACGGGTCGCGCCCCAGCACGGCCGCAATTAAGGCACCGGCAAGGGACTTCTTCCAGTCACTAACCTGCGACGTTGTGAGCGCTGGACACCGGTATGACCCCAGGGAGATCGAGCCGAAATGGCAGCAGGTGTGGTCGGATGAGCGCACCTGGGAAGTCGCGAACGAGCCCGGAGACGCGGACGGACCCGCTGAAGCGCTGGAGAAGTCCTACGTGCTCGAGATGCTTCCTTATCCGAGCGGCGAGCCGCACATCGGCCACCTCAAGAACTACGCGCTCGGCGACGCGATCGCCCACTTCCATCGCCGGATCGGACAGCGCGTGCTGCACCCGATGGGGTATGACGCGTTTGGCTTGCCGGCGGAGAACAACGCGATCAAAACCGGGGTACATCCGCGAGATGCCACGAACCGATCAATCTCGGCATACCGGCACTGGTTTCACCGCTGGGGCATCTCGATCGATTGGAGCAGGGAATTCGGAACCCACGAACCGTCGTACTACCGCTGGACGCAGTGGATCTTCCTGAGGCTGCTCGAGCGTGGTCTGGCGTACCGCAAGGAGGCGGCGGTCAACTGGTGCCCGTTCGATCAAACCGTGTTGGCCAACGAGCAGGTGATCGATGGCCGCTGTGAGCGGTGCGGCAACAAGGTAGAGGTCCGGCAGCTGGAGCAGTGGTTCTTCCGGATCACTGACTACGCGGACCGGCTGCTTGACGACCTCGACCAGATCGACTGGCCCGAGCATGTCAAGACCATGCAGCGGAACTGGATCGGGCGGAGTGCCGGGGCGGAGGTCGTTTTCCGCTGCGAGGAGCTCGGCATCGATTACCCGGTTTTTACGACCCGGCCGGACACCCTCTTCGGGGCCACCTTCTTCGTGATGGCTCCCGAGCATCCGGACGTCTTCCGGCTGGCCGCCGGGACCGAAAACGACCAAGCGGTTCATGAGTACGTCAACAACGCGCTAGCCGAGTCCATTGAGGAGCGCGAGGCCGGCGAGAAGCGCAAGACCGGCGTGCCGCTCGGACGGACCGTGACCAACCCGGTCAACGGCGAGCAGATCCCGATGTACGTCGCCGACTACGTGCTGATGGAGTACGGAACGGGCGCGATCATGGCGGTGCCGGCGCACGACGAACGCGATTACGAGTTCGCTCAGGAGTTCGGTCTCTCGATTCGACGCGTGATCGGCGGCGACGAAGCGCTGCCCTACACCGGCGAAGGCCCGATGGTGAATTCGGGACCCGAGTTCGACGGGATGAACAACCGCGAGGCATACGAGGCAATCGTTGCCTGGCTCGACCGCGAGGGCAAGAGCCACGCCTCAGTCAGCTACAAGCTCAGAGATTGGCTCGTCTCGCGGCAGCGCTACTGGGGTTGTCCGATTCCGGTCGTCTACTGCGAGCGATGCGGGATTGTCCCTATCCCGGAAGGAGACCTCCCGGTGGAGCTTCCCGACGTCGAGGATTACCAGCCGAAGGGACGCTCCCCGCTGGCCGCCGCAGAGGAATGGGTGCGAACCACCTGTCCGCGTTGCGATGGCCCCGCCAACCGCGAGACCGACACGATGGACACGTTCGTCGACTCGAGTTGGTACTTCCTGCGCTACTGCGACGCCCGCAACGACGCGGCGGCCTGGGATCGTCGAATCCTGAAGAGCTGGATGCCGGTCGATCAGTACATCGGCGGGGTCGAGCACGCGATCCTGCACCTGATGTACGCGCGCTTCTTCGTGAAGGCGCTAGCCGACATGGACCTGCTCGACGTCCAAGAGCCCTTCCAGGCGCTGTTCACACAGGGGATGATCCTCGGGCCCGACGGCAACAAGATGTCGAGCTCGAAGGGGAACGTCGTTGCGCCGATCGACATCGTCGAGCGCTTCGGTGCCGACGCGGCACGCTGTTACGTGTTGTTCATGGGTCCGCCGGAACAGGATGCTGCCTGGTCCGATGCGGGCGTCGAGGGAGTCCATCGCTTCCTGGCAAGGCTCTGGCGTCTCGGGGACGAGCTTGGTAGGAGCGGTCGGACCGGCGATCTTCAGGAGCCGCCCGCGCCCGACGCGGACGCGCTCACCCTCGTTCGCAAGGCGAACTGGGCGATCGACAAGGTCAGCGGCGATCTCAGCCGGAGATTTGCGTTCAACACTGCGCTCGCGGCGATCATGGAGCTGGTCAACGAGCTGTACCGCTATCCCGAGGCCGACCTCAGCGCACGCCGGTTCGCCACGGCAACCGCGGCCTCGCTGGTGTTCCCGTTCGCGCCACATCTCGGCTCGGAGGTGTACGAGCTCCTGAGTGGTCGCCGTGTCTGGGAAGAGCCCTGGCCGGATGCCGATCCGGCGATGCTTGTCGCCGAGTCGTTCGAGCTGGTCTGCCAAGTCAACGGCAAGGTCCGTGACAGGGTGGCCGCGCCGACCGGCGCAAGCCGTGAGGAGCTGGAGCGGTTATGCCTCGACGCGCGCGGCGTCAAAGCTCATCTGGATGGCCACGAAATCGCGAAGGTGGTCGTGGTGCCCGACAAGCTCGTCAACATCGTCGTCCGCTGAGCGGTGGCCGACTCTGCAGCCTACGTCGCGGTCGTGGGCCCCGGGGAGGCAAGTGCGGAGGAGTTAGCGGCGGCCGAGGAGATCGGCGCCTCGCTCGGGCGGGCGGGCGCGGTCACCGTCACCGGCGGGCTTGGGGGAGTGATGGCCGCGGCGTCGCGCGGCGCTTTCGGGGCTGGCGGCGTGACCGTTGCACTGCTTCCGGGGAGCGATCGCCGCGAAGCCAACGAATGGGTCTCGATCGCGATACCCACCGGCCTTGGCGAGCTCCGCAACGGATTGATCGTGCGCTCAGCCGATGCGCTGAGTACCAGGAGCGCCCGTCCGAGGATCGAGTCGACGGTCGCCCAGGCGGTGGCGGCGACCAAGCCAATCAGCACGAATGCGGTTGCCCAGAGCGCGCAGCCGGCGATGGTGAGAAGGATGAACGGCCTGAGGTCGACGTGCCGTGCGCCTGCAGGCAGGGAGACGAAAGTGCGGGCCAGAGGCACCAGGCGGGCAATGAACACCGCGCGTATGCCGTAGCGCTCGAGTAGGCCCTCCGAATGGGATATGAGCCTCCGTGCAGCGGGGACGCGCTCGAACAGGTGGCTTGCGCCCAGCCGGTAGGCGATCAGCGAGCCAAGCAGGTTGCCCGCTGTGGCGGCGAGCACCGCGACCGGGAAGCTGATCCAGCCCTGGTGGACGGCGAATCCCGCGAACAGGAGCGTCACCTCGCTCGGCAGTGGTATGCAGGCGCTTTCAGGGACCATCAACAGAAACACCCCGAGCGCTCCGAGCTGCTCGATCACGCTGGTCATCGTCGTGCGACAATCATTGGATTCATAATAGATCTTATATGTTAAGGCAGCTTATCTAATGTCTCCCAAGCGCGATCAAGCTGCCGATGCTTTCATCGCAGTGGTGCCGCTCGTGTACCGCTGGATCGAGCGTCTGCTGGCCGGTCACGAGCCCCCGTTGAGCGTCGGGCAGCTTCTGGCTCTGCGCGCGATCGCGAACGAGGGCATATCCGGATCTGAGCTCGCTCGGCGGGCAGGCGTCTCCGGGGCCGCTGTCTCCCAGCTGCTGACCAGCCTCGCGGATTCCGGTCTAGTCGAGCGGTCAGAGCTCGCTGAGGATCGGCGCCGCCAAGCGTTGGGCCTCTCGACGAGCGGAGAGACGGCGCTCGCCTCCGCGCAGGCCCTGTTACGCGTTCAGCTTTCCTCGCTGCTGGCCGAGCTCCCGCGACCCGAAATCGAAGCGCTGGCACGCGCACTCCCGCAGGTCGAGATGAGGCTCTCGGGCGCGCCGCCACCGCGCCGACCGCCGCCGCGCCGACCGCCGTCGCGCCGACCGCCGTCGCGCCGACCGCCGTCGCCAAGCCCGCCTGAGCCGACCCCACGCAAGCGCCGAGCCTGAGCAGTCCGTCGCTATGTTGGGTGGCTTGTTGCGGCTTGACGCGCGCGAGCTGGCGGCGATTTTTGTTGGCGGGTTCGCCGGTGCGATCGCTCGGGCGGAGTTGCTCGCCGCGCTGCCCTACCGGGTGGGGAGCTGGCCGTGGGCGACCTTCATCGTCAACGTCTGCGGCGCGTTCCTTCTCGGGTACTTCACGACCCGGCTCCAGGAGCGTTTGCCGGTGTCCGCGTATCGCCGCCCCCTGTTGGGCACTGGACTCTGTGGCGCGCTTACCACGTTCTCGACGATGCAGCTCGAGCTGTTGCGGATGCTGGACGATGATCGCGTCGGGCTCGCCGTTGCGTACGGGCTGGTCAGCGTGGCGGCTGGCTTTCTGGCAGTCACGGTGGCGACCAACCTGGTCCGTCGAGCGAGGCTGGCCGCGTGACACCGTTGATGGTGATCGCGGTTGGCCTCGTGGGTGGCGTGGGCGCGATCGCGCGCTTCGCTCTCGACGGCGCGGTGGCGGGTCGCGCGGGTCGAGAGTTTCCATTTGGGACGCTGCTGGTGAACATTCTCGGCGCACTGGCGCTCGGCGTACTTGTTGGCGCGGCAGTCGGAGCGAATGGATACCGGGTGCTTGGCACGGGGCTGATCGGAGCGTTCACGACATTCAGCACCTGGGCATTCGAGAGTCACCGACTCGGTGAGGACGGCGAGCTTCGCCTTGGCTTTCTGAACTTCGCCGTCAGCCTGGTCGTCGGGCTCGGGGCGGCGTGGGCGGGCAGGCACATCGGAGGATGGCTATGAACCCCGACGGCCTAAAGCTGACGATCTACTTCGGGGAACGCGACAGAGCGCGCGGGATGTTCCTTGCCGATGCGTTAACCGAGATCTACGCACGAAACGAGCTGCTTACGAGCCTCGTGATGCGCGGCATGGAAGGCTTTGGCGTGAAACACCACCTGCGCACCGACCGGCTGCTCACCTTGTCAGAGGATCTGCCGCTCGTGTCCGTGGCGGTCGACGCCAGAGAACGCATCGAGGCGGCGCTTGAGGAGGTCAACACGCTGCGGTTCGACGGGCTGGTGACACTCGAGCGCACGAGGATCCTCGCCGGGCGCATCGAGTCCGTCGCGTGGCCTCGGGACCTCCACGAGGAAGTCAAGCTGACCGTGTACGTTGGCCGCCATCAACGCGTGGCCGGCAAGCCCGCCTATCACGCGATCGTCGGACTGTTGCATCGCCACGGGATTGCGGGCGCGACAGTGCTTCTCGGCGTCGACGGCACCGCGCACGGGGTTCGCCAGCGAGCGACGTTCTTTGCTGCCAACGCGGACGTCCCGCTGATGGTCATCGCCGTCGGAGATGGTCAGCGGATCAATGAGCTCCTGCCCCAATTACTCACCCTTCTCGATCGACCCCTGATCACGCTCGAGCGCGTCCGGGTCTGCAAACGCGATGGCCGCCAGCTTGCCGAGCCCCAACTCCTGCCAGACAGCGACCCCTCGGGGCTCGGCGTCTGGCAGAAGCTCATGGTCTACGCCGGAGAACGCGCCCGCAGCGATGGGCATCCGTTACACCAGCAGTTGATCAGCGCGCTCCGCAAAGCGGGCGCGGCCGGAGCGACCAGTCTCCGGGGGATCTGGGGCTACCACGGCGACCACGAGCCCCACGGCGACTCGTTCTGGCAACTGCGCCGCCGGGTGCCGATCGTCACGGTGGTCGTCGATACCCCCGGGCGCACGAAAGACTGGTTTGCACTGATCGACCAGCTCACCGACGAAACGGGGCTCGTCACGAGCGAAATGGTTCCAGCCTTCCGGGCCACGGGACCGACGATCTCGCGGGGCGGGCTCACGCTTGCCCGGCTGCACGCTGGCTGGAGATGACCGGGGCGGCCGCCCACGGCGGTTGACTCCAGCGCAATGGTAAGACTAAACTAACGGTTAGTGCTGACTAACCAACCTGATGCATGGTTTGCGCTTGGCGATTCCACACGTAAGGCGATATTTGAGCTGCTCGTCGATCGGCCCCGCGCGGTCGTCGAGCTTGCTCGCGAGCTGCCAGTCAGCCGGCCTGCGGTCTCGCAGCATCTGAGGGTGCTCAAGGATGCCGGGCTCGTAATTGACCGGCCGGTTGGCACGCGGCGCGTCTATCGCGTCGATCCAGACGGTCTGGCGATCGTGCGAGCGGATCTGGAGCGCTTTTGGGGCCAGGCCCTGGCCGCCTACAAAGCCCTTGTCGAGCAATCAACCGAGGAGGACAGATGAACACCGACACTGAGGCAATGAGCTCCAGCCATAGCAAGCTGCCACCAACTTCGATCAGACAGTCGGTCGTAGTCGAAGCGCCGATCGAGCGGGCGTTCGCCGTGTTCACGGAGAACTTCGACCAGATCAAGCCGCGGACCCACAATCTGCTCCAGGCAGAGATCGCGGAAAGCATCTTCGAACCGCGAGTGGGCGGCTACGTATACGACCGCGGCGAAGACGGCAGTGAGTGCCGATGGGCGCGAGTGCTCGCGTACGAGCCGCCTCAGCGGCTGGTCTTCAGCTGGGACATCAGCCCGCAGTGGAGAATCGAAACCGACCACGAAAGATGCAGCGAGGTCGAGGTGCGGTTCACCGCCGAGACACCCAGCCGCACCCGGGTTGACCTCGAGCATCGCAAGCTGGACCTCCACGGCGATGGTTGGTCACGCCTGCGCGACGGCATCGGAGGCGACGAGGGCTGGCCGCTGTACCTCGGGCGCTACGCCGACGTGATCGCCGCATAACGACGAGCACAACCAAGAAACGTCGGACATGCAGATCGCGTTATTGCCGCTTGTGACGCAGATCAGGGCGGTGTATATCTAGAGGCGGTGGAGAGGGAAGCGAACGGCGCGGCGCTGTCGGTTCGGGATGTGACCGTTCGGTTCGGCGGGGTCGTGGCGCTCGACGGCGTTTCGCTCGATGTCAAGCCGGGCGAGGTGCTTGGTGTGATCGGGCCCAACGGCGCCGGGAAGACGACGCTGTTCAACGTGATCTGTGGCTTTGTCGTTCCCCACGCGGGGACGCTCACCTGGCGTGGGCAGCCCCTCATAGAGGTGCGCACCCACCGGCTGACAGATCTCGGGATCGCGCGGACCCTCCAGGGGGTGGGTCTGTTCGAGAAGCTGACGCTGCTCGAGAACGTGATGGTCGGCGGCGAGCGCTTCCGACGCACGAACGTGATGAGCGCGCTGCTCGGGCTTCCCCGATCTGACCGCGACGAGAGCGAGCTGCGCGGGCGGGCGCTCGCGGCGCTCGAGCGTGTCGGCTGCGACGACGTCGCGGACCGGCTCCCTGCTGCGCTGCCGTATGCCGTGCGCAAGCGCGCCGCGCTCGCCCGGGCACTGGTTTCAGAACCGGAGCTGCTACTGCTCGACGAGCCGGCCGGAGGGCTCGACGCCACGGAACTGGGCGAGCTCGCGAAGCTAATCAGCTCACTCGACATCACGGTGATGCTCGTGGAGCACCACGTGGACTTCGTGACCTCGGTGTGTGACCGGGTGGTCGTACTCGACTTCGGCCGCGTCATCGCGGAAGGTCCGCCGCCTGCCGTGCGACAGGATCCGAAGGTACTCGACGCGTACCTTGGGCGCGAGGCCCAGGACGCCGAACCGGACATCGCGGGAGTCGTCGCGGTTACCTCCACTGGCCCGACAGGCGCTGCAGATGCTTGAGGTCGCGTCGCTGACTACCGACTATGGCCCGGTTCGGGCGCTCGACGGAGTTTCACTGCGCGTGTCCGACGGAGGTGTGACCGCTGTACTGGGCGCCAACGGGGCGGGCAAGACCTCGCTGCTTCGGACGATCTCGGGCCTCGTGCATCCGAGTGCGGGGAGCATCGTGCTCGACGGTCAGGAGATCACGGGCATGCCAGTCGAGGAAATCGTCCGTCATGGCCTTGCTCACGTGCCCGAGGGGCGGGGGGTGATCGCCGAGCTGAGCGTCGAGGAGAACCTCCGACTCGGCGCCCTCTGGCGCGGACGTGAGGCGGCACCGATGAGTGAGATCTACGAGCTGTTCCCGCGGCTGCTCGAGCGGCGCACCCAGCCGGCGGCGAATCTCTCCGGCGGCGAGCGGCAAATGCTCTCGATCGGTCGGGCGCTGATCGCGAGGCCGCGGGCATTGCTACTCGACGAGCCGTCGCTTGGGCTCGCTCCGGCGCTGGTCGCGCAGATCATGGCGGTCATCCGCCGGCTCGCGGACACGCTCGGGCTCGCCGTGTTGCTCGTGGAACAGAACGCGCGCAGCGCGCTCTCGATCGCCAACCGCGGGATCGTGCTAAGCCTCGGCCGCGTCGTCGCCGACCAGGAGCCCGACACACTTCGTGCCGACGAGCGCCTTCGCCACGCGTACCTCGGGTTCTGAGCATGACCAAGTTCATAGACTTGACCCTCAACGGCATCTCCACTGGCGCCGTGTACGCCGCTGTCGGACTGGCGCTGGTCCTGATCTGGCGCGCCACTCGGATCGTCAACTTCGCGCAGGGCGGAATGCTGATGATTACGACGTTCATCGCGTACGCGGTGGTCAACGCGGGCGGGTCGTACGTGCTCGCGGTTTTCGTCGCGATCGCTTGTGGGCTGACGCTCGGCGCGGTCGTCGAACGGATCCTGATCCGGCGGGTCGAGGACGCGCCGCCGATCAACGCGGTGATCGTCGCGCTTGGTCTGCTTGTCCTGCTCCAGTCGGTCGCGGGGATGATCTGGGGGAACACGCCGAAGTCGTTCCCTGCCGCATTCTCGATCCATGGCTTCAGAGTGGGGCACACGACGCTTCTGTTCGCGCCCAATGACCTGTTCATCGTGCTGCTCGTAATCGGTGTCGCGGTATCGCTTGGGCTCCTGTTCCGCTACACGTCGGTCGGGCTGAGGATGCGCGCTGCGGCGTTCCAACCGGAGGTCGCGCGACTGCTCGGCGTGCGAGTAGGGCGGATGCTGACGCTCGGGTGGGCACTCGCGGCACTGGTCGGCTCGGTCGCTGGGGTGCTGGTCGCCCCGTCGGTGTTCGTCGGACCGAACACGTTCGACCCGATTCTGATCTTCGGATTCACCGCCGCAATCCTCGGCGGCCTCGACAGCCCGCTGGGAGCGGTGGTCGGAGGGATTGCGCTCGGGCTGGCGCTGTCATACGTATCCGGTTACTGGGGATCGTCGATGGTCACGCTCGGGGCGCTCGCGATTCTCGTCGTCGTGCTGATGGTGCGCCCACAAGGCCTGTTCTCGGTCGCGCAGGAGCGACGCGTGTGACTGCGCTCGCTGCGCGTGTGGCGAGGCGGCCGCGAAGCACGCTCGCGCAGTCGCTCGGGATCGTCGTTGCGGGCGGCCTCGTCCTGCTGTTGCTGAGCGAGCTGTTCAGCGCGTACAACGACCTCCAGCTCGCGAACGGCGCCTATTACTTCATGGTGCTCGCGGGGCTGACCGTTCTGATCGGGGTAAACGGGCAGCTGTCCCTCGGTCATGGGGGCTTCATGGCGGTCGGCGCGTATACGGTCGCCCTGTTGATCGGCAAGCAGGGATGGGCGCTCGTGCCGGCACTGGCGGCGGCAGTGCTCGCCACGGCGATCACCGGAATCTTCGTCGGCGCCGCGGCGACGAGGCTCCGCGGTCCGTATCTCGCCGGCGTCACGCTGGCGTTCGCGATCGGGTTGCCTGGGCTGGCGCTCAAGTTCTCGGGCACATTCGGCGGCGACAACGGCCTCGCAATCAATCCCCCGATCCCGCCGTCGGCGGTCGGCTCGAACTTCCCATTGGAGCGCTGGGAGGCGTGGATCGCCTGTGCCGGCGCACTTCTCGTTTTCTTCGTGCTTTACAACTTGCTCCACAGTGGCTCGGGACGTGCGCTCCGCGCGGTTCGTGACGATGAAATCGCGGCGTCGCTGTCAGGGCTCCACGTGGCGCGCACGCAGACCCTGACGTTCGTGATCAGCGCCGCCTGTGCAGGTCTGGGCGGCGGAGTGTTCGCCGTCGTGAGCCAGCTCGCCGCTCCCGGCGCGTTCACCCTCCAGCTGTCGTTGTCGCTGCTGACCGCCGTCGTGCTCGGCGGCCTCGGCTCGCTGACGGGGGCGATCTGGGGAGCGGCGGTGCTCGTGCTGCTGCCGGGGTGGTCGAATGACATCGCACACTCGTTTTCCCTGTCGCAAAACGTCGCCGCGAACCTCCAGCTCGGGGTCTACGGCGTGATCCTGATGGCCGCGATGCTGGCCTGGCCGAGCGGCGTCCAGGGAGGTGTGCTTGCGCTTGCGCGCAAGCTTGGTCGGTTCAACCCAATCCGAGGAGGACAGAAATGAGAGTGGCTTTTTGGGCTCGTTCGGGAGCGATCGTCGCGGTCGCGGCCGTTGCCGCGCTGGTGATCGCCGCGTGCGGCTCGTCGTCGAGCTCCAGCTCGCAGCCGGGGCTCACGTCTACCAGCATCACGTTTGGTACCCACCAGCCGCTGACCGGTCCCGCCGCGCCCGGCTACAGCGAGATCGCACCCGCGTCGCAGGCGTACTTCAACTATGTCAACGCACACGGCGGCGTTTTTGGGCGCAAGATCAACCTGATCATCAAAGACGACGGCTACAACCCAGCCAACACGGTCAACGTTGTCCACCAGCTGATCCTCCAGAGTCACGTGTTCGGGATCTTTGAGGGCCTGGGAACTCCAACCCACACGAAGGTTGTGGGCTTCCTCAACGCCGAGAAGGTGCCGGACATGTTCGTGGCGACCGGCTGCCCGTGCTGGGACAACGGTACCTCGCAGCCGTACACGTTCAGTTCAATAACGAACTACACGATCGAGGGGAAGATCCTCGGCCAGTACATCAAGCAGCACTTCGCCGGTAAGAAGGTTGGCGTGCTGTACCAGAACGACGACTTTGGCGGCGGCGGGCTGGCGGGCATCAAGGACGAGCTGCCGGCGTCGCAGATCGTCTCCGCGCAGCCGTACGAGCCGACATCGACGACGCTCGCGCCTCAGATCACCGCCCTGAAGGCATCGGGTGCGCAGGTGCTGGTCGAGTATACGGTGCCGATCTTCACCGCGATCGCTCAGCTGACCTCGTTCACGCTCGGCTGGCATCCGCAGCTGGTCGTCTCAAATGTGGGGATCGATCCCACGACGGTCGCGGGGCTGCTGAAGACCGTCTCCAAAGGCAAGGCATCGGGGACGGGGCTGATCGAAGGCGCGATCACCGACGGCTACCTCCCCTCGAGCTCGGACACCTCGAACCCGTGGGTCCAGCTGTTCATGAAGATCAAGGCCCAGTACGACCCGAGCGCGCCGTTCGACTTCAACGTCGAGTACGGGATCGCGAACGCTTACACGCTCGTGCAGGCGCTCCAGGCGGCCGGGAAGAACCTGACCCGCCAGGGCCTCGTCAATGCGGTCAACAACTTCGGCTCCTCGTGGAAGGGAGCGGCGCTGGTTCCGTTCCGCTTCTCGAAGACCGACCACGGCGGCTGGGCCGGCGTGCAGATGGGCCGGATCCAGGGCGGCAAGCTCGTCCAATTCGGCTCGCCGCTGACGACTACGCCGGCGGCTGGCAGCCCGATCACCCCATACACCGGCGGGCAATCCGCGCCACCGGCGAGCGGGATCCCGTCGTCGTAGCCCTTGCCGGGCCGCCCCGGAATTCCGGGGCGGCCCAGGCTGCGCCGGTCCTCGACCATCAGCTACGGCCCGGTCAACGTCGCGATCCTCGCGAGTTGCCCGAGCTAGCGTCGCAAACGCTTAGACCATGCACGCGCGGGCTGAGCCCGCTCGAAATCATCTACGCGGTTTCCTGACGCCGGGCTGCCGAAATGTCGTGGATGTAGGTCGCGACGACCGCCTCGGTGATGAGACGGCTGATCGCATCTTGATCCCGCTGCGGAGTTGAATCGGCGACGCGTGTTCGTTCCGGGCGTGGGCGGTAAGGAGTTCTCATGCTGCTTTCTCCATTTCAAGGGTCAGTGAGGTTGCGTTTTGGTCTGCCGCCATCGCGGTGGCGACCTGTAGGGCCGGCTTCTCGCTCTGCGATCGCAGCAGCACGAAGGCGAGGGCGATGCCAACGGCGATCGCCGCCGCGCCCGTGATGAATGCGACGTGGTAGCCATCGATCAGCGAGCTGGCGACCCCCTGATGCGCAGCGATCAGATTCCTGCTGTGGTTCGCAGCGATCGTGCTGAGGGCCGCTAATCCGAGCGCGCCACTGATCTGTTGCGAGAGGTTGGTGATGCCCGAGCCGAGCCCGGCATCGGCGGCCGGGACGTCGGCCATCGCGATCGTGAGCAGTGGCATGAAGGCGCTTCCGATGCCAAGGCCGAGAGCGAAGCAGGCGAGGAAGATGGTCGGGAAGAACGCTGTGTCCTGGCCTGCGCCACTGAACAGGAGCAGGCCCACGATGGCGATTGCCATGCCCGCCGTGAGCACGCGGAGCGGGCCGAAGCGCGCGACCAGTCGCTCGGTGACACCCTGCGAGAGAACAGCGACGGTGAGCGTCCAGGGGAGGAACGCCGCGCCGGTTTGGAGGGCGCTGTAGTGGCGGATGTGCTCGAGATACAGGGTGCCCAGGAAGAACGTGGAGTACATCCCCGTGACCAGGAAGCCCCTGACGAGGCTGGCGTTGATCAAGCCGCGCACCGCGAAGATCCGCAGGGGCATGATCGGGTTCTCGATCCGTGCCTCCAGGATGAGGAACGCCGCCATCAGCACCCCGCCGAGTCCCCCAAACAGGAGAACCGGCGCAGATACCCAGCCGTGGCCCGTGGCCTCCACGATCGCGTAGATCGCGCTCATCAGCGAGGCAGTCACAAGGAGCGATCCGAGCCAGTCGACACCGTGCCTCAATCCGCGCCCGGCGTCGGCGCTGATGAGCAGCTGCGCAAGCGCGAAGGTGGCTGCCCCAATCGGGAGGTTGACAAAGAAGACCCAATGCCAGCTGAGCGTTTCAGTGAGTAGCCCACCAGCGAGGAGCCCGAGGGACCCGCCGGCGACGGAAACGAAGACATAGGCGCTCATCGCCCGCGCCCGCTCACTGGGCTGAGGGAACTCGGTAACGATGATCGCGAGGATCACCGATGCCTGCGCGGCGGCACCGATCCCTTGCAGGAAGCGAGCGGCGATCAGCGTCCCTTGGTTCGGCGCGATGCCGCAGAGAAACGAGGCCGCGGTGAAGACGGTGAGGCCGGCAAGGAACACTCGCTTTCGCCCGGCCAGGTCGCCAAGCCGGCCCGCGAGCAGCAGCAGGCTGCCGAAGGTGATGAGGAAGGCGTTGACGACCCAGGTGAGGTTCGCCTGGCTGAAGTGGAGGTCGCGTTGGATCGCCGGTAGCGCGACGTTCACGATCGTGACGTCGAGGACGATCATCAGTTGCGCCAGGCAGACGACGACGAGCGCCGGCCAGCGGCGCGTGGTGTTGGGAGCGGAAGCGGTGGCGGTAGATTCATAAAAATCCCAACTTGTCGAATTTGGAGCTAAAATGGAGGCCACCTCCGAAATATCTGGAGGAAGCCTCCGAAACTATACGGAGGCTGCCTCCGTTTGTCAAGCAAGTTTGAAACACAGGGTTTGAACAGCAGATGAGCACCACCGAAGCGTCAGCCCAGATTCAGCTCGAGCGCCCCAAGCGTGCCGATGCTCGGCGCAACTACGAGAAGGTGCTCGCGGCGGCCCGCGAGGCATTTGCCGAGGGAGGGGAGTCCACCGCACTCGAGGAGATCGCCCGCCGCGCCGGGGTTGGAATCGGCACGCTCTACCGGCACTTCCCCAATCGCCAGGCACTGCTCGAGGCGCTGTATGTCAATGAAGTGGAGGAGGTTTGCCGGTCAGCCGCGGCACTCGACGGCGCGGATCCGTGGGACGAGCTGACCGATTGGTTCACGCGTCTGATCGCCTACTTCGCGACCAAGCGCGCGCTCGCGGCCGAACTGCTCAACTACCTCGGCCAGGACGCCCCGCTATTCCAGGAGTGTCGTACCTCACTGTTCGCCGCTGGCGAACCGCTGCTCAGGCGTGCCCAGGAAGCCGGGGTGGTGCGACCCGACGTGGAGTTCCTGGATGTGATGCACCTGGTCATGGGCATCACCAAGATCCCGACCGCCAATCCCGGCCAGCTCGATCACATCCTGCGCATCGCGCTGGACGGTCTTCGCTTCCGGGACGCCTAACTAAACGATCTGGATCCTCCGCGCCGCGCGTCGGCTGCGCTCGCCACCGGCGTCCACCGCGGTCACTATCAGCTCGTACGTGCCCGGCCGAAGCAGCGCCCTGATCCGGCGTGTGGCGATCGTGACCCGGTTTCTTCCCTCGCTCCCCGGCAGAACCCTTACCGCGATCGAGCGCCGTCCCCCGCGCCCCAGAACGCGCTTCAGCGTCAGCCGAACCGTGGCGTCCTCGGTGAGGCTGAAGCGCACGCGGAGGGCGTGATGGGATCGCAGCCGGCGGGGCGCTGCGAGATGGGTGATGGTGGGCTTCGGCGCGGGCCAGACGAAGGTGGCGGTCGCGCCGTCCGGAACGGTGTAGGAGATGCTCCGGCCTCCCTCGGAGACGATCGCCTTGTGGGACTGTCCGTCATGGGCGGTGGCCACGACGACCTGGGTTCCGTCAGGGTTCTGGAATGCAACATCCTCGAGTCCACAGGCTGACCCGCCCGCGGGGCTGTCGATACAGGTACTCGGCGTCGTCGAGTCGATTCGCCGCGCTCCGAGCCGGATGAACTTGCTGAACTGGGCGAGCGCCCAATAGTCGGACGTGAACGAGTACGTGCCGGTGCGCGTGTTGACAATCACCGGCGCGATGCAGTCCCGCCCCTGCCAGGGACCCACGATCCCTTTGCAGCCGTTGCCGATCTTCGGCCCGTAGCGCTGATCCAGCACCGCGTTCCACAACTGCACGCCCTGGCCCCAGTTGCGAAGCGAGCGAATCGTCATCTGCGCGGGGAAGATGTTGCTCAGGTAGCTCGAGCACTCCGTCTCGAGCTCCAGCTCCTGGGGGTAGCGGGCATGTTCGCTGCCCATGCTCGAGGCGTCGCTGAGGTAGCAGTGGTAGGCCAGTCCCGCGACGTCGCCGCCGGCGAGCGCCATCACGGTGGGGACATAGGACTGGTCGCGGGTGAAGCCGTCGTCGTAGGCCAGGATCTTCTGCCCGAGACCGGCGCTTCTGAGGGCGGGAGCGACGTGATCATGGATCAGCGTGCCCTCATCCTGCGGTGAGAGATAGCTCTCTGGAATGCCGGCGACGAACAGCAGTGGAGTGAGTGGCTCGTTCTGCACGCCCAGGTAGCGAACCGGGATGCCGGCCGACTCGTAGCCCTCCAGGAACTTGACGAGGTAACGGGCGTAGACGCCGTAGTCCTGCGGATACAGCGTGCCCAGCGGCCCGGTTGTCGTGACGAGCTTGTCGTCAGTTTTCATCCACGCCGGCGGTGTCCATGGGTTCGCCATGATCGAGATCGACGGATTGAGCTCCAGCGCCTTGCGGATCATCGGGATGATGTATGGGGCGTCGTGTCCGATCGAGAAATGCGCGAGCGTGGGATCGGCCTTCCCCGCCGGCACGTCGTCGTAGGTGTATGGCTTGCCGACGACGTAATCGGATCCGCCGATCGGGACGCGGAGGAACGACAGGCCAATGCCGCCGACGGGCGAGAAGAGCTGGCGCATCACGCGCTCGCGCACCCGGGCGGGCAGCCTCCTGTCCAGCAGGAACGCCGAGGTATCGGTCATCGCCACGCCAAAGCCCGCGACGAGTCTCTGGTAGCCGACCGCGGGGTTGACCGCGATCTCATCCGTTCCTCGAGGCACGCCCTGCTGAAACCTCAAGTCCCTGCCGCGGGCAAGCGTCTTTGCCAAATCAGACGTGGTGAGGTAGACCGCGACGCGCGCAGACGCACCAGCCGCGGCTGGTGCACCGACAAGTAGCCCGCACACAGAGGCCACCGTCGCAATGCCGCGGAGAGCCGCGCGCACGTTCACGCCCGCGAACATGATCTAGGCCGCGACCACCGAGAACACCGGCGGGAGACGGGTCGCGACTATCGACCACGTCGCGCCGGCGTCGCCCGACCCGAACAGATCCCCTGAGGTGGCGCCGAAGTACAGCTCGAGCTGCTCCCCCTCACCATTGCGGTTGAACGCCTGGCGCAACACGGTCAGGTACGCGTCCTGCATCGGGAGACCGTCACCTCGGGCCGTCCATGACGAGCCGGCGTCGCGCGTCTCGTAGACACGGACGCGGCCCTCTGGAGTGACGCGATCCATGTCGGCGACAAGCGGAATCACGTAGGCGCTATCCGGATCCGAGGGGTCGAGCATCAGCGGAAAGCCGAAGTCCGACGGGAGGCCGCCGCCGCCGATGTCCACCCAGCTCTCGCCGGCGTCATCCGAGCGATAGACACCCCCGTGGAACTGCATGAACATCCGCTCAGGCTGCCTTGGCGCCCGCTCGACGTGATGGACGCAGCGGCCGGCATTTTCGTCCTGGAGCGCGTCCGGGGGGAGGTATCGCGGGTTCGAGCCCCTGATTGCCTCGTCGCCAGGTGCGCCCGCTGTCCTCGCTCAGCCACATTCCCGCGGCGGAGACCGCGACGGCAAGCTTGTCGGGATCCCCTGGCCAGGTGCAGATCGAGTGCAGGCATAACCCGCCCCCGCCGGGCTGCCATTGGGGACGGGAGGGCTGCTCCCAAAGTCCTCTGTTGAGCTCCCAGCTCGCGCCACCGTCGTGGCTCTCGAACAGAACCCCCGGGTCTCCGCCGGCGTAGACGGTCTGCTCCCGTTGCCCCGGTGCCATCACCCAAATCCGCTCGAGCGCGTGGTCGCCCCCCTCCGGAAGGGATATGCCTTCGGCCTGCTCCCACTCGTCCTCCGGATCGCCGTCGGTGTAGAAGACCTTGGGCCCGTAGAAAGGCGAGGTCACGGTCGCGAGCAGGCGCCGGCTGCGAGGATCGCGGAGCGCGAAGTCGACAGGCTGTCCAGCAAACGCCCGAGCCTTGATCTCAAAAGCTGAACCCGGCTCGCCTTCGAGCAGGAACAGGCCCTTCTTGGTGCCCACGAGCAGCTCGGTCACTCCTCATCCTCCTGTGATCGCTGGTAGGACTTCGACCCGGTCTGCCGGTTGCACACACGTCGCCTCTCCACCTCGTTCGCCGTTGACGAACACGTTGATGTGTCGCCTGATCAGACCGCGCTCGTCGAGAATCCACCCACTCATGTCGGGATGCTGGAGTTCGAGCGCCTCGAGCAGCTCGACCACGGTCCCTCCGTCAAGGTGATGCTCGGCGCATCCACCGGCGAGCTTGCGAAGTGGTCCTCGAACGCACACCACGGCCATCGCACAATCCTAAGCCCGGTCACCTCGGCTCACGTCGCTGTGCATCAAGCCTCGGCACCAGCTGCACGATCGGGATCTCGCGCCCGGCCTCGGCGGCCCACCGTCGATAGTCGGCGTACTGGGGAAACACGCGGTCGGCGAGACCCCAGAGCCGCTGGCGCTCGGCTGGGTCGTCCACGATCGCAGCATGAAAGTCCTGGCCGCCGAACAAGACGTCAGGGTTCCGGCGAAGGTTGTGATACCAGGCGGGTTGCCTTGGCGATCCCTGGTTGGACGCGACCACCGTCACTCGATCGCCGTCATGGAAGTAGAGGGTGGCGGTGCGCCGCCACTCGCCTGTCCTCGCGCCACGCGTCTCGAGCAGGGCGGAGGCGACCAGCCCGGTCGAGCGCAGTCGCCCGCGGCTCAGCTTCAGGAGGATGGGATCGAGCTTCCAGGCGATTCGTCTCGAGAGCCACAGTCCGCCGCGGGTGGTTGCCAGGCGGCACACCGCGAAATACAGCCGCCCACGAGGGGCATTCGGGTCTACGTAACGCAACGTCATGCTCACACGCGGTACTCTGAAAAATAGATGAGGAGAGCGGCGTCTGCGGACCTCCCTGTCGTACGCGGCTGTGCGATCCTGGCCGCCGCGGCTCTGGCCACTGCCGGGCTCGCACTCCCGTCTGCGCTCGCCTCAGGGCGGGGTCACCGACACCACGCTCACCGGGCTGGCAGCTCCCTGTTCACTGGGCTCACCCCTCGACCCGGTCCCGCGATCCTCTACCGCGCCCTGGCCCGCGCGCCGCAGCTGACCAACAGCGGCGTCTGGCATGCGCCGCCGATCCTCGTCTCCGGAGCCACGGCATACCGCCGAGGGGAGTTTGTCTACCAGGACTTCCTCTACGACGATCACGGCGCTCACGACGTCGCGGACCCCAACGATTCGCGGGCGACGAGCGAGGGAGACCTCTTCTCCAAGCCGAATGGGACATACACGTATCCGACCGGCCCGGGCTACGCCAACGACGCCGCCGATCTGGTCGAGTTCCGGGTCAAGCCGCTGAAGCGCAAGACCGCCTTCCGGATCACGCTGAACACATTGGAGAACCCCGCGCTGGTGGCGTTCTCGGTCGCTATCGGCGGGAGCCCGGGCCAGGAGTTCGCGTTTCCAGACGGCGCGAACGTGAAGGCCCCGGCGCAGCTGTTTCTCACGGTTCACCCCGCGGGCAAACTGATGAGCGCCGACCTATTGGACGCCAGCACGGGGACCAAAGTCCCGGGTCCGGCCCCGCGCGTTGCCGTTGATCGGCGCCGACGGCAGATCGAGGTCGATGTTGTGCATTCGGAGTGGAATCCCCGCCGGACGACCGTGCGCATGGCCGCCGGTGTCGGCCTGTGGGATTCCACAGCCGGCCGCTACCTGCTTCCGCAGGCCAGCGCGACTGCGACCCAGCCGGGCGGCGGCGGCGGTGCGCTCCACCCAGCCGCGTTCTTCAACGTCGCCTTCCGCACAGCCGAGCCGGTCCCCTCGCCTGACGACGGACCGGCGGCCGTTCTCAACGCGGCCTGGTGGCGCGACCGCGCACAGGGACAGGCGCTGGCGACCGGAGACATCTCCCGCTTCTATGCGAACGTCAACTTCGACAAGCTCGCGAAGAAGGTCACCGACAACTCGGCAATCCCTCGCACCGGCCCGATTGACCGCATCCTCGCCAGTCACTTCGAGCCGGCACAGGGCGCGAACTTCTCACACGAGTGCGGCCTGACGGGCGCGGGCACCCCTACCTCCTGCGTCCCCGAGTATGACGGCCGCCTCCAGCCATACGCGATCTACGTTCCACCCGCAGCTCCGCCCGGCGGCGGCTACGGACTAACGCTCCTGCTCCACTCCCTCTCGGCGAACTACAACCAGTACCTGGGCACACGGAACCAGGCACAGTTCGGCGAGCGAAAGTCGCCGTCGATCGTGATCACACCCGAAGCCCGGGGACCCGATCAGGAATATGAGGGGCTCGGCGCGGCCGACGTCTTCGAGGTATGGGCCGACGTCGCGCACCGCTACCGGCTGAACCCTCGATACACGGACATCACCGGATACTCGATGGGGGGGATCGGCACGTTCAAGCTCGCGGCGCAGTTCCCCGATCTCTTTGCTCGCGCGCAGCCGACCGTGGGAGACGAAGCCAACAACGACGTGCTGGCGTCGCTGCGCAACATCCCGGTGCTGATGTGGAACAACTCGGGCGACGAGCTCGTCAACGTCACGGACTACACGAAGACCGGCTCCCGGTTGGCGAGCCTCGGCTATCGCTACGAGCTCGACGTATTCGTCCCGTGCCCGACGACCACCGCGCCACAGAAGTGCTCACCGTTGTTCCCCGACCACCTGGAGCTGGCGATCAACGACTGGTACGCACCTGCCGCGGCGTTTCTTGGCTCCGCGCAGGTCGACCCAAATCCCGCCCACGTCACCTACGTGCTCGACGCGGCGCGTGACCGCCCGGGGTTTGGGATCGTCGCCAGCCACGCCTACTGGGTGTCCGGCTTGATGCTGCGCTCCAAATCCCACACGGGACAGAACGGCGATCCGGAGGGGGAGATCGACGCCGTCTCGCACGGCTTCGGGGTCGGCGATCCAAAGGCGTCCGCCCTGAAGACGGGCGCCGGCACGCTCCGCGGGGGCTATCTCGGACCGATCGCGTACACGAGCTTTGCGAAAACCTGGGGCCCGACCCCATCGGCCTCACGCAGCGACGCGATCGAGGTAACGCTGACCAACATCGCGACCGCGGCGATCGACGTAACTCGCGCCGGCGTGGACTGCCAGGTGAAGCTCCGCGTGGTCAGCGACGGTCCCGCCGCCGTGAAGTTGCTCGGATGCGGGCGCACCGTGCACGTCGCCTAGCGGCGCTTCCGTCCGAACCCCCTGCGAACATACGTTCGTGTCCTCTGCGGCCACGATCATTCACGCAGATCTTGACTCGTTCTACGCGTCGGTCGAGCAGCGGGATGACCCCCGGTTGCGAGGCCGTCCTGTGATCGTCGGTGGTGGGGTCGTCCTTGCCGCCAGCTACGAGGCGAAGGCGCGAGGCGTTCGCACGGCGATGGGGGGCCGCCAGGCGCTCCGGCTGTGTCCGGATGCAGTCGTTGTTCACCCCCGGATGTCGGCATACAGCGACGCCAGCAAGGCGGTTTTCAAGGTGTTCGAGCAGATGGCACCTGTGGTCGAGGCCCTGTCGATCGACGAGGCCTTTCTCGACGTTCGGGGTCTTGGCCACATTGTCGGGACTCCGATCGAGATCGCGGTCAAGCTGCGCCGCAAGGTGCGCGATCGCGTCGGGCTCCCGATTACCATCGGCGTGGCGCGCACGAAGTTCCTTGCCAAGGTTGCGAGCGGCGTGGCCAAGCCCGACGGCCTGCTCGTGATCCCGCCGCATGCGGAGCTTGGGTTCCTGCACCCGCTGCCGGTACAGCGGCTGTGGGGCGTCGGACGCGTGACCACCGCCAAGCTCCACCACCGAGGAATCAGAACCGTAGGCCAGGTGGCGGAGCTGAGTGAGGCAACGCTCGTTGCGATGTTGGGACGGGCCTCGGGGCGGCATCTCCACGCGCTTGCGAACGGACGTGACCCGCGGCCTGTCCGAGCCCGGCAGCGACGAAGATCGATCGGCGCCCAGCGGGCTCTCGGACGGCGACCGCGGCCCCCCGATGAGGTGACGATCGCGCTGATCGGGCTCGTTGACCGGGTCGCGCGCCGGCTACGGGCCGCCAAGCGCGTCTGCCGCACAATCGTGCTCCGATTACGGTTCGCTGACTTCGCGCGCGCCACGCGCTCGTTCACGATGGCCGAGCCAACCGCCGAGACACAGGTGATCCTGCGAACGGCGCGGGTTCTGCTTGAGGCCTCCTGGCCGGTCATCGAGCGGCGGGGGCTGACGTTGATCGGGATCGCGCTGGGCAACCTCGCCGATCACGACGCCATCCAGCTCGTGCTGCCGCTCGATCGCAGCAGGGAGCTCGACACCGCACTCGACTTCGTGCGCGAGCGCTTTGGCTCGGGGGCGATCACGCGCGGGACACTGATCGGCCGAGACGCGGAAGTGACGGTGCCATTGCTGCCTGACTGACTCGCCGGATGAAGTCCGGGTCGTGTTTCGACGCCGCCCGAATCGGACAGCGGCCCAGATGAGAGCAACGTTGCGGAGCTGATGTCGGCGAGTCCCGCGAGCCACACTGTGCCGAGGATGAGAGGCGGCGATCGTCACATGCGGAGGGATCACGTCTCGCTGCATCGACGAACGATCCTGGTCGCCGTGTTCGTGCTCGCGGTCGTCGGCTTCATCTATTTCGTGCTGCCGCAGATCACCGGGCTCTCGGGGACGCTGAAGCGGCTGCGAAATGCCGATCCGTGGTGGATCGCGCTCGGCGTGTGTCTGGAGGCGCTGTCGCTCGGCGGCTACGGCCTCCTGTTCCGCACCGTGTTCTCCTGTCACGGAGTCCGAATCGGCTGGCGCGAGAGCTACCAGATCACGCTTGCGGGAACCGTTGCCACCAAGCTTCTGTCCGCAGCCGGTGCCGGTGGCGTCGCGCTCACCGTCTGGGCGCTCCGCGCGGCCGGAATGAGCGCGCGGACGATCGCACGCCGAATGCTGACCTTCGAGCTGCTCCTGTACGCGGTGTTCACGGTCTCGCTGCTGATTGCCGGGGCAGGGCTGCGCATCGGCGTCTTCCCGGGCAGTGCGCCGTGGACGCTGACGGTCATCCCGGCGTTCATCGCCGGCGCGATCATCGTCGCCACGGTCGCGCTCCGGTGGTTCCCCGCGACGCTGGAGCGGTGGATCGCGAGCGCGTCGAGCTCGCGCCGACTCGGCTTGCGTCTGCTCTCACGTCTCGCCGTGGCGCCCAGGACTCTGCGCGAGGCAACCGGGGTTGTCGTCGAGCTGGTGCGCGCGCGCCGGCTTGGCGTGATCGGCGCCGTCATCTACTGGGCGCTCGACATCGGCGCGCTTTGGGCTTCGATCCACGCATTCGGCTCGCCGCCACCGCTCGCGACCGTCGTGATGGCCTACTTCGTCGGCCAGCTCGCGAACGTGCTGCCGCTCCCGGGCGGGCTGGGAGGGGTCGAGGGCGGCATGATTGGGGCCCTGGTCGCCTTCGGGGCGCAAGGAAGCCTCGCGGTGCTCGGCGTTCTCGCCTACCGGCTGATCTCGTTCTGGCTCCCGACGCTTCCAGGCGCGATCGCGTACGTGCGTCTTCGCAAGACCGTCGGGCACTGGCGGGAGGTCGACGACGCAGCCACCACTCAGGCGAGCACGGCACCGGCTTCCGGATAGACTCGCGCCCAGGGTGGACACGTGCGGCAGCTGACCGGCCTGGATGCGCAGTTCCTGGCGCTCGAGACGCCGCGGCAGGCCGGCCACGTAGGCGGCTTGGCGATTCTCGATCCAAGCACGCGGCCGAACGGCCGGCTCGAGCTGGCTGATGCCCACAAGCTGATCGCCGAGCGGCTGCCACTGCTGCCGCCGTTCAGGTGGCGACTCAAGCAGGTGCCGCTGGGCCTCGATTATCCGTACTGGATCGATGACCCCGACTTCGACCTCGAGTACCACGTTCGTGAGCTCGCAATTCCGCCTCCGCCGACCGACGCGAAGCTCGCCGAGCAGGTGGCGAGGATCTTCTCCCGCCCGCTGGACCGCGCACGCCCGCTGTGGGAGCTGTACCTGATCCACGGCCTGCAGGACGGCTACGTGGGGATGCTCACCAAGATCCATCATCGGCCGTCGACGGAATGTCGGGCGCCGAGATCATGAGCGCGCTGCTCGATCTCGGTCCCGAGGGCCGCGAGCCGCCTCCACCGGACGAGCGCAGACCGGACCCAGAGCCGGGTGAGCTCGAGATGTTGCTGCGGGGGATGCTCGCCACGCCTCGCTACTTCGAGCGTGTCGTGCGCAGCTTGCCCTCGACGCTCCCAAATCTCGAGGACACGCCGATCCTGGGAGACGTTCCGGGGGCGAAGACGCTGGGGAGAACGACGGCGCGGGTCGCGCGCGCCCTGCGCGGAACACAGTCGCGCGTGCTCGAGCGCTCCAACCTCACCCCGCCGCGCACATCCTTCAACAAGCGCGTGTCCCCGCATCGCCGCTTCGCGTTCGGTCGGCTTAAGCTCGAGGACGTCAAGGCGGTGAAGAACGCCCATGGCGTCACCGTCAACGACGTCGTCGTTGCCCTCTGCGCCGGAGCCGTAAGGCGCTGGCTGCTCGAGCACGACGAACTACCGGAGCAGCCGCTCGTAGCCCAGATCCCGGTCTCGGTTCGCAGCGAGGAGCAGTTCGGCACCTACGGGAATCGAATCGGGCTGATCAGCGCCCCCATGTTCACCAGCGAGTCGGACGCTGTACGGCGGCTGCAGCTCACCCACGAGGCGCTGCGCACGGCGAAGGAGCGCCACAAGGCCCTGCCCGCCCAACTGCTTCAGGACGCGACGCAGTTCATTCCACCGGCCGTGTTCGCGCGTGCCGCGCGGCTGTCGTTCTCGCTCGCGGCGACCAGGCGCCCGATTTGGAACCTCGTAGTCTCGAATGTCCCCGGCCCGCAGTTCCCTCTGTACCTTGCGGGCGCTCGGCTGGTGGCCAACTACCCGGTTTCCGTGATCACCGACGGCATGGGACTGAACATCACCGTGATGAGCTACTGCGGCTATCTCGACTTCGGGATCGTCGCCGATCGGGAGCAGATGCGCGACGTCTGGAAGCTGATCGCCTGGCTCCGCGACTCGCTCCAGGAGCTGATGCCCGCGGACGCACGGCCCGCCACGCCGGCCACGGTCGAGGCACCGGAAGCGGCCGGGCCGTCGGCCGGTTAGACGCCTGCTACCAGGCCTGCCGGTCGCCGCAGTGTGGGCAGCCCACGGTCGTCGAGACCTGGGCTTCGAACACATAGCCGCAGTGGCAGTTGTAGACCGCGTGGTCCTGAAGCGGGCCGCGCTCGCGCGGGCGGCGCGGGCGCGACTGCTCGCGGCTATGTGTCAGCTCAACCGTGGCGTTCTGCTCTGCGGGAGCAGCCCGGACCGGCGAGTGGGCATGGGCGCGTTCGCGGCGCCGCCGGAGGACCCTTTCAGCTCGCTGTGGTCTCACTCTCATTCGTTCATCTCTCTAACGCTTTCGTTCCCGATTGGTTTCGCGCTGACCGGGCGATCTCCTCGCTCTAACAGGACGCTAATCGGCACCCATGTGTTCCGGGCATGAGTAACTGGCGACCGACCTGGACGCCCGGGAACTTTGGCGTTTTGGTTCCGGACCCCCGATCCGATTCGCCACAGTTCGATGGGGACGGCCCATAACGCGAGTCTCGCCGCCGCGGCGCGAACCATCGCTGTGGGAAAATCGAAGCCCGCATGGACCCAAGCCGCAAGCGCGCGATCCGCCTCACCGTCGCCCTCACCGCCGCCTTGCTGCTGGCGTCGGCGCTCGTGTACACGAGCTTCAGCGCCGGGCGCGAGGAGCTCACGGCGTCACAGCTGGTGCGGCAGGCGAAGCCCGGACAGTCCTACATCCTTGCCGGCACGGTGCTCGACGGGTCCGTGCGCCACGACGGAACCGCGCTGCTGTTCCGGGTGCGCGACCCAAAACTCAGGGTCTCGGTGCCCGTCCGCTACACCGGCATCGTCCCCGACCCGTTCGCCCCCGGCCGCGGAGTGCTCGTCACCGTCCACCAGCAGGGTGCGGGCTTCATCGGTGAGCAGGACTCGCTCACCACCAAGTGCCCCTCGAAGTACCAGGCCGTGTCGGGTTCGTATCAATAATGGCGACACTCGGTCGGGCACTGCTGATCCTCGGGCTGTTGGTGACCCTCTATGGGATCGCAGCGTCGCTTTACGGGGCGCGCACGAACCGGCAGGAGTTCGTCGACTCCGGACGGCGCTCCGTCTATGCGCTCGCGGGACTGATGACGCTCGCCTTCGGGATCCTGGAGTGGGCGTTCCTCAACGACAAGTTCTCGTTCAACGTTGTCGCCGGTCACTCCTCGACGACCACTCCGACCTTCTACAAGGCAGCGGCCGCCTGGTCATCGCAGGAGGGATCGCTGCTGCTGTGGGTGTTCCTGTTGTCGGTCTGGTCGAGCCTGATCCTGCTGATCACGCGCAAGCGGGTCAGGGAGATCGCTCCCTATGCAACCGCCGTGCTGCTCGGCTTTGCGGCGTTCTTCGTGTCGCTGACGATCTTCGCGGCGAACCCGTTCGCGACGAGCGTCAACCCACCGATCGAGGGGGCCGGACTCGACCCGCTGCTACTCCACGGAAGCATGATGATTCACCCGCCGATGCTCTACTCGGGGTACACGCTGCTGACGATCCCGTTTGCGTTCGCGATCGGGGCCCTGATCACCGGCCGTCTGAACAACGAGTGGATCAGCGTCACCCGGCGATTCGCGCTCGCCGCGTGGCTGTTCCTGGGGGTCGGCATCCTGCTTGGCGCGCGATGGTCGTATACGGAGCTCGGCTGGGGTGGCTACTGGGCATGGGACGCGGTGGAGAACGCGGCGCTGATGCCGTGGCTCTGCGCGACGGCGTTCATCCACTCGATCATGATCCAGGAGAAGCGGGGGATGCTGAAGATCTGGAACGTCTCGCTGATCCTGGGGAGCGGCACTCTGGCGATCCTCGGAACGTTCCTGGTCCGCTCGGGAATCCTCGACTCGATCCATGCCTTTGGCGCGTCGACCCTCGGGATCCCGTTCGTGATCCTGCTGGCGGTGATGATTGGCGGGTCGATCGCGCTGGTCAGCGCCCGCCGCGAGCGCCTGCGCTCCGACGCGCAGCTTGACTCGCTGATATCGCGCGAGGCGATCTTCCTGCTTCAGAACCTCGTGCTGGTGGCGATGGTGCTCGTGATCTTCTGGGTGACCTTCTTCCCCTTGATCTCGGAGGCGATCACCGGGACGAAGGTGTCGGTCGGGCCGCCCGCGTTCCGCCCGTTCATCGTGCCGCTGGCGCTGATCCTGGTGCTCCTCTCCGGCGTCGGTCCGATCATCGCCTGGCGGCGCGTGACGATCGCCAACCTCCGCACGAACTTCAGCTTCCCGGTCGCGGCGGGCCTGGCCGCGCTCGCGGCGCTGCTGATCGCCAGCAACGCGAGCACGCGACCGTTCGCGCTGGCGATGTTTGCCCTGGGTGCGTTCGTGCTCGCCACAGTCGCCCAGGAGCTGTGGCGCGGGACCGGTGCGCGGCGCGCGATGACAGGCGAGGCGGTGCCGGTGGCGCTGGCTAGGCTGATCCGGCGCAACCGCCGTCGTTATGGCGGCTACATCGCCCATGCAGGCCTTGCGGTGTTGCTCGTCGGGGTCGCTGCATCCTCGTCTTTCCAGCACTCACATGACGTCTCGCTTTCCCCGGGCCAGACCGCGAGCGTCGACGGCTACGCGATTCGTTACGTCAAGCCGGTTGCCGAGGCGAGCGCGGCCCGAGTCTCCTTCGGCGCGGTGCTCGATGTCTCCAAGGGCGGCAAGCACGTGACCACGCTGACGACCATCCGTCGCTTCTATCCCGCGACCAACGACCCGACTTCCGGCCCGATCTCGATCGCGTTCAACGGCGCATCCGACAGCCAGGTTGGCCTCAACGCCGGATTGACCAGGGACATCTGGACGGTCATCAACCCGAACCTTCAGCCGCTCCAGGCCGAGATCAACCGCGGCGATCAGGTGTTCACGAAGCTGATGAGCAGTCTCACGCCCGCTGAGGCCCGCCAGCCCGCGAACGTGCAGTTCATCAGCCTCGAGCGCCAGCGCGCGATCTCCGGGCTCGCATCGCGCTTCGTTAGCCACCCCTGGCCGGTCGAGTTCCTGATGATCGTCTCGCCACTCGTGACGTGGATCTGGCTTGGAGCGATCATCATCGCCACCGGCGGGCTGATCGCGCTCTGGCCGATTCCGGTGCTCGCACGGTTGCGCCGCACGGCGCCCTTCGCAGCGCGCCGGTCGGCGGCGCCGGCGCCCGCGAAGCCCTGATCGAGTTCGTCGTAATCCTCGCGGTGCTGGCCGTTGTCGTGGTGATCGTTGGCTGGCCGCTGCGCGCGCAGCGCCTCGCAACGCGCCGCGCGCCATCGCCTCCGCGGACCGAGCTCGCCGAGCTCGAGGCGGAGCGCGACGCCAAGTACCGCGAGATCCGCGACGCCGAGCTCGACCACCGCACCGGCAAGCTCTCAGACCAAGATTTTCAAACGATCGACGGCAGCCTGCGTGCCGAGGCGGTCGAGATCCTCAGGCAGCTCGACCGGATCCGCGAGCAGACCTGGACGAATTGATAGACAATGACCGCTAGCATCGCTCGCAATGTCCACGATCCTCGGCATCGTCCAGGTCTTCTTGTCCGTTGGGCTGATCTTCCTGATCCTGATGCACTCGGGTAAGGACTCCGGTCTCTCGGGGGCGTTCGGCGTCGGCACGGGCGCCGGTCCGGTTGGCGGGGGCTCGCTCGTTGAGCGCAACCTGAACCGCTGGACGATCGGGTTCGCGATCGTGTTCGTGATCAACACGATCGTCCTGATCAAGATCTCTTAGCGGGGAAGGCCGGCGTGCATGCGCGCCGGCCCCGGCCGCACATGTGCGGCCGGCGGCGCGGCACATGTGCCGCGCCGAGGCGGTGGCGCATGCGCCACCGCCCTAACCCTCCTCGCTCAGCCGATCAACGAGCCGCAGCAGGTCGAGCGGGCTGAACGGCTTGGTCAAGAAAAGGTCTGCTCCCGCCTCCTCAGCGCGCCGCTCGACGCTGTCGCCGTGGGCCGCGGTAAGCATCACGATCGTCGACTCGCCGGTGACCGCGTCCTCGCGCAGCGCCTGGCAGGCCGCGATCCCGTCGAGCTGGGGCATGTCGACGTCGAGAAACACGAGCGTCGGCCGCTCGCGGCGCGCCACCTCCAGCGCCTCGAGCCCGTCTGCGGCCTCGTGCAGCTCAAACCCCGCGACGTCGGCCAGCGTCGTCGCGATCAGCTTGCGGATGAAGGGGTCGTCGTCGACGACGAGCACACCACGGGTCATCTGATCTCCGCCGCGATCCGCTCGAAGCGCGACGTCCTCGATGCTGCCGAACGCATCAATCACCGCGGGATCAAAGTGGGTGCCGGCTTCGGAGACGATCATCCCGCGGGCCACGTACAGCGAGATCGCGGGCCGGTATGGCCGGTCGGTCGTCAAAGCGTCAAGCACGTCGGCGACCGTGAACACGCGCGCCGCGACCGGGATGTCTTGACCCGCCAGCCCGTCCGGATACCCACGACCATCCCAGCGTTCGTGGTGGGAGCGCACCACCTGCGCCGCATCGCCGAGAAACTCGATCCCGTGGACGATCTGCGCGCCGATCAGCGGATGCTGCTCCATCAGCGCACGCTCTTTCTCGGTCAGCTTCTCCGGCTTGTAGAGGATCGCGTCGGGGATCGCGACCTTGCCGACGTCGTGCAGCAGGAAGCCGAACTCGAGCTCGGGCGCCTCGCTGATCTTGAGTCCGTACGCCGTCGCGATCTCGATGCCGTAGGCGGTCACGCGCTCGGCGTGCTTGCCGGTGTACGCGTCACGCGCCTCGACGGCATTCGACAAAGCGCGCACGGTGGCCATGTAGGAGCGCTGGAGCTCCTGGCGCGCGTGAGCGCTCCTGCTTGAAGGTCTCGCGCAGGTCGGCGGCATAGCGCTCGAGCTGGAGCTCCTTGTCCGCCGCCTCCCGCTCGCGTCGGCCGAGCTCCTCCCGCAGTCGCTCCACCTCCCGGCCAGCTAGGACGCGCTCACCTCCATCGCGATCAGCCTACCTCGCGCTCGCCGCGGAGCGCGCCAAGGAGCACCTCCGCCGCCTGATCGGCGGGCACCACTTCCATTCCCAGTCGCTCGATCCCGGGGGGCGTCGGCGCGATCCCGTCGGAGAACAGGATCACCGCGCGGCGCAGTCTGCGCCCGCGGAGGTCGAGCGCCTGGAGGACGGCCTGGGGGTTGCGGATGCCGATGTCGACGAGTGCGACCTCGAAGCGCCGCTCCCCGCACACCCGGGCCGCCGCGGCGCCGGTGAACTCCCACTCGTGCTCGATCCCCAGCTCGTCGAGCGCGGGTTCGAGCACCGCTTGCATTTCCTCGCGCCCGACAACGAGCACGCGCGAGCGGCCGGCCCGGACGGCGGCCCCGAGGACATCGCGCAGCTCGTCGGCGTCGATCGGCTTGGTCACGGCCCACTCCCCGGCCAGCTCCTGGCGGCCTGAGAACACCGACACGAACACGATCGGCGTCGCCCGCAGCTCGGGGTCGTCGCGAATCTGGCGTAGCACCTGGAACCCGTCCATCCCCGGCATCAGGATGTCGAGCGTGACCGCGTCGTAATGGCCTCCACGCAGCAGCCGGAGCGCTTCCTCCCCGCTTGATGCGATTGTCGTTTGCACGTCGAGCGGCGCAAGCTGTCCGGCGATCAGCTCGGCGACCTCGCGCTCGTCGTCGATCACCAGGACGCTGCGCCCCCGAACCGCCTCGAGCGAGGCGCCCGACTCCGCGCCTGGGACCGCGGCCGGAAGCAGCACGCGAAACGTGGTGCCCTCCGCGGGCTTGCTCTCGATGTCGATGCGGCCCTCGTGCATGTCGACAAGCGATTTGACGATCGACAGTCCAAGACCTGTGCCCTGCCCGGTGCGCTCGCCGTCGGCTCCCGTGTAGAAGCGCTCGAACGCCCGGGCGGATTCCTCCTCGCTCATGCCGATTCCGTTGTCGGCGACCACGAGCTGGATCCAGGCACGGTCGGCCTCGGCGCCGACGTGTATACGACCGCCCGCCGGCGTGTACAGGTGCGCGTTCGTCAGCAGGTTGGCGATGATCTGCCTCACGCGGCCGGGATCGGCATAGGCGAGCGGCAGCGTTGGCGCCACGTAGACGCCCAGCTGCTGTTGCTTCTCCTCGAGCCGCGGGCCCATCAGCTCGGCGACCTCGTGGACCGCCTCCCCGACGTCGATCGCCCGGCGATGGATCTCCACGCGGTCTGCCTCGATCCGCGCGACATCGAGCAGGTCGTTGACGAGGTCGACGAGCCTGTCGGTCGAGCGCAGAACGATCTCCACAAATTCCCTCTGGCGCTCTGACATGTTCTCGGGCGAGCGCGCGAGCAGCTCGACGAAGCCCTTGATCGAGGTCAGAGGGCTGCGGAGCTCGTGCGATGCGGTGGCGACGAACTCGCTCTTGGCGCGCTCGAGCCTGGCCCGGTCGGTCATGTCGCGCAACGTCCACACGACGCCATCGGACTCGCTGCCGAGCGGCGCCGCGGTGACCGCGAGCGTCCGCCCGCGATGCTCGATGATCGTCTCGCCGCCGAGCACATGCTCGAGCGGCGGCAGCGGGCTCTCGTGCGCATCGACGTTTGACCCTGGGGGCAGTTCCGGAATGAGCTCGGCAGCCCGCGGATTGACGGTCGCAACCTGCTGGGAGTCGGGCTCGGTGACAAGCAGAGCGTCGCCAAGGCTCTCAATCGTCACCGCCAGCCGTCGCCGCTCCTCCTCGATCCGCTCCTGCGCCTGGAGGAGATCGTCTCCCATCGCATTGAATGCGCTGCCAAGATCGCGTAGCTCCCGGGGTCCGGCGGGGTCCACTCGCCGCTCCAGCTCGCCGCCCGCGAGGTCGCGGGTGGCGCGGACCAGCGCGTCGAGCGGTGCGCGCATCGCACTGATCAACGCAGTGATCAGCGCCAGCGCGGCGATCAGCGCGAGCGCTCCCGCCGCGGCCACCAGCAGGATCGCGCGCCTGGAGTCCGAGCGCGCTCCCCGGCGAGCACTCGACTGGCGGGCCTGCTGCCGAGCCTGGAGCGCCGCGGTCAGCGCACGGGCGCTGCTCAGCGACTTGGTCGAGGTCAGCTCGGAGGCGAGCATGCGGCTCGCGGCGTCCGCCTGGGCCAGCTGGATCAGGCTTGCGGACGCGCCCGCGTACGCGTCGGCCGCTGCGCGTCGCGCGGCGGCCCCGGCGCGACCCCGATCGAGCACCGAGACCGCCTGCCGTGCGATCTCGCTCGAGAGCACGTTCGCCGCGGCGGTCGCGAGCGTGGAGCTCTGAAGCAGCGTGTTTTCGTAGCGCTGACGGGCGCTATACAGGCTCGAGACACCTAGCGCGGCGACGACCGCGAGGATCACGGTCAAACCGACCAGGGCCAGCCGCAGCGAGCGGGCGATCGAGAGGCGCTGCATTTCAGGTGTGAATTCTCCGTGAGCGTCGGAATTCCGCCAGTACCATTGCGCTATGAGCTTGGCGCGGAGTTGGAGGCGGGCGCTTTATGGAGCTTCAGGGACGGCGCTGCTGGTTCCGGCGACGATCGCGGGGGCCCTGGCGGTGCTCGCGCTCGCCGGCGGCTTTGCGCGCATTGGCGTTGTCGGCCAGGCATTCTCGGGCCCGTCTGTCCCGGCGAGCGCTTCGGGTCGCGGCAACGCCGGGAGTGCCGCGCATGCCGCCGCATCGCTGACGCGGGTGCTGGCGGCCGTCGGCACGCCCGTGGCTGGCGCGGGCGGAACGCTCGTCGCTGTGCCGGTCGGTCGTGGCGTGGCGCCAGTCGGCGCGCGTGGCGGCGGAGGCGGCGGGGGCGGAGCGGGGATCCCGACGCAAGGATCGGGTGGCACGGGCTCAGGCGGCGGTGGCACAGGCTCCGGTGGGGGTGGCACCGGCTCGGGTGGGGGCGGCACCGGCTCGGGCTCCAGCGGTTCGTCCTCGCCGACGATCATCGACGGGGTTGTCAAGGCCGGGAGTTCGGTCACCCAGAAGCTTCCGGGCCCTGTGGGGACGACGGGCACGAACACGCTTCAGTCGCTGGGATCGACGCTCAACAAGATCGCGCCGTTGCGGCTGCCGTCCGGCAAGTGAGCGCCCAATCACGCAAGTCGGCGGCGCTGCTCGCCGCCAGCGCGATGCTGCTTGGCGGCTGTGCCGCGGCCGTGGCCCAGGACGCAGCTGGCGGCGCCCCACCGTCATCGTCGGCTGCCAAGGCCCATGTCCCCGATGGCGACTGGCTCCAGTTCGGCTACGACGCCCAGCGCAGCGGCGCCGGACCCGCGAACACCGGCATCAGCCCCGCCAACGCCGGCAAGCTCAAGCGCAGGATCATCCACCTTCCCGGGACCGTCGACTCCTCGCCGATTCAGCTGCACGCGATCCGGCTCAAGGGGCGGACGCGGGACGTGGTCGTCGTCACCACCTCGTACGGACGGACGATCGCCCTAGACCCGGGAACGGGCAAGCGGCTGTGGCAGTTCGTGCCCGCCGACATCGGCCACTACCAGGGCAGCCTCCAGTTCACGACCGCCAGCCCCACTGCCGATCCTGACCGCCGCTACGTGTACGCGAGCGCTCCGGACGGCGTCGTCCGCAAGCTGTCGATCACCACGGGTCGCGTGGTGTGGTCGCGCAGCGTCACGTTCGACCCCACGCACGAGAAGCTCGCCACCCCGCCGACGGTCTCAGGCGGGTCGCTGATCGTCGCCACCGACGGTTACATCGGCGACGCGCCGCCGTATCAGGGGCACGTCGTGACGATCAATCGCGTAAGCGGGCGAATCGAGCACGTGTTCAACACGCTCTGCTCCGACCGGCACCGCCTGATCGTCCCGAAGACGTGCGGCGCGAGCGACTCGGCGATCTGGGGGAGGGGCGGCGCGGTGCTCGAGCCCGGGACAAACCGGATCCTCGTGGCCACCGGAAACGGACCGTTCAACGGGCACACCAACTGGGGCGACAGCGTGCTCGAGCTGAGTCCGGATGCGCGGCATCTGCTGCACAACTTCACTCCCACCGACCAGGCGCACCTGAACGCGACGGACGCCGACCTGGGAAGCACCTCGCCGGCGATCCTCCCGAACCCAGGAGGACCGCCGCTCGCCGCCCAGGGGGGCAAGGACGACAACTTCAAACTGCTCGATCTCGACCGGCTCGACGGCACCACCGGCCCTGCTGGCCCGCGACTCGGCGGACAGCTTCAGACGATCGCGGTCCCCGGCACAACCCAGCTGTACTCGCAGCCGGCCGTCTGGGTGCACGGCGGCAAGACCTACCTGTTCTCAGCCGATGAGTCGGCCACTGGGGCGTACGTGTTGCACGGCGGCTCGAGCCCGCGCCTGTCGCAGATCTGGCAGCGCAACTCGTCGGGGACGAGCCCGGTGCTGGCGGGCGGCCTGCTCTACGTCTACGACCAGCTCGGCGGTCATCTCAACGTGCTCGATCCGCTCACTGGTCATCAAGTGGCTTCGTTTCCAGCGCCCTCGGGTCACTGGAACAGCCCGATCGTGATCGGCGGTCGCGTCATCCTCCCCGGTGGCGACGCCAATAACCGCTCCACGCACGGCGAGCTCGACATCTATCACCTCTGAGGCTGGCTCGCCCGCTCGCGCCGGTCGGATCCGGCCTTGCGCCGCTCCTCGTCGGGCGAGCGCCCGTCCTGCTCGCGCCGGCGCTCGCTGCGGCGACGCTGCCGCTGTGCCGGCAGCGCGATCGAGAAAGCGCTGCCCCTGCCCTCATCGCTCTCCACCCAGATCCGACCATGGTGGGCGTGGACGATCTCGTAACTGATCGCCAGGCCAAGCCCCGCCCCGCCGGATTGTCGCGAGCGAGACGGGTCTAGCTTGTAGAAGCGTTCGAACACATGCTCCTGTGCGTCCTTCGGGATCCCGGGACCCTCGTCGGCGACCGTTACCCCGGCTTCCTCGCCGGACCGCCAGCATGAAACCTTCACCGTCTTCTCGGCAGGCGTGAACTCGATTGCGTTCTCGATCAGATTCGTCAGCGCCTGCTGAAGGCGTTCGGCGTCGCCCTCGGCGGGACACGGCCCGGTCTGGACCTCCAGCCGAACCCCCTTCTGAGTGGCGAACGGCTCGAGCTGTGAGACGGCCGCGGCGACCACGTCCCCGAGCTCGAGCTCGGCCACGTCGATCCTGAGCCGTCCGTCGTCGGCGCGCGCGAGGGTCAGCAGGTTCGTCACGATCCGGGTCATCCGGTCGACCTCCTCGCGCACGCTGTGCATCACGGCGCGCTCGGCGGGCGTCCTTCGGCTATCCCTGAGGTTGACGTCGAGCTCCGCGCGCATCGCGGCGAGCGGTGTGCGTAGCTCGTGCGAGGCGTCGGCGATCAGGCGCTGGCGTGCGATCACACCAGCCTGGAGCCGATCGAGCATCTCGTTGAGCGTTGCCGCAAGCGCCCCGATCTCATCTGCGGGATTTGACGCGACGAGCCGTTCGTCCAGCTGATCGATGCCGATTCGCTGCGCCTTGCGGCGCATCCGCTCGACCGGCGTAAGCGCGTTGCGCACGAGCACCCACCCGCCAATCCCAGCGAGGAGGATCGCCGCCGGGCACAGCACGAGCAACAGCACGAGCGTTCGCCGGACCGCTTCGTCGGAGCTCTGGAGCGATTCGGCGACGACGACGAGCTGCAGCTGCCCGTTGCGCGTCACGGGCGAGGCCATCACGCGGAAGGGTTGGCCGGAGTCACCGAGGTTCGTCTGGAATAACGTGCCGCTCCCGCCGAACGCAGCGGTCATGCGGTTGCTCGGGACCATCGGATCCTCGGCGACATCACCGCCGTAGGAGACGATCACCCGTCCCTTGGGGCCGAGCACCTGCGACAGGGCTCCGCCCCTTGGCAGCGTCGCCGCGCTGACCTCATCAAAGCCACTCGGTCCCTCCTCGACGTAGTTCTCCTTGATCGCCACGGAGCTGGCGCGCACACCGCGGTTGATCGTCGAGCGAAGGTCGGCGCGCAGCCGCAGCACGAGCACCGCGCCGAGAGTCACGAGCACGATTGTCAGAAACAGGACATACCAGGTGGTCAACCTGGCCTTGATGGGGAGTCCTAGCTCGAATGGCGTCTTCACTGGAGCTCCAGCTGAAACCCGGCGCCTCGGACGTTCCGGATCAGCGGTGGCAGCTCGGGCCGGTCGAGCTTGCGGCGCAGGTACCCGATGTAGACGTCGACCACGTTGGGGGAGCCGTCGTAGTCCTCCGCCCAAACCTGCCCCAGCAGCTGCTTGCGCGAGATCACCTGCCCGGCACGGCGGAGCATGTAGCTGAGCAATTCGTACTCCCGCACCGTCAGCTCGGTATCGACGCCCGCTCGGGTGACGATCCGCGTGAGCGGATCGGCGCGCACATCGCCGAGCTCGAGCGCGACGGGGCGCTCGGAGGGACCGCGCCGGATCAGAGCCCGCAGGCGCGCGAGCAGCTCGCCGAAGTCAAACGGTTTGCCGAGGTAGTCGTCGGCGCCGAGGTCAAGTCCGGCGATTCTGTCCTCCACGTCGCTCAGCGCGGTCAGCATCAACACCGGGATCCACTTGTCGCGCTCACGGAGCGCCTGACACACCGCACGGCCATCCATCCCCGGAAGCAAGATGTCGAGCACAAGCGCGTCGTAGTCGGTGGCCTTGGTGAGCGACAGCGCCTGCTTGCCGTTGTGCGCGACCTCGACGTCGTACCCCTCGCGCTCGAGTCCTCGCTGCAGCGTCCGGGAGAGCTTCAGGTCGTCTTCGACGACGAGGACTCGACTGGCCGGATTATTGTCAGAGCGTTTTTTTTGCAATTTCGCTTGCAGTCCCGATCGCTGGGGAATATCATAAGAGTGCTCTTACGAAAACCATTTTGCGGCGTGGATGAGCGCTCGTCGGAATCTAGTCGTGTGATGCCGAGCGAAGTGTTAGCTCGGAGAGGGGGTATCTAGTGTTGGGGCCGGTGCTGGCAGGAGCCTTGCGGTTTCGGATGGTGCTGGCTGGTCTCGCTGCCGGCCTGATCGTCCTGGGGATCATCGCACTTCCGAAGATGCACGCGAACACGCAGCCGGAGGTGTCGCAGGCCCCCGTGCTCGAGGTGCAAACAGAGGCCCTCGGCCTCTCGAGCCAGGAGGTCGAGCAGTACATCACCGTTCCGCTTGAGAACAACCTCCTCGATGGTGTGATGGGGGTTTGGGACGTGCGCTCGCAGTCGACGCCGGGCCTCTCGACCGTCGACCTCTACTTCGAGCCTGGAACGACCGTGCTGCACGCGCGCCAGCTCGTCGAGGAGCGTCTCACAAACGCCTTCTCGCTCCCGAATGTCGCCAAGCCGCCGCAGCTGATCCAGCCGCTGTCCTCCAGCGGTCGGGTGCTGATGATCGGGCTGAACTCGACGAACCAGGCCGCACTGCCGCCGCTCCAGCTCTCATACCTTGCGCGGTGGGTGATCAAGCCACGGCTGTCTGCGGTGCCTGGCGTCGCGAACGTGGCGATCTACGGGCAGCAGGACCGTCAGATCCAGGTGATGGTCAACCCGGCAACGCTCGCGGCGCACCACATCACCCTGCAGGACGTAATCAACACAGCCGGCAACTCGCAGCTCGTCTCGCCGCTCAGCTATCTGGAAGGCGCCGCACCGGGCACGGGCGGTTTCATCGATGACCCGAATCAGCGGCTCGACATCCGGCCCGTGCTGCCGCTCGGCGTGCCGAACATGTCGAAGGTGCCGATCTTCGGCGTTCCGGGCCACCCGACCCTCGGCAGCGTCGGGGACGTGATCGAGAGCCATCAGCCGCTGATCGGCAACGCGATCACGAACAAGGGCGCGGGCCTGATCCTGATGGTGCAGATGCTGCCGGGCTCGAGCGTCGTCGGCGTGACCAAGGGACTCGAGCAGGCGCTGAACGACCTGCGGCCGGGACTCAGCTACGTCCACGTCGACACCTCGTTCTTCAAGCCGGCGAGCTACGTCTCGGGTGCGCTTCACAACATGGCGATCGGGCTCGTGATCGCCGCCGTGCTGGCGATCGCCGCGCTGATCGCTCTGCTGCTCGAGGCCCGCGCGGCGTTCATCGCCGCGCTGTCGGTGGCGTTGTCGCTGCTGGTCGCGGTGCTGATCCTGGAGGCGCTCGGCTACACGCTGAACGCGCTGGTCGTGCTCGGGCTGCTGGTTGCCGGCGTCGTGCTTGTTGACGACGCGGTGGGCAGCGTCGATGGCACCGTCGCCGCCGTCCGCGCGCGCGCGCGTGTCGATACCGCGGTTGAGCGGCTTTCGCTCGGCCAGACGATCGTCGACGCGCTTCTGCGGCTGCGCGCTACGTCCGGCTACGCGACCGTGATCGTGCTGCTGCTGGTTGCGCCCGTTTTCTTCTCCAAGGGGCTGACCGCGACGTTCCTGCACCCGATGGTGCTGTCCTTCGTGCTCGCGGTGCTCGCATCGATCGTGATGGCGAGCACGGTCGCGCCGGCCCTGGGAGTGCTGCTGTTCGAGCGCCTTCGCCCATCCGGTCGCGGGGCCGCGCTTGGCGCCCGCGTGCGCAGCGCCTACACCCAGACCCTTTCCCGCGCGCTCGCGATACCCCGCAGCGCGATCGTGTGTGTCTGTGCCGCCGGGTTGATCGGATGGCTCGCGGTGCCGTTCCTGAGCCAGCCGGCGCCGCCACGGTTCAAGGATCGCAACCTGGTCGTCCAGTGGGACGGCCCGACCGGCGCCTCGCTGGGCGAGATGAACCGAGTCACCAGCACGGCGCTGGCTGACCTGCGCGCCCTGCCGTCTGTCTCCACTGCAGCCGCGACACTCGGGCGTGCGGTGACCGGCGATCAGATCGTTGACGCCAACTCGGGCCAGCTCTACGTGCAGCTCAAGTCGAGCGCCGAATATGACAGCGCGGTCAGCGCGGTTCGCGGGGTCCTCGATTCGTTCCCGGGGATGAGCGCCGCGGTCTCGACGTACCAGTCAGACGTCGAGGCGGGTGTCCTGGCGCCCGGAAGTCGCGACGTCACCGTTCGTGTCTACGGCGAGAATTACGGAGTCCTCCAGGGCATCGCGGGGCGGGTCCAGGGGCTGATGAGCCACATCAGCGGTCTCGGCCGGCCGCAGATCCAGTTGCCGGTCCAGCAGCCCAACATCGAGATCTCGATCAATAACACCGCCGCTCACAACGCGGGCGTGCTTCCAGGGGATGCGCGACGGCAGGCCTCGACGCTGGTCGAGGGGTTGACCGTTGGGAACTTCTTCGAACAGCAGGCGGTGTTCGACGCTGTTGTGATCGGCGTCCCATCGGTGCGCAACAGCGTGACGTCCGTGCGACATCTGCTGATCGACACGGCTAACGGCGGGCACGTCACGCTCGGCAGCATCGCGAGCGTCGGCGTGCAGCCGGACCCGGTGGACATCGAGCATGAGGCGCTGTCGCGGTTCGTCGACGTGACCGCTCCGGTCACGGGCGGCTCGATCGGCTCGGCGCAGGCGGCGATCCAGCGCGACCTCAACAAGCTGAGCTACCCGCTCAACTACCACACCGAGCTGGTGGGCGGCGTGCCGAGCGAGCCCAACTTCGCATACTGCCTTCCTCTCCTACGCGCTGGCGGCCGCGCTCGGCATGCTGCTTCTGTTCCAGGCGGCGTTCGGCAGCTGGCGGCTGGCCGCGATGTTCATGCTGGCGCTTCCGGTCGCGCTCGTCGGCGGGTTGCTGGTGGCGCTGTTCGCCGGACAGGCCCGATCGCTCGGCGCTGACGCCGGGCTGCTCGCCGTCTTGGCGCTCGCGATCCGCCAGGGGATGCTCCAGATCGCCGGGATCAGGCGTGCGCACGTCGAGGACGGCGGCCGCCTGACCCCGGAGCTGGTGCTCGCTGCTGCGCGCGAGCGGTTCACCGGCTCGCTCGCGGCATCGGGCGTGATTGCGGCCGCGCTGCTCCCGTTCATCGTGATGGGCGATGTCGCCGGCAACGAGATCACGCACACCGCGGCCGACGTGATGCTCGGTGGCCTGGCCACCGCGGCGATTCTCACCCAGATCTTGGTCCCTGCGCTCTACCTGGCGCTCGGGCCGACGGAGCCAATCGAAACCGAGCCGGTCGAGGAAGCGGCTGAATCGGAGCCAGTGCATGCGTGGTTCGCAAGCGCGTCATGAAAGGGGGATCCAAGTGTTGTTGAAAGCCAAACTCCCGCTCACCGCGATCGGCGTCTCGCTCGGTGTCGCGCTTGCCGGTTGCGGCGGGTCGAGTGGCCCGGCGATCCCGGTGTCGGCAAAGCTCGTCAGCGTTCCCGGCAGCAAGACCGGGCAGATCATTTTGAGTCAAATTGGCGCGCAGCGAATCGGGCTGCGGACCGGCACCGCGGTCGCGGTCCGCTCCCGCGCGGGGATCCCGGGACGCCACTCGACCGTCGTGATCCCGTACTCGGCTGTCGTCTACAACCCTAGCGGCGCGACGTTCACGTTCGCCCGCGTGGGCCGGCTCCGCTACCAGGAGGTCCAGATCACGATCGACAAGATCGTCGGCAACTCGGCCTACCTGGTGAGCGGCCCGCAGGCCCGGGACAGCGGTCGTCTCCGTCGGAGCCGAAGAGCTCTACGGCGTTCAGACCGGCGTGCTGGCGCAGACGTGATCGGACGCGGGGCAGTGCGAGGAGACAGCACGAGGACCTGATCGGTGCGCGCGGTCGTCTACAACAGCCTCCGCTTCCGCTATCTGGTGATCGCGGCTGCGGTCGCGCTGATGTTCTTCGGCGTTCAGACGCTGGGACACCAGAAGGTCGACGTGTTCCCCGAGTTCGCGCCGGTGACCGTCGAGATCCAGACCGAGTGCCTGGGGCTCTCGCCGCAGGAGGTCGAATCGCTCGTCACCGTCCCGCTCGAGAACGCGCTCCAGGGGGTTCCGCGCGTGACCGAGGTCGAGTCCGAGTCGGTCCCGCAGCTGTCGGCGATCTTCCTGTACTTCAAGAACGGCACGGACGTGCTCCAGGCGCGCCAGCTCGTCCAAGAGCGGCTCGCCACCGCCTCGCCGACGCTGCCGTCGTGGGCCGCGCCGCCGTCGCTCTATCCGATCGTGTCGGCGACGAGCCGCGTGATCCAGATCGGGATCACGTCGAACACGATCAATTCGCTCAATTTGAGTCAGCTCACCTTCTACACGATCCGGCCGCGCCTGCTGCACGTCCCGGGCGTTGCCAACGTTGCGATGTGGGGCGAGACGAAGAAGGAGATGCAGGTCTGGGCAAACCCGGCGAAGCTCCACCGGAGCCGCGTTCCGCTCGACACGCTGACGAGCGCAGCCTCGAACGCGGTCGACAACGGGCTGCTGTCGTTCACGTTCGGCTCCTCGATCGGGACCGGTGGGTTCGTCGACACGCCGAACCAGCAGCTTGAGGTCCGCAACAAGCCTGTGATCACAAACCCGGCGCAGCTGGCGAACGTGCCGGTGGTGACGCGCGGCGGACGAACCCTGACGATCGGCGACCTCGCGCAGGTGCGCTACAGCCTCCGCCGCTGATCGGCACCGGTGTCGTCAATGGCAAGCCCGGGCTGATGCTGGTGGTCGAGAAGTTCCCGGGCGCCAACACGCTAGACGTCACAAACGGGATCGACAAGGCGATCGCGGCGCTCAGGCCGGGTCTGCCGGGGATCAGCTTCGACACCCACATCTTCCGCCAGGCCACCTTTATCCACACCGCGGTGGACAACCTCTCGACGTCGGTCGTGATCGGCTGCCTCCTGGTGGTGTTCGTGCTCGTCGCGTTCCTGTTCCAGTGGCGGGCGGCGTTCGTCAGCCTGCTGGCGATCCCGCTTTCGCTCGGCGCCGCTGCGATCGTCCTCGACGCAACCGGGACCACCGTCAACACGATGATCCTGGCCGGCTTTGGGGTCGCAGTGGGGGTGGTCGTCGACGACGCGATCATCGACATGGAGAACATCGTCAGACGCCTGCGCGCATGGCGCGCCCGCGGTCGGCGAACGACGCCGCTTCACCTGCTGCTGGCGGCCTCGCTCGAGGTCCGCACCGCGATCCTGTACGCGACCCTGATCAACATCGTCGCGGTGCTCCCGGTCGTGTTCGTCGGCGGCCTCACCGGATCGTTTTTCCGGCCGCTCGCGGTCGCCTACGCGCTCGCTGTGCTGGCGTCGATGGTTGTCGCGCTGACGGTGACCCCGGCGCTCGCGATGCTGTTGATGCCGACCGCGCGGCTGGTGCCGAAGGACCCTCCGCTGATCGGATGGTGCAAGACCCACTACAAGCAGGTGCTGAGGCCTGTGCTCGAGCATCCGCGGTGGGCGCTCGGAAGCGGTGTGCGCCGCGTTCGTCGCCGGCGCGCTGGTGCTGCCCAACCTCGGTCAGAACCTGTTCCCGAACCTCCAGGAGCACGACCTCCTGATGCACTTCGACACAAAGCCGGGGACCTCGCTGCCGGAGATGAAGCGGATGGTCGAGCGCCTCGAGCAGCAGCTGCTCAAGATCCCGGGCGTCGAGCACGTCGGATCGCACATCGGGCAGGCGCTGCTCGGCGAGGAGGTCGCGGGCCCCGAGTTCTCCGAGCAATGGCTCACGCTGTCGCCGAACGCGAACATCGGGCTGACAGAGCAGCGGGTCCGGGCTGTGGGGGCCTCGTTCCCCGGCAGCTTCATCGACGTCACCACCTACCTGCACGAGCGGATCGATGAGACGATCACCTCGGGCGAGACCTCGGATTTCGTGGTGCGGATCCTCGGTCCCGAACTTCAGCACCCTCCAGCGCGTGTCGCAGCAGAGTCGACCAGAAGCTGAACGGAGCTCCCAACCTGATCGACGTGCATCCGCAGTCGCAAGGCTTCACGCCGCAGATCCAGGAGACCCCCAACGCGGCCGCCGCGGCGCGCTACGGGATGACCCCGGGTTACGTACGCCGCGAGGCTGCGGTGATCTTCGGGACCCAGGAGGTGGGCGAGGTCTGGAACAACGGCATCGCGCTTGGGGTCACCGGCTTCAGCGTGTCGTCGGCGCGCCAATCCTTTTCGAACTTCCGCGATCTGCTGATCGACACCCCGAGCGGCGGGCTCGTGCCGCTCTACAAGGTGGCGAACATCGTTATCAACCAGACGCCAAGCGACATCACGCGCGTCAACGAGCAGAACAAGATCGACGTGCTGGCGAACGCCTCCGGCGGCAGCCTGAGCTCGGCGACCTCGACGATCAACTCCCGGCTCGCGCAGGTCAAGCTCCCGGCCGGCTACCGCGTCCAGCTGCTCGGTGAGGGGGCCGAGCGCCAGGCCGCTCAGAAGCGGCTGCTCGAGATGGGGATCGCCGCCGCCATCGCGATCCTGTTCCTGCTCCAGGCGGCCTTCCAGAGCGTCAGGCTCGCGATGATGATGTTCCTGACGCTGCCGGTCGCGCTCGTCGGCGGGATCCTCGCGGCGTGGCTGTTCGTCGGCAACATCGACCTCGGCGCGCTCGTGGGTCTGTTCGCGGTGCTGGGAATCGCGGCGCGAAACGGCATCCTGCTGATCAGCCACTTCCAGCACCTCGAGCAGGAGGAGGACGAGGAGTTCAGCGCCCGGCTGGTCGTCCGTGGCGCAGCCGAGCGGCTGTCGC
This sequence comes from uncultured Solirubrobacterales bacterium, assembly GCA_963849295.1. Taxonomy (GTDB): domain Bacteria; phylum Actinomycetota; class Thermoleophilia; order Solirubrobacterales; family Solirubrobacteraceae; genus Palsa-465. The sequence goes on from CAWKGU010000005.1 coordinate 268,278, forward strand.
CGATCCTGATGACTGCGCTGGCCACGGCGCTCGCGCTGTTGCCGTTCGTCGTCCTCGGCGAGCGTTCCGGACAGGAGATCGAACACCCGATGGCGATCGTCATCCTCGGCGGGCTGACGACCTCCACGATCATGAACCTGTTCGTTGTCCCGGCGCTCTACCTGCGGTTCGGACGCACTCGCGACGGCGACCGTCCCTGGAACAAGTCCGACCTGTTCCGCTGGCAGCGGCGGGCTCCTGAGCCGAAGCTCGAGGCGCCCGCACGCCCGCAGGTCACGGCATAACGCTCATCGCAGCACGTGCGCGAGCACGTTGCGCGTTATCGCGACCACGCGCGGATCGGATGCCGTGGGCGCATCGGGTGACGCGCTCGGGACCGGCTCGAGCCCGAGCTCCCAGCCAAGCGTTCCGGTGCTGAAGACGAGCGCGCCAGAGGGCGCGACGTAGAGCGTCGTCTGGGCGAGGTTTTGGCCGGGCCCCGGGGCGGGCTCGCCGGGCTCGGGGGGCATGCACGGCACGGCGCCGCTGCCAACCACTTGCGTGCCGGCGGCGCTTGCGTGTGTCGTCTGGTCGGTTTCATACCCGACGATCCCCGGGATCCGCGTTCTAGCTGTGACGCCCGAGCCAGCGAACAGCCACACGGGTCGAAGTTCCGTCGCCGGAGCCCAGGCGTAGTATCGGTACGTCGGGGGCCCAGGCTGGTGTAGTCGCGGCGTGATGCAACCGAGGTATGAGGAGCCCGTCAGGGCGGCGCCGCCGTCCGGAAAGGCGCCGGTCGGGGTCGCGCGGTTCGGGTCGAGCGCGGCGTGCTCCTTGTAGGCGACGATGTCATGACCGCCGGCGGCGTAGCGCACCCGCCAGCCAAGCGTGTCCGACCCTAGGAACAACAGGCTGGTGCCGGCATTCCGTGCCCTCGCAAACGCGTCCTCCTGTCGCTGGGACCAGTACTCCGAGTGGCCGAAGTCGATGATCGCGCGGTGTCCCTGGAGCTGTCCTGGGTCCTCATCGACCGACTCGCTTGTCGTGTAGGAGGCGGGATATCGATAGCGCTCGAGGAAGCGCACCATCGCCACGTCGCGCGCGAAGAACTGGCCCGCGCCCGTGTTGCTGTCGTAGGGCCGGTCGTAGGAGACCTCGATCCCCTGCGTGGTGCCGGTGAGGCCGACGCGGTCCGCGCCTCCGGGGTAGAGGCTGTCGCCGCCCCAAGCGTTGTAGGCCTCATACGTCGACGTGGGCATCTGAACGAGGAGCGGCTGGGGATGGGACGCCCGAACCACGAACAGGCAGTCGCTCGCGCCCGTGGCGGCACTGAGCTTGGCGATGTAGACGCCGCTCGGCATCGTCTGCGGGACGCGGAAGCTGACCGTGGGGCGCCAGTTGCATACCGTGAGGCCGGTTGCGGCCCGGTGGATGCACCCCGGCTGGGGGGTGGTGGGTCGCGTTCGGGCGAGCACGCGGCGTCCGCCGAGCCCGCCATACCAGCCCATCCGGAAGACTCGGACGCGCACGCTTTGTGCGCCGGGCGCGTTCACGTAGATCCGCTCGATCTGACCGGGGAGCACCGCCTGCTGCGCGACGTAGCCGCTGACCATGCCGTAGGCGAGCCCGCCGATGTCCTGAGGTGGCCCGGGCAGGCGCCACGCGGTCGTTCCCGGTCGCGCATTCTCGGCGGCGACGCTGGGCTGCTCGGGTGCGTGCCGCGCGGGCTTCTGCGTCCCGTGTGTACTCCCACATCCGGCGAGCAGCACTGCCCCCACGATCCACGTCCGCCGCATCGCCGCATTATCTGTTCGGGCGGGCACATGTGCCCGCCCGCCGGCGGCGCATGCGCCGCCGGGGCCGGCGTGCATGCACGCCGGCCTTCCTAGCTTGCTTATGCAATGCTATGGCAGATGGCCAAGGTAATGACACTGGGAGAGGCGGCAAAAGTAATTGGCGTAAGCCAGGACACGCTGCGCAGGTGGGATCGCGCCGGGAAAATGCATACGCAGCGCGACGACCGCAATCGAAGGCTTGTGCCGCTTTCGGAGGTACGTCGGCTGAGCGGACGGGCCTCCCGCCACGCGACGGGTTCCCGTCTCTCAGCGCGCAACCGCTTCAGCGGCAAAGTGGTCTCGGTCGAGGCCGACGGGGTGATGGCGCTCGTCGAGATCGAGGCGACGGGGACGTTCCGAATCACGGCCGCCGTCACGCGCGACTCGGTCGAGGAGCTTGGACTCCTCCAGGGGGCGCCGGCGACGGCCACGGTCAAGGCGACCTCGGTGATGGTTGAGGGGTGAGGCGGCTCGTCCTTCTGGGGGCGCTGGTGCTGGCCGGCTGCGGTGGTGGGAAGCCGACGCTCACGGTCTCAGCCGCCGCCTCGCTCCAGGCGGCGTTCAGGAGCTACTCGCACCAGTTCAAGCAGGGGGACGTGCGGTACTCGTTCGCGGGCTCGGACATGCTCGCGGCGCAGATCGAGCAGGGGTTCAGGCCCGACGTGTTCGCGGCGGCCAACCTCGTCCTCCCCGAGTCCCTTTATGCCAAGGGGCTCGTCTCGAAACCAGTGACGTTTGCCGCCAACACCCTTGTGCTCGCCGTGCCAGCGGGGTCGCGGGTGACGAAGCTCGCCGACATTGAGAAGGCGGGGGTCACGCTCGCGATCGGCTCGCCCACGGTTCCGATCGGGGCCTACACGCGCACGGTGCTGGCGCGGATGGGGCGCAGTGCGAGCGCCAAGATCCTCGCCAACGTCCGCACCGAGGAGCCCGACGTCAGCGGAATCGTCGGCAAGCTCACCGAGGGGGCGGTCGACGCCGGATTCACATACGTGACCGATGTCCGCGCCACGCACGGGGCGCTGCGGGCGATCTCGCTGCCACCCAGCCTCCAGCCCGTCGTCGCCTACGGCGTGGTGATCGTCAAGGGCGACGCGCATCCGGCCCAGGCGAGGGCGTTCGTCGCCGGGTTGCTGGGCGGGCCGGGTCAGGATGCGCTGCGCAGTGCGGGGTTTCTGCCCCCGCGATGATCGCTCGGCGGTGGTTCCCGCTGCTGCTCGGAACGTCGCTCGTCGTGGCACTCGCGTTTCTCGTACTACCAGTCGTCGCGATCTTCACGAACACCGCGCCGGCGCGGCTGATCGACAGCCTCGGCGACGGCTCGGCTCGGACCGCGTTGCGGCTAAGCCTCGAGTGCAGTGCGATCGCGGTCGCGGTAATCGTCGCGGTCGGCACCCCCGCCGCGTACGCGCTTGCCACACGATCGTTCCCGGGCCGCGCGGTGATCCTGACGCTGGTCGAGCTGCCGCTCGTGCTCCCGCCCGCCGTGGCTGGCATCGGCCTGCTAGCCGCACTCGGCCCGAGGGGGATTCTCGGCGGCGCACTGCACGACGTCCACGTGCAGCTCGTCCTCGAGACGGCGGGCGTCGTCGTCGCGCTGACGTTCGTGTCGGCGCCCTTCTTCGTGCGGCAGGCCGTCGCGGCCTTCGAGGGTGTGCAGCAGTCGCTGCTCGACGCCTCGCGGACGCTGGGGAGCGGCGAGGGGGCGACGTTCCTCCGGGTCGCGATCCCGGTCGCGCTGCCGGGGTTGTTGGCGGGACTTGCGCTGGCGTGGGGCCGAGCGCTGGGGGAGTTCGGCGCGACGCTGATGTTCGCCGGCTCGTTCCCCGGGATCACGCAGACAGCGCCGCTTGCGATCTACGACCGGTTCCCCACCGACTTCCCAGGGGCGCTCGCGCTTGCGGCAATCCTCGTGGTCGTCTCCGCTTCGCTGTTGCTGACCGTCAAGGTGGCGTCCAATGCTCGACGTTGAGCTCTCCCACCGTGTGGGCGAGATTGATCTGGAGGTGCGGTTCGACGTCGCGGCGGGAAACTGCCTCGCGCTCGCGGGACCGTCAGGTGCGGGGAAATCGACGATTCTGCGACTGCTCGCTGGGGTCGCGCGGCCCGACCACGGTCGTGTGCTGCACGAGCAGAGCGTGTGGCTGGACACTGCCCGCGGCGTGTTCATGGCACCCGAGCACCGCTGCTGCGGCTACGTGTTCCAGGACTACGCGCTGTTTCCGCATCTGAGCGCGTGGCGCAACGTCGCGTACGGGATGCGGGGAGCCGATCGGCGGCAGCGCTCGATCGGGCTGCTGGACCGGTTCGACATGGCAGACCGAGCCGAGGCCAGGCCTCGGCAACTGTCGGGAGGCGAGCGCCAGCGGGTGGCGCTCGCTCGCGCCCTCGCGATGGAGCCGGCGGTGCTGTTGCTGGACGAGCCACTCGCGGCGCTCGATGTCCGCACTCGCGCGGATGCGTTACGAACGCTCGGCTCGATTCTGCAGTCGGCGTCAGTTCCAGTCTTGCTCGTTACCCACGACTTCGGCGAGGCGGGATCGCTTGGCGACGAGGTCGCCGTGATCGACCGCGGAACGATCGTGCAGCGAGGAACCGCGGCCGCACTGGCGGCAGCGCCCGCGAGCGGGTTCGTGGCGGACTTCACGGGCGCCGTGGTGCTCGTTGGCACCGTGCGCTCGGGGGGCGGCGGCGTCACCGTGGTCGACCTCGACGGGGGTGGAGTCGTGAGCTCGATCGATTCGGGCGCGGGCCGCGTCGCGGCGAGCGTCTATCCGTGGGAGATCACGATCAGGCCCGGGACGGCGGTCGCCGACGAGTCGGCGCAGAACCACCTCGCGGGCAGGGTGAGCTCCCTGAACGTCGTGGGGAACCGCGTCCGGGTCGGTGTCAGCGCCGGTCAGCCACTGGTGGCGGAGGTCACCGGGAAGGCGACGGAGGAGCTGCGGCTGGAGGTGGGGAGCGAGGTGGTCGCGTCGTGGAAGGCGACCGCCACGCGGCTCGCTGCGGTGTAGGCTCGCTTTGATGGCTGCCGTGAAGCCGACGCTGTACGTCTGTCACGGCGATGAGGCTGGGCCGAAAATGCATCCCTGCCGCCGCGTGCAGGAGGCGATGAAGGCCGCTGGGATCGAGTACGACAAGGTGATCGCGGGACACGGGAGCCCGTGGCCGTGGCGGCGTCAGGGACCGCGCGATGAGCTGCGTCAGGCGACCGGGACGGAGAAGCTGCCGACGCTGAAGCTGGCGGACGGAACCGTCATCAGCAACTCGCGCGGCATCCTAAAGTGGGTCAAGCAGCAGGCTGGCTGATCCGGACGCCGTCGGCGATTGCTCTGGCGACGACGTCGGCGGCGGTGGCTTCGGTTGCGTCGTAGGGCGCCTGTCGGGCGCCTGTCGCGAGCGCGAAGATTGTGTCGCCGTCGTACATCGTGTGGGCCGGGCGGACCGCGCGGGCGAGTCCGTCGTGCGCCACCGTGGCGATTCGGTTCGCTTGCTCGCGGTTGAGTGTCGCGTCGGTGAGGACGGCGCCGATCGTGGTGTTGGCGCCGGGAAGCAGGTTGCTCGTCCGCTCCCAGTTCGTGAACTCGGCGACCCACTCGTGGCGCTCGTCATCCCAAATGCCGCCGACGCTGTTGACGACCATCACCGCGACGACGGTTGCGTCACCGACCCTTGCGGAGGCGATCCCAAGGCCACCGCGCTTAACCTGCGAAGCGTCCCCGCCCTTTGCCACGGTCGCTCCCATCCCCGCGCCGATCGCGCCCTGCTGCGGGTCCGGGGTCGCCGCGGCGCACGCCTGATAGCCGGCATCGCGATCGGGACGCGCTCTGGGGTCGCCCATCAGCAGATCGAAGATCACCGCCCCGCCGACGATCGGGACGCGCACCCCGCCGAGCTCGTAGCCGATCTCGTGCTCCTCCAGGTAGCGCATCACGCCGGCGGCCGCCTCGAGTCCGAAGGCGCTGCCCCCGGTGAGGAGGACCGCGTGGACGCGGTCGATCAGGTTGCCCGGTTTGAGTGCGTCGGTGCCGAGTGTGGCCGACGCTGCGCCGCGGACGTCGACGCCGCCTGTAGCTCCGCGCTCGGCGATCACGACCGTGCACCCGGTGTAGCCAGCCTCGTCGCTCCAGTGTCCGACGCGGAAGCCTGGCGGGAGGGTCATGCGGGAAAGCTTGCCTTGATCCGCAAGCCGCCGCGCTCGCCAGGTGCGACGTCGAGGGAAGCGCTGTGGGCGGCGGCGACCGCGGCGGCGATCGACAGTCCAAGGCCGATCCCGTCGCGATGACCCGTCCGGTCCGGGGCGGCCCGCTGGAAAGGCTGTAGCAGCCGCTCGACGTCATCGGCCTGGACGACCGGGCCCGTATTGGCGATCGTGAATACCGCGTGCCCGTCCGGCGCATCGACCGCGACCTTCACGTTGCCGCCCTGGAAGTTGTGACGGATCGCGTTCTGAAGCAGGTTCGAGACGAGCCGCTTGACCAGGCGCCGATCGCCCGAGAAGGTGGCGGGATTGAGTTCGGTGTCGATCGTGACGCCGCTGATCCCGGCCTGGCGTTGCGCTGACTCCAGCTCGTCGCGTGTGACGGCGGCGAGGTCGATCGACTCGCGCTGCTCGATCCCGCGCTGCCCCTGGGCGAGCGCGAGCAGCGCGTCGATGAGCTGCTCCTGCTGCTCGGACTCCTCGAGAACCTGCCGGCAGGTCTCTCTGAACATGTCCTTGGTCATGTGCGGGTCCGACAGCGCCATCTCGAGTAGCGCTCGGGTGGCTGTCAGCGGCGTCCGGAGCTCGTGCGAGGCATTGGCCACGAAGCGACGCTGGGCGTCGAACGCCCCCTCGAGGCGGCCGAGCAGCCCGTCGATCGTGTCGGCAAGGCCTCGGAGCTCGTCGCGTGGACCGGTGAGAGCGAGTCGTTCGTGAAGGTTGGCCTCGGAGATCTGCTGCGTCGTGGCGGTGATCGTCCGCAACGGCCGTAGCACCCGGCCGGCGACCAGCCAGCCAAGACCTGCGGCGATGATCGCCATGATCGCCAGCGCGATCCCCGACTCGATTTCGAGGTTGTGCAGGTCTGCGACGCGCTGGCCGTGAGCCGCGGTGCGGATGACCTGGCCCCCGGCCGGCGAGTGTATGAGCGCGATTGCGCCCGAGGGCAAGGTCACCTGCGCTGGGAACGGAAGCGCGGTGGTGGGGACGGGGTTGGCTGGTTGAGTCTGCAGCTGCCGCGCAACGAACACCTGATCCGGCGCGGGCGGCCGCGCGTGCGCAACGAGCGCGTACGTGATCGCCAACAACGCCGCTCCGCATGTCAGGAACAGCCCGCCATAGACGAGCGTCAGGCGCCAGCGGACGGTCGTCTGGGGACGACGGAGTCGGTCGATCAGGTTTCGAAGCGGCTCAGGCTGCGTCATTGTCCGATCCGATCCGGTATCCGACCGGTGTCACCGTCTCGATCACCGGCGGAGGACCGAGCTTGGCGCGCAACCGGCTGATCGTCATCCGTACGACGTTGGAGAAGGGGTCGATCGCGTCGTCCCAGCAGCGCTCGAGCAGCTCTTCTGTGGACACGGCAACTCCCCGCGCGCCGAGCAGCACCTCCAGGACAGAGAACTCCTTCGGCCCGAGGCCGATTGGCTGGCCCGCGCGCGTGACCCTACGGCGGGCGCTGTCGAGCTGTAGGTCCCCGTGGGTGATCGTAGGCGGGAGCGCCCGGCGCGAACGCCTGGCGAGCGCCCGCACGCGGGCGATCAGTTCGGGAAGGTGGAACGGCTTCGGCAGATAGTCGTCGGCGCCGATGCCGAGGCCCTGCACCCGATCCTCGAGCGTCCCGGCGGCGGTCAGCATCAGCACCGCGCTCGTTGACCCGTCGGCGACAAGCGATCGGCAGACCTCATCGCCGTGGACCTGAGGTAGGTCTCGGTCCAGCACGACCACGTCGTAGTTAGTCAGCTGGGTGCGATGAAGGGCCTCGCGTCCGTCGAATGCGATGTCGACGGCCATGCCCTCGCGGCGGAGCACGCTCGCCACGGTGTTGGCAAGTCGCGGGTGGTCCTCAACCACAAGCACTCTCATTGTCGTGGGATCGCCGGCGCGAGCTGGGGGGCCCGCGCCGACGTCCAGCACCGAGGATGCCGGATTGGGCATAACACCCGCATAACAGCGTGACGGTCGTGTTACTTGCGCCTCCGTACAACGCGGGCCATGCAACCAACAAATCGTAGGTCGACGTTGATCGCGCTCCCGGCGCTTGCCTGCGCGCTGGTGCTTGGTGCGTGCGGATCGTCTGGCACCTCCGGGACGAGCACCGCCGCAAGCAGGGCCGCGGAGGGGCTCAAGTTCGCCAATTGCATGCGCTCGCACGGGGTGAGCGACTTCCCGGACCCAAATTCGGGCGGCCAGATGGCGTTTAACGCCAATGGTCCTGGCCCCAAGCCATTCTCGCCGGTGTTCCAGGCTGCGCAGCAGGCGTGCCAAAAGTACTCGCCGCTCGCTTTCGGCCCGCCCACCCATCTCTCGGCGAGCCAGCGGCAGGCCGCGCTGGCGTTCTCGCGGTGCATGCGCAGCCACGGTGAGCCCAACTTCCCCGATCCGACGCTCAACATCCCAAAGCCGAGCCCTGGGACAGCCGTTCTGGAGTTCGCTCAGAAGGGAGCGTTCGTGCTCGGTCCGGGGATCGATCCTCGCTCGCCTGCGTTCAGGCAGGCCGCATCCGCGTGCGGCATAACACCCCCGGCTGGTCCCCGGCCTAAGTGAGAGCGCGGGCGAAGATCGCCGCCGCGGGCGCCTTGCTCATTGCGCTCGCGGCGGTGGGGGTCCTGGTGATGAGCGCCGGCTCCTCGGGGTCCCCCGGGAGCTCCGCGGACTCCGGGAGTTCTTCGTCGGGCTCGACCGCGGTACAGCGGCGCGACCTCATCGAGACCGACACCGAGTCGGGGACCCTCGGCTACGCCGACCCGGAGACTGTGTACGACCGGCTCAGCGGGACCGTCACATGGCTCCCGAGCGTGGGGCAGGTGATCAAACCGGGTCAGGCGCTCTACAGGGTGGATCAGAAGCCTGTGCTGCTGTTGGACGGGACGACGCCGGCGTACCGCGCCCTGAAGCCTTCGGACAGCGACGGCAGGGACATCCTCGAGCTCAACCGCAATCTGGTCGAGCTCGGATTTGATCCGGACGGGATCACGGTCGATGACACCTGGCAGGCAGCGACGACCGCCGGGGTCAAGGAACTGCAGGCGGCGCTCGGCGAAAGCGAGACCGGACGCCTCCCGCTCGGGCGAATCGTCTTCCTTCCGGGCGATCAGCTCGTCTCGACCGTCGACGCGAATGTGGGATCGACCGGCGGGTCGTCCAGCAGCGGATCCGGCGGCTCCTCGGGACAGAACGCGAGTGTGCCGCTCGGGCCGCCGCACCCGGAGTACGTGAGCTTGCAGACCGTGCCGCCGAAGTCCCATGGCTCCGCTCGTCCCAAGTCGCTTCAGGCTTTGATCGCCCTGCTCAAAGCTGAGATAGCGGAGATGAAGACGGGGAAGGGATCTGCGTCGGGAGGGGGGTCGTCTTCAGCTGCCTCGAGTGGGGGATCGTCGTCGGGTGCCTCGGGTGGCGGGTCGTCTTCGGGTGCGTCAAGCTCCAGCGCGACGGCGATCCTGCAGACAACCTCAACCGAACTCACTGTCACGGTCGATCTCGACGCCAGCAAGCGGTCAGAGGCAAAGGTGGGGGAGGCGGTCACGGTCGAGATGCCAAACGGGGACACCGTCGATGGCACGATCAGCTCAGTGAGCCCGGTGGCCTCGAGCTCCGGCTCGGGCAGCGGCTCGGGGAGCGGCTCGGGGAGCGGCTCGGGATCGGGCAACGGAAGCTCCGGCTCCGGCGGGAGTGGCTCGGGCTCGGGGTCTGGGTCGACGATTCCTGTGACGATTACGTTGCACGGCCGGCACGCCGGCGCGGGTCTCGACCAGGCAACGGTCAGCGTCAACTTCGCCGAGGCCCAGGCGAAGCATGTTCTGTCGGTCCCGGTGACAGCGCTGCTAGCGACCGGTGGGGGCCGCTACGCGGTCCAGGAGGTCGTGGCGCCTCACGCCCTGATCCCGGTCACTACTGGTCTGTTTGCGGCGGGCTACGTGCAGATCTCAGGAAGCGGGATCTATTCCGGCGTTCAGGTGACGGATTCTCAAGGATGACCGGGCTGGCGCTGCGACTCGAAAAGGTGGTCAAGCGCTACCGGGGCGATGTTGTCGCGCTGCGCGGTGTGTCGGTCGATGTGCACAGCGGCGAGCGGGTGGCGGTGGTGGGCCCATCCGGCTCAGGCAAGACGACGCTGCTGACGATTATGGGAACGCTCGAGCGCTCGACTAGCGGTGGCGTGTACGTCGCGGGCCGGGACGTCGCGAAGGCGTCGGACGCGGACCTCGCCGGCCTCCGGGCGCACGAGCTCGGGTTCGTGTTCCAAGGCTTTCACCTCCAGGAATCGCTGACCGCGCTTGACAACGTTGCGCTTGGAATGCTCTACACAGGGGCTCCTCTCAGGCAGCGACGGGAGGCCGCTCGCACCGCGCTCGAGCGGGTTGGGCTCGGACATCGGATCACGCACCGCGGCGTGCAGCTCTCCGGCGGGGAACGGCAGCGCGTTGCGATCGCGCGGGCGATCGCCAAGCAACCGGTGATCGTGCTCGCCGACGAACCAACCGGCAATCTCGACTCAAAGGCGGGAGGAGAGGTGATCAGCCTGCTTCACGGGCTCGCGTCGGACGGCGCAACGCTCGTGTTGATCACTCATGACCCCGGCATCGCTGCGTCATTTCCGCGTCGCGTGCAAATGCGAGACGGTGACGTCGTGGTGGACGAGGGCGTGTGAGCACCGCGACGCTTGCTCGCAGAGCGCCGCCTGCCCGCGCTCGGCTCCCTGTCTCTCAACTGCTCGGTACCGCGCTGCAAGGACCCCGCACGAGGCGCCTGCGGGCAGCGCTCTCGGCGCTGGGAGTGGCAATTGGGATCGGCGCGATGGTGTCAGTCGTCGGCGTGTCGGCATCCTCGCAGGCCAACCTCCTCGCCGAGATCGATGCACTTGGCACCAATCTGCTTACGGTCACGCCTGGACAGACCCTGCTGGGCGCGAGCGAGGTCCTGCCCGACACAGCTGTGCCGATGATCGGCCACATGCGTCACGTCGACAACGACGCTGCCGTCTACCAGGTCGCGAGCGCCAACGTCTACCGCAATCCGTTCGTGCCCTCCTCACAGACGGGGGGACTCGGGGTCCTCGCCGCCGCCGACAACTTGCCGCGTGTGCTCGGAACGACGATGGCTTCCGGTCACTTCCTCAATGCCGTCAGCGACCGCTATCCGGAGGCCGTCCTGGGCGCCCAGGCGGCCAGCGTTCTACAGATTGAAAAAGTGGGTGGACACGTGATGGTGTATCTCGGGAGCACCTGGTTCACGGTTATCGGAATCATGCGGTCGGCACTGCTCGACACGACGCTCGATTCCGACGTGTTCATCTCCCTTCCCATAGCCGAACAGAAGTTCCAGATCAAGGACAACCCGTCGGAGATCTACGTCCGCGCGCATATCGCCGATGTGACCCAGGTCTCGAACCTACTTGCCCCCACTGCGGATCCTCAACACCCAGAAGGCGTCACTGTGAGCCGGCCGTCGGACGCGCTCGAGGCTCGGGCTGCCGCGAAGGGCCAGTTCACGACGCTGCTCCTCGGCCTCGGCGCCGTTGCGCTCCTCGTGGGGGCGATCGGGATCGCAAACATCATGGTGATCTCGGTGCTCGAGCGTCGGGGCGAAATTGGGCTGCGCCGCGCGCTTGGGGCGACGAGACACCACATCTCGACCCAGTTCCTCGCCGAGTCGGCGCTGCTGGCGGCGCTCGGCGGCGTCGTCGGCCTTGTGCTTGGCGCGGGTGCGACCTGGGTCTACTCACAGGCCAAGAGCGAACCGTTCGTAGTGCCGGTGTACGCGCTGATCGCCGCTCCCGCCGCGGGGCTCGTGATCGGCGCTCTCGCCGGGCTCTATCCGGCCGCCAAAGCGGCGCGGCTCAGTCCCGTCGAGGCCTTGCGGGCGACGTAGGGTGAGACGTGCTCTGCTTGGCGGAGGTGCGTCGCGCCGTCGCGCTCAGCGTAGCTGCGGCGTCGAGCCCTCGCGCTCAGCGCATCCGCGCAATCACCTCGTCGGGGATCGCCGAACACGCGATCAGCCGCGAGTCCGCAAGGGCTGCCTCGCGATGGGCATGGATCTTGAGGTACTCGGGATTGGTCGCCATCTCCAGGAACTTGGCGCGAGACGGATACTCGACGAGCAGTACAAGGTCCCACTCGGAATCGGCCGGACCGATCACCGACTGCTGAGGCTGGATCGCCGTCTTGAGGCGGCCTCCCACGAACCTCAGGAATGGCTCGGCAGCGACGCTGTAGCGCCCGTAGGCCTCTGCCCCGCTCACGCCTTCGTCGATCCCGTCCGCCTGCTCCTTGAAGCGCAACAGGTTCAGCATCAGGATCGGCCCGCCGTCGGCCGACGTTGCAAGCGCCTGAACCTGCTCCGACGTGGGATGAACCGGCATCGGATTCCGGACCATATCGGTATGCATCGAGCGTAAGATGGTCGGGCGGGGGGCGCCGAGGGACCCTATCGAGAGGAGGACCCATGGCCGTAACGCTGATGGAGATGGTTGCCGCAGCGCGCTCGCAAGCGTCGGAGGTCTCGCCGGCTGACGCGGCCCAGGCCCAGGACAGCTCCGGGCTAGGACTGATCGTCGATGTCCGCGAACCGCGCGAGTTCCAGGAGGCACACCTTCCCGACGCAGTCAACATCCCGCGAGGGCTGCTCGAGATTCGCGCCGATCCGAATTCGCCTGCGACTGACGCCGCGCTCAGCGGCGACCCGTCGGCACGGATCCTCGTTTACTGCACGAAGGGTCCCGGCGCGCGCTCACTGCTCGCCGCACAGACGCTCATGAGCATGGGCTATGAGCGTATTGAGGTGCTTGGCGGGGGGCTGAACGCTTGGACCGAGGCCGGATTTCCCGTGGAGTGCCAGCCCCAGCCGGTGGCCTGAGTTGATCCTCAAGCAGTACTACCTCGGCTGCCTCGCGCACGCCTCGTATCTGATCGCCGACGTGGGCTCCGGCGAGGCGGTCGTGGTCGATCCACAGCGCGACATCGAGCAGTACGTCGCTGATGCGGGGGAGCTGGGTTGCCGAATCGGGCATGTGTTCCTGACGCATCTACATGCAGACTTCATTGCCGGGCACCTCGAGTTGCGAGATCGCGTGGGCGCAACGATCGTGCTCGGGGCGCGGGCGAGCGCCGAATATCCGTTCGAGGCTATGGGCGACGGGGATGAAGTGCGGTTGGGCTCTGTGCGGCTGTCGGTGCTCCAGACTCCAGGGCATTCGCCTGAGTCGATCTCGATTCTGGTGTTCGATCCTGATCACGGTGAGGACCGCCCATACGCGGTCCTCACTGGCGACACGTTGTTCATCGGCGACGTGGGGCGGCCGGACCTGCGTGCGTCGCTCGGCTGGGGCGCTGAGCAGCTGGCGAGCATGCTCTACGACTCGCTGCACGACAAGCTGCTGCCATTGCCCGACGACACGCTCGTGTATCCGGCACACGGCGCCGGCTCGCTGTGCGGGAAACACCTATCCACCGAGACGGTCTCGACGATCGGGGTGCAGCGTGAATACAACTACGCGCTGGCACCGATGAACCGGGAGCGCTTCATCGAGCTCGTGACCGCCGACCAGCCGGATACCCCCGCGTACTTCACGTACGACGCGGTCCTGAACGCGCGCGAGCGGCCGACGCTGGGGGAGGCGCTTCAGCGAGAGCTGCGGCCGTTGTCGCTCAAGGAGCTCCTTGCGCTGGTCGAGGATGGTGCCCAGCTGCTCGACACGCGCGAGGCTGCGGAATTCCAGGGCGCGCACCTGCGCGGCGCGCTGAACATCGGTTTGGGAGGCTCGTACGCGACCTGGTGCGGCACGATCCTCGATCCGGAGCGATCGGTGGTCGTGATCGCTGAACCGGGAACCGAGCTCGAAGCGGCCACCAGGCTCGGGCGGATCGGCTTCGACTCGGTCGCTGGCTATCTGGATGGTGGGATGCAGCAGCTCGACCGCGCACCAGAGCTCATCGAGCGCGTGGAGCGGATCACGGCTGGATCGCTCGCTGAGCAGCTCGAGTCCGATTCGCCGCCGGTGCTGCTTGACGTGCGGACTGAGCGCGAGTGGGACGAGTCGCACATCGACGGCGCTCTGAACCTGCCGCTGTCGCAGCTTGAGAAGCACCTCGATGAGCTGTCCGCAGATCGCTCGCTAATCGCCTACTGCGCGAGCGGCTATCGCTCAGGGGTCGCCGTCAGTCTGCTGCGTCGCGAAGGCCTATCCGACGTTGTCAATCTCGTGGGCGGCTTCGGCGCCTGGCAGTCCGCCGGCTTGCCGCTGTCCACGGTGTCGTAGCTGCGCTCCGGGATTCGGCGCGACCAGGCTTGAAACGCCCCGCTAACGCGCGGCGAGGCGTGAAACGCCCCGCTAATCGGGGATTTTCAGGTGCGCCCGAGAGGACTCGAACCTCCACGGACCATTCAGTCCACAAGGCCCTCAACCTTGCGCGTCTACCAATTCCGCCACAGGCGCCTGCGGCGGCCAGTATAGCCCTGGCCAACGGGGCTCCGGACGGGATCTGGCTGCCCTGACGTGCTCGTGCTCCCTGACCTGAGGAGCACCTGATCCGCCGTCCTGCCCGCTCTAAACCACCGGCCTGCGGCGATCTCGATGCCTTGACTTGAGTTCCGTCCTGACCCCGCGCTACATTTCCGAACACATGTTCGACCTAGCTGCGAAACAGAGCTGAAAGCAAGCAAGGAGTGGACGGATGGACCTGACCAAGCGCCAGCAGGAGATCTTCGACTTCATCAAGCGGTACTCGGCCAAATATGGGTATCCGCCGACCGTCCGCGACATTGGCAAGGCGGTCGGATTGGCCTCGTCGTCGACCGTGCATGCTCACCTCGCGAACCTCGAGAAGATTGGACTGCTACGTCGTGACCCGTCCAAGCCGCGAGCGATCGAGCTATTCGACCGCGCTGCGGCTGGCGTGCGCAGCCTCGTCCGTCCCGGATTGCCCGTCGTCGGTCACGTCGCAGCCGGCGAGCCAGTGCTCGCCGAAGAGAACATCGAGGATTACGTGCCGACGCCACAGTTCGCGGGGGGTGACGAAGGCGAGTACCTGCTCCGAGTGCGGGGCGAATCGATGAAGAACGTCGGCATCATGGAGGACGACCTCGTCGTCGTCCGGCCCCAGGACACCGCAACAGACGGCGACATCATCGTGGCCCTGGTTGGAGAGGAAGCAACCGTCAAGCGGTTCTTCCAGGAGCCTGACCACGTCCGTCTTCAGCCCGAGAACGAGTCCATGGAGCCAATCCGCAGCCGCGACGTACGCGTGCTCGGGAAGGTCGTCGGCCTGATGAGGAACATCTCGTAGCGCGATGACGCCTAGCCGCAACCACTTGCTGGGGATGACCGCTAGCCGCAAAAACCAGCTGCAACTCGTCGAGAGAGGCTCGCGGCTTTGAGCACCCTTGCACTTGCACCAACTCTGCTTGACCCTGTAGGCGGCATGCCGACGCTCGACGAGCTGCTCGTCGACGCCTGGGAGGGAATCGCCGCCGGCAGGGTCGTGCAGTGTCCTGTGTGCGACCGCGGCATGCGCTCGGATTCGCGGGAATCCGCGGAGCCCGGGGAACCGGGCGCCTCTCCCTCGGGACGCTGCTCCAGCTGCGGTTCCGAGCTCAGCTGAGCTGCATCTGGTCGTGTGCGGCGCTCTCGCACACCGCGCGGTGCGTCGCGCCCCGCTCGCGCGCGACGTCGGAGCGCCCCGCTCGCGCGCGACGTCGCGGTCCGTAGGCGCTCTCGTACCTCGCGCGCGCCCGCACGTCGCCTGGCACCGTCGTGGGCCGCCACCTTCCGGCGCTATGCTCCGCCTTGCAGGCCAAGCAGTCGCGGAGGTGAACCCTTCGAGGAAAGTCCGGACATCACAGGGCAAGGGTGGTCGGTAACGCCGACCCGGGGAAACCCGCGGGAAAGTGCCACAGAAATGACACCGCCTAAGTCTGGAGCCGCTGCAGAGCTCCAGACCGGTAAGGGTGAAATGGTGCGGTAAGAGCGCACCGGCGTCGCGGTGACGCGACGGCCAGGCAAACCCCACCTGATGCTAGGCCAAGCAGGACCGTTCGTAGGCTGCCCGCCAAGGTCCGGGTAGGCCGCTTAGATGGATGACTGCTCACGGGCGGGATCGCCCAGCGCGATCCGGCCCCGGACAAAATCCGGCTTACAGGCCCGCTACGGAAAAACCCCGCTCATGCGGGGTTTTTCTATGGGCGCGAGCGAGTGCGGTCCGGCGCAGGGCTGTCGACGTCGCGACCGCTGACGACGGCGGGCACCGTCTCACGCGCAACCCCTGCGCACCGGCCCTGCCGCACTCGCCGCAGGCTCCCCGAAATCGCCGCACCGCTCCCCGCACTCGCCCCACCGCTCCCCGAAATCGCCGCACCGCGCGCTCCCGTGGGCGTCCGGGCCGAGAAACCGGCCATATATTCCGGTTTCTCGGCCAGGACGGGGCTCCGCAACGATCCGGGATGAGAGAGCGAACGCATGGTTCGTTTTCTCAGCCAGGACGCCCGCCGCCCGCGCCAGGCTGCCTGCCGCTCTCATCCAGGACCACCGCCGCCCGCCCGGGCCAGGCTCTCGCCATCGAGGCGGAAGACCTGCCATTCGTGCAGCCGCTCCGCGCCCATCTGCTCGTAGAACCGGATCGCTGGGGTGTTCCAGTTCAGCGCCGACCACTCGAGCCTGCCGTAGCCGCGCTCAACCGCGATCCGCGCGACGTGTTCAAGCAGCGCCGCGCCGATCCCCGCCCGTCGGTGCTCGGGGCTGACGTACAGATCCTCAAGCCACATACCCCGCAGGCAAAGCCACGTCGAGAATGTGGTGAAGAACAGGGCGAACCCGGCGGGGACGCCACCGAGCTCGGCGACGACGGCCTCCGCAACCGGCCGCTCCCCGAACAGCGCAGACTCCAGCAGCTCTGGCGTGCCAACCACCCGCTCAGCCGCCCGTTCGTACTCGGCCAGCTCGCGCACCAGCGAGAACAGCAGCTCAACGTCGGACCTTGTGGCGGCCCGGATCAGCGGACGGGGACCGGCGCCCCTCAACCCTCTGAAGGCGGTTCGATCTCTCGCTTGAGGATCTTGCCGGTAGGGCCCTTGGGCAGCTCGTCGACGAACCACACCCGACGTGGGTACTTGTAGGCCGCGACCTGCTCTTTGACGAAATCGCGCAGCTCGTCGGCCGAAGCCTCGGCACCCTCCTTCAGGCATACGGCCGCGGCGACCTCCTCGCCGTACTCGTCGTGAGGCACCCCCAGTACGGCGGCCTCGCGAACGGCGGGGTGCTCGTACAGGACCTCTTCGATTTCGCGCGGGTACACGTTGTAGCCGCCACGAATGATCATGTCCTTCTTGCGGTCGACGATGAAGAAGTAGCCATCGTTGTCGACCTTGGCCATGTCGCCCGTGTGAAACCAGCCATCGTGGATCGCCTCTGACGTTGCGTCGGGCCTGTTCCAATAGCCCTTCATCACGTTGTGGCCACGAATCACGATTTCGCCAACCTGATCGTCTCCAACGTCGTTGCCGTCGTCGTCGACGACCTTCATCTCGACGCCCTCGACCGGGGTACCGATCGATCCCGGTTTCCGCTCACGGTCCGGATGGTTGAACGAGGCAACTGGCGAGGTCTCCGATAACCCGTACCCCTCCAACACCTTGCAGCCAAATGCGCTCTCGAACCCGCGCATCAGCTCGACCGGCATCGCCGAGCCTCCCGATACGCACAGCTTCAGCGCCGAGACGTCGTACCGCTCACGCTCTGCGTGGTGCAGGATCGCGCCGTACATCGTGGGGACCCCCTGAAAGACGTTGACACGGTCGCGCTGCATGATTTCGAGCGCCTTGCCCGGGTCGAAGCGGGGGATCAGAGTGAGTATCCCCGCACCACCTACCGTGGCGTTCAGCGAGCAGGTCTGGCCGAAGGAGTGAAACAGTGGCAGCGCCCCCAGCGTGACGGCGTCCTCGTCCACGGCGAACAGCTCATGGGCGACCTTGGCGTTGCGACTCAGGTTTGCATGCGTCAGCTCCGCCCCCTTCGGGGTCCCGGTCGTGCCCGACGTGTAGAGGATCACGGCCGTGTCCGCGTCGTTGGTCCCCGCAACCTCGGTGATCGGTTCTGCCCGCCCGACCACGTCCTCGAACTCGCCAGGAACTACAAGCACGCACTCCGCGCCCGCGTCCTCAGCGCCCCCAACCGCATCCTCCTCGAACTCATGCCAGGCGAACAACACCTTAGCCCCAGAGTCGCTGAGATAGAACGAGACCTCGCGACGCTTCAAGAGCACGTTCATCGGCACGACGACGCCGCCGGCCCGCAGCACGCCGTAGTAGCAGATTGGGAAGTGGGGGACGTTCGGCAGCATGATCCCGACACGATCACCAGGACCAAGGCCTCGCGCTCGCAGAAGGCCGGCGATGTGAGCGCTGGCGCCGTCGAGTTGCGAGTACGTCAGCTCGGAGTCGTCGAGCTTGACCGCCACACGGTCACCAGACTCCGCGGCTGACTCCGTGAGGATGCTGGCGAGGTTCATCGGCGGGCGAAGCCTACCCGCCGGACTTTTGCTGAAGTCGTGCCGGTTTCCGGCAACATGTGCCGCAGGTCATGGCCCTACTCCCCAGAGCGATCACTGCACCGGCCTCCCGGCTCGGCGCGGTCGCACAGAACGCGCTAGAGGTCGCGCGCTTCGGAGGCCTGAGCACCGAGGAGGAGCCGTCCCCGTATGAGGTGGTCGCCGAGCAGCGCGTCTACCGGTTGCGGCGCTACTACTCCGAAGGCGAGAACCAGGGCGGTCCGCCGATTCTGCTCGTACCGCCGATGATGCTCGCGGCGGAGGTCTACGACGTCTCCGCGACGACCAGCGCCGTCACGATTCTCCGCGAGCACGGGATCGATCCCTGGGTGGTCGATTTCGGCGCCCCGGAGCGAGAGGAGGGCGGGCTCGAACGAACGCTCGCCGATCACGTGCTGGCGGTTTCAGATGCGGTTGACCGCGTGAATGCTCAGACAGGTCGCAACGTGCACCTGGCCGGCTATTCGCAAGGGGGGATGTTCTGTTACCAGACCGCCGCCTATCGTCGCGGCGAGGGCCTCAGCTCGGTGATCACCTTCGGGAGCCCAGTGGACACGAGGCTGGCGATGCCGTTCGGGCTGCCCGAGCAGCTGGTGGCGGGCGCCGCGGACCTGCTCGCCGATCGTGTGTTCCGAGCCTCGGCGCTACCTGCGTGGGCGAGCCGGACCGGGTTCCGGCTGCTCGACCCCGTGAAGTCGCTGCGCAGCCGGCTCGAGTTCATCCTGCGGCTGCATGATCGCGAGGCGTTGCTCCCGCGAGAGGGCCAGCGGCGCTTCCTCGAGGCCGAGGGCTGGGTGGCCTGGCCCGGTCCGGCGATGGCCGATTTCCTCCAGCAGTTCATCGCCCACAACCGGATGCTTGAGGGAGGATTCGTGATCGAGGATCGTCTCGTCACGCTTGCCGATCTCGAGCTGCCGATTCTCTCCGTCGTCGGCAGCGTGGATGAGATCGCGCCCGCGGCGGGCGTCAGGGCGATTCGGTTCGCCGCGCCAAAGGCAAATGTTTACGAGCTTTGCCTCAAGGCCGGGCACTTTGGCCTCGTGGTCGGCTCGACGTCCAACACGGTCACGTGGCCGACTGTCGCCGGCTGGGCACATTGGCTCAACGACGCGGCGACGCTTCCCGAGCAGATCGAGGAGGTGCCCGACAAGCAGGACCTTGAGCGGGGTCGCCGCGTCCGCAACCGGCTGGGATATGCGCTCGAGCTTGCAGGCGCGGTTGGAACAGGAATCGCGCGATCGACCGTCCACAGGAGCAGGCACGCTGTTCGGGGAATGCGCGAGATAACCCGTGAGGCGGCGGGCCAGCTTCCCCGGCTGATCCGGCTCGAGCAGATCCAGCCGAGCACGCGGATCTCGCTCGGATTGCTGGTCGAGGAACGCCGGCGCAAGACGCCGGATGAGACGTTCTTCCTGTTTGAGGACCGCGGCTACAACGCGAAGGAGATCAACGAGCGGATCGACAACGTGGTGCGTGGTTTGATCTCGATCGGGGTGCGCCAGGGAGAGCACGTTGGCGTGCTGATGGGAACGCGCCCCTCGGCGCTGGCGGTGGCGGTCGCGATCAGCCGACTGGGGGCGGTGTCCGTGATGCTCCGGCCCGACGGCGACGTCGCGCGCGAGGCCGAGCTTGGTCAGGTTCAGCGGGTCATCTCCGACCCCGAGCGGGCTCCGCTCGCTGCTGGTCTCGGCGAGGTGCATACCTTCGTCCTCGGAGGAGGCGGTGGCCCACGTGACCTTGGGGTCCCCGGCACGGCCGACATGGAGCAGATCGATCCTGACAGGGTCTCGCTGCCGCGCTGGTACCGGCCGAATCCAGGCCGCGCCAGCGACGTCGCGTTCATCGTCTTCACAGGCGAAGGGGACGGCATCCGGATGAGTCGGATCACGAACCGACGGTGGGCCCTGTCGGCGTTCGGCACCGCGTCGTCAGCTGCCCTGTCCGGTGCGGACACGATCTACAGCGTCACGCCGCTTTATCACCCTTCCGGGTTGATGATGAGCATCGGCGGTGCGATCGCGGGAGGAGCACGACTCGCGATGGCCACCAGGTTCGACCCCGAGACATTCTGGGATGAGACACGGCGCTACGGGGTCACGATCGCCTCCTACACGTGGACCTTGCTGCACGACCTCGTGGAGGCACCACCGCACCCTGGGGAGCGTCATCATGCAGTGCGGCTGTTCATCGGATCGGGGATGCCGCGCGGTCTGTGGCGACGGGTGCAGGAGCGCTTCAAGCCCGCGCGCGTGCTGGAGTTCTACGCGTCGACGGAAGCCGGAGCGATTCTCGTCAACCTCAGTGGCATCAAGGCGGGGGCGATGGGGCGGCCGCTGCCGGGAAGCGCCGAGGTCAGGCTCGCCGACTACGACCTGGAGCTCGACGAGCTGGTGCTCGGCTCCGACGGCCTTGCCGTGGAGGCTCAAAACGAACAGGTGGGGATGCTGCTCGCGCGGGTCGATCCGGGCGAGCAGCTCAGCAGCATTCCCTTGCGTGGCGTGTTCAGCAGGGACGACGCCTGGCTGGCAACGGGGGACCTCTTCCGCCGCGACCATGACCGCGATTACTGGCGCGTTGACAGCGTGCGCGAGGTGATCCGGACGGCAGACGGTCCCGTTTACAGTGGCCCTGTTAGGGATGCGCTCGGCGATATTCCGGCGGTCGACCTCGCCGCTGCATACGGCGTGCTGCCAGAGGGAGGCGAGCACGAGGTCGCGGTCGCGGCCGTGACGCTCCGCCGAGATCGCCAGCTTCGGCCGCGCGATTTGACCGAGGCACTGCGATCGCTTCCCGCGGCCGGGCGGCCGAAGATCGTACGCGTGGTCGATCGGATTCCGGTCACCACCTGGTACCGGCCGATGACGGGCCCTTTGCGCGGACAGGGCATACCGGAACCCGGCCCCGGAACTCAGGCGTGGTATCTCGACGCATCTGGAGAGAACTACCGCCAGCTCACCGACGCCGCCCATCGGAGGCTCGCGAAAGCGGCCGCCTAGCCCGCTCGACCGCCATCACATCGGCGCTTGCGAGCGGCGTAAAGTACCGAAAAGTTGAGCGTTTCAGGACGGTATACGCGAAGGGGCGCGCTGCAGGCTGCTGGAGGCGCGGCGGCGCTTGGAGTGCTCTCACGCTACGAGCCCTGGCTGGCGCGCGCGGCGGAGCTCGGGGTTCGAGGGCCGGACTCGCTCCCCGACCCGACCCGGCCCGCGGGCGAACCGACTGACGCGCTGCCGTTCGATCACATCGTCTGCTTGATGCAGGAGAACCACTCGTTCGACAACTACTTCGGCATGCTGCCTCGACGCGGACAGCCGAAGGCGGACGGCTTTCGCTTCGACAAGCACGGTACCCCGCTGAACTCGAACCCATATAAGGGTGGAATCGCGCGGGTGCTGCACGCGCCCACGACCTGCCAGCCGACCGACGTCAACCAATCCTGGAATGGCACCCATGAGGAGATCGACCACGGGAAGATGGACGGCTTTGCGCGGACCATCCCGGGTCAGATGTACTACTACGACGAGTCGGACATCCCGTTCTACTACTCGTTCGCCAACGCCTTCACGGTGGGCAACAGGTGGTTCTGCTCGGCGCCATGTCAGACCTATCCGAACCGCCGCTTCTACCTGTGCGGCACCGCCTTCGGGCTGATCTCAACCGACAACTCGAAGGTGACCAAATCCCCGCCGAACGGGACGATCGTCGACCGCCTGAACGCGCACAACATCACCTGGAAGGACTACTTCGTCGATGTCCCAGGCACGGCCGTGATCTTCGAGATCCCCGAGAAGAATCCGCACCGCATGGCGCCGATCAGTGAGTTCTTCTCCGACTGCGCAGCCGGAACGCTTCCATCCGTCTCGTGGGTCGACCCGGAGATCGGGCTGTTGAACGTGGTCGGGTCTGACCTCGCCAACATGATCCCGATTGGCAATGGCACCTCAAATTACGCCGCCGCCCAGGACCAGGACGAGGAGAACCCGGCCGACATCCAGATCGGCGAGTCGTTCATCCAGAGCGTCGTCGACGCGGTGCTCAATTCGCCCGCCTGGCCGCGGACGCTAATCGTCTTCATCTACGACGAGCACGGAGGCTATTACGACCACGTGCCACCACCGGCGGCGATCGCGCCGGACTCGATCCCGCCGACGCTAGGTCCGCACGACTACCCCGGGGGCTACGACATCTATGGCCCGCGAGTCCCCGCAGTGGTCGCCTCGCCGTATTCAAAGCCGCACGGCGTGAGCAATGTCATCTGCGACCACACCTCGGTGCTCGCGACCATCGAGGCGAAGTGGAACCTCCCCGCGTGCACCTACAGGGATGCCAACGCGAACACGGTCGCCGACTTCCTGGATACGACGCATGCCGCCCTGCTCGAGCCGCCGATGCTGACTCCCGCCGGCAACCTTACGCCGGGGGAGCAGCACTGCGACACCTCGGATCCGAAGCTCAAGGTGCTTCCCAAGGTCGCTCACGCGGGTCGGCTGATCGTCCGCTACCACGGTGCCGAGAGGGACCGCAAGGGGGTAATCGTCGAGCTGCACACCCGTTCCGGCACGCTCTCGAAGATCCAGATCGCGCTGCTGCACAAAGGCCATGTGCTGGCCCACCACACCGTCGGCCACGTCGGCAAGCACCACAAACGGGTCGTGTTGCACACCAGCCATCGGCTGGCAATGGGCGGCTACACGCTGAGGGTCCGTCACGCGGGGCGCACGCTCGTGCACCGCACGGTCCACGTCAAGTAGCGCCCAGCACCGCGCCGTTGTCGTAGAGCTTGATCACGCGGACCGCCCCGGGCGGCGTGGCGTTCATGCACAGCTCGCACAAGACGCACTCGTCGAGATTCTGCTCGACGATTTCCAACTTGCCGTCGACCGCGGCGAAGATGTCAACGGGGCAAACTTCCGCGAGCTTTGCCGCGAGCTCCGCGTCGCTGGCGACCGACTCATCGACCTCGACGCTGATGAACAGGGCCTGGCTCATGCGGCGACGGGACCCCCGATTTTCTCCTTGACGATGTCTGGGATCTGCGAGATCTCCTCGGCGACGACGATCCCGGCCTCCGCGAGCCGCGCGATCTTCTCGCTCGCGGTGTCCTCCTTGCCTTCGACGATCGTCCCCGCATGGCCAAAGCTCATGCCCGGCATCTCGTCCATGAAGCGCCCAGCCATGAATGCAACGATCGGTAGACGCGAGCCCGTCTCGGTCACCCACCGAGCGAGCTCGGCCTCCATCCGTCCGCCCGGCTCGGTGTAGATGACGATCGCTTGGGTCTGCGAGTCAGCCTCGAACAGGGGCATCAGCTCGGCGTACGTGGAGCCAATAATCGCGTCGCCGCCAATCGAGACCGCGGTGGACTGGCCGAGGCCGGCGGCGGTGAGCGTGGAGGACATCTCGGTGGTCATCCCGCCCGAACGAGAGATCACCCCGACGGGGCCCGGCGTGTAGGACTTCGCCGCGTCGCGCGCGGGTCCGCCGATACCGCCCATCTTGATGACGTTGGGCACGATGATCCCCAGGCAGTTGGGGCCGATGATCCGCGCGCCGCGTTCGCTCGCCAGCTCCACCATCTCGGCAACGTCCCCCCGCGGAATCCGCTCGGTCACGATCACCACGAGCTTGATCCCATTCTGGAGCGCCTCGAACACGGCGTCCTTGGTGAACGCGGGGGGGACCGTCACGACCGAGCCGTCAATCGGGGCGCCGTGGTGGGTGACCGCTTGCCCGACCGTGTCGAACACCGGCACGCCGTGGACGTCGCGCCCGAGGCGGCCGGGTGTCACGCCGCCAACGATCTTGGCGCCCTTCCCATACTCGAGGCACTCTCGCGTCAAGTTGACTGCCTCGCGCCCAGTGATGCCCTGGACGATGAAAGTGGTGTTCTCGTCGATCAGGATGCTCACGCCGGCACGCCCTGAATCTTCTCCACCGCCCGCCGCGCCGCCTCGTGCAGCGACACGGACCGGTCGGCGTACTCGACGCCGTAGCGCTCGAGAATCTTGAAGCCCTCCTCCTCCCAGGCACCCGGGATACGGAAGATCGCGATCTTCTCGGCGGGGTCGTGCCCCAGCTCGACACACGCCTTGATCACGCCGCGAGCGACGATGTCGACACGAGTGTTAGACACGATCGACATCATCACCGCGATCTTGTCCACCCCCGGCTTCTGGAGCACCAGCTTGGCGAGCCCGCAAGCCTTCGCGACCGACGGGTTGCCGCCGATCTCACAGTAGTTCGCGGGCTTGCCGCCGTGGGCACGGACCGCGTCGAACAGGGTCAGCGAACCGCCGCCGGCGCCGATCACGAGCCCGAGGTTTCCATCGAACTCGGTGACGTTGCCGGCTACACCCCGATGGTCCTGAGCGTCGACCTGCTCGCCGGCAAGCTCGAATGGCGTCGGTTCGCGCGCCTGACGCGTCTCCTCGTCGCCGACGCCCAGTTCGTGGAGCAGCGCCTTCTGCCGGGGCCTAGCCTCGTTCTCCATGTCCATGTGCGCGTCGAGTGCGACGAAGGATCCGTCATCGAGCTCGCCGAGCGGGTTGATCTCAGCGAGGGTCATGTCGTACTGCAGAAACAGCCTCGCGAGCCGCGCGAGGATCGGGGTCAGGCGGTTCAGCGCCGAGCCGGTGATGCCCAGCGACGCGATCACCTGCTTTGCCTGCCAATCGGAGAAGGGCCGTAGCGTCGAGAAATGTCCCCGGGCGACGTGATCCGGATGCTCCTCGGCCACTTGCTCGATGTCGATCCCGCCCATGTCGGAGAACAGCATCACGGGCCGTTTGCGTAGCCCGTCCCAGACCACGCCGGCGTAGTACTCGTGCTTCACGGCCGCGCGCGAATCGACGAGCACGCCGCGCGGCATGTGGCCGCCGATCTCGAGGTTGAGGATGTGCTCGGTGTGCTGCGCAGCCTCCTCGGGCGTCTCCGCGAATTTCACGCCGCCAGCCTTCATTCGCCCGCCGCTCAGGACCTGCGACTTGATCACGACCGGGCCGCTGATCTCCTCGGCGATTCGGCGAGCCTCGTCGGCGGTCTTGGCGAATCCGTGCTTGGTCACGGGGATCCCCGCCTTGGCGACGATCGCCCGCGATTCGTACTCAAAGAAGCGCATCGACGGCGGGGGAGGCTAGCGGAGCGAAAAGAACGTCGCCGGCGCGGCCAGATCGGCCGCGGTGGCGACGAAGTTGCTCGTCAGCGCGAAGAACGTCGCCACCGCGGGGCGGGGGATGGGGGTGGCGACGAAGTTTCCGCCGAGGCCCGGGCCGCCGCCGGAGAGTGCCGGCGGGGCGGCGGCGCCGGAAGCAACCCGCCAACTCCACAATTCCGACCGAAACGCTATTATTTGCAAGGCAGTAATCCTGATCGACTAACTATTCTTTGCAAAAAGGGAGCGTATGAGACACGGACGGAAGTGGGCCACAACCGGCCCCTGGAGCGCACGCGGACGGGCCACAATCGGGCCCTCGGGCACACGTGGACGCGCCACAACCCGGGCCAGGGACGCACGCGGACGGGCCGCGCTCGTGACCATCGGGGCGCTCGCAACCGCCGGCCTGATCGCCGGCTGCGGCGGGTCCTCTGATACCACGAGCAGTGCCGCCTCCGGTGGCATCGCCAGCGCACGTGGCAGCGGCAGCGGTCCGCAGCTGGCCCTCGTCGCCTATTCCACGCCCAAGAAGGCCTACGACAAGTTGACCGCGGCATTCGCGGCCACGCCCGGAGGCCAGGGCGTGACGTTCAGCCAGTCCTTCGGGGCGTCGGGATCGCAGAGCCGCGCAGTCGACACAGGCCAGCCGGCCGACGTCGTCGCGTTCTCGACGACACCCGACATCACCCGCCTGGTCAAGGACCACATCGTGTCCTCGACGTGGGACGCGAATCCGTACAAGGGCATCTCCAGCGACTCGGTCGTGGTGCTGGTCGTGCGCAAGGGCAACCCCAAGCACATCACGGGCTGGGATGACCTGGTCAAGCCGGGCGTCGACGTGATCACACCCAATCCGAGCACCTCCGGCTCAGCGCGCTGGAACATCCTCGCGGGCTACGGCGCCGAGCTGAAGGAGGGCAAGACGCCTGCGGAGGCGCTGGCCTACGTCAAGACGCTGCTGACCAAGAACGTCAGCGTGCAGGACTCCAGCGCGAGTGCCGCGCTGCAGACGTTCACCGGCGGCAAGGGCGACGTGCTGCTCGACTACGAGTCCGACGCGATCGCCGCGGAGAAGGCCGGTGACGCGATCCAGTACATCGTCCCCAAGCAGACCATCCTCATTCAGACACCGATCGCGGTCACGAGCAAGAGCTCCCATCAGACGCAGGCGCAGGCGTTCGTCAACTGGCAGTGGACTCCTGTGGCGCAGACGATCTGGGCAAAGGCGGGCTACCGCCCCGTGGTGAAATCGGTGTTCAAGAAGTTCGCAGGGAAATTCCCCACGCCACCGGAGCTGTTCACGATTGAGTTCCTCGGCGGCTGGACGACCGTCAAGAGCACGTTCTTCGATCCGGCGAAGGGCTCGATCACGAAGATCGAGCAGGCGGCGGGGGTCCCAACTGCCTCCAGCTAGCGCCAGCGCGCAGACGGCGCCGGCTGCGGTCGTTCGCTCCCGCCGACGGCGGCGGGCACGGACGACCGGCGGGCTTGGGCTCGGCACGGCCACGCTCTACATGAGCGTGATCGTGCTGATTCCACTCGCCGCCGTGGCGGTGAAGGCGTTCAGCGGAGGCCTCGACACGTTCTGGAGCTCGGCCACCAGCACGGTTGCGCTCAAATCGCTCGGAGTGACGATTGCGATCTCGCTCGTCGTCGCCGCGATCGGCGCCGTGACGGGGACGCTGGTGGCGTGGGTGCTGGTGCGCGACCAGTTCCCCGGCAAGCGGTTCGTCAACGCGCTGATCGACCTGCCGTTCGCACTGCCGACGATCGTCGCTGGGCTGACGCTGCTCGCGCTCTATGGACCAAACAGCCCGTTCGGCGTGCACCTGGCGTATACCCGCGGCGCGGTACTCCTGGCGCTGCTGTTCGTGACGCTGCCGTTCGTCGTCCGCTCCGTCCAGCCGGTGCTGCTCGAGCTCGACAAGGAGGTCGAGGAGGCTGCCGCTTCGCTTGGCGCGTCGAACGTGACCACGCTCAGGCGAATCATCCTGCCCGCGCTGCGCCCCGCGATCATCTCGGGGGCGGCGCTCGCGTTCGCCCGATCAGTCGGCGAGATCGGCTCGCTCGTGCTGATCGTCGGCAAGGTGCAGATCGCGAGCATCGTGATCTTTGCCGACATCGAATCCGACGCGCCGCAGTCGGCCGCCGCGCTGTCGGTCGTGCTGCTGGCCCTATCCCTCTTGGTTCTCGTATTGATGCGCCGATTGGGAGGCCGTGTTGCGCATTAGCCACCGCGCGACGCTGTCTTTTCGGGCGCTCGCGCTGGCCTACTTAATCGTGCTGTTGCTGCTGCCGCTGACGGTCGTCTTCGGGCGGACGTTCGAGCACGGCTTCAGCGTGGCGTGGGGCTGGATCACGACGCCCGCGGCGATCAGCGCGCTGTGGCTCACGCTGCTCATCGCTGCGATTGCCGTCCCCCTGAACACACTCTTCGGTATCGGTGCTGCGCTCGTGCTCGTCCGCGGGAAGTCGAGGGGCCGCAAGCTCCTCGACGCTCTGATCGACCTGCCCTTCATGGTCTCGCCGGTGATCGTCGGACTGGCGCTGATCCTCGTCTATGGCCAAGGCGGGTGGCTTTCGAGCGGCTCGATCATCTACCACCCCGCCGGCATGGCGCTCGCCACCGTGTTCGTGTCGCTTCCGTTCGTCGTGCGCGAGGTGGCCCCGGTTCTCCAAGAGGTCGGCAACGAGCAGGAGCAGGCCGCCGCCACGCTCGGCGCCTCGAGCTGGCAGACCTTCTGGCGCGTCACGCTCCCCTCGATCCGCTGGGGTGTCGCTTACGGCGTGGTGCTCACGACCGCACGCGCGCTTGGGGAAATCGGGGCCGTGTTGGTCGTCTCCTCGAACGTCGCCGGCTCGACATTGACCCTCCCGCTGCTCGTGTACCAGCGCGACTCGCAGATCGGCTCTGGGCAGGTCACGGGCGCATACGCGGCAGCGACCGAGCTCGCCTTCCTGTCGCTGGTGGTGCTGCTCGTGATGACTGCGCTCGCACCTCGTCGGAAAGACCGCGCATGAGAATCGAGACGCAGAAGATCTCAAAGCAGTTCGGGGAGTTCACCGCGCTCACCGAGGTCTCGCTCGACGTCCCCGAGGGCTCGCTGACGGCCCTGCTGGGGCCGAGCGGCTCTGGTAAATCGACGCTCCTGCGGATCATCGCCGGCCTCGAGATCCCCGACAGCGGTGCGGTGCTGATCGATGGCGCCGACGTCACAAGCGCGCGACCACAAGAGCGGGGCATCGGCTTCGTCTTTCAGCACTACGCAGCGTTCGCGCACATGAGCGTGCGCGAGAACGTGGCCTTCGGGTTGCGGATCCGCAAGCTCCCCCGCGATGAGATCAAGAGTCGGGTCGACGAGCTGCTCGCGCTCGTCGGGTTGACGACTTGGGCGGGACAGCGCCCGGACCAGCTCTCGGGCGGGCAGCGCCAGCGGATGGCGCTGGCACGCGCGCTGGCGGTGCAGCCGCGGGTGCTGCTGCTCGACGAGCCGTTCGGTGCGCTCGACGCGACGGTGAGGGCGGAGCTGCGCCGCTGGCTTCGGCGGCTGCACGACGAGCAGGGGGTCACGACCGTGCTCGTCACCCACGACCAGGAGGAGGCGATGGAGGTTGCCGACACGATCGCAGTGATGAACCAGGGACGGATCGAGCAGGTCGGCTCGCCCGTGGATGTGTATGACAAACCCACCAACGCTTTCGTAATGGGCTTCGTCGGCCCGGTCAGCACCGTCAACGGACGGCTGGTCCGGCCCCACGACGTGGCGGTGTCCCTGAGCCCCGGGCCCGGGGCAATCGAGGCGCAGGTCAGCCGGGTGGTCCACCTCGGTTTCGAGGTGCGGCTTGAGCTCGAACTCCCCGGCGGCGAAGCGGCCCGCGCTCAGCTCACCCGAGCCCAGACGGAAGAACTCGAGCTCGCACGAGGCGACATCGTCTATGTAAGGGTGTTCGGGGCGGTGCATGCACCGCCCCGTGGGTCGGCGCATGCGCCGACCCAGGTCCCGGCACATGTGCCGGGACCAAGTACTACCTAGTGACCCACGCGTCGGGGTCTTCGGCGAGCTTGTCGATCGACCTGGGCAGGTGGCCGCCGGCGACATCCGCGACCGTGACGTGCTCGACAACGCCCCGCAGGTTGGCGCGAACCGCGATCCACACCCGCGGCAGCGCGGCCGACGCACCCGGGTAGGTGGCCTCCTCGGGTGGGCCGCCGCGGACGCTGGCAAGCGGCCCCTCGACGGCGCGGATGATGTCCGCGATCGTCACCTGCGCCGGGGCCTTTGCGAGCCGGAAGCCGCCTTCGGCGCCGCGATGTGAGCGCACGATCCCGGAATGGCGCAATTCCCCCAAGATGTTCTCGAGGAAGTTGAGAGGGATGTTTTGAGCGGTGGCGATCCGCTCGGCCTTGACCGGCTTCTCGTCGGGCGCGGCCGCGAGCTCGACCGCGGCTCGGACCGCATAATCGGCTTTGGCGGAGATCCTCACACCGCTGCGGGCTCGAACCCGTACGCCTCGGCGAGCTCCGGATCCTTGTGGGCGAGCATCTCGGCGAGCGAGACCATCACCTTGCACTGCTTCCAGGTGGCGTCGTCCTGCATCTTGCCGTCGATCATGTGCACGCCACGCCCGTCGGGGATCGCCTCGAGGACCTTCTTCGCGAAGCGGACCTCCTCCGGATCGGGGCTGAAGACCCTCTTGGCGATCTCGATCTGCACTGGATGGAGCGACCATGCGCCGACACACCCGAGCAGGAACGCCGCACGGAACTGCGTCTCGCACCCCTCGACGTCCTTGATGTCGCCGTACGGGCCGTAGAACGGAAGGATTCCGGCGGAGGTGCAGGCGTCCACCATCCGCGCGATCGAGTAGTGCCAGGGGTCCTGCTGGGCGGTCTGCCGAGGAGCGTCAGGGTTGTCCGGGTCGGGATCTGACATCACCCGGTAGCCGGGGTGCCCGCCACCGACGCGTGTTGTCTTCATCCGCCGCGATGCCGCCAGGTCGGCGGGCCCGAAGCTCATCCCCTGCATCCGCGGGCTCGCTGTTGCGATCTCCTCGAGGTTGACGACGCCTAGACCCGTCTCCAAGATCGCGTGGATCAGCAGCGGGCGCTCGAGCTCGGCCTTGGCCTCGAGCTGCGCGAGTAGCCGGTCGACGTAATGGATGTCCCAAGGCCCCTCGACTTTGGGGATCATCACGACCTCGAGCTTGTCGCCGATCTCGGTGACAAGCGTCGTCAGGTCATCGAGCACCCAAGGCGACTCCAGGCTGTTGACCCGCGTCCATAACTGCGTCTCGCCGAGATCGATCTCCTTGCCGACGCGCAGCAGGCCCTCGCGGGCGGCTTCCTTGCGATCAACGGGAACCGCGTCCTCGAGGTTGCCGAGCAGGATGTCGACGGTCGGGGCGATCTCCGGCACCTTGGCGACCATCTTCTCGTTGGAGAAGTCGAGGAAATGGATCATCCGGCTCGGCTTGAACGGGATCTCATCGACCGGATCGGGGGCGCCGATCGCGAGCGGTTTGGCGAAGTCTCGGGGGTTGCGCATACCCCGAACGCTACCGACTGGCATCCTCCCGCGGATGAACCAAGTCGACACAGACCAAGCTGCGCGCGAGGCCAGTGGCGCGCATCCGTACGGGCGTTACCTAGAGGAATTCGAGGTCGGCGCCGTGTACAAGCACTGGCCGGCCAAGACAGTCACCGAGTCAGACGACCATCTGTTCTGCCTGCTGACGATGAACCATCACCCGTTGCACATCAATGACGTGTACGCCAAGCAGTCACAGCAGGGACGCAACGTCGTCGTTGGGCCGCTGGTGTACTCGTTGGCCCTCGGCATGAGCGTCTCCGATGTGAGCGGCAAGGCGATCGCGAACCTCGCAACGGAGGAGCTCAAGCACCCCGCGCCGGTGTTCCACGGAGACACGCTGTTCTGCGAGTCTGAAGTGCTTGAAGTCAAGCCTTCGCAGTCCAAGCCCGACCGCGGCACCGTACGAGTTCACACCCGAGTTCTCAACCAGGATGGCACGCTGGTAGCAGAGTTCAAGCGCGTCGTGCTGGTGCCACGCAAGGAGCCCGGGGCAGCTCTGCAAGGCGCGGAATCAAACGTGGAATAGGTACGCTCGCTGACCTCATGCGGCTGCTTCAGGCAGCTCCCGGGTACGCTTCCCTGGGCCACCGACGTTGCTAGGAGTGACTGAATAACGATGTCTCACACTGCACCCACGCGCCAGGCGACCACCAAACATGCCGGTTTGCGGCAATGGGTGGAGGAAGTAGCGGGATTGACGCAGCCTGACGAAATCCATTGGTGCGACGGGTCCGCGGAGGAGTACGACCAGCTCGCGCAGAAGCTGGTGACAGCAGGGACTTTTGAGAAGCTGGCCGAGGCCAAGCGGCCGAATTCGTATCTGGCGCTGTCGGATCCTGCGGACGTTGCACGCGTCGAGGACCGGACGTTCATTTGCTCGGAGAACGAGGCCGACGCCGGACCGACGAACAACTGGCGCGACCCTGCGGAGATGCGGGAGACGCTGGCCGAGCTGTTCGGCGGCTCGATGCGCGGGCGCACGATGTACGTCGTGCCGTTCAGCATGGGTCCGCTCGGCTCGCCGATCTCCTACATCGGTGTGCAGCTGACCGACTCGCCGTACGTGGCGGCGTCGATGCGGATCATGACCAGGATGGGCCAGGCCGCACTCGACGTGCTCGGTGAGGATGGCGACTTCGTCCCGTGCCTGCACTCGGTCGGCGCGCCGCTCGCCGAGGGTGAGGCGGACGTCCCGTGGCCGTGCAACGCCGACAACAAGTACATCGTCCACTTCCCGGAGACGCGGGAGATCTGGTCCTTCGGCTCCGGCTACGGCGGCAACGCACTCCTCGGCAAGAAGTGCTTCGCGCTACGGATCGCCTCGGTGATGGCGCGCGACGAGGGCTGGCTCGCGGAGCACATGCTGATCCTGAAGCTCACATCCCCGGAAGGGGATGTGAGGTACGTCGCCGGTGCATTCCCCAGCGCCTGCGGCAAGACCAACCTGGCGATGATGATCCCGACGCTGCCCGACTGGAAGGTCGAGACGATCGGCGACGACATCGCGTGGATGAAGTTCGGTTCCGACGGCCAGCTGTACGCGGTCAACCCGGAGTACGGCTTCTTCGGTGTCGCGCCCGGCACCGGCGCGCGTACCAACCCGAACGCGATCGACACGCTCGTCCGCAACTCGATCTTCACCAACTGCGCGAAGACCGATGACGGCGACGTGTGGTGGGAGGGGATGACGGGCGAGCCGCCGGCGCATGCGATCGACTGGCACGGCAATGACTGGACGCCCGAGGCTGAGGCGCCGGCTGCCCACCCCAACGCGCGGTTCACGACGCCGGCCTCTCAGTGTCCCTCGATTGCGCCCGAATGGGAGGACCCGAAGGGCGTTCCGATCTCGGCGATCTTGTTCGGAGGGCGCCGCTCGACGGTCGTGCCGCTGGTGGTTGAGGCGCGCGACTGGGAGCACGGCGTGTTCCTCGGCTCGACGATGAGCTCCGAGAAGACCGCGGCCGCCGCGGGCACGGTGGGCGAGTTGCGCTTCGACCCAATGGCGATGCTGCCGTTTTGCGGCTACCACATGGGCGACTACTTCGGCCACTGGCTCAAGATCGGCCAGCGCGACGGCGCCAAGCTGCCGCGGATCTTCAACGTCAACTGGTTCCGCAAGGACGAGGGCGGGCATTTCCTGTGGCCCGGCTACGGCGAGAACTCCCGGGTGCTGGCGTGGATCTTCCGCCGCTGCGAGGGCAAGGCCGACGCGGTCGAGACCTCGATCGGCCTGGTGCCGAGCACCGGCGAGGGTGGCATCGAGATCGATGGCCTCGATGTGTCCGAGAAGGCGATGGAGAAGCTGCTCGCGGTCGACGACGAAGAGTGGTCCAAGCAGCTTCCCCAGATGCACGAACACTACGCCCGCTTCGGTGAGCAGCTGCCGGCCGAGCTGCGAGCGCAGTTTGACGCGCTCGAGCAGCGACTCGGCAGCTAGCGACGCTCGCGTTCGTCCCCTCAGACGCCGGCCTGATCGCGCTGCAGGCCGGAGTTGTCGCGGCACCGCGCGCGCGGTCTGAACTACCCGTCTTGGAGCGGGTCGGCCGGCTCGGCGGCCGCGGCTGGGCGCTCGTCCCAATCGGCTCGATCGTCGTCGTGGTGTTTGCGATCCGCTATCTGTCGGACACGGCGACGGGACTCACGTACGTGGCACTGGTCGCGGTCCCGCCGCTGGCGGCGGTCGCGCTCGGATGGGCGGCGCGCGGGTCGCGGCCGTGGCTGGCCGGGGGGGCGATTGTGCTGTTCGTGCTGGCGTGGGTGTTCAAGTCCTCCCTTGTGGGCGAGGCGAGCGCAGCCCTGCTCTCAGCTTTGAGTTGCGTGACCCTTGGGGTTCTGCTCGCGGCGGTGACCCCGGCGAGCTGGCTGAAGTTCGGGATCGTCGCGATGGCCGCCGCCGACAGCTGGCTGGTGGTCTCCGACCTGCTCCAGGCACCCAACGCGACGCTGATCGCCGCGCACCCCGCGGCAGGGCTCCCGCGGCTTCAGACCGAAATCTTCGGCTCGGTGTCGATGGGCTTCGGGGACATGTTCGTGGCCGGGTTGCTGGGGGCGGTGCTCGCCGATCGGGTCGGGGTGCAACGTTTTGGTGCCGTTGTGACGCTGGCGCTGGCAGCGTGCTTTGACCTGCTGTTCTTCGTGTTCAGCGAGCTGCCGGCAACCGTGCCGGTGGCGGCAGCGCTGATCGTGACTGAGGTGTGGGGTAGCTTGCGCTCCTGATGAGCGAGCTGGATCGCAGAGGGCCGGGTGGGTGGGATGAGCTCCTCGAGACCGAGCTGTTCGAGGCGCGGCCTGGGGCAGAGTGGCGGTCGGAGCTATGGGGGCTGGCGGTGGCGCAGTTCGGGCGTGCGGCGGACGCGCTCGGACTGGAGGATGAGATCCGAACACGCCTGCTGGAGCCGCGACGTTCGCTGGTCGTGAACTTCCCGGTACGGATGGACGACGGCACGGTCCAGTCGTTCACCGGCTACCGCGTCCAGCACACGCTGACGATGGGCCCGACCAAGGGCGGTCTTCGCTACGCGCCGGGCGTCTCGCTGGGCGAGTGCGCCGCGTTGGCGATGTGGATGACGTTCAAGTGCGCGCTCGTGGGGCTACCGTTTGGCGGAGCAAAGGGAGGGGTTCGTTGCGATCCGAACCGCCTCTCGGTGGGCGAGATCGAGCGCATTACCCGCCGGTACGCCTCGGAGTTGATTCCTGTGATCGGCTCGGACCGGGACATTCCCGCTCCGGACATGGCTACGGGCGAGCGCGAGATGGCGTGGTTCATGGACACCTACTCGCAGCAGATCGGCCACACCGAGCCCGAGATCGTCACAGGCAAGCCGATCGTCCTCGGCGGCACCGTTGGTCGCCAGGCAGCGACCGGACTCGGCGTCGTCTACGCGCTCGAGGCAGTGCAGGAGCTCCGCGGCGAGCCGCTCGCCGGCCAGCGAGTCGCGATTCAGGGCTTTGGCAACGTGGGATCGGTGCTCGCGCACGAGCTGAGCGAGCGCGGCGCTCGCGTGGTGTCGATCTCCGACGTAACCTGCGGGATCGTCAACGAGGACGGGATCGACGTGTCGGGCGCGCTGCATTGGGTCGCCGAGCACCGGTTTCTACGCGGCTTCAGCGGTGGAAGCGAAGTTAGCCGCACGGATGTGTTGGAGATGCCCTGCGACATCCTGATCCCGGCGGCGTTGGAGCGCCAGATCACCGCCGAGAACGCGCCGCGGGTCGACTGCCGGCTCGTCGTGGAGGCGGCCAACGGGCCGACGACCGTCGAGGCAGACGCGATTTTCGCCGAGCGCGGGATCCCGGTGGTGCCGGACGTGCTGGCCAACGCAGGCGGGGTCACGGTCTCCTACTTCGAGTGGGTGCAGGACCAGCAGAAGTTCTTCTGGGATGCCGAGAGGGTCGCGCAGCAACTCGAGCGCCAGATCCGCGCAGGGTTCGAGCAGATCGTCGAGGCGGCCGCGCGGTTGCGCTGCGATTGGCGAACTGCGGCTCAGGCGGTCGCCGTCGAGCGGGTCGCCGAGGCCGCGCGGCTGCGGGCGATTTACCCGTAAGACGGACACTCGATGCCGAGGTACGGCCGAGTGTCGAGTTATGCACGTGCCCCCGCGTCGGCGTTCGCCTGGGCGAAGGCGCGCAGACCTAGTGCTGGCCGTCGTCGGTCGACGCCGGGGGCCGGGACTCCTCTGCCAGCGAGGTGATCGCGAGGGCGCCGCGAGCGGCCTCCTCCAGCACCTCGGTCGCCTCCTCGGCGGAGCGGGCATAGAGCTCGACGAGCAGGTGCACGACGATCCGGTCGTCGTCGTGCTTGTGAAAGCGGACGTGGGTGAAAAATTCCCTCGTGCCGTGATCGCCAAAGGCGGCGTAGGACAGGGCATCCCCGGCCTCCGGGCCGGAGCACGTCTCGACCTCGTCGGCGTCAACCGTGACCGTGCACGAGGCGACCCAGGGGGTGCCGGCGATCATCCGCTCCCAGCGGTCCTCGATCGGCTCGACCCGCCCGTTGTGGAACCCCAGATGAGGCTGGTCGTGCATGCATTCCAGGCACTGCACGACGGCCTCCTGCATCTCGTCGACGACTTCCCCTCGCTCGCCGCTGTCGGGATCGATCCGGTGGATCCCCTCGTAATGGACCTGGACCTCGAGGTTCTGCGACCAGCAGCGGTAGCAGCGAAGCCAACTCTTGACCTCGGTTGAGCCCTCCATCGACTTGATTCTACGATCCTGCCGTGCACGACCCTGTCGGGGTGATCCTTGCCGGCGGCGTTGGACGCCGGATCGGCGGCTCGAAGGCAAGAGTCGAGCTATGTGGGCGTCCGCTGATCTCCTATCCACTGGCGGCGCTGCAGGCGGTGCTGAGCGAGGTCGTGGTGCTGATCAAGCCGGACACCGAGCTGCCGGCGCTGCCGGGAGTGACCGTTTGGGTCGAATCCGCTGAGCCCCAACATCCACTCGTCGGTATCACGGAGGCGCTCGCGCTGGCGGAGGGAAGGGCGGTGGTCGTGTGCGCGCTGGACCTGCCGTTCGTGACTCCGGCGTTGATCTCGTCGATCGCCGCTGCCGACCCGGGCTCCGCCTCGGCCGTGATCGCTGCCGACGGCGATCAGATACAGCCGCTGCTCGGCTGCTATGAGCCGGCGGCCCGGTCGCTCCTGGGCGAGGCCTTCGATCGTCCCGTACGCGACGCCGTCGCCGCGCTCGGGCCGCGGCTGCTTCAGGTCGACGACCCGCAGCTGCTCTTCAACGTCAATTCACCCGACGACCTGCTTCAGGCGGCCGCGACGCTCGACCGGCTCACCCGAACGTGAAGTCGTAGACGCTCACACCGGGAGGGATCTCCGCCGTAAGTACGTGCTGCTCGTCGGCGGCGAACGACGCGAGGGTGTAGAGGCGCTGGCCTTCAACGGTGAGCGTTTTGTACGGCCTGCCGTCGAGCAGCACCCGAACCTGACGTGGGGTATTGCCGTTTGAGGTGAGCACCAGGTACACGTCCGCCGCCTGGAAGTTCGTCTCGATCGACGCTCCCGGCGCCCCGGGGGTCGCCGACTCGGGGGTGACCGTCCAGCGGCCGTTCAAGGCGAACTCGTTGGGTTGCAGTTGGGCAGGCGCCTTGTAATCACTTGTACCGGCGGTCGGCTGCTGCGCAAACCCCTGCGCCCGGTCGGTGTTGAGGTAGGTTTCCGGGGTGGCGAGCTGGGCGGAGGGCATGATCGCGTGTGCGGTCGTTGGCGGGGGCAGGCTCCTGGCCCCGGCCGTGGTGAGCAGCTGGCGGACCGCCGCCTCGGTCTGGCTGTAGTCGCCCTCGCCGAACTGCGTATGGCGCACCTGCCCGTTCGCGTCGATCAGATACTCGGCCGGCCAGTACTCGTTCTGGTAGGCATCCCACGTCCCGTAGCGGTTGTCTTGAACGATGGGGTACCTGAGGCCGTCGGAGTGGATCGCCTGCCCCACGTTGCCCGCGTCCTGCTCGAATGTGAACTCGGGCGTCTCGACACCGACGATCTCAAGCCCGTAGGGGTGGTAGGTCGCATAGAGCCCCTTCAAAAACGGCAGCGTGCGGATGCAGTTGATGCACGTGTATGTCCAGAAGTCGACAAGCACGACATGACCTCTGAGTCCGGCGATGCTGAGTGACTGGCCGCCCGGCGTGTTGAACCATTTCTGTGTGCCCGTGAAGTCGGGCGCGGTGCCGAGATCCGGGAGATTGGCGGAGTGGGTTTTGGCGAGCGCTTTCTGTCGGACGGCGAACCGCGACGGCGGTCTCAGCTTCGCCAGCCGGTTCTGGACTGCGTTTGAGTTCTCCAACGAGCGCGTTGGGTCTACGAGGAACGCCGGGAGGCCGCGATCCCTCGCGAGCGCCTCCTCGAAGCGCACATCGAGATTCGTCGCCATCACGATGCCCGTTGCGAGCAGGACGATTCCGAGAGCGCGCTCGACGATGTAGCCGCGCGCCGTCCGGCGGATGCGTTCGATCACCACGCGTCCGCCGAGCGCGTAGAGCAGGAGGATCGCGCTGAGCCCGACTGCGTAGGAGATCGCAACCCCAACGACCCGTGCCGACGCCCCGCTCGATGCGCTGACCGACGTCACCGCTGCGAGGATCGGCCCCGCACAGGGGGCACAGACGAACCCGAGGGCAGCGCCCACCCCCAAGCCCGAGGCGAACCCGTCGCCACGCTGCTTTGGACCGAAGCGCGCGAGGCGCGAGAGCGGCGCCTGGATGCGGGCGCTGACGGCGGGCACGAGCATCGCCAGCCCGAATCCGATCAGCACCACGATCGCGAGCGTGCGCGCCGCGCCGCTGGCGAGGCCGACGCCCATCACGAGCTGCGCCAGCGCGACGATCGCGAACGTGAACGTGACAGCAAGGCCAAGCACGATTCCGAGCGGCCTCCGCCTGCCTCCGGCCGCGCTCGCCGACAGCAGCGCCGGCAGTACTGGAAGGACGCAGGGAGTGATCGCGGTGCCGGCGCCGGCGATCAGTGCGAACAGCATCAGCAAAAGCATCTGGCTGGAAATGATCCTCGCTGCGAGTTGCGGTTTGGTTAACCGCCGATGGCGCTCATGGTGCGCGGGGGCTGGACGAAGCCCGGCTCGCCAATGTGGTGCTTGAGCTCCTTGCGCCAGACCGCATCGCGAATCACCCGCTCGAGCTCCGCGTCGTCGGCGCCGGCACGTAGGGGGGCGCGAAGGTCGGTCTCGTTGATCGAGAACAGGCAGGTGCGGAGCTTGCCGTCGGCGGTGAGGCGAATGCGGTTGCAGTCTGCGCAGAACGGCTCCGAGACCGGGTTGATGAACCCAACCCTCCCGTTGCCGTCCGCGAAGCGGTAGACCCGCGCCGTGGCGCTGGGCTCGCGCGGCTCGGGCTCGAGCGGATAAACAGAGTGAATCTGGCTGCGGATCTCCTCGCCGTTGAGGACCTGATCATCGCTCCAGGCGTGGTCGGCGTCGAGTGGCATGAACTCGATAAAGCGGACCTCGTACGGGGTGCGTCGCGCCATCTCTGCGAACGGCAGCACCTCCTCCTCGGTGAACCCCCGGATCGCAACCGCGTTGATCTTGATCGGGTGGGCCTCTGGGTATTCCGCGAGCTTGTCGAGGCCGCGGAGGACCTGCGGCAGCGCGTCCCGGCGCGTCAGGGCGAAGAAGCGATCGCGCTGGAGCGAGTCGACGGAGACGTTGAAACGGTTGATGCCGGCTTTGACGAGCGCTTCGGCGTCGCGCTCGAGCAGGAAGCCGTTCGTGGTGAGGGACAAGTCCGCGATCGCGTCGAGCCCGGCGAGCATGCTTGCGAGCGTTGGGAAGTCCCTGCGTACGAGTGGCTCGCCGCCGGTGAGACGGACATCGCGGACCCCGAGCTCGCCCAGGAGCGCGACGAGCCGGACGATCTCTTCGAAGGTCAGGATCTCCTCACGCTCGAGCCACGGCAGCCCCTCCGCCGGCATGCAGTACTGGCAGCGGAAGTTGCAACGATCGGTGACCGACACGCGCAGGTCGCCGATCAGGCGGCCGTGCCCGTCGCGGAGGGGCTCTCGCTGCATCGATGTAAGGCTACCCTTCCCGCGATGCGGCTCCCGCGGGCGTGGTTGGTCGTCGTGGTTCTGGCCGGCGGCGCGCTCGCGGGCCTGGGCCTCGCCGGCTGCGGCGCGAGCGACCGCGAGCAGGTGCAGGCGAAGGTCGAGCAGTTCGTCAAGGCGGCCGCCGCCCGCGATTACAAGACGATCTGCGACCACGTCCTGGCGCCGTCGCTGCTCGAGCGGCTCGCGGCGGGCGGGGTGCCCTGCGTCGAGGCGATGCAGATCGGGCTGGGCGGCGTGCGACGCCCGACGCTCAGCATCGGGCGGATCACGGTGTCGGGGGCGACGGCGTCGGTGATCACGCTGACCGGCGCCCGGGGGCAGCAGGCGGCGCTGGAGGCGATCGAATTTGTAAAAACGGGGGCGGGATGGAGGATTTCCTCGCTGGGGTCGCCGGTTGTCGGTAGCCCGCGGTGAGCGGGTCGCGTCGTGTGCGTGTGCGCGCAGCCGAGTCGCGGGCTCGCAGGGGGCCGCAGCCGCCCGCCCCTACGGCCGCCGCACGATCACGAACACCGCCGTCAACGCGAACGCGATCTGGCCGAATGCGAGCGCCGTGCCCAGGTTGATCGCCCCGAGCGCTCCCGCGAGCGCGCTCGCGACGACGAACGCTCCGAACATCATCAAAAGGTCGATCCGCACTAGACGACCCCCACCCGTTCCTCGAGGACCCGCGTCAATGCCGGGACGTCGAGCTCCTCGTCCTGCTCGGACAGCCAGCGCTCGGCTTCGCGGCGGCCACCGAGCTCACGAAGGCCGCGCTCGCCGTGCTCGGCGATGAAGTCGGCCAGGGCGTGCATCCGCCGGGCGCGCAGGCGGCGCTTGTCAAGGTCGATCGCCCCTCGATGCACGTCGAGCGCCTCGATGAGCTCGTCGATGCCGGTGCCGGGAGCGATCGAGGAGACCGCCACGACGGGCGTGTCGCCCGAGCCGAGTGCACGCAGCGCCGACTGGAGGTCGCTGAGCGCCCGCGCGGCAGGCCGGCCCAGGTCCGCCTTGTTGACGACCAACACATCGGGCACCTCCATGATCCCGGCCTTCAAGAACTGCAGCACGTCGCCGGAGCCCGGCTGCACCACGACCGCGGTCGTATCCGCCACGTCGGCGACCTCCGTCTCCGACTGGCCGACGCCAACCGTTTCAATCACGACAACGTCGAATGCCGCGGCCAGCGAGCTCGCGGCCGCTCGTGTGGCCGGCGCCAGGCCGCCCAGGCGGTCCCCTGCGGCGGTCGACCGGACGAACACGTGCTTGTCGTCAGGGTCGACCTCAATCCGGGCGCGGTCGCCGAGGAGCGCCCCGCCCGAGCGGCGAGACGTCGGATCGACCGCGAGCACCGCCACCGATCGATCGCGATCACGCCAGCCCGCCACGAGGCGCGAGAGCAGCGACGACTTGCCTACCCCCGGGGGTCCGGTGATCCCGATCACGTGGCCGGGGGCGTTGGTCCCAACCGCGGCCAGCAGCGCCTCGGTCTGCTCGCGCGCCCGCGGAGTGCGGCTCTCGACGAGGTTGAGGACGGCCGGCGACGCGCTCAGCTCGCGCGCCAGCAGCCGCTGGCCAAGCGCGCGACCGTCGATCACGCCGCGGCGGGCGTCTCGATGTTGTGGCGCTCCGCCACCAGCGCGATGATGTCGCGCATCATCTGATTGAGATCCCAGTCCTTGGGCGTGTAGACCGCAGCGACGCCCGTCTTACGAAGGGACTCGGCGTCGGCGTCGGGGATGATGCCGCCGACGACGACCGGCACGTCGCCCACGCCCGCCGAACGCATCGCGCCGATCACCGACGGGATCAGCTCGCAGTGGGACCCCGAGAGGATCGAGAGCCCGACCACGTGCACGCCCTCCTGCGCGGCTGAATTCGCGATCTGCGTGGGCGTCAGGCGGATTCCCTCGTACACGACGTCCATCCCGGCGTCGCGAGCCCGGACAGCGATCTGCTCGGCGCCGTTGGAGTGACCGTCGAGTCCGGGCTTGCCGACCAGGAACTTGAGCCGGCGACCCAGCGCCTCGCTCACACGCTCCACCTCGTCGCGAAGCTCGGACACCTCCTCGCTCGACACCGCGGCGGAGTCCCCGACCCCGGTCGGGGCTCGGTACTCGCCGAACGCCTCGCGCAGTGTGTGGGCCCACTCGCCCGTGGTGACGCCCGCGCGCGCGGCCACGATCGTGGCGGGCATGATGTTCTCGGCGTCGTCGCGGGCAACCCGGGCGAGCTCTTCCAACGCATCCGTGACCCGCTCAGAGTCGCGCTCGGAGCGCCACCGCTTGACCGCGTCGATCTGAGCGGCCTCGACCTGCGGATCGACGCGGAGGATCCCGCCGTCGGCGTCCGCGGTCAGCGGCGAGGACTCGGTCGCGGTGAAGCGATTCATCCCCACCACGGTCAGCGCTCCGGACTCGATCCGGCGCCAGCGCTCCCGGTGGGACTCGACCAGCGATGCCTTCATGTAGTCGACCGCGTCGACGGCGCCCCCGAGCTCCTCGACGCGAGACATCTCCTCACGTGCCCCCTCGATCAGCTCGGCCACGAGCCCGTCCATCACCTTCGAGCCCTCGAAGACGTCCGGATACTCGAGCAGATCGGTCTCGTAGGCGAGGATCTGCTGCAGACGCAGTGACCACTGCTGATCCCAGGGGCGGGGGAGACCGAGGGCCTCGTTCCACGCCGGGAGCTGGATCGCGCGGGCGCGCGCGTCTCGACCGAGCGTGACCGCGAGCGCCTCCAGCGCGATTCGATAGACGTTGTTCTCAGGCTGCGCCTCGGTCAGCCCCAGCGAGTTGACCTGGACGCCGTAGCGGAAGCGCCGGTGCTTCTCGTCCTCAACGCCGTAGCGCTCGCGGCCTAGCCCGTCCCAGATGGTCGACATCGCGCGCAGCTTGGCGTGCTCCTCGATGAAGCGAACGCCTGCATTGACGAAGAACGAGATCCTTCCGAAGACGTTGCCCATCAGCTCCTGCGGCACGCGCTCGCGGACGGCGTCGAGCACGGCGATCGCGTTGCTCATGGCGTAGGCGATCTCCTGCACCGGAGTTGCTCCTGCCTCCTGCAGGTGATACGAGCAGATGTTGATCGGGTTCCACTTGGGCACGTGCTCGACCGTGTAGGCGATCGTGTCCGCGATCAGCCGCATGCTGGGCCCCGGCGGGAACGCATACGTGCCTCGGCTGAGGTACTCCTTGAGGATGTCGTTCTGCGTGGTGCCCTGGAGCTTCTCCTCGCCGACTCCCTGGTCCTCGGCGGCGACGATGTAGAGCGCCAGCAGCCACGCCGCGGTGGCGTTGATCGTCATCGAGGTGTTCATCTGGTCGAGCGGGATGCCCTCGAGCAGCGTGCGCATGTCGCCCTCGTGGGCGATCGAGACCCCGACCTTCCCCACCTCGCCCCGTGCGAGCTCGTGATCGGGGTCATAGCCCGTCTGGGTCGGCAGATCGAATGCGACCGAGAGGCCCGTCTGGCCCTTCTCGAGGTTCCGGCGATAGAGCTCATTGGAGCGCTTGGCGTCCGAATGGCCCGCGTAGGTGCGCATCATCCATGGCCGGTCGCGCTCGGGTAGCCGCGGGGAGGGATTTTCGGCCATCCAGATAGGGTATCCGCATGCCCAGGATTGCCGTGGTTGGTGGCGGTTTTGGCGGCGTCGGCGCCGTCGCGATGCTGGAGCAAGCCGGTTACGCCGACGTGACCGTATTCGAGAAAGCCGAGCGCATGGGAGGGGTGTGGCACCACAACACCTATCCGGGTGCCGCGTGCGATGTGCCCTCGCATCTTTATGAGTTCTCCTTTGCGCCCAACCCGCGGTGGTCGCGCCGGTACGCTCCGCAGCTCGAAATCCAGGCATATCTGGAGGACGTGGCTCGGCGCTATGGGGTCTTTGACCGAATCCGGACCAGCACCGAGGTGACACGCGCCGAGTGGGACGCGGAAGACGACCAATGGGTGCTCCAGACGAGCG
The DNA here is from genome assembly GCA_963849295.1 of uncultured Solirubrobacterales bacterium. GTDB lineage: Bacteria > Actinomycetota > Thermoleophilia > Solirubrobacterales > Solirubrobacteraceae > Palsa-465. Next base: position 312,095 of record CAWKGU010000005.1, read on the forward strand.
CGGGTCCGTTCAAGGCTGACGTTCTCTTGACCGCTTGCGGGCAGCTGTCGACACCCAAGGTTCCTGCGATTCCGGGGCTTAAGGACTTTCACGGCCCGGCCTTCCACACCGCTCGTTGGCGCCACGACGTCGAGTTGAGCGGCAGGCGGGTGGCGGTGATCGGCACCGGATGCAGCGCGATCCAGGTCGTCCCCGCGATTCAGCCCACCGTGGCCCACCTCGATGTCTACCAGCGCTCCCCGGGCTGGACCTTCCCGCGGATGGACTTCGCCTATAAGGAGCGCACGAAGCGATTGCTCGCGCGCTTCCCGGGGCTCCAGCGCCTCGACCGCAACGCCAACCTCGCCTTCCACGAGGTCGGTGCCGCAGCGATGACCAGCAAGCCCTGGATCCTGACTGCGTTCCGCGCCGTCGGCCGCTGGCAGATCAACAAGGTGATCAAGGATCCGGAGCTCCGCCGCAAGGTGACCCCCTCGGACGAGATCGGCTGCAAGCGCGTCATGCTGACCGACGACTGGTATCCGGCACTGACTCAGGCAAATGTCGATCTCGTCACCGAGCCGGTCGCGGAGGTCACGTCGGACGGGGTTCGGACCGCGGGCGGGACCGAGCGTCCCGCGGACGTGCTGGTGCTGGCGACGGGCTTCGACGCGCACCGGTTCGTGGCGCCGATGGAGATAGTCGGCAGCGATGCCCGGACGCTGTCGCAGGAGTGGGCGGAGGTCCCGCGCGCGTATCTGGGGCTGAGCGTGCCCGGCTTTCCCAACCTGTTCCTGATCTATGGACCCAACACCAATGGCGGGACGGGTTCGGTGATCTACACGATCGAGGCCGGGGTCCACCACGTGATCTCGGCGCTGCGCGCGCTCGACACCCGAGCCGCGAAGAAGATCGAAATCCGGCGCGAGGCGGCCGAGGCCTTTGACCGCCAGCTGCACGCTGCCTTGCAGGGGACCGTCTGGCACACCGGCTGCACGAGCTGGTATGTCGATGAGAACGGCAACGACCCCAATCAGTGGCCGTGGTTGTGGCGCGACTACCGGCGTCGCACTGCAACGATCGACCCAAATGCCTATGAGCTCGCCGCGGGTGGGTTTAGCCGTGTGGGCGCAGGAGTAACTTGAGGGGCATGCCCGATCAGAGCTCCGCAGCCACAGAGCATGCACTCCTTCAAGAAATAACCGCGCCGCTGGCGAGACTTCCCGATGATCCAGTACCGATCGCCGCCGATGTCGACTTCCCGCTGGTCCTGCGCGGCTACGATCGCCTCGCGGTCGACGCTTACGTCAAGAAGACGACGCAGCTCGTCGCCGAGCTGCAGGCGACCCGCTCGCCCGAGGCGGCTGTTCGCCGCGCGATCGAGCGTGTCGGCGAGCAGATCTCCGGGATTCTTCAGCGTTCGCACGAGACCGCGGCGCAGATCACCACGCAGTCCCGCAGCGAGGCGGAGGAGCGGCTCGAGGTGGCTCGTCGCGAGGCTGCAAACATCGTCGAGGACGCCGAGCGTCGCGTCCGTGAACTCGACGCCGAGACCGACCGGATCTGGGTCGAGCGCCACCGGATCGTCGATGACGCGCGGGAGCTTGCAGCGCAGCTGAACGCGCTCGCCGACGACGCCGGCGAACGGTTCCCAGCCGCCGAGGAGGCGGCCGGGCCCGCGCCCGTGGCCGCGGAGGTCGGCGAGGAGATAGAACCCGATGAGGTTCCGGACATCGAGCAGACAGTCGTAATGCCGGAGGCCGACATCGAGCATCCCGGCTGATTCGCAGCCGACGAATGCGCGTCATCGACGTCAGGCATCTCGGCCGGGAGCGGGTAATCGGCTGCTGGCAGGTGGGCGATGTGCTGGTCGACCCAGGGCCGGCCTCGTGCCTGCCAACGCTGCTCGAGGCGCTGGGCGACGAGCGACCGCGCGCGCTGCTGCTGACCCACATCCATCTCGATCACGCCGGTGCCACCGGTTCGCTGGTAAAGCGCTGGCCGGAACTCGAGATCTACGTCCATGAGGTCGGGGCGCCGCACCTGATCGACCCCGAGCGACTGCTCCGCAGCGCGCGTCGCCTTTACGGCGAGGACATGGATCGGCTGTGGGGCGAGTTCCTGGCGGTCCCGGAATCACAGCTGCGCGTGCTCACCGGCGGCGAGCGGCTGTCCTTTGGGACGGGCAGCTTCGAGGTCGCGTACACGCCTGGTCACGCGTCCCATCACGTGTCCTACCTCCACGACGGCGTGGCGTTCGTCGGGGATGTCGGTGGGGTGCGGATCACGCCCAGGGGACCGGCAATTCCCCCAACGCCACCGCCGGACATCGATATCCCCGCGTGGCACGGCTCGATCGAGCTGATCGAAGGGTGGGAGCCGCGCCGCCTGGCGATGACCCACTTTGGGGCGAGCGACGACGTTCGGGCGCAGCTGAACGAGGTCTCAGATCGCCTTGACGAGTGGGCGGCGCTCGCCCACGAGGAGGACCTCGACCAATTCATCAGCGACGTGCGAGCCCAGATCGCCGAGCGCGCGGAGCCTGGAACCGAAGCCGCCTACGAACAGGCGGCGCCTGCGGGTCAGCTGTACGCCGGGCTAGAGCGCTATTGGCAGAAAGCGAGCGACGCTAAAGTGGGATCATGAGCCAGACCATCGAGCTGCCGCGAGTCGGCGGGCCCGGGACTGGAACGGGGGGGCTATGGAAGGTTGTGGTCCTCAACGACGATCACAACACGTTTGATCACGTTGCGGAGACGCTGGCGCGCGTGATCCCGGGCGTTTCGCTGGCCGATGGCTACAGGTTTGCCGACCGCATCCACAACACCGGTTGCGCGATTGTCTGGAGCGGCGCCAAGGAGGACGCGGAGTCCTACTGGGAGCAGCTCGACGGCGCTGGGCTGACGATGGCGCCGTTAGAAGCAGGGTAGGCCGGCGCACATGTGCGCCGGCCCCGGCGGCGCATGCGCCGCCGGCGGCGCGGCACATGTGCCGCGCCGAACAACAAATTAGGTAAGGGCTTTCGCCTGCTGGCGCTCGGGGCTGACCCGGACCACGTTCCAGACGAGCCCGAGCTTCTCGAAGACGGAAATCAGGAGCCCGGTGGGGTCCGCCATGCGCTCCCAGAACCGCAGCCCGTGGAAGGCGGAAGTTGGGAAGGCGTGGTGGTTGTGATGCCACGCCTCGCCCATCGAGATCGGCGCCAGCCAGAAGACGTTGCGCGACTCATCCTCGATGTCGAAACGCCGGCGCCCGAAGAAGTGACAGATCGAGTTGATCGACCAGGTGACGTGGTGCAGCAGGAACACGCGCACGAACCCGCCCCACAGCAGCGCGGTCAGGGCGGTCCCGATCCCCCCGCCGACGATCCAGCCGATCGCGAATGGGATCACGAACCCGAGCACGACCCAGACCCAGAAGAGCTTGTCCATCGCGCGCATCAGCCGATCCTTGGCCAAGTCGGCCGCGAATCGCTGACGGTCCGCCGTCCCGACGGACTCGAACAGCCAGCCCATGTGGGCGTGCCAGAGGCCCTTTACGCCCCCCCACAACCCAGGCCCGCTGAGGTGCGGGGAATGGGGGTCACCTTCGTGGTCGGTGAAAGCGTGATGCTTGCGGTGGTCGGCGACCCAGGTGATCACCGAGCCCTGCACGGCCATTGATCCGAGCGCCGCGATGACCGCCCGAAACGGGCGCGAGGCATCGAAGGCGCGATGGGTGAACATCCGGTGGTAGCCCATCGTCACGCCGAGCGCGGTGAGCACATAGAAGCCGAGCATCAGCCCCAGCTCGAGCGGGCCGATCGCGCGGTTCCACAGCAGGACGATCGCCGCGACCAGGCCGACCAGCGGCAGCGGGACACCGATCAGGTTGGTGATCTTGTGTGCGCGCGACATCGTTGAAGAACGAGCATACGTCCTGGAGCAACAAACTTCTCCTACCGGCACGACGATCTACCATCAATTACTTGTAGCTTCTGTATAAGAAATGGCCGACCAGCCCTGGCATGAGCTGCCTGACAAGGTAGGCCCGGTTCTGCGGCCGGTGCTCGACGAGGTCGCCGACGAGATCATCGCGGCCGTGCGGACCATCCCGGCGTACGCGCGCCCGATGGAGGGAGAGTTCGGCATCGGCATCCGCGCCGGAGTGCAGCAGGCGCTGAAGCATTTGCTCGACGAGATCGAGGCTGGTGCGAACGTCCCACGCGCGGATGTCTACAGCGGGCTGGGCCGGGGGGAGATGCTGGCCGGGCGAACGCTCGACTCGCTCCTCAGCGCCTACCGGATCGGGGCGCGTGTCGCGTGGAGGAGGTTCGCGTCGGTTGGAGAGGCGGCGGGATTGGCTCCGGAGACCCTGTACCGAATCGCCGAATCGATCTTCGCCTACATCGACGTGCTCTCGGCCGAATCGGCTGAGGGGTACGCGCTCGAGCAGTCGGCGGCGGCGGGGGAGGAGGAGCTTCGCCGGCGTCGGGTCGTTCGGATGCTCGTGCGAGAGCCGCCACTCGAACCCGCGGCGATTCAGGCGGCGGCGAGCGAGGCGGATTGGCGCCTCCCGCGCGATTTGGCGGTGCTCGCGATCGGGGACGAGCGGCACGCGGCTGCGGCGTTCGGGCTTCCGCCGGACACGATCGCGGAGGCGATCGGGGAGCTGAGGTGCGTGATCGTGCCCGACCCCGATGGACCCGGCCGGATGCCTGAGATCGACCGGGCATTGGTGGAGGCCGGTGTCCGCGCCGGGCTCGGACCGCCCGTGGCGTGGACCGACGCGTCACTCAGCTTCGCCCGGGCCCGGGCAGCGCTCGCGCTAGATGGCGACTCGCCGGGAATCGTGTCCGCGCGCGAGCGTGCCGGCGAGCTGCTCCTGCACAGCGATCCGCCGCTCGCGCTGGAGCTGGCCGCCGATCGTCTTGGGCCGCTGGCGTCGCTGTCCACCGGGTCAAGGCGTCGGCTGACTGAAACGCTCCGAGCGTGGCTCGCCGAGCAGGGGCGGATCGGACCAGTCGCGGAGCGACTTGGCATCCACCCTCAGACAGCGCGCTACCGGCTGGCACGCCTGCGGGAGCTTTTCGGCGGCGCGCTGGACGATCCCGACGAGCGCTTCTGGATCGAGCTGGCGCTGCGGGTACAGCGCACAGGCACGAGCTAGACCGGCAGGTCTCCCTAGACTCTCGCCGTCGATCAGAAGCCCGACATCACCCCCATCATCCGGGAAATTCTCCTTACCACCTGGCCGGGGCGGTTCGTGCGGGCTCAGCTTGAAGATGAGCTCGCATTGGGGGAAGGGGGTCTTGGGCTCGACTCGATCGAGATCGCTGAGGTGTTGTTGGCCTGTGAGGAGCGATGCGGGATCGAGGTGAACGAAGCGCTCTTCGGCGAGCTCCCTGTGACGATCCGCGGGATGGCCGACGGCTTTGCGGTCGCGCTGGCGTGAGCCCGAAACGACTTCGGAGCGTTCTCGCGCGTCGAGTTTTGAGGCACCCTCGTGCGAGCTTCGCGATAGCCAGCGCCGTGGACTGGGGCGCGCGACACATACCCCATCGAGCGAAGCTCCTGCAATCCGAAGTCGCTGAACTGGAGCTGCCTTTTGCCGACGTTGAGCTCGCCAGTCGGGCAAGCTGGTCGTCCTCGGCTCGGTACTGGTTGCTTTGCGTCGCGCTCGGTGTCAGGGGGGCACCGTGGCCCCACCCAGGTCTTGTGAGGCTTCCCGACGTCTCGACGCTCGAGCCGCCAATGGTCCTCGCTACGTTCCACATCGGTCCCCCGCTTGGGCTGGGTCCGCTGCTCGAGCGGCTGCCGGGCGATGTTCTATCCCTCACAGCGGGGCTGCCGTCTCGCGTCGGAGCAGTGAGCGTGAACACAGGAGGGGGCGACTGGGGACGGGTCGTCGGATCTGGGCGAGCGCTCCAGACCCTGCGCGGAGGCGGATGTGTGATCGTCGCTGTCGACGGCTACGGGAGCCGGAAGGTGCAAGCCCCGCTTCTGGGGAGAAACGTTCCTCTCGCTGCCGGGGCGTTCTCGCTCTCGCGGATGACCGGAGCGCCGCTGCTGCCCGTCGTCGCGCGCTGGCAGGACGACGGGATCGACGTCGTCACTGGTGGCCGGATCGCTGCCGACGAGGAAGCGAAGATGGCTGCTGCACTGACGCGATGGCTGGAGTCCTACGTGTTGGAGCGTCCCGCTGAGCTCGGCCCGGACTTCGTCAGCTTCCTGCGCCGCTCGCCCTTACTCGATCTCACCGTCTAGGACCGCCCGGCGAAGGACGTCGTACTGAACCTTGCCGTTGATCGTGCGTGTGATCGTTCTTGGCGGAACAACCATCACCCGTCCCGGCGCGAATCCCAACGCTGCGAGGATCTCACGAGTGACGGCCGCGGAAATCTCAGCTGCTGAGCTCGGCGCCGACGTCTCGGTTTCGGCCATCACGACGATCGTGTCATCGCCGTGCGGTTTCTGCGGAAGGCTGATGGCCGCGGCCGCCCGGACACCGTCGGCGCGCAGTGCTGAGTCCTCGAGCTCGCGAGGAGCGATCACCGCGCCCGCGCGCTTGATCATCCCGCTGCGCCTGCCTAGCACGAACAATCGGCCGTCGGCGTCCGTGTAGCCGAAGTCTCCAGTGTGCAGCCATCCGTCGCGCAGGGTCTGGCGGCTCTCCTCGGGAGCGCCGAAGTACCCAGCAAAGACCACGTCCCCGCGCACCAGGATCTCCTCGGGAGCCTCCGCGGCGCGCCCTGCACGTACCTCCACACCCCGAAGGGCAAAGCCGCAGGACACGTTGTCGCGCTCATCGGCAACAACCTCGTCCCCGGAGAGATGGGTGGTCACACCCAATGTGGCTTCGGCCAGGCCGTACGCGGGGCACAGCGCTCCCGGTACCCCGAACTGATCCTCGAAGCGATCAATGGTTGAGCGCCGAATGGGCTCCGCTCCGATTGTCGCCTTCCTGAGCGAGGACAAATCAAGCGAGGCGGGATCGACGATACGGGCAGCGATGCGGTAGCCGAAATCGGGAGCACCCGTGACCGTGCCGCCTACCCGCGCAATCGTGTCAAGCCACCGCGGAACCATCCTGACGGCAGGTTCCACCAAGTGACAGCTCACGCCGTAATGGACGGGGCCGATTACGAATGCCAACAGCCCCAGGTCGTGCCAGGGAGGCACCCAGTTGACGAAGACGTCATCCGAGCGCAATCCCTCCGAGCTCCCTTGAAGATAGGCCGAAACGTTGCGGTGGCTGATCATCGCCACGCGCGGTTCTCCCGACGTGCCTGAAGTGAACTGGAAGAGCGCCGGCTCGTCCACGTTGCTGGGAGCTTCGACTAAATCTGACTTGAGAGGGTGAAGCTCTGCGGCTTGATCGGCAGAAAGCACGAAGCTGGGTCGGATCGACTCAATCCGCCGCTGCAGCATCACTTCCGGCAAAAACGGGTTGAACGCGCATGGCACGGCTCCAGCGAGCTGCAATCCCCAGAACAGCTCCACGAACGACACGCCGGACGACATGACCAGCGCGACCCGATCGCCAGGCTTGACACCGCGCCTTTGCGCGGCGGCGGCGAGCTCGGTTGCACGCTCGAGTAGCCCGGCGAATGAGAGCGTTCTCTCGCCATCGTCGAAGGCGAGGCGGTCGGCATCCGGCCCTGTTCCTCGCCGCACGAGTAGATCGCCTACTGCGCACGCTTCATCCAACGTCGGTCCGCTCATCGACTGAGGCGGTTCAGGCGCAGGCGCGACATCGTCGGGGGTCGAGCATAGTCAAGCCAGGCGCCGGTTGTTAGGTTTCGCCGCGGTGGTCACCCTCAACCGCGGAGTCCCCGGCTCGGAGCTCTATGACTCGACTGTGCGGCCGACACCTTTGGTCGGAGCCGTAGCCGATCTGTACCGCTACCGCGCGCTCGTTCGGCTCCTGGTCGAGCGGGAACTCACCGTCCGCTACAAGCGATCGCTGTTGGGAGTCGCCTGGACGGTGTTGAACCCGCTGCTGACTGCCGGGGTCATATGGGTGGTCTTCTCTCACCTATTTCGTGCGCGGATACCCGGCCGCGTTCCTTACATCGTTTATATGCTCGCCGGGCTGCTTGTGGTGACCTACTTCCAACAGGGAGTCGCCACGACCGCCTCCTCACTCGCGTCGTCCGCTGCCGTGTTGACCAAGGTCAGGGTCCCGCCGGTGGTGTTCGCATTTTCGGCCGCGTGTGGAGGCGCGATCAACGTCGTGTTCGGAATCGTGCCTCTGCTGGCGTTCCAACTCGCCCTCGGCGTCGGCATCACCTGGACGATCGTGGCCGTGCCGGCGCTGCTGGTGTTCTTGCTGATGATGATCGCCGGCACGGGCTTTCTGATCGCGACATTCGTGATCCGTTTCGACGATGTGCTCAACCTCGTGGGCGTGCTGCTACTCCTGGTCGGGTTCCTCTCGGCGACGTTCTATCCGGTCACGATCGCCCCTGGCTCATACCAGCGCCTCTTCTACCTCAATCCCCTGTACTCATACGTCACCGTGTTTCGCCACCTGGAATATGGGGGGCCGCTTCCCTCGTGGATTTGTTTTCCGATCGTCGTGGTCAGCGGCCTCACGCTCTTTGCCGTCGGGTTGATCGTGTTTGCGCGCAGGTGGCCATCTGTAGCCGCGTACCTGTGAGCACGGAACCGGCCATCCGTACGGAAGCCGTGTCACTCGAGTATCGGGTTCCGCGCCATCACGCCAGCTCGCTCAAGGAGACCGCCGTCCGGATCGCGCACCGCGGCGTCCACTACGAGACCATCCGTGCGGTCAACGCGGTCAGCTTCGAGGTTGACGCGGGGGAGGTGCTGGGGATCGTCGGCGCGAACGGCGCCGGCAAGAGCACCCTGCTGAAGCTGTTGGCGGGAGTGCTTCCCCCAACGTCCGGGCGTGTGCGCGTTCGTGGGCGGGTCTCCCCGATGATTGAGCTGGGTGCTGGGTTCGACCCTGAGCAAACTGCCCGCGAGAACACCGTCCTTTACGGCGCGCTTCTCGGTCGCGACGTCAAGACGATGAAGTCGAGGTGTGACGCGATCGTCGACTGGGCGGGATTGACCGACTACGTCGATGCGCCGATCAGGGCGTTCTCATCCGGCATGGTCGCGCGGTTGGCCTTCGCCGTATCGGTAGACGTGAAGCCGGACGTCCTGTTGGTTGATGAGGTCCTGGCCGTCGGAGACGCTGCGTTCCAACAGAAATCGATCGATCGGATGCAGGAGCTGATCGAAGGTGGCACCGCGGTCGTGCTCGTCAGTCACCAAACGCCTTACATCCTCAACAACACCCACCGCGCGCTATGGCTGGATCACGGCAGCGTCCAGAAGGTCGGCGAGCCGGCGGCTGTAGTCGAGGCCTATCTGGAGGCAGCGGGCGTCGCCGTGCCGGCTTCGGTTTGACCCGGACTTCGCAGCGCTTCGAGCAGCGAGAAGAACCTAGCGGCGGTCGCTCGGCGGGTGTGGCCAGCGAGCCATTCCTCGATCTTGGCGCCGGTGGGCGGGCTTAGGGTGCCACCGGCGAGCCGGTCGACCACCCGCGCCAGGCCATCCGGATCATCCGGGTCCAGGATCACGCCCCCGTCGAGCTGGCGCACGAGCGTGGCGATCTCCCCGCCGTCGCCGATGACGAGAATCGGACGCCGCGCGGCGAGATATTCGTAGATCTTGCCCGTTCGTGACTGCGCCAGCTCCGGGGGGTTGAAGAGCAGCAACGCCGAGGCGGATCGCATTATCCCCGTGGCCTCGTGCATCGGCAGCTCGTCGATCGACTCGAGCATGTTGGGATAGGCGAATCGGTCAAGCATGGCCACCACGCTGGGGTGCTTTCGACCGACGAACTGGAGGCGTAGTCGTTCCTTCAATGCCGGTCTGGCGCGAAGCATCGCCTCGAGTGTTGCGAGGAAGCGCTCGGGACGAGTGAATGGAGCGAAGGTGCCCACGTACGAGATCGTGATCTGCGCCGCGGGGGCCGTGCTCCGCGATGGCGTGTCGCCGCCGTTGGCCGGTTCCCAGCCGTTGGGGACTACCGCGCATCGCTCGCGCTCCAGCGCCGGAAACGCGTCGAGTTGGCGCTCGAGCTGCGAAGGCGTCGTGAACAGCACCAGGTCGGCGGCGCGGATGCACCGGTGCTCCCACCACGAGTCGGTCCGCCCGGACACGACGAAGTCGAACGGGCACCGCGTCCACTCATCGCGGTAGTCGAGAACCAGGCGCGACCCACGCTCTCGCGCCAGGTAGAACGCGGCGACGAACTGGTTGAACGGCGGTCCGGACGCGACCACGAAATCGGCCCCGCCAGCCCCGATGGCGTGCCGCGCGCGCGCGTACAGGTCAAGGGCTCCCGCGAAGGTGCCGTCAATCTGCGGCAGTCCTTTCGCGGACGGCAGAGCGCGGCCAAATGGGCTACGAACGACACGAACCTCCGACGGCACCTGCTGCAGCAGGTAGCGACCCGCGGCAGTGGCAGTGGAGGGCTCGGAGCCCACCACCGAGATCTCCCACCCGAGCTGGGCTCCGTAGCGCGCCAGCGCGAGCGGGCGGTAGGTACCACCGGTCACCACCGGAGGGAAGGTCGCTGCGATCAGCACGACACGGCGACCATTGGGCGTCGGATGGCGCACGCGCTTCCGGTTGGCCGCCACCGCCCCTCGCATCTCGGCCCGCGACCACGCGGTGTATGCCTTCATCGTTTCACGGGCCGCACGGGCTAGGGCGCTCACGATCGGTCGATCCACAGCCGATGCCAGAGCTCGAGCATCGCCAGGTTCCAGAGCTTGACCTCCTGATTCTCGCGTCCCTCTAGGTGGTTGCTCACCAGTCGCGTCACCTCAGACTCGATGAAGTAGCCGCGCGCCAACGACTGTGGACTTGCCACGAGGTCGGTGACCCACTCCCTCAGCTCGCCTCGCATCCAAACGCCGACAGGCACCGCAAACCCCATTTTCTTCCGATTGACCGCGGTGACAGGCACCCCCCGTGCGAGCGCGAGCTTGCGGAGGATCCACTTCAACACGCCCCGGCGGAGCTTTAGCCTGCTTGGGAGGGCGGCGGTCAGCTCCACGAGGTTTTGGTCGAGAAACGGTGATCGCACCTCGAGCGAGTGCGCCATTGACATCCGGTCGACCTTGACGAGCAGGTCCCCCGGGAGGTAGGTCAAGGTGTCGGCCCTGGTATAGCGGTTGATGCCCTTTCCTTCCGGCAGCGCGAGCACGTGATCCCAGGCGTGACGCATCCCGCCGGCGGCATCGACGAACTCAGGCCGGCACACCCGGGGCAGCTGATGTATGCGGAAGTGAGTCATCCATTCCGCGTAGCGGTCGTGAGCCGAGCACGCCATCACTCGCGCGAACTCATGAAGCAGTGGAGAGCGGTCGCGAACGCGCTCCGGGAGTGTCGCTGCAACGATTCGGCCCGCCGGGCGCCAGCGGTCGAGCAGCTGGAGGTCGCGGTAGCGCTGGTACCCGCCGAAGGCCTCGTCGCCGCCGTCGCCGGCGAGCGCCACGGTCACGTGACCCCTGGCGAGCTGAGCGATCAGATGGGTCGGCACGGCGGAGGAGTCGGCAAATGGCTCGCCGATCGCGCCAATGGCCTCGATCGCGCCGGGCACCATCCCGGGCTCCACTGTGAGCTCGTGGTGGTCGGTGGCGAACGTTCGGGCCACTGCACGCGCGTGCTCGGTTTCGCGGTAGCCGTCGACTGGCACGTCGATCGAGAAGGTCTTCACCTGGCCCGCCTGCTCCGCCATGTAGCTGACAACCAGGCTCGAGTCGACGCCGCCAGACAGAAAGGCGCCCACGGGGACATCGGATACCAGACGGCACCGGGTCGCATCGCGAAGCGTCTCATCGATACGCGTGAGCGCGTCCCCCGCCCTCGCTGCACGCGGGTCGCGCACCTCCGGCAGCGTCCACCAGCGGTCGACGCGCGCCGAGCCATCTTCGAACAGCAGGCGCTCGCCGGGCGCCAGCTTATGCAGACCTTTGAAACCGGTCAGCGGAGCCGGCACGTACTGGAGTGTCAGGTACTGCATGATCGCCTCCGGATCGGGACGCGCGTCCAGCGCTCCGCTGGCGAGCACCGCGGGCGCCTCGCTCCCGTAGACGAGGCCGTGCAGAAGGGGTGCCCAGTAGAGCGGCTTCACACCCATCCGATCGACCGCGAGCATCAACCGCGCCGCGTGTTCGTCCCATAGGGCGATCGCGAACATGCCGCGGAGACGCTCCAGGCAGCCGGGGCCAAGGTCCTCGTACAGGTGGCAGATGACCTCGGCGTCGGAGCCGGTCCGGAAGCTGTGGCCCCGCTGCTCGAGTTCGCGTCTGAGGGCTTGGAAGTTGTAGATCTCGCCGTTGCAGGTGACCGCGACCGAGCCGTCCTCGTTGAAGAGCGGCTGGTTGCCGGTGACCAGGTCGATGACGGCCAGGCGGCGAGCGCCTAGCGCGACCCGGCCCGGCCTGACGAAGAAGCCCTCGTCATCCGGGCCACGATGGCGCAGCGCGTCGCACATTCGACGCAGGGCCTCGTCAGGCAGGTCGACCTCGCCGGCCCACCCCGCTATACCGCACACGGGTTCACTCCTGAAGTCCGATGCGGCGCTTCAGCCAGCGATCCAGCGGCGAGCGATAGAGACAATCGCGAAGATAGCCGCGCCGTGCCGCTACCGAGGCCCGCGTTGCCTCGAGCCGGCCGACGCCGTGCTTGCGCAAGATTCGCCGGAGCTCACGGGACTGCACACTGCGAGGAAGGTGTGTGGTGAGGCGATAACAGCTGCGGTGGTCGCGGTACAGGTACAGGCAATCTGGCACCGCGTGGAATACGGCCCCGTGCTCAGCCATCGTCCAAGGAAAATCGAAGTCATCCGGGCCGACCGACCTGAGGCTCTCATCCATCCCGCCTGCGGACAAGGCCAACGATCGTCTCCAGCACAGGAGATGCTTGACCGGAGAGATGGGGCCGAAGTGCTCTAGACGCACGTCCTCGCGACTGTGATGCACGGGGCTGACGGCGAGCCCACGCTCGTCGATGATCCGGCGTGCAGAATGAAAGAAATCGACCTCAGGATGACTTTGGATATGCCGCGCGAGGACTTCCACCGCGTCAGGTGTCCAGACGTCGTCGCCGAGCAGGATCGCGACGAACGAGGTCTCGGCGTGGCGCATGCCGGTGTTCAGCGCACCCGCCAACTTGTGGCCGCCGTTGACGATCAGCCTGATGCGCTCGTCGCCCAGCTGGTCGGCAATCGCCCCACGCACCTGACGCTCGTTGTCCGACTCACAGACGACGAGCAGCCGCCATCTCTGGCTCGTTTGACCACGGATCGACTCGAGCGCTTGCCGCAGGTAGCTCGGCCAATACCACTTGACAGGCACGAGGACGGTGATTGCGGGCGAGGTCATTCGGCTGCGCGGCAGATCGACAGCACGTCTCCTCGCTTGTGGGGCAACTCGGTGTCCTGGGCGAGGACGTCAAGTCCGTGCTTCTGAGCCAGGAATTTGAAGAAATCGGCATCCAGGTTCGACCGTCCGACTGACATCGGAGTGAGCCCGAGATCGATTCCGCCGCCATGATGGATGAGCGCGCAGCCTCCGGGTCGCAACAGCCGTGCGACCTCGCGCAGCCAAGCATCGGCGGCTGGTGGGTTGATGTGGACGAACACGTCGTAGGACCAAACTGCATCGAGCGATCCGGTCGGCAGGTCGACCGAGGGCGTCTCGCCGACGAGAAATGTGTAGACGCGCTCCCCGAATCGCTCCCGGCAACGATCGAGGCTGTTCTGCGTGATGTCGGCGACCGCGACCCGGTCGGAGCGGCTGAGCAACGACTCGGTCCAACGTCCGCCGCCCGGGCCGATCTCGAGCACAGCCGCTCCGGGCGGAATGTGCGCCTTAAGCAGCTCGATGACCGAGTTCTTCCATTTCTCTGGGTCCAGGCCTCGCTCGGTGCGGACGTCCTCGGTCCACTCTTCGCCGCCCCTTGACCAGTCCCACCGCTCCCATGTTGCCCTGTTCAGCTCATGCGACTGGTAGGCCGCCGAAACCGTGCCGGGACCCATCAGGTGCCGTCGCCGTTCGATCCGGGCCATCGCCGTCTCGATTGGGCGGGCAGTCGCATCTGCTCGTCGGTTCGCCCGGGCCATCCCGGCGATGCTCACTCGCTCCACGGTACGGACGGCACGCCGGGCGATCGCGAGCATCGTCCAGCTGAATCCTCGCTCTGAAAGGAGGCCCGCGATTCGCCGGATGCCTACAGGCCGTCCTATAGGGTCAAAAGCGTGATGCGTCATGTTGGGAGCCTGACCGATGAGGGGTAGGCGTTTCAATTTCATCTCCGGCTGGCGGCAGCGTAGTGATCGTGCCGATCGGGATACGCCGGGCGGTTACTGGGAGTGCTCGGCAGACCACTCCGTGGAGTTTCAGCGCCGCGGTTACCGGCTGCGTCACTTCTTCCCGCATCGCGTGTTCTGGCTGCCCAAGTGCGGCCCCGATGGATTCATGCTCGCCGACTGGATGTGCAGGATCGACGATCCCGAGGCGATGCGGGAGATCCTCCTCTACGCCACCCCCGAGGTGGCGGCGGAATTTCCACGTGAGCTGTTCTTCGATGACGAATTGGTCTGGCATCAGCAGCAGTTCGGGCTGCCTGGGCAGGTGGCTTGCGCGACTGTCGTCTTGGACGGCCGGACCGTGTTCTCGATCACCCACGTGTCCGATCTGGTCCAGCGGATCTCCCGGCACCGAGAGCACAAGACCCGCGTTGAGAAGCGATTCAAAGGCTGGAACCACATGCTCCTCAACTCCGTGCTCCACTTCGCAACCGCGCACGGAGCGAAGCGAGTTCGCGTTGCCTCCGCGGCGCTGGCTGCCCGCCACACCGACCACAGTCGGCGCGTCGACCCGACGATCTTTGAACGGATCTACGACCACACGATCAACTCACTGTTCGAGCCGCGTAGACGCGGTGATTGGTGGGAGCTCGATCTGGGCGAGGTACGGGAAAGGATCGTCGTCGGCGAGCGCAAGCGCCACCCCCGCTCTGAGGCGAAGACAATCTGCATCTGCCACGACATCGAGCGCGGCTGGGGGCATCAGCACGACCCGCTTTTCGCCAAGCGAGCGGAGGACGCGTCGGGGGAAGCGCTGGCGACGATGCGTCAGATCGAGGCGGAGCTGGGCGTTCGCTGCACGTACAACGTCGTTGGCAAGCTCATGCCCGATGTGCGAAGGGAGATCGAGAAGGACGGCCACTGCGTCGCCTTTCACTCCTTCGATCACCGCGTGGATCGAGATCGTCAGCTAGAGCGCTGCCGCCAGGTCGACTATCGCGTCAAGGGATACCGCGTGCCCGAGTCGAGACTTACGCCGGAGCTCTCAGCGCGCAATCTGCTGCGCCACAACTTCGAGTGGCTCGCCAGCTCGACCACGTCGCTTCAGCGCGAGATCCCGATCCTGCAACATGGCGTTGTCCGGCTACCGATCGCGTTCGACGATTTCTCGCTCCACACGGGTGAGCGAAGCTGGGATCAGTGGCAGGCAATCGCGCTCGAGGAGGTGCACGGTCGGGACTTCGTCGCGATCGGACTGCACGATTGCTACGCCGAGCATTGGCTGCCCGGCTACCGCGACTTCCTCCTCCGCGTCCGCGAGCTCGGCGAGCTTCGAACGATGGACGAGGTCGCCGCTGAGGTCACGCTCCGGAGCGCCGGATAGCTTGCGTGCGGCTCGGCCCCTGGCGAGCCACGTCTGCATACACCCGCATCCAATCGGTGGTCTGCTGTTCGGTTGTGAAGTGGGCCCGGACGCGGGCGCGCCCGGCCTCGCCCATGCTTCTGCGCAGCTCCTTGTCATTCCAAAGCGCCGCCAACGCCCCTGCGGCGGCGCTCGGATCGCGCGGCGGCACGAGAAAGCCGTCTATGCCGTGCCGCACGGCCTCGCTCGTGCCGCCCACGTCGGTCGCCACGATCGGCAAGCCGCTCGCCATCGCCTCGAGGACGGCGTTTGGTAGGCCCTCTGTGAGGCTCGCGTGCAACAGCACGTCGGCTTGCTGAAGTCGGCTTCGGATCTGAGCGGGCGAAAGCGTGCCCGGCAGACGCACCCGATCGCCGACACCCAGGTAGTCGCTGATGTAGCCGATCCGTGCTCGCTCGCCCGCCTCCCCGACTTCCGGATGTGGATCGCCGCCGATTATCTCCAGCACGACGGGGACACCATCTCGGACCAGCTCGGCGATCGCCAGCACCGCGTACTCGTGTCCCTTCAGCCACCGCACGTGGGCGACCGACACAACGCGGAGATGATCATCGGCATCCCGCCCGTCCTCAGGCGGGCGGAAGTAATCGGCGTCCACGCCCGCCCGTATCACGCGGACCTTGCCGGGATCGAGGCCAAGCTCGATCGCCTCGCGCGCCACCGCGTCAGACACGCAGTGAGCTGCGGCCACGCGGTCGAAGATGGTTGCCAGCCCCAGCGCGATTCGTCGCCGGCTCGGTCTGATCACCTGGGCTACGGGGCGCCCGTGGCAGGTCATCACCGCAGGGACTCCAAGCGCGTCGATGAGCGAGCAGTAATCGACGGCAGCCGATTCCCACTCGAGCTGGATCACGCTAGGTCGCCCGCGCGCGAGTCGAGCGTAGGCGAGTCGGCGGGCCCAGCGCTCCCGCGCAGCGATTGGCTGGCCGGCCGCGTTCGGTAGGCCAGCCGCTCGGAACACCGCGAATCCACGTCTCGGCCTGGTGGCGAGCAACACGATCACACTCCACAACCCGCGCAGGCGCGATCGCAGGTCGAGCACACGCACGTCGGTGGCGAGCACATCGAGAACCTCGACGTTGCGAGGCGCGTCCTTGATGGGAGTTGGGGGCGAGGCGACGGTAATCCTCATTCCCTGAGACCCAAGGCGCGCCAGCTTCGCCGCGATGAACCCTTCAGCTGGCCACAACAGCCCGAACTCGAGCAGGTGAAGCGGACTCTCCTGTTGGGGCGTTTCAGACATCGCCCACGAGGACACGGTGAAGCCTGTGCAAGCGTGTGGCCCGCTCCGCCGGAGTCGGCGCGTTTTGCGCGCGTTCGCGCCCGCGCGTGATGAGACTCATCCTCAGGTCGTGATCTCGCTGAATTCGCGCGAGTGCGTCGGCCACAGCGCCGGAGTCGAGCGCCGGCACGCCAAACGTGGACTGAGCCACGTCGGCGGCGGGCGTTGTCGTGATGACGGGAACACCGGCAGCGTGGGCTTGGAGGATCGTCTCCGATGACGAGGGCACGACCGCGAGCTGGACGAAGACCCGGGCCCAGCGCAGGTGGGCACGCAGTTCGGCCGGGGAACACGACTCGATCACCGCTACTTCCTCCTGCAGGCCCAGCTGGTGGATCGCGAAGATCACCGCATCGAGGTGCGCCCCGGCACCGACGATCCGGTACTCGGACACGATCCCGCGGTCCCGGAGGACCCGGATCGCGTGAATCGCGTGCTCGTGACAGCGCGTCCACGACAGCGGTCCCACGGTCAGGATCCGAAGCGGCTCCGCGCCGTTCTCCGATCGCGGCTTCTGTGCGAGCAGCGGTTCGTCGACCGCAGGAGGGATCACGGCGATCCGATCGTCTGGGATGTTCAGCTGCGAGAGCAGGCCGGCCAGGGCCTCGCTTTCGACGTGGTAGCTGTCGGCGGTCGACCACGCCGGCCCGTCCATCGGCGGGCCGTCGAATGCCATTGCGTTCAACTCATCGTCGCTCACGTTCACTAGCGTTCGTGCTCCCAGTCGTCGCGCCAACCCGATCCACGCCGGTGCGGTCCGGATCGATGGCAAATGTAGGAGCCGGGGTGCGAGCATCACGGTCGCCAGGCGCAACCGGCGACCGGGAGGCGCCTTTTGCGGGCGCGCGGTTCGCAGGACTTCGGCCGGTCGATGCCGGATGGCGCGCAAGAGCGGCACGATGTCGCGGATTCTCGGCGCCGTCCGGTCGTAGACGATCTCGGCGCTCCATCCGTCGTCGAGCGCGGCGGCGAGCAGATCATGAGCGGGATAGCGGTGCGGCTCGCTGGGGTCGACCACGAGCCCCAGCCGTGGCGACTCGCTGATCACAAGTAGAGCACCCGCCAGCGGACGCTTCCATACAGGCGGCCGCTGCTCGAGGCGGCGACGCGCAGCCAGTAGCCGCGCTCCTCCCGGCCGCGCAGCATGTGCGCAGAGTGCCGGAGCAACCACGCCCACGTGCGGGCCGCCTCACGGAGGTCGCGCCTAGGCATTCCGAGATCGCGAAACTGGCGAAACAGGTGCGGCTCGGACGCGCCGTAACGGAAGTACTGCCGCGCCATGGCAAGCATCCGCGTGCGATAGCGCAACCGGATCACCGCCCGCGGCTCAAAGACCACACGAAAGCCAGCAAGTTGGGCACGCCAGGCGCATTCGATGTCGGAGGCGCCGAATCGAAACGACGGGTCCCAGCCAATCTGATGTGCCACATCCGCCCAGATCCCGCAGTTGCCGCCCGAGACATACGGCAGGAACCCATAGCCGGAGTTCAGTTCGGTCATCGGCAGCCATGGCTGCCAGGCGTGTTGCACCGGGCCGTTGAGAGTCTCGACGTCCACTCGACCCCCTATCAGGTCGGCATGCGGCGCTGCGTCGGCGAGCGCCGAGAGCCAGTCCGGGGCGACGATGTCATCGGCGTCACAGAACGCCAAGAAGTCGCCCTCGGCTGCCGCCACCCCGGCGGTGCGGGCGTAGTTGAGGCTCCTGTGTGCCCTGGCATCGACGACGACGAGCTCCGGCACCCGGTCGCGCCAGTGATCGACGATCGCGAGGGTCCGGTCGGTGCAGCCGTTGTCGGCAACCACGAGCTGCCACGGGTCGTCGAAGTCCTGCGAGGCCAGCGCGGCGAGCTGCTCCTCGATGTGGGCCTCGCCGTTGAACACCGGCAGCACGACGCTGATCACTCGGGGCCGTACTCGCGGTGCAGTCGCCAACAAAGCCGGGGCAGCGTAACTGAAGTAGACCTCCGCGCTGAGTGAACATCTTCCTCGTGATTTGGAGCCCCGCTGGCGACGTCGAGCTCGCTGAGGCGAACGCTGAGCTGAATGGGCTGCTGCCGGAGCTTCCGCAACCATGCCCGAATGTTGTCAACACGTGGCTTGCGCCCAGCAGACGGGCTGGGCTGGTATGGGCAGCCCACTCCGGGCCGTCGGTCGGGGGCGTGCGCTACGTACATCGCGAATCGCAGCGCTTCTCTCTGTTCACCGGACGCCCGTTCCGCTGGACGGGGGTGGAGCGAGCCGATGGACGCCGGCCGCTGGATCCGTCGTTCTACCTGAGACCCTCGGGCGAGTGGATAGACGATCTGGACGGCCGCTGTGCCGTCGTTCGGTACGACGATCGAGATCGGGCGCTCGAGGTCTGGTCCGACCCGCTCGGTGCATATCCGCTGTTCTGGTGTGATCGCGCCGGGACGATCTCGATCAGCAACAGCGTCGAGCTCCTGGGGCGGGCGCTGGGGCGGCCTTCGGTTGACCTGGGTGCGGTCGCTACGATGCTTGCCTGTGGCTGGTCACTCCGGGGCTCGCTCGTCGAGGGAGTAGCCAGGGTGGAGCGCGGGGCGGTCATGACGTGGCGGCCCCGTCGGCGCCCCTCCGTGAGGCGCCAGCTGACGACCCGGAAGATCGTGTCGATGATGGGCGCGGGTTTTGATCCGGAGCTCGCGGCTGATCAGCTGGTGGCCGCCACCTCCGCGTTGGCAGACTGGCCGGGCCGCCCTTCCGTCCTGCGGCTATCAGGCGGTCGCGATTCCCGGCTCCTGCTGGCGGCTGCCCTTGCCGCGGGCATCGAGTTTGAGGTCAGTACCGATGGCAGGAACGGGTCGCCAGATCTGCGAATCGCCCGTTGGGTCTGCAAGGCGGCCGGGGTCGAGCTTCGGGCAAATGTCCCTGCGGAGTACGAGGCCTGGGACCGGTGGATGCTCGAAACCGCCCCGATGCTCGGTCTCACGGCCGGGTCGGCGATCTCGGTGCAGGATGCGTCGGGCTATTTCGACGGAGCGAAGAACGCCCTCCCGCTGATCTTCAACGGACAGGGCGGGGAGATCGCCCGCGCCAACTACGGGATCGAGCAGGTGGCGCATGAGGGGCTCTGGCGGCGGCTTTTCATGTCCGCGGGCCGCTCACGAGTCTCTGAGCTTGCCCGCAACATTTTTTCCCGCGTCGCACATTCGGTCGACCTGCTTACCGCTCGGGGCCAGGAGGCCGTCGAGCACTCGTTCGTAACTTTCGTGGAGAGCGCTCTGGCGGGCCGTGCTCAGGCCGAGGACGTGCGGGACCTCTTCTACCTACAGCAACGCATGGCTGGCTGGGCCGCGATCGGCCACGGCTGTGTCGAGTACGTCAAGGGCGACAACGTCTGTCCGCTGTGGAGCCGTCAGCTGCTACCGCAGCAGCTCGGAGCACCGCTCGAGCGCAGAGCGGCCGAGTACTTTCCGCAGGCGGTGCTCGAGGTGCTCGCCCCCCGGCTCGTCTCGATTCCATATGTGGAGTGGGCGCCGATCGATGCGCCGACAGGTCCTCGGTCGGCGCTCCAGCAGCAGCTGCGGGGCTTTGTCGATCAGCACCCAGCCTTACCCCTCTGGGAGGTGCTCGATCGTCAGCGTGTCAAGCAGCTGGCCGCGACCCCGCCATCCTCGCTCGACTTCGTCGACGACATGCGGCTGTGCCGGCTCGCGACGGCGTTCTTTGGTGTTCCGTGGGATCGCTGACGCTGGATCCCGAGTGGTTCGTGGTCAAGCCGCCGCGGGCGGCGCCGGCTCGGGCTCAGGAGCAGGCTCAGGTGCGAGCGGCACCTCGGGTCCGAGCGCGCCGGCAGCAAGCTCGTCGTGCCAGATGTAGGCGATCGGGATCTGGTAGCGGCCTGAGTTGCGACGCCGGAACTCGATCATCTCAGGGCCCTCCCAGTAGCGGTACCAGTCGGCCTGACTGTCGAACCAAGCCATCTGATTGATGCGGTAGCGGTCATCGCGCGAGCGGTGGACGGCGTACTGCGTGGCGCCGTAGCGGAGTGCTAGCGGTGCCGCCTCGGCGACCGCGGCGGCGAACGCGTCTTGACGCAGGACCGTGGCGTACCACTGGATGAGTACAACTCCGGGAGTCCTGTGGCCACCGGCCTCGCCCCCGGGCGTCGTCCCCCCGAACGACATCAGGCACCGACTTCAGCGTGAATGGCGCCGGGCCCCTCGACGGTCTTGCCCTGGCCCTCCTCGGTGGCGCCGACGAGGATCGAGATCTTCCCGAGGTGCTTGTTCTCCTTCATCAGCTGGTGTGCCTCAGGGACCCCGTCGAAGCCGAAGGTGCGCCACAGCACGGGACGGATCTGGTTCTGCTCGATCAGCTGATTGGCCTTCGTGCACTCGTAGGCGTTGGCGAAGTGCGAACCGATGATCCGCTTCTGGCGCATCCACAGGTGGCGCACGTCGAAGTCGAGGTTATAGCCGGTCGTGCCTGCGCAGATCACGACCTTGCCGAACGGCCTGACCGTGAATACGGAGGTGGGAAACGTCGCCTTGCCCACGTGCTCGAAGACGATGTCTGGCGGCTCGCCGAGGATCTCCTTGACCGCCTTGGCGAAGCGTCTCGATTCGGCGAAACGCGCCTTCTCCTCATCGGGGGTCTCGCCGCCCTTGCGCATCATGCCGGCGTACTCGTTGCGGTTGATGTAGCCGGTGGCGCCCAGATCCATCACCAGTCGGCCCTTGTCCTCGGAGGAGACGACGCCGACGCATTCCGCGCCGGCGGCAGCGCAGAGCTGTACCGCGAACACTCCCAGCCCGCCTGCAGCGCCCCAGATCAGCACGCGGTCTCCGGCTTGGAGGTCGCACTGGTCGATCAGCATGCGATAGGCGGTGAAGTAGACCAGGCCGTAGGAGGCCGCCTCCTCCCAGGTCAGGTTCTGCGGCCGCGGCAGCAGCTGCTGGGCCTGCACCTTGGTGAACTGAGCAAACGATCCCCAGGTCGTCTCGTATCCCCAGATCAGCTGCGAGGGGGCCGCGAGCGGGTCGAGCCCATGGACCTCGGGGTCCTCGTATGAGGCCATGTTGCAGTGGATGACTACCTCGTCGCCGGGCTTCCAGCGCGTGACCCCTTCACCCACCTTCCAGACGATCCCCGAGGCGTCCGAGCCTCCGATGTGATGACCCCATTGGGGGTGGTCGCCATACGGGAAGACGGAGACGGGCTTACCTTGGGCCGCCCAGACGTTGTTGTAGTTCACGCCGGCGGCCATCACGCGCACGATCACCTCGAACGCGCCCGGCTCGGGAACCTCAATCTCCTCGAGCTGGAATGCGTCCATCGGCTCGCCTTCGCGCTCCTGACGGATGACCCAGGCGGCCATCGTGGAGGGGAGCTCGCCCGGTTCGGTTTCTACGTTCGCGACTTGCTTCAGATCGACGGCCATGGGCGGGGATCGTACCCGCGTTCGGCTCTATGCAGCGGTCAGCTCGATCGGTTCGGCGGCCGCGGCGCCCGCGGCGGTGCGGGTCGGCACTCGCTGGATCAGCAACCACGCAAGCGCGGCGCCGCACAGGACCGCGATCGCGCCGACCGTCAGCCCCGTGCCCAGCGAGGACACGAATGCCTGATGGACGGCCGTGGTGATCTGGGTGGGGGCGTGGTGCGCTCCGGGGGAGACGCCCCCGCTCGTTAGCGTCTGCGCGAGCTTGCCGCGGACGGCAGCTGGGAGGTGGGGGAGGGACGAGTTGAGGTTGGAACGCCCGATCGTCGTCACCAGCGCTCCCATGGCCGCGACCCCGAATGTGCTGCCGACCATGCGGCTCATCGAGAGCACGCCCGACGCGGCACCCGCCTTGGTTCGGTCGACCGCATTCATCGCGGCCGTGCTCATCGGCGACATCGTCAGGCCCATCCCCATCCCCATGACGATGAAGCCGGGAAGCAGCAGGCCATAGCCCGTGTGGATCGTGAGGCCAGATTGGATTAGCAGCGCAACGCCGACGAGCACCAGGCCGAGAGTCATCAGCGGCCGCGGACCGACGCGGTCGGTGAGCCGACCCGCCAGCGGCCCCATCACGATGATCACGACGGTCGCGGGGAGGAAGCGGAGACCCGCCTGAAGCGGCGAGTAATGAAGCACGTTCTGCATGTACAGGGTCAGGAAGAAGAATTGGGCGAACATCGCGAAGGAGACGATGAACGCGACCATGTTCGCGCCGAGCGAGGTCCGGTTGCGGAAGAAGCTGAAGTCGAGCATCGGCGCTCTGACCCGAGGCTCGATGACGATGAACGCGATCAGGCTGACTGCAGCAACCACGAACAGCGCGACGATCCGGGCCGAGCCCCAGTGCCAGGTGTTGCCCTCGACGAGCGCGAGCACCAGGGCCGTGAGGCCGACGGTGATCGCGGCGATGCCTGGAATGTCGACCGCGCGGCCGACGGTCTCATCGCGTGACTCCCGCGCGGCGAACAGGGCGACTGCGACCGCGCCGATCGCGATCGGCGGATTGATGAAGAAGATCGCCCGCCAGCTCACGTCCTCGGTAAGGAAGCCGCCAACCACGGGGCCGATTGCCAGCGCCATCGCGCTGACCCCTGCCCACGTGCCGATTGCCGTGCCCCGCTGCTCAGGCGGAAAGGCTTGCGTGATGATCGACAGCGTCGCGGGCATCATGAACGCGGCGCCGATGCCCTGGACCGCACGGAATGCCACGAGAACGGTGTCGCTGGGGGCGAGGCCAATCGCGGCGCTGGACAGTCCGAAGACAACAACCCCGAACAGGAACATTCGGCGTCGCCCAAAGATGTCGCCGAGACGCCCGCCGGTGACGAGCAGTACTGCGAACGTCAACGTGTAGGCATTGACGGTCCACTCGAGCGCCGACAGTGAGGCGTGGAGGTCGCGCTGGATCGACGGCAGCGACACGTTCACGACCGTGTTGTCGAGCATGATCATGAAGAGCGCGAAGCACATCGCCGCGAGCGTCCACCAACGGCTGTTCTCGTCTGTGACGAGGCGATGGCGATGGGCGAGGATGCGTTCAGTCATTTAGCCCCTCGGGTCGGCAGGCGGCGATGTCGTCGCGGCGGAGCAGCTTCTTGAGCGCCCCGGCGAGAGCGCCGCGCTCGGAATCGGTCAAGTTCTGGGTGAACTGCTCAAGCCCGTTGAGTCGAGCAGCATTGAGTCGCCGGCTCACGGCACGACCGGCATCGGTGAGGCTGACCCGCTTCATGCGCCGGTCCTCGGTGTCCTCGTAGCGCTCGACGAATCCGCGCTTTACGAGGTCGTCGACGGTGCGGCTTGCCCCCGGCAGCGAGATCACCACGAGGTCGGCGGCCTGCTTCAGTGTCAGCTCTCGGTCAGCCTCCTCGAGGTGGTGCAGCAGCTTGATCTGGGTCAGCGTCAGCTCGAGTGCCCCGACGGCCTCGAACAGATCCGCGTTGCAGTTCTTGTGAAGGAAGACGATGAGGGCGTAGAGGTCGGTCGCGAGGGACTCCGCGCTCCGTTGGGTTGGCGATACCCCGCTAGCGTTCGCCCGGCCCCGTGTCGTTTTCTCATCAATTGCTTGCACGCATGCAAGTATTGCACAAACAGTTGTGATTTCGCAAGAGCAAGTAACTACGGGCACGAGCGTCTAACGCAAGACCTGGCGGGGCGCGGCCGTACGATGCGCTCCCGATGCTTGCCTTGATCCTGCGAATCGCCGGTATTGCTGCGTACGCAGCGATTCTCACGTGCCTGGGCCTGATGCTGTGCACCCGCGCGCGCGACGCTGGAATCCTTCGGCCGGTACTGGTTGGCGCAGGAGCGCGGCTCGCGATTGTGCTGGTTGCGCACTTCGTATCGATCGCGCTCGGACAGCACGGCTTCTTCTACCTGGACGATCAGGGGTACCTGAACCTCGGACGAGCGCTGGCCCACGCATGGGCGCACGGTCACTTTCCTGATCCCACCGGCGTCGATTACGTCAAGTCTTCGGCGATCGGGTACCCCCTGCTAGTCGCGTTCGTCGTATTCCTCGTGGGCAAGCATGTGCTTGCCGTCGCATTGCTCAATGTCTTGCTCGGGGCGGCGTCCGTGTATCTGCTCGGCCGTATCGCCGAAGCTTGGTGGGGTCACGAGGCCGGCGTTCGTGCCGCATGGCTGCTCGCGCTGTTACCTACGGCCGTGTGGTGGAGCGCCACCGCGCTCAAGGACAACTTCGCGATGCTGCTTGTACTGAGTGCCCTGGATGGCGTGGCCCGCCAGCGACGCGCGCCGAGCGGCGTGAGAGTGGTGGTGCCCCTGATCGTGCTAACGACAGTGCGCGTCACGGACGCGATCGCGGTGGCAGTCGGGATCGGGGCGGCTCGCCTCGTTGTAGTGCTGAGGACTCGTAGCCGGTCGCGTCGCTCATTTGTGCGCTCCGCCGGCATGACCGGTGCCGTGCTTCTTGTGGCGCTCCTCATCGCTTCCGCGGGACATCCGTTTTCACTCATCCACGGGTGGCTCCATGGGCTCACAACAGTCCGGACTTCTTATGGTGTCGGAGGGGCCGCGGCGGTTCCGGGCAATGTCGCCCGCTCCTTCATCGCGCCGTACCCGTGGGTCTTCACTCACGTCACCTTCGGCTGGAACTTGCCGCTTTACCCCGGTAGCTGGTGGCTGATCATGCTCTATCCCACCGCGTTACGCGGGCTTTGGCTGCTGCGGGAGAGGCGTGATCTGTTCATGCTCTTGGTAGGGACGATCGCTCTGTTCATGGCGCTCAACGCCTACGCGCTCGGCCTGTTTTTCCGCCAGCGAAGTTCGATCGAGCCTCTGTTCCTGTTACTGGTCGTAGCTGGGGCCACGTCATGGGTTTCCGTGATCCGCGGCGGCGCGCTCGCACTGGTGCTGCTCGCTCCGTTCACCTTGGCCCAGAGCAAGGGACTGCTCGTGCCGGGCTTGGTGCTGCTCGCGGCCGGTGCCGTCTGGGCGCTTGCTGGACGGGCGCCCGGGAAGCAGTGGCGGGTGTGGCGCGATCCTGTGGACGTTCCTGCAGTTGGTCCAGTGCTCACCGCCACTGGGGTTGCGCGGTTGCTCAAGCCGCGAAGCGCAAGCACTGCGCATTAGGCAGAGTCGGCCGCAGCAGACCGCTCGTTACATGTCCGGAGCTGAACCCCAGAGCGCCGCTAGTCTGTCGGTTCAATGGCCCGGGCGAGCACGTACCGGTTGCTGGCCGGTCGGTTGATGTTGTCGGTAAGGGGCAAGGCCGGGGCGCTCCTCACCACAAATCCGGCGTTTGGGGTGTACCTCCTTGCGATTGGGTTGTTGCCGTTTCGCTGGCTGTCTCCGATCGGCTCGCTCCAGGAGCACGCGATTTGGTCCGATGTGCTCCTAGCCGTTGCGGCCGTTCTGTGGCTGGCTCAGAAAGTGCTGGGCCGTGGACTTGTGGCGGTGTTCCGGGCGTGGCAACTGCCGCTCGCCTCGTACCTCTTGCTCGCGTGCTTATCGGCAGCCCTTGCTGTCCCGGGTCGCGGTGGAGGGTGGGGCACGGTGCTGCTGATGGTCGAGCTAGCAGCCGTCGCCGTCGTTACGGCGGACTTCGCCTCCGACCGATGGAAACGACGGGTGATCGCGAGGGTCGTTGTAGCGTCAGCGATTGCGACTGTCGTCCTTGGCGCTGTTGGGGTGATTCTGTTCTACGCGCACGTGCGTAGTGGACTCGTCGGTGCATATGGAGACCTCACCCCGTCCCGGCTTTACGCGCGCGTGCAAGCAGGCTTTGAGAGTCCGCCGCTCCTCGCGAGCTATTGCATCTTTGCCTCAGGAATCGCTGCCAGCGAAGATGTGGGACTGAGCCGGCCGATACAGCTTGCTACTCAGGTCAGCCTCGGCCTGCTGTGCGTGGCCACGGTCTCTCGCGGCTTGGTGGGGTTTATCCTCGCGCTGATATTGCGCCGGTCCGCGGCCGCAGAACGTAGGAGAGGGTTTCTCGCCGTCGGTGCACTCGCCGCGAGTCTCGGGATCATGGCGTTGTTGTCAGTCGGCACACTGCATCTCAATCCGACGAATCCCTCAACCGCTTCATACACAGCCGCAGCCGGCGGGCGGCATCAGGCGTTTGTGAGTTCCCTGAAGGCGTTCGAGCAACACCCGCTCGTAGGCGTTGGTCCTGGCGCACTTCCGGGCACGGCCGGCAATGGTCCTGTTCGCGCTCACTTCACTCCCCTCAACGTCGCCGCGACGCTCGGACTACCGGCATTTTGCGCCTTAGTCGCTGCATTCTGGCTGCTATGGCGATCGCGGCGTCGACCCACCAATGTCGCGCTGTGGAGCGCACTGGCCGGCATTGGCCTGGACGGACTGGGCCAAGACATCGACCATTTCCGCCACGTTTGGGTTCTGATAGGACTGTTGTCGGGCGGACGGCCTAGGAGCCGGACCGGCATCCAACCGTCTGTGGCAGGATGGGATCGATGATCGCCGCCCTCTGGTCCAGCGTCCGACGGTGTGTGATGATCGGACTGCTGCTGTTGTTGGTGGCGCCAGCCGGCGCCTACGGGTTTGCAAAGGCCTTTTGGGGTCCCGGTTTCATCGCGGGCAACGATCCATTCCCGACCTTCAAGAAGCTCGGTGTATCGATCGTGCAAGAGGATCTGAACTGGAGCACGATCGCTCTGAGCCGGCCCAGCCAGCCGACCAACCCGCACGATCCGGCTTACCAGTGGCCACCATACCTCGACAAGCTGGTCGCTCGCGCGAGGAAGTTCCACATGCGCGTGCTTCTGCAGCTCACGCGCACCCCGGGCTGGGCGAACGGCGGACAGCCGGCGACCTGGACCCCCGACAATCCGGCTGACTTTGCCGACTTCGCCCAGGCGGCAGCACGTCACTACAAACATGTCCACCTGTGGATGGTCTGGGGAGAGCCGATGCGGCAGGCGAACTACGAGCCGCTGACTCCCGCGAGCCCAGGCACACAGCTCGATCCTCAGCAGCAGGTCGCGCCCCATAACTACGCTCAGCTCCTCGACGCTGCATACGGCGCTCTGAAGGCGGTGAGCCGGGCCAATCTTGTGATCGGGGGGTGCACGTACAGCGCTGGCCAGATCGACACCCAGCAATGGATCGAAAACCTTCGACTTCCGGATGGCAAACCGCCGCGGATGGACATCTACGCCCACAACCCGTTCGGTTGGCGGGTGCCGAAGTTGGGAGGTCATCCTTCTGAGGGCGGCCAGGTGCAGTTCCCCGACCTCAGGCGGCTTGCTCATTGGATCGACACGAACCTTGGTCGCCCCCGACACGTCCGCAAGCCAATCCCGATCTTCATCTCCGAGTGGAATGAGCCGACCGCGCCGGAGCAGGAGTTCGCGTGGTGGCTGGACCCCCCAGTCGCCGCCAAGTACACAGCCGACGCGCTGCGGGTCTCGCGTCATTGGAGTCGGATCTATGGCTTCGGCTGGATCGAGCTTTACGACCAGCCGCCGTTCGAGAACTCCGGACTCCTCACGGTGAAAGGGAAAAAGAAGCCGGACTTCTACTCGTTCGCAAACGGCTAAACGTTTGAGCTCAGCCGCCTCTCCGCATCGCAAGGAGGCCGGCAACGCCCCCGAGCAAGAGGACAAGCGACCCACCGAGCAACAGCGGGATCCACGCATCTGAGCCGGCCGAGTTGACGCTGGCGCGCGTGGCTGAGGCGGGCGTCGCCGGATCCTGTGTCGCAGCAGTGGTCGATCGATGCTTGGCGCCGTGGGCTCGTGTAACGGGCGAGGAAGCAGACCGGTGCGTCGTCGACGATGACGTGGATGTCGTTACCGGGCTTGAACCGAGAGCCGGAGCCGGGGTGACCCCCGCTCCGAATAGCGGTGGACCTGAAGGGCCAGAACGCCCTCCTCCGCTCGTCTCGTTTCGGGCAGCCGAGATCAGGATCTGGTACTGATTGGCCGCAGGGGAGTGAGGGTTGATATGGACCCCGGGAGGCAGGCCCGAGGCGCTGGGTGCCAGTCCGGCAGCAAGCCCGATCATCGCGGCGAGCTGAGCTACGGCAAAGCGTCGCACGCAGCTGATCGTAAGGCACTCCGCCGCTTGATGCTCACGCTTCGCGAAGCGGTCCCGCGTCGGGACTCTGAGCGTCTGTGGCGCGTTCGTGCGCGATCACCGCGCCGAGGATCTCGTCGAGTGACGCGGTGGCTTGCCAGCCCAGCATCAGCTCGATCTTCTGTGTGTCAGGCACCCGCCGGGGCATGTCTTCGAATCCCTCGCCATACGCCTCGTTGTAAGGGATCAACGTGATCTCGGAGTCCGAGTCTGTTGCGGTCTTGATTCGGTTGGCCAGCTCGAGGATCGAGACCTCCTCGGTTGATCCGATGTTGAACACCTGTCCATACAGATCGTCTCGGTCGGGCAGCTCGCAGAGTGCACCCACGACGTCGCGCACATCGCAGAAGCAGCGTTGCTGTTCGCCGCTGCCGAACACGGTGATCGGCTGACCCGCGAGCGCTTGGCGCACGAACGTTGGGACGACCATTCCATAGCGGCCTGTCTGGCGCGGACCGACAGTGTTGAACAGCCTCCCCACGATTGTCGGCAGATCCCGCTCGCGGTGATACGCGACCGCCAGGAACTCATCGAGCGCCTTGGAGCATGCGTACGCCCAGCGGCCGCGCGTGGTAGCCCCCATCACGATGTCGCCGTCCTCCCGGAACGGGATCGCGGCAGACTTTCCGTACACCTCGCTGGTAGAGGCGAGGAACACCGGCGTGTGCCTCGCACTGGCGTGCGCGAGAACGATCTCCGCCGTGTGAACGTTGGTTTCGATGGTCCGCACCGGACTTTCCACAATCAGGTGCACGCCCACCGCTGCCGCGAGGTGGTAAACGAAGTCGGCGTTTGCAATCAGCTCGTAGACAAGCCCCCCGTCATGACACGAACCAATCGTGTAGCTGAATGCCGGGTCGTCGCGCAGGTGGCCGAGGTTCTCCAAAGAGCCGGTCGAGAGGTCGTCGATCACGTGGACTCCGTGGCCTTTGGCGAGCAGCGCCTCGCTGAGGTGTGACCCGATGAAACCTGCGCCGCCTGTGATCAGGACCTGCATCGCAACCTTCTGCGCCCCTTGGGAGTGGTCACCGCAACGCCTCTCACGCTACCAAGGATTGGTGCGGCTGTCGTGCCGATGACGCTCGGATCAGTACGATCCTCGCCGTTCTCCGGATGACCGCGACACGGCACGGCGACGAGGCAACCCGTCGGTCAGGATCGATTCGGGACGTGCGAAGCCCGTGCGCCCTGCAAGGGACTACGCACGGTCACCGGATCCGTCTGATGCTGGCGATCGGCTCGCTTGCAATCGGCGGCAGCGAGAAGCAACTCACCGAGCTCGTCTGCAGTCTCCCGCGTGATCGGTTCGACCCGATCCTGGTCACGTCGGCATCAGGCGATGAGCCGACCCGGTATCGCAACAGAATCCTCGCGTCCGACGTCCCGATTCTCGCGATCCCGACCCCTCCGCGCCATGGAGTCGGGCACTGGATCGGTCTTGCGCGACAGTACGCGGCGGCGATCCGCACAGTCAAGCCGGATCTCGTGTACGCCTGGCTGGACGAGACGGCCGCGTTCGTGGCCCCCATTTGCCGGGTGGGCCGGATTCCATGCCTAGTGGCGCGCCGGAACATCACCGGCTCGTCGGTCGAAAAGCGTTATCCGCTGGTCGGAACTGCTCTGCGCCGCGCGGAAAGTCTCGCCACGCTCGTCACGGCCAACTCGGATGCGGTTGCCGCGGCATGCGTCATGCGCGGACACGATCCCAGTCGGGTGCGTCTCGTGCCGAACGGACATGAGCGACTTCCGGCTCTTCCGAGCCCACCCTCCCCGCCCGTGGTGTTTGGCTACGTCGCACAGTTTCGGGACGGGAAGGGGCACCATCATCTCCTCGATGTGGTCGGGCGGGTTCCTGACGGTCCGTGGCGCGTGGACCTCGCTGGAGAGGGCCCACTTCAAGGGGAAATCGCGCAGCTGATCACCAACGCCGGTTTACGGGAGCGCGTCCGGATCATTGGACCGGTGGCAGACGTCCGCGAGTTCTGGCGCGAGCGGCACGTGGCGATGCTGCTGTCAGATTCCGAAGGATTCCCGAATGCGATCTTGGAGGCGGCATTCGCGGGTCGTCCAGCGATCGCGACTCGAGTCGGAGGCACGCCGGAGGTGGTCGGAGAGGGAGGCATCCTCGTCCCGCTGCACGACCTGGGCGCGGCCGCGAGCGCGATGGTCGAGCTGATCGGCGATGCGGCTCTGCGCCAAAACATGGGACACCAGATCTGGGAGCACGTCGCCGACGCCTACTCGATCCCGCGAATGCTGCAGGCGCACGTCGAGGCGCTCGAGGAGGCGCACGCGGTCACGTACGCGGTTTCGGGCTAGTGTTGCGCTTAGACCGCAGGCTGCGCTGCTGCTTGCCGGAACCTGCGCAATTTAGGTGCGCCCAAGCGTGAAGTCATCGACCCACGCCGAGCCTCGGAGCGGGATCAGTCCGGTGTCCGCGGCGAACAGCACCACGCCTTTCACCGGCATGTGCGCGACAGCCTGGATCTGAAGCGGTAGCCAACCCTTCGACGTACCGGCTGGGAGATTCGGAGTGCCGTTGCTCGACGTCGCACTGAATATCTCGTACGTGCCGTCCGTGTAGAGGAGCTTCAGCTCGAACACAATCGGTCGGCTGAGGTCGTGGGCCTTTGCGACCAGTGCGACTCGATAGACCGTGTCGGCCGGTGCGGGAGCTGCTGAGGCGAGACCCTGCGTGACGGCCGTCGCGACGCGGCCTGTCCGCCCGGTGCCGTCGATGCGCAGCGATCCAGGCGAGCCTTCGTGCACGCTCGTATCCCAATGGACGCTGGCGAACCGGCTCGTCTGGACGGTCCACACCCCGAGCAGCGGAGAGCCGAATTCCCCATCGGGAACAGTGGTTGGGCTTATTGCAAATGGTCCGTAGGTCCCGATGTCCGGCCCGACGCCCACGCGCCGCAACTCAGTAATCCGATCGCCTCGTTTGATTCGTAGCCACAGCGAGTCAGCCGAGACGAAGATCCCGATTGCCCCGTTCGCCGGAACCGCATCGGGTGTGACAAGGACCTGGTATTTGGTGCTGGGGTCCGTCGTCGCGAGATCCGCGATCAAGCCCGCAGGGGAGAGGTAGTTATCGCCGCGCGGCGAGAATGTCTCAATCAGCTTGAGCGAGCGGATCAGTCGAGCGCCATCCGAGGCCGGAGCGACTCCCACGAATCGAGGCGTGCGATGGAGCGAGACGCCGAGCACGGCCCCGACGACGGTCGCGATGAGCACGGCTGCCGCGCGCCGCCTTCGCACACGTTGCGAGATCATCCGGAGTGCCGCCAAATACGGCAGCGGCCGCGCGCCGGTCAAGTCTGCATCACTCGAAGCGTACCGTCCGCCTCTCCGCCAAAGCCGTCGCCCACTTCTACGATGCCCTAGCGTGTCCACCTCGGGAATCATTCTGGCGGCGGGGCTGTCGCTTGCTGCGATTTGGTCCGTGGTCGCGCTGCCCTCGCTTCATCCCGTTCAGCTATGGCTGGCTCCCTGGGCTTTTGCCGCTTGCCTGTATGCCGTAAGGCTCTTGCCTTACCGGTCGCTTTCCTGGGATACGGTCGTGCTGGTACTGGGGGCTACTGCGGCCTTTACCGCCGCTGCCGTGGCAGGCGGAGGTAGGGACGCCGGCTCTCGCAAGCTTGCCCGAGCACTGCCGCACTTCTCATTGATGCGACGTGCGGCCACGATCAACATGGCATTCACAGCGATCCTGCTCGGGGCCTTCCTGGCGCAAGCGTTCGCGGCGTACGGACTCCGGGCCACTCTCGTCTCTTCGATCCCCGTTCGGGCCGCGATAGCCCACGGTCAGTTCAACGTGACGATCAAGTTCGTCTACCTAGCGCTTGGGGCGATCGCGCTATCGGCGGTCGTAAGTGCGCTTGCGCCTACAGGCCGGCAACGATGGACCTGGATCGCGATCACGCTGCTCTGCCTCGCGTCACTCTATTTCGCCACGGGTCGTGGGACGATCGTCGATGGAGCTGTGGTTGCCGTGACCGCGTACGCGGTTGCGCTTCCGCGCCTTCCGCGGAAGCGTACCCTCGTTGTTGGCGGAGTGGTGGCTGTGATGTTCACGCTGGTCGTATTTCTCGCAGGCGGGGCAGTAATCGGGAAGACGTTGTCAAACGACGCTGACCTTCAAGCCGTACCGAGCGTGTTCATCCGCCATCGCCTGTTCTCAAACCTGGCTCTCCCATACGAGTACGCAAGCTCCCCGATCGCCGCCCTCGATGTGCAGGTGGGCGCAGCGACAACTTGGGGCGACGCCCACGGATGCGCGGCGTTTCCCGAATTGTGCTCGGCAGCTGACAAGCTCGGGTTGGGTCTGCCGACGGTCCCGCGGCTCAGGGCGTTTACAGCTCCACCGCTGAGTTGGAATACGTACACCGCACTTGACGCTCCTCTCATTGACGGCGGGACAGCGCTGACGATTCCAATCCTGGCCGCGATCGGTCTGCTCATCGGATTGCTTTGGACGGCGGCCTTGCGGCGTCAGCTCGTCGGGCTGCTCGGCTACCCCTTGGCAGCCGTTGCGCTCGTTACCGCAAATTCAGGCTTCAATTTCACGGCCCCCCACCTGCTCGGTGGCTTCCTGGTTTCGATCGGGGCTGTCTGGGTTTCGCAGTTCTCGACGCAACGGCGGACGAAGCTGCACTCCACCAATAGCCCACCTCGTTCCGTGTCCGCGCTCGACTGATGCGGGGTTGGGATGGCACCGTTCACAGAGTCGCGCTGACGATCGGCTGCGTTGGCGCGATCGCTGCGGCTGGCTTCAGCGGCTGCGTGTCGCGCTCGGCATCGATTGTCGGCGGCGAGAGCGTGGTGAGCGTCCCGCGTAACGCGAACCTGATCATCGATCGTTCTTTCACAGGTGTCCATTGGCTGTTCGAGCTGCCTCCGGGCGGGACCACGACTCGGCTTCGGGGTCCTGGGGGTCCAACCTTGAAGATCTCGTCTGGAGCTCATCCCGGGCCACTGGCGGTAGAGATGGCTACCAGCTACCTACCGACGGTCGCTGCCGGCGCCAAGTACGTCTTTCGGATCCGCGTTCGAACTGTAGATGTGAGCCCGAATGTGACACCCGCAGTACGGCTGAATTATCTTGGTGGGGGTTACGCAGTGTTCACCGGACCGCCGCTGGTCCGTCTTGGGAACACTCCAGGGTGGACCACAGCCCAGGTGGTCGCGACGGCGCAGCTACCTTTGACGTCAATAGCGGTTGTGGCGCTGCAATCGGGTGGTCTTCCATTCAGCGGCACCGTTTGGATCGCAGATCCGGAACTGCGGCTATTGAAAGGATGATTGACGAAGATCGTCCGGCGGCAACGGGTCTGCACCGCTTTGTGCCGCAGCGCAGCCTGAGCACGCTCCAGACTCGAATCTCAGCTCAGGCCTATGGCGGACTTGCCTTACACGTGGGTCGACTGCTCAGCGGCGAGGTGGTCAATCGAGCATGCCGATTCGCGGCAACGGTCGTGCTCGCGCGCGCGCTGTCGACGAGCGACTTTGGACTTGTCAATGTGGGCATCTCTGTTTCTGGCATCGCCCTGATCGCCACGTCGCTCGGTCTTCCCGATCAGGGAGCGCGCGATGTCGCGGTCTCTCCTGAGCGAGCCGGGTGGTTGGCCGGACGTGTAATAAGCCTCCGCGTACTTGCGATCTTCGTCGTGAGCCTGATCGGCGTTCCGATCGCGATCCTTTTCTGGCCCGGACGCGCGCTGTGGTTGGTGATGGCGGCGCTGATGGCGATTTTTATGGCTGCTCAGACGGACTGGCTGGGGCGAGGTCTGGAGCGCATGTCGCTTGTCGCAGCTTCGATCGCAGTCGGCGGAGTGACGGTACTCGCCGGCGTCTTGATCGTCGCGGCAGCGAAACCGACGCCCGCGGGCGCGTTGGGAGCCTTTGCTTGCGCGGAGGCCGCCGTGGCGGTGTTCCTGTGGGCGAAGCTCCATCGTGTGTCAACGTTCGAGCTTGGCCTGCGGGGGGCGGGGCCGATGTTGCGCCGAGCACGTCCCCTGGCCCTGTCGTCGCTGGCGATTTACATCTTCTACGCCAACTTCGACACGATCATTCTCGCGGCAACGCATTCCGATCGCATCGCCGGTCTCTACAGCGCTCCTTATCGGCTATTTCTGGTGCTCAACCTGGTGGGTCCGTTCGCTGCGTTTTCAATGCTGCCGACGCTCGCGAGGCTTTCGGAAGAACACGACGAGGACGAGGCAAGGCGACTGGTGCACGCAGCACTCGTGGCGTTGGCGAGCTATGGCCTGGCAGTTCTCGGGCTTGTCGAGATCGCCGGGGGCAGCATCCTGAGCCTGGTGTTTGGACACGCGTTTCGTGCCGCTGCGGGAACGTTTGTCCTGCTCGTCTCGGGTGTCGCGTGGTATGCCATCGGATATCCGACCGGGTATAGCTTGATCGCCCGCGGGGAGAACGCCAGGTTTCTTCGGGGCGCCGCAGCTGCAAGCGTTCTCAACATCGCCTTGGACCTAGCGCTGATCCCGCCGCTCGGAATGCGTGGTGCGGGGCTAGCTACGATGGTTGCCTTCGACGTCGCGGCGATCATGTGGCTGTGGGGGCGCGGGCTCGTTAGCCGTGCCGTCGTCCAGATCCTGCTGGCGCTGACTGTGTCGAGCGCCGTCGCGGCCGTACTGGTATTTGATCAGCAGAGCACCACAGTCGCGGGCTTCGCAACCCTGATTCTCGCAGCAGCGCTGGCGGTGCGGTCATTCCAGGCCTGACCGCCCCCCGGCCGAAGCTCACGGAGGCGGCAGTCCTCATTGCTGCGTTTGCGCTGCTCAGAGCATCCGCGGTGGTGCATTCGCCGGTGCACTTTCACGATTCGCTTTCGTACTCGCAGCTCGACTTCCTTGGGAATCAGAAGCGGTTGTGGACTGTGCCGCTCGTCTACAACATCTTTCCGACCGACGGTCTGCGGGAGGCGGCACAACTGCTGCTTGGAGTCGCCGCCTGGTCGACGTTGGCGGCGGCCGTCTACGCCGCGCTCGGCCATCTACAAGTTCGCCGCTGTGCGCTTGCCGCGGTGCTGCTCGTCGGGCTCGTGCCACAGGTGACCGGATGGGACAGCGCATTGCTGAGCGAGTCGATTGCCACGTCGCTGCTCGTACTGCTCGTAGCGCTCGTATTGCGGCTCGCACGGCGACCGACGCCCGGTCTGATTGCCGCTTGCATCGCAGTCGCTTGCCTGTGGGAGTTCACCCGACAGGACAACGTGCTCATCGCCCTGGTGTTCCTGCCATTCGTGCTCATCGGGGTCTTTCGTTGGCTCCCGCGGCGGACTGCTTGGGTCACCACCGGTGCTCTCTGTGCGCTCTTGCTGTGGGGCTGCTACGACGTCCTCGTCGCAACGGGGGATCGGCCGATCGAGCGCTTCAACTCACTTCAGATTCTCGAGAATCGAATTGCGCCGGACCCAGCAGCATTGGATTTCTTTGTCGCCCGGGGGCTTCCCGAATCGCCGGAGATCACGATTGAGCGAGGCGCATTCAAGGCGGAGATTCTCCGCTGTACAACGATCAGCGTCTAATCAAGTGGGTCGACGAACACTGGAAGTCGGCATATGCCGCCTATCTCCTGAAGCATCCTGCGCATACGCTCTTAGAGCCGCTGAGACAGGTTTCGCGAGCTGTTTCAAGCCCCGTGTCGAGCGCGCTGCGCACGCGCGCCGTGCTGCCAGCGCCTCTGGGCGACGCGTTGTGGTCACAAAGCAGCAGCGAGATGCCGTTCTGGATGGCGGTTGTCCTAATCGCGCTGCTGGTCTGTTACGGGGCGGGACTCGCGGTCCGCCTCCTTCAGTTGCCAGGGTTCCTGCTCCTCTTCGCATTGATTGGGACTGAGGTGACCTGGAACCTGACTGGTTATGACCAAGGCGGCGAGCTAGGAAGACTGTTTATGCCCGTGGCCGTCGCGGCACGGGTCGCGGTGATCTTGATCGTCGCGTTCGCTGCCGATGCGTTCCTTCAGCGGCGGTGGTCGAGCTCGCTGAGCAGCGCCGCCACCCGCGGCGCCCACACCTGGTAGGAGTATTCGCGCTCGGCGAACTCACGAGCCTGAACGCCGATCTCCTTGCGCATCCCGACGTCGCGCGAGAGTTCGTCGATCGCGGCGACCCATTCGGCGTGTGAAGTTGGGCCGAGACCGCCCCCGCCCTCGAGCAACTCGGCATTGATTCCGACTGGGCTGGCGATGGTGGGAAGTCCCGCTGAGAAATAGCGCAGCAGCTTGTAGCCGCATTTCCCTCGCGCCCAGGGATCGTCTGGCAACGGCATCAGACCGACGTCGACTTCGGTGAGCATCTGCCGCTCGGCCTCGAGAGACCACGAGCGATGTTCAATCCACGGCGCTTTGATCGGGACCGAAGCCCCCATCAGGATCAGGCGGATTGGCCAGCCGCGCTCGTGGAGGCTCCCAACCACCTCGAGCGCTGGACCGAGGTAACGACTGGTCGTGGCAGACCCGGTCCAGCCAAGCGTTAGGACCTCGACCTCCCGATGCTGACGCATCGGCTGTGTAGTCGGATCGACACACGATGGAACAACTTCGACACGCCTCGCGCGACCGAGTGCCACGTCCGCGAGAATCCGATTGCCGGCCAGGACGAGCCTTGCGGCGCCCATATAGCGCAAACAGCGCGTGGACTGCCGCTTGAATACGCCGCCCAACCGGCGCCGACGGGAAGCGCTGGCGTCGAGGTAGAGGGCATCGTCAAAGTCGTAGACATCGAGCGGACGGTTGTCCTTCGCCGAAGGAACGAGCGACCGCAGCCTGTGCACGAGCGTCAACGTGCGCCCGTTGCCGTTGCCAGCCCGCGCCGCGCGCAACGTCCCGCGCGCCAACACGATCGCCTTCGCCGCGCCCACGCCAGGAGTCGCGATCGACGCATACTCGGAGCTGGAGAGCGTGGGCCTGAAGTCAACGTCCACTCCAAGTGGAGCGAGGTGCGCGCCCATCTCGACCACCCGCACCCGTGCACCTGCGGCGATCTCGGGATACGCGCTCTCCGCAACGACGAGCACGTGGTCCGCCCCTGCGGCCGCTCCGCCGTGCTGTGCTTGTGAGGTGATTGGACCTGTGGTCATCCTGGCTGAACCCGCTGCGAGGGTCTGGATCGAGTGACGTGTCTGGCCTCCACCACCACGCTCTCCCAACCAACCAGCGCCGCAAGGGCCCAGACATCCGTGGCGGGCATCGACCGGTCTCGAAGGAGCCTTGCCACCAGGTGGGTGTCAACGATCGACGAGCCGGCAGCGTCAAACCATTCAATCGCTTCGCTACGCCAGGGGCCGCCGAACAAGTCCGCAAGCGGGACTGCAAACCCACGCTTATGCGCGCGCAAGAGATACCCGGGTAGACGACGCCTCGCCACCTCGCGCAACAGCTTCTTCCCGCGGGTGAGACCGATCTTCTGTCGGTCCGGAATCTGCTCCGCGAATTCGACCAGCTCAATGCCCAGTAGTGGC
Organism: uncultured Solirubrobacterales bacterium; assembly: GCA_963849295.1. Lineage (GTDB taxonomy): Bacteria > Actinomycetota > Thermoleophilia > Solirubrobacterales > Solirubrobacteraceae > Palsa-465. Next base: position 350,599 of record CAWKGU010000005.1, read on the forward strand.
ACGCGGGTCTCGAGCCCAACGGCCATTGTCGCTCGATCCTCCTTCACCAGGAGGTCACCGGGAAGGTAGCTCGCGAGCTCGAGGGCTTGGATGCGACGCAGCGTGGATGCGGCCGGATCGGACGCCTGGACTCGACTCTGTAAACGTTCACATCCGTGGCCCGAGGGGGCGAATGCGCCGCATGCCGCCACGGCTTGGCTCGAACTAGCCGATGCAATGAGCTCGAGGTACTGGTCGAAACCGTCGCCGTGGAGTTGCGCCAGCCGAGCCGCATATCCGCGGGCGGCTGACAGGGCCGTGCGACGCTCGCCACCGCGCCTGGGAGCCACAGCCGCCAGCAGGCGGCGAGCTGGTGCGGGGAGGCTGCGAACGAGTCCGCCGAAAACGTGAGCGCGATGGCGGTAATAGCCCGCAAAAAGGTCATCCCCGCCAGTGCCGGACAGGGCGACCGTGATGTGATCGCGAGCAAGCTCGGCGAGGCGCACGGTCGCGATCGCCGACGCGTCGGCGAGTGGAACGTCGAACGCCCCAGAAACCTTGGTGACCGCATCGACGAACCCCCCGGACAGCTCACCGATCACATGTGGCACCCCTAGATCATCCGCAAAACGCGCTGCCGCTGGAGACTCGTCGTAATCGCCATGACCCGGGAAAGCGATCGTGACGGCCGTCGGGCGCGCACCGCTGCGTACCGCGCTGTGGAGGACGAGCGAAGAGTCAAGGCCCGAGGAGAGGAACACCCCGACAGGAACATCGGCTACGAGCTGTCGACCGACGGAGCGATCGAGCATGTCCGCGGCCTCCTGCACAGTGGCGGGGGGCGCGGATTTGTCAGAGCCGAACAGCCGTGGACGCCACCGCTCCAGCGACGTCGCCCCGTCGCGTGTGCGACGAAGCGCCTCTCCGGGCTGAAGCTGTTTTATGTCGCGCAGCGCGGTGGCCGGAGGGGTCAGGTAGTGGAATGCCAGATACTCATTCAGACTCGGCTCTTCAATCGTCCCGTCGCTGAGACCTGCAGCGACGAGTGAGATCGCGTCGGAGGAAAAGGCAAACCGGTCCCCGGTCGTGTACACGAGCGGCTTGATCCCGAGCGCATCACGAACCAGGACGAGCTCGCCTGACGGCGCATGCAGGAGCGCGACGGCGAACATGCCGTCGAGGCGGCGGAACAGATCCATGCCCCACTCCTCGTAACCGTGAAGCACGACTTCAGAGTCGCACTCGGTTGCGAAGTGGTGTCCACGTCGCTGGAGCTCGGCCCGGTGGCGACCGTGCTCGTAGACCTCGCCGTTGAAGAGGAGATGGAGGTCGCCCGACTCACTCACCAGCGGGTACCGAACCCGATCAGACAGGTCGATCACGGAGAGCCTCGTCTGCACGAGACCGTACGGGGGAACGACGGTCGACCATGCACCGTCAGGACCCCGCCGAGCCAGCCGCCGCAAAAGATGGGCGGCGCGCAGATCGTCATCCCTCCCAAGCTCGAAGCCGGCGATGCCGCACACGGGCTAGGCCTCCGTCCCCAGATGCGCGTCGAGCAATGAGCGGTACAGCGTGTCCAAGTCGCTGACGAGCCTCTCGAGCGAGAACGATTCGCGAACGTGTGCACGAGCGGCTTGGCCCATACGCTCTCGCAACGGCGCGTCCGTGACGAGGCGCGTGACGCTTTGGGTAAGGCCTTCGTCGTCGTCACGATCGACGAGCAGACCTGTCTGGCCGTGTCGAACGACGGAGGCGACACCCCCAACGTAGGTGCTGATCGTCGCCAACCCAGCGGCGCCGGCTTCGATCAGGCTGACGGGCGTTCCCTCGTTGTCCGAGGTCAGCATCACCACGTCGCTTGCGGCACAGACTGACGGGATGTCGCGTCTGAATCCGGTCCAGGCCAGTCTCGCGCCGAGCGCGCGGGCCTCGGGCGAAGTGCGCAGGGCCTTGTTCAGCTCGCCATCGCCGACCACGAGGAAGTGAACGTTGTCGAGTTCACCGACACTGAGAGCGACGCGCAGGAACCGATCCACGCGCTTGATCGGCACCAGCCGGGCAATCAAGGTGACGAGCGTGGCGTCAGGCGGGATCGCGAGCTCGCCGCGGATCGCCTCGCGAGCCTTCCTGGAGTTATCGAGATCCGAGGCGAACCGGTCTAGTTCAAATCCGAGCGGAATGACTTCGAACCCGCTGCGGTCCGCGACTCCGAGGTTGACCAGCTCGTCGCGGACCTCCTCGCTGACGGCGACAAGCTTGTCTGTGAAGCGCGCCAGGAATCGCTCGATGATGCGATATGCCGCGGAGACGCGTGGTGAGAAATATCCGCTCAGCGAATGCCCGTGGAACGTGTGTACGAGCACCGGGCGGCTTCGCCTCCTTGGACATGCGATCAGCGCCGCCAGCCGCCCCAGCGTCCCCGCCTTGGCGGCGTGGGTATGAATGATGTGTGGGCGTTCCGATCGAACGATGCGAACCAGTTCAAGCAGCGCCCGAAGATCGTGCACCCCCGGGTGACGACGAAGCGTCGGCACGAGCTTGGGGCTCACGCCGAGGTCCGACGCAAGGTCATCGAGGTTTCCTTCACGCTCCTCTTCAGCCCCGCGGACCAGGTGGGTGACGTAGCCATGAGCCTCGAGCCGCTTGGTCAAGCTGATCGCCTGGATCGCGGGACCGCCAACGTTGAGTCTCGCGATCACCCGCAGGATCCTTACCGGCTCGGTGCGAGTCCTGACCCCGGACACCCCCGACCTGCGCGCGGTCGGCCTCAGCAGTCGCACGACTGGTCTGGCGACGAGAACGGTGAATGTCTGGGCTCCCCTCAAGAGCGCGATCGCGGTGGCGCTGGCACCGACGGCTGGATCGCTGCGAAGCTGCTCACGGATTCTTGCGGCATTGCCGAGCAGCACCCCCGTGGGCGGGCTCTCCTCGCCGCCTGGCGAATCCGGGCGTAGCCGATACATCAGGACCGGACGCTCGTCGAAGACGATCGGTCCCCTGAAAGCCACGGCGACGCCAAGAGCCCAGTCTTCGCCGTTGGAGGCGTCGGGGTAGCCCCCGCAATCGCGGACGGCTGCGGTTCGCAGCAGCGCACAGCCCTGGACCGAGGTAAGCGACCACACCGCGTTCATCCACGCGAACGCTCGCGGCGCGCGCGCCAGAAAGCGGCTGATTGCCCGTGGCATACGGTGAACCGTTCCGTCGGGTTCAACGATGCGACCGACGAACGCCTTGGCATCGGGACGCCGGGAGAGCCCCTCGAGTAGGTGCGACAGCCCTCCCGGCAGCAGCTCGTCGTCGGCGTCAAGGAACATGACGTACTCGCTGCTCACGCGCGAGAGCGCGAGGTTGCGCGCCGCTCCGCGTGAGAGTCGCGTGTCGGAGCGCACAAGCTCGCAGCCATCCAGCGGAACGATTGGCGGATCGCTGGCGTTGTCCACAAGAACCACGCGCGGATCGGCATCCGTGGATCTGACGCTCCTGACCGCGTCGGGCAGGTCTTGCTCATACGAGCCCCATACGGGGATAACGACGGTCACCTCGCCTGACCCAGTATCCACGGCGGCAGTGTCGCAGGCTCGTTGCGGGTCAGGCCGGGGCGTCAAAGCGATCGAGCCGGTACGTGGGGCGGCGCTCCTCGTGCGAGTGCAAGAGCTGCGCGTGCTGCGCCAGCAGGTCGTGGACGTGATCGCCGGTCAGCGGTGCCCAGGGACGGGGCATGCGCAGCGATGCCAAGCGAGCAAATGGGCTGATGGAGGCAGGCTTCGTGTAGTGGACCGCGATCAGCGTCCCGCCGGGCGTCAGTCGCTGCTGGAGCTGCTCAAGCGTCATGATCAGGAGCCCTTCACTCAGGTAGAAGAGCACCTCGGAGCAAACGACCAGATCGAACTGGCCTGGGGGCAGGGCCTCTGGCACCGCGCCTTCGACGAACTCCACATTCGGCCGGTCTTTCAGACGGTCTCTTGCGACGTTCAGAGCACTTCGGGAGGGGTCGATCGCAAAGAGTCGATCGCAGCGGTGCGCCAGCATCTCGGTAAACACGCCGATCGAGCATCCGATCTCGAGCGCGCGTACGTACCGGGGCCGGTCGAGCGCCGCTAGCGTTTGCTCATACTTGTCCCGCTCGTCCGCCCGCGTCTCGTATCCCCACGGATCCCGCCGCCGGCGGTAGACGCGCTCGAATACCTCTGGCGGGGTCCGGGATTCCGCATGATGGAGCTTGGATGAGCGGGTCCGAGTCATCAGTTCGTAGACGGAAGCATGAGGGATATATTCCGCGCCGTGAGCATTGAGGCGCGATTGCCTGACGAGCCAGAGAGGATGAGTGAGCGGCGCTACCAGCTCCGCGGTCCCGGGGTGGTTTATGAGACGGTCGATGGAGAGACGATCGTCGTAAACCTCGACTCCGGCACCTACTACGACCTCAACAGAACGGGCGCGTGCATCTTCGAGCTGATCGCAGCCTGTGCCAGCTTTGAGGAGACCATCGCGGGAATTTGCGGGGCCTACGACGTGGACCCCGCCACAGCCACTGCCGATACCGACAGGCTGATTGACGAGCTGCTCGACGAAGGCCTGCTCACGCCGGCACGATCCGGCAGCGATCAAGCTCAGCTCAGCGTCCGCCCCGAGCCTCGGGGGACCTCCGAGTACACCGCCCCGCTGCTCGGCAAGTACACCGACATGCAGGAGCTGCTGCTCCTCGATCCGGTCCACGAGGTCGACGAGACGGGCTGGCCCAGCACGGCTTGAGCCTTCGTAGTTCCGAGGAGGTACGCGCCGCCCCCGGGCTCTCAACGGAGCTCCAGCGGTTCCTTGACTCGCTGGAGGCCACATCGAACCACGCGGCGCGCGCCGTCGGCGGTTTCGACGACATGCACATTCGCGTCGCCGGCGAATGTGCACGCCTGCGCTTCGCGGGACCGGCGCTCCAGCGCGTGATCGCGCCGGCGGTCTCTCATCTACGGACCGAGGCGGACCGAGACCCGTCCCTGACAATTCACCTCTGGGATAGCCAGTCGACGCGGACGCGAATGCCACCGCCGCCGCTCGGCCCCGATGGTCAACTGGTTTACGGCAAGGTCCCAGCCCTCTGCGCTGAGGGCGTGTACACGTCGCTTCAGCAGCCGGTCAACTCGCTGATCACTGTCGACCTCCGCCGCGACCGCGCTTTCTACTGGACGCGGTCGGTTGTGCCGACGGGACCATCGGATGGACCAAGCCCACTTCTCGCGGCACTTCACCTGTGGCTCAGGGATCACGGCACGCAGGTGGTCCATGCCGCGGCCGTGGGCACAGATGACGGGTGCCTCCTGCTCGTCGGATCCAGGGGCTCCGGGAAATCGACCGCAGCACTCGCCTGCGTGCGTTCGCGGCTGCAAATCCTCGCCGACGACTACTGCGCGATCGGTTCGGGAGAGGCTACGAACGTCTACAGCCTGTACCGGACCGCCAAGGCCCACGCCGACACGCTCGAGCGGATGCCATTTCTCGCGTCCTTGAACCTCGTCGGGCAACGTCCGTCAGACGGGAAGACGCTCCTGTCGCTCGATCACGCGCTGATCGAAGCTCCGCTGAAGGGGATCTTGATCCCTCGCGTAACGGGCCAGGCCTCAACGGTCATCCGGCCTGCTACGCCGGCCCAGGCGCTCATGGCGCTCGCCCCGAGCACGATGATGCAGCTGCCTGATCCGTCAGCGACAACGCTGGGGCGGCTCTCGGAAGTCGTCGCCGCCGTGCCGTGCTACCACCTCGAGGCCGGGCGCGATCCTGTCGGCCTGGCGATGGCGATCGACGCGCACCTTCCGATATGAAGTCGAAATGCGCGATCGTGACGCTCGCGATCGGCGCTCGCTATGCCAATCCGTGGCGCGAGCGCTGTGCGCGCAACTGGCGACGCTACGCGCAGAGGCACGGTTATGACGTCATTTGCATCGATCATCCGCTCGACGACTCAGAGCGTGCAAGGCGACGGAAACCTGCGTGGCAGAAGCTCCTGATCGTCGATCAGCCCTTCGCAGCGCGCTACGAGCGCCTCGTCTGGGTTGATGCGGACATTCTCATCAACCCGCGCGCGCCCTCCATCCTCGAGGCGGTCCCGGAGGACAGGGTCGGCGCGGTCGACGAGTACGCCACACCCACGCGCGAGCTTGCCAGGACAGCCCTGGAAACGCTGTATTGCCATTGGGAGCAGACTGGCACGGCGTTCGTTCGCAATCTGACCGCTCGCGAGTTCTACGAGGCCTACGGGCTGCCGGGCCGGTTCGATGAGGTGGTCCAGACCGGGGTGATGGTGCTCTCGCCGCGCCATCACCGCGATCTGCTGCTCAGCGTGTACCACCGACACGAAGACAAGCCCGCACCTTTGGACGGGGAGATGCGCCTCCTCTCCTACGAGCTGCTGTCCGCCGGACTGCTCAGCTGGCTTGATGCTCGTTTCAACTACACCTGGATGCGATACAAGGCGCTGCACTATCCGTTTCTGCTCAATCGCCCGGACCATCCCCGCGCGGCCGATGCGATCACCGCGGCGCTGAACGACGTCTATTTCCTGCACTTCACGAGCAATCCGTGGGAGATGCGGCTGGCGCGGGAGCTGAGGCATGACAAGCCCTCGTCCGACGACTTCGCCGAGACGCGTCGGGAGCGAAAGGCGTTCGGCAAGAGCCTTGCCGGCTGGCGGCTCGCCACGCCGATCGTGCTGTTTATCTACGCGCGTCCCGACGCCACCCGACAGACGCTCGACTCGATCCGGCGCGTTCGCCCCAAGCGGCTGCTGGTCGTCGCGGACGGTCCGCCCGGCGGCGCCTCAGGAGAGCTGCGCGCGCGCGTCGCGGACGCGCGACGACTGATCGACGAGATCGACTGGGAGTGCAACGTACTCACCGAGTTCGCCAGCGGCCACCGCGGCCTTACCTCGAGGATTGTGACGGGACTTGACTGGGCCTTTGACTCGGCTGAGGAGGCAATCGTGCTCGAGGACGACTGCGTTCCCGATCCGAGCTTCTTCAGATTCTGCGAGGAACTGCTGGAGCGCCATCGGGAGGACACTCGCGTGATGGGAGTGTCCGGCAACGATTTCCGCTCCGACCCCGCGAGTCGTCCCGAGCGTTACCGCTATTCCCGCTACCCCTTGACGTGGGGGTGGGCCACTTGGCGCCGCGCTTGGCGGCTGCACGATCCGCAAATGAGTCGCTGGCCCGAGCTCAGAGAATCGGGCTGGCTCGATCGGCGATTCCATAGTCGCCACGCCGTCGCCTACTGGATGCGTCTCTTCGAGCAGACCTACCGCGAGCATCACACGTGGGACTACGCCTGGACGCTCACATGCTGGCTCAACAACGGCCTCTTCATCCATCCAGAGGTGAACCTGGTCACCAACGTGGGCTTTGGCGGCGACGCGACCCACACGCGCGATCCACGCAGCGTGTTCGCGAACCTCACGACCCGGCCGGCTCAATTCCCCCTGCGACACCCTGACCAGGTCGCAGTCGACGATGAGGGCGATCGATTTCTTGAGGACGTCATGTACAGCGGCAACCTCGTGGCGCTGTTCAGGCGGATCAGGCGGGGACGCGCGATCAGCCAGGCTATGCACGACTGATGCAACCCACGGTGCTCCACGTGATTCAGTGTCTGTCGCGCGGTGGGGCCACCCGGTCGCTGATCGCGGCGGCCAGGGCAACCGCACAGTTCGGCATTGGCCATCGAGTTGTGTCGCTGGAGGTCCCGGCGGACGGGAGCATCGAGCTGGCCGGTCGAGCAGGGCTCGCAGTGATCGCCCGGCCTGACGTGGAAATGCTCCAAGCCGAGCTCGCGCACGCCGACATCGTGCATGCCCACTTCTGGAACACGCCGGAGCTGTACGCACTCCTATCCGGTCCGCTTCCGCCCATGCGGCTGCTGCTCTATTGCGAGGTGGCTGGAGACCACCCGCCGCAGGCGTTGACGCGGGAGCTCGTTGAGTTCGCCGATCTGACCGTTGTCGCCTCGCCTTACACGGCGGAGCTTCCCTGCTTCCGAGATGCACCCGAGACGGAGGTGATTCCTGCGGTCTCGGCGTGGGAGCACATGCGCGGCTTCCAACCTCGGCCGCACACGTCTTTCAACGTCGGATACATCGGGACGGTTGATTTCGCCAAGATGCACCCTCGCATGGCCGCACTATGTGCGGCCGTGGACGTGCCAGACGCCCGCTTCATCGTGTGCGGAAGCGGCGACGCGTTCAAGTCACTCTCACACCAGGCGAGCGCACTCGGTGTTCGTGACCGCTTCGACCTGCGCGGGTTCGTGGAGGACGTCAAGTCGGTGTTCGAGCAGCTCGATGTGTTCGGTTATCCGCTCTGTCCAGAGAACTACTCGGCGGCCGAGCTGGTGCTGCAGGAAGCGATGTATTGCGGCATACCTCCCGTCGTGCTGCCCTATCGTGGTGCGTCGCGGCTGGTCGACCATGGACGGACTGGGTTGATCGCCGAAGACGAGAACGCCTATATCCGCGCGATCGAATGGCTGCACTCGCACCCCCGCGAGCGGCGGCGCCTCGGACGGGCTGCGGCTGACCATGCTCGCCGGACATGGCGCCTGGAGGAGGTTGCCGCTCAGTGGTTGGCGGCGTACGAGCGGCTCGCCGCCGAGCCGAAGCGCGCCCGAACGTGGATCGTCCGACCGGGCCCAGGCGTGACCCGCGCGCGCGGCGCCGCTCTGTTCGTGCAGAGTCTCGGCGACAAGGCGTCCGAATTTGCCACGAGCCTGACCGTGAGCGATCCAGATGAGGTGGCAGCCGCGGAGGAAACGATCGCGGCCGCGACTCCGGGGCTGGCGAGCGCCGATGCGGGGGGCGTGCTGCACTGGCGCCGCCGCCATCCGCGTGACCCCTGGCTGCGGCTATGGGCCGGCTTGGTGCTCTATGGCCAGCGTCGCCGCGCCCTTGCCGCGGCCGAGTTCAACGGCGCCATACGACTCGGGCTGGATGAGCCGCGCGTGCGGCGCTACCTCGAGCGTTGCCTACGCACTGGTGAGGCAGTGAGGAGTTGAGCGAGCCGCTCGTCAGCATCGTGATTCCGGTAAAGAACGGCGCCCGTTTCCTCCCGCAGGCGCTCGCGGACGTTGGTGCGCAGACATATTCGAACCGCGAGCTGATTGTGGTCGACGGTCGGTCCCACGACGGTTCAGCGGAGATCGCAGGTCGAGCTGGTGCGCGGGTCGTCGAACAGCCGGGCGAGGGCTTTGCAGACGCTTGGAACTTGGGCGTGGAAGCAGCGCAAGGTTCGCTGCTGGCGTTTCTGGATAGCGATGACCGCTGGCACCCCGAGAAGCTGGCAAAGCAGGTCACGATCCTGGCAGAGCGGCCTGACGTCGATTACGTCATTTCACGGATGCGCTTCTTCGTCGAGCCGGGCATGTCGCATCCGCCAGGGTTCAAGGCCCGGGTGCTCGAGTCCGATCATGTCGGGCATATGCCGAGCGCGCTGCTGATTCGTCGCCGCGCGTTCAATTCGGTGGGCCTATTCCGCACCGACCTGGAGATCGCCAACGACATCGAGTGGTTTGCGCGAGTAAAGGACGGCGGACTCGTAGGCTCGACCATTCCCGAAGTGCTCGTGCGCAAGCGCGTTCACGACTCAAACCTGTCGTATTTCCAAGCGCGCAGGCTTCGAACAGAGCTGGTCGGTCTCCTGCGCGAAAGTGTCGTCCGTCAGCGGACCCGCGGGTGAGTCAGCGCGTACGGCTCGCGAGCTTACGGCTGCCGTACAGCACGATATTGCTGGCGTCGTCGAGGTCCCAGGCGGCCCGGAGGTACTCGGGAAAGCTGCGAGGTCGTCGCTCGGCGGGAGCGAACTTCGCAAAGCGCCGGTAGCGGTCGAAGGAGAGCAAGGCAAATCCGAGCTTCGTGGGTGGCCGGGTCGCGACCCGGTGAACCGTTCGCTCAAAGCGCAGACGCGGTCCGGCGCGGAGTCGTGCCAGCACCCATTCGGGGACGTCGGCGTCGACCGATTGCCGCAACCAGTTGAGGGCTCCGTGGAGCGCGACCGTGACGCGCCTTGCTGTGGCTCGCGCCACGAGCCGGTCCCAGTCGAGCGTCTCGGCGGAGGAGCGGAGGATCGCCATCGCGTCCGTGACCCAGCGGATCGTCGTCCAATCCCACCGCATTCCATGGGCACAGACGAGCAGGAGGTGCTCCGCGGGGGCGGGCGCCCAGGTCACCGTGCCAAGCAGGTCGAGCGGGACTCGGGTGTCCCAGATGTCCGAGTCGTCCACCGACTGCATCAGGGCGTACTCGTGGAGGTCGAGCTCGTGTGCCTCGTCGTCCTGCATGTGGGTCCCGTAGCGGAGCGGTCCCCCCGCTCCGCCCTGAGCCTCGGGCACACTCCAGCCGTCGTGCTCGAGCGTACGGAGTGCCGCATCAAGCGTGCCGTGCCTCACCAGCAGGTCGATGTCCGACATCGAACGGGCTCCGACGTCGTGGTAGTGCTGGAGCATCAGCGCGGTCCCCTTCAGCACCACCACCTCGATATCCGCTGAACGGAGCTCTCCCACCACCCGCGCGGCGCGTCGGAGTGCGAACTGGTTCAGATACCACGTTCGCTTGTAGATGCCGCGCGCGATCGCGAGCATTCGGTCGTCGACGCCGAGCTGGCGGAGCGGTCGGTACGCGGCGGCAAGCAGTCGCATGTCGGTCGCATCCACGCGCTCAAGCTCTGTGACCGCGCACCAGCGTTCCCAAGCGGACACGGCGCGCGCGTCTCCAAGGACAGCCGACCGGAGGAGCAGCGTTCGCTGCTCGTCCGGCCAGCAGCCGACGGGAGCGGGTTCCGCTGTCCTTGGCATGAGGTCCCAATTATCTCGACAGCACGTGTTCGAACACGCTCATCATCTGGTTCGCGAAAGTGACCGAGGAGCGCTCGCCGGAGTCGACGAGCGCCCGTGCACGCCGTCCCATTTCGACCGCCACGTCAGGACGCTCGTCTAGGTAGATGATCGCGTCGCGCCAGCCGTCAACGTCTCCGGGCTCCACCCAGATCCCGATTCCCAACGCCTCGACATCAATGTCGATCCAGGGGTTGCGGGTGATGATCACGGGTTTACCCATGGCGAGCGCGTCCAACAGCACCTGAAGGCCATTCACCGTCCAAGGCCACTGCACCCTTAGCGGGATCGCAACCGCGCGGGCTTGCACCAACACGTCGACGAGCTCGCGATAAGACAACCCCCCCGACACGACCCGTGACTTAACCCTGGTCTGCTTGACGGCCCGGGAGAAGGTCTCGAAGTCACGCTTTGTGGCACCCGCGGCGACCACACCTGAGCCAGCGCCCTCGGCCTGCGGATACCAGTTCGGATCTGGACCCCACCTCACCGCGCCGGTTCGCTCAGAGCTGCCTGCAATCTCAGCCAGGTCGTCGGCGACAGCGGTGCTCAGTGCCGGATAGGCATCGAGCCCCCGCAGCAGCGCCCGCATCACCGGCCGACGTGGCCGGCGCAAGCGGCCTTCGTCAAGTGGGCTGTGAACGATCCAAACGATCGGGCGGTTGACGGCGCCAGCCCAACGGAGGTATCCCAGCGATTGTCCAACGTGCTGGAAAGGGGAGTAGATCAGATCCGCACGGCGGAGCGAGCGCAACGCCGTGACCTCCTGGTCGAGGTCCCCCAGCGGAATCGGCGAGCGTCGAAGCATCGAGCTGATTCGCTGGAGCACTTGCGACCTACCACAGGGAATGATCTCGACCGAGTATCCGTTCTGCTCGAAGTGATTGATCCCCCACAGGTACTGGTCCGGGACCGAGCCCGCCGCTACCTCTTCGTACATCTTGGTCAGGTTCGGGTGGTTGAGGACCAGGATCCGCGGCACGTGCGTGACGGTACCGGCCATATGATGGCCGCGACGATGACACATGACATGGGTTCCGGACCCGGCCCGCGTCGGTTCCTCTGGGCACTGATCCGCCGCCTTGCGCGGGAGTCGCCCGCGCTCGTGATCCTTGGGAGCGTCACGGCGCTTCTGCAGTCTGCGGTGCTCGTGCCGATTGCGGTGCTCGTCCGGCATTTGTTCAACAGCGAGATTCCTGGGCGCCACACTGGCGCGATTGTGGTCATCGGTGCCGCGATCGTCGTGCTGTACGGCGCTGCCGCAGCGTTTGGCTACGTCGCACGGGTCACCGCGCTAGGGATTGCGTCTCGCGTCGTAACGACGCTGCGCCAGGATCTGGTCGCCAAGCTGCTCGCCCTGCCTCAGCAATGGCATGACCGCCAGCGGATGGCGGCTATGCAGTCCACCGCGGCGCAGGACACGGAGCGGGTCGAGGCAATGCTCGCGACGTTCGCGGGAAGCGTGATGCCAGCGGTGTTGGTTGGAAGCGTGCTGATCGCCGCCGGACTCGTGATCAGCCCGCTGCTGTTCTTGACGGGCTTCGCGGTGGTCCCTCCGCTGGTGTTCGCCAGCCGAGTGATGGCGCGCCGGGTTCGCGTGGCCACGCAAGAGTGGTCCGGTGCGTCGCGGCGCTTCAGTGCCTACTCGCAACTGTTGCTGCGAGCAATCGTCACGACTCGCATCGTCGGCGGTGAGCGCTCGGTGTGGCAGGGTGCAGCCGAACGTGCGGCCGAGGTTTCAGAGCGTCATCGACGCCTAGGCCAGGCCGGCGCCACCTTGTCGGCAATTGAGAGCGGGATCGCCGCCGTCGCAGGGACGGCCGTCCTCGTCGTCGGGGGCATCGAAGTGGCTGACCACGTGCTCTCGCTCGGGGACATGTTGGCTTTCTACGCAGTGCTGGGGCTGCTTCTGCGGCAGGTCTACTCAATCGGGTGGCAGACAAATGCCGTCGCCATCGGGTTCCAGGCGCTCAGGGATATCACTGACTTACTGTCGATCGACCAGGCCGAGCCGTACGCGAGCGGCCACAGGAAAATCGAGTTCCGGGGAGGCGTTAACCTGGAGAACGTCAGCTTTTCCTACGCGGACGCTCCGGTCCTTCACGACCTGACGCTCACCGTCCACCCGGGAGAGCACCTGGCGGTCATCGGACCGAACGGGGCGGGTAAGAGCACGCTGGCCAATCTTGTGCTCGCTCTCTATGAGCCGGACGCTGGAGTCCTCCGAGCAGACGATGTGCGCTACGACGAGCTCGACATCAGGTCTTTGCGGCGTCAGATCGGAGTCGTGCTCCAAGACCCCGTGCTGCTGCCCGGCACCATCAGGACCAACATCGCGTATGCGAGGCCTGAGGTAAGTGACGAAGCGGTCAGGGCAGCGGCGAGAGCGGCGACCGCTTCCGAGTTCATCGAGCGGTTGCCCGACGGTTACGAGACGGTGATCGGCGACGAAGGGATAGGCCTCTCTGGCGGGCAACGGCAGCGAATCGCAATCGCCCGAGCGCTGCTCGGGGGTCCCGCCCTACTGCTGCTCGACGAGCCGAGCACGTATCTCGACGACGCCGCGGTGGCCGCGCTGATGAGCTGCATCATGGCGTTACCCCAGGCACCCACGGTCCTGCTCGTGACGCACGATTCGGAGCTTGCCAGCCACGTAGATCGGGTGATCGAGCTGCGCGCGGGCCGCGTTGTCCGCGACTTTCGCGCCAGGCCGCAGGTTGACGCCGCGCGGATCTGATCGCCACGCGCCGCCAGCCTTGATGGCTAGAGCCCTTGCGGCCAGGCGCGCGCTCACAACCCAACCGCTGTTCGATCGGCCGCTGCTTGCTCGCCGGCTCGCATACGCGAGGAGGAGCGGATGGTTCGTGAGCGAGCAGGAGTCAGCGCCGGTCGTCGAGGCCGAACTGATCGGCCTCGACTTTCCCGCGGCAGACGCCGCCTGGAATGGAATCGGACAAGCCTCCGACGGGACCGTCTACTGCGCGCCTGGAACACACAGTGTCGATTGCGGCGCTCGACTGTTCGCGTTGGTGCCCGACTCCTCGGTGGCGGAGCCCGTTGCGGATCTCGATGCGGTTCTGCCGAGGCCGCACGGGCAGGTGATCACTCAGGGAAAGGTGCACGTCGACTTTGCTCCGATCGGCGAGGAGTTGCTCGGAGCGACCCACATCGGCTACCAGACCCGATACCGAGGCACCGAACGAGCCCGCACGGCGGCCAAGTACGGTCCCTATCCCGGCGGATGGTTCTTCGCTGTCCGCAATCGTGCGATCACGCCGATCGCGCAGGCCCCCGAGGGCGAGGGCATCATCTCAATGACGGTGGACGTGCATCGCGGTGTCGCCTTCGCGCTCACCTGGCCACATGGATTGCTGCTGGAGCTGGATCTCGCCTCGCGATCGCTCCGCAGCCCAGGTCCAGCGCTTGGTGGAGCGGGCTCGGAGCTCGCGGGCACCCGGGGTTTCATCTGCCGCAGCCTCGGAATCGATCGTCGCACCGGGGCTGTCTTCTGGTCGGATTCGGGCGGACGCATCTTCCGCTACGCCAGGGAGAAGATCGAGATTGTCGCCTCGCTCCCGCGAGCCGAGATCTGGACGAAAGTCGCTCGGGATCCGTCCGGAGCCTTCATCGGCATCCTGGAGCGCTCCGGCGTGCTATTTCGATTCGATCCCTCTGCGCTCATGTGTGAAGAGATCGGCCAGATGCGGCTGCCACATGCTCCTCAGCGGGTGAAGACGACGCTCGCCTTCTTCCTGGACCCTTCGGACGTGATTCACGCCTTGGCAGTCGGTCCTGGCGTTCTCCCCACGAGCGACGCGCAGCAGCCGAGCACCAGTGTCTACTTGACGCATGATCTGAGCAGGAATAAGACCCAGGTGCACGGACCGCTTCGGTCCAGCGAGGGTCGCTGGATCAGCCGCTCAGAATCGTTGCTCGTCACCGATCGCACCGCATACAGCGTGTGCTGGGCCGGGGTGCCGTCATCCGATCGATCGCCGCATGCCCGGCAGGTGCGCAGGCATCGCCGGCATTCGCCCGATTACCGGTTCGGCGGCCACGCTGACGAAGTCGTGTTGGCGCGCTTTCCGGTGCGATAGCGCGGAGCTCACCCCCAACGGTGCGATAGCGCGGAGCTCACCCCCAAGTCCGGCCTACAGCCGCCGGCCAAAACGCACGCTCGATGAACTCCCCGTGGTCGACGACCGGCTCCCAGCCGAGCTCACGCTTGACGTCCGAGCAGTCGAAGGCCGACTCGCACCCCTTCGATACGAAGGCGCGATATGTAGGGAACGGCCGCTCCTCGCGGCGACGCAGCGCTGTCGCCGACCACTTGGCAACGGCCAGGGCGTGATGCTGCGCGGGATGGGCGGGGTGAAACACAAGCGGGCGTGCGAGCGCCGCTCGGAACCCGTCGATGCACTCGCGCGCGGACAGCCGTACGTCCCCGACCACGTTGTACGTCTTTACGGCGGCGAGCTCGGACGCCAGCGCCAGCGTGATCGCAGCCGCCACATCCGATGCCAGAACCAGCGGCAGCGGGTTCGCTCCGCGGTTCCACCCGACGCAATGAGTTTCGCCGCGCCAGATGCCGTAGCCGGGGTGAAACGGGGTCCCGCCCTCACCCAGCACGATACCGGGCCTGAGGATGCACAACCGAAGTGAGTGCGCGCGCGCAAACGACAACAGCGTGTTTTCGACGTGGGCCTTGCCCCAGTCCCACGGGCTCGCCGTGCTCGCGCCCAGGTCGACAGCGCTCGACCCCGTAACGGTCGAGTTCGCATCTCCGAGGTAGAGAGACATCATCGAGCCCGCGCAGACGAGCCGCTCGACCTCGTTGCGTACGCAGGACTCAGCCACAACCTCTGCAGGCTTGACGACGCTCGAATCGACGTTCCACCATGAGACCAGGTGACGGCTGTCAGCGAGATGCACCACGGCGCGGGATCCGCGCGTCGCGTCCGAGACCGCAGCGGGATCCGCGAGATCGCCTTGGACCACCTCGATCCCTGATCGGTCGAACATCCGGGGGAGCGCGGCTGTGTGCCTTGCCATTACCCGGACCGTCATGCCGTCGGCGGTCATCCGTTCGATCAGTGCCCTGCCGATCGTCCCGGTGCCGCCCAGCACAGCGGCATCCGGATGTCCGAGGCGCTTACTGCGCGGCGTACGCCGGCCGTGCGGAAGGGCGTCACCGACCTCCCGGGTCGCCTGGTCGCACGCCACGACCACCTGCTTGCCGAACTCGCCGTCGACTTTGGGCTGTCCG
The DNA here is from genome assembly GCA_963849295.1 of uncultured Solirubrobacterales bacterium. Taxonomy (GTDB): domain Bacteria; phylum Actinomycetota; class Thermoleophilia; order Solirubrobacterales; family Solirubrobacteraceae; genus Palsa-465. The sequence goes on from CAWKGU010000005.1 coordinate 366,713, forward strand.
ACGTTGGGGCCACGGTGGAACGCCGCGATGCTGTCCCTCATGCTGATGAGGTAGATGTCTGTGAGAACGCTTGCCGGGCGGATCGAGCGTGCCTCCCGGGTCATGTTCTCGAAGCCTTGCCTCAGCTCCTGGCCTGCAACTCGCGTAGCTACATGGAGCGGCTCGAGAAAGCGTCCAAAGCGGGTGCGACCCCACCGCGTCCGGTCGAACGCTATGCAGCGGTTCGCCTCGACATCCGCGACCACCGCGCCGTCCTCGCAGATCGCCATCACACGGTAGAGCCAATAATTTCCATAAGTCAGCGTCAGCTGTGCGGTCGCGCGCTCACACACGAGCGACAGCTGCCACGTATCGCAGAAATGTCCTCCGCCCCGGAACTCGTGGCAGCCGGAGGTAATCGTCGTGACTTGACTTGGCGCGCCCGCCAGGTCGTAGACCTGGGCCAGCGGATGGATCACCGCCTCATAAGCGATGCAGGCCGGATCGTCCTGCAACCATGGCGGGGTAACCGCAAGCCAGTGACGTGGCCTGATCAACGTCACCTCCAGGTGCTGGAGACGGCCGAGCCGCCGCTCGGCAACCGCCCGCCGGAGCTTGACGTATGCCGGATAGAAGAGCGAGTTGTGGTTGACACCGACCTGGACGCCGTGCTCGGTGGCTGCGCTGAGTACGCTCTCGCACTCCGCGACGGAACGTCCCATCGGCTTCTCGATCAGGATGCCGATTCCGGCGGCTGCGAGTTCGAGCGCAACCTCCACGTGGCGGTCCGGCGGCACCAGCACGTGGGCGAACTCGAAGCTACCGGCTCTGACGGCCTCCTCGACCGACGCGAAGGTGTGAGGGATGCCGTACTCCTCGGCCAAGTGGGCAGCCCGCGTGCGGTCAGGGTCGCAGACCGCGGCAAGCTCGGTCTCGGCGATGGAGGCAACCGCCGGAGCGTGCATCTTGGCCACGCTCCCTGCTCCCACCAAACAAACGCGTCTCAACGAGGCCTTGACCTTCGGTCCGAGGCGGGGTCGCGTCGAGTGATCCCCGACAGCAGCGCCCGCACTCGTCCGCGGAGCTGCACCCTGGAACGAAGCCAGCGTATTCCCTCGCGCGCCCTGACCGGCAATCGCCGAGTGCATGAACGTGGAGTGACGAGCTTCGCGTAAGGCCGGCCGTCCGACGGACGCAGCTCCGCCGGAATCTGAGCTCTGGCAGACGCACTTCGCGCCAGCGCGGCCCGGAGCCAGTCGGCAAGACGAGGCTCGAGCGTGCGGGCGACCTCCAACATGTCGTCCTCCATTTGCTCGAGGTCCTTCCTCCAGCGATGTTGCGCGTACAGCACTCCAAGATCAATGTGCTTCTCCAGGAAGTCGGCTAGATCAACGACCATCAAGCGCCGCTCGGTTTCGTCTCGCTGCGGCAGCGTCGCCAGGGTTTGCGCTGCAGGGCGGTGCTGAACCCGTAGCTCGCCAAACCTGGCAACAAGCCGCTCGACCTGCTCACCGACCGCCTCACGCACCAGACGGCGACGCGCCGGGTGCGCGCTGCTGGAACGCCCGTCGCCGAAGTCGGCGTTCCCGTAGACGTTGTGGAGCAGACCCGCAGCGAGGAGCTCGGCCGGCTGATCGAGCTCGGCGAGAATGCTCGCGACGCCGACGCCATGGGCCACGAACGGTTTCCCGTCCACTTGGAAATAGCCCGTGTAGAGCGTCGTCAACAGCTCGTAAGCACGATGAACCATCACGAGGTCGCCCAGCGGGAGCCCGCGCTCGCGCAGCTGGTTGTAGAGCTGGACGTTGGTCTGTGCGACCTGCAACGGCATCTTCGCGCTGGGGCATCATCCCATCGTTGAGGCGAGTGCCGCCATCACTCGCTCCCGCGCCGCGGTCAGCGAGTAGTGCTCGCTGACGAGGTCGAACGCCGGCTCGGTGACCTCCCCGCCCGCATCGGGGTCGCGCGCCAACCGTGCCAGCGCTTCGACGAACTCCGCGTCGCTTTCGGCTGGCAGGTAATGCGTGCCTGTCTCCAGCTCGAGTCCCTCCACGCCCTTGTGCGTGCTCACGACCGGGAGGCGCATTGCGAACGCCTCGAGCACCTTGAAGCGCGTGCCGTGGCCCTCGGCGAGCGGCACCGCCATCGCGCTCGCTTTAACCAGGTGGGGGGCCACATCGTCGACCGCGCCCGTCACCTCAATCCACTCGTCCGCCCGGGCGGCAGCCTCCATTCTGGCCGTCGGACGCTGACCGATCAACGCGAGCCGAGCATCCGGTATCCGCTCCCGCAGCAGGGGCAAAATGTGAACGGTAAGACGATCCGCGGCGGCGGCATTGGGGGGGTAGGCATACACCCCGGTGTATGCAACGGTGAAGCCGTCGGCTCCCGAGTTTGCGGGCTCCGGGTAGTCATCCAGGTCGATCACGTTCGGGACGATCGCCACGTTTTGCTCTCGTCCGTAGAGCCTGGACACAAGAGCCGCGTCGTGCGGGCTTGTAACCCACAGCTGGTCCGCGGCGAGGAACGCCCGGCCCTCAACATCGCCCGTGCGCTTCGCTAGTTCGCATGCGAGTGTGCTCGGGCTGCGCTTGGCCAGCTCTTCATGCAGGATCGCTTCGATTCCGTGGGCGTTGAGGACGACGTACCAGCCGCGCTCCCGCAGCGGCGCGAGATATCGCTGAAGCCCCAGGCTCTCGAGCACGACGACGCGTGGACGCACCTCGTCAAGGATCGCGAGCAGTTCCGAGAGCACGGCCTCCGAGAACCAGCCGTCGCTTGGATGCCCACCAGGCTCGTGCAGCCAGCGCAGCGCCCGCGAGCGCAAACGCTCTGCCTCGAGCGGGAAGCGTCGAGACACCCGCCAGGTGACGGCTCCATCGCCCGGCGGGAGGCTGATTCGCGTTCGCGATGCCAGCACGAAGACGGTGACATCGAAGGCTGCGGAGAGCGACGTGATCGTTGCCTGCATGCGCATGTCCATCCCCGTACGGCGGGGATAGGGCAGCGCTGGAGTAAATACGAGGGCACTACGAGAAGCTGGTGTGATATCCATCTCCCGGGACAGCTAAGGGAGCGAGAGCATGACGCCACGGCTACGCCATTTCCAGGTCGATCCGCGTCGCGTCGTCCACGAGACGATCGACGGCGAGACGATCATCATCGATCTCGATCTCGGCACCTACTACAGCCTACGTGGCTGCGCTCCGGCCATTTGGGCCCTGCTGGTGCAGGGTCTGTCCGAGCCCGAGGTGCTGAGCGAGATGAACCGCCGCTTTACCGGCGAAGGGCAGACGGTGTCGGACGCGACGCTCGGCCTGATCGCTCGCCTGCGTGAGGAGGGCCTGATCGAGGACGCCGCCGAGCGCGAGCGCGACGGTAGTCCGCCGACTACGAACACGACCACGGCTCCCAGCGAATTCGAGGAGCCGCGGTTGGAGAAATACACGGACATGCAGTACTTCCTGCTCCTCGATCCAATCCACGAGGTCGAGGAGGGCGGCTGGCCGGACCCCTCCGCGCGTGAGTCGCCTCGGGCCGCATCCGCTTAGTCGGGTCGAGCATTATTTCGCCGACCTCAGTCGAGCGTACGCGGCTGCGTCGGCTCGGCACGGTGAGGAGTGCTTCGATCTCGAGATCGGCGACTTCAGGTTGCGAGCGAGGTTTGCTTCGGGCGAGCTTACGAGTGCCCTGATGCCGGCGGTCGCGCGCCTCCAGGTACCTAAGTCGGGCGCCGCGGACGCGTGCATCGGCAGCTGGGACACGGAGTCGACCGGGGTCAGCGTCCCGCCATTTCCGTGGTCGAGCGCTGACATCGGTCCCGGCGGCACCGTGATCGGGTACCACGGCTCACGGTTCCGCACGCTCTATCGCGACGACGCAGCCGGCTATCACTCGCTCTCGATGTTCGACTCCGAGACGGGAGCCGGCTACGTCTGGTTCCGGCATCACGCCCATGTCCATTGGTATGAGCGAGCCGAGCCGCTCAGAGCCGAGGTCCATTGGGCATTGACGTCAGATGTCCGCTTCCTCGCGCACGCCTCGGCCGTCGGCGATCAACGTGGCGCGCTCCTGCTGACCGGGAGAGGGGGCGCGGGTAAGACGACGACGGTGCTAGCGGCGCTCGACGACGGACTGCACTTTGTCGGTGACAACTATGTGCTGATCTCCCTCGCTGGTGAGCCGACCGTGCACGGCCTGTACGGAACGGCGAAGCTGTGGCCGGAAACATTGGAGCGACTGCCTGGCCTTAAGCCCTATGTGAGGACGTTCGATGTCCTGGATGACGAGAAGTTTGTCGTCGACATTTGGAGATACCGGCCGGAGTCTGTGGTGAACGAGCTGCCGATCAGAGCCGTGGTCGTCAGCGAGGTCACGGGGGCTCGCGAAACGCGCATCAGCCCATGCACCCGAGTCGATGCGATGCTCGCGCTGGCGCCGACCACCGTATTTCAGTTACCCAAAACCGATCACGGGCTATTGGGGTTCTCCGAGCTGGTGCGTCGTGTCCCGACCTTCAAGCTAGACCTCGGCGGCGATCTGCCCAGCGGGCCGAGGGCTCTCTCGAGACTGCTCGACAGCTTCGGACGGACATGAGCGGCCCCCGGGTCAGCGTAGTAGTCGCGGTCCACAACTGCGAGCGGTACCTTCCCGCGGCGATCGACAGCGTCCTCGCCCAGGTGCCGCTACCCCATCAAGTCGTCGTAGTCGACGACGGCTCGACGGATGCGAGCGCACAGGTTGCCCGGAGCTACGACGCGCCGGTGCGGGCCCTGCGGCAACCCCGGCGAGGTGCGGCTGCTGCTCGAAATGTCGGCGTTGCAGCCACCACCGGGGAGTATCTGGCCTTTCTCGACGCTGACGACGCGTGGACCGAGGACGCGCTCGATCGCCTGCTCCATGCGCTCGTGTCGAACCCGACGCTCGACCTCGTCTTCGGACACGTGCGCGAGTTCGTCAGCGACGAGATCGACGGTGGCAAAGCGACGCGCTTCGTCGCGCGCCATGGCCTGCTTCCCGGTTATCTCACCGGCTCGGTGCTGATGCGCCGGACGTCATTTGACAGCGTCGGGGGCTTCCGTGAAGACGTCGACTCTGGCGAGTTCCTCGACTGGATCGCCCGTTCACGTGATCTCGGCCAGCATGAGACGCTGATTGGCAACCACGTGCTCTGGCGGCGGATTCACGGCGAAAACCATGGGATCAGGAGGGCCGATGCGCGGGTCGATTACGCACGCGTTCTCAAGTCCGCGCTCGATCGCCGGCGCGCAGCCGCCAATCAGCGCTCTGGTAGCCCGGAGGGGTAAGCAGCGCTGTCCTGAAGAAGCGCCTCTGCAGTGCGCCGCAGCCCCTCGCCGAGACCTACCTCGACGACATAGCCCAGTTCATCCTGCGCGAGCGAGATATCGCCATGCGAATTCCTCACCTCGCCGGGCCGCGGCGCCGCATAGGCGGGCGGAATCTCGCACCCGGTGACCTTCCCGATCTCCGCGTACAGCTCGTTGATCGTGATCCGCCTGCCGGAGGCGATGTTGTAGACGCGGCCAGCCGCACCACGTACTTTAAGCGCGAGCAGGTTCGCACTGACCACGTTGCTGACATACGTGAAGTCCCGCGACTGCTCTCCGTCGCCATAGATCACCGCTGGCTCCCCTGCTGCAAGCCGTGAGACAAACCGAGGGATCACCGCCGCATAGTCCGACATCGGATCCTGGCGAGGCCCAAAAACGTTGAAGTAGCGCAGCACCACGGTCTCGAGCCCATAGACCGCGTGGAAGCTACGGGCATAGTTCTCGCTCGCGAGCTTCGCCGTGGAGTACGGGGATATTGGCATCGCCGGCTGGTCCTCGCGCTTTGGCAATTCTGGACTGGTCCCATACACCGACGAGGAAGAGGCCACCACCACGCGCCGCACGTCGTGATCGCGCGCCGCCAGCAGCACGTTGAGTGTGCCGATTACGTTTGTCGCGTTGCTGGTGAGCGGGTCCTGGATTGACCGTGGGATCGAGGGCAGTGCGGCCTGGTGAAGGACGGCGTCGCAGCCGATGATCGCCCGGTTCACGCGCTCGTAGCTCTGAATGTCGCCCTCGATCACCTCAGCGTCTTCCCGCAGGCCTTGCAGGTTGGAGCGCCGCCCAGTCGCGAAGTTGTCGAGTATCCGCACGGACATCCCGCGCTCCAGCAGCTCGGCTGCCAGGTGCGACCCGATAAAGCCTGCGCCCCCTGTGACCAGGACCTTCAAGATGGCCGGGCAGGATATCGCGCACTGCCGGAGTGACGCCGAGAGATTTGCGTTAGCGTCCGGCTCGGTGGGCCTTCCATTTTGGGCACGGCTGGTTGTTGGCTTAGGCCTAGCCGCAGCCCTCGCGTACCTGACGACGCCTGTTGCGATCGTCACCGCGCGGCGCTTTGCCTTCTACGACGCGCCGACCGGCTACAAGGGCCACTCCAGCCCGACCCCCTACCTGGGAGGCGCGGCCGTGATGATTGCGTTCGCGCTCGCTGCGCTCGTCGGCGCGGGCCATCCCGGGCGCACGCTGCCGCTGCTTGGGGGAGTCGCCGTGCTGTTCGTCGCCGGGACGATCGACGACCGCCGCTCGCTGTCTCCGCAGGTGCGGGTCGCCATCGAGTTCGCGCTCGGCGTGCTGCTCGTGCTCGCCGGGCTGGGTTGGAAGCTCGGCGCCGGCGGGGCAATCGATGCGCTCCTGACCGGCGTTTGGGTCGTCGCGGTCGTCAACTCGTTCAACCTCTTCGACAACATGGATGGGGCCGCGAGCGCGATGGCGCTTGTTGTGGCAGGCGGTGCGGGCTGCATGGCGGTGGTGACCGGCGATGTCTGGGTTGGGGTCGGGAGTGCGGCCCTGTGTGGCGCGTGCCTCGGCTTCCTACCGCACAACCTTCATAAGCCGTCTCGGATCTTCCTGGGCGATGGAGGAAGCATGCCGCTGGGGTTCGCGATTGCCGCGCTCGTCGCAAACGCCGCTCGGAGCGCTGAGCCGTCGTCGCTGGCAATGCTCGTCGGCTTCCTGCTGGTGGGGATTCCAGCCCTCGATACCTGCCTTGTGATCGTCTCGCGGCGGCGGCGGCACGTCCCAGTGCTCACCGGTGGGCTCGACCACCTGACGCATCGCATCCGACTGCGGGTGGGTAGTTCAGGCCGCGTCGTGCTCATGCTGGCGGGAGCACAGGCGTGTCTCAGCGCGCTTGTCATCCTCGCCAGCCGGGGAAACTCGGCCACCCTGTCGTACATCGTCCTGGCGTTTGTCGTATGCGCAGTCGCGACGATCGTCGCGCTGGAGGACGCAATGCCGGCATCACGCCATGCGGCCTCCTCGCCGGTTCGCGCCCGTCCCTGGCCGCTCGCCCTGGGTGCGTTGACGCTGCTGGGCCTCGGAGTGGGGCTCAGCCCGCTGTTTTCGGCCTACTACGCCACGGGTGTGTGGGTGACGATCGGACTCGCGCTCGTCGTCGTCGCAGCCGCGGCGCTGATCGCTCGTCCCCCCAGCCTCGGTGCGCCGGTGATGCTCGCGTTGGCCTCGCTCGGAATCCTTGGCGTGTGGTCGCTGATCTCGGCAAGCTGGGCCGGGGCCACCGAACAGGCGATCATCGACGCCAACCGCTGGTTCACCTACCTTGCGCTGTTGCTGGTGTTTGCGGTGCTCCTCCGCAGCCGCCGCGATTCGTCGACGCTGCTCGCGGCCATCGGAATCGGCATCGGGGTCGTCGGCGTCACCGTGCTCGCGAGAATGTTGGGCAGCGACCCCGGTACGTTGTTCCTCGGCGGCCGGCTGAACTCGCCGCTGGGCTATGTCAACGGCGAGGGGTGCGTGTTCGCGATGGGCTGCTGGCTTTCGCTCGCGCTCGCCGAGCGGCGCGAGCCGCTCATGGCCGGCGTGGGCCTAGCCGCGACCACAGCGTTCGCCGGTCTGACCTTGCTCTCGCAGTCGCGCGGCGCCGCGATTGCGAGTGCTGTGGCGATCATCATCGCTCTGGCGGCGATCCCGGGGGCGCGTCGGCGCCTGCTCGCGCTCGCAATGGTTGCCGGGGGTGTTGCCGCCGCGTCCTCGCCGGTTCTCCACGTCTATTCGGTTGGCCGCGCGCACACATTGCCGGTCGGCACCGCTCACTCCGCGGCAGCGGCCATCCTGCTCTCGGCAGCGGTCACCGGACTGGTCTGGGGCGTGGTCGTGTGGTGGGAACGCTCTGTGGCCAGCCTCGGAACCAGGCCCTCGCTGCGCCTGCGCCAGGGTGCGTCCGCGCTCGCCGCGCTCGTCGTGTTGGTGCCGGCGACCGCCGGCGCCGTCCGCGTCTCGAAGATCGAGCACACGGTCAAATCGCAATGGCACGCTTTCGTCCACCTGTCAGACCCAAGCGCCGCGGCAACGTCAGCGCAGACTCGTCTTTTCTCGGGCGCGGGCAACCGCTACGACTATTGGCGGGTGGCGTGGCACGTGTTCACGGCACACCCCCTCGCTGGAGTCGGCGCGGGGAACTATTCGAGCTTCTATTACCGCCAGCGCAGAACGACCGAATCGATCCAGAACCCCCACTCGATCGAGCTGCAGACGCTGGCCGAGCTTGGAGTCCTGGGGACGCTGGCCTTCGCCATGGTCATCGTCGCCGTGGCGCTCGCGGTGAAGCGTCTACGCAGCAGCGCCCGACGTTCCCGCGATGCACGTACAACCCTCCTGGCGGCCACGGGCGTCACGGTCGTCTGGATCGTCAACACCAGCGGTGACTGGATGCACCTGCTGCCCGGGGTCACCGCGACCGCGATCGCGGCGATCGCGGTGCTCTGTATCCAGGCCACACAACCGCGGGCGCAGGAGCGCCACGCACCAGCGGCAAGCAGCAGGCTCCCGCTGCTCGCCGGCGCCGCAACGATCGTGCTGGTCCTTGCGATCGCCGGCGCCAGCCTGCTGCGCTCAGGTCTGACGCTGCGCTTCGTCGACGACGCGCGCGCCGAGCTGCGCGCGAATCCGGCTGCGGCGATCACCGACGCCGGTCGAGCGCTCCGGCTGGACTCCGCCAACCTCGACGCGTACTACCTGCGGGCCGCGGGCTACGCTCGCTTCGATCGGGCTACCGCGGCGCGCAGCACGCTGCTCGATGCGGCCGCGCAGGATCCGGGGAACTTCGTGACGTGGACGCTGCTGGGCGACCTGGAGGTGCGGCTGCGCAACTTCGCCGCGGCCAAGCGCTACTACGCGCATGCCCGGAGGCTGAACCCCAACGATCCTGAACTCAGAATGCTTGCCAGAAACCCGCGCAGCGCGCTGAGCTCCGGCGGCTAGCGCCGTCGCCTACGGCTGCAGCAGCGCGTTCGAGCCGTTGGGCCGCGGGCGACCCACGTGCAGCCGTGCCGGTTGGATCGTCGACGCGGTTGCCTGGGAAGCCTGAGAGGAGCCGGCGTTCGATGTATCGATCAGGTAGTCGCCGGGGTTTTGAAAATCGACCGTGACGGTCGCTGTCGCCTGCGGGTTGATCGGACCCGTGCTGGCCACGGGTGCGCTACCTGCAAGCGCCGGGGAGATGCTGATTGATTCAGTCTTGCTGGCCTGATTGGTGACGATGAACACGACGGGGCCCGCACCCACCGATGCCGGCGAGACCGACACACGCGCGCTGTTGATGTACACGGTGAGGTTGACGGGCGTCGCTGGGCGCGGCTTGTTCGCGAACGAGCCGCCGGTCGAGCCGCACCCTGTCAGCGCGATCAGCAAAGCACCTGACGCTACATACATGAACGTCCTGCTCATGCTGGACGCATTCACCTCTCTGATTTCCCTTCCGGGGCGCTTCTGCGCGACGGATTCGATCCGGGGAAACCCTAACCTACGGCGGCGACATCCGCTGGTCGATCGCACCCGGGGGCGCGCGATGGCTGCCCCCGCCGGTGCCCCCGCAACCTCAACTAGAGCTCTCGGTAAGGGTGCGGCGGCGACGCTCGAGACGCCGGAGCTCGCTCTGGAGCTTGGCCCAGGACTCGTGCTCGGCGCGCTCGTACTCCTCACCACTCAGCTCACGTAAACCCTCGCTGTATGTGACCCAGGCGCGCCGGGTGTGGTCGTCGAGTTCGCGAAGCTTGTCGTCATGAGCGATGACTGTCACGGTTCGACTCCTTCCTAGCTCTACGTTGGCGATGCTACCCCTCGCGCCGGTCATCAAGCCCCGGTCGGCAATTAACCCTGCATACCGTCCGGTCCCCGGCGTATCACAGGATGGATGGAACTGCTGGACAAGCCGATTGCGGGCGTCGAGTTCCTCGTCGTCGACACCGAGACCAACGGACTCGGCGGGGACTCCTGTGAGCTCACGGAGATCGGCGCGGTGCTCGTCGGCGGCGGCGAGCTGCATGACCGCTGGTCATCGCTCGTGCACACGGTGATGCCGCTGCGCCGGGGGATCCAGCGCTTCACTGGGATCAGCCAGGAGATGGTCGACTCCGCACCCGAGGCCGACGTTGTCCTGCCCAAGCTCGCGCATCGGTTGGAGAACCGAGTGATGGTGGCCCACAACGCGCCGTTTGACCGCCGCGTTCTGCGGCAGGCGTTCGCGCGCTGCGGGCTGGAGTGGCCGAACCCTCCGGTTATCTGCACGGCGGCACTGGCGCGGACGATGTTGCCGCTCCAGCGCGAGCGGCGTTTGACGGCGCTCGCGGACGCGCTCGGAATCGATGTGCGGCTGGCGCACCGCGCGCTCGCGGATGCAGAGACGTGCGCCCGGGTGCTGTGCGCGCTGTTCCCCCGCCTCTGCGCCAATGCCACCACCCTCGCCGACGCGCTCGCGCTCCTGAAACCGCGGCGCCCACGCCGGCCAAAGCTCCCCCAACGGCAGCGCGCAGATCCCGCAGCGGTGCTCCCGCAGCTCGACTTCAAAGAGCTGCCCAAGGACCCTGGCGTCTATCTGTTCCGCGATGCCGATGGCAACTCCCTGTACGTCGGCAAGTCGATTTCGATCCGCAGCCGTGCCAGGGCGCACTTCGCCCCGTCGACGCCCACTGCCGCATGGGCGCAGCACGCCGCGATCGTCGACTACCGCGCGACCTGCTCGGAGCTCGGTGCGCTTGTGCTCGAGAACCGGCTGATCAAGCAGCTACACCCGCCGGGCAACACGCGCCTCGCGCGCAGTGACGACCGCCTCGTGTACATCCGCTGCCGGCTCGACATCCCGTTCCCGATCCTCGAGGTCTCCTCCCAACCGGCCGCTGGGCACGCCACGACCATCGGCCCGCTGCGCGGTCGCCGGTTAGCGCTCGAGCTCGTCGAACAGCTCGACTCGCTGTTCGGATTGCGCCACTGTGGCCGGCGACTGCCGCGGCGCGAGCACCCGTCGGCGTACGGCCAGATGGGCCGCTGCCTGTCGCCGTGCCTCGGCGATCTCGATCCCAACCTCTATCGCCGCCGCCTCGATGCGGCGCTCGAGCTGTTTGTGCGCGACGACGCGCGGGCGGCTCTGATCGAGCATGTTGAGGGACAGATGCGCGATGCCGCGGCCCGACAGCACTACGAGCGGGCGGCGTGGCTGCGGCGCCGGGCGCGGCGGCTTAGGGCGATATTGCGCAGGCTCGACGGTCTCCTGGAGGCGACGCACTCGCGACCGCGGCTCGTCCGATGTCCGCATCCGGCGGACCCGAACAGGGCCGACGCGTTCTGGCTCGCGGGTGGTCGGCTCGTCGACTGGGGGCCGTGGCCGGCGGACCCGGACGAACTCACGCGTCGGACGGACGCCGCGCTGCTCCGCGCTGGCCGCGCGGGCGAGCTGGGCGCGCACGTCCCGCCTGACGAGGTCGACGAGATCAGGATCGTGGCGGGCTATCTAGCTTCTCACGAAGGGGAGTTCGAGGACCTCAGCCTCGACCGCGTCCCGGCCCACTGAGACCGAGTCGCCGACGGCTGCCTCGCGGCGCACCAGCGCCAGCGCGATCGGACCGAATCGCGGGGAGACGGCTGCGCGGCCAACGTGTCCGACCGCGCGCTCGCCGAGCATGATCTGGGCTCCGGACTGCACCGCTGCCGAGCACCGAAGCCCCCGCAGGTGCCGGTTCGGCTTGCCGCGGTAGTGCAGGCGCGCGACCGTTTCCTGCCCCACATAGCAGCCCTTGGTGAACGACACGGCGCGCTCGTTGAGCCCGGCTTCCTGGGGGATCACGGTGTCGTCGAGCTCGATCCCGTAGCGCGGCCGTCCCCGCTCAATCCGCAGACACTCGGCCGCGTCCTCCGAGACGGGTACGGCGCCCGCGTCGATGAGCGCCGTGCGCAGCGCGTCGAGCTCGGCCGCGTCACACAGAAGGTCAAGCCCGAGATCGGTGCGGATCACGCGAACGTCTGTTCCGCCGATGCGTCCGGCAACATGGGCATGCTCGGTGTCCGTGGGCGCACCGGCGGCGGTGGGGAGAATGGCGTCAGACTCGGGACCGATGAGCGACAACAGCCCGCAGTCGAGCGTGCGCTTGTGGAGCTCCACCTGGTAGCCGATGCTGAAGCGCCGGATCATGTTGAAGAGCTCCTGGAGGGCGATGCGCTCGGTGTCGAGCAGCAGCTCATCGCCGGCGTCGAGGATCCGCAGGTCGCCGAGCATCTTTCCCTTGGGCGTCAGCAACGCCGCGTAGCAACCGCTGCCGGGGACGAGCGCCTCGACGTCGTTTGAGACCTGCCCCTGGAGGAAGCTCTTCGCCTCGGCACCGCTCAGAGCCAGCTTGCCGCGCTCCGAGCGATCGAGCAGCCCGCATGCTTCGGTAATCGTCCGGTACTCGGCGGTAAGCGTGTCGACCTGAGCCATGGCCACAGAGGATAGGAGCGGCACCCCCACTGGGATGTTTCTCGCGTATAGACCGAGAAATCTCCCATACACCCCTTGCAAAATAAAAATTTAGCCCTACCATAATTCAAGTGATGGCGGTCCAGGAACCGATATTCATCGAATCGTGACGACCCACCAGGAAGCGATTTCATCGGCGGTCGAGGACTACGCCAAGGCGATTTACGCGCTCCAGCGGCGCGGCGGCGAGGTCGTCAGCACGAATGCGCTCGCCGAGCGCCTGGGCGTCACCGCGGCGTCGGCTTCCGGGATGGTGAAGAAGCTCGACGAGCTCGGCCTGGTCGAGCATCAGCCCTACCGCGGCGTGTCGCTCACTGACGACGGCCGCCGTGTCGCACTCGAGGTGATGCGACATCACCGCCTGCTGGAGCTCTATCTCGTCCAGAGCCTCGGCGTTCCCTGGGACCGCGTCCACAAGGAGGCCGAGGTGTTGGAGCACGTGCTCTCCGAGGAGCTCGAGGAGCTCATCGCGACGAAGCTCGGCGACCCCACCCATGACCCGCATGGCGACCCGATCCCGACCCGCGAGCTGACGATCGAGGAGGGCCCGACCCGGAGCCTGCAGTCACTCGCGGCCGGCACAAGAGGCATCTTCGCCCGGGTCTCGGACTCCGACCCCGACATGCTGCGCTTCCTCGCCGACCGGGGCATCGCTCCCAGCGACCGCTTCGAGGTGATCGAGAAGCAGCCGTTCGACGGCCCGCTGTTCGTCCGCTTCGGCGACCATGTCCACGTCCTCGGCGGGGCGCTCGCGCGCGCGATGCGCGTGGAGGTGACGCCGTGACTCCGCCGCCTCCGCCCATCGGCGTCCCCGCCGGCGCGACCGCCGACGGCCAGACGATCGCGCTTCCCGAGGCCGTCGGTGTCCCCAGTCCGCTCGAGCACCTGCTCGCGAAGGGAAGGCTGCGCGCGACGCTGGCGATGCTCGGGCCGGCGTTCGTCGCCTCGATCGCGTACGTCGATCCCGGGAACTTCGCCACCAACGTCCAGGGCGGCGCAAAGTATGGCTACCTGCTGTTGTGGGTCGTGCTCGCCGCGAATCTCATCGCAATGCTGATCCAGTACCTCTCGGCAAAGCTTGGGATCGTCACCGACCGCGACCTCCCCGAGCTGGTCCGCGAGCGCTTCCCGCGCGCGTTCACCTGGGGCATGTGGGTGCAGGCGGAGATCATGGCGATGTCGACCGACATCGCCGAGTTCCTCGGCGCGGCGGTTGGGCTCAACCTGCTGTTCGGCGTCCCGCTTTTCCCTGCTGGCCTGATCACCGGTGTGATCGCGTTCGGGATCCTGGAGCTCCAGACGCGCGGTTACCGGCGCTTCGAGCTCGCGATCACGGCGCTGCTCGGGATCATCTTCGCTGGATTCCTGTATGAGGCGCTCAAGATCGGCCCGTCGGCCCACGCGTCGCTGCGCGGGCTGCTCCCCGGCCTGAGCGGCACCGGCTCGCTTTACCTGGCGGTCGGGATCATCGGCGCGACCGTGATGCCGCACGTGATCTATCTCCACTCCGCGCTGACCAATGGACGGATGCCGGTCCGCAACGACCAGGAGCGCTCACGCGTGCTGCGCTTCGAGCGGCTCGACGTGATCATCGCGCTCGGCCTCGCCGGGATCGTCAACCTCGCGATGCTGGCCGTCGCCGCGAAGCTGTTCCACACGCCGGCGCTGTCTGGGCTTAGCACGATCCAGCAGGCCCACTTCCAGATCGGCCACCTGGTTGGCGGCAGCGCCGCGCTCGCGTTCGCGGTCGCGCTGCTCGCCTCTGGCACGTCATCGTCGAGCGTGGGCACGTTCGCCGGCCAGGTCGTGATGGCTGGATTTATCAACGTTCGCATACCGGTGATGCTGCGCCGGGCGGTGACGATGGTCCCCGCGCTCGCGGTCCTCGCGGCCGGCATGAATCCGACGAGCGCGCTGGTGCTCAGCCAGGTCGTGCTGTCCTTCGGGATACCCTTGGCGCTCGTGCCGCTCGTGATGCTCACCTGCAACAGGGAAGTGATGGGCGTGCACGTGAATCGCGGCGCGACGACGGTCATCGCGTGGGGCGCTGCGGGTCTGATCAGCGCGCTGAACCTGTTCCTGCTCTACCAGCAGTTCTTCAGCTGATAAGGATGGGCCTCGCCGACACGTTCAACGAGATCGTCGGGTCGCTGCCCGACGACTGGACCGATCTGGAGCTCGACCTGCGGATCTTCGACGAGCGCCGCTATGTCGATGCCGCGGTCTTACTGGTGATCTGCAACGCGCAGCCGTATTCCAAGCACGACTGGCACTGGCATCTGCTAGTCGCCCACCGCTTCGGCCATGCCGCGAGTGCGCCCGCCGTCCATGGCGCGCTCAAGCTGCTCGACGATGCCGAGATCGAGGGCGAGCTCGCCCTTAAGGAAGTTCGCACCGGCCGCGCCGAGGTCAACCCGATGTGGGGTCGCACCGAGAGCGTGCGCGAGGAGTTCCGCAAGCTCAGAGCACAGTGATCCTCGCGTACGTGCCCGACCTCCTGTTCGGCTCGCAGGTGGTCGCGGCGCTGGGCGGCCGCGACGTCCGGCTCGTTTCGACCCTCGACGGCGCGGAGAAACCCGACCTGCTGATCCTCGATCTGACGGCGGACGCCGAGGCTCGGATCGAGCAGGCGCGAGCGCTTGCGGTGCCTACACTCGCGTTCTATGCCCACGTCGAGGGCGACGTCCGCGCGCAGGCCGAGCGGGCCGGATTTGCGCGGGTCGTACCGCGCTCACGAATGGCGCGCGAGGGCGCTGCGCTGGTCGATCAGCTGCTGGGCGGCAATCTCGATAAGTAGTTGTGGGGGCGCGCATGCGCGCCCCCACCCGGCGGCGCATGCGCCGCCGGTGGCGCGGGTGCATGCACCCGCGCCGGCCCCGGCACATGTGCCGGGGCCAAAACCCCCTTACGCGATCGCCGAGCGCACGCTGCGGTTGATCGACCAAAGTCGCGGGCGGACGCTGATCACTTTCGTTCGGTACCCCCGTGCGCCGGGTCGCTTTCCGCTGATCGTGTTCGGACACGGCTTCATGCAGACGCCAGCGCCCTACTCGGCACTGCTCGACGCGTGGACGCGGGCGGGCTACGTCGTCGCCGCGCCCGTGTTCCCGTTCGAGAACGCGAATGCCCCGGGCGGGCCGAACGAGAACGATCTGGTCAATCAGCCCGCGGACATGAGCTTCGTGATCTCGCAGGTCGAGAGGATGCGCGACGTCGACCTGCGGGAGATCGCTGTCGCCGGTCACTCCGACGGCGGCGAGACCGCGCTCGCGGTCGCCTACTACGGGTGCTGCCGCGACAGCCGCGTGAAGGCGGCGGTGATCCTCTCGGGCGCAAAGCTTCCGGGCGCGAGCGGCTTCGGCTTTCAGCCAGGCAGCCCGCCGCTGCTCGCTACGCAGGGCACCGCGGACACGATCAACCCGCCGAGCTTCACCTACGCCTTCTTCGACGCCGCGCGGCGACCGAAGTTCTTGTTGCAGCTGTTCGGTGTGCAGCACGTTCCGCCGTACACGGGCGAGCAGCCGCAGCTCGGCATCGTCGAGCGCGTCAGCATCGAGTTCCTGAACCGCTATCTGAAGGGGGCCCGGGTGCGGC
This sequence comes from uncultured Solirubrobacterales bacterium, assembly GCA_963849295.1. GTDB lineage: Bacteria > Actinomycetota > Thermoleophilia > Solirubrobacterales > Solirubrobacteraceae > Palsa-465. The sequence continues at coordinate 383,105 of CAWKGU010000005.1, forward strand.
TCGGTGGCGACGTGCCCGGGATTTCGGCCCTAACTGCCGACCAGTGACGCCGTGCCCGCGACGAACGATGGGTCGAACATCGCGCTGACATCCGGTGGGCGCCTGACGATCCCGAACTTCGCCTCCCACCTCGCCCACGTACTCAGGCTTTTCGGGTCGAGCTCGCCGAAGTTGCCGTCGGGGGCGAGGAACGCCGGATCCTCAGCCGATAGCTGGGCGGCGACCAGTTTCGAGTCGAGGCCGGGAACCTGCGATTCGAGGTCGGCGGCGCTTCCCTCGGGGTCGGTGAGCGTCACGCCGTAGCCGCGGACCAGCGCCCTAACCACCTCGTGCGCGAGGGTTGGGTTGCTGCGCAGGCTTCCGCGCGTGGCGCACAGGACCAACTCGGGATACGACGGCGCCCCATAGGAATCGACCCGGAAGACGTGGTACCCGGGATGGCGGAGCTGGAGCGTCACGCCCTCGTCGTTCCAGAACGCGGTCGCAGCCGCGACCCGGTGGGCGAGCAGCGCTGTGACGGCGTTGAAGCCGATGTTGACCGTGCGCACGCTGCGCGGGTTCCCGCCCGCGCCCGACACGATCGAGTCGAGCACCGCAGTGTCGCTGGGCACGCCGGTGATGCCGACGGTCTTGCCCGTAAGCTGGCGAGGATTGCGAATCTGGGGGGCCGCGATCACCGCGGCGAGCGGCCGCTGGACGATCGCCATGATCCCGACGATGTCCTGGTGGCGCTCGCGGGCGATCGCGAGGTCGTGGATATCGAGGATCGCGAAGTCGGCGCGCCCGGTCTCGAGCAGCTTGATCGAGTCGGTTGTGGCCGACGGAACGACTACGTGGAGCTGCACCCCCTCGCCCTGATCGTACGTGCGCGCGAGGGCGGAGTAGATGCCCGCATGGATCGCGTTGGGCGTGAAGTCGAGGACGAGCGTCGCGTCCTGAAAGTCAGGCGCGCCAGTCCCGCCACAGCCGGCCAGGAGGACGCCAACCAGGAGGGCGACGGTCCGCCCGTAGAATCCGCCTGACCGCATGCGCCGCCGCGTCACGTTCAGCCGAAATTACACGCTGTCGCTGTCGCGGACCTGCCGGTGCTACTGCAAATACTGCGCTTTCGCGACTCACCAGGCGCACCTCTACTCGCCCGATGAGGTGCTGGCACTGCTCGACCAGGCTTCCGGCCGCCACCGTGCCAAGGAGTTGCTGGTGTTGACGGGGGAGAAGCCCGAGGTCAACGCCGAGGTCGCGGACCGCCTGCGTTCGTATGGGTTCGAGGACTTTGTCGCCTACGTCGTTTGGACATGCGAGCGGGCACTCGAGCGGGGATTGCTGCCGCACACGAACCTCGGTGTCCTCGAGCGCGATGAGTTGGAGCGGCTCCGTGGCGTGACCGCGTCGCAGGGCCTGATGCTCGAGTCGATCAACCCCGATCTAATGGTGCACGCTGGGTCTGCCACGAAGCACCCGGCGCGCCGGATCGCCACGATCGAGGCCGCCGGCGAACTGAAGATCCCGTTCACCAGCGGGATCCTCGTGGGGATCGGGGAAAGCGAAGACGACCGGGTTGCGTCGCTTCAGGCGCTTGCCGAGCTGCACTCGCGCTACGGGCACCTCCAGGAGGTGATCCTCCAGAACTTCGTGCCACACCAGCGCTACTACGGGCGCGAGCCAGCGCAGATCGCCGAGGCGACGGCGTCCGAGTACTGGCGTACGGGGATCGCCGATGTGCCATCGCGCGAGGCGCCGGCGTGGGCTTGTGAGGTGACGATCGAGGACCTGAAGCGCCTGATCGCGGAAGCCCGGCGGCTGATGCCGGATGTCGGGATCCAGGTGCCGCCGAATCTGAGCGACTGGTGGGTCGAGCTCGTGCGCGCGGGGGCGACGGACCTCGGCGGCCTGAGCGCCAACGGCGACCACATCTCGCCTGAGCATCCGTTCCCTTCGCCGGCGCTGGTGCGAAAGCAGCTCCAGGCGGATGGAGTCGCGCTCACCGAGCGGCTGTGCGTCTACCCGGAGTACATCGATCCCGAGTGGTGCAGTCACACCGTGCTCGATGTGATCAAGCGGACGTACTGGTCGTTCATCCCGCGGCGGGGATCGGGGCGCCGGATGGAGGTGCGCATTGCCGACGATCTGGCGCCGAGGGCGGTTTCGCGAGCACGGGATGGCGTGGCGTTGTCGGCTGACGAATTGACAGCGCTGTTCGCCGAACGCCGTCCAGAGGTGATCGAGGAGATGCGACTGGCGGCGGATGAGCTGCGGGCCGAGCTGGCGGGGGAGACGGTCACGTTCGTCGTCAACCGCAACATCAACGTCTCGAACATCTGCATCGTCGGGTGCGCGTTCTGCGGTTTCGGCCAGTCGCGCCGCTCGCCGGACGCGTACGAGCATTCCGAGGAGGAGTTCGCGCGGCGGGTGCATGAGGCCGTTGAGGCGGGGGCAACCGAGATTTGCATGCAGTCCGGCATCCATCCGGACTGGGGGCTCTCCGATTACGAGAAGTGGTTGCGGTTCGCCAAGTCGCTGGCGCCGGCGCTCCACCTGCACGCGTACTCGCCGATGGAGGTCGCGCACATGTGCGACGTCGAGCGCCTGCCGCCGCGGGAGGTGTTCGCGCGCCTGCGCGAGGCGGGTCTGGGATCGACGCCCGGGACAGCCGCCGAGGTGCTGCACGACGGCGTGCGCGAGCGCATCTCGCCCAACAAGTTGCCGGTCGCGCGATGGGTGGAGATCATCGAGGCTTGCCATGCCGAGGGCGTTCGCTCGACGGTGACCGTGATGTTTGGCCATATCGAGGAGCCGTGGGAGCTTGCCGAGCACATGCGGGTCGTGCGCTCGCTCCAGGAGCGGACGGGCGGCTTCACCGAATTCGTGCCGCTGTCCTTCATCCCGTTCCATACGCTGCTGGGGCGCACGCATGGGGTCGAGGAGATTTCGCGTGAGGAGAACCTCAAACACACCGCGGCGTTCAGGCTCGCGCTCGGGCGGTCGGTGGTGAATTTGCAGGCGAGCTGGGTGAAGATGGGCCTCGACGCCGCGACGGAGGCGCTGCACTGGGGTGTCAACGACCTTGGCGGGACGCTGATGGAGGAATCGATCTCGCGGATGGCGGGCTCGTATCACGGCGTGGAGCTCTCGGTCGACGATCTCGTCGCGGCGGCGCACCGGGCGGGGCGCCCTGCGGCGGAGCGAACGACCCTGTACGAGATCCGGCGGCGGTTCCCCGTGGCGGTTGCGGCATGAGCGCCGTCGAGCGCCCACCCGCCCTGTTTGCCGGGGTCGAGCCACTCGAGGTGTTCGTCGAGCTGCTCGCGGAGATCGACACCGACACCTCCTCGACCGAGTTCTACGACCGCATCTGCGAGGCGATCTGCCGCCTGACGACGATGCGCCGGGCGGCGATCTTCATGGCCGACGCCGGTCGGCAGCGGGTCCGCGCGGTGGGGTCGCACGGCACGTCGTTCGAGCAGCTCGCCTCGCTGCGGCCCACGCTCGTCAACACACCGATCGCGCAGCGGGCGCTGCTGGAGGACGCCGTGGTGGTCGTCTCCGAGCGGATCGAGGAGGCCGTTCCTCCCGAATACGCCGAACTTCTCGGGATCACGACGCTCGTGTGCACGCCGCTGTGCGCGGCGGGGCACTCCTATGGGGTGATCTGCTGCGACCGCGGCGGGGGGCGTTTTGAGCTATCCGACGGCGAGCGGCACCTGCTCTGGACGCTCGGCAAGACGGCCGCGCTCGTCGCGACGGCCCGCAACGCGACACGGCAGCAGGAGCGTGCGCGGCGCCTCGGCGAGCGCCTCGATCTGGCCCGCGAGATCCACGAGCGGGTGCTCCAGCGGCTGTTCGGCGTGTCGCTCGCGCTGAGCGCGTCGAAGCCGCTCGAAGCCGACGAGCGCGAGCGCTGCCGGGCCGAGATGCAGGAGGCGATCAGCGACCTACGCCGCGCGCTCGAGCGGCCGCTGGCGCCGCTGCCGGGAGAGACCGGAACCACTCTGGAGGCGGAGCTGGGGCGGCTGCGACGCTCGCGCGGAGCGCTGGTCCAGGTCGACTGGCCCGAGGACGTCAACGTGCCCGCCGCGATCGAGCCGCTCGCCCAGTCGGTGCTGTTCGAGGCGCTGCGCAACGTCGGCAAGCACGCCGAGCCCTCCCGCGTGGACGTGACGGTCGCCCGCGACGAGGAGACGTTCACGCTGGAGGTCCAGAACGACGGGGTCCGCCCCGGTGCCCGCGGTGCCGGCATGGGCCTGCGTCTCGCCGGGTTCGAGGCGCTGCAGCACGGCGGCGTCGTCGAGTTCGGCGCCGATGATGGTTGGTGGCGGGTGCGGCTGGTGGTGCCGCTGTGAGCGCCAGCCCTGCTGCGCGGCGCGTGACGCGCCGTTCACATGCGCGCCTGCGGGTGCTCGTTGTCGACGACCACGATGTCGTCCAGTGGGGCTTTCGCCTACTGCTCGCCGAGCAACCGTGGGTCGAGCGCTGTCTGGCGGCCCGGACGGGGGAGGAGGCGCTCGAGCTGGCGCGGAGTTTCCAGCCGCATGTCGCGCTGATCGACCTGTTCCTGTCAGACGAGTCGGGGGCCGAGCTGTCGAAGTCGATCCGCGCGGCCTCGCCGGCGACGCGGGTACTCCTGATCTCCGGGGCGGGCCGGATGTCGCCTGCGGCGGCTCGCGCCGCCGGCGCATCGGGGTTTGTCTCCAAGGACTGGGACGCGCGCGACGTCGCGGCCGCGGTGCGGCAGGTCGGCATGGGGATGACGATGTTCCCGCCCAAGTCCGAGCAACCCCAGCCGCTGCTCTCCGAGCGCGAGCGCGAGGTGCTCCGGGCGATCGCTGCCGGCTCGACCAACCGCGAGATCGCCGCCGAGCTGTTTTTGTCTCCCTACACGGTCAAGGAGCACACCAGCGCGCTGTACCGCAAGCTGGGCGCGCGCAACCGGGCGGAGGCGGTCCAGCGTGCGCAGCGGATCGGGTTGCTTGGTTAGGGCCGTGGGTCGAGTACGCTGCACTGACCAATGCTGATGGTGATCGGATGCATCGTCGTGCTCGTGGGGGTGGTGGTCGGCTGGTACACGGTCGCGGGCAGCGGGATTCACAGGCGTCCGTACGGCAGGGATCGCTACGAGGGGGAGAGCCCGCTCGACTCGCCCTGGCAGATGCACGAGTGGAGCCGGGGAACGCGGCCACCGCGGCGGCGTAAGTAGCGCGTCGCCGGCAGAGCCTCGACGTATCGCTCCCAGTGCCCCGACGCCCTAAAAACCTGTAAATGACATAATTCCTGGTAATCGGTACGAATTGGCGCTACGGGCCAGTTCGTCCGGGTAGGAACTCAATATGACGGTTGATCTGAGTATGGATTCAGGAAGTACCAGGCCGTGACCGTCGGCGACGTCGCTCGGCAAGCGACCGCCCAGCTGAGACTGGTCTCGGCTCCGCGACGTCGCACGCTGGCGCTCGACAGCTTCTACGTGCCGCCGGATCCCCTCCCCGCAGCTGAGCCCGGCGATCTGATTAGCGCCGAGCCGATGGACGCCTACCTGCTTCCCGGCGCGCGGCTGCGGGCGCATGCCTGGCGCGTGCTGTACCGCTCGACCGGCGCGGTCGGTGAGCCGACCGCAGTGTCCGGAACGGTTCTGCTCCCGCGCAGCAAGGCTCGCGGTCCTCGGCCGCTCGTCGCATATGCGGTGGGCACGCACGGGATCGGCGATGCCGCGGCGCCGTCCCGCCTGCTCGCGCGTGGGCGCGAGTGGGAGGCAGGACTGATCGCGATGGTCCTCGCCCGCGGTTGGGCGGTGGCCGTCACCGATTACCAGGGGCTGGGCACGCCGGGTGACCATGCCTACATGGTGGGACGAGCGCTGGGACCGAACGTTCTCGATGTGATGCGCGCCGCGCGCCGACTGATACCCGGCGAGCTCCCGGTGGAGGGTCCAGCCGCGATCGTCGGTTACTCGGAGGGAGGCGCGGCCGCGGCATGGGCGGCGCAGCTCCAGCCGACCTACGCCCCGGATGTGCCGCTCGTGGCGGTCGCCGCCGGCGCTGCGGCCGCAGACGTCGAGACCGCCGGGCCGAACATCGAGGGAAGCTTCTTCTCGTTCTTCATCGCTTATGGCGGGATCGGGTACGCGGCCGCGTATCCGGAGCTGGAGCTCGATCCTTATTTGACTCCGATGGCGCGGGCGAACATCGCGGCGCTGCGGCAGTCATCGATCATCCAGGCCGCGATCATGGGGCCGCGGTTCGTGCGCGCCGCCGATCTGACCGACCCGAACGTGCTCGAGCTGCCTGAGTGGCGCGCCAGGCTCGCCGAGAACCGGCTAGGTCTCTCCGCCCCGCTAGCGCCGGTGTTGCTGCACCACGCCCGCCGCGACCAGATCGTGTCCTTCCAGCAGAGCGTCAACCTGCGCGACGACTGGACGCGCCAAGGCGGCGACGTCCGCCTGTACGTGACCCGTGGTGGCGTCGAGCACATCAGCGGCGCGGTGGCCGGCACCCCGGTCGCGCTCGACTGGATCGCCCGCAGGTTGAATCGGCTGGTCCGAGCGCCCGAGCCGATGACCGAGGTCGTCGAGGCGGCGGACCGCAAGGCGGCGTAGGTCGCGACGCTAGTTCGGCTGCGCGTCCCACCCTTCGCGCAGCGCGGCACGGCTCAGCTCGCGCCATGACCCCGTCGCGCCGACACGCGCGATCGTCGCGAACAGCTGGGCTACACCGCGCAGCGGCCACAGATCCTCCGGCGCGAGCTTGCCGGCCGTCAGCAGCTCGGCGACTGCATCCGGCCGCTCGAACAGCCGGTCGCGAGCCGCGATGATCGCGTCCCCGTCGAGGCGCGCCGGCTCGGACCCGGCGAGCTCGCCGAGCGCGTGCTGGGCGAGGGCCAGGGCGGTCTCGGCGTGCTCGGCTGGAAGCCAGCCGAGCTGGCTGAGTGCCTCGCCGAGGGAGGGCGCGTCGCCCGCGGCGAGCGCGTCGAGTGCGGCGGCGGACTGATCGATCCGCTCGCCGGCGATCGTGCGGGTGGCGCCGAAGTCGAGGATCGCGAGCGTGCCGTCTGCCTCGACGAGCACGTCGTCGGGATGCGGGTCGGCGTGAGCGAACCCATGGCGGCCTGCGCCAAGCACGAACACCGTCAGCCGGGCTGCGGCGCGGTCGGGATCCGTCGCCTCCCACAGCGGTACGCCCTCGACCCACTCGCTGACGAGCACGCTCTCGTGGCAGAGCGACGTGACCGGGGCGGGTACGCGGAGGAAGGGGTGGCCGCGCAGCCGTCGATGGAAGTGGCGTTGGACGGTGGCCTCGTGCTCGAGATCGAGCTCGTCGAGCACGCGTTCGCGGAATTCCCCGACGATTGCCGTGGCGTCGAGTGCGGGGAACGCCGCGCTCAATGGTCCGAGCAGGCTCTCCAGCAGCGCGAGATCGTTGCGCACGGCGGCTGCCAGCCCGGGCCTGAGGACCTTGACGGCGACGGGTTCGCCATCGAGCGTGGCGCGGTGAACCTGGGCGCTCGGCGTGACCGCGACCGGCTCGGGAACGAGCCCGTCGAGCGCGTCAACGGGCTCAGATCCCCAAGCGTCCTTCAGCACACGCTCGATCGTCCGGATCGGCAGTGGCGAGCGGGATTTTCGGCGCGCGCTGTCGAGCGCCTCGATGAGATCGTCGCCCCACGGGCGCGGGACCCACTCCGGGTCGATCGAGTCCCGCACGCGCGCCAGCAGAATCCGCCCTGAGGGGGCCTGCTGGGCGAGCCGGAGGGCCACGCGGTGCAGCGCGTCGAGGCGGCGCAGGGCATCCGCGCGCTGGGGTGTGCCGGCGCTCACCGCGCCGCGTGCTGCTCTGCGAGCTTGCGCCGCTGGATCTTGCCGGTGGCGGTACGCGGCAGGCTCTCGACGAACTCGATCTCCCTGGGGACCTTGTGGCGCGCGAGCCGCTGCTTGACGAACTGTTTCAGCTCCTCCTCGGTGGCGGAGCAGCCCGGTTTAAGTGCCACCAGCGCGGCCAGGCGCTGGCCGAAGTCGGGATCGGGAACGCCAAACGCGGCCGCGTCGGCGACCGCGTCGTGCGCGCTGAGGAGCTCCTCCACCTCCTGCGGGAACACGTTCTCGCCGCCCGAGAGGATCATGTCGTCGTCGCGTCCGTCGATGAACAGCCGCCCGGCGCGATCGAGGTGGCCGACATCGCCGGTGCTCATCAGCCCGTCGATCACCTGCTTGCTGCCGCCACCGGTGTAGCCCTCGAACAGCAGCGGGCTGCCGACGAAGATCCGGCCCGTCTCCTCAGGGGCGAGCTCGAGCCCCTCCTCATCGAGAATCCGCAGCTTGACGCCCGCCATCGGGCGTCCGACCGTGCCGGGCGCGGCGCGCAGGTCAGCCGGCGTTGCCAGCGTTCCAGCTCCAACCTCGGTCGACGCGTAGCCGTTGTAGAGGATGTCGCCGAACTGGTCCATCACCGCGACGGCGAGCTCGGGCGGGAGCGGGGCGGCGCCGCTCGCGATCATCCGCAGCGAGGAGGTGTCGTAGCGCTCGCGGGTCGACTCGGGAAGATCCATTATCCGCTTGAGCATCGTCGGCACCGCCAGCAGCGTCCCGGCGCCGGTGCGCTCGATCTGCTCGAGCACCACCTCGGGATCAAACCGTCTGCGCAGCACGATCGCCGAGCCCATCCCGAAGCCCGACGCGAAGCCGATCATGCCGTAGAGATGGAAGAGCGGAGGGGCCACGACGATTGGCTCGCCCGAGCGCGGTGCTGGGCTCAGCCTCGCCATGTCAAGCAGGCCGCTCACGGCAAGGGGCAGCAGCGAGCGCGCGCGGACCGAGCGGGTCGCGCCCTTCGGCGTGCCCGTCGTTCCCGAGGTCAGCGCGATCAGCCTGCCCGGCCTGCTCGGCGGCGGGGGCTCCTCGCCGGCGGCCGAGATCAGCGCCTCAATCGTCGGCTTTCCCGGCTCATCCTCGTGCCAGGTGATGATCCGCGTTCCGCCGAAGTCGGCAGCTTCGAAGACCTGGTCGAACTCCTCGTCGTAGATCGCCGCCGCCACCCCCTCGCGCGCCAGCACGTCGGCGAGCTGGGGCCCCGCGAAGTCGCTGTTCAGCGGAACGAGGTCGCAGCCCAGCCGCGTCGCCGCTGCCGAGCCCTGCACGAACCCGCGGTGGTTTCGGCACATGATCGCCACCCGGTTGCCTTGATGGAACCCTTCGAAGTGGGCGTGCAGCGCCGACGCGAGCGCCCGGACGTCGCGGTCGAGCTCCAGGTAGGACATGTCTCCAAGCTCGTCGATCACGCTCGTCCGCTGCGGATAGAGCTCGGCCGCCGACGCCGTCAGGAACGCCGCCGTGGCGCCGTAGCGCCGCTGCGCGATCGCGATCCGGGCGAGGCGGTCGGGGCGCACCGGTCGGACGACGCGCGTGGCCGCGATCGTCGCGACGCCACGCGCTGCCTCTTGGAGCGTTTCCCCACCCTTCTGCACCGATCCAGCGGGAGCTCGCACCTGACCTGCGTACCGTCCCAGCGCCGCCTCGATCGGTGCCCGCGCAAGCGCGGTGGTGGCACCGCCGACCCTGCCCCACAGCGGCGCGACGGTGCGTGGGCGATCGACGATCGCCCTGGCCACGATCCCCGCCGCCTCGTCGGTGCTCATGCCGGGGAGGTAGTTCCAGATCCGAAACGGGCCCAGCATCGGCGAGCGAACAAGCTGAAGATGGATTGAGCTCACGGTCACGCCGTCGGCTCGGATCTCCGGAGCGACTCCGCTCAACCATGTCTCAAACGCGGTCTTGGAGGCGATATACGCGCTCCAGCGCAGCGGCGGGAAGTTCACGCCGACCGTGCCCACGTTGACGATGTGTCCGCTGCCTCGCTCGCGCATCGGCTCGAGCAGACCAAGCACGAGTCGAATCGGGCCCAGGTAGTTGACGCGGATCGTGCGCTCGATGTCGTCGAACCTGTTATAGGACTGCGAGATCCAGCGGCGGATCGAGATTCCCGCGTTGGAGACGACCACATCGACGTGCCCGTGCTCCGTTAGCACCCGGTCGACGAGCTGCTCGACCTGGTCCGTGTCGGCGAGGTCGCAGGGGTGGATTTGTGCGCTTCCGGCGGCGCCCTCGATCTCGCGCCGCACCCGTTCGAGCTCATCGACGCGTCTGGCGACGAGCAGGATCGTCGCGCCGGCGCCGGCGAGACGCCGCGCGCTTGCCTCCCCGACTCCCGAGGAGGCGCCGGTGATCATTACGACCTTGCCCTCGACAGCGCGGCGAAGACGACGATCGCTGACGCCGAGGCTCGTGGCGCCAAGGAGCAGCCGAACGGGGCGGGGAAGCAGCTCGCTCACGAGGTACCCAAGCGTACCGAGAATCCGGGACCGCGCCGTGGCCTCCCCCCGGTTGGGGGGAGATTGTTCTTCGGCCCGTTCCCAATTGCCGGTCGGCGCGTACGGTCCTGAAAGTGGCCCTCACTGCGATCCTCTTCCCGGGCCAGGGAAGCCAGACCTCCGACATGCGCGCGACGGTTGCGCAGGCCAGGCCTGAGCTGCTGGAGATGGTGGTTGAGGCGGTCGGCGAGGACCCCTTTGCGCGAGCCGATGAGGGGACGTGCTTCGCTCAGCCGGCGATCTTCTGCGCGAGTCTCGCCGGGTGGGAGTCGCTGGGCCGCCCGGCCGGCGAGATGATGGCCGGCCATTCGCTGGGCGAGCTCGCCGCGCTCGTGGTGGCGGGCAGCCTGAGCGAGCGCGATGGGCTCGAGCTCGTGGCGCTCCGCGGCGCGCTCATGCAACGCGCGGGCGACGAGGCCGGGGACGGGGGGATGATCGCGCTGATGGGAAGCGGTGCTGCCGAGCGCGCCGCAGAGCTTGCAGGCGCGCATGGACTGTCGGTCGCCAACGATAATTCTCCAAAGCAGATCGTTCTCTCCGGCGCGCGCGAGGCGCTGCCGAACGCTGCCGCGGCGGCCAAGGAGCTCGGCTTGCGGGCGTTGGAGCTTCCGGTCACTGGCGCCTTCCATTCGCCGATGATGGCCTCGGCGGTGCCGAAGTTCGCCGCAGCGCTGGAGCGCGTGACGATCGAGCGGCCCAGGGTGACCGTGCTGTCGGCGGTGACCGCTGAGCCGTTCGATGACGTCCGCCGGAGGCTGGTCGAGGCGCTGACGATGCCCGTGCGCTGGCGGGAGACGATGCTCGCCCTGCGCGCACGTGGGGCGGAGCGGTTCATCGAGGTCGGGCCGGGCCGCGTGCTCACCGGTCTCGCCAAGCGCACGCTCGACAACGTGGAGCTGGTCAGTGCTTGAGCAGGCGGTTGCGTTCCGCGGATTGCACGGGCCGCCGCGGAGCGCATTTGCCGCGATCCGCTCTGTTGCCCGGGCGCTGCCAGAGGGACGGCTGACGACGGCCGAGCTCGCCGCGAAGCTCGAGATCAGCGAGGAGTGGATCGTGTCGCGCACCGGGATCCGTGAGCGCCGCCAAGCGCGTGCTGAGGAGCGGCTCACCGACTACGCGATCCGAGCTGGCGCCGGCGCGTTGGAGCGAGCCGGTGTCGACGCAGCGGAGCTCGACCTCGTGCTCGTTGGGACGATGACGCAGGACGAGCTGACGCCCAACGCCGCGCCGCTCGTGGCCCACGGCCTCGGCGCCGATCATGCCGGGGCGTTCGACGTGGGAGCCGCCTGTACGGGTTTCCTCTCGGGGCTTGCTGCGGCAACCGCCCAGATCGAAAGCGGGCGGGGAAGATATGTGCTCGTGGTCGGAGCGGACTTCATCACCCGGATCACCGACTACGAGGACAAGCGCTCGGCGCCGCTCTTCGGCGACGGCGCCGGAGCCGTACTCGTGGGCCCGAGCGACGGAACCGGCGGCGCGATCGGCCCGATCGTGCTGGGCTGCGACGGTGCTCACGGAAGGACGATCATCGCGTCGCACCAGGAGCGCAAGCTGCGGCTCGACGGACCGGAGGTGTACCGCAACGCCGTGGCGAGAATGCGCGAGGTGACGCTCCAGGCGGTCTCACTTGCGGGGCTGACACTCGATGACGTCGATCTGTTCGTCTATCACCAGGCGAACGCACGGATCACGCGCTCGCTTGGCGAGCGGCTCGGGCTTGAGCCCGAGCGAGTCGTCGACTGTGTCGAGACGCTCGGCAACGCATCCGCCGCGACGCTGCCGGTCGCGCTCGTCGCCGCCGAGCGCGACGGACGGCTACGCCCCGGCGCACGTGTCCTGCTCAGCGCGTTCGGGGCCGGCTTCACCTGGGGCGGTGCAGTGGTCGAGTGGGGAGCGGGGGATGGCTGAAGGCTGGCCCCCTGGAGCGGCGCTCGTGACCGGCGCCTCACGGGGCATCGGGGCGGCGATCGCGCGCGCGCTCGCGGGCGACGGCTGGCCGGTCGGCGTGAACTACCGCACCGACGCGCAGCTCGCCGAGGGCGTGGTCGAGGAGATCGCGTCGGCTGGCGGCCGGGCGGTCGCGATCGAGGCAGACGTGACCAAGCCTGAGGCGGCGGACGTACTGTTCGAGGCCGCGGAGAGGGCATTCGAGCTCCCCGTCCTGGGGCTCGTCAACAATGCCGGCGTGGCGCGCGACGACCTGGTCCCGTCGCTCGGCGACGAGGATTGGCAGGCGGTGCTCGAGACTGATCTCAGCGCGGCTTTTCGTCTGACCCGTCGCGCGCTCAAGTCGATGCTTCGCGCCCGAGCCGGGCGGATCGTCAACATCGCGTCGGTCACCGGGCTGCGCGCCAATCCGGGCCAGGCGAACTACGCCGCGGCGAAGGCGGGCCTGATCGCGCTGACGAAGACCGCAGCGGTCGAGGTAGCGCGGCGGGGAATCACGATCAACGCAGTCGCTCCGGGGTGGATCGAGACCGAGATGACGCAGGAGATCTCCCGAGATCTGCTCGCCGCCGTGCCCGCGCGGCGTGCGGGAACACCCGAGGAAGTGGCTGCGTGCGTACGCTTTCTGACGTCGGATGCTGCCAGTTACGTGACCGGCGCGGTGCTCACCGTGGACGGCGGCCTGGCCGCGTAGACAAACGAGCTAAAGGAGCAAACGGTATGTCGACAGTGACAACTCAGCAGGTGGAGGCCAGGGTGGCCGAGGCGCTCGCGAGCTTCGGTCCTGACGAGAGTCAGATCACCCGCGGTGCGACCTTCGAGGAGCTTGACATCGACTCGCTCGATCTTGTCGAGCTCGCCCAGATCGTCGAGGACGAATACGGCGTCGTGCTCAAGGGCGAGGATATGAAGGAGCTGAAGACCGTCGGTGACGCGATCGATCTGATCGTTTCGAGAGCCGGCTGAGCGCTTGGCTCGGAAGGTCGTCATCACCGGCCTCGGGGCCGTCACGCCGCTCGGCGTCGGCGCGGACGCTCTGCATGAGCGCTGGGCCGCGGGCGTCTGCGGGATCGTCGACGGTGCCGGAGCGTGCAGCGAGTTCCAACCGTCCGACTTTCTGTCGGTGAAGGAGGTCCGCCGGCTCGATCGGTTCTCGCAGCTCGCCGTGGTCGCCGCGGGCGAGGCGCTGGAGCAGGCCGGGTGGGACGAGTTGCCCTACGACCCGCTCACGATCGGATGCGTGATCGCTACCGGGATCGGGGGCATTGAGACCGTCGAGACCCAGCACGACGTGATGCGCGACAAGGGGGCGAAGATGGTCTCACCGCTCGGGATCCCCCAGTACATGCCGAACGCTGGCGCGGCGGCCGTCGCCATGAGGCACGGCCTCAAGGGCCAGATGTACGGGGTTGTCTCCGCATGCTCCGGAGGAGCCCACGCGATCGGCTCGGCGCTGCGGATGATCCAGTACGGCGACGCGGATGCGGTTGTCGCCGGCGGGTCGGAGGCGAGCCTGACCGAGTTCTCGTTCGCGTGCTTCAACGCGATGCAGGCGCTCTCGCCGACCGGGATCTCAAGGCCTTTTGACGCCAGACGCGATGGCTTCGTGATGGGGGAGGGGGCGGCCGTCCTGGTGCTGGAGGAGGCGTCGGCTGCGGAGGCTCGCGGTGCGACCGTGCTCGGCGAGGTCGCCGGCTACGGCTCGACCTCGGACGCCTACCACCTGACCGCGCCCGAGCCTTCGGGTGTACCGGCGGCGCGAGCGATCGAGCTTGCGCTCGCGGATGCGGGCGCGACGCCGGACGACCTCAGCTACGTCAACGCACACGGCACCTCGACGCAGCTCAACGACGCCGCGGAGACCGCGGCGCTCAAGAAGGCGCTCGGCGATGAGCGCGCCAAGCAGATACCGATCTCCTCGACCAAGTCCACAATCGGTCACCTGCTCGGGGCCGCAGGGGCGGTCGAGGCGGTGGCGAGCGTGCAGGCGCTCCGGCACCGGTTGATCCCGCCGACGCTCGGCTACGAGGTCCCCGATCCCGAGCTCGACCTCGACTATGTCCCGGGCGAGGCAAGGGCGCTTGTCGCCGCGAACGGGGCGCCACTGGCGATCTCGAACTCGTTCGCCTTTGGAGGGCACAACGTCGCGCTGGTGTTCCGCGGGGATGCCGGGTGAGCGCGACCGCTCTGATCACGAACGCCCTTCGCCCCTCCCCACTCGAGCGGCTGGACGCGCTGTGCGATTCCGGCAGCGTCCAGGTGCTGCGATCGCGGGTCAGATCGCCGCGGCTCGCTTCGCGGTCCGTTCCCGGCGACGGGGTCTTCGGCGCGACCGGCATGGTCGATGGCCGGCCGATCGCCTGCTACGCGCAGGACGGGTCGTTCCTGGGAGGCTCGCTGGGCGAGCGCCACGCGGAGACGATTGTCAGGGTGCTGCAGACGGCCGGGCGGGCTCGGATACCGGTCGTTGCGTTCGTCGAGTCTGGCGGCGCAAGGATGCAGGAGGGCACAGCCGCGCTGGCCGGCTACGGCCGGATCTTTCGTGAGACCGTCGCGCTCGGCAGCGTCGTCCCGCAGATCTCGGTGGTGTCGGGCGCGTCCGCCGGAGGCGGGGCATATTCACCCGCGCTAACCGATCTGACTGTGATGACCGAGGACGCGGCGATGTTCCTCACCGGGCCCGGGATCGTGCGGGAGGCGCTCGGAGAGGAGATCGATGCTTCCGATTTGGGCGGCCCGCGTGTGCACGAGCGTAACGGCGTGTGCCATCTGGTCGAGCCCGACGAGCTTGCTGCCGCCGCGCGTGTGCGGGAGCTGCTGTCCTATCTCCCGTCCTGCGCCGGCGAGAAGCCACGGGTCTCGACAGCGTGCGAGCCTCGCCGCGCCGATCTGGAAGCCGTGGTTCCTGCCGAGCCGCGGCGTGTGTACGACGTGCGCGACGTGCTCGGAGGCCTGGTTGACGGCGCGTCGCTGCTCGAGCTGTGCCCGCGGTGGGCTCGGAACGTCGTCACCGCACTGGCACGTCTCGAGGGCCACGCGGTGGGGATCGTGGCCAGCCAGCCGCGCCATCTCGGGGGCGTGCTCGACGCATCCGCCTCGGAGAAGGCGGCGCGCTTTGTCGAGTTCTGCGATGCGTTCGGGCTGCCGTTGATCGCGGTCGTCGACACGCCTGGGTTCATGCCCGGTTCACGGCAGGAGCGGGCCGGCGTGATCCGCCATGGCGCGGCCCTCGTGCGCGCGTTTGCGGCGGCTCGGGTGCCGAAGCTCACGGTCGTGCTGCGCAAGGCCTACGGCGGGGCGTTCATCACGATGAACTCGCGCGACCTCGGCGCCGACCTGGTGCTGGCGTGGCCGGGGGCTGAGCTCGGGATCATGAGCGAGCGGGCCGCGATCAGAATCGTCCGCCGCGACGAGCTGCCGGGCGTGGACGTGGAGGCCGCGGCCGCTGCGGGGTTCGTCGACGAGGTGATCGAGCCCGGTGAGACGCGTACGCGGCTGGCGTGGGCGCTGAGGACGCTCGCGTGATCCTCGCCGAGAAGCGGCTGCTGATCACGGGCGTCATTACCAAGGAGTCGATCGCCTTTCACGTCGCCGACCGTGCCCAGCGGGAGGGGGCAACCGTCGTGCTCAGCTCGTTTGGGCGCGTACGGCGGCTGACCGAGCGCGCTGCCCAGCGGCTTCCGGAGCCAGTCGATGTGCTCGAGCTCGATGTTAACCAGGAGTCCGACCTCACGGCCCTGACCGAGACGTTGCGCGAGCGTTGGGGCTCGGTCGATGGCGTCCTGCACGCGATCGCGTTCGCACCCGAGGACGCGCTTGGCGGCCGCTTCATGAGCGCCCCGGCATCGAGTGCGTCCGAGGCTTTCGTGACGAGCGCGTTTTCGCTGAAAGCGCTCGGCAAGCGCGGTGGCCCCGCTGATGCCGTCGGGGGGGAGCATCGTCGGGCTCGACTTCGATGCGGCCGTCGCCTGGCCAATCTACGACTGGATGGGTGTCGCCAAGGCCGCGCTCGAGTCGGTCTCCCGGTATCTGGCCCGCGACCTTGGACCGCAGGGCATTCGCGTCAACCTGGTCTCCGCCGGACCCTTGGGAACAGTGGCCGCGCGCGGCATCCCGGGGTTCGAGCGCCTCGCCGAGCTGTGGCGGAAGCAGGCGCCGCTCGGCTGGGACCCATCAGATCCAGCGCCGGTGGCGAGCGCGATCTGCTTCCTGCTGTCTGACTACGCCGCGGCGATCACCGGCGAGATCGTCCACGTCGACGGCGGCTTCCACGCCGTGGGAGCGCCGGTCGAGCCCTAGCCGCCGGAGCCGGCGAACTCCGCACCGATTTCGGATACGCTGCGCTGCGTGGGAGGCGTGCGCGCCTACACGAGGCTGGGCAGGGCGGCCTGCGCTGTTGCGGGCGCGCTCGCGCTGGTGCTCGCGCTGCGTGCGCAGGCGGTTGCCAGCCCGCCGCTGCCCGAGCCGGGGTTCGTCGGGCCGCTCAGCTCAGACGTGCAGCATCTGCACTTCAAGTACGGCCCGATTGCGATTCCGCCCGGGCACAACCTGATCCTGGTCGGACCGGTGACGATCGAGAAGCCGGCGTACGACGGCTACATGGTCGGCTTCAAACCGAACTTGGTGCGGGCCGACGGCACCGTTCCGCCGATCGAGCAGGTGCACCTGCATCACGCGGTGTGGCTCAACCTCTCGCGCCGCGACGCGACGGCGCCGAACCTGCCAGGCCAGCGCTTCGCCGCCGCCGGGGAGGAGAAGACCTATGTGAAGCTCCCGCCCGGATACGGCTACCCGGTCAGGGCATCCGACGTGTGGGCGCTCAACTACATGGTCCACAACGAGACGCCCGCGGCGCAGCTGGTGTGGATCACCTACGACGTCGACTTCGTGCCGGCGAACAGCCCGCTCGGCAGAAAGCTGATCCCGGTGCAGCCGATCTGGATGGACGTCCAGAACGGCAAGGCCTATCCGGTGTTCAACGTCTACCAGGGCAGCGGCACAAACGGTCGTTTCACCTACCCGAATCAGGCCCCGGGGGCGCCCCGGCTGAACACGTGGACGGTCGACCGGCCGGGGACGCTCGTCTGGGTCGGAGGTCATCTCCATCCCGGTGGCCTATGGGACGACCTGCGGATCCAGCGAGGGCGTCGATCGCATCTCCTGTTCCGTTCCAAGGCGCACTACTTCGATCCAAACGGACCCGTCTCGTGGGACCTGGCGATGACGGTTAGCCGGCACAACTGGAAGATCGCCGTTAAGAAGGGCGATCGCCTCCAGATCAGCACGACATACGAGAGCCGGCTGGCCTCGTGGTATGAGTCGATGGGAATCATGATCGCCTTCATGGCGCCGCCCCAGCGCGGCGCCATCGACCCGTTCCGTACCCCGAAGCGGATCCCCACGACGGGCAACATCACCCACGGCCATCTGCCCGAGGCGTCCAATCACGGCGGCCAGCCGACCGGGCTGCCCGACCCGGCGTCGCTGCCCGGGGGGCAGACGATCAACGACAGCGTCGGCATCACCTGGTTCCGCTACCTCCCGGGTGACCTCACCTTCGACGGAACGATCGGGGATCCCCCGGTGTTTCACAACGGGCAGACGATCCACTTCTACAACCTCGACGCCGGCAACCAGATCTTCCACACGGTCACGGCCTGTCGCGATCCGTGTACGGGCTCGACGGGAATCAGCTACCCGCTCGCGAACGGTCCGGTCAACTTCGACTCGGGAGACCTCGGGTACGGGCCCACGGGCTATACGGCGGCGGCGAACCGTGATTCGTGGACGCTGCCTGCCAACCTTCCGCCCGGCACCTACACGTTCTTCTGCCGCATTCACCCGTTCATGCGGGGCGCGTTCAGGATCGTCAAGTGACCCGGGCTCGATCGCTGATGCTCGGCATCTGCAGTGCGGCGATGCTCGTCGGCGCGGTCCCGGCGCGCGCCGCCGAGCAGCAGATCTTCGCGGCGGGGGACCAATTCGTGCCGCCGACCGTCGTCGCCGGGCAGGGAGACTCGCTTCGCTTCGTCAACACGGACGTCGCATCGCACAACGTCACCTCGGTCGGACCGGTGCACTTCGGCACGACCGGAAACGTCGCGCCCGGATCGAGCGGGGAGGTCTACGGCGTCTCCAGCCTCAAGCCAGGCGATTACCAGTTCGTCTGCACGCTGCATCCCGGGATGACCGGGATCCTGCATGTCGGAGCGGCCGGCGTGCCGGGCCTGCCGGGCGTTCCGCAGATCTCGGTCTCGACGTTGCCGAATCCCGCCGACCTGCTGCCGCACGTAGCCCCCGCGGCCCTGACCGGTGGCGAATGGCCCTTCTATGGGAAGGATCTGGCGAATTCTCGGGACGGGGGCTCCGACGGCCCGTCGTGGAATGAGGTGCCGACGCTCGGCCCGGTGTGGAGCTTTCACTCGGCAGTTGGCGATTTCACCGGCACACCCGTCATCTCGCGTGGAACGCTCGTCGCCGGGGCATTCGGCGGCACGGTGTTCGCACTGAACGCGAGCAGCGGCCGGTTGCGCTGGCAGCGGGCGCTCGGAAAGCCGATCAACGGCACCGCGGCGATCGCCGACGGGCGCGTGTTCGTCCCGCTCGCCAAAACCGGGTCCCCGTCGATCGCAGCGCTGCGGCTGCGCGATGGACGGCTGCTCTGGGAGCGCCAGATCGACGCACAGAAGGATGCCGATGTCTACGGCAGCCCGGTCGTGTGGCGCCACCGCGTCTACGTCGGGGTCTCGTCGGAGTACGGCGAGACGAGCGACCCGAACGTCAGAACCCGCGGAACGGTGGTCGCGCTCAGCACGAGGACCGGACGGCGGCTGTGGCGCACGTACATGGTTCCGAAGGGACGAGATGGCGGCGCGGTGTGGAGCACCCCCGCGATCGACACGCGCCGGCATGTGCTTTACGTCGGCACCGGCAACGCCTACCACGCGCCGGCTGCGCCGACGACCGACTCCGTCGTGGCGCTGAACGCGATCACGGGCAGGCTGCTCGCTCACGCGCAGGCCACGGCGAACGACGTGTGGGACGAGACGAAGAACGTCGCAGCGGGACCGGACTACGACTTCGGCTCATCGCCGCAGCTGATCCGCGGGCCCGGTGGCAAATTGCTGGTCGGCGATGGGCAGAAGTCGGGCGTCTACTGGGCGTTTGCGCGCGGCACGCTCAAACGGGTGTGGAAGACGATGATCGGGCCGGGAGCGTTCGTCGTCGGCGGAATCGTGGGCTCGACCGCCTACGATGGCCAGCGGATCTACGGACCCAACACTACGGCCGGGGAAATTTGGGGCCTGCGCTCTGACGGCGCGCTGTCGTGGGCTTCGACCGACGGCGGCCCGCTGCACTTCGGACCCGTCTCGGTCGCCAACGGGGTCGTCTACAGCACCGACATGGACGGGCTCCTGACGGCGCGAGACGCCTCCACCGGCGTCGCGCTCGCGAAGCTGCCGATCGGCGGCCCGTCCTGGGGAGGCGTCGCGATTGCGGGCGGCTATGTGTTCGCGGTGACCGGCATCGGGGGTTCGTCGGGCTGGGTCGTCGCTTATCGGCCGCGCGGCTGATCGAGCGCATCGTACGCTGCTGGAATGGACCGCTGGCTCAGGAGCGAGCGCAACGTGCGCGTGTGCGCCCTGCTCGGCGCCGTCGCGATCGCGTTCTCGAGCATCCTCGTGCGGCTCAGTCATGCCTCTCCCACGACGGCGGCGATCTTCCGCTGCGCGTACGCGCTTCCGGCGCTCGGCCTGCTCGCCTGGTGGGAGGACCGTCGGTTCGGCGCGCGGAGCTGGCGGGACCGCCGGATCGGGGTTTACGCGGGCCTCTTCTTCGCGGCCGATCTGATCATGTGGCACCACTCGATCGGCGACGTCGGCGCGGGCCTTGCCACGGTCCTGGCCAACATCCAGGTCGTGATCGTGCCGCTGGTGGCTTGGGCGATCCTTGCCGAGCGGCCGGGGCGCAGGGTGCTCGCGGCGCTGCCGCTGGCGGGGATTGGGGTGCTGATGATCTCCGGCGTGCTCGAGCACGGCGCCTACGGTCACGATCCGACGCGGGGCGCCGTGTTCGGCGTCGGCGCCGGCATTGCGTACGTCGGCTTCCTGCTGTTGCTGCGGCGGGGCGGCGCCGACCTGCGAAGGCCGGCGGGCCCGCTGTTCGACGCCACCGCCACGGCAACCGTCGCCTGCATCGCCGCGGGGGAAGTGATCGGGGACGCGCGGCTGGTGCCGACCTGGCCCGGCGCGGGCTGGCTGATCACGCTTGCGCTGACCTCACAGGTGCTGGGGTGGCTCTTGATCACTAGTTCCCTGCCACGGCTGCCCGCGGCGCTGACGTCGCTGCTGCTGACCGTGCAGCCGGTCGGATCGGTTGCGCTTGCGGCGGTGATCTTTGGCGAGGCTCCGAGCGCGCTGCAGCTGGCCGGGGTGATGCTCGTGCTCGGAGGTCTGATCGTGGCGACGCTACCTGAAGAGGTCCTCGCTTTCCGGCCGGATCAACGCCGCCGCTCCGGGTCCGTCCTCGGCGCTGACATGGCGGCCGGCGCCGCGGACGATCACCACCGGCTGTGAGCCGTCTTTGGAGCGGGCGAGGTCGGCAGCGGCGGCGAGCTCGTCGGCCACTGCGATCCACGTCGCCCGGAGTTCCCGCCCGGTGGCGTCGGTCCGTCCGCGCCAGTCCTCCAGCGGTATCAGTCCAGCGCAGCCGATCGCGATGTCGGTTTGGCCATGGCGCCAGGCGCGGCCAAACGAGTCGGTGATCAGGACGGCGGGCTGGGCGCCAGTTTCCTCGGCCAGCTGACGCCTGATCGTTCGCGCGGATTCGTCGGGATCTGTGGGAAGCAGCACGACGTCGTCCTGACCTGGAACGTTCGACGCGTCGACGCCGGCATTCGCACAGACGAACCCGTGGTGGGTGACGCAGATCAGAACGCCCTGCTGAGCGCGGAGCACGGCGTGGGTTTCATCGAGCACTGCTTGAACGTGACGGGGGTCCTTGTTCAGTTGGTGGCCGAGCGCGGTTGCTTGTGGAGTGGGCTGGACGCTGGACAGCGAGCGAACTCGGCCCTCGGCCTTGGAGACGATCTTGTGGGCGATGACGACGACGTCGTCGTTTGTAATCGGGCTCGACGCTGTTGCGATCATCGCGGCGACGTTGTCGCCGCGCTTGATCTCGGGAAGGTCGTCGAGCGGCGTTGCGCTCAGCACCGCAGCGTTGCGAGGTCTTCGGGGGTATCGATGTCGAGCGCCAGCGATGGAATGGTGAGGACCCTGGCGTCAATGCCGTTGCTGCGCGCGCTCGCGAGATGTCGCTGGCAGCTGTCCGGGCCGAATGAGGGCTCCAGTGCGTCGGGCGGCGTCAGCAGCAGCGCATTGGTTCCGGTGCCGTGCCGGTCGGGCACGATCAGCGCTTCGGGGCCTTCGGTGGCCGCCTGGGCGATTAGTGCCTCCAGCTCCTCTGGGTCGAGCAGCGGGCAATCTCCGGGGACGAGCAGCACGCGCTCGGCACCGCGCCGCTGTGCGTATTCGATGCCGCTTCGGGCCGCGGCGTTGTGACCGCGCTCATCATCGTCGATCACTACCGCGCCGCTTTGCCGAGCCAGGCCGAGCGCGATCGGATCGCGGCTGACTACCAGGATCAGCTCGATTAAGGACACGCGCGTGAGCGCCACCAGCACTTTGGAGAGCATCGACTCGACGAGCTGACGGACCTCTTCGTCGGCGAGCTCGTCACGCAGGCGCTGCTTGGCGTGATCGAACCGCTTGACCGGCAGGATCGCGACGGTCGCCATCGGCGCGGAACGCTAGCCGAGCGCGAGCGCGAAGCGGAGTGTCTGCTCCGCGATTTTGCGGCGTTTGTCGGCGCTGTCCATCAGCACATCGGTTTCGAGCACGGTTGTCGCGTCCGTCCGCTGATCGGCGACAAGCCCATCGATCACGGTGCGGTACGCCGCGGCGATGCCGTCGCTTGAGAGTGGCAGCCCCGACCACTGCATAAACACGTCCGTAGGTCCTTTCAGTACCTGGCCGCCCACCAGCGGGCTGACCGCGACGACCGGCGCGTCGGCGCTTTTCATCTGCGCGCGCATGCCCCGGAGCGCGAGGATCGGGTTGATCGACACGAATGGGTTAGACGGGCCGATCACGATTGCCCGCGCGTTGGCGACCGCGTCAAGCACCTCGGGGCTCGGCGCCGTCTGCGTCGCACCGACGAAGTCCACGTCGTCCACGGGTCCCTCGCCGCGGCCCTTGATCATGAACTCCTGAAAGGGCCACCAGCGATCGCGCGCGAGCACCCGCGTGCGCACCGGGTTATCTGCCATCGGAAGCACCCTGGCGCTGACCTCGAGCGCGTCGGTTATCGCTCGGTGGGCCTGTGTGAGCGTCGCTCCGTGATCGAGCGCGCGCTTGCGCTCGAGCGCGATCGCGAGGTCGCGGTCGCCGAGGTTGAACCAGACCTCGGTGCCGAGGTCTTTCAGCCCGTCCATCACCCGGAAGGTGTCGCCCGCGAGGCCCCAGCCGCGCTCGTCGATCCGGTCCGCCAGCCAGAACGTGACGAGGTCGGGGTCGGGGGAGACGTAACCGCCGTAGATCTCGATGTCGTCGCCCGTGTTCGCGACCACGACGAGTTCCTCCGAGCCGACCACGTCGAGCATCCCGCGTGCGAACTTGGCGCCGCCGGTGCCACCGGCGAGCACGACGACCGGACCGGCCCGACGATGTGATGCCGCCGGAGTCGCCCGCGAGCCAGGATGGCGAGCGGCCGGCGGCATCACAGGCCGGTGATTTTGATCCCGGCCCTGGCCTTGTGGCGGACGTTGATCGAGATGATCAGCGGGGTCAGCTGTTCGACGATCCGCGCCATCTCGAGCGGTCCGCAATCGACAGCCCGCAGGCCAGGAATCGTCTGCACGAGATCCGCGACGCGCTGTTTGTCGGCCTTTGCGTCGCCGCAGACGAGCACGTCCTCATCGAGCTCGTGCTCGAGATCGGCGAGTAGCGCGGCGCTGACCGTGTGAAATGCGGAGACCACGCGCACACCCTCGGGTGCCATCTCCTGGGCCTGCTGCGCAGCGGACCCCTGCCATACCCCCAGCGTCCGCGTTGCCTTACCGCTGATCGCGGCCGCCAGCGGGACCGTCGCGTCGATCAGCAGCTGTCCAGGCTGGAGGTGGTCCTTCAGGTTGGTCAGGTTTTCCGACTGGTTGCGAAATGGGACGCTGAGAATCACCGTCTCGGCCTCCTTGACTGCGTCGGCGTTCTGCAGGCCGGTGAAGGAGCCGCTCGGCACCTGGTCGCCTGCCTTCTGCGCCGCCTCCTCTGCGCGATCGCGGTCGCGCGAGCCGATCACGATCGGCACGCCCTCGCGTCCCAGCCTGAGCGCCAACCCGTACCCCAGCGCCCCGGTTGCGCCCACGATGCAGACTGTGTCCGACACGGCGGCGGAGTCTATGCTCCCGCCGCTATGGCCTCATCGCTCGAGCCAGGAATCGAATCGACGCACGAGTTCTCAGCCGAGGGCCCACTGCTGACCGATGTCGGCGGGACGCTGCACGCCAGCGTGCTGTCGACGCCGGCGATGGTCGCGATGATGGAGCGTACGGCGTCGAAGATGGTGTTCCCGCTGTTGCAAGAGGGGCAAGCGACGGTCGGGTTTGAGGTGTGTGTCAAGCACGTTGCGGCGGCACCGGCGGGATCGCGCTGCTTTGCGCGAGCACGGCTTGAGGAGGTGGTGGACGGGCGCAAGCTGCGCTTCGCCGTTGAGGTTGTTGCGCTAGATGACGGGCGCACGATCGGAGTGGGGACCCACGAGCGGCGGATAATTTCTGTCGATCGATGACCGAGCTTCCTGCGAGCGCGCGGATCCGCGAGGTCGGCCCGCGCGATGGCTTTCAGAACGAACCGGAGGTCATTCCCACTGCCGAGAAGCTGCGGCTAATTGAGCTGCTGGCGCGGACGGGGCTGCACAGGATCGAGATCACGAGCTTCGTCAGGCCCGATGTGATCCCCCAGCTTGCCGACGCCGAGGCAGTCCTCAGCTCGGTGCGCCTTCCCCCCGAGGTCTCGGTCAGCGTGCTGATCCCCAACGAGCGCGGGCTTGAGCGGGCGCTTCAGTTCCGCGAGCAATTCCAGGAGATCAACGGATTCTTGTCAGCGTCGGAGACGCACAACGAGAAGAACGTCGGACGCTCGGTTGAAGAGTCGCTCTCCGGACTGCGGCGGACGTTCGAGCGGGCGCTGGCCGAGGGACTGCGCTGCGAGGGCGTGATCTCAACCTCGTTCGGCTGTCCATATGAGGGCACGGTCCCCGTCTCACGCGTGCTCGGGATCGCGTCTGCGCTTGCCTCGGCTGGGGCAGCCGAGATCGGCTTCGGCGACACGACCGGTATGGCGAACCCGCTCCAGGTGCGGGAGTTCTTTGAGCAGGCTTTCGACGAGCTGCGGGGAGTCGAGTTGACAGCTCACTTCCACAACACGCGAGGTCAGGGGCTGGCAAATGTTTTGGCCGCGCTGCAGTCAGGCGTCGAGAGCTTCGAGTCATCATTTGGCGAGCTCGGCGGATGCCCCGTGCCCGCGGGCGCGACCGGGAACATCGCGACCGAGGACCTCGTGTCGATGCTCCACGAGATGGGCATCGAGACCGGAATCAACCTCAACAAGCTGGTCGAGGCCTCGCGTGCGGCACAGCAGGTTCTGGGGCGGCCGCTTGGCAGCCACGTGCTCTCCGCCGGCCCCGTGGACTGGCATTCGCGCCGATAGCCTTGCGCGGCTAACCCGCTACAACGGAGAACGTATGGCGCAGATTGAGAAGGTTGGTGTGCTGGGTTGTGGGCTGATGGGCCACGGGATCTCCCAGGTTGCCGCCGAGGCCGGCTACCAAGTGGTCGTCCGGGAGGTCGATGACGCGGCGCTCGGCAAGGGGATCGGCAAGATCGAGAAGCAGCTCGCCCGCGCCGTTGAGAAGGAAAAGCTATCCGCTGAGGACGCCGAGGGAGTGCGAGGGCGGATCGAGGGCACGACGGACTACGGCGCGCTCGCCGATTGCGGACTCGTGCTCGAGGCGATCAGCGAGGATCTCGATCTCAAGCTCAAGATGTGGAAGGAGGTTGACGGGGTCGCCCGGCCGGAGGCGGTGTTCGCCACGAACACCTCGTCGCTGCCGGTGATCGTCCAAGCTGCCTCCACCTCGCGTCCCGAGAAGTTCGTGGGGCTGCACTTCTTCAACCCGGCGCAGGTGATGAAGCTGCTCGAGGTGGTGCGGTGCGTGACCACATCCGAGGAGGCGTTCGCGACCGGCATGGAGTTCGGGGAGCGGCTCGGCAAGCTCTGCGTTCCGACCCGGGATACGGCCGGGTTCATCGTCAACCGTCTGCTGGTTCCGTACCTGCTCGATGGGATTCGCGCCTACGAGGAGGGCGTCGGCTCGATCAGCGAGATCGACACGGCGATGAAGGCAGGAGCGGCACATCCGATGGGTCCGTTGACGCTGTCGGATTTCGTTGGCCTCGACACGCTCGGCTCGATTTGCGACGTGATGTTCGACGAGTTCCGCGAGCGTCGCTTCGCTCAGCCGCCGACGCTGCGAAAAATGCTCGCGGCGGGGTGGTACGGGCGAAAGTCCGGGATGGGCTTCTACGACTATTCCGGCGAGGAGCCGGTGGAGAACCCAGGACTGAGATGAGCGTTTTGCGGCCGCACCCTCACCGGGGGGACCCTATTGCTGCCGGAGCAGTGCCGCTGGCGCTGGCGGCGGTGGTGATCAACCTGCGGATGACCCAATGGACGCTCGGCCCCCGCTTCGTCGTCGTTGGCTTGATCTCGTTGTTGTTGCTGACGATGGGTTTTCTGGCGCCGCTGGAGTCGGACGTGCCTCGGCCATATCACTCGGTCTTGCTGATCTCGGGGCTGCTGCCACTCGCGATTGCGTTGGAGTTGCTGGCGGAGGTGTTCGGCGCATCGCGCCCGCCCGGACCGGGCGGTGTGTTCTGGGCGATGGCGCTCGAGGCGTTGACGGCCTTTGCGCTCGCGCGACGCGCCAACTCCGGAGCGTGCACGCTGATCGGCGCGCTTGCGGCCGCAATCGCCGTCGAGGAATTCGTGGCATGGGTGTTCCGGCCACACGGTGCAGGGACATTCCGAGCGATGCTCGTCGTGCTAACCCTTGCGTTCATCGCCGGGACGCTGCGGCTGCGCGACCGCCGCCGGCGACACGCGGTGCAGCTCGTCAACGCGGCCGGGGTTATGGGCCTGGTGCTGGCGCTCAGCTATTTGGCATCGACGCTGTTGTTGGCGGCGATGCGTGCGTCTGGGGGAATTTTGACCCACTTCGGCGCAACCTCCGGCGCACCGTTCGGGTGGAAGCTGTACGTGCTTGCCGTCGGTCTTGGGCTGATCGCATACGCCGCAGTCGACCGAGAACCCGGTCCGGCGTACATCGGCGTTGCCGTGCTTGGAGCCTTCGCGGTGCTGGTGGGGGTGCCGATTGGCGAGCGCGGATCGCTGGTTGGCTGGCCCCTGTTCCTGCTGGTGATCGGGGCGATCGGGTTGGCGGTTGGCCTGCGTCCTCGTGAGCCCCTGCCTCCGCCGCCGTCGTCCGGCGAGCCAGCGCCTACCGTTCAGTTGCGCGATTCATGACCGAGCCACTGCGTGAGGCAACGGAGCGCGGGCTCGGCGGTGGGCCAGAGAGGCACAAGTCCAAGGCGCTGGAGCAGGGCAAGCTGCCGGTTCGCGAACGCGTTGCGCGGTTGCTCGATCCCGAGTCGTTCGCAGAGGAGGGATTGCTCGCGGGATGGGAGCAGGAGGGGGAGGGGGCCGAAGGTGTCCTGACGGGGCTAGGGGCGATCGGCGGACGGGCTGTCGCGGTGATGGCCAATGACCCCACGGTCAAGGCGGGGTCGTGGGCGCCAAAGACCGTCGAGAAGATCCTGCGCATCCAGGAGCGGGCGCTGTCGTTGCGGGTGCCGCTCGTGTATCTAGTCGATTCCGCCGGGGCCCGCATCAACGAGCAGGTGCAGATGTTCCCGGGGCGCCGCCACGCGGGCAGGATCTTCTTCAACCAGGTGCGGCTCTCCGGCGTCGTGCCCCAGATTTGCGTGCTGTTTGGCCCCAGCGCGGCTGGTGGCGCCTACATTCCCGCCTTCTGCGACGTGGTGATCATGCGGGAGGGCAACGCATCCATGTACCTCGGGTCGCCACGGATGGCCGAGATGGTGATCGGCGAGAAGGTGACCTTGGAGGAGATGGGCGGCGCGCGGATGCACACGTCCGTGAGTGGCGTGGGGCACGCGCTCGTTGCGAACGACGAGGAGGGGATCGACTTCGCCCGGCGCTACCTCTCGTATTTCCCCTCGTCGTTTGTCGAGGAGCCGCCACATGGCCAGCCTGCGACTCCGGTGGCTGCGGCCGGGTCGATCGGATCCCTGATCCCGGCTGACGAGAACAAGCCATTTGACATGCGGGCGCTGATCGACGCCGTGGTCGATGCGGATTCGTTCCTTGAGATCCACGCACGGTGGGCGAAGGAGCTGATCGTCGGCTATGGACGGCTCGACGGCCGGGTGATCGGAGTGGTCGCCAACCAGCCGAAGGTCAAAGGCGGGGTGCTGTTCGTCGACTCCTCGGACAAGGCCGCGCGGTTCATCTGGACGTGCAACGCGTTCAACATCCCGCTGCTGTTCCTCGCCGACGTGCCCGGGTTCATGATTGGGACCCAAGTCGAGCGCGAGGGGATCATTCGTCATGGGGCGAAGATGATCAGCGCGGTGTCCGAGGCCAACGTCCCGAAGATCTCGGTGATCGTGCGCAAAGCCTACGGAGCCGGCCTTTACGCGATGGCCGGGCCGGCGTTCGATCCGGATTGCTGCATCGCGCTGCCGACCGCGTCGATCGCCGTGATGGGCCCGCAGGCCGCGATCAACGCGGTCTATTACAACCAGCTTCAGGCGATCACGGACGATGCCGAGCGCGGCAGACGCACCGAGGAGCTGCGCTCCGAGTACGCGCGCGACATCGACATCCTGCACCTCGCCTCGGAGCTGGTGATCGATGCTGTGATCCAGCCGGAGACGCTTCGGGAAGAGCTGATCCGCCGCTTTGCGCATGCTGCGGGGAAGCTGCGCGAGTGGCCGGCGAAGCGAAATCCGCTGACGCCGGTCTAGGTTGTTCCAGCTGGTTCTGCCGGTCGCCGGGGGCGGCTCTGCGCGCGTTTTCCGCAGGAAGCCATCGATTGCGTCCACCAGCAGCAGCCCGAACTCGACGATCCGGTCTGCAGCTCCGGGGTCGACTGTCTCGGAAGTGTCCGATCGCAGGTGTGAACGAGCGCTGAGCCCGCGATCGTCGAGGCACCCGATCGCAATTGCCGGCATGCGGGCGAAGCGCGCGGGCAGCGCCGGCGTCGCACCGCGGCCTCGATATGCCATGGCTTGGAGCTCGGGCTCGGCGGCGCTCAGGTTTGAACACAAATCGCGCAGCTGCCTGAGATAGCCCACCGGAACGAGCTGCCCGTCGCTCACCCACCAGCGTGGCTCGCCCTGGGCGGACGCTGCGATCCCCAGGACGACCGCACCCGCCGGCTTCAGGACCCGCCTTCGCCGCCGGAGGTATCGCCTGAGCCCTGTGCCTGTCACGTCGCTCGCGCCTTGGAGCACGAGCTCGACGGCGGCGTGCCGCGGTGGCGCGGCGTCGAGCGCGCGCATCAGCGCCACGGCTGCCGCCACACCCGTGGCGTTATCGCCGGCGGCCGGGCCGACGTCAGATGTTCCGAGCTCGATGAGCAGAGCGAGCGCGATCACGAGCGCGACCGTGGGGATTACCTGCGCCACACCGATGAGCGTTCCGTGCGATCCCTCGAGGCGGGCGATCGCCACCCCCAGCAGCCAGATCAGCGCAAGCGTCAGCCAACCGGCCCAGCCAGGAGCGAGTCTCCCCGTGGCTCGCGCCGCCGTTGACGCGATCCGGCGCAATGGAGCGCGGTAGACGAGCCCGGTCCTGCCGGCGTCGTAGTTGGCGGTGATGATCAGGCGGACCGGTTTTCTGCGCTCCGCGGCAGGGGGCAGGGCCACGACGCTCTGACTCGCGCGCTCGGGCGTGAGGCGCCGACCTGGGGAGAGACCGGTGGCCGCGTCAATGACCACGAACAGCAGGGCCGCGAGGATCAGCGCGCCGCCTGTCCGCTGGTGGTGGACGGCGACGAGGCTCCCGGCGATCGCAAGCGCCAGGTGCCATGCCTGCGCCAGCGCCCAGTTCGGCCTGCACCAAAACGGCTCGAGTCGCGCCTCGCGCCCGCTCGATGCAAGCTGCTCAGCGAGCCATCCGGCGGCGCGGCGTTCCGCGTCGCTTCCCGCGATCCGGCGCTCGAAGCGCTCCAGTTGGGCGACGATCTCGGTTGGACGCATTGGGCGGTCATGATCGCAGCGCGGCGCGGCCCTTCATCCGGTAGAACGCGGCGCGCAATGGATGTCGCCGCGGTTGACGAGGTTGCGCTCCTCGATGTGGCCGAGCAGGCTGCCCGCGCTGCGGCTGTCGAATTACTGTTGAGGTTCGGGCAGCGGCCGGAAGGAGTGCATTCAAAGAGCGGCCCGACGGATCTGGTTTCCGATGCAGATTTGGAGGCCGAGCGGGCGATCCGCGCCGTTCTGTCGGCGCGCCGGCCGGACGACGGCGTGCTGGGGGAGGAGGGAGGAGGAGACGCGGGCTCTGCCGAGGGTTTGCGCTGGGTGGTCGATCCCTTGGACGGCACCGTGAACTTTCTGTTCGGCGTCCCACTGTTTGCCGTCAGCGTCGCGTGCGAGGACGCGGAGGGCGCGATTGCTGGCGTGGTGCTGGATCCCGTTCGGGATGAGTGCTTTGCTGCCACCCGCTCCGGCCCGGCGCGGTTGAATGGCGAACCGATTGCGGCCTCGTCGTGTGATGACCTGGCGACCGCGCTGGTCGCCACGGGCTTCGGTTACGACGCCTCGGTCCGCGCCCGGCAAGCGGCGGTGGTCGCACGGGTCCTGCCGCGGGCGCGCGATATCCGACGCTGCGGAGCCGCCGCGATCGACCTGGCGTGGACCGCGTGCGGTCGCTTTGATGCGTACTACGAGCGCGGGCTGCGGGCTTGGGACCTGGCGGCTGGGTCGCTGATCGCCTCCCGGGTTGGGCTGGAGGTGCGCGAGCTGCGCCCGAGCGGCGATGATCCCGCGGGGGTGGTGGTGGGGCGGCCTGGGATCGTGGACGAGCTGTTTAGCCTCGTCGTCGATGCCTGATCGGCTCCGGCCCCACCGGAACTAAACTGACGCGGCTCGCGGCGGTGGCGAAATCGGTAAACGCGATGCTCTCAAAAGGCATTGTCCGAAAGGACTTGTGGGTTCGAGTCCCACCCGCCGCACCTCCGTAGCATCGGCGTCGCACGCCATGCTACAGTGCTGTCATGGCGCGCGAGGTGTCAGTTAGGGAGCTACGCAACCGTACCGCCGAGGTTGTTGCAGCAGTACAGGCCGGCGAACGGCTATCGCTCACGGTCAACCGTCGGCCGGTTGCCGACATCGTGCCGCACAGCGCGAGCCGCAGCTCGTGGGTGCCCGCGGCCACACTGCGGCGCGTCCTTAAGGAGGCTCCGGCCGACGCGGGACTGCTCGAGGAGCTGGCCGACGTGCGCGGTGCGCTGATCGAAGAGTCGTGAGCCGCGCGATCGCGGATACCTCGGTGTTCATTGCCCGTGAGGCCGACCGGCCGCTCGGCGAGCTGCCCGACGAGATCGCCGTCTCGGTCATCACCGGCGCCGAGCTCGAGCTTGGCGTGCTGCGCGCGGCTGACGCGAGCGTCCGCGCCACGCGGCTCGCGACGCTCTCGCGGGTGCGCGCCGAATACCCGCTGCTTCACATCGACGACGGGACAGCCTCGTGCTTCGCACGCATCGCCGACCAGGAGCTGCAGGGCGGGCGCAAGCTCCGCCGCCACGACTGCTGGATCGCCGCAACGGCCCTCCAGCACGACGCCGCCATCGTGACTCAGGACGAGGACTTCACGGCGTTCACAGCCGTCGAAGTCATCCGCGTGTAAGTCCCCAAGAGAGTCGCCTGACACCACTCGTTCCACAGAGGGCTTGCGCGATCAGCTATCGCTCGGACCCTAACGCGCCAGCTATCGGGATGTTCGGTAGTGAGGCCGTCCAGAAGCCGCTGGTTGTCCAGAGCGGGCACGTGGCAGGCGGCGTCACTGGCTAGCGCTCGTAGAGGCGAAGCGGGCACCCTGCTGTTGGCGAGGAGCGGGACACAGCCCTGGCCGTCTCGCCAACCCGCTTTGCTCTCAACAGAGGTCGATGACTCTGCCGCACGGGAACGGTCTTATGAGGTGGTGTCACACGATGCCCTATGAGAGGAGGCGGATAAATGGTCGACACCCGTCCGCAGACCGCGGCTGGAAAGGTGCTCTGGCATTTCACAATGTCCCTCGACGGCTTCGTCGCCGGGCCCAAGCACTCGATGGAATGGATGACGGGGATCACGTTCCGGCCGGGACTGGTCGACGAGTACGTCGAGACCACGGGGGCCGTGTTGGGAGGGCGAGACGGCTGGGACGCGGCCATCGGCGAGCACCGCCCGTACGGCGGCGCCTGGAAGGGACCGATCTTCGTGCTCACACATCACCCCGAGGACGCGACACCGGCAGACGGGGTCACGTTCCTGAGCTGCGACCCGGCAGAGGCGGTGAGGATCGGGCTGCGGGCGGCCAGCGGCAAGAACCTCGAAGTGTTTTCGCCGACGATCGGCCGTCAACTGCTCCAGCTCGGCCTGGTCGACGAGATCGACCTACACATCGCACCCGTCCTGCTCGGCGAGGGCATCAGGCTCTACGACAACCCTGGCGCAACTCCAATCCGCCTGGAGCAAGTCGGCGATGTCGACCCGACCTCGGCGATTAACGTCCGCTACCGACCCCGTCCCGCCGCAAACCCCGCCATCGAGAACCAGTCGGCGTAGTCGATGGTGCCCGACCTCCTTTGACGCTCGGACGAGCCCCAAGGCCGGTTCGTCCGCAGCCTCGCTTTGCGCGGACAGCAGGCTACGGATTCCTCGCGCGAGAGTGTGGGAAATCGATCATTGCGAGCGTCGCGGCTCAGCGCTTCGAGCATGGCGAGTGCGACGTGGCTGTCTCCGTGATTCCGTCGTGGTAGGTGAACGTCGCCGTAAATGTCCAGTACCCGACGGCGGGACACGTGGGCGGAGTCTCGGCGTAGGTATGGCCGTTGCGGACGTACGTCGGAAACGTCTCGTGCAGGCTCTTGAGTGCGATGAGCGGATGGAACGGCGGCAGTCCGATCAACAGGGGGAAGTTGGTCGTCGAGCTGTCGTGTCCAAACGTCGTGTGGTCGACGGTCTTGATCGCCGAGATGTCGTTACTGACCCCGACGCCGATGATGCCGCCGTTCGTGTTGAAGTCGGTGATAGTGGCGGTCGAGTAGCGGGGAAAGGAGCCGCTCGGCCCCGAGTCTGTCACGGCGGTTCCGCTGCCAACCTTCGACCCAGCCGGACAGCCGGACGGGCCTTCGACCATCAGCTGCGCGTCTGAGGCGTGGCATTGCGGCGGAACGTTCGTGTCGAGAACCACGCCTGGGCTGTGGACGACCATCTGCGCCACTGCGGGCGGCTGCGCGTTCGGATCGTTTGGATTCTGAAAATCGACGCCGAGGACCATCCCGGTGGCCGTTCTCGGCACGGTCGAGGTGAGCGAAAAGCTCCAGACCTGCCGAGGAGCTGCGGCGTTCGCCAAGTCGCAGCCGATCAGCACGGCCGCCAAGGCCACGACCGTCGCGAACACAAGCCGTCTCATTCCTGCCTCCCTCCGATCTGAGAGGCCAAGATGATTGCGCGAACGGCCGCAACCCGCGCCGGTTGCGGAACCACCGCCGGTGCTAGCCAGCAGACCGACAGAGAGCTAGCG
The DNA here is from genome assembly GCA_963849295.1 of uncultured Solirubrobacterales bacterium. Lineage (GTDB taxonomy): Bacteria > Actinomycetota > Thermoleophilia > Solirubrobacterales > Solirubrobacteraceae > Palsa-465. The sequence goes on from CAWKGU010000005.1 coordinate 416,329, forward strand.
CCTGACGCCCTATACCAGCGGTCTTCCGAGCACGGACCGAGACCGCTGCTCAGGGCTACTTGCTACTGCGACGCTGGGTTGTCCGAACCCGCTTTCCTCCGGCGACGCATTTCGCGGTGCTTTCGCCGGATGCCCGCTATGCGCGGACTACGGGGAAGATCGCGGTGAGCCCGCTCCCGCCGCCGTAGTCGCACCGGTGGCGAACACGCTCGTGCGAGGAGGAGGTCTCGTCCTGCGAACGCCCTGAGACCCGGATTGAGCGCACTGCGGGCTCGTGCCGTCGTCGCCGGTGCGACGTCCCGGGTCATCGAAGCAGGGCGCGCTCTGGTGCCCGGCCGGGCTGCGCTAGGGCTAGCCGATCCTGGGCTGCTCCTCCGCCCCGCTCGTGCAGGGTCTGTACCCCACCCCGAAGATGTAGTGGTCTACGTGATCTGAACCGCGGCGTTGGGGACCGTGTCTTCTCGTCAGCAAGATGACGCTGCTCACGAGGACGAAGATCAGGAACAGCACGAACCCGATGAGGTCGAGAACCAGCCCGAACGAGGCGATGACGCCGCCCAGGCCGAAGCCCTGAAGGAACAGCAGGATCCCAGCGAGGATCGCAATCCACCCAAGCCAACGCGGCAGCACGCCGCTCCTCATCACGAGCAGGCCTGCGGCAACAGCAGAGAGACTCCCGAAAACGTCCCCGACGCTCTCGAGCGCAAACGTCATCAGGTACAGGGTGTAGGAGACGCCGTGATCGTGTTGAGCGCTGAACGCCGCGAGTTTCGCGCCGACCAGGCCTGTGATGCCGATATCACTGACGGCATGCAAGACAATGAAGACCACTCCGCCGACCAGCACCAAGGAGCCAAGAATCCGCAGTCGCTCGGTGGCGGCCGCTCGCAGCAGGTTGTACAGACTGCAGAGGTAGATCACGAACGCGGCGGCGTAGACGACGGAGAGATACGCGATCACCAGCAGCCGATCGTGGTGCTCGTACAGCACCCTCGCCATCTTCGCCGCCGAGTCGTTCTGGGTCAGTCCGACGCTGGCCGCGACCACAATTTCCGCCACCAGGGCGATGACGTACACGATGCCCGCCCCCCAGGCATACCGCCCCCACGGTCTCGACGTCCGCGCCGCTACCACGATGCGAACTTCCCCATTGGCGTCGCGCTTAGCAAGCCGCGACATTCAGAAGGGGCTCACGGCCACGCCGACAACGACGAACGGGACTGTAAGCGCAGTCATCCGGCGTGAAATCTTTCGCGCTGCCCGGCGGCGAACCTGCTTTCAATCCCGAACAGTCGTCCGCGATCGCACCTGCCTTGCCGGCATTGCGCGTCTTTGGGGAGCGGCGCCGACGGACCTGCATCGCGCGGAACGGAGAACGGATGCCGCGACAGCTACCCGATTCGTTCGTCGATTCGGACGTGAACCGCGTCGCCTGCCTTCTTGCCGATCGTCTTCCGTAGCGTCGCCTTGACCGGAAGCCTGTGCGTCCCGTCGCCCTGGGCCATCAGCGCCCCGACGAACGGCTCGCCATCAATCGCACCGCGGATCTTCACGAGTCCACGGGTACCGAACAGTTCGGCCACGTCATCCATCACCACGCACGTCCAGGCCCCTTGGTTGTCGCCCTTCTGAAGTTGGGCGTCGAACTCTCTCAACATGACTCTTCAGACTCTCGCACGCGGCGAGACTCATCGCCGGGCTGCTCACGTCGCTCTCGCTGTCGAGCCGCGGCGAGCACCTCGACGCCCTCGACGGGGAGCCGGCAATGCGCGGACACCGGGGCGGCGGGCCGTCGGTGACGGCCCGCTGATCCCCGGTTCGTTTATCGATCCGCCAGGCCGGCCGCTGCTGAGATCACTGGCGCCGGTCGTGAGTGAACGGCGTCGATGATCTCGGCACTGTCGATGCCTTGCAGGTAGACGGAGGTGATGCCGAGGTTGGCGTGGCCGAGCTGTCGTTGGATGACGACGAGCGGAACGCCCTCGTGTGCCATCTCAACCGCGTGGGCGTGGCGGAGCTGGTGCGGAGCGAACTGGCGACGGACCCCGGCGAGCGCGGCGGTTCGTCGCAGCTGTTTGCGGGCAGCCGACGGTTCCCAATGGCGGCCGGCGGGTCGTCCCGCGGATGACGCACAGGAGCGCCCCGACCGGGAGCCTTCGTCGGAGCTGTAGCCACGCCTCGAGTTGATCCCATGCCCACCGGTCCATGCCGACCTCGCGGCGGCGGCCTCCCTTGCCACGGCGAACCAGGACCGCACCGCGCGAACGGTCCAGGTCGGTCTCAGCGAGATCGAGCGCCTCGCTGATCCGCAAGCCAGCACGCAGAGGATGACGATCAGCGCACGCAGGCGAGCGCCGTCGGCGCTATCTCCGGCAGCGCGCATGACCGCGACGATCTCTTCGATCGTCGGCGGATCAGCGGGGTAGCGAAGACCCTTGTTCCGCGGAGCTCGCCCGTGGTGGTAGCCCGGGATCGTGGCCGGGGAGCGACGATGACCAGCCGCGTCCAGCAACAAACTTTCCATGTCCACTCCTCCTTGGTTGTTGATCGGACCCGCCGATGCTCGCGTTCAGCGCGAGCGCGGAGAAGGACTCAGCCGAGCCAGCCTTTTTGTATTACAATAAGTGGGTGGAGATTCACGGCTCGGCGCGCAAGCACGGCGTCGCCGACCAAGACATCCTCCACGCGATCGACCATGCGCTTGCAATCGAAGACGCCGGAGAAGACCCAGACCGCTGGCTCATCATCGGCCCGGATACGGCAGCGAACCTGCTCGAGGTGGTCGTGATGATCACTGCCGAAGGCAACCAGATCGCGATCCATGCGATGCCGATGCGGGACAAGTACGCGAGGCTGCTCGAACCATGACCAAACGACGGGTCTACGGTCACACCAAATCCGGACGTCCCATCACCGACGAGGAAGTCGACCAGCTCGCGGCCGAAGCCGAGGCCGGGTACGACCCCGAGCAGCTGATAGCGAGGCGCAACAAGCGTGGCCGACCAACGATCGGAAACGCGCCGTCCAGCGTCGAATCGGTCCGGCTAGACCCAGAGCTCAGGCGTCAGCTCCTCCAGCGGGCAGAAGCAGACGGAACCACACCCTCTGAACTAATCCGCGAAGCACTCCGCCGCTACCTCGAAGCCGCCTGACCGAATTACCCTGGCTGGCGACAAGCACGTCGGCTGGTGAAGGCCGGGCCGAGACCTGCCTTCGTGCTCGGCGGGTTTCGCGTTCGTGCTCGCGCAGGTTTCGCCCGCTGCCGACTGGCGGCTTCCTTTGTCCGATAGCCGGCTCTGGGGTCTCATGGTCCTCGACCCGGCGGGCGCGGGTACGGCGAGGCGATGCGCCCGGGGTTCGATGGTCGAAATTGCGGCGGTGCGGAGGTCAGGGTGCTTCGGGGAGCCTTTCGTCGAGGCGCGTGAAGAAGGTGTCCCAGCCGCTCTTGGCGTAGTCGTACTCGTCGGGGCGCATGTGTCCGCGTTGTTCGAAGTGCATCTCGGTGCGGCCGCCGCCGAGGTCGGTGAGCTGGACGGTGACGAGTTCGTGGAGGTCGCCGCCGGGCTGGTTGGTGATCGTGAAGATGAGCCGCTCGGGCGCGGTCACCTCTCGGTACTCGCCCGCCCAGCGGATCACGCGGCGCCCGGGGCCGCAGAACATGGTCGCGCGCAATTTGCCGCCGGGGCGAACATCCATTGAGATTGTCGAGAGCGGCACCTCGCAGTCCACGCCGCCGAACCAGTCCGCGAAGCGTTCGGGTTCGGTCCATTCCTGCCACACCCGATCGCGCGGGGCGTCGAAGACGCGCCTTGTGGTGAAGCCGCCGCCGAAAGGGGCTGGCTCAGCCATCGTCTCGCAGCCGCTGTTGCATGCGATCGAAGCCAGCCTCCCAGAACGCGCGGTACGTGTCGAGCCATTCGGTTGCGTCCTTGAGCGCTACCGGACGCAGTCGGGATGGACGCTGTTGCGCGGTGCGCCGCCGTTCGATCAGGCCGGCGCGCTCAAGCACGCGTAGGTGCTTGCCGACGGCTTGGGCGCTCATGGGAAACGGGGCCGCGAGCTCGTTGACCGTCGCCTCGCCTTTCACGAGGCGCGCGAGGATCGCCCGTCGGGTGGGATCGGCGAGCGCGGCGAAGGTCGAACTGAGCTGGTCGGCGGGCATCTTGCTATCAAACCATTTAGTTTGATAAGAATACCGGAGTCCACGGACGACCCCGCCGCACGCAGCGGTGCTCGATCGCCGGGTCTCCCACCATCCCCAAGCAAGGAGCAAACGGTCCGATGCGCAAGATCATCAACTCCACCTACATCACCCTCGACGGCGTCGTCGAGGAGCCCCAGAACTGGCACTGGAACCGCCCCGCCGACCCGCGCACCGACACGGTGCAGACCGACCTGCTGCTGGCGTGCGACGCCGTGCTGATGGGCCGACGCACCTACGACAGCTTCGCCGCCGCCTGGCCGTCCCGCTCCGGCGATCCCCTCTCGGACCGCATGAACTCGATCCCGAAGTACGTCGTCTCGACGACGCTCAAGAATCCCGACTGGTCCAACACCACGGTTATCGCAAACGACGTCGTCGCCGAAATCCGCAAGCTGAAGCAGCAGCCAGGCCAGGACATCGTGCAGTACGGCTTCGGGACCGTGTCCACACTCCTGATGGAAAACGGCCTGCTCGACGAGCTCCGCGTCTGGCTCCACCCACTGTTCGTTGGCAAGGGCACGACCGACGATGTCCTGTTCCCGAAAGGCCCGCCGACGCAGTTCGAGCTGATCGACTCAGCGACGTTCAACGACGGCATGGCCATCCTCACCTACCGTGTTGCCTAGACGAGGATCGAAGCCTCGGGAGAAGGTAGGGCCATAGAAAGCTGCATGGCCGTCGATGCGGACACCTGCTTCCCCTCTCGGACGCGAACCTTGCCCGGCTCAACGAGTGCCGCGCTTCGCGCGGATTGCTGAACGGCGCTAGTCGTAGCGCCGGCCGGGACAACGACCCTGTCGGCGACGGTCCGCCCTACTTCTTCCCGCGCCGCCCGAACCGCGACGTCAGGCGGCTCAGCCTGCTCCGGATCGTCTGACTCGCGTCAGCGGCGATCCTGCCGACCGTGTCGTCGGTCTTGATGATCCCCAGTTCCTCGTCGGTCGGACGCACGGGGCCTCCTCGGGCGACCGGCTCGGCGGCCTGCGCGCGGTAGCCAGCACGCCGGGCCTTAGCGGCGTCGATCTGCGCCTGCAGCGGGCGACGTGGTCGTCGGGGTCAGGCGGGGCGGGGGTAGCATCGGCGTCGTCGGTTATGGGACGCATTCCATCACCTATCAGGTCGTGCGAGGGGCGCAATTGGACGGACCAACCGCGCTGTCCTCCTTTCGTGAGCCGACGCTCATCTCATCGCGGAGCCCGAGGGTCTTGCTAAGCGCGGAACTCGCAACCACCGCCGCGCGAGGCTCGATGAGTCCGAGACATGCATTGACCCAGACCGTACTTGGAGGGTATGGCGCGCGGCTCGTCTTCGAGCGCGTATGACCGTGTGGCCGAGCGTCGCCGGGCGGATCGCACTCCCGCAGGGCAACGCCAACGATCGCCCCGCCGCTGGCACGCTGACGTCAGGCGAGGGCCTGTTTGAGGGCATCGACCTGATGACTCTGGTGCTTGATCAAGCTGGTCACGATCTGCTCGAGCGCGCGCTGCCCGTCGCAGAACCTCATACCGCTCGCGGGAGGCACGCGGTCAAGCTCCTCGTCGGTGAGGTCGGCCAGCAGGCTGAGCGAGTTCCGGCCCAGTGATAGTCGCTCGAGCAGCCCCGGAAGCTCGATGGTCTCTGCCGCGTAGTGGCCGCTGTGGCTGCTCGCACCGTGGCGACCGTCGGTGGGGCGACCCTCGGTGTGGCGACCGGGTCCGTGGCCGAGGTGAGCGCCAAGGAACCGGGGAGTCCGGTGACGTCGCTCGGCGCCCTCCCGCGAACCGGTCAGGCGGTTGGCTTGGAGAAATTCTGCGATCCGGAGGTAGTTGTCGGCCGTGTGCGACGTGAGTGCGGCGACGGTGCCGTCGCCGAGCTTTTCGCGACCGGGACAGGGAAGCATGAGCACTCCCTCGTCCTGCTCGGAGAGGAGTGCGATCAGCTCGGAGATCTGGTCGTCGGCCGCTTGGCGCAGCTTGATGCCTCGTTCAGTGGGCATAAGGCATCTCGGTTTCGTGGCCAGGGTGGTGGTGATGGTGTTCCACGGCCATCGGCGTGTTCATCATCCGGAGCATCGCGAGCCCGCCGCCCTTGCGGAAGTAGCGGATCAGAAGCACCGCGGCGAGGCCCAGGAAGACGACGTTCAGAACGGTGGTGTAGTCGAGGGTGACCGAGGCCTGGATCACCTTGGCGTGCCGCGGGCCGGTCGGCTCGAGGCCGAGCGCCTTGAACAGCAGGTCGACGATCAGGCCGCTCGCGGCCATCGTCGCGTAGAAGGTCACCAGCAGGAACGCCGCGACCCGGCGGCCGTAGTACTTCCGATAAATGTTGAGGATCGGCAGGATGATCAGGTCGGCGAAGATGAACGCCAGCACCCCGCCGAAGCTGATCCCGCCGTTCCACAGCACCGCCGCCAGCGGCACGTTCCCGATCGAGCACACGAACGAGAGCATCGCGACCAGCGGGCCGATCAGCGGCCCCCAGATCGTCGAAAGCGCGCCGTGGTGCTGGAGGAAGAGTCCCTGCCAGAACGAGTTCGGCACCCACGCCGCGAGCGCGCCGGCGATCAGCAGCCCCCCGAACACGTCCATCCAGACCGCCGCCCAGTCCATCACGAAGTAGTTGCTGATCGACGTGAGGCCCTCCGGCGAGCGCAGCCGCTGCCACAGCGAACCCTCGCGGTGAACGCTCATGTCCATCTCGGCGTGTCCCTCCATCCGCCCGAGCGCGCCCCGCTCGGCCTGCTCGCGTGCCTTGGCGACCAGCCGCGGGGTCAGGAAGCGCCGGAACAGCAGCGCCATCAGGACGATCATGATCGGTCCCCCGACGAACTCGCCGGCCGTGAACTGCCAGCCGATCAGGACAGCGAGGATGAACCCCAACTCCAAGACCAGGTTGGTCGATGCGAACTGGAATGCCATCGCTGAGGTGAAGTCGGCGCCCTTGCGAAACAGCGACCGGGCCAGCGCGACGGCGGCGTACGAGCATGAAGATGAGGCGGCGCCGAGGCCGGTGGCGACGGCCAGCGTGCGCGGCGAATCGTCCGGGAGCAGCCGGCGCATCTCCTGCTTACTCACGACCGCCTGCACCGCGGCCGACAGCGCGAAGCCGAGGATCAGCGCCCACAGGACCTGCCAGGTCATCCCGAAGGCGAAACTCAGCGCGTCGGTGACGGCGTCCACGTGAGCTACCCGCGGTGCATGAGCCGGCCGACGGCGGCCATCATCTCGCTGGTGCGCTCCTCGGGCGTGCCGCCCGCGGCGCCGCCGACGACGCAGTGGCGGGCGTGGTCATCGAGCAGGCCGAGCGCGACCTTGTCGAGCGCGGCCTGGATTGCGCTGATCTGCGTCAGCACATCGATGCAGTAGCGGTCGTCCGCGACCATCCCCTGGACGCCGCGGATCTGACCCTCGATCCGCTTGAGGCGGGCCTGGAGCTGTTCCTTGGTGGCTGTGTAGCCGCGAGTTTGGGCTGTTGGGGGCATTAGCTCCTCCGACCGGGGTTGGACGCACGTGACTCCTGCCCAGCGTATCATACCCCCAGGGGGTATAGGGTGAGTGAGAGTTATGCCCTCACCGCCTCGTATCCGGCTTACGACTCAACCGCTCTCTTTGCCACGCTGAACCCGGCTTCTTGGCGTCCTCTTAAGCCCGGAGTCGAGAAGAAATCGCCTCCTGCAGCTCGCTTGATTACCAGTCCGCCAGGCTCAGCCAGCTTGTTGTCAGTTGGGCAGCTGCGATGTGACATAACGGATGAATATCCGCTCATGCAATGATATGAGCATGAGCCATGGTGCTGACGGCGAGCTGTCGTTCCTCTCTGGTGATACCGCACGGTCGGTCGCGGAGACAATGCAGGCGCTGGCAACGCCCAGCCGGGTGAGGATTCTCAGCCGGCTGGGCGCGGGTCCGTGCTCGGTGGGTGAGCTGGCCCAGGATGTCGGCATGGAGCAGTCGGCGGTCTCGCAGCAGCTTCGCGTTCTTCGTCACCTCGGCCTGGTGGTGGGGGAGCGCGACGGGCGGCAGGTGATCTATGCGCTGCACGACGATCATGTCCGGGCGCTGCTGACCGAGGCGGTGTCGCACACCGAGCATCTCCGTCTCGGTCTCGCCGCCAGGCCCGCCGAACGCGCGCTGGGCGCGTGAGCAGCAACGGTCCGGCGCTGCTCGCCGCGGCGGCGGGCGTGGGATTCGGGCACGCGATCCTGCCCGATCACTGGGTTCCCCTGGCCGTGCTCGGCCGCACTCGCCGTTACCCGCTCTCCCGGGTCGCGCGCCTCTCGGGCCTGGCCGGCGTGGCGCACGTGCTGGTTTCGATCATCCTCGGGGCGGTCATCATCACGGTCGGGTTGCAGTTCCGCTCAACGATCCAGAGCGCACAGGACACGATCATCGGCTGGATCCTGATCGCCACCGGCATCGGGTTCGCCGTGCTGGAGCTGATAGGCCACGGGCATAACCACGACCATGGGCACGGCCACGGCCAGGAGGATGGAAGCAACCGCGACCACGACCTCGACCGCGCCGGCGAGCCGCGGCGAGGTGTGGCGGGTCTGGCGGCGGTGATGGTCCCGTTCGGCGCCGCGGCGTCCCCCGACCTGACGATCCTCCCTGTGTTCCTCGCCGCCACGACCGCGGGCGTCGCGACCGCGGTCGGATCGCTGGTGGTCTTCGCCGGCGTCACGATCGGGACGATCGTCGGACTGACGCTCGCCGCGACCCGCGGCAGCTACGAGATCCGCTGGCAGTGGCTGGAGAGGTGGGGCAACGTATTCACGGCGCTCGTGCTGGTCGTCATCGGTCTGCTCGTGCTCACCGGAACCATCTAACGAAAGTGCCGCAGTCGTTGGATCGTGGTGGCATCGCGCGACATGGCACTTTCCTGCTGATCCGTGATCGTCAAGCTCCTCGCGCTCGTGCTCCCGTTGGGCCTCGATACGTCACGCCGGCGCATCTCCGTGTTGTTCACCAGCTTCGAAGCCGGGATGCCGCTGATCGGACTCGCGCTCGGCGCACCGCTCCGCCACGCGATCGGTGCAGCCCTTCACGGCAAAGGAAGGCGACGAACGGCTCGCCGAGCTGCTCGTGACCCAGCTCGGATTACGCCTCGGCGGCCGAATCAGCGAGCGGACGCGCGAAGGCGCCGAACGACTCGCCGGGACGGCACTAACCGCACTGGGGCTCGCCCTCCTGGCCGAGAAGCTGCTCATCTGACCTGACACACACGAGTCCTGCTCTGCTGGCGACACGAGCCGGCCGACGGCCTCGACGAGCGACCTGCAATTGCGCGGGAGGCAGGGGCAGTGCTACCGCCCCAGCGTACGCGGCCGGGATCAGAATCGTGGCTTTCCCTCGGCGAAGCGCTCGAGCCCATCGTCGGGGACGGGCTCCCAGGGCGCCGCGTATGCGACGTAGGTGTGCCAGCTCGGCCGCACGCCCGGATCTCCGTCGAATGCCCCCAAGCGCACGCTCATCTGCGTGGGATCGTCGGGGTTGCGGCTGAATAGGTGCGATCCGCACTCGCGGCAAAAGCACTTCTCAAAGCCCCCCTCGGGATGCCGCCAAGCCTTCACCAGCTCTTCGCCCTTCAGCAGCCGGAAGGTGCGGCCGTCGATCCGCGCCTGCGCCGTTGACCCGGTGCCGGTGCGACGCTGGCAGCGGGTGCAGTGACAGTAGCCTGCAGCCCGGGCGGGTTCGGTGAGCTCGAAGCGCACTCCGCCGCACGAGCATCCGCCTGTCAGGGAAGGATCGTCTATGGGAGCAAGCGTGCCACACGCAACCTTTCGGTGAGCCCCCACCACTGCCATCGGGGCACACCCCCGTTCGTGCTACGCCACGCCTCGCGTCGTAATCAACGAGCGTCCCGCTCCGCGCGGATTGTTGCATCACGGTCGCACTGCCTGCGCGAAAAGCACCCGTTAGCAGGGTGTTTCGGATCGTTCGTACCCACCCGCCGCATTGCTTTCATGCACGGAACGCCGCCGTCACGCGTGATCGCGTGGCGACGACGCGCCTGATAGCCCCCGCAACCATGCGCGCAACCGCGTACGCAGCTGCACCCGGTCTCGGAGCCGGCGGATCTCGTTGCTCATCCGCGGCACGACCTTTCGGCGACACGAGCGGGGGACGAACAGCTCGAGGTGCAGGCGACCATCGGATGGGTGCAGCTCAGAGGGGACCTCACTCCGCGCGGCGGCAACCTCGGCGAAAGCCGATGTGAGCATCTCCGCAAGCCGTACCTCGCCGAGCGCGGAAGCGATCGCGACGACTTCGCTCTCAATCCGCTCGACGTAAAGGACCGGTCGGCCGACCCGACCGTAGTAGAGGACCCCAAGATCAACATACTTCTCCAGATAGTCGACGAGATCGACCATGACGAGCTGTCGCTCGGTGTCGTTCAAGCGTGGGAGCGCTTCCAGCGTGCGGGCGATGGGCCACCACTGGACCCGTAGCTGACTGAACCGAACCAGGAGCTGCTCCACGTGCTCTCCGACCGCGTCGCGGACCAGGCGGCGGCGCGCGATCGTTGGGCCCGGACCACGCGCGTCGCCGAAGTCCCCGTTTCCGTAGACGTTGTGCAGGACCCCAACGGCGAGTATCGCTGCCGGCTGACCGAGTTCAGCGAGAATGCTCGCGACGCCCACGCCGTGGGCTATAAACGGCTTCCCGTCCCCCTGGATGTAGCCTGAATAGAGCGTCGTCGACAGCTCGTACGCGCGGTGGACCAGGACGAGATCGTCGAGCGAGAGCCCTTTCTTGCGGAGCTGGTTATAGAGCTGGAGGTTCGTCTGGGCACACTGCATGCGCTAGCGCGCGGCGAGCCTACAGAACGGAAATCCGCGCTTCTCGAATTCCGCTGCGATATAGGCGACGTCCGAGCCGGACAGGTAGTCGACATAGCCTCCGGTGACACCCCGGCGCGCCTTGTAGCTATCTGGATCAGCGACGTCGCCCGGCCGCAGGCGCGGGTCGTTGAAGGCATCAGCGCGCTCGAGCTCGCGCATATTCTCGAAACCTGCGTAGGCAACCGCTTCGGCGATATCTCGTCGGTTTACCTCGGCGCCGATGAAGCGCAGAACGTCCGCGAGGACGTCCTCTCCACCGGCGTGTAGATCCTCGTAGTGGATCAGCAGGAACTGCTTCGGCACGGTCGTGCTCCTCGACCAGATGTCGTAGAAAGCGGCGACCTTCCGGGCCCCGAACACCGGGGAACGCACAAATTCAGCGAGCGTGCCGTCGAACTGGCATGGCGGGTGCTCGAAGACGAGCGATCTCCTGGTCACCTCAAAGTAGCCAGAGACCAGCACGTCGGGCGCGTCCCTCGCAAGCAGAATCACTCTCTTGTCTCGATAGGCCTGCTTGTCCTCGGACAATGACCTGTAATCCGATTGATCCCACAGGTCGCTCCCATCGTGGTCGAAGTCGGTCCGGAGCGCGCCGGCCGCGGCTGACAGCGTCGGTGTATCGAGAAGCAGCCGGTCAGGCTTCCGGGCCTGAGTGCACAGCGCCTTGCCGAGGAGAACACGCAGCCACGTGCGTCCCGACTTTGGGTATGAGATGACGTAGACGTCCGGCTTGGGCGCGGCCCGTCTCGCCGTCAAGTGGCGGCGCCAATTCATTGTGCCCGCCTTCCACGCTCTGGCTGTCCGAGCGGTCCAGCACGACCCCGTACGGACGGGCGCACAACGGTGTGGATCTGCGCGAGGCTGCCTGTCCCAACTAGACACACGGGCCGCATGCCGGGCCTATCCTATGCCCGTGCGTGCGGCGTCGCTACTGTCCGCTCCCACGCTGGATCGGCTGGCTGGATCGGTGCACGGCGCTGCCACTTCCGAACCGGTTTTCGGGCTGACGTTTGACGACGGACCCGATCTCGCTAACACACCTGAGGTGCTTGAAGCCCTCGCCGAGCGCAGCGCGCGAGCGACGTTCTTCGTGCTGCTCCGGTCCGCCAGGCAGCACCGATCATTGATCAGCGACGTGCTGAGCGCGGGACACGAGGTCGGACTGCATGGTGACGAGCATCTTGATCTGAGCCGGTGCTCCCCGGTCACGGTGGTTGCCCAGATCCATCGCGCCCGAGCTCGACTCGAGCAGCTGATCGCACGAGAGGTCCGTTACTTCCGGCCGCCATATGGCACCCAAAACATCCGCTCGTATCTGATCTCGCGCGCGGCCGGCTTGGAGGTCGTCGCCTGGACGGCGTCGCCGAGGGACTTCCTGGCGCTCGATCTCGATCAGCAGGTGGGGCTCGCGGTCGATGAGCTCAGGCCGGGCGGCATCCTGTTGCTCCACGACGGCCCACCTGCAGCTCCGCTGCGGCGCCGGCGCGTCGTCGAGCTGCTGCTCGACCGGGCGGCTGAGAGCGGTCTGAGGCCAGTCACCGTCGGTGAGCTGCTCGCGCGTGGGGAGCCGATCCGCCGCACCTGGTTCCGAGGGCGTGCGGAGAGCCTGATTGAGGAGATGTCCCCGTTCCTGCTGGGGAACGGCCGAACGGAGCTACGGTAGGCCGGTCGCGCTCAGGCTGCGGCTGGCTCAGGCGGAGGCGGGGCGGAGGGGCGCTGGCCACGGCGCCGCGCCTCGTCCTCGGGCACCTCGACCTCCACATTCCATCCCTGGGAGAAACCTCGCATCGCGAAGAAGATCAGCAGCAGCTGGACGGGGGCCATCAGCAGCGTCAGCAGTCCCAGCATGTCGGGGTCGAGTCCCTTCGGGCCGAAGATCGTCTTTGCGGCCGCGAAGCCGCTGTGGTTCCGGTCAAACCAACTCGTACCCGCTGCCCCGGTTCCGGCGATCACCGAGATGATCAGGAGCAGGATGCCGAGGGCGGCGGCTATCGGCAGCAGCCCGCGGTTCCAGCGTGCAACGTAGAACGCGATGATCAGGTAGACGATGCACCAGGCGAAATTGACCGCCTTGAGCCCCTGAAGCTTGCTCCAGCCCCCGATCGTCACGGTCAGCATCAGCGCCACCGAAACCAGCAGGATCAGCACCACGATCGACTTCGTCGCCTTGCTGGCGGCCTTGCCACGATTCGGAAAGATGATCGTGTAGCCAGGCCTGAGATTCCTGACCGGGGGCACGGCTGCGGACCATACAATCTGAAACGGCCGCGTGCAGCAGTTCTTATTGCTTGCAGGTCACCGCGGGCGTGGTGGAACGGAAGACACGCCGGCTTTAGGTGCCGGTGGGCGCAAGCCCGTGGGGGTTCGAATCCCTCCGCCCGCACTCAACGGCTCGATGAGGCCGCCCCGTTGGCGCTCGTCGCTGCGGCCGGCCATCTCGGCGAGCATCGCGACGCTGTCTCGGTGCGAGACCGACGCTTTGCGGTGGTTGGACCGTTGATCGGGACACGCCGGTGATCTCGGCGATCCGATAGTCGCTCAGTCCGCTGGCGACAAGCAGCGGAGCGTGAGCAAACCGACGCTCCGTCGGGTCCATGTACGAACATATGTTCCCGAATCGTCTCGGAGGAATCCCGCCTGCTCCAGGTACCATCGGGCCCGACCCAGGGGAGTAAGCTAGTGGTCCACGCGCGCGGTCTCCAAAACCGTGAACCCGGGTTCGAATCCCGGCTCCCCTGCTGATCGCTCGCGTCGCCGGTCGGCCGGAACGCGATGCACATAGCATTCGGCGCGGTGACCTCCCACACCGTCTACCGCACGTTCAACACCGAGCGACGCCGGGAATTCGTGCGGATCACCGAGGACGTCGCCGATGCGGTACAGAACGCCGGGATCACCGAAGGCATGGTGCTCGTCTCGGCGATGCACATCACCGCGGCGGTGTGGATCAACGACGACGAGCCGGGGATCCAGGCCGACGCGCTGGAGTGGCTTGACAAGCTCGCGCCCCCGAGCTGGAAGGAGACGGACGGAGAAGTTGCGCGGGAGTTGCTTCCGAACCCCGGCGATTACCGCCACCACCGTGGCGGGGAGGACAACGGCGACGCGCATCTGAAGAACCTGCTCGTTCACCATCAGGTGATCGTCCCGGTGACAGATGGTCGTCTCGACCTGGGGCCCTGGCAACAGATCTTCTATTGCGAGTTCGACGGGGGGCGCAACAAGCGGCTGGTGATCAAGGTCATGGGCGAATAGCCCGTGGATCCGTCTCGGGTTTTCGCCGACGGAGCTCTTCAGGGTCGGGCTGTGCTGGTCACCGGTGGTGGGACCAACCTCGGTAAGGCGGCCGCGACCGAGCTGCGGCGCTGCGGCGCTGAGGTGGTTATCGCGGGCCGGCGTGAGGACGTGCTCGCTTCGGCGGCGGAAGAGGTCGGCTGTTCGTGGGTGTCTGGCGATATCCGTGAGCGGACTGATGCCGAGCGGCTTGTCACGACGACCGTCGATCGGCACGGAAGGCTCGACCTTCTGCTCAACAACGCCGGCGGCCAGTACTTCGTTCCTGCCGAGGCGATCACAGACAAAGGGTGGCGCGCCGTGCAGCGTCTCAACGTCGAGGGGACGCTCACGATGTGCAAGGCCGCCTACGAGCTGGCGATGAGGGCCGCCGGGTCCGGAACGATCGTGAACGTGACTGTGTCTCCGCACCATGGCATGCCGGCGATGGCACACACCGGAGCCGCGCGGGCGGCGGTGGAGGCGTTGACTCGAGAGCTCGCCGAGAGCTGGTCAGTCGACGGAATCTCCCTCACCACCATCGCGATCGGACGGTTTGAGACCGAGTCGCTGCGCAAATATCCGGCTGAGCTCTGGAAGAGCGCCGCGAGGTCGGTGCCGCTCCAGCGGCTCGGCGACGTGCAGGAGTATGGGTGGCTCGTCGCGCTGCTCGCTTCGCCGATCGGGCCTGCGTTTTCCGGCTCGACGATCACGATCGACGGAGCGCTCGACAACTGGACGGGGCCATGGCCACCCGAGGGGCTGGCGCGTGAAGGGCAGGTCCCAACGGAGGATCGCCGGCCGATCGGCTGAGCACCGATCGCTGGCTACCATGTCACCGACTCCGCGGGCGAGGTGTTAACGGCTGCACGGGAGCCTTCCAAGCTCTAGGAACGGGTTCGAGCCCCGTCGCCCGCTTGTCTAAACGAACCCGCGCCGGCCTCGAATCGGCAGTTATCATCGGCCGACCACGGGGAGTGGCGCAGTCTGGTAGCGCACCCGGCTGGGGGCCGGGCGGTCGCAGGTTCAAATCCTGTCTCCCCGATCATGGCCCCGTTAGGGACAGCAAGTGCCCGGCGGGGCCAGTTCGTGCCACAAACGCCAGTGCTCACCGGCGTTTCAGGCGCCCGAGAGGGGGGATCACGCCTCGCAGGCGGAGGACGTATCGAACGCACGGTTAGGCACGAATGCAGTCACGACCCGGCCCGTGACTAGACGCTGGCGACCAGCGCGATGATGACGGAGCGTCCGAGGGACCTCTTGGGCGTCAGGCCCCCGGGCATTGGCGTGTCGTGGGGGCCATCCCAGACCTTTTTCCCGAGACCCGGAGCCGACCTTGACGGAGAACCCTCAAGCAGCCGAGCTGTATCACCGAGCGAAACGCGACTTCAACGAGCTCTACGGCCACCCGGACGCGGCGCTCGCACGCGAACGCATCCGCCAAGCCTTCCGGAAGATCGCGCCAGTCACGGCACTGCGCCCCGCAGCGGGAGCAACCACCTGACGGTAAGACTGTGGGTGGCTGGCTAGCGGCCCTGACCGCAGTGCGAGAAGCCTTTGCCGACGAGTGCTTGCTTGGCTTGAATCGAGAGCTGCTTGGCTTGATTCGCGTATCGCGTGAGGCTGGCCGTATCTCCCGCTGCGATCGCATCGGCCATCGCCGAAATCTCCGTCCCCTCCTGCTTCACGGCGGACACATAGGTCGCCCAGGGCCCAGCAAGAGAAGCGGGAGGCGCTTCGGGCGGACAGTTGATGCCAGGTGCGGGGTTTGCATCTGTGGTGCGGGCTTTCGGCACCGCTGGCTATGTCGCTGCTCACGCCAGACGGACGGGAGCGGAGAGTTGCACCTCATCGCAGTGGACTGGGCCGAGGAACGGCGACGCGACGTCGGTCCTGGCGATCGGTGTGGCCGCGGGTACGGCGGCCGTGCTCGCAGCATAGCAGGTGCGGGAGGCGCGCCGGAGCCGTGAGGCGCAGATGGCGGCAGAGTTCTTTCGCCGGTGGAATGAGGACGCGCTGGTGTGAGACTCGACGCTTCGTGGGGCGTCTGCAAATCGTCCAAGAGCTGCGCGATGCGTTCGCACCCCGACGTCGCTGCCGATGCCCCCGTGGCGTTCGTCCTGTGTCGGGAGCTCGACTACTTCGAGCAACTGGCCGCGCTCGAGCGGTGGGTGCGTTCGACATCGCGCTGATCAAACTCCTGCTCGGGCGCACGCTGACGATCGGTGGCCGATGTGGCAGTCCGCGATCCAACAGTCGCACGGCCCCGGCGTTACTCACTCGTCGAGGAGCTCGTCGACAAGCTGAGCCGCGCACTCGGTGACTTCGGCGACCGCGAACGCCTGACCTCTCCGCCAAGCCGGCAAGCCCGCCGGGCCGGCGCACCTTCGGCATCCGGCCGATGAACGTCAAGCACTATGCGAACGAGCATGTGACGGTGTCGTAGTCGGCGTGCTGAGATCTTCGCGTCTCAGCCTGCGCTTGCTGCGCGCAGCTTCGTGGTCACGTGTAAGCGCGGCGGGGCGTTCTCATCGCACCCTGCTACGCCGCGCGAAACACCCGAAAGTCCCCGCTGACGGTGCTCCCCCGGATCACGACGGTGGCGCCAGGGCTCTCCCCAGGCGCGTCGGAAAGCGGGATCTCCGAGCTGAGTTTGCCCGAAGCCGAGCCCGCGTCGACGTCGACGCTCGTCCCGGAGGCGATTCCCAGCTCGACGTCGCCGGAGACGCTATGGACGGTCACCTCACCCTGGTGCAGCGAGCCGACCCGGACGTTGCCCGACACCGACTTTGCCGAGATTGCTCCGTCGACCGATTCGGCCTCGATTGAGCCCGACACCGAGTGCGCAGTCAGAGCGCCTGCGACGCGCGGAAGCCGTGCGTCACCGCTAACGGTCTTCACGCGTGCGTCGCCATCGATCTCGCCCGCCGCGCGCACATTGCCTGACGCGGAGCTCATCTCCACCGCGGCAAATGTCCCCTCCAGAGTCGCGTCACCCGATGCGGTCATGATCTCGATGCTGCTGCCGTGCGGCACGCGTGCCTCCACGTGCAATGGTTGCGCGGTATGACGGAGGAAGCTGAGCGAGGGCTTTCGCCGCTGTTCAATGACGAGTCGGTCCTGTAGAAGATCTACTCGGAGTGCGTCGAGAGCCTCCGGAGGCCCCTCGAGTGACACGGTCGCCTGACCGTCCTCGATCGTCGAGATATGGAAGTCGCCAGCTGCGACCTTCAGATCGACTCGGACCGGCCCCGTGGTGGTGAATTGCTGTTCTGACATCGAGAGCTCCTTTCAGCTCTGGCCGTAGCCGACAAGTCGGTGGCGAGTGCCGCCGGCAAATGAACGGGGCTCGAGCAGGCCCCTCAGCGCGCGCACGAGCCATGTGTTGACGGAAACGCGGTTGGCGCCGGCCGCGGTCTCCAGCCGCGCCTTCAAGCTCTCCGGCAACCGCAGGGTTATCCGGGCATCCAACGCTTCGTCAGTCGTCGGTTCGCCCGGCACTGACTCCGCGTCGTTGACGTAGACAAGCTCAGGGTCAGCGCCCGCGACGCGGACCTCGACTCGTCCCTGTTCGAGTTGTGCGGACAGCTCGAGCGCCGCTTCAGCAAGCGCTTCCTGCATCCGGCGAGCGAACGACGAGTCGAGCGCAGCTGCCAGAAGCTCGGCGGCTTGAGCAGCTGACTCATCGCCCACTGCCGCCACTTGGGCGAGGTCCTCCCGCAGGGCGACCACGTATCTGTCGAGTTCCATGACTCCATAATGACATCATTTTGTAGTCATGTCAACGTCAATAATGATGTCAGCGGTTCCGCGGAACACCGGATACGGTTCATTCATGGCCACCACAACGGACCCCATTCAGCGCCTTCGCGATGCGATCGGTGTGCAGCGCGGACCGACCTCCTGGAGAACGATCAGCCAGGAGGAGATCGACGCGTTCGCAAAGATCACCGGCGATCACCAGTGGATCCACGTCGACGTCGAGCGCGCGAAGCGCGAGTCGCCCTTCGGCACGACGATTGCCCACGGCAACCTGACGCTCAGCGTCATCGACGGGCTCCGCGAGGAGATCACTGTGCGGAATCCCGCCGATCTCGAACGGATCGCGCTCGGGGTGAACATGGGTTGGAATCGCGTCCGCTATCCGGCGCCGGTGCCCGCCGGGAGCCGCGTGCGTGCGACCGCCGAGCTTGTCTCCGTGGAGGAGAAGGGCAACGGCTGGTGGGAGGTCGTCGACCGCTTCACGGTCGAGACGGAGGCGGGCGAAAAGCCGGCATGCGTCGCCGAGAGTGTCGGCCGGGTTCTGCTGAAGGACGAGTAGTCCAGCCCGGCGTACACTCAGCCGCGCGATGAGGGTCCGGGCGGTCGCGGCGTGGATGGTCCTACTGTCGGCGATCCTGATCCCGAGCGCCAAAGCTGACAGCACCTTGCTCGGCCACGACGGCAGATGGATCGTCGACGCCGAGGGGCGGGTCCGCATCCTCCACGGCGTCGGTGTCATGAACTACGCGCCGCCGAACCTTCCGGCGGCGATGGGGTTCGCAGACAAGGACGCCGCATTCCTCGCCGCCCACGGGTTCAACCTCGTCCGGCTCGGGATGAACTGGTCGGGGATCGAGCCGCAGCCGGGATTCTTCGACCCGGCGTACCTCGCCTCGATCGAAGGAACCGTGCACACCCTTCAGAGCCACGGCATCTACACGCTGCTCGACTGGCATCAGGATGACTGGGGACTCGCTGCCAGCGGCATCGACGGGGCGCCCGTTTGGGCCACGCTGACCGATGGGCTGCCAAATCCGAGCCTTGGCTACGGCGTCGGGATGCTGGGGGATCCCGCCCAGCAGCGGGCATTCGACAACTTCTGGGCGAACAAGACGGGTCCTGGCGGGGTCGGGATCGCGGATCGCTTCGCCACGATGCTGGCCACTTACGCCCAGGCGTTCCGAGACCAGCCCTACCTCCTCGGTTACGACACCTTCAACGAGCCGAATGCGGGCACCCAGTGGCAGACGTGCGCGAGCCCGGCCGGTTGCCCGGTGTTCGACTCACAGCTCAGCACCTGGTTTAGGCGGGTGCTCCCGCCGCTCCGCGCCGCGGACCCCAATCACATGATCTGGATCGAGCCCAACGTGTTCTTCGACTTCGCGGCCAACACCAATCTCCAGGACCCGAACGGCAGCGACCCCAACACCGGTTTTGACTTCCACACCTACTGCCTTGGCGATGGCGCCGCCAACGCGGCGCCGCCGATTCCGGGCAACGGACCCGGCTGCGCCGTCGAGGAGACGATGAACCTAAACAACGCGACCGCCTACCAGAAGCGCAGCGGCATGGCGCTGATCAACAGCGAGTGGGGCGCCACGAACGACCCGCAGGTGCTTCAGCGTCAGACGGCCGAGTTCGATGACTACATGCTTGGCGATGTGTTCTGGGACTACCGCAACCTCGTCCCGAACGTCAAAGGCCAGCCGGGCGGGAGCAACGAGAACGCGGCCCTGATCGCCGCGCTCGATCGCCCGTTCCCGCCGATCGTCGCCGGCACACCATCCGGCTGGAGCTGGAGCAGCTCGACCGATGCATTCACGCTTCGGTACTCGACGCGTCTCCCGGATGGACGACCCGGATCAGGCCTTCAAACGGAGATCTACGTTCCGTCGGTGCATTACCCGACCGGCTATACGGCAACAGTGAGCGGCGCCGAGATCGTCTCGTCGACCGCAACGGAACTACAGCTGCGCAACGATTCCGGGGCGAACGCGGTCAGCGTCACGGTGACGTCCACCAGCACAAGCCCCGTACCTGCGTCGCTCACTCCGGCGCCGGCGACCGGCCGTCGCTGCACGCGCCCGCGCGCCCTGACGCTTCGGCTCCGGGCGGGTCGCCGCGCGCGAATCGTGAAGATGACCGTGCGCGTCGACGGCAAGCAAATAAGGTTGGCCCGGAGGACGCGGCATGTGCTTCGGATCAGCCTTGCCCGGCTGCGACCCGGGCGGCACGTCATCACGATCACACTCGTCGAGCGTCGCGGTGACCGAACGCGCCGCTACCTGTTGCGGCGGCGCTACAGGCTCTGCTAGTCAGCGCACGGTCGCGAGGATCGTGAGCTTGTTTTCGCTCACGAGCTCGCGAAGCACGTCGACCATTGACCCGTCGAACTGCGTGTCCGCGCACCGCTCAAGTTCTTCCACCGCCTCCTCGACGCTGATCGCCTTGTGATACGGACGATCCGAGGTCATCGCCTCGAACGCGTCGACGATATGGAGGATCCGCGACTCGAGCGGAATCTCATCGCCGGCGAGCCCAGCCGGATAGCCGCGGCCGTCGATGCGCTCGTGGTGATGGCGAATCCATAGCGCCTCCTCGGCGAGCCCGCTGTGGGTGAGCATCGTGGCGCCGACCGTCGGGTGGAGCTTGATCTCCTCGAACTCGTCGTCGGTGAGCTTGTCGGGCTTCTCGAGAATTGCGCGGCTGACCGCCGCTTTGCCGATGTCATGTAGGAGCGCCGCGCGGCGGAGCTTGACGATCCGCTCGGGCTCGACCCCCAGGGCCTGGCCGAGAGCGACCGCGTAGGAAGCCACATTCTCGGAATGGTCCTGGGTCAGCATGTGTTGGGCGTCGATTGCGGACACCATCGCGTGGAGGTGCGCGATCGTGGTGTCGATGTGACCGTCGTCGGATTCGACGACCACCTCGCTGGCGATCGCGCAGAGGTTCTTGCCGTTGCGTTTGGCCCAATAGAGCGCGGCGTCCGCCTGCGTGATCAGGCTCCCCAATTCGATCGCGTCCTTGGGGCAGCTGCTGATCCCGCCGCTGATCGTCACGCGGCGGTCGGACAGGATGTTGTTACGCGCGATGGCGGTTCGCAGTCGCTCCGCGACGAGCAGCGCGTCGAGCTGGTTGGTCTCGGGGAGCAGCAGCCCGAATTCCTCACCACCGAGGCGAGCGAAGCTGTCGGTCGGACGCAACGCCGCGGTCGCGATCTCGGCGACTCGGCGTAGCGCGTCGTCTCCGGCGCCGTGCCCGAGCGAGTCGTTGATCGCCTTGAAGTTGTCGATGTCGAACAGCACGACCGAGACCTCGGAGCCGTAGCGCTCCGCGCGGTGGAGCTCCTTGCCGAGCGTCTCGTAGAAGAAGCGGCGGTTGTAGACCCCGGTGAGCGGATCGCGGATCGCCTGGTCGAGCCGCTCGCGGTAGTCGCGAGCGTTCTGGATCGCAATCGCGAGCTGGCTGGAAAGCAAGCGAAGAAGGTCCATCTCCGCTTCGCCGAACGGAGAGCCGGCCGGGCGAATCAGCGTGATCAGCCCGATGTCGTTTCCGCGAGCCGCCAGCGGCAGGCGGACGATGACGCGCCCTGCGCGCTGCTGCATGCAAGATTGCATCGGCACCCGCGAATCTGCCACCCAGACCCGCTCGCGCTGCCAGTCGCCGGCGGTGGCTGCCACCGTGATTCCATCGCTCACATACGCGTGCAGCGCCGAGCTTGTCGAGCGCGCCGCGAGGTGAAGGACGGCGAGCCCCCGCTCCATGATCGGAGCCTCTTCCAGGCTTTCGGTCATGGTCGATGCCAGGCCTGTTAGCGCCTCCAGCTCCTGGTTGCGCCTCACCGCATCCGAGCGCAGCTTGCGCTCGCGGATGAAGGCGCGACCGTTGTCGACGATCAGGTACGCCTGACGGCCGAACGCGATCACGAGCGTGATCAGGAACAGGACGCCGAAATACGTGAGCGCAAAAGTGCTCAGCGACCCAAGTACCCCGATGCCCAGGGCGATCGTCGGGAACACGAGCACGCACGCCAGCGGCAGCACGACACGAATCCAAACCCACCCCTTGCCGAGGTGCTCCCCCAGCTGTTCGTCGGCCTCCTTGACGGGTGCGCGCTCAAACTCGGCCGCGGCTCCGAGGAGGAACCCGGCAACCGTCCAGAAGAGGGCAACGACCGTCACGTTCGAGCCGATCTGGTTCGACGCAGCCGCTGCCACCACCGCATCACCGCAGGCGGCCGCCAAAGCGAGGCCGATCAGTGCCCACGCCACGCGCCGGTGGCGTCGGCTAGGACGCGCGGCAAGGCACAGGATCCCGACCGAGGCAGCGGCAAGGTCGACGAGAAAGATGACGGTCAGCAGGACATCGCCGCGGTCGAAGCCCCTCAGACCAACGAAGTACAGCGCGCTGGCGACGAGCACGACCGCGAGCAGCACGCCGTCGACCAGTCGCTCTATCGGCGCTCCAAACACCGTATGGCGCGCGAGGACGCACAGGCCGATCAGCACGCCGACTGACCCACCCGCGCCGAGGTAGAACGCGACTCGGGTGCTGTCCCCCGCTACCGACACGACCACCGCTAGCAGCGACGAGCTCGCGGCGAGCCCCGCTGCGGTGGCCAACCAAATCCACACAAAGCGCCGGGGGCCGCCAACCCGCGCAGTGACGATGCAATCGATCGCAGCGAACACGATCACGACAAACGGCACTAGGAACACGAGGTCGCCGAGCTTTACCCCCAACGCGGGAAGCACAAAGACGCCGACCAAGATCGCGGAGAGCATGCCCGAGCTGTCCCGAGTGCCACGGGGCTCGAAGGGCGTCTCCTCGAGCGTGGGAGCAAGGCGCTCCCACTCCTCTGTCGTGCACGAGGAAAGCGCACAGCCGCAGCGCTCGCAGCCGTCGCTGAGGATCGTCAGTGACGGGCCCTCGCGGTGCCAGCGGCAAAACGCGCAGTAGTGCACGAACGCGCTGCCGTCCATCTCCCTCGATTCAGACATCGTGCGCCTTATCGGCAAAATGGCCTATGCCCTGAACCAAAAAATGGCGTGTCGAGACAAAATTTTTGACTTCAGCGCTGCCCAACCCTCACAAGAACTGCACAGAAGATCGGGTAGCTTTGGCCTGTGCGCACGGCTTTGGCACTCGTGACGGCTGCCGTCGCCCTCACATGTTGCGGCTGCGGTTCGAGCAGCACGATCACCGTCACCCAGCCGCCGTCGACGAACACGACGGCCACTGGCGCAACCACACACCCAGCCGCCACCCAGCCGGCCAGCACCCCCCAGCCGAGTGGACCGGTCGTGCTTGGGTCAGCCAGCTTCGCGCCGCACGGCAACGGTTTTGGAACCGCGCAGCCATCTGAGATCTTCAACGGCGGTGACCCCAGCGGGCACGTGAGCCAGATTCACTGGACGGGCTGGGGCTCGTCCACCGCGCTTGGCACGGGGCTCGGCTCGATCTTCAAACCGTCTGGCGGCTACTACCCGCAACTCGTGACGATCCAGCTGCGTGCCGCCGACCTCGGCACCTGCTCGCCCGGCGGACCTTCCGCCTACCGGCGGCTGTCCGTGCGAGTGCCTTCCGCGCCGGGGGGTCCCTTGGGGGCGTGGACGTTGTGGTCGGGGTCGGAAACAATCTGCACTGCCCCATAGCCGATGCCTGAACGCCTGTATTTCACCGACTCCGACGAAGCCAACAAGCTGATCGCGTCCGATCCGATGGCGCTGCTGATCGGCTTTGCGCTCGACCAGCAGGTGTCGGTGCAGAAGGCGTTCTCCGGGCCGCTGGCGCTGCGCGAGCGACTTGGCTCGATCGACCCGGAGACACTTGCGGGCGCCGACCTCGAGCCCGTGTTCCGCGAGCGTCCGGCGATCCACCGCTTCCCCGGATCGATGGCCAAGCGGGTGCACGAGCTCGCCCGGCACGTGCTGGATCGCTACGACGGCGACGCCGCCCGGGTATGGACCGGCGCCAAAGACGCTGACGAGCTCCGCGCGCGCATCGCTGCGCTGCCCGGGTTTGGCGAGATGAAGGTCAAGGCACTCGGCGCGGTCCTCGCCAAGCGCTTCGGGGTCCAGACGGCACAGCAGCTCGTGCCTGCGCATCCAACCCTCGGTGACGTCGACTCGGCGCAGGCGCTCGCCGACTACCAGGAGGCGAAGCGGGCGCACAAGGCCGAGTGGCTCAGGGCCCGCGCGGCGGGCTGAGCGCGAGCCCTGTCCAACGGTGAGCCGGGCGAAGCAAGCAACGGTGCAGACGCCGCACGGGCCGGCACGCGTGCACCTCCACGTGTCCTCCTCGGCGAGAGCTGGATTGATACTCGGCCACGGCGCCGGCGGTGGAGTCGGTGCACCGGACCTGCAGGCCGCAACCGAGGCGGCCATTGAGGCGAACGTGAGCGTGGCCCTCATCGAGCAGCCATACCGGGTCGCCGGACGCCGCTCCCCGGCACCCGCCAACCAGCTCGACGCCGCGTGGATCGCAGTCGTGGAGCACCTTACGAACACCGAGCTGAGCGGCCTGCCGAAGATCGTCGGGGGCCGCTCGGCGGGCGCCCGGGTCGCCTGCCGCACCGCAGAGCAGACGGCGGCGGTAGCCGTTCTGTGTCTGGCGTTCCCACTGACGCCTCCCGCCCGCAATCGGCCGACGCCGCCGGCGAGCCGGCTGCCGGAGCTCGAGCAGCTGACGATCCCGGTGCTCGTCGTACAGGGCACGAACGATCGCTTCGGCATGCCCCCGCCCGCGCCAAACCGCGAGGTCGCCGAGGTCCGGGGCGACCACAGCCTGCGCGGCGACGCGGACGCGGTTCGTCGCGCCGTCAGCGCCTGGCTTCAGAAGCTGCCGCTGCCGTCCGCCACGGCCGCGCGTACACCACCCACAAGCAGCCGGCAAGCAGCAGCACGGCGCAGAGCGTCCAGCCGAGCGCGGTAGTCCCAAGCCCGACGTACTTCAGCCCGGACGCGAGGATCACGAACGCGATCGCAGGCCGCACATACCGGTCCGGGACGCTCGATGAGAGCAGCGCCCCGACCATCACCGCCGGGACACTGCCGATCACGAGCGAGCCGGTCACGGCGAGCTCGACGTGGCCGAACGCGAGCGCGCCCAGCGCCGCGGCAAGCGTCAACGGGACTGCCTGAAGGAGGTCAGTGCCGACGAGCTGCTTCGCTCCCAGCGACGGGTAGACGAACAGCAGCAGCACGATCATCAGCGACCCAGAA
Source organism: uncultured Solirubrobacterales bacterium (assembly GCA_963849295.1). Classification (GTDB taxonomy): domain Bacteria; phylum Actinomycetota; class Thermoleophilia; order Solirubrobacterales; family Solirubrobacteraceae; genus Palsa-465. Next base: position 441,611 of record CAWKGU010000005.1, read on the forward strand.
CCGACGGAGGTCATCCCGACCACAAGACCTCCGAGGATCCCGATCGCAAGCGTGGGCAGCGGCCGTGCCACTACCTCGCGGACGCGGCCGGTTCGTGCCTGACCGCCGAGGCGATCCAGCAGGAAGCGCAGGACCATCGCGGCGGCGCCGAGCAGCAGCGCGATCCCCAGCGCGGTCTCGATGTGGTGCTGGGCCGACTTGGCGTGCCCCAGCAGGTGCAGCAGGTAGGCCCCGAGGAACGCAGCGGGCACGGAGCCAATCGCCATCCAGCGGACCAAGCGCAGATTGACCGTCCCGGCACGGAGGTGCACAGCCGCACCCAGCGGCCGCATCACCACGGCCGCGACGAGGTCGCTCGAGATCGCAGTGGATGGGGTGATTCCGAACAGCAAGATCAGCATCGGGGTCATCAGCGCACCGCCGCCCGCCCCGGTCATCCCGACGAGCAGCCCCACGATCGCGCTCCCCAAAACGATGTATGGGTCGATGTGCATCGCGGCCGGACTGTACGAGAACTAGTCGGGCTGACGCAGCTCGGGCGGAGACCCGCCGGAGAGAAGCCAGCCCTCGCTCACCACCTTCACCAGCCCCTCGCGGGAGAGGGAGGAGAGGGCGCTTGTGACCGTGGGACGGCGAGCAGCCACGAGGTCGGCCAGGACCGCGTGCGTCAGCCGGAGCGGCAGTACGACGCCGTCGCCGCGCACGCGTCCCCAGCGCGCGGCGAGATGCCAGAACAGCATCCGCAGGCGGACGTCGACACGAGCCTGATGGACGATGGCCATGTTCACGAGCAACCTGCGCGAGCGCCGCACCGTCCGCTCGACCAGGCGCGTGACGAGCTCGGGATGGCTGCCCAGCTGCTTGCCGAAGGACTCGTCGAGGATCGCAAACCGGGTGGGAGCAAGCACCGACCAGTGGGACTCGACCGGCAGCGTAGCCCGGTCATCGTCCTGCCACGGCCGCAGGATGTCGCACTCGCCGAGTAGTTCGACTCCGAATCGCCCGTCGAGCGCCAGCCGTCTGAGCACGAGTCCGCTGAGCACGAGGAGACCGATTGCGTCGGCCGGGAACGATTCGATGGGCGTCAGCTTGCCCGGACCAACTCGCAGCTCAGGCGCGAGTATCCGCTCAAGCGCCCGGGCCCGGCGATCCGCCGGAATCGCGTCCGCCAGGTCAGAATCCTCGACGAGGACCTGGCAGACATGTTTGGTGCCATCTCTTCCGTCCATTGCCTTCAGATAGGGCTACCCGCCTGTCCGAGTTCTTACCGCTTTCAGGCGGCCAAGGCGCTCGGCCCTCGAGCGAACGACACCAGCTCGGTGAGCGCCTCGACCACCTCTCGGGGACGCTCGAGCGGACCCATGTGGCCGGTGTCCGGTAGCACGATCAGCCGGTGCAACTGCGGCAGCTGCGACGCGATCCGAACCCCGTGCGCTGGCGGCGTCAACCTGTCGAGCTCGCCCGCCATCACCAGCGTCGGCACGGCCAGCCGCGGCAGCGCGTCGGCCAGCTCAATCTGCGACATCGCGATTCCCGAGTCGGCGCGAGCACGCCACGAGGTCGAGGCGAACATCCGCTCGTAGAACGCGATCTGCGCCGGACTCGCGCTCGGGCCGAAGGCGATGTACCGGGTGAGGAAGTAGCCGATCGGCGTCGAGAAGCGCGGAATCGCACCCGGTGCGCCGAGGACTCTTGAGGAGATGACCCGGCTGATCGGCTGGGCGAACTTGGGGACCGGAACGATCAGATGCTCGGTGACGAGATTCTCGATCCCGGTGTTGAGTAGTGCTATCGCGCCCACCCGCCGTGCGACCTCGTGGTGCTCGGCCCAGGCCACGATCGCCATCGCGCCGAGCGAGTGACCCACGAGCACCGCGCGCTCGCTGTCCTGCACGCACGCGTCAAGTGTCGCCTCGACGTCTTCGCCAAAGCGCGTCATCGAGTAGTCGTCGCTCGCTGCGGGCCGGCTGCGACCGTGGCCTCGGAGATCGACCGCGACGATCCGGCATTGGGGGGCGAGCCCGCGGATCACGTATGTCCAGAAGGTCAGGTTCTCCGTCCACCCGTGGACCAGGACGATCGTCGGCGCACCCTCCGTGTCGAACACCTCGGCGTGCAGCTCGGTCCCGTCGGCAGAGTGCAGCGACAAAGGTCGGCCCCGCGCGAAATGCTCGAGTTCGCGCCGCGCGGGATCGGCGGCGATCCGCCGCGTGTGCAGCACCTGCGCGACGCCGGCTCCAGCGAGCGCCGCGCCGAGCCACCGGGTCTTCATCCTTAATAGGATGACGCGCGATGCGCGTTGGCGTGCTCACCGGGGGTGGCGATTGCCCCGGCCTCAACGCGGTGATCCGAGCGGTCGTGCGCAAGGCCGTCGATGCGTACGGCGACGAGATCGTCGGCTTCCGCGACGGCTGGCGGGGGGCGTTGGAGGATTCCTCGGAGCCGCTGACGATCGAGTCAACTCGGGGGATCCTCCCCAGAGGCGGAACGATTCTCGGGAGCTCGCGCACGAACCCCTACAAGCGTGAGGACGGCCTCGAGCGGGTGCGGGCCACGCTCGACTCCCATCACCTGGACGGGCTGATCGCGATCGGCGGAGAGGACACGCTCGGGGTGGCGAACCGGCTCCGCGAAGACGGCGTCAAGGTGATCGGTGTCCCCAAGACGATCGACAACGACCTGGGCGCAACGGACGTCACCTTCGGCTTCGACACCGCATTGCAGATCGCCACCGAGGCGATCGATCGGCTGCACACGACCGCCGAGAGCCACCACCGGATCCTCGTCGTGGAGGTGATGGGCCGAAGCGCGGGCTGGATCGCGCTGCATGCCGGGATCGCCGGCGGCGCGGACGTGATCCTGATACCGGAGATCCCATTCGACATCGAGGAGGTGTGCCGGCTGATCCGCCGCCGGCACGAGCGCGAACGGCCGTTCTCGATCGTCGTCGCCGCGGAGGGCGCGGTGCCGAAGGCGGGGACGACGATGACACTCGAGACCGGCGAGGTGGACGAGTTCGGTCATCCCCGCCTTGGGGGGATCGGCCAGCGGCTTGAGCGCGAGATCGAGCAGCGCACCGGGTTTGAGAGCCGCGCAACGGTGCTGGGCCACGTGCAGCGCGGTGGAACTCCGACCGCCTTCGACCGAGTGCTGGCGACGCGCCTCGGCCTCGCGGCGATCGACGCCGCGCACGACGGGGCGTGGGGAATGATGACCGCGCTCCGAGCAACGGAGATCGAGCTTGTCCCGCTCGCCGACGCGGTCGCAGAGGTTCGCCGCGTCCCCGTGAGGGAATACGAGCGCTATGGGGTCCTATTTGGATGATGTTCGGGGGCGCACGTGTGCGCCCCCGCGGCGCGGCACATGTGCCGCGCCGTTCCGGCGGCGCATGCGCCGCCGGGGCCGGGGTGCATGCACCCCGGCCGCAATGAATACGATGGGGTAGTGGCGACCGACACTGCCACCTCCGTAGACCGGTTGTGCATCGACACGATTCGTACGCTGTCGATGGACGCCGTGCAGAAGGCGAACTCGGGGCATCCCGGCACCCCGATGGCGCTCGCGCCGCTCGCCTACGTCCTTTACACGCGCGTGATGAAGCACAGCCCGCGCGACCCGGAGTGGCCGGATCGCGACCGCTTCGTGCTCTCCTGCGGCCACGCCTCGATGCTGCTGTACGCGACGCTGTACCTGGCGGGCTACGACGTCAGCCTCGATCAGGACATCGAACGTTTTCGGCAGCTCGGCTCGCGCGCCGCTGGTCACCCCGAGTACGGCCACGTCCCCGGCGTCGAGGTCACGACGGGTCCGCTCGGGCAGGGCATCTCGCACGCCGTCGGGATGGCGCTGGCGGAGCGAATGCTCGCCGCGCGCTTCAACCGTCCGGGTCACGACGTCGTCGACCATCGGACGTTCGTGATCGCCTCCGACGGCGACCTCGAGGAGGGCATCTCGGGCGAGGCCTCCTCGCTTGCCGGCCACCTCGGCTTGGGCCGGCTGATCTCGTTCTATGACCGCAACCACATCTCGATCGAGGGCGACACGCAGATCGCATTCACCGAGGACGTGGGCAAGCGCTACGAGGCGTACGGCTGGCACGTGCAGGATCTGGAGGAAGAGATCGAGCTTGACGCGCTCGAGCAGGCGCTGCGGGGCGCGATCGAGGTCGAGGATCGGCCGTCGCTGATTATCGTCCGTACGCACATCGCCCAGGGCAGCCCGAACAAGCAGGACACCGCGGGCGCCCATGGCTCGCCCCTCGGAGAAGAAGAGGTTCGTCTCACCAAGGAGGCGATGGGGTGGCCGTCTCAGGAGCCTTTCTTCGTTCCAGAGGAGGCGCTGGGGCACTTCCGGGGCTGCATCGAGCGAGGCGCAGAGGCCCAGAGCGAGTGGCAGACCCGCTTTGACGCCTACTCGGAGGCTCACCCCGAGCTGGGGCAGGAGCTCGGGCGGCTGTTCGACCGCCGGCTGCCCAGCGGCTGGGACGACGAGATCCCGCGATTTCACGCTTCGGGAACGATGACCGCGACACGGAAGTCGTCTAACACGGTGCTCCAATGGGCGGCGACAAAGGTGCCAGAGCTGGTCGGTGGCTCCGCGGATCTCGCACCCTCGACGCTGACGCTGATCGATGGCGCCGACAGCGTCGAGGCGGGTTCCTACGGGGGGCGCAACCTCCACTTCGGGATCCGCGAGCACGCGATGGGCGCGATCGTCAATGGGCTGACGCTCCACTACCTGCGCGGCTACGGGTCCACCTTCCTTGTCTTCAGCGACTACATGCGCGGCTCGATCCGGCTCGCGGCGCTGATGGGACTGCCCTCGATCTTCGTCTTCACCCACGATTCGATCGGGCTGGGCGAGGACGGGCCGACCCATCAGCCGATCGAGCAGCTCGCGGGGCTGCGTGCGGTGCCCCGGCTCGCCGTGATCCGCCCGGCGGGCGCGAACGAGACGGCGCTTGCCTGGCATCACGCGATCGCCTCATCGGATCACCCGTGCGCGCTCGTCTTCTCGCGCCAGGGCATCCCGACGTGGAATCCGGCGGCGGTCCCCGTCGACGCGATCGAGCGGGGGGCCTACGTGCTGCGCGACTCATTCAAGGAGCCCGACCCACCCGATCTGATCCTCATCGCCACCGGTACCGAGGTCCACATCTGCGCTCGCGCTGCCGATCTGCTCGAGGCCGACGGGGTCGCCACGCGGGTCGTGAGCATGCCGTGCATGGAGCACTTTGCCGACCAGGACGCCGGCTACCGCGACTCGGTGCTGCCGTCCGCGTGTCGCGCGCGCGTGTCGCTGGAGGCGGCCGGTACGTTCGGCTGGGATCGCTGGGTGGGGGATCTGGGAGAGACGATCGGGATGCACGGATTCGGGGCGTCGGCCCCGGCCGGGACGCTGTACAAGCACTTCGGGTTCACGCCGGAGCAAGTTGGCCGATGTCGCCAGAGAGGTGGTGGGACGCGTATGAGCACCGTGACCGAAGTCAACCCCCGGCTGAAGGCGTTGACCGACGCGGGGGTGAGCATTTGGCTCGATCAGATCCGGCGCTCGCTGATCACCGGCGGCGAGCTCGCTCGGATGGTCGCCGAGGAATCGCTCCGCGGCGTCACCGCCAACCCCTCGATCTTCGAGAAGGCGATCCTCGGCTCGAACGACTACGACGAGGACCTGGAGGAGCTTGTCGCGCGAGCAACTCGACGCGCAGGCTATCTACGAGCGGATCGCCGTCCGCGACGTGCAGATGGCTGCCGACGTGCTGGCTGACGTGCACCGCGAAGCAAACGGGCGCGACGGCTTCGTCTCGCTCGAGGTCGCTCCCGACCTAGCGCACGAGACCGAGGGAACGCTTGAAGAGGTTCGCTCCTTCTGGCAGCGCGTCGACCGGCCCAATGTGATGATCAAGATTCCCGGTACGCCCGAGGGCGTGCCAGCGATCGAGCAGGCGCTGTACGAGGGGATCAACGTCAACGTGACGCTGCTGTTCGCGGTCGAAGCCTATGAGGCGGTCATGGAGGCCTACCTGCGCGCGCTCGAGCGCCGCAAGGAGGAGGGCAAGCCGCTCGACGTCAACTCGGTGGCGTCGTTCTTCGTCTCCCGCGTCGACACCAATGCCGATCGGAAGCTCGAGCAGCTCGGCCGCAGCGATCTGGCGGGCACGGCGGCGGTGGCCAACGCGCGCGCGGCCTACCGGAAGTTCAAGGAGGTCTTCTCGGGCCCGCGGTGGGAGGGCTTGCAGCAAGCCGGTGCGGTAGTTCAGCGGCCGCTCTGGGCCTCGACCGGAACCAAGAACCCCAACTACCCGGATACGAAGTACGTCGACGAGCTCGTCGGCGCGCACACCGTCAACACGATGCCGATGGCGACACTGCACGCGGTTGCGGACCATCTGGAAATACGCGGTCCCACCGCCGAGGAGGATCCGACCCGGGCACTCGAGGCGCTGGCCGATGTCGGAGTAGAGATGACCCAGGTCACCGATGAGCTGCTCGTCGACGGCGTTGAGCAGTTCGAGGAGGCGATGAAGCGGCTGCTCGATGGGATCGAGGAGCGGCGTGCCGCGGTCGCCACCGGGCGGCCGCCCACGATCGAGGGCACGCTGCCCGCGGAGCTCCAGGGCCCGCTTGCCGACCGGGTCAAGCGGGCGATGTCGGAGAAGGTCGCCGAGCGCCTGTGGCGCCGCGATCCGTCGCTGTGGGGTGGACCTGGCGTCCCGGAGATCGAGGACCGGCTCGGTTGGCTGACCGTGTCGGAGACGATGCTCGAGCACGCCTCCGAGCTGAACGAGTTTGCGGCGGGATGCCGCGAGGAGGGTTACACCGACGCGGTGCTGCTAGGGATGGGGGGATCTTCGCTCGGCCCCGAGGTGATCAGGCGATCGTTCGGATAGGAGGCCGGAGGCCGAACGGCTTCATCAGGCCGCGGGCCTGGAGGGCCCGCGGAGGCATACCTGACGGGCTGCAGTTGCAGGTGCTCGACTCGACGCATCCCGACGAAGTGCTCGCGGTCCAGGAATCGCTTGACATCGAGAAGACGATCTTCGTCGTCTCCTCCAAGTCGGGCGGGACGATCGAGACGCTCTCGCACTACAAGCACTTCCGCGAGCTGGCCGGCCCCGCGCAGTTCGTGGTCGTTACCGACCCGGGTAGCCCGCTGGAGCGTCTGGCTACCGACAACGGACTGCGGCACACGTTCCTGAACCCCTCGGACATCGGCGGGCGCTACTCGGTGCTCTCCTATTTCGGGCTCGTTCCGGCCGCGCTGATGGGCGTCAACATCGAGGCGCTGCTTCATCGCTGCCAGGTCGCCGAGCAGAACTGCGCGCACTACGACTCGAGCGAATCGAACTCGGGTCTGTGGCTCGGTGCCGCCGTCGGCGAGCTCGCCCGCCAAGGTCGCGACAAGCTGACGTTCTTTGTCTCCGAGCCGATCGGAAGCTTCGGCCTGTGGGTTGAGCAGCTGATCGCCGAGTCGACTGGGAAGCAGGGCCGCGGGATCCTGCCCGTCGCCGAGGAGCCGGTTGGCGAGCCGGGCGTCTACGGAAACGATCGCGTGTTTGCGTACCTGCGCAACCACGAGTCGCCAGACGGCGAGCTCGACGCGGCGGTCGAGGCGCTGGCGGGCGCCGGGCATCCGACGTTCACGCTCGCGACGCACGGCGCTGTTGACCTGGGGCGGATCTTCTTCCTGGCGGAGTTTGCAGTGGCGGTCGCGGGCTGGGCACTGGAGATCAACCCGTTCGATCAGCCCAACGTCCAGGAGGCCAAGGACAACACAAAGAAGGTCCTGGATTCAGGGTCGATTCCGTCGCTGGAAGAGGCTTCGGACGACGCGCTGCGGGCGCTGCTCGCTGACGCGGCGCCACCGCACTACGTCGCGATCATGGGCTACCTGCCGATGTCCGCCGAGCTCGACGCCGCGGTGGCGGAGCTGCGCTCGGCGGTGCGCCGGCTGACCGGAGCCGCGACCACGTTCGGCTACGGGCCCCGCTTCCTGCACTCCACCGGCCAGCTGCACAAGGGCGGCCCGCCCGTGGGCCGCTTCCTGCAATTGGTCAATGAGGCGGCTCACGACGTGGAGATCCCTGATGCGGATTATTCGTTCGGCACGCTGATTGCAGCACAAGCGGCCGGCGACCTGCAGACGCTCCGGGCCCACGGGCTGGCTGCCGAGCGGGTCAGACTGGAAGGCGATCCGGCGGCCGCCGTGCGCGCGCTCACCGCGCGGATCGAGGGTCTACTTCAGAACTAGGAGACACAGACGATGCAGATCGGTTTCGTCGGGCTGGGCAAGATGGGCGGGAACATGGTGCATCGGATCAAGCGCGACTCGGATAACGACGTCGTCGCGTTCGACTTCAGCGCCGATGCAGTGAAGGTGGCGGAGGGCGTTGGCGCCTCCGGCGCGGACTCGTTGGACGCGTTGGTTTCTCAATTGGATGCGCCGCGTGCGGTTTGGATCATGGTCCCGGCGGGGGATCCGACCCAGGAGACGATCGAGAAGCTGCTCGCACTGCTGTCGAACGGCGACACGATCATCGACGGCGGCAACTCCAAATGGACTGACTCGGTCGCGCGCCATGCCCAGTGCGCTTCGCAAGGCGTCGGGTTCGTCGATGTCGGGACTTCTGGAGGCGTCTGGGGGCTCGAGGTCGGCTACTGCATGATGGTGGGCGGCGACGACGACCACGTGCACCGCCTCGCACCGGTGCTGGACGTGCTCGCTCCGCCGAATGGTTGGGCGCACATGGGCGGGCCCGGCTCGGGCCATTACGTGAAGATGGTTCACAACGGGATCGAGTACGGGCTGATGCAGGCCTACGCCGAGGGATTCGAGCTGCTGCACAAGTCCGAGTACGGGCTGGACGTCGGCGAGATCGCCAACCTCTGGGGTCAGGGCTCGGTCGTTCGATCCTGGCTGCTCGAGCTGGCGGCGCGGGCCTTCGAGGCGGACGGGAACGATTTAGCCAACCTGGAGGGCTGGGTCGAGGACTCGGGCGAGGGTCGCTGGACGCTTCAGTCAGGCATCGATCATGACGTCCCGATGCCGGCCCTGAGCGCGTCGCTCTTTGCTCGCTTTTCTTCCCGCGGGAACGGCGACTACTCGGCGCGTATGCTGGCTGCACTGCGCAATCAGTTCGGCGGTCACGCCGTGAAGGCCGCACCGAAGTGAGTGCGGTCGTCGACGAGAATCCGCTCGTCGAGGGGCTCGAGCGGCTGCCGGTCCATCCCACCGCGCTGGTGATCTTCGGCGCGACCGGCGATCTCGCCCGTCGCAAGCTGCTACCGGCGCTCTACAACCTCGCGCACGAGGGAGCCCTGCCCGAGCGCTTCGAGTTGGTCGGAGTGTCCCGGGGCGAGCTCGACGACGAACGCTTTAAGCGGGTTGTCCGCGAGGCGGTAGAGCGCTTCTCCCGGCGTGAGCCCGATCCGGATGTGCTCGCGGGGTTGATCGGCGAAGCCCGCTACGTCTCAGGCTCATTCGACCAGGAGCAGGTCTACGCGGAGCTGGTGCGCACACTCGACGGGCTCGACCAACGCGTCGGCCAGTCGCTCGATCGTGTCTTCTATATGTCGACCGCGCCGCAGTTCTTCCCGGTGATCGCGGAGCGGCTGGGAGCCGCCGGGCTGCAGGCGTGCGACCCCGGTCAGGCGCGGTTGGTGATCGAGAAACCGTTTGGATATGACCTCGCGTCCGCTCGCGCGCTGAACGCCCAGGTGCTGGAGGTGTTTGACGAATCTCAGGTTTTCAGGATCGATCACTACCTGGGCAAGGAGACCGTCCAGAACATGCTGGCTCTGCGCTTCGCCAACGCGCTGTTTGAGCCAGTCTGGAACCGGAACTTCATCGACAACGTGCAGATCACCGCCGCCGAGGACATCGGGATCGAGGGCAGGGCGGGTTACTACGAGGGCGCCGGCGCGCTGCGCGACCTCGTTCAGAACCACATGCTCCAGCTGCTCGCGCTCCTGACGATCGAGCCGCCCGCATCGTTTGAGGCAAACCGCCTGCGCGATGAGAAGGTCAAGGTGCTGGAGGCGATCGTCCCGCCCGCGCTCGATGACGTCTCCTCGATGGCCGTCCGGGCGCAGTACGGGCCTGGTGGCGTCGGTGGTTCGCATGTACCGGGCTACCGCGAGGAGGAGGGGGTGGCCCCTGACTCACGCACCGAGACCTATGCGGCGCTGCGACTCCACGTCTCCAACTGGCGCTGGTCAGGCGTGCCGTTCTACCTGCGCACGGGCAAGCGGCTCGCGCGGAAGGTGACCGAGATCGCGGTGACGCTCAAGCCGGTCCCACACTTGGCGTTCCAGAGCTCGGGCTCGGTCGGGGTCCAGTCAAACCAGATCATCCTTACGGTCCAGCCCGACGAGGGGGTTTCGGTCTCGCTGGGTGCGAAGATCCCCGGCCCGCGGATGCGGATCCGGCCGGTGAACATGGAGTTCCGATACGGGACGTCCTTCCTGTCGGAGTCACCGGAAGCGTACGAACGGCTGATCCTCGATGCGATGCGCGGCGATGCGACGCTGTTCACGCGCAACGACGAAATCGAGGCGCTGTGGGGAATCATCGACCCGATCCTGACGGCGTGGCACGCCGATCAGTCCTCGCCGATTCCTCAGTACGAGGCTGGGACGGCGGGACCGCCGGAAGCAGATGCGCTGCTCGATGACGGGACGCGCTGGCGGCGGTTGTGAGGCTCCATTGACCGAGGACGTCTGGTCCGAGCAGAACACCAGCCCGGACGCGATTGCCGGTGCGCTCCGGGTCCTCCTGCACGAGCGCCACAGCGCCAACGAGACGCTCGCTCCGGCACGGGTGCTCAATCTCGTCGTGATCGTCGACCGCGACTGGAAGGGCGAGATCTCGAACCGGCTCGCTCGGGTGGGTCGCTATCACGCCTCGCGCACGGTGCTGTGCGCGGTCGAGGAGGGGCGGACGACGCTCGACGCGCGCGCGGTCATGTCCTACGAGGAGCCGAGCGGCGGCGGGTTCGGGGTGATGCTCGAGCAGGTGGAGATCGACATGGGGCCCGAGCACCTGGAGCGAATCGATACGGTCGTCGATCCGGTGCTGTGGTCGGAGCTGCCGACGATCCTGTGGACTCCCCACGGCCACGAGCAAGCAGCCGACGCGCTGTTGGGAATGATCGATGTGCTGCTGCTCGACTCTGACGATCTGCTCGAGGCTGAGGACGGGATGAAACGTGCTTCGCAGCTGTTGGAATCCGCATATGTGGTCGACCTGGCGTGGCTGCGCACGACGCCATGGCGGGAGCGTCTGGCCGCGAGCTTTGACCCTCCACCGAGGCTGGCAAAGCTCTCAGCGATCAGTCGCGTGGCGATCCGGCATCGCCCAAGCTCGCCGAGCAGCGCGCTGCTGCTGGCGGGGTGGCTGGCCTCGCGACTTGGCTGGGAGCCAGGCGGGCGTGTCGAGATCGCGCTCGAGGGGGTCGATCAGGAGGCGCCGGGGTTGGCCGGCGTGACCGTCGAGGCCGGCGCGGATTTCTCGCTGTCGCTTGACCGGGCGCAGGGAGGGCTGTGCGCCCGCCAGCGCGATGACGGGCACGAGCTGGTTTGGCAGGTGCTCGGCGCCTCCCGCGGTGAGGGCGGGATCCTGGGCGAGGGCGTCAGGCAAGCGCTGCTGCGAGACCCCACGTACGGGCCGGCGCTGGAGGCGGCCCGGAGCCTGTCGCGCTGATGCCCGTCGAGATCCACGTCGTCGACGACCCCGCGCGCGCGTGTGCCGCGATGCTCGTCGGGGCCTCCGTGGGCGGTGGCGACGTGGTCCTGACCGGAGGATCGACGCCGAGGGACGCATATCGCGACCTGGTCTCCGCGGTGCAAAAAGTCGAGCTGGACATCGGCGAGACGACATTCTGGTTCGGCGATGAGCGGTGCGTGGGAGCGGACGATGAGCTATCCAACTACCGGATGGTCCGCGAGTCGCTGCTCGATCCGCTCGGTGGGGCGCAGACGCTCGACGTGCGGCGAATCGCGGGCGAGCTCGGGCCCGCTGCAGGCGCCGACGCGTACGAGCAGGAGCTTGTTGAAGCGGGCTCGCCCAGGTTCGATCTGCTGCTGCTGGGGATCGGGCCCGACGGGCACTGCGCGTCTTTGTTTCCCGATCAGGAGACCCTGGCCGAGCGTTCGCGGCTGGTGGTCGGGGTCGCCGAGGCCGGGCTCGAGCCCTTCGTCCCCCGCGTGACGTTCACACTGCCGGCGATCGCGCTCGCGGACCAGGTGGTGTTTCTGGCGACGGGTTCCTCGAAGGCCGATGCGGTCAGCGCCGCATTCGGCTCAGACGTGAGGCCGGACCCGCACGTGCCCGCGTCGATGGTGGCGCCGCTTTGCGAGCAGGTCACCGTGATCTTGGACCCGGCTGCCGCGGCAAAGCTGTGAGCAGGGTCATCGGCGTTGACCTTGGCGGGACGAAGGTCGCCGTCGCGTCGCTGGAGGAAAGGAAATTGAGCGACTCGTTGACGGAGCCGACCGAGCGCTCAGGCCCTGCGCAGCTGATGGAGCAGCTGGTCTCGATGGTCTCCTCTGTCCGCGGGTCCGGCTCGGTCGACGCGGTCGGAATCGGCGTGCCCTCGGTGGTCGATTTCGAGACCGGCCGGGTCGTCTCGTCGGTCAACATTCCGCTCGCCGATGTGCCGCTGCGCGCAGAGCTTGGAGAGCGCCTTGGCGTGCCCGTGTTCGTCGACAACGACGCCACGGTCGCCGCACTCGCCGAAGCGCACGACGACGACCTGGAGCTCGTGGCCCACAACCTGGTGATGCTGACGGTAGGAACGGGCATCGGCGGAGGTTTGGTGCTGGGCGGTCGCATCTACCGGGGGGCGACGGGCGGCGCCGGCGAGATCGGCCACACGATCGTGGGGCTTGACCTGGCGGGTGCGGTTCCGGCGCCGATGGGCTTTCCGCAGCCGGGGTCCCTCGAGTTCGTCGCGTCAGGGCATGCGCTCGACCGGCTGGCCGCCCAGGCGGCCGGACTTCACCCCGAATCCGAGCTTGGCCGGCTGCGCGGCGAGGGCAAGCCCGTGCTCGGCCCCGACGCCGTCCAGGCGGCCCACGACGGCGACGAGTCCGCGCGTAGGATGGTCGAGATCTGGGGTCAGCGGGTCGGGATCGGCGTCGCCAACGCGATCAACACGTTCGACCCCGAGGAGGTCGTGATCGGAGGTGGAGCGGCGCGGGCGGGTGACCTATTGCTCGAGCCGGTCAAGCGGGTGGCGGCCGGCTATGTCCTGCCTGGACTCGGCAAGCGCACCGCGATCCGGCTCGCGCGCCACGGCGTCCGGGCCGGCGTGCTGGGGGCCGCCCTGCTCGCCGATCACGAACTGGAGACCGCGGCCGCAGGCGGGTCGGCTGGACCTGCGGCCACGTCGACAATGGAGGTGCCGAGGTGATTGTTGCTTGTGGGTTTGACCACGCTGGGGTACCGCTGCGCGATCGGCTGCTTCAGGCGATCTCGGATGCGGGCCACGAGGTCCTCGACCTGGGGACCGACCGCACCGATCCGATCGACTACCCCGACAAGGCCCTGGAAGTTGGCCACGCGGTCTTGGACGGCCGGGCGGTGCGAGGAATCATCGTCTGCGGATCCGGTGCGGGAGTGTCGGTCGCCGCGTGCAAGATCCGCGGGATCCGCGCCGCGACCGTCCACGACACCTACACCGCGCACCAGTGCGTCGAGCACGATGACGTCAACGTGCTGTGCATGGGAGGTCGAGTGATCGGCGCCGAAGTGGCGGCTGAGATTGCGACGGCGTTTCTGGGGGCCTCGTTCAGCGGTGTGGATCGCCATGTGCGGCGGGTCGAGAAGGTGGCCGAGATCGAGCGGACCGGGGGAAGGGTTGAGAGCCTGGAAGGGAGTGCGCAATGACGATGCGAGTAATCGAGTGCAACCTGTGCGGCGAGACCCTTGCCGCCGCCACGGACGAGGAGCTGCTGCGGCGCCTGCGCGCGCACACCGAGGAAGAGCACGCCGCGGGAGGGTTCGACGAGGAGCACGCGCGCCAAACGATCGCGAGCGAGGCATACGACGCGAGCGACAGCTGAGCGGGCTCGGCCGTGAGCCGCCCCGAGATTTGGCTCGTCCGGCACGGCGAGACCGAATGGAGCGCATCGGGTCGGCACACCTCGAGGACCGACGTGCCGCTGACGCAGGCCGGCCGGGAGCGAGCGCGGGCGCTTGCCGACGAGCTAAGGGGTCGCTCGTATGCGCTGGTCCTATGCAGCCCGCTGCTGCGGGCACGGGAGACCTGCACGCTGGCAGGATTCAACCCCGCGGCGGTGATTGCGGGCGATTTGCGCGAGTGGGATTACGGCGATTACGAGGGGCAGACGACTGCCGAGATCCGCGAGCAGCGGCCGGACTGGTCGCTGTGGCGCGATGGCTGCCCAGGAGGCGAGCAGCCCTTTGAAGTCGGGGTGCGGGCGGATCGGGTGCTGGCGCGACTGAGGGACGCGGGCGGAAACGGGTTGGTGTTTGCCCACGGTCACATCCTGCGAGTGATCACGGCGCGATGGTTGGGTCTCGGCGTTGACGCAGGGGCGCTGTTCGCGCTCACCGCCGGGGGGGTGGGGGTGCTTGGGTTCGAACGCGAGACCGAGGTACTGGCGGGCTGGAACCTGTGAATGCCCGGGCCAGCTGGACCGAGTGGGAGATTTCTCGGTCAATGTCCGAGAAATCTCCCACGGCGTAGCTTGTCGAGTCCATGATCCCCGATTCAGACGGCGCAGTTGCCCAGCGCAGCGTCGCGCCGACAACGAATTCACAGTCCGACCCGGTCATCCGAGTACACGGGCTCGAGAAGCGATACGGCGATCGCGAGGCGGTGCGCGGCATCGACCTCGAGATCCACCGAGGTGAAATCTTCGGCTTCCTCGGCCCCAACGGCGCCGGCAAGACCACAACCGTCGAGATCCTCGAAGGGTTTCGCAACGCAAGCGCCGGCACCGTAGAGGTGCTCGGTTGCGACCCCGCTCACGCCCCGCTGGCGTGGCGTGAGCGGATCGGCGTCGTGCTCCAGGAGTCGCAGGCTGAGGCCGGATTCACGGTCAGCGAGTGTCTGAGGCTTTACGCCGGGTATTACCGTCGGCCGCGTCCGGTCAACGAGACGCTCGAGCTGGTCGGGCTGCTGGCGCAGGCCGACCAGCGCGCCGCGTCGCTCTCCGGGGGCCAGCGTCGACGCCTCGACGTCGCGCTCGCTCTCGTCGGCGATCCGGAGCTGATCTTCCTCGACGAGCCCACTACCGGCTTCGACCCATCGGCGAGGCGCGCTGCGTGGAAGGTGATCGCCGGCTTGCGGGACCTCGGCAAGACCGTCTTTCTGACGACTCACTACATGGAGGAGGCCGAGCAGCTCACGGACCGGATTGCGGTGATCGCCGCCGGGAAGATCGTCGCCGAGGGAAGTCCGAAGACACTGGGCGACCGCGACCTCTCAGGCTCGCAGATCAGCTTCAGTCTGCCCGCCGAAGCGCGCCAGGGTGACCTTCCGGCTGACCTGGCTGGCCGCGTGGCCGACCAGCTGGGCGGTCGGCTCGTGCTTGACACCAAGGGGGTAGCTGCCGATCTGCATGCGCTGTCGGGGTGGGCCCTCGAGCATGGATTCGAGTTGAGCGACCTCGAGGTCAAACGGCCGACGCTGGAGGACGTGTACCTGACGCTGACCGCCGAACAGCAACGTGAAAGGAGCGCCCGGTGATCCTGATCCTGCTTCGTCTCTTCCGGCGCTGGCGCGATCGCCGTGCGGCTGGCGCTTCGGCTTCGGGCGCGGTCGGCGGGGCGCCCGCGCTTGCGGGCCATTCGTCGGTCGGCGGGCCGGACGTGGCGGCGATCACGACGAGGTATGCCGATGCTTCCGCGGGCCCGTCTCCCGCCGCACGCGGCAAGCTGGCGCTACTGGCCCACGAGACGAGGTTCGCGCTGCTGGCGAGCGCCCGCAACCCGCGAGCCCGGTTCTTCACGTTCCTCTTCCCGATCATCCTGCTGGTGGTGTTCATCGGGGTGTTCGGACACTCGGGCCACACGATCGTCGAGGGGCACGTCGTAAAGCTGTCGGTGTTCTTCACCGGGGGGATCCTGGCGTTGTCGGTTATCACCTCGAGCTATGCCGGGCTCCTGATGACCGTCATCACGGCTCGTGAGAACGGCGTATTCAAGCGCCGCAGGGCAACGCCCGTCCCGCCAGCGGTCCTGATCGCGGGGAACGTGATCGCGACGATCGCGATCGCCGTGGCGATGACAGCCATCCTGCTATTGATCGCGCGGGCTGGCTACAGCATTTCGATCCCATTCGCCGCGCTCGTATCGACATTCATCACGGTGGTGGTCGGGACGATCGCGTTCGCGTGCGTCGGGTACGCGGTCGCCGGGATGATCTCGTCGATCGACGCCGCTCAGCCGATCGCCCAGGCGACGATGCTGCCGCTGTACTTCATCTCGGGCGTATGGATCCCCACCGACAACCTGAGCCACGGGCTCCGGGATGTGGCGTCCGTGTTCCCGGTCGAGCACCTAGCTTCGTCCTTCCACAAAGCGACCGTCGCCACGTCGTTCTCCACGGCGTTCTCGGCGACCGACCTGCTTGCGCTCGCTGCTTGGGCGATCGCGGCGGGAACGTTTGCGGCGATGCGGTTCAGCTGGCTGCCGAAGTCCGTGGCGGCGTGAGCGCAGCGATCGCCGCGGGGACTCCCTGACGCGCCGTCGGGTAGCGCGGTGCCCAGCCGAGCTCGCGCTTGATCTTGGCGTTGGTTGATTTGGCGGAACGCAGCACGGCGGTAATCGGATCGCGCCCTGCCGCGACGCGCGCGAGCCATGGCGGAATGTGGCGAGGGCTCCCTCGGCCGAGCGTTTGTGCTGTGAGCGCGACGAAGTCTCTTTGGGTGATCGCCTCGTCGTCGACGACGTGATAGGTGGCTTGGCTGCGGTCGTGCTCGACGGCCTTTACGAGCGCGGCCGCAACGTCGTCGACGTGTACGACGTCCCACCAGTTATCGCCCCGGCCGATCACGGCGAAACGACCCGGCTGCTCCAGCCGCTTGACGATCTCCGCGGCATACCACCCGCCAGGTCCGTACACGTGACTCGGTCGGATGATCACGTAAGGGAGGCCCGACTCGCGAACGAGCTGTTCGCCTACCTGTTTCGAGCGGCCGTAGGCGGTTTGAACCGGCAGCGGCTCGTCCTCGGTCAAGACCCGGCCGTGGGCATCCCCGGTCACAACGGTTGAGGCAAACACGAAGCGCGGGCTGTCGACTTTGGTGCACGCCTGGAGCAGCCGGCGCGTGCCCTCGATGTTGACGACCGCGATCTTGCGCAAGTCCCGCTGCGTCGCGATCTCGGCCGCGAGATGGATCACCGCTTCGGGCTCTGCCGACTCGACCGCCTCGCTCAGCGCTGCGGCCTCGACCAGGTCGCCGCTGATCGCGCGGGTGCCAGGCGGTTCCGAGCCTTCGCGGCGGACAAGCGCCAGCGGCTCGTGATCTCGCTCGCGCAGCACTTCGGCCGCCGCGTGACCGAGGAATCCACTCGCGCCGGTGATCGAGGACTCGCATTGACCTCATTCTGACGCCTCGGTCCACAGAATTAGTGCGGCTGAGAGGATTCGAACCTCCACGCCCGTTGGGGCACGGCCGCCTGAGGACCGCGTGTCTACCGTTCCACCACAGCCGCGGGAGCCCCCAAGGTAGCAGTCTCCCGGGGGTGCCAGGCGGCATTTGACAGTCGTCCGTTGAGCGTGACAGCTGAGCCCCGTATATGGAGGCTCAGCTGTCACGCTCCCGCAAACTGCGAGCCGAGCCCCGCTCACCTGAGAGGATCCCCCCAATGATCCGTCGGACCGGGCAGGCATCGGCACGAGCGTTCTCCCTCGCCCTGGCAGCCATGGCGACGCTCGGTGGGGCAGCGACGTGCGCCTCACCCGCCCAAGCCCGCCAGGTCGCGCTCGTCGGGAACCTCCGCGATGGGACGGTCACCGTGATCGATCAGCGGTCGCTCAGGGTGCTCGGCTCGATCAATGTCACCCCGGATGGCAAGACGCCCCAGGATCCGTCGCAGGCCGCGATCTATCCCGTCCTCGTCAAGGAGAAGGGGGTCAACTACGTCCAGGGTCTCGCGCTGTCGCCCGACGGGCGCACGCTCTACGTCTCACGCGGATATCTGGGAGATGTTGCCGCTTTCGACGTCGCCTCGGGTCGGCTGTTGTGGCGGCTCGAGGTGGCGGGAGTCCGCGCCGACCACGTTGCGCTCTCACCCGACGGCCGACGGCTGTTCGTCTCGGCGTTAACCGCCAACGAGGTTCAGGCGATCGACACGAGAACCCACCAGTTCGTCGGCAGCTTCCCTACGGGCGACTGGGCTCACGTGCTGGAGTTCACGCCGAACAATCAGTACATCGTCAACGGCAGCCTCGGTAACCAGCTGCTGCCCGGCGGAGTCCCGACCCACTTCTGGATGACGTTCGCGGATCCGCGCACGCTGCAGGTGCAGCGAGTTCTTACGTTCGATGCCGGGGTTCGACCGTTCACGTTCAGCCCGGACGGGAAGCTGGCGTACGTCCAGTTCTCGTACTTCAACGGGTTCAAGGTCGTCGACACCTCGACGGGGGCGATCGTTCACACGGTCAATCTTCCGGTCGAAGGCCCCGCGGTAGGCGAGTCACCGAATCAGTACCCGAACGAGGCCGCGCATCATGGGATCTCGCTCTCCGGCAGCGGCCCGACGATATGCGACGCCGCGACGGTCTCCAATTACGTCGCACTCGTGGCGAGGCATTCACTGAAGACGCGGGCGATCATCCGGGTCGGGGACCAGCCGGCGGACACGGCTACCAGCAGCAACGGCCGACTCTGCTTCGTGACCAACCGTGGCACCGGGTCCGGAGGCAACTCCGTGTCGGTCATCTCGTTCCGCCGACGCTTCGAGATCGCCCGGATCCGAGCGGGACAGGGACCCCAGGAGATCATCGTCGGAACGATCCCCAATGGCGTGCTGCGCAAGGCGGGGCTCCTGCCGCGCCATCGTCACGCCAGGTAGCCGGCTAGATCCTCTGGCCTACCAACGATTCGAGCAGCGCGGTCATTCGCCTCAGTACCTCGCGCTTCTCCCCAACCTGATACGCGGCGTCGAGCGAGACCGGCTGTCGGTAGCCGACCATCGTCTGACCACCCGAGTCCCAGATGAGCATCCTGAGTGGAAGCTCGTACCCGATCGTTGGATCGGTTTGCATCAGCTGTGTGCCGAGCCGGGGATCTCCGAAAACGATGACCTCTTCGTCGGCCAACTTCAGCCCCACGTCGCGCGCGGCAGCACCGTGATCGATCCGTGCAAACACCGGATGCCTCGGCGTTCCAGTCCGGCGACCAGCCGATCGGCGGTTTCGTGGACGCCATGGGGGCTCTTTGTCTGGGTCAACGACACATCAGCGCACCCTGATGTGTCTGCGCATCACCAGGTGACGGTGCCGTCGCACCACGACCGTGTAACGGCCCGGGGCCGGCGCCTGCCCGTGGACGCGGAGCACGACGCGGTGCGCGAGCGCCGACACGGCAGCGACGTGTCTGCCCGAGACGCGGCGGCCAGCTTGATACAGCTGGACCTGGAGGTCGGTGATCGTTCCATGGGTGGTCTGAAGCTCGAGGACGAGGCCGTGGAGCGGGTGCCTCACCCCAACCTTGTGGAGCTTCAGCTTCGGCGGTCCCGGCGGGGGTGGTGGGATCTTGCCCGGCCCGGTTTTCGAGCAAGCGAGCGTGGCGGCGTTCTCGCCGGACGCCGCCAGCTTCGGGAGCTCGGGAAACGTGGGCTCGCCATTCGCCATCGCGTCGAGATCGAGAAAGTCGGTCAGATCGTTGGCGTTCGCATCCCGATTGGTCATCGCCGCGAGGTTCCATTTCCGCTCGATCATCGCCAGGATCGACGTGTGGTCATAGACGACGTGACTCACGTAATCGCGCTTCGCGTAGGGGCTGACCACGACCGACGGGACGCGGAAGCCGTAGCGAGCAAATCCGTCATACGTCGACTCGCCCGGTTGCACCACGGGCGGAATTGAGTCCGGCGCGAGCGCCGGTGGCGGAGGAACGTGGTCGTAGTAGCCGCCATGCTCGTCGTAGGTGACGATCAGCATCGTCTTCAACCATGACGGCGAGTTCCCGAGCGCACGCACGACCTTCTCCAGGAACGCCTCGCCCACCACGATGTTCTGCGGGTCCTCCTGCGATTGCGTGCCGTAGTTGGGGTCGAGCAGGCTGAAACCGGGCAGGGTCCCCGCCGCGGCGTCGGTGAAGAACTGCGCGATCGGCTTGGCGTTCGTCGTCGAGTACTGGCCGTCGACCGACGGGTATAGCTCCATCGTCGCTCCGGTCGGGAAGCTGGCGTTGTAGTCGATCCAGCTCACGTGCGCGTTGCTCAGGCGCTCGAAGATCGTCCCGTTAGGGGGCGTCCCGAGCAGCGCGTCGGGAACGATGTTGCCGATCGAGGTGCCGATGTCGTCGGTCATGCCGGAGGAGGTCCCAGCGATCAGGAAACGGCGGTTTGGGTCGGTCTGCGCGAGCGCGCTACAGAACCAGCGATCGCCGATCGGAAACTGCGTTGCGAGGTCGTAGGTGAACGGGAGGTCCTGCACGTTGCCAGTAGCCCATCGCCACCGGGCCGCTGTCGGAAATTACGAACCCGTCGAGCTTGCCATTCGCGTACTGAACGTGCGATGCCTTCCATTCCTGGCTTGGCTTGCCGTGTGGCTGGCAGGTCGTCGGCATTCGGAAAGCCCGGAGCGGCTTGCCGTTGGGGTAGGGATTACTCGCTGTCGGATAGCCGTCAAGTGCTAGCGCGAAGCCGTCCCCGCGACGCCGCTCGCCGGGAGCCCGCCCGAGCATGCCGAACAGGTTGTCGTAGGAGTGGTTCTCGAGCATCAGCACGACGATGTGCTCAATCTGCGCGATCGTGTCGGTTCCTGCCGGAAGCGCCGGATTTGGCAGCGAATTCGGCTGCCTCATCACCGATCGACCAAGGACGCGCAGCGCGGCGAGCTGCGACGCGCGTGACTGGGTGAAGTCGGATCTCCGCGCGAGCCAGCTTCGACGTGCGAGTTGGCCCGTCAGCGTTCCGGCCGCCACCAGCCCGGCGCCATCAACCAGGAAGGCTCGCCGCGTGGTGCGCCCATGTTCACTTGTGAAGAGTTGTTCGGAATGCATCGCCCGCTGCCGCTGGGCGAACCTACCACGCCGGGCTCGACATGGCGTCAGCGAGCTGCAACCCAGACCCTCGTCTTGCAGGCCCTAAGATCCCACCTCGCGCCGCTATCGTCTAGGGGACTAGGACGCCGCCCTCTCACGGCGGAAACCCGGGTTCGAATCCCGGTAGCGGTACTTAACGAAAGCCCTGCATAACGCAGGGTTTTCGCACGTTCAGAGGGGTCCGGGTCAACGCGTGGGTCAACACGCGCCGATCGGACGCTGACGCGGCGTCGGTGGCGCTCCGGTTCCGGCGTATGTACATTACGTCGTGCCCACACACCCACATCCCCGCGCCAAGGGAGAGAGAGCTCAGACGAACGTCCAAACGGCGTTTCTGCTGTGACCAGGCGGGGGTTTCCCACCGAACAGGAGCGCATGGCCACCAACCCGCACGCAACGGCGGAGCCCAATGGCTAACCCGATCAACGTCACGCAGGCACAGCCCCCGACGTATGAGCTGCCTGCGGAGTTCGAGTGTGGCTCGATCACCTTCCGGCCGGCGGACGCCCAACTCTTCGAGGTCCTTCACTGGCAGGAGGACGGCGATCTCGTGTTCCGCAGCACCGAGTTCGACATCCTCGCCGCCGCTCCGACGCGCGAGCAGGCGATCCTGCAGTTCCTGGAAAATGCCGAGGACCTCCTATCGCATCTCCAGGAGCTGCGCGATGCCGGGGGCGCCACGGAGCACGAGATCGAGACAGCAGCAGCGCTCGCCTCGCGCTTCGATCCCGTTCGCCGCTATCTCCAGGACGAATACGACCGAGAGAGCCGACGCCTCGTGAGCATCCATATCGGTCGTCGGCGGCGAGCCAGCAGGGGCTACGTGCTATCGCCAAGACAGCCGACTACATCAAGCAGCTCACGAGGCTGATCGGGCAGCCGCGTCGGGTTCGACACGGCGTTCACTTCCGTGTGACCGTTACGTCGAGCGACGGGAAGAAGTGCTCCGTGATCGTCAAAGTCGACGATCACACATCCGAGGCCAAGCGATATGTCCGCGCCGACATTGCCGCAGCCCTTCGCGTGAGCACTGGACAGCTCGACGAGATTCTCAGTTCTTGGACGCCGGAGCAGCTCGTTGACCATCTGTCGTCGCTGCACTCCGATGCTCTGGCGCCTCCCGCCCTTAGGCGCCATCGCAAATAGCGCCAACACCCGGGTCGGTCTATGGGTGACACCTCCCTACGATCCTGTCACCTGCACAACCGGGTGCTCGCGCCGGCTCGCACGGAAGCCGGGGTGGAGTGGGCCGGGTTTCACAGGTTCAGGCACACGGTCGCGAGCCGCATGTTCGCCGCCGGCCGCAACGCCAAGCAGGTGCAGCACTGGCTGGGACATCGCTCGGCCGCGTTCACGCTCGCGACATACGTTCACCTGCTCGATGCGGAGGCCCTCGGAGGGCCGCTGGAGCCCGTGCGGGTCAACACCGGGTCAACAGCATGCCCAAAAACAGCCGCAAACGCTGGCCCGGGCTTCGCGTCAGAACTGGCAGATTTGCAGGTGTAACGCGAGACAGCCGAAAACAGCAGCGACCGTTTCGGCGCAATTCGAATCCCGGTAGCGGTACTGAGGGAAATCCCGAGGACATCGGGGTTTTTGTGCTACTTAGGAGCTGTCTCTAGCCGCTGAACCGCGCTGACTAGCGCCGGGGCCCACGCGCTGCCTAGGCTCACCTGGAAATCGCACTTAAGTCCTCGGCGGAGGAGCTTGCTCACTCCGTGCCGGTGAACACGTCGCGCAGGGCAGGCTCCACCAGGCATCACGGCGCCGCCCCGACTGAAGGCGCGGAACCATGCAACTGCTGCAGGTCGCAATATGGTGTCCCGTCCGCTGCCGTCTACGAACCCGAAGTCGCCGGTGGCGTGCAGGAAAGTCGGAGCGATCCAGTCGTAGGGTGCGACCTCGCGGATCCCGTACGGCGCGCTACGGAACGCCAGCCCCAGAACCTCCATCTGCGCCGCGCGCCAGCTCTCCTGGGCGCCGTCCCCGGTGGGCCAGCCGAACTCGGTGATATCGATCGGAGCCGAGCCCTCGGACCAGCCATCGAGTACGCGGCGAAAGTCAGCAACCCAGTCCAGGACATCGTTGGCGCTGGTCGCGTAGGGATGCAGCGCGAATCCATCGATGTGACCCCGGAGACCAGGATCGGTCAGCAACATCTGGATCACGTACGTCGCCGGATAATCCCGGTGGGGGTCGAAGTTTTCGGAATCGTCCGCAAGACCACCGACATCGACACTCACCTGCGGATCGATCTGGTGGATGGCGGCGCGGGTCGCAGCGTAGAGCGGGGCGTAGTCGATCGGGCTGGTGAACCAGGGCGGCCCGTTCTCCTCGTTCCACACTTCGATGATCGTCACTGGCCGATAGGGCAGCCGGTGGTGCGCCGCCCAAAAGCTGCCATTGGCGCCGTAGCGGGCAGCGACCGCGCGGCCAAACGCCGCGAATGCGGCCTTGTCGTCGACCGCTTGCGCCCAGGAGTTGTTGTAACCGAGAATTGGCTGCCACGTCAGATGGTGTAACGCGAGCGCCCGGACCCACTTGTCGTAGTAGGAGAATTGCCAGCTTGGGCCGTGGGGACCCGGCCGATCCGGCTCGATCGTTCCCCAGTCGGCATCGCCGCGAACGAGCTGAACCCCATTCGCACTCATCGCCGCAAGCTGGCGATTCCACCGCAACGCCGGCAACTCCGAGAGCGCCTGTCCGTTCATGCCCGATATCGCGCCAGCATTGAGTTGAACAGCAGCCTGTGAACTGGCCGGTGCGAGGCACACCAGTGCGACGCCAAGGGCAATCAATGCGTGCAGCCGCTTGGCGCTCCCCGTGATCATGCAGAGCCAGCGCGCGCGTGGTTCGACAGTCCCGAGAGCGGACGCCCAAAACCAACGCACGCCCTGGAGAGACGCATGTCGGAACGGTCCCATTTCCCGGGCGGCATCCTAGCGGGCTCGCACGGCACGCGACTTGCGACCTCCGACGCTCCCGGTATGGCGCGCATCCTCCGCGCCAGATCGCGCTCGCAGGCAAAGCCTATGATGACCGGGCCTCGACCGGACTTCGAATCCCGGTAGCGGTACCGAGTAAACGCTCCGGACCAGCCTTCGTCCTGCCGACCAGAAAACCGCGTGCAGATCACCCGCAGCTCGATCGACACTGCCAAAGGCCCAGCCGATTGGTTTACCGGCGAGGTATATATCGACGCGGTTGCCGTCGCGGCCGGCAGCTCGACATTTGCCGCCGCGCTCGTCCACTTCACCCCTGGCGCACGCACGGCCTGGCACACCCACCCGCACGGCCAGACGATCTTCGTCACCGAGGGCATCGGTCTCTGCCAGCGCGAGGGGGGGCCGGTTGAAGTAATCCGCCCCGGCGACCGCGTGTTCTTCGAACCGGGGGAGAACCACTGGCACGGCGCCGCCCCGCAGCGGTTGATGGTCCACCTGGCCATGCAGCAGAACGACGACTCGGGCAGTCCTGTCACATGGGGCCGCCACGTAACCGGCGAGGAATACGCCGCCGCCCCGAACGTCGACGGCTGGACGCCGCGTCAGCGAAGTCCGCGGCCCGACCGGCCGCTCAGTGGACTTGTCAGCCGCGGCCGGGAGGAAATCCGACCTGGACGTCTTCGCCCTCGGCCCGAACAATGGTTGGGACGATTCCGCGGTTGTTCGTGTAGCCCATCAGCTCGGTGCGCCACGCCGGGTTCACTGTGGCATCGCGTTCCTCGACGTCTTCGCCCTCGGCTCGCAAGTGCTTGCGCGCCGCCTCGCAGTACGGACAACCAGGCTTGACGTACATGACCACGCTCATAAGTCGAGCTATCAGCTCACTGCTTTTTTCACCAACGCGCCGATGCGTTTCTCCACGTCGGCGGTCAGCTCCTTGAGCGCGAAATCGGTTGGCCACATCGCACCGTCGTCGAGGTTCGCCTTGTCGCTGAAGCCGAACGTCGCGTACCTCGTTTTGAACTTCTCCGCGCTTCGGAAGAAGCAGAGCACTTTGCCATCTTTTTCATACGCGGGCATCCCGTACCAGGTCCTCGGGGAGAGGCCTGGCGCGCTGGCTTTGACGATCGCATGGACGCGCTTCGCCATGATGCGATCCGCCTTGCGCATCTCGGCGATCTTCGCGAGCAGATCGCTTTCGCCGTCACCTTTACCAGCGGGTGAGCCGCGGCGCGCGCTCGCCTTGATCTCTTTGACGCGCTCCTTCATCGCGGCTCGTTCCTCGTCCGTGAAGCCCTCCTTCGATGTTTGCCTGTCAGCCATTGAGAAACGCCTCCTTCGGTATCGCCAGCCCCTCAAGTTATATGCCCGCCGCCCTCTGACGACGAGCTCCGGCCGCACGTAAACTCCGTCGACAGCACGATGGATGAGAACCGCGCCCGAGAGCTGCTCGCGCAGGAGCGTGCTCGTATCGAGGAGTCACGTGCCGCGCTCGACCGCGGTGGTCCGCTCCAGGGCGACGACCGCATCGAGCCCGGAGACGAGTCCTCCGAGGATCTCTATCAGGACGAGTTCAACGCGGGCCGCAAACTGGAGCTGGAAAGCGACATGCGCGCACTCGAGCGCGCGGAGGCGAGACTCGCCGACGGCACGTACGGGCTCTCGGTCGAGAGCGGCAAGCCAATTCCAGATGCGCGACTGGAGGTGCTGCCGACGGCGGAGCGCACCGTCGAGGAGGAGGAGCGCTACCGGCGCAGCTAGCTAGATGAGCGTCGACGCTCAGGCCATCAACTACGGCGGGCGGACGGCTTGGGCGCGGAACGTAGCGGCGCCGGTGCGGGAGTTCTTGAGCACCGAGACGGGCGGCGCGATCGTGCTGCTCGGCGCGGCGGTCGTCGCGCTCGTATGGGCGAATTCGCCGTGGCGGCACGAGTACGCGTCGCTGTGGAGCACAAAGCTCACGATCAAGCTCGCGGGCGGGGGCATTTCGACGAGCCTGCGACAGTGGGTCAACGAGGGCCTGATGACTCTGTTCTTCCTCGTCGTCGGGCTCGAGGCCAAGCGCGAGCTGCAGATGGGCGAGCTCCGGGAACGCAGGCGGCTGGCTGTCCCCGCGATCGCGGCGGTCGGCGGGATGGCGGTTCCGGTCGTGATCTTCCTGATCTTCAACGCCGGTGGGCGCGGCGCGCACGGGTGGGGAGCCGCGATGTCGACCGACACCGCATTCGTGCTGGGTGCCCTGGCGCTGCTGACGCCGCGCGGCGCCACGCGCATGCGCGTGTTCTTGCTGACCTTGTCGGTCGTCGACGACATGACTGCGCTCGTCGTGATCGCGATCGTCTACACCCACCACGTGTCACTGCCGGCGCTCGCGGTCGCGGTTGGCCTGTTCGGCGTCCTGATCGGCCTTCGCTATGCGCCCGTGGGGCGGCAGGCCGCGTCGATCGGCGTCGCCATCGCGGCGTGGGTGGCGATGTTCAAATCGGGCATCGATCCCGTGGTCTCCGGTCTGTTGATCGGCCTCGCAACGAGCGTGTACCCGCCATCGCGCGAGGAGCTTGAGCGCGCTACGGGGCTGGCCCGGTCGTTCCGCGAGCAGCCCACGGCAGCGCTCGCCCGCAGCGCACAGCAGGGTTTGCTGTCGGCGATCTCGCCCAACGAGCGGCTCCAGTACGACCTGCATCCATGGGTCAGCTACCTGGTCGTGCCGCTGTTCGCGCTTGCCAATGGCGGGATCCACGTGACCGGCCATCTGCTCGACAAGGCGGTGAGTTCGCCGATCACGCTCGGGATCCTGGTTGGCTACATCGTCGGCAAGCCGCTGGGGATCTGGATCGGCGCGTGGGTCGCATCGCGCCAGCGGCTGCACGGGCCACCGTCGCTGATCAGCGGACCGGTGCTGTTCGCCGGGGGCGTCAGCGCGGGCATCGGCTTCACGGTGTCACTGCTGATTTCCAGCCTAGCCTTCAGCGGCGAGCAACTGGACGAGGCAAAGCTGGGTGCAGTTTGCACCGTGGTCGTCGTGCCGGCCCTGACCTGGGCAGTGCTGCGGATGATTCAGCGGCTGCCGCCGGCGTTACGGGCGCGCCAGATCTCGAGGACCGCGGAGGAGCTGCTCGATCTGGCAAACGACGTCGATCCCGGACGTGACCACATCCGCGGGCCAGACGACGCACCCGTCACGCTGCTCGAGTACGGCGACTTCGAGTGTCCGTACTGCGGTCAAGCCGAGCAGACGATCCGCGAGCTGCTCGCCGCGATGGGCAGCGACGTGCGCTACGTCTGGCGTCACCTGCCGCTCAACGACGTCCACTCAGAGGCGCAGCTCGCCGCTGAGGCGTCGGAGGCCGCTGCCGCGCAGGGCAAGTTCTGGGAGATGTACGACAAGCTGATCGAGCACCAGGACGAGCTCTCCTTCCGCGATCTCGTCCGCCACGCGCGCGACTTGGAGCTCGACGAGGATCGCTTCACCGACGATGTCCGACGGCACCAACACGCCGCTCGGGTTGCAGAGGACGTCGCCAGCGCCGACGAGAGCGGCGTCTCGGGCACGCCCACGTTCTTCGTCAACGGACGCCGTCATTACGGCGTCTACGACATCGGGACGCTCAGAGAGGAAGTGCGGGCCGCAAAGCGCCGAGCGGGGCTTGCCGCGATCGCCCAGGAGCAACCGGCGCGCGTCTAGCGCGCAGCACCGGCCATAGACTTGATCGATGCCGTCGGGGAACGTCCTCGCGCAGGCCGAGACCGAGCTTGATCGCGCGGCCGGGGAGATCTCGGTGCTTGCGCGAGAGCTGGCGCCGCTCATCGAGTCCGAGCGAGGCCTCCCCGAAGACCTCCTCATCAGGCTCCGCGAGTCGGGGCTGATGCGTGCCGGCGCCCCCGCCGCCGTGGGTGCGCCGGAGGCTCCACCGGCGGTGACGCTCCGCTGCGCGGAGACGATCGCACGCGGGGACGCATCGGCGGGGTGGTGCGTTTCGATCGCGGCGACCAGCAGCCTGCTGGCGGCGTACTTGCCGGAGGCGAGCGCCGAGGCGGTGGTCGGCAGCGCCGATCGCATCGCCGCGGGTGTCTGGGCGCCGCGCGGCGTGTCCAAACCGGTGGACGGCGGCTACTGCGTCTCCGGCCGTTGGGCTTATTGCAGCGGGATCAACCACTCCGACCACCTGTTCATCGGCACCGTTATCGACACGGGAGAAGGAGCGACCGAGGGGCCGCCACGGCTCAGGATCGTCGGTGTCCCCAAGCCCCAGCTTAAGGTCCTCGACACCTGGCACACGACCGGCCTGAGGGGAACCGGCAGCCATGATGTGGTCGTCGACGACGTGTTCGTTCCGACCGAGATGACGCTTTCGCTGCTCGACGAGCCGCCCTTGATCGACGCGCCGCTGTACCGCTTTCCGATCTTCGGCTTCTTCGCGCTGTCGATCGGCGCCGCCGCGCTGGGCAACGCTCGCGGCGCGATCGACGAGCTGGTGGAGCTTGCGACGGGGAAGACGTCAATGGACTCGCGCCGGACGCTTGCCGAACGCGCGCCCACCCAGGCGGCGGTCGCCGGCGCGGAGGCATCGCTGAGGGCCGCTCGCGCCCTCTACTACCAGGCGATCGACGAGGCCTGGCAGGACGCCGAGGACGCCGGCCCGGTAGCCGTCGAGCTAAGGACTGGGATCCGGCTGGCTGCGACCCACGCAGTCCGGACCGCTGCGGATGTCGTGAAGACCATGTACGACCTGGCGGGCGGGAGCGCGATCTACGACGAGTCGTCGCTCCAGCGCCGCTTCCGAGATGCCTACACGGCGACGGCCCACTTCCAGGTCAACGCGGCGAGCCTCGAGCTGCCCGGTAGGCTGCTGCTCGGCCTTCCCACGAACACGACGATGCTCTGATGAACCGGATGAGTGCCCAGGACGCGTCGTTCTTGCACATCGAGAACGACGCCAGCCCGATGCACGTCGGCGGGGTCAGCATCTTCGAGGGGCCACCACCCGACTTCGCGCAGGTCAGCGCGATGGTCCGAGCCAAGCTCGACCAGGTTCCCAGGTACCGCCAGGTGGTGCGGTTCGTCCCGCTGGGGCTGTCACGCCCGGTCTGGATCGATGATCCGCACTTCAATCTGGGCTATCACCTGCGCCGGACCGCGCTGCCGCAGCCAGGGGGCCAGCAAGAGCTGTTGACGCTCGTCGGGCGGGTGATGTCCCAGAACCTCGACAGGGCCAAGCCGCTGTGGGAGATGTGGCTTGTCGAGGGACTCGAGGACGGGCAATGGGCGCTGCTCTCGAAGGTGCACCACGCGATGGTCGACGGGATCGCGAGCACCGACCTGATGACGGTCCTGCTCGACACCGAACGCGATCCCGCGACGCCGCCAGCCGGCGATTGGGATCCCGCACCAGCGCCGAGCAACGCTCGGCTGGTCGCGGCCGCGGCCGTAGACCGCCTCGCCAACCCCGTCAACGCCGCCGAGAGCCTGGTGTCGGCGCTGCGTGCGCCAGGCCAATTCGCTGGTCTGCTGGCCGAAACCGCCCGCGGGCTCGTCGGCTTCGCCGCCACCGCGCGAATCTCGGGATCGTCGCTCAACGGGCCGCTCGGGCCGCATCGTCGCTGGTGCTGGGCGCGGGGACGCCTCTCGGACGTGAAGCTGATCCGCGGCGAGCTCGGCGGCACCGTCAATGACGTGGTGCTGGCGGCGATCACGAAGGGATTCCGGGAGCTGCTCGCAAGCCGCGGCGAGCCTGTCGACCGTTCGCTGCGCACGCTGGTGCCCGTTTCGGTGAGGCGGCCGGGCGAGCGAGGGGCCTACAACAACCGGGTCTCGGCGATGTTCGCCGAGCTTCCCATCTCGATCGAGGATCCGGTCGAGCGGCTGAGCGTGATCCGCCAGCAGATGGAGGGGCTCAAGCAGTCCAAGCAGGCCGTCGCCGGTGAGGTGCTGACATCGCTCTCAGGATTTGCCCCGCCGATGCTGCTGGCGCTTGGGGCGCGCTTGGCAGGCAGGATTCCGCAGCGAAGCCTCAACACGGGGACGACGAACGTGCCGGGACCGCAGTTCCCGCTGTACCTGGCCGGTAAGCGCATGCTCGAGTCGTTCCCCTACATCCCGCTGTTCGCGAGCGTGCGCGTCGCGGTGGCGATCTTCTCCTACGACGGCGCCCTCAGCTTCGGCGTCAGCGGCGACTACGACACCGCGCGCGACATCGATGTCCTCTGCGCGGGGATCGAGCAGGGGCTTGCCGAGCTCGTCGCGATCGCGCAGCCCGACGCCAAGCCGCGCCGAACCGCACAGAAACGCCCCAGCCGGGCGAAACCGGCGCCAAAGAAGTAATGCCTTACGCCACAACGCCGTCCGGCCGACTCAGCTACACGATCCACGGACCAGAAGACGCCAGCGGGTACCCGGAGACGCTGCTGTTGATCATGGGTCTCGCCGGCAGCGGCGCGATGTGGTTCCGCCTGCTTCCGCACGTCCGCACGCGGTATCGCGTGATCACCTTCGATAACCGCGGCACCGGTGACTCCTCGCCGGCGAATGCGCCGATGACGATGTCGGGCATGTCCGCGGATGCCGTCGCGATCCTCGATGCGGCCGGCGTCGAGACTGCCCACGTGATGGGCGCGTCGATGGGCGGGATGATCGCCCAACATCTGGCGCTGGACCATCGCGACCGCGTGTGCTCGCTGATCCTCGCCTGCACCACAGCCGGTGGGCACCGCGAGGCGCCAAACCTGAGGCTGCTAGCGGCGAGCGCCGTGCGCCCGTTCGTCGGGCCAGGCAGAACGGCCGGAATAATCGCCCCCGCGCTCTACTCGGAGCGGAGCAGAACCGAGACCCCCGGCCGGGTGAGAGATGACATGCGGATGCGCGGTGCCGATCGCATCGGGACGCTGACCCCACTGATGCAGATGGCGGCGATCGCCCGTCACGACACTCGCGTACAACTCCACGCGCTTGCCAATCTCCCGACGCTCGTCCTCCACGGGTCCGAGGACAAGCTGATTCCCGTCAGCCACGGACGCGAGCTCGCCGAGCTGATCCCGGGCGCCACCCTGATCGAACTGCCGCACACGGGCCATCTGCTGGCAACCGATGCCGAAGAAGAGGTGGCCGCCGCCGTCCTTGCGCACCTCGATCGGAGCACGGTCGCGGCAGCGTCATGAAGCTCGCATCCTCGGCCACGCTGGCGGCGGCGCTGCTGCTCGTACTACCGCAGGCGGCGAGCACCGCGACCAGCGACCCATACTGCACCGGCACCTACAGCACAGCCGCGCCCAGGTCCAGGGCAAAGCCGCTGCGGTTTGGCATCGATCCCGGGCTCGCCGGGAGCGTCGGCGGCGTACAGCTTCCGGCCGTCCCCGATGACCCGGCCAAGGACCTGACGGCTGTCAAAGCTCTGCGCCCCTCGCACCGAATCCTCGTCGTCCGCCTCAACCGTCTGTTCTGGTCGGCCGGGCAGGCAGGCATCGACGCCTTCAGGAAAACGACGGCCGCATACACGCGCGCGGGCTTCGATGTCGAGCTCCAGGTCCGCTACCACCCGGGATCAGGCGAGGCGGGCGACATCCAGAAATGGGTCCAATACGTCCGCGGCGTGGTCGATGTGTTCGGCCGCAGCAAGCGCGTCGTGGCGATGACGATCACCAACGAGGTCAACGTCCAGTTCTCGCCCAACACCTCAGACGGTTACTACAAGAGTGCCGAGGACGCGCTGATCCAAGGCATCGAAGCCGCTCACAAGGAAGCCCGCAGACGGCGCTTCAAGCAGTTGCGCTTCGGCTTCACCTACGCCTACCGGTTCGCCCCGAACCAGGACGCTGCGTTCTTCAGCTACCTGAAGACTCATGGCGGCAGGAAATTCCAGAGGGCGCTGAGTTTCGTAGGTCTCGACTTCTACCCGGGAACGATCTACCCGCCGACGATGCCGCCGGGCGACACCTACACCAAGGAGCTGGCCCAGGCAGCGGGCGTCGTGCGTGACTGCTTTGCACCGCTCGCCGGGATCGCGAAAAGGACCCCGATCTGGATCACCGAGAACGGCGTACCCACGAGCAGCGCGATGAGCGACGCCCAGCAGGCGGCAGCGCTCAGCCAGCTCGTCGGCGCCGCCGAGGCCTACTCCAAGACCTTCAACATCACCGACTACCGGTGGTTCAACCTGCGCGATTCAAGCTCTGCCAGCCCCGCGAACCTGATCGGACCCACATTCTCTTCCGACGGCCTGCTGCGCTCCGACTACACCCGCAAGCCGTCGTTCGGCGTCTACCGTGCGCTGATCGCCGGACTTGGGGCTCCCTCGAAGAAGCGCTCGGCCGTCGCCCTGGCGGTCCCCTGAGCCCACCTCGTCGTGGTCAGCGCGCTCAGCGCGAGCATCACCACCGCCAGCGCGAAAATGATCCACCACGCCGGGTGCGTGGCAGCAGCGAAGCCACGGCCGATCCCCGCCGACACGCTCGCGCCGGCGATCGCCCCGACGATCGCGACCCCGAGCGTTATTCCCACCTGGCGGCTGGTCGAGGCGACCGCGGCGGCGACACCCGCCTGCGCCGGAGGCATGCCCGAGACCGCGGTGTCGGTGATCGGCGGGTTGATCAACCCAAACCCGAATCCGAAAACGACGTATGCCACGAACAGATAGGCCTCCGAGGTCGACGCCGAAAGGCGGGTCAACAGCAGCGCGCTGACGATCAAGGCGCAGGAGGCGAGGACAAGCGAGGGGCGGGCACCGCGGCGACCGACGAGGCGACCGGAAATCGGGGCGAAGATCAGCGTCATCCCCGCCATCGGCAGCGTCCACAGCCCCGCGTGGAACGGCGAGAGCCCTCGGACGTTTTGCAAGTACAGGGTGTTCAGAAACAAAAACCCGCCCAGCGCCGCGAACGCGCAGATCGCGATCGCGCTCGCGCCCGCGAACGGTGCGCTGCGGAAGAAACGCATCTCGAGCAGCGGCTCGGATCGACGCAGCTCGTAGCCGACCAGCGCCCCGAAGCAGACGATCGACACCCCGAACAGCGCGAGGATCTCAAACGAGGTCCAGCCGGCGTCGTGACCCTGGATGATCGCGTAGGTCAGCGACGCGAGCGCGACGATCACCAGCAGCTGGCCGACCGGATCAAGCCGGCGGGGTCGGGCGGCCCGCGACTCGGGCACGTACACCGCCGTCAGCAGCAAGGCGAGCAACCCGACCGGCACGTTGACGAGGAACACCCAGCGCCAGCCGACAGAGTCGACCAGTGCTCCGCCCACGAGCGGCCCGAGCGCCATGCTGATCCCGACGACGCCGCCCCACACGCCGATCGCCTGCGCGAGCTCACGCGGGTCCTCGAACACATTGCGGATGATCGACATCGCGACCGGGTTGAGCATCGCGCCGCCGATCGCCTGCAGCACCCGGGCCGCGATCAGGAACTCGACGCTTGGCGCCGCCGCGCAGAGCGCCGACCCCGCCGAGAACACGACCAGCCCGGTTTGAAAAATTCGTCGCCGGCCAACGCGATCCGCGGTCGAGCCGGCGAGCATCAACAGGCTCGCCAGCACCAGCGTGTAGGCGTCGATCGTCCACTGAAGCTGGGAGACCCCGGCATGGAACGCACGATGGATCGCCGGGAGGGCGATGTTCACGATCGTCGTGTCGAGCGACACCATCAGGATGCTCATGCAGCAGATCGCGAGGATCAGCAAGCCGCCGCCGCTGCGGAAGGTCTTGTTGAGTACTCACGTCGCTCACCTACCCACCTTGTAGGCTAGGCGCAACCCGGCCCGGTCTTTCTCTTGACTTCCGATAACACCGCCCACGACGAGGGGTCATCAGGCTTCCCGCAGGCCGCCACGCTGGAGCTGCAGCACGTCTGCAAGCGCTACCCCGGTCAGCGCGCCGCCGCGCTCCCCGACCTCAATCTGAGCGTCGGTGCCGGCGAGGTATGCGTGCTCGTGGGCCCCTCCGGCTCGGGCAAGACGACCGCGATGCGGTTGATCAACCGGATGATCCCGTTGACCAGCGGCGAGATCCTGCTCGGAGGACGCAGCGTGCTTCAGCGCGAGCCGAACGAGCTCAGGCGGGAGATCGGCTATGTGATCCAGCAGATCGGGCTGTTCCCGCACCAGTCGGTCGCCGAGAACATCGCCACCGTTCCTCAGCTCCTGCGCTGGGACAAACAACGTGTCAAGACCCGGGTCAACGAGCTGCTCGAGCTGATCGGGATGGACCCCGACGAGATTGGCCCCCGCTATCCAGCCCAGCTCTCGGGCGGCCAGCGCCAGCGGGTCGGGCGTCGCCCGGGCCCTTGCCGCCGACCCTCCGCTGATGCTGATGGACGAGCCGTTCGGCGCGATCGACCCGATCAACCGGGCGCGCCTTCAGGACGAGTTCCTGCGCCTCCAGGAACAGGTGCGCAAGACCGTCGTGTTCGTCACTCACGACATCGACGAGGCGATCAAGATGGGCGACAAGATCGCGATCCTGCGCCAGGGCGGCGAGCTCGCCCAATACGACACCCCAGAGCAGATCCTGATCAACCCCGCCGATGAGTTCGTGGCGGAGTTTGTCGGCGCCGACAGGGCGCTCAAGCGGCTCGGCCTGGCGACGCTGGCGGAGGTCAAGCTCCTGGAGCGCAACGGCCAGCAGGTCGCCGGTCAGGTCGCGCTCACGGCCACCGTCAAGGACGCGCTCTCGCAGCTGCTCGCCGAAGGCGGCAACCCACTCGAGGTGATCGACGACGGCGGCGAGCCCGCCGGCCTCGTGACGCTCGAGCTGCTCGGGGGGCTGCTCGGCTGATGCTGCCGCTCGCCGCCGGACCCGTGATTCCCAACTTCGGCGGCGGCTCGTCAAACTTCTCCTGCGAGCGCGCCAACCGCCTGTTTTGCTCTGGCTGGGTCTCGCAGAACTGGAGCACGGTGCTGTGGCCGGCGCTCCGCCAGCACGTCGTCTTGACCCTGATCGCGGTCACGATCGGCTTTCTGATCTCGACGACGCTCGCGCTGATCGCGTATCGCCGCCGCTGGCTCGAGCGGCCGGTCCTGATCGTGACCTCGATCCTGTACACGATCCCGTCGCTGGCGCTGTTCGAGTTGCTCGAGCCGGTCCCCGGCCTCGGTCTCAGCCGCACCACCGCCGAGGTCGCGCTCGTCTCCTACACGCTGTTGATCATGTTCCGCAACACGCTCACCGGGCTGCGCGAAGTGCCACCCGACGTCCGTGACGCCGCCGCGGGGATGGGCATGGGGCCGGTGCAGTCGCTGCTGCGAGTCGAGATCCCACTGGCGCTGCCGGCGATCATCGCGGGGCTCCGGATCGCGACCGTCACGGTGATCTCGCTCGCCACCGTCGCGTCGCTGATCGACAACGAGGGGCTCGGTGCGCCGATCCTCACCGCGATCTCCAACGAGGTCTTCAAGACCGAGCTGATCACCGCTGGCGCGATGGCGGTCGCGCTGGCGCTGCTCGCCGACGGGCTGCTTGTGATCCTGCAGCGTGCCCTCACACCTTGGACGCGGGCCGCGCACTGATGCACAACTTCGTCGAGGCATTCAAGTTCATCGGTCGCAACGGCCAGATTCCGGGCGCGCCGCACCTGCCGACGCTCGTGCACCTCACGCTCGAGACGCTCAAGATCGCCGGCATCGGGATCGCGATCGCGTTGGTGATCGCGCTCCCGGTCGGGATCGTCCTCGGCCACATCCACAGAGGGTCCTTCGTGGCGATCAACCTCGGCAACATCTGGCGTGCGCTGCCGAGCCTCGCCGTGCTGGCGATCGGCGTGGCGTTCCTGGGCATCGGGCTGCGCAACGTCGAGCTTGCGCTGGTCGTGCTCGCGGTGCCGCCGATCATCACCAACGCATACGTCGCGATCGACGGGGTGGACCGAGACATCGTCGACGCCGCGCGAGGGATGGGTCTGACGGGCCGGGAGATCCTGCTGAGGGTGGAGCTCCCGCTCGGGATCCCGCTGATCTTCGCGGGGATCCGCACGGCGGCGCTGTTCGTCGTCTCGACGACGACGATTGCCGCGCTGACCGGCTACAGCGGCAGCCTCGGCGACATCATCAACAACGAGACGTCCTACCACCTGTCCGGCGTGCTCGGCGCCGCGATCTGCATCGCGCTGCTGGCGCTGGCGGTGGAGTTTGCGCTCGCGGGGGTGCAGCGGTTCCTCACCCCACACGGGCTGAAGCTCGCCTCGGCCGACGAACCCGTCGGCGCGCTGGCACCAGCAGTTGAAATGGGCTAACGACCACAGGAGGAGGAAGCATGAAGAAGTT
Source organism: uncultured Solirubrobacterales bacterium (assembly GCA_963849295.1). Classification (GTDB taxonomy): domain Bacteria; phylum Actinomycetota; class Thermoleophilia; order Solirubrobacterales; family Solirubrobacteraceae; genus Palsa-465. The sequence continues at coordinate 478,051 of CAWKGU010000005.1, forward strand.
GATACCTGCTCTAGCCGTGATCCTGGCGCTGGGCATCGCGGCGTGCGGGAGCTCGAAGAAGAGCTCTTCGAGCAGCAGCTCGAGCGCGAGTACGCCGGTCCCGGCCGCGACGGGCCCCGGCACAGGCAAGCCGCCGGTGACGATCGGCGACAAGAACTTCACCGAGGAGTACATCCTCGGTGCGCTCTACCAGCAGGCGCTCGCGGCGAAGGGCTACAAGGTGACGCTGAAGGGCAACATCGGCTCCTCGGAAATCACATGGAAGGCGTTGACCTCCGGACAGATCGACATGTATCCGGAGTACACGGGCACGCTGCTGAGCGCGATCGCCGGCGACATGAAGCCGCCGACCAGCGCTTCGCAGACGTACGCGCTCGCACAGGCGTATGCGGCCAAGCACGGGTTCACGCTGCTCAAGCAGACGCCGTTCTACGACTCCGACGCGCTCGCCGCGACGAAGGCGTTCGCGACCAAGCATGGGCTGGCGTCGATTCCCGACCTGAAGAAGCTCGGCCATTCACTGAAGCTCGGTGGCGCGCCTGAGTTCGCGACTCGCTTCGCCGGGCTCGTCGGCCTCAAGCAGGAGTACGGCCTGAACCCGACGTTCGTGCCGTTGGCGATCGGGATCACCTACAAGGCGATCGACACCGGTCAGGTCGACGTGTTTGACGCGTTCACGACCGACGCGCAGCTGACGAGCGGCAAGTACGTGCTGATCGCAGACCCGAAGAAGGTGTTCGGGTTCCAGAACGTCGCGCCGGTCGTCAAGGCGAGTGTGCTCAAGGCCGAGGGGCCGGCGTTCGCGCAGACGATCGACAAGGTCTCGGCGCTGCTGACGCTCCCGGCGATCCGGAAGATGAACGCCGCCGTGGCGCTCGACCAGCAGTCACCGACTGCCGTCGCGCACCAGTTCCTGGCGGCTAACGGACTGGCGTAAGAAAATGGGAAGGCCCGGGCACATGTGCCCGGGCCCCCGCCGGCGCATGCGCCGGCGGGCGGGGCGGTGCATGCACCGCCCCGAACAGCGAATTTGAAATGTCGCCGCCGGCAAGGGTCACCCGTTACGAGCCGTTCGTTCGCCGCCGCGCCGGCAAGCATGCGGACCCCGGTCACGACCTCGGTGTTCCCGGTGGGCTCGCGGCGCTGAGCCTCGACGCGCTCTCGAGCGTCGCGTACGGCCCCGAGGCGGCGATCGTCGTCCTGGTCGCGGCGGGCACTGGCGCGATCAGCTGGATGGTGCCCGTGATGGTCGTGATCACCACGATCCTGGTGATCCTGATCTTCTCCTACACGCAGGTGATCGCCGCCCATCCCGAGGGCGGCGGCGCCTACGCGGTCGGCAAGGCGAACCTTGGCCGCTGGCCGGCGCTGCTTGCCGGCGCCTCGCTCGTGATCGACTACGTGCTCACCGTCGCGGTCAGCCTGGCGGTCGGCGCGGCTTCGCTGGCAAGCGTGTTCCCGGGGCTCTCACACCACCTGCTGCTCGTCTCGCTGGGCGGCCTCGTGATGCTGACGGCCGTGAACATGTTCGGGATCTCCGAGTCGGCGAAGCTGCTGATGCTGCCGGCGGCGGTATTCGTTATCAGCATCCTCGCGGTCCTTGTCGTTGGGCCGTTTCACCCGCATGCGGTGGCTGTGATCGGGACCGCGGAGAAATTTCCAAAGCGCAGTGCGCTCGACCTGATCCTGATCCTGAAGGCGTTCTCAAACGGCTGCACCGCGATCACCGGCGTCGAGGCAATCGCCAACGGCGTGCCGGCGTTTCGCAAGCCGCGGGTGCGCACGGCGCAGCGCACCGAGCTCGCACTGGGGAGCATGCTGGCGGTGATGCTGATCGGGCTCGCCGTCCTGATCAAGGCGCATGGCGTCGAACCCCGCGGAGGGGTCACCATTCTCGCGCAGGTGACCGCGGGCGCGTTCGGCAAGGGTCTCGCTTTCTACATCGCCAACCTCTCGACAGCAGTCGTGCTGGGACTCGCCGCGAACACAAGCTTCGGGGGGCTGCCGGTGCTGATGAGCCTGCTCGCGAAGGATCACCGGCTGCCGCACCTGTTCTACGTGCGCGCGGAGCGTCAGGTGTACCGCTACGGGATTGTCGTGCTCGCGCTGCTCGCGGCGCTGTTGCTGGTCGCGGTCGATGCCCAGACCGAGCGCCTGATCCCGCTGTTCACGATCGGGGTGTTCATCGGGTTCACGATCAGCCAGGTGGGGCTGGTGCGCCATTGGCTCACCGATCGCCCATCGGGATGGCAGGCGCGCGCGGCGCTCAACGGCCTGGGCGCGACACTGACGGCGCTCGCGGTGGTCGTCGCGGTGCTGACGAAGTTCCTGGCGGGGGCGTGGGCGGTGACGCTCGCAATCCCGGCGCTGATCTTCTTGTTCTGGAAGACCGAGGGCTACTACGAGCGTGTCGCCAAGGAGCTCAAGCTGGGCAAGACGCCGCCGCATCCGACCAAGCGCGAGAGCGTCGTCGTCGTCCCAACCTCAACCGTCAACCTGCTCACCGAGCACGCGATCAGCGCGGCGCTGTCACTTGGCGAGACAGTGGTCGCGGTCGCGGTGGGCGGCGATGAGGACGAGTGCGAGCAGATCAAGCACAACTGGGACGAGTGGGAATCGGGTGTGCCGATCGAGGTGCTGATCGACCCGCACCGCTCCCTGATCCGCACCGTCTTGCGCTACGTGAAATCGCTCAAGGGGACCGACGCGACGATCACCGTCCTGATCCCTGAGATCATCCCCTCGAAGCGGCGGCACGAGATTCTCCATAACCAGCGGGGCCGGCTGCTCGAGAGCGTGCTGAAGGCGCGGACCGACGTCGTCGTCGCGGTGATGCCCTTTCATATTCACGACTGAGGCTCGGACGCGCTACTGAAGGATGTTGACGGCGCGCGAGACGATCAGGCCGATCGTCACGATCGACACCAGCGACTGCAGCCCCATCAGGCTCTTCGCCTCGGGCGAGAGCGGCATCGTGTCGGTCGGGCTGAAGGCGGCTGCGTTCGTGAGCGACAGGTAGAGGTAGTCGATGAACTGCGGCCGCCAGTCCCGGGGCAGGATGCGGTCGTCGTTCATCTGCGGGAACTGGAAGTCGGGAGCCCCGTCGTGACCGGCGGCGCGCCGGCCCGGGCCGCCGCGGTCGATCTCCCAGTACCAGAGGGCGAAGATCAGGACGTTCGTCAGCCAGATCAGCATCCCGGCGATGATCAGCTCTCGCCCGTTGGAGATGCGATGGTGGAGCAGCTCGTGGGTGAGCAGCGCGAGCGAGGCGATGTTGACTGCGCTGACGAGCGCGGTCATCCCGAGGGCGACGCGGCGGCGGTTGTGATGCTCGTGCTCGAGCTCCCGGGGGGTGGCCAGCGCCAGGCCGAGCAGCAGCAGTGCCTCGAGCGCCGGCATCAGCCATACCGGCCCGACGGTGACCCGCGCAGGCAGGAACAGCTGGAGCGCGATTGCGCCGAGGACAGTCGCCTGCGCCTGCCAAGCCGGCTCGGGGCGCGCCGGCGGCGGATAGGGCTTGACAACGGGCTGCTCGGGCACCACCGAGCACAGGCTACGAACCGATGCGGCGGCTACCATTGGCCGTTGGGTGAGCCGGGAAGTCTGGTCGGCGACCTTGTTGTCGACCCCGGAGGCTTGGGTGGCGCCGTCGGTTGCGATTCTGCTGTTTGTGCCGTCACTCGCGGTGACGCTGATCTCCGCGCGGCAGTTCGCGCGGCGCCTCGATCGACTCGGCGTGCGCTTCGGCTTTCCCGAAGCGCTGATCGGACTGCTGACCGCGGTCGCCGCGGACGGCCCCGAGCTTGCGTCCGCCCTGTTCGCGCTCTTCAAGGGCTCCCACGGAGTCAGCACCGGAGTGCTGGTTGGCTCCTGCAACTTCAACCTTGCCGCGATGATCGGCGTGAGTGCGCTGATCGCCGGAAGCGTCACGATCGCGCCGATGGCGCTGCTGCTCGACGGCGCAGTCGCCCTGGCCGTGACCGCGATCGCGTCGGTCGCGCTGCTCGGCTGGCTCACCGCGCCCCTGGCGCTCGCGCTCGCCGCGATCTTCCTCATCCCATACTTAGTCGTCCTCGTCGGAGGTTCCGAGGTTCTCCTCACTCACAAGGCCCGGAGCGGCATGCTCGGGCGGCTGCTCGCGCAGCGCCGAGAAGAGCCGCGGGACGAGCAGTCGTCCGATCCAACCCACCACCTGCTCGGGTTGGTGGTGGTCGACGTCGCCCTGATCGTCGCCGGCTCCGTCGGAATGGTTGAGGCGGCGATCTCGCTGGGAGGCCACTGGCACATATCCGGGACGATCATCGGCGTGCTCGTGCTCGCCCCGCTCACAAGCCTCCCAAACGCGTGGACCGCGGTTAGGCTCGGCTCCGCCGGACGCGGTGCAGCGCTCGTCGCGGAGACCCTGAACAGCAACACGATCAACCTGTTTGCGGGGGCGATCGTCCCGGCCGTGTTCGTCACTCTGGAGGCGACGTCTAGTGCCGCCAAGGTCCAGCTCGCCTGGCTCGGGGCGATGACGCTGGTGGCGCTTGGGCTGCTGATGCGCTCAGCCGGTGTGCGGCGTCCGCAAGCTGGTCTCCTGATCGTGCTGTACGTCGCGTTCGTCGTGGTCGAGCTGGCGTTGGCGTAGCTCAGCCCGAGCGGCCCGTTTACACGGTCACCTGCGATCCGATCATGATCGTCCTGTCGCTTGGGAGGCCGAAGTGCTCGATCGGGCTGGCGGCGTTGCGCGCCATGGCCATGAACAGGCGCTTCTGCCAAGCCCGCAGCCCTCTTCCCGCCGTAGCGGCGATCGTGATCCGCGACAGGAAGTAGGAGGCGTGCTCGAGGTCGAGGTTGCGCTCCAGCAAACCTCGCTTGCGGGCGAGGGCGAGTGCCGCGGGGATGTCCGGCTTGTCGTGATAGCCGATTCGCGAGGTGACGTGGGTCACCTTGAAGGTGCCGCGGCCCAGCTGTTCGACCTTGAATCGATCGGACGGATCCACGTGTGGAACGCTGATCGGGTCGACCGAAAGGATCACCACGCGATCGTGCAACGAGTGGTTGTGCTCGACCTCGGCACGCAGCGCCAATGGCGTGGTCTGCTTGCTCGGGTTCGGGAAGATTGCCGTGCCGGGGACCCTGCGGATCGGCGGGTTGGCCGTGGGCAGGCCCTCGAGGAACGCGTCGAGCGACCCCTCCTTGGCGGTGCGGTTGCGCGTCACGATCGTCTGTCCGCGGCGCCAGGTCACCATCACGATCGCGATCGCGAGCCCGATCCCGAGCGAAAGCCACGCGCCGTGCTCGACCTTCGCGAGGTTGGAGCTGAAGAACGAGACCTCGACGGTCAGGAACAAAGCCCCAAGCGCCACCAGGCGCCAGCGTGGGGTGTGCCACAGCGCCCGTGCTACGGCGAGGAACAGCAGCGTATTGAGGATGAAGGTCCCGGTCACGGCGACGCCGTAGATGTCGGCGAGTCGCGCCGAGTGCTGGAAGAAGAGCACGAGCGCGGCGACCCCGACGCAGAGACCCCAGTTGATCAGCGGGACGTAGATCTGCCCCTCGAGCTCGGAGGTGTGGACGATCGTGAGCCGAGGAAGGAAGCCCAGCTGCATCGCCTGGCGAGCGACCGAGAACGACCCCGTGATCGCGGCCTGGGAGGCGATGATCGTCGCGGCCGTCGCCAGGATCACCATCGGGAAGCGGCCTCCGCTCGGTACGAGCAGGAAGAACGGGTTGGTGACCGTGCTCGGGTGCGCGTGGATCAACGCCGCCTGCCCGAGATAGCAGAGCAACACCGCGGGCAGCACGATCAGGAACCACGTGAAGCGGATCGGAGTTGCCCCGAAGTGACCGCGGTCGGCGTACAGAGCCTCGGCGCCGGTCACCGCCAGGACGACACCGCCGAGGGTCAGGAACGCAGCGCCGCCGTGATCGAACATGAACCGAACGCCCCAGGTCGGGGATAGGCCCTGAAGCACGCCCGGGTGCTGGAGCACCTCGCGTCCGCCGAGCACCCCGATTGTTGCGAACCAGATCAGGATCACCGGGCCAAACAGCCACCCGACCGCACCGGTGCCATAGCGCTGGACCACGAACAGCGCGATCAGGATTCCGAGGGAGATCGGGACGACCAGGTGCGAGAGGCTCGGCGTAGCGACGTTCAGGCCCTCCACTGCCGAGATCACCGAGATCGCCGGCGTGATCATCCCGTCGCCGAAGAACAGTCCCGCGCCGAAGATCCCGAGGGTCACGAGCAGTGCCACCCGCGCGACACGCCGGCGCCGGATCAGCGCGGTCAGCGCCATGATCCCGCCGTCGCCGCGGTTGTGGGCTCGCATGATGAATCCCGCGTACTTGATCGAGACGACGATCGTCAGCGCCCAGAAGATCAGCGACACGACCCCGTACACACCCGCGGCGGTCGTGTGCGCGGCGTCGCGATGCGCGTTGAAGATCACCTGCTCGGTGTACAGAGGGCTCGTGCCGATGTCGCCGTAGACGACGCCAAGAGCCCCCAGCGCGAGCACGAGCCTCCCCGCGTTTGCGACGACGTCTCGCTCGTCGGAGGTGGCGGCGCGCAAGGAGTCCGACGGGTGGTCTCCGTCGGCCTGTGGCTTTGGCGTGACCGGCCAGTATCCGAGTTTGTGCGCGGCCTCGTTGAAGCTGCGCCGCATGCGGGGCGGACGCGCAGCCTCGGCGCTCTCCTCGAGCGCCTGAGGGTTCGCCTTGTGCGCCGCCTCGTGAAACGTGGCTTTCCGGGGGGTCTCGCTCATTCTTTTACACGGCAGAGTGTGGCATCGGCCGGACGCGAAGCGGGTAAGGTCACGCCCACCGTGTCGCTACCGACACCTGCAGCGGGATCGACCTGCCTGATCACCGGCGCGAGCGCCGGGATTGGTGTCGAGCTCGCCCGGGCGCTCGCGCGCCGTGGCCACGGTCTCACGCTCGTCGCAAGACGGCTTGAACGGCTCGAGCAGCTCGCCGGCGAGCTCTCCGACGCCCACCACGTACGCGTCGAGGCGATCGCGTGCGACATGGGCGAGCAGTCCGAGCGCGACGCGCTGGTTGCGGAGCTCGAACGACGCGAGCTTACGGTCGAGGTTCTCTGCAACAACGCGGGCTTCGGCAGCGGCCGTCCGTTCGTAAAGCTTCAGCGCGAGCGCGAGCTCGAGATGCTGCGGGTCAACTGCGAGGGGGTCGTCGATCTGTGCGCACGCTACGTGCCGGCGATGGTGGAGCGGGGCCGCGGCGCTGTGCTGAACGTCGCCTCGACCGCGGGGTTCCAGCCGCTTCCCGGGCAGTCCACGTATGCGGCCTCGAAGGCGCTCGTGCTCTCGTTCACCGAGGCGCTGCACCAGGAGCTGCGACGGACCGGAGTGACCGTCACGGCGTTGTGTCCCGGTCCTGTCCGGACGGAGTTCGTCTCGGCGGCGGGGCTCGGAGCCGTGGACTCGGTAACGCCGGAGTTCCTGTGGGCGAGCGCCGAAGAGGTGGCTGAGGCCGCCGTACGAGGGCTCGACCGGGGTTCACGCGTGGTGATCCCAGGTGCGCTCAACCACGCCGGCGCAATCGTCGGGCGACATGCGCCACGGGGAGCGTTCCTCCGCGCCTTGGGCCGGTTCTACCCCGTTGGTCAGGACTAGCCAGATCCATTGATCGAGGGTGCGAGCGAGTTCGTCGTCCACGGCGCCGACGGCGTCGAGCTCGCAGCGATCGAGGCCGGTGACAAGGCGGCTCAGACGGTCGTGCTCGTCCACGGGTATCCGGACACCAAAGAGCTGTGGGTACCGGTGCTCGAACGGCTCGCGCCGCGCCACCGCGTCGTCGCCTACGACGTACGCGGCGCCGGAGCCTCGAGTGGCCCTCGGGGCTTTGCCGCCTATGGCGTCGACCGGCTCGCCGACGACCTGGAAGCCGTGCTCGCCGCGCTCGACTCAGAGGCGCCAGTGCACCTCGTCGGGCACGACTGGGGCGGGATCGCCGGATGGGAGATCGTGTGCGATCCGCGCTTCGACGGTCGGATCGCCTCGTTCACCTCGGTCGCCGGACCAGCACTCCGCCAGATCGCGGAAGGACTGCGACAGGAGATCCGCAGCGGACACCTGCTGGGCACTCTCGCTCGCGTGCGTTACTCGTGGTACGCGTTTGCGCTCTCCACGCCCGGGGTGCCGACGCTCAGCTGGCGAGGGCTCTTGCGGCCAGGGCTGTGGTCGCGGTACCTGCGCTACATCGAACGCGTCCCTGAGGCTGCGGCACAGCCGGCGCGCACGCTCACGGCGGACGGGCTGCACGGTGCCAACCTCTACCGCCGCAACGTACTGTGGCGTCGGCGCGCACCGGGCACTGACGATCCGGTTCGGATCCCCGTTCAACTGATCGTCCCGACTGGCGACCGCTGGATCCCACGCGGCTACTACGACGGGCTCGAGCGCCGCGCACCAACGCTGCGTCGACGGATGGTGGCCGGCTCTCACTGGACGCCACGGGTTCACCCCGACCTGCTCGCCCGCTGGATCTCGTCGTTCGTCGACGAGGTGCAGCGGGGGAATGTCACCTCCTCCCGACCGTGGGTGCGGGGCGGTGGCGTCGAGCAGCTCGATGGCCGGCTCGCACTCGTCACCGGGGCCGGCAGCGGTATCGGCCGTGCCACGGCGCTCGCGCTGTCCGAGCACGGGGCGCGGCTGCTGCTCGTCGATCGCGATGGCGATGCGGCGGCCGAGACGGCTGGCTCGCTGCGTGACTCCCACGTGTTCGCGTGCGATGTCGCCGATCCAGCCGAGATGGAGAGGCTCGCAAACCGGGTGCTCGGCGAGCATGGCGTTCCCGACGTCGTCGTCAACAATGCCGGCATTGCTGTCTCCGGTGCGTTTCTGGACACCGGCTTTGACGATTGGCGGCGAGTGCTCGGTGTCAACGTGATGGGCGTCGTCCACGGATGCAGCCTTTTTGCCCGGGCGATGATCGAGCGGGGCGAGGGCGGGCACATCGTCAACACGGCCTCCGCGGCGGCATTCACGCCGGTCAAGGAGCTGCCGGCGTACGCCGCCTCCAAGGCCGCGGTGCTGATGCTGAGCGAATGCCTGCGCTCCGAGCTCGTGCCGCACGGCATTGGGGTGACCGCGGTTTGTCCGGGGATCGTCGCGACCAACATCACGAGGGTCGCCAAGTACGTCGGCGTCGGCGAGGACGAGGAGGCGCTTCTCCGCGAACGCGTCGTGCGGATGTACGAGCGGCGCAACTTCACCGCTCAGCAGGTGGCGGTCGAAATCCTCGACGCGATCGCCCGCGACAAGCCCGTGGCGCTTGTCACCCCGGAGGCGAAGCTGATGCGTGCACTGTCGCGGCTGGCGCCGGGTGCCATGCGGCGGCTGGCTGCGATCGACGTGCTTTGAGAGTTGACGACGGCGGGAAGGACTCCGCGGCCGCGGCGCGAAACGCACCCGCATGCTGCTTCGAAATCGCATCCCGAAGATCGAGACCCGCCCAGCTGATACCGCAGAGCCGTTCGAGCACCTTGACGACAGAGCGATCGCGGTGCTGCGCTGGCTGGCGGCCAACCGCATCGATTTCGTGTTGGTCGGCCCTGTGGCCCGAGCGATCCGTGGCGAGAAGCGCGCACGCGGGCCCGTGTCGATCGTCCCCGCTCCGTACGGACGCAACCTCGATCGCCTCGTCCGGGCGCTGCACTCGGCGCACGCGCGCAAGCGCCTCGACTCAAATCCCCGGCACGACACCGAGGAGCAGGTCAAGCTGACGCCCGAGAAGTTGGTCGGCGCCAGCAGGTGGGCGGTGCGATGCGGGATGCACGAGCTTGACGTCGAGGGCCGCCCGAAGGGCGTGCCGCGCTACCAGGAGCTGCTGTATGAGGCAAACGCCTATGAGCTCGCCTCGGAGCTGAAGGTTGAGGTGGCATCGCCCGAGGACATCGAGCACTACGAGCACGTCCGCCTGACCGGCACCTCACCCGAGATCCAGATCTCACGCAAGACTCAGGTCAAGCACAGCTGACGCTTAGGTAGCGCTGTACCCTCGGGTGCATGCCGCGACGTGGCGTGCTGTACCTGCTCGGCGCGGGTGCCGGGGTGGGGCTTCTGTTCCTGACGTGGCTTGCCGCGTTCCACATTGGCTTTGTCGAGCACGCTGACGTACGCGCGCTGCAGGGGTTCAGCAGACTTGACCAGCGTCCGCACGTCGACACCATCGCGAGCTTCATCGCGTCGCTGTGCGACCCGCACCAGTACGTGTTTCTCTGCGCAGTGCCGCTGGGGATCGCGATCCGACGGGGGCGCCCGTGGACCGTGATGGCGATCGTCGCGATCCTGCTCGGAGCGAACGTCACGACGGCCCTGCTCAAGCCGCTGCTCGCGCATCCCAGGCTCGGCGATGCGGTGCTCGGCAGCGCTTCCCCCAAGGTCGCCTCGTGGCCGAGCGGCCACGCCACGGCCGCGATGTCGCTGGCCCTGTGCTGCGTGCTTGCCGTGCCCGCACGCTGGCGGCCGTCGACGGCCGCACTCGGAGCCGTCTTCGCGATCGGCGTCAGCTACTCGTTCATCACGCTTCAGTGGCACTACCCGAGCGACGCGCTTGGAGGATTTCTAGTCGCCGCCACGTGGGCGTCACTGGCGAGTTGCCGCGGTGCTCACTGCGCAACAGCGTCGCGGCGAGGAGGTCTCGGTCCCGCTACACCGGATCCCCGTGCGGGAGGCGCTTGGTCCGCCCGCAGTGATCCTCGGTGGCGCGCTGCTGCTCGCTGGTGTTGTGTTCCTCGCCCGTCCGCACCAGGTCATCGCCTATACACAGCTGCACTCGGCGTTCGTCGCCGGCGCGGCAGCGATCGCCGCCATCGGGCTCGCACTCGCTACCGGGCTGATGCTGGCACTACGGCGATGAGCAGGACATCGATCGACGAGCTGCTCACCGAGGCCCGAACGCGGCTGGAGCGTCTCTCACCGCAGGGCGCTGCCGAGGCGATGCGCGACGGAGCCACCGTGATCGACATTCGGGCCGATAATCAGATCGCGCGCGAGGGCGTCGTCCCCGGCGCGCTTGTCATCGGCCGCAACGTGCTGGAGTGGCGACTCGATCCCGAGTGCGAATACCGTCACGCCGAGGCGCCCGCGCTCGACGAGCACGTGATCGTCATGTGCAACGAGGGTTATCAGTCGAGCCTTGCCGCGGTGACGTTGCAGGAGCTGGGATTCGCTCGCGCAACCGACATGGAGGGCGGCTTTCAGGCTTGGCGCGCGGCGGGGTTACCGGTAGCGCCCGGGCTCCCATAGCGGCTCCTCGCCAGCATTCGCTCCCCTGCTGAGGATGAACAGAAGGTCCGATAGGCGGTTGAGGTAGCGCACCACCTCGGCGTTGAGTTCGTCTCCCACTGCGATCGCGAGCCGCTCCGCTCGACGGCAGACCGTGCGGCACACGTGCAGATGCGCCGCTGCGCGGCTCCCGCCCGGTATCACGAACGATTTGAGCGGCTTCAGCGTTGCGTTGACTTCGTCGCAGCGCTCCTCGAGCCAGGCGGTCTGCTCGGGGATCACCCGGAGACGCTCCCGTTCGGAGCCAGGATCCTCGGGCGCAGAGATGTCTGCACCAACGTCGAACAGATCGTTCTGCACGCGGCGCAGCCACTGCGCGTACTGCGCGGGCATTCCCTCGATAGTGAGCGCCAACCCAATGTGCGCGTTCAGCTCGTCGACGGTCCCGTACGCCTCGATCCGCGGATGTGTTTTGGGCACTCGGCTCATGTCGCCGAGGTGGGTCTCGCCCCCGTCGCCGAGCCTCGTATAGATCTTCGTGAGGTTGATCGTCATCGGATGTGGAGACTGACTCTGACCGTGATCCGCGGACTGAGTGTACGATCCACCCGTTCAAGGTCGGTGTGATGGGAAGCCGGTGTGATTCCGGCGCGGACCCGCCACTGTGATCGGGGACGCCAGCCGCATCGAAGCCACTGGGGACGCCAAGTCACCGGGAAGGCGCGGCCGGTAGGCCCGTAAGCCAGGAGACCAGATCCCGACCACAAAGCCGATGTGCCCTCGTGGAAAGGGGTGGCTCTCATGTATCGCAAGCTCTTGTTTGCTCTTTGTGGAGCGGCTCTCGCCGTGGTCGCGCCGAGCGCGTTCGCTGCAAAGTCCGCTCCTACGGTCACCGTGCGGGTCGAAGGACTCAAGAAGACGCTGTTGGCGCCGAAGGCGGTCAGCACGACCGGAGCTGCAGTGACCAAGGGCGGCCACAGCTGCACGGGCTCCAGCGGCGCCGGAGCGCTGAACCGCGCCACGCACGGCCACTGGTCGGGCAAGTGGTTCTCTGGCCTCGGCTTCGAGGCGTACACGATTCTCGGCGAGACCGACCAGTACACGACCACCAAGTCCTACTGGGAGTTGTTCGTCAACAACATCGCTTCGTCGGTCGGGATGTGCGGTGTTGCGCTGCATAAGGGCGATCAGCTGATGTTCGCTGCAGTGCCCGACACGCCCACGGAGTATCCGCTCAGAGACAGCGCGCCCAAGACCGTCAAGGTCGGCGACACGCTGAAGGTGAAAGTGGTGTCCTTCACCCCCGCTGGCAAGGCCAAGCCGCAGGCGGGCGCGACCGTCAAGATCGGCTCGACCACCGTCAAGACCAACAAGCACGGCGTCGCTCGATTCAAGCCGACCAAGAGCGGCAAGCTCACCGTGCAGGCGAGCGAGAAGGGCTGGATCCGCGCCGCGCCGCTGAGCGTCACCGTGACCCCGTAGCCAGTGATGGCTCACCGGGCCCGCACCGCCATCACCGTCGCCGCCGTCGCGTTGGCGGCGGCCGCATCGGGGTGCGGGCTCGGGCCCGGCCCGGGTACTGGGAACGTCAGCGTCACGGTCACGAAGAGCTTCGGCACGCGCCGAAGTCGGCTACCTGACGGCGGCCAAGGTGCCCGGCTCCGAGACCGTGATGCGGATGTTGGAGCGCTATTTCAGGGTCCAGACCCGATACGGCGGAGGGTTTGTCGAGTCGATCGACGGCGTCTCAGGAAGCTCCTCGCGCCTCGACTGGTTCTACTACGTCAACGGGATTGAGGCCCCGGCCGGCGCGGCCAGCACTGCGATCCACCGCGGCGACCGCATCTGGTGGGATCTTCACGACTGGACGGTGACCAATTCGGTGCCTGCGGTCGTCGGCTCATATCCGGAGCCATTCGTGCACGGCATCGGAGGCCGGCGGCTTGCCGACGACCGTGCAGTGCGCGCCGGATGCCGCCGGCGCCTGTACGACGGTTTCGGACTCGCTCAGCAAGGCCGGCGTACCAGTCGCAAGCCAGACGTTCGGCACCGGCTCGGGCACCGACTCACTGAACGTGCTGGTCGGCCCCTGGCAGGAGCTCCAGCACGTGCTAGCGGCCGATCTGATCGACCATGGGCCCGGGTCGAGCGGCGTCTACGCGAAGTTCGCCGCCGGTGGCAGCGAGCTTCAGCTCCTCGACCCGCATGGGACAGTGGTTCGCACGCTCGGGCCGGGCACGGGGCTGATCGCCGCCACTGCCGACGCTTCCTCCCCGCCGACATGGCTCGTGACGGGAACAGATTCGTCGGGCGTGCTCGCCGCTGCGCAAGCCCTGACGGCGGCGAGGCTGCATGACCACTTCGCGCTCGCGGTCGCCGGCGGCACCTACCTTCCTGTCCCGCTGGAGGCGGGCAGTTGAGCTACCGGCGTCGCACGAGCCCGCTGCACGCGGCCAGGGCGGCGGCAGCCTGCTCGTATTGCCTTGCGCTGGCGTGCGCAGCGCTGATGCTCGACAACCCCGTGACGCTCGGCGCGCTCACCGTCGCTGTCGTGGTCGCGGCCGCCGGCGCTCGCGTCTGGCGCGAGCTGCGCGCCGCGCTGCTTTTCGCGCTTCCGCTCGCGTCGTTGATCGTGCTGATCAATGCGCTGGTCGACCGCAATGGCCTGCACGTGATCGTCAGGCTGGGAGATCTGCCGATCCTCGGGCACACCGACATCACGCTCGAGGCGACCGCCTATGGCGGCATCCTGGCGCTGCGCGCGGTTGCGCTGATTCTGGCCGCGGCTCTGTACACCGCGGCGGTCGATCCCGACCGGGTGCTTCGCCTGTTTCGGCGGGTCTCGTTTCACTCGGCGTTGACAGCGACGCTCGCGACGCGGATGGTGCCGATCCTAGCTCGCGATTCGCGGCGTATCGCCGATGCGCAACGCTGCCGCCCGGGGCCGGCTCCTTCGCGCTTCGCACTGATGCGCGCGGTCACGGCGGGAGTGCTCGACCGCGCGCTCGACGTCGCCGCCGCGCTGGAGGTGCGCGGCTACGGCGCGGTCCGTCGACCACCCCGTCATCGAGCGCCGTACTCCCGCCACGACCTCGCGTTCGGCTGCTCGGCCGTCGCGGTCCTCGCGATCGCCCTGTCGATCCGGGCATCCGGGATAGCGGGATTTCACGCGTACCCCACACTGCGGGCGTCGTTTGCGCCGGTGACCTTCGTGCTTGCCGCGGCTCTCCTGGCAAGCGCGCTCCTGCCGTTCCTCGACCGAAGGGGGATCGAGCGGTGAGCGTGCTGGAGCTGGATCGCGTCACCTACACGTATCCGCGAGCGGAGCGCCCGGCGATCGCCGATGTGACGCTGGAGCTCGGGAGCGGCGAACTGATCGTCGTCGCGGGCGCTTCCGGATCGGGAAAGTCGACGCTGCTGCGAGTCGCCAGCGGGCTCGTTCCGCACTTCCACGGGGGCGCCTTTGCCGGCCGTGCGGTCGTGGCGGGCATGGACACCCGCGAGCACGGTCCCGGCGAGCTTGCCGGCGCCGTCGGGACGTTGTTCCAGGATCCCGAGACGCAGGTGGTGATGGGCACGCCGCGGGCGGAGCTGGCATTCGGCCTCGAGAACCGCGGGGAGTCAAGTGCAGCGGCGGCACGCGGGGTGGAGGAGGCCGCGCTGGCGCTGGGAATCGCGCACCTGCTCGACCGATCGACGAGCGAGCTCTCCGGTGGCGAGCTTCAGCGCGTCGCGCTCGGTGCGGCGCTCGTCGGCCGTCCGCGGCTGCTCGTTCTCGACGAACCGACCTCTCAGCTCGATCCGGTGGCGGGCGATGAGCTGATCGCGCTGCTCCGGCGGCTGAACGAGGATTCGGACACGACGATCCTGCTCGCGGAGCATCGGCTCGAGCGCTGCCTCGCCGCGGCCGATCGCGTGCTCGCAATTGTCGACGGGCGGGTGCGCTGCGATGCGCCGCCCGACGAGTTCCTTACCTGGGCAGGACGCTCCGCCCCCGAGCTGCAGACCCCCGGCGCCCGCCTGCTGACCGGCGTCGGGTTGCGACCACGCCCTGGGGTCAAGGCCGCGCGTGCCGCGCTCCGTGCTGCCGACCTCGGTCCGGCTGCCAGCCTGGCGTCGGCCGAGCGCAAATCCGATTCGGACCCGCCGGCGATCACGTTCGAGCGGGTCTGGCACGAGCTCCGCGAGGGTCCGGCGATCCTCCGAGGCGTCTCGGTGAGCATCGGCCGTCGTGAGCGGGTTGCGCTGATGGGGCGAAACGGCGCCGGAAAGTCGACGCTTCTGCGGCACGCCGCCGGGTTGATGAAGCCAACCCGCGGGCGAATCGTCACGGCCGGGCGCGTGGGCCTTCTGCTCCAGAACCCCACCGACTACCTGATCCACGAGACCGTCGCGCAGGAGGCTCCGCCGGCCGCGCTCGCGGCGCTGGGTATGACGCCTACCGACCGACATCCGCGCGATCTCAGTGTCGGTGAGAAGCAGCGCCTGGCGCTCGCGATCGTGCTCGGCGACCCCGCCGATCCGCCTTCGCTGCTGTGCCTCGACGAGCCGACCCGGGGGATGGACCGCGCGCGCAAGCGCGAGCTTGGCGAACTGCTCTGTGGCCTCGACGCCGCCGTACTCGTCGCGACCCACGACCCCGAGTTCGCCGCTGCGTTCGCCGACCGGGTCGTGTTGCTTGCCGACGGCGCACCGATCGCCGACGGGCCCATCCGCGAAATACTCACCGGCGGCACATACTTCGCCACCGAGGCCGCACGGATCGTCGACGGTGCGCTCACACCCGATCAGGCGATCGCCATGCTGCGGCGTGCAGAGGTGTCTGTATGAGCTGGCAGCTCGGAGCGTTCGCGCTGCTCGCCGTGGGGCTGGGGGCCGGTTTTGCGTGGTACGAGCGCACCAAGCCCGATGCGCGGATCGTGGCGCTCGTCGGCGTCCTGGCGGCGTTCGCGGCACTCGGTCGAATCGCGTTCGCCGCACTCCCCAACGTCAAGCCAACGACCGACATCGTCCTGATCTCCGGTTACGCGCTTGGAGGTGCACCCGGGTTCGTCGTCGGGGCGGTCGCGGGACTGACGTCGAATTTCTTCTTTGGCCAGGGTCCGTGGACGCCATGGCAGATGGCTGCCTGGGGGATGACCGGCATCGTCGGCGCATTGCTCGCGAGGATCACCAAGCGGCAGCTCGGCCGCTGGCCGCTCGCGATCGTCTGCGCGTTCGCGGGCTATGCGTTCGCAGCAGTTCAGGACGTCGGTGACTGGGTCAACTACAGCGACCACAGCCTCGCCCAGCTCGGGGTGTACGTCGGCAAGGGCACCGGCTTCGATCTCATCCACGCCGCGGGCTGTCTGCTGTTCGCGCTCGCGTTCGGACCCGCGCTGGGGCGCTCGATCGCCCGGTTCGCGACGCGCTTGCGGGTGCGGTGGCTACCGGCCGGGGCAGCAACCACGCTGATTTTGTGTGTGCTCGCCCTCGCGGTAATCGGCGGGCAGGCCGTTGCGGCGGGTGCCCCCACGGGCTATCTCCAGTCCGCCCAGAACAGCGATGGTGGGTTTGGGGGCGCCCCGGGGCAGTCATCGTCATCGCTGTACTCGGGCTGGGCCGCGCTGGGGCTCGCCTCGGCTGGCGAGAACCCAGCGAACGTCCGCCACGGCGGTGGGCCGAGCCTGCTCGACTACATCCGCGGCTCGCCTGGCTCCGATCCGGGCTCGCTCGAGCGCACGGTTCTGGCACTCCGGGCGAGCGGCGCTCCCGCGGGCGCGGCGCTGACCGCGCTCCAGCATGACCTCCGCGGCGATGGCTCGGTCTCGGACCAGGTGAATCTGACCGCGTTCGCGGTGCTGGCGCTTGCGTGCGGCGGGGGCGCCGATTCCCCCAGGACGCTTGGCTGGCTGGCCGCCCAGCAGGACGGCGACGGCGGGTTCAACTTCGCGACGGCGGGCGGCAGCAGCGACGTGGATGACACGGGCGCAGCACTCGAGGCGCTTGGCGCGAACGGTCGCGCCGTCTCGTTCATCCGCCGCCAGCAGAATCCAGACGGAGGCTTCCCGTCGATGCCCGGCGGGCCATCCAACGCGCAGTCGACCGCCTGGGCTGTGCAGGGGCTGATCGCGGCGGGCGCGGGGCTCGGGTCACTCCCGCACGGCTCGCCGCTCGGCTACCTGCGATCGCTGACCGCGCCCGACGGCCACATCATGTACTCGCACAGCAGTGACCAGACGCCCGTGTGGGTCACCTCGCAGGCGCTGATGGCGCTTGAGCAGAAGCCGCTGCCGCTGGCACCCATCGGCGGTGGACGCGGTGGACGCGGCGGCCGGCACCCGCGGAGCCATCTCGTCCGCGCGCATCACGGCAAGCGCGTCCGCCGACGTCTGGTTTACGCGCGACCCGCGCCCCTGATCCAGGGTCTCGCCGCCGACGCCGGAGTCGTGACGGCGCTAGTGCTTGCGCCCGTCGGGGCCGGGTGAGGCGGGCGAGCAGGGACGGGCTAACGTCACGGGCGTCGAGAGCCAAGGACGGCGTGGGGCGAGCGTGACGTTGATCCCGGGCGTGGCGACGGGCGAGATCCAGTGCGGCCGCGCCGGCCAGCTGACCTACCGCACCCCAGCCGGGATCCCCAAATCCCCGAACGAGTTGCGGGCCTGGACCATCAGCCCGCGCAAAGCAGATCCGCCCAGCCGGAACACGACGCGCACGCGACGGCCCGCCGCCACCGGCCGTCCAAGCCGAACACGCAAAACGCGCGAGCCCCGCCGCAGCACGTAGGCGTTCGGCGTGCCGCACAGCCCATGATCCCCCGGGGAGATGAACGTCAGCCGAAAACGCCCGCCACCAAGCCGTCGCAGCCGTACCCGCGACGGCGCGGCGGGCGGCCCGACATCAGAGTCGTAGTTGCCCGTGTCGCGGGCGTCGTGGCGGAACGTCGGCCACTCGCTCTGGCAGGCCGAGACGCCGGGCACTCGCCAGACGAACAGGTAGCCCTCACGGGTGATGTCGGCGATCCGCCCGTCCGACGAAAGCGCCGCTGGCGAGAACAGCCACCCGCCTGTGACCTTCGGGAAGCCCGCGACGTCGCGGCCCGACGCGCCGTCGTAGGCGTGCAGCAATCCAAGCCCCGTCCCCGCGAGAACCTGAGCACCCCTGACCCGGCGGGACCGCCGACCCGCCCGATCGTCGAGGAGGACAGGAACTGGTAGTCGTCGGTGATCGTCGGCCAGGCCGACAGCGTGGAGCCATTCGAGGCGTCATACGCCCCGATCAAATGGTTGTAGGGAACGTTCTGGCCGGGCAGCGCGAGGTTGATGACCTGCCCGAGTGAGACCCCGTACTTGACGATCGACAGCGTCCCCGCCAGCCGGCCGACCGCGGCGGACTCGAACAGATTCAGAGCCTCGGTGCGGTCTGTCGCGTTGGATGAAGCGCCGAACGAGGACTGCTGGATCGAGCGGATCAGCCCGCCGCCTGCGTCGTACTCCGACAGCGCGCCTCCCGTCGCGGAGGCGATCACCACCTCACGTCCGCCGATCCGCGCGATCTCGGCGTCGTTGCCCGGCCCTACCAGCGGCAGCTCGTTCTGGAGCGCGCCGTTGATCGCGATCGGCCAGCCGTGCATGATCCTCCCGGTTGCGCCGTCGATCGCGTAGACGCGCGCGGACCCGCCCGACGCATTCGACAGCAGCGAGCCTTGGAGCTGCGCGATCCCGCCGGACAGCGGCGCAGACTGCGAAGACATCGGGTACTCCTCGTTCGTCGAGACGACCACGTCGTCGTGGCCGGATCCGGTCAAATCGCCCACTGCCGGATCGTTGATCGACTCCGCGTGATCCTGCTGTGCCGGCGGCACCCCGGGGTCGACCAGCGCGACCGGGTAGCCGCGGAGTAGCCGGCCGCGCGAGTTCCACGCGTACAGATGGCCGTCGAGCGAGGGCTCGATCACGTCGAGCCCTCGGCGCTGGCCCTGCAGGTAACCGACGGCAGGGCTCGCCAGGAACCCGCACTTGGGGTGGTGAAGCGGCTGGCTCTCCAGCGCCGGTCCGCAAAGTCCCAAACGCTCGGTGACCGGGAAGCCGCGCAACGCTCGGCCATGGGCGGTCCACGCGTACACATGGATGCCTGCCGCGGTGATGACGTCGGGCTGGCCGTCGCCACGCAGGTCCGCGATCGCGGGCGCGCGTGGCGGCTCCCGCGGGATCCCGATTCGCCGCAGCGCTGGGGCACCGGCGTGCCCCGAAGCGTTACGCAGCAGCCGTGTCCGCACCGGCCAGCCGCGCAGCTCACGGCCGGAGGGCAGGTAGGCGTGCACGCGACCGTCCTCGGTCGGAACGATGAGCTCCTGCTTGTTCGACGATGTCAGCGTCGCGTAGCGAATCGGAGCTTCGCCACCGGTGCCCATCCGCTTCGGGTAGCCCGCCACCAGGGACGGATCGTTTGCGGAGGTGAATACCCGCCGGTCGATCCCGACGGTCGGAACTCCGGGTACCGACACCTCGAGCTGCACGGTGAACTGCGAGGCGAATGGGTTCGGCGCGGACGATGAGAATGTCGGGGCGCCGGGATCAGAGGGCGGGTGGTACGAAGCCAGTGCCGCCCGCACGGCGCCAAGGTCGATCGTTCCCAAGCCCGTCATCCGGCCGGCGCCGGTGCCCGACGCCACGACCCGCCACGACGCCGGGTCAGGCTGGAGCCCGGGCGCCCACATCAGCTTGTACTGAAATCCGCCGCCGGCTGCACGCGGCGCAGATGCCAGGCCGCGAATCGCCAGCGAAGGTCCGGTCACCGGCGCAAACCAATCCGGCGAGGAGATCGATGCGATCGGCGGGATCTGCCCGCTCGCGGCGACCGCCACCGCCGCGCCCAGGTTTACCCGGCCCCAGCCGAAGTGCGAGGTCCACTGCAAATCGAGGCGATACCCCCGCGGGCGCGGCGAGGTCGCCGCGTCCCCAGGCCCTGCTCGTCACCAGTCGTGACCCGCTCGGCCGTCTGCTCCAAGATCTCGCGCGTCTCGTCCGGGGCTAGAACGATCCCGTGGTCGAGCGCGGCGCTGATCACGAGCGCGGCGGCTCCCGAGGCCTTGCCGGTGTTGACCGAGCCGGTGTCGCCGCTCATCGTCAGCGAACTGTGACCTCCCCACTGCGTCACGTTCGCGCCGCGGAAATAGGTCTGCGGCGGCAGCTGCGTGCCGATCGGGATCGGCAGCCCGGTCGTGATTGGGCTCCCATTGAAGCCCGTCGGCACCTCGCCGAGCGTGTCCGGCACCGTGCCCTGGATCAGCATCGCATGGCTGTAGTTGCCGGGGTAGTTGTGGTTGGCGGTGTTGAGGTCATCGCCGGAATACGTCTGGACGACACCGTGGTCGTAGGCGTACTGCGACGCGGCCTCGGCGAATGCCGAGTGGTAGAGGCTCCCGTCCGCCCCCTCGATCACCCTCACGCCGTTGTCGGCGGCGTAGGTCATCCCCAAGCCGAACGTGTCGCCGTCTGAGACGAACGTGTCCCACACGCGGATCGGCATCACCTGGCAGTAGGGGCAGACGCCGATCGAGCCCTGGCCGTCATTGCCTCGCTCGACGGCGTCGTCGGCGCGGCCGGTTCCGTGGTCGGCGGCGGCGAAGTAGCTCGAGCGATCGGTGGGGTCGTTGGTGTTGTCGAAGAAGTTCCAGCCGACGATGTCGTTCGCGTAGCCGTTGTGGTCGTTGTCCCAGTGACGCCCGGCGGTGCACTTGACGACGAGGTGAGCGCGGAGCTTGCAGTCGCCGAACGCGTGGAGCAGGTCCTGTCCGGTGATCAGGCCTGGTGGCCCGGCGCGGCCCGTGTACGAAAGCGACACCCGCGGGTCGTGCGCGTAGTCGTCGACGTTGACCGCGCCGTCGCCGTTGCAGTCGTAGCGCCCGCATGATTGCCCGTCCGAGAGCTCGGGATACGGCAGCTCGCCCGTGTTCAAGTGCACCTGGAGGCGGAGCCCGAGCTCGTCCCACTTGATGCCCGTGTCGAGGATCGCGACCACCACATCGGGGCGCCCGCGGGCTAGCTTCCAAGCACCCGCGGCGTTGAACCCGGAGATCTGAGGCTTGCCGACGTTCGGGCCGTCGCGGTAGACGGCGCCGGGCGTCAGCTGCGATGGGAACCCGAACAGGTCGTAGCGCTCGTCGAACAGGTTGCTCGAGCTTCGCGCACCGAGCGTGTCCGGCTCGGCGTTGTCGTAGTTGGGATCGTTGGGCGTGTCCTGGCGCTGGACGTTGCCGGGGCCGAGCGGCTTGCCGTAGGCGAACTGAGGAAACGGATCGTGCGAGGCGGGGTTGTTGAAGTCGCGGCTCGGGGCTGCGGTACTCACCCCAGTCCCCACAGCGATCAGCACGGCAACACCCAGCCCGAGGCGTTTCCTCACACGGCCGAGGCTATCGACCTTCGATAGCCTCCCGCGCCGCATGAAGATCGGCGTCCCGAAGGAGACGGCCGACGGCGAGAGGCGCGTCGCGCTGGTGCCCGAGGTCGCACGCAAGCTTGCGCAGGCCGGCCACGAAGTCCTGATCGAGCGCGGCGCCGGCGCGGCGGCGCTGATCCCCGACGGCCAGTACGAGGAGGCCGAGGCTCATCTGACGGACGACGCCTGGGGTGCCGATGTAGTCGTCAAGGTCGCGCCGCCGAACGACGGCGAAACCTCAAGGCTCAAATCGGAAACCGTCCTGATCGGCTTTCTCCAGCCGCTCACCAACGGCGACGGGATCAAGGCAATCGCGCAGACCGGTGCCACCAGCTTTGCGCTCGAGGCAGTTCCCCGGATCAGTCGCGCCCAGTCGATGGATGCGCTCAGCAGCCAGGCGAACATCGCCGGCTACAAGTCGGTCTTGATTGCGGCGACGGAGATTGGGCGCTTTTTCCCGATGCTGATGACCGCCGCAGGCACGATTCGTCCCGCCACCGTGCTCGTGCTCGGCGCTGGCGTCGCCGGGCTCCAGGCGATTGCCACGGCGCGCCGGCTCGGCGCACAGGTCCAGGGGTTCGACGTCCGCGCCGCGGTCAAGGAGCAGGTCGAGTCGCTCGGCGCCCACTTCCTCGAGTTCGACGTCGGCGGCGACCTCGAGGGCGAGGGCGGCTACGCCAAGGAGCTCACCCCCGAGCAGCAACAAAAGCAGCAGGAGCTGATGGCCGAGGCGATCGGCAAGGTCGACATCGTGATCACCACCGCGCTGGTGCCGGGCCGCAAAGCTCCGATTCTCGTGACGGAGGCGGCGGTCAAGCTGATGAAGCCCGGGTCGGTGATCGTCGACCTCGCGGGCGAGCAGGGCGGCAACTGCGAGCTTTCGGAGCCTGGCGAGACCGTTGTCCGCCACGACGTCAAGATCCTCGCGCCGCTCAACGTTCCATCAACGATGGCTGAGCACGCCTCGCAGCTGTACGCCCGCAACATCGAGTCGCTGCTCGGGCTGATGATCGACGAGGAGGGGAACCTGAAGCTCGACTTCGACGACGAGGTGATCGCCGGTGCGTGCATCACGCGCGATCACGAGATCGTGCACGAGGGCGCCAAGCAGGCGGCCGGCGCAGGCAGTCCGGCATGAGCACCGTCACCGAAATTGCGATTCTCGTCCTCGCCGCTTTCGTCGGCTTCGAAGTGATCTCGAAGGTGCCGAACACGCTGCACACGCCGCTGATGTCGGGCACCAACGCGATCCACGGAATCGTGCTGCTCGGCGGGCTGCTGCTGATGCACGAAGCGCACGGCGTGCTCGAGCACGTGCTGCTCGTGATCGCGATCACCTTCGGAACGATCAACATCATCGGCGGCTTCTTCGTCACCGACCGGATGCTCGGGATGTTCAAGCGCAAGGACCCGCCGAAGGGTGAGGACTCCGACTCACAGTGATCGCCCTCGCCGCTGTGAGCCACAACGTCACCGACGGTCTGTACATCCTCGCGTTCGCGCTGTTTATCTACGGGATGAGCGGGCTGACCGGGCCCCGCACGGCGGTGCGCGGCAACCTGATCGCCTCAGTCGGGATGGGGATCGCATTCATCTCGACGCTGCTGCAGCCACACGTGTTCAGCGGCTCGAGCACGCCGTGGCTGATCGTGCTGGGGCTGGTGCTGGGCACCGCGATCGGGATCCCCGCGGCGCGCACCGTGCGGATGACCGCGATGCCGCAGATGGTCGCGCTGTTCAACGGCGTCGGCGGCGGCGCCGTCGCGCTGATCGCGTGGATCGAGTACCGCCATCACTTCGGCGGCAACTTCCCGCTGAAGGCCGAGATCCCGTCGCTGCTCGCCGCGATCATCGGCTCGATCTCCTTCTGGGGCTCGAACATCGCGTTCGGCAAGCTCCAGGAGCTCCTCCCGGGCCGCCCGATCAAGCTCCCCGGTCAGGCCGTGGTCAATCTCGGCCTGTTCGTCATCGCGCTCGTGTCAGCCGTGATCCTCGCCGCCGGCACGCACTCGCAGGCGCTCTTCATCCTCGGCGTCCTCCTCGCTGCGGCGATTCTGGGCAACATGGTCGTGCTGCCGATCGGCGGTGCCGACATGCCGGTCGTGATCTCGCTGCTCAACGCGTTCACCGGGCTCTCAGCCGGCCTCACCGGAATCGCGCTCAACAACACCGCGCTGATCGTCGCCGGGATGATCGTCGGGGCGTCGGGCACGATCCTCACGAACCTGATGGCCAAGGCGATGAACCGCTCGGTGCCGGCGATCGTGGCGGGTGGCTTTGGGGGGGAGGTGTCGGCCCCTACAGGGGAGGACGTAGACCGCGGGCCGGTGAAGTCAACCAGCGCCCAGGACGTCGCGATCCAGCTCAGCTACGCGCGCCAGGTCGTGATCGCACCCGGATACGGCTTGGCCGTCGCGCAGGCTCAGCACGCGGTGCGGGAGCTGGAGAAGGCGCTCGAGTCGAAGGGCGTGGAGGTCAAATACGCGATCCATCCCGTCGCCGGTCGCATGCCCGGGCACATGAACGTGCTGCTCGCCGAGGCGGACGTCCCATACGACCTCCTCAAGGAGATGGACGAGATCAACCCCGAGTTTCCGCGGACCGATGTGACGCTCGTGATCGGGGCAAACGACGTCACCAATCCCGCTGCTAAGAACGAGCCCGGATCGCCGATCTATGGGATGCCGATCTTGGAGGTCGATCAGTCGGGCGCCGTGATCGTGCTCAAGCGCTCGATGGCATCCGGCTTCGCGGGCATCGACAACCCCCTGTTTTACGAGGAGAAGACCTCGATGCTGTTCGGCGACGCCAAGCAGTCCGTGAGCGACATCACCTCTGAGGTCAAGGCTTTGTAATAGGGTTCGCCCCGTGGATCCGGGTCGACTCAAAGCAATTCCGATCTTTTCCCAGCTCTCGGACGATGAGGCGCATCGGCTTTCGGCGTTCGCGACGGAGACGAGCATCGCCGAGGGGCAGATTCTGATGAAGGAGGGCGACTACTCGACCGAGTTGATCGCGATCGAGGAGGGCAACGCCGACGTCATCAAGAACGGCAACAAGATCGCCACGCTGAAGGAGGGAGATCTGATCGGCGAGATGGGCTTGCTCGCCCGCGAGCCTCGCAACGCCGACGTGATCGCAACTTCCCCTATGCGCGTCATCAAATTGACCCACTGGGAGATCCGGCGCATGTCCCAGGAGACTGTCGACCGGATCAAGGAGATCATCAACGATCGCCGAGAAGCCGGAGTCGCGGACCCGGCTCATTAGGTAAAGGGAAGGCCGCGGCACATGTGCCGCGGCCCCGGCGGCACATGTGCCGCCTGCGGCGGCGTTCATGCACGCCGCCGGAACAACTGATACCTTCGTCCGCGCCGAATCCCCGGAATGCCGCCCCGGGGAGCGGGGAGCCCAACTCATTGGGGCGAATCTTGCGGTGATCCGCGAGACGCGCTGTTACACAGCGCTAGCCCGTCAGCTAACTCCGCAGGCATCAGGCAGGTTTGGAAATGGATTGCCCCCGCCCGATCCGTCTCGTCATCTTGGCCGCCGTGGTCGCGCTCTGCTCGAGCACGGTGGCCTGGGCGAGCTCGTCTGGCGGCGCCTCGATCGAGCCGCCGCAGAACCCGAAGGGATACGACGGTTCGGCCGTCGCCTACTCGAGTTTCTCCCGCGTGCTCCGCTTCGGCGACGTCGGCCAGGACGTGAAGACACTCCAGACCTGGCTCGCCGAGGTCGGCTTCGCGCTGAAAGAGACAGGCCACTTTGGGTGGGCGACCAAGCGCGCGGTAAAGAAGTTCCAGCGCGGGCACAGTCTCTTTCCGGCCAGCGGCACCGTCGGTAGCAAGACCGCGGCGACGCTTGCGGCAGCCGTCAAGCAGGCAACCGGTAGCTCCGGCACGACGAGCCACTCCTCCAGCGCGTGGGTGTTCCCGCTGCAGCCGATCAGCCGGGTGCTGGGCCCGAGCAGCTGGACCCAGGATCAGGGCGTCGACATCCCCACGCTGAACTCCGATTGCGGCAAGCAGGTGGTCGAGGTCGCCGTCACCAACGGCACGATCGTCCAGGAGGGGATCAGCGGCTTCGGCCCGTACGCGCCGATCCTCAAGGTCGCGAGCGGCAAGTTCCGGGGCCGCTACGTCTACTACGGCCACGCCGCGCCCGCGCTCGTCTCGGTCGGGACGCACGTGCACACCGGCCAGCCGATCGCCGAGGTGGGGTGTGGGGACGTCGGCATCTCCTCGGGTCCGCACATCGAGATCGGGATCAGCGACCCCGGCGGGCCGCCGTGTTGTCCGGGCGGCGAGACCGCGGGGCTGATGTACCAGATCATGGACGGGCTTTACCGCAAGGCCGGCGGGCACTAGCCGACGTCCCAGCCGAAGTAGACCTCGGCCCGCGAGATCCGATCGCCCATGAACGTCAGGATCTCGGTGTTCCGGCCGCGCGCCCCATCGGGTCTGGTCTGCTCGTAGGTGACGATCACCTCGTCTCCGGACTCGATCAGGCGAACGAACTCAAATCCCTGGTTCTGTCCGGCGCCGGGCCAGCAGCGCGCGAAGTAGCCGGCGCGGTCGAGGTCGACATCGAGCGGGCTGGAAAAGGCGAAGTCGTCGGTGAGCGTTTGCTCGACGAAATCGCGGTCGCCGCGGGCGAAGGCACGGTAGAGTTCCTGGGCGATCTGCGGGCGGTCCATACGCGCGCTCCTTTGGTTGTAGGTAGGGTCGGCTCCGACCAGTCAAACGGAAGGAGAGGGTTATGGCAGTCGGTCTTCGGCTCAAGTTCGAGGGGGGCACGCAGGAGCAATACGACGCGGTTCACGGCAAGATGGACATCGATGCAGACCCGCCGGAGGGGCTCATTTTCCATTCGGCCGGCCCGATTGACGGCGGCTGGGGCGTGATCGACTTCTGGGAGTCACGCGACGCGTTTGATCGCTTTGCCGAGGGCAGGCTTGGGCAGGCGATCGCGGAGCTCGGGCCCGCTGCTTTCCAGGGGCCGCCGGACATCAAGGAGTTCCCGGTCCACCACATCAGCAAGGGGCGGTAAGGACAGAGGCCTCTAAGCTGCGCTCCCATGGTCACACGGGAGCGCGCGATCGAGGTTCTCGCGGGCGAGCGCTTCGACGTCGTCGTGATCGGGGGTGGGATCACCGGCGCCGGCGTCGCGCTCGACGCCGCCTCGCGCGGCTACAGCGTCGCCCTTGTCGAGAAGGCAGACTTCGCCTCGGGGACCAGCAGCAGGTCGTCGAAGCTCGTACACGGGGGGCTGCGATACCTCCAGAACTTCGACCTCGGCCTGGTCCGCGAGGCGCTGCTCGAGCGCCAGCTGATGGTCAAGCTGGCACCCCACCTCGTCCGCCCCCTCCAGCTCGTCGTGCCGGCCTTCGACGGCGCGCGGCCGGACCGGCTGGTGGGGATCGGGCTGAACATGTACGACGTGATGGCGACGCCCTCGTTGCGAAAGCGTCGGAAGGCCGAGGAGGACCGTGAATCGGATTGGAGTCCCGCGCGCCATCGTGTGATCGGCGGAGACGAGGTAATCGAGCTGCTCCCGGCGCTGGGGTCGCGCAACCCAACTGGCGGCTACCTGTTCTACGACTGCCAGACCGACGATGCGAGGCTTGTGCTGACGGTCCTCGGCGAGGCGGAGCGGTTCGGCGCGATCTGCGCCAACCGGCTTAACGTGGTCGAACTTGCCGACGAGAACGGCCACAGCGCCGGGGTCAAGGTTCGCGACATCGAGAGCGGCGAGCAGTTCGTCGTGCAGGCCGACAACGTCATCAATGCCACCGGAGTGTGGGCCGACCGGATCCGCCCCGAAGAGCTTCACTCCGAGGCGGATGTGCCGACGATCGCACCCAGCCGGGGCACGCATGTGACGATCGCGTACGCCAACCTCCCGCTGAGCGCGGGCGCGATCGTGCCCGCCGGCGAGGGGCGTTCGATCTTCGCGCTGCCCTGGTTGGGACGAAGCCTGATCGGCACGACCGACAACAACTACGACGGTGACATCGACCACGTCCGTCCGGCGGCCGAGGACGTTCAGTATCTGCTCCAGGCTACGAACAGCTTCTTCGGCACCGAGCTCGGGACCGACGAGTTGACGGGCGCGTACGCGGGCGTGCGGCCGCTGATCTCCACCGGAGACACTCGCAAGTCGGTCGATATTTCCCGCAAGGCGGAGCTGTACGAGACTTCGAGCGGGCTGATCACGATCACCGGCGGCAAGCTGACGACCTGGCGGCGGATGGCGAAGTTGGCAGTTGACCGCCTCGTCGAACGTGATGGGCGCGAGGCGCCGTGCCGCACCCAGGAGATCCCGCTAGGTGAGGCAATCGACCCTGCCTCTCTGGAACGTGTGGAGGGCGTGCCGGAGGACTCCTATGCAGCGCTGGCCGGTCGCTACGGTCATGCCGCCGAACACGTGCTCGGAGTCGCGTCCGAGCGCGGCGAGCTCGCCCAGCCAATCCTTCCCGGGCTGCCCGACCTGCTCGCGGAGGCGTCGTTCGCGGCGCGCTTTGAGCAGGCGCGAAGCGTCGCCGACGTACTGCTGCGGCGCACGCGGCTGGGACTGCTCGCCGGACGCGAGCTGTGCGGTGACGGATCAGAGGCGGTGGAGCGGGTCGCGCGCGCGCTCGGAGCCGAGCTGACGTGGGACAAGCGGCGTGTCGCCGATGAGGTCGAGCTCTTCCGCGAGGAGGCAGAGGCGGAGGGCATCGCTCTGGCCGTCGACTGATGGACGAGGTACTGGAGTTCTGCCGGCGCGTGCTCGGCTCAGGCCCAGCCGCGGAGGAAGCTGCGGCAGCGGCACGTGCGGCGGTCGATGGGGAGAGCGATCGGGTAAAGCTGCTGAGCGCTGCCGCGCGGGCGTGTCGAATGCGGGCGGAAGCGGCCGACGTTCCGGCGGGAGCCGCCGCCGGAACCGCGGGCGTCGGAGGCGGGCTTGCGGGGGCCGTGGCCGCGGAGGTCGCGAGCGCGGTCGCGGTGCTGCCGCAGCGCCAGCGGGAGGCGCTCGTGCTGCGCGAGCGCCTGCGGTTCTCGCACGCGCAGATCGCGCGCGTGCTCGAGGTCGAGCCGGCCGCCGTGGGACTCGTGCTGGCGCGAGCCCGGCTGGGACTGCGTGCTCAGCGGCGCGGCACTTCGGATTCGGATCGCGTGCAATGCGAGGACCGGGATCGTGCGCTTCGGCTGCTCACCAGCCGCCAGGACTCCGAACCGCTGAGTGGCGAGGACGACGACTGGCTGTTCGAGCACCTTGGCGAGTGCGAGGAGTGCACTCGGGCGCACGCGGCAATGCTCGAGGCATCGGCCGTCTACCGCGCATCGAGATGATGGCTCCGCCGCGTTCGCTCCGGACCACGCGCGGCGTGGTCGAGCTGGGCGCCAGGCCGTGGTTGATGGGGATCGTCAACGCCACCCCCGACTCGTTCTCGGACGTCGGTGGTCGCAGATCGCTTGATCAGCTGGCTGTGGAAGCGAGTTCGCTGCTCGAGGCCGGAGCCGACATCATCGACGTGGGTGGCGAGTCGGGCGTGACCAACCGCCCGCCAGTCGCCGTCGACGAAGAGATCGAGCGGGTCGTGCCGGTGATCGGCCGGATTGTCGACGAGCTGGAAGCGCTTGTGTCTGTCGATACCTACAAGCCGGCGGTGGCACGCGCCGCGATTTCCGCCGGGGCGGCGATCGTCAACGACGTCAGCGGGCTGCACGACGCTGAGCTCGCCGATGTCTGCGCCTCGACGGGCGCTGGGCTCGTGCTGATGCATACCCGCGCGGCACCGAAGGTCAAGTGGTTCGATCCGGCGTTGGACGGCCACGTGGTCGAGGACGTGATGCGGTTCCTGCGTGAGAGGATCGAGGTTGCGCTGAGCCGTGGTGTGGCTTTCGAGCAGCTGATGCTCGACCCGGGGCCGGACTTCACGAAGACTCCTGCGCAGACGGTCGAGGCGCTGCGGGGCCTCGAGGCGCTGCACTCGCTCGAACGTCCGCTGCTGCTGGCGGTCTCACGCAAGGACTTCGTCGGCGCAATCACCGGCCGGGAGCCGACGGAGCGGCTGGCGGGGACGCTTGCGGCCGTGGGTTTCGGGGTTGACGCGGGCGCACACGTACTGCGGGTGCACGACGTCGCGGACGTGGCGGACTACTTGTCGGTTCATGCGGCGCTGCGGGG
Organism: uncultured Solirubrobacterales bacterium; assembly: GCA_963849295.1. Taxonomy (GTDB): domain Bacteria; phylum Actinomycetota; class Thermoleophilia; order Solirubrobacterales; family Solirubrobacteraceae; genus Palsa-465. Next base: position 507,882 of record CAWKGU010000005.1, read on the forward strand.
CGAGGCCGACGTTGACGCCGATCTGCGGCTCGCCGACGAGCTGCGGTGGGCGCAGTAGTCGCGGTCGATTCCGCCGGTGTCGATGAGATGATCCGCGCGGGATGCGGTTCTTCATCGACACGGGGTCGGTCGCGGAGGTCGAGGAGATCGCGGCGTGGGGGGTGCTCTCAGGGGCAACGACGAACCCGTCGCTGCTGGCTGCCGAGGAGGGAGATCTGGGCGAGATCGTCGTGCGGATCTGCGAGCTCGTCGGCGGCCCGGTGTCCGCGGAGGTGGTCGCCGATGAGCCTGCGGCGATGGTCGCCCAGGGCCGAGCACTCGCGTCGTTGCACGAGCACGTGGTCGTGAAGGTTCCGTTCGGACGCGCCGGCCTCGCCGCGACCCGCACGCTGTCGGACCTGGGGATCGGCGTCAACATGACGCTGGTCTTCTCGCCCACTCAGGCACTGTTGGCGGCGGAGGCGGGCGCCCGTTACGTGTCGTGCTTCATGGGGAGGCTCGACGACATCTCGGTCGACTCTGAAGAGGTCCTCGCCGGGATCGTCGCGGCGCTGCGCCCCGGAGCTGTCGCGGCTCAGGTCTTGGCCGCCTCCATCCGCCATCCCGAGCATGTGATCACTGCCGCGAAGCTCGGCTGCGAGGTCGCGACGGTCCCCGGGAAGGTGCTCCGTCAGATGCTCGCTCACCCGTTGACCGAGGCCGGGATCGAGCGCTTCAACGCCGATTGGCGGTCCCGGCCCGAGCTGGGTGCGTGGCTCTCCGAGCTCGTGGCCGGCGATCACGGCGTGGCCGCGGCACGCTAGATTCGACGCGCCGTGAGCGTACTTGACCGTGCCGCGCTGGAGGCCAGCCCGCTCGCTGACCTGCACACAATCGCATCCGAGCTGTCGATCGACGGCTACCGCCGGCTGCGCAAGGAGGAGCTGATCGACGCGATCCTGACTCGGCAGCAGGACGGAGGGCAGGAGGCGCCGGTCGAGAGGGATGAGGCGCCGGTCGACAGGGATGAGGCGCCGGTCGAGGAGGATGAGGCGCCGGTCGAGGAGGATGAGCCGCCAGCCCCGCCCCGCCGGCGTGGGCGCCGGGGCGGGCGGGGAAGAGGCGCCACCCGCGAGGAGACCGCTGATGACGTGCAGGAGCCTGCGGCCGGCGATGAGCCGTCCGTCAGCGAGGAGCCCGAGGTGATCGAGGGCGTCGTCGAGCTCCTGTCAAACGGTTCGGGTTTCGTGCGCGTCGCTCCGCCGGATCCATCGGACGACGACGTCTACATCTCCGCTGCGCAGGTCAAGCGTTGCGAGCTGGTCTCCGGCGACCGCGTCGCGGGACCACGGCGCGCGCCACGGCGCTCGGAGCGGTTCGCGTCTTTGACTCGGATTGACACGATCAACGACCGGCCCGCCTCCGAGTTCGCGGACACTGCCCGCTTCGACGAGCTGCCCGCCGTGTTCCCTGATGAGCGCCTCCGGCTCGGCTCCGACGACCCGACGCTGAAGGCGATCGAGTGGCTGACGCCGTTCGGGCGAGGATCACGCGTGGCGATCGTGGGTGAGTCGCGGTCGGGCAAGACCGAGGCGCTGCGGCGGCTCACCCAGGCGCTGGCCGATCAGGATGAACTTCAGCTGTTCGTGGCGCTGGCGGGAGTCCGGCCCGAAGAGATCGCGGACTGGGGGAGGGGTCCGGTGGCGCCGGCTGCGGCGGTCAGCTTCGCCGCGTCAAGCGACGCCCAGGACCACGCTGTCGAGCTCGTTGTCGACCAGGCCCGGCGGCTCACGGCGCGTGGAATCCACACAGTTGTCCTGATCGACACGCTCGACGGTGTGCATCATGCCGCCGCGCGCCGGGCGATGGCGGCGGCGCGCAACATCCTCGAGGGCGGCTCGCTGACGATTGTGGCGACGTCGTCTGAGCCGATCGGCGGCGAGACGACCGTGATCGCGCTCGACGTCGCGCTGGCGAGCGAGGGGCGCTTCCCGGCGATAGATCTGGCGCGGTCTGGGACGTTGCGCCCGGAATTGCTCGTCGGCGAGGCCGGCGCCGAGGCGATCGCCCGATCGCGCGTCGAGGTACTGGAGCCGCCGGCGGGGGACTGACTGGCTGACGTCAGCGTCCGGACATCAGCGCAGCGCGGCCCTCTTGGCTCGGATGCTTGGTATAGGGTGGTGTTTGGCGCGTTGACGGAAGCCGCGCCGGTAGGCAACTGCGAAGGGGTTGGGTTGAGTGGTTCGACGGTCGTTGCTAGCCATATCGGTTGTAGGCGCTGTGGCGCTGGTGTCGGCGCCCGCTGCGTCGGCCGCTGGACAGTGCGGTAGCACCGGGGTGTTCTCGCAGAATGGGGCGACGTCCACGTGCACCTACTCCGGAGCCGGGACGGACACGTTCACCGTGCCAAATGGCGTGAGCTCGATCGATGTGGTCGCAATCGGCGCGGCCGGGGGACGTAACTACTGTTGCAGCAGTTCAGGAGGGCTTGGCGCGTCGGTGGAGGACGCGGCCGTGCCGGTGTCCTCTGGCGACAGTCTGGGGGTTACTGTCGGTGGCGCCGGTGGAACTGGCTTCTGCTGCGACGGCCCTGGCGGGGCCGGCGGGACTCCCGGCGCCGGCGGCCCGGGGGGTGATTATCCGATCGGCTCTGGATCCCTCGAAGGTGGCGGTGGCGGCGGCTATTCGGGGCTGTTCGACCCATCGATGAATCCGCTCGTGATCGCCGGCGGCGGTGGCGGTGCCGGAGCTTATGGCGGCCCGGGCGGCAATGGCGACACGGGGAGCGGCGGCGGCGCTGGCGCTGACGGTAGCGCCGAATTTTCGCCTCTGCCAGACTCAGGCGGGCAAGGCGCAACCACTGGCGGCGTGGGAGCGGGGGGCGTTGATGACGGCACCGGTACCGGACCCGGAGGCGACGGGTCCGGGATGTCCGGGGGCCAGGGCGGCGCTGGCAACGGAGACAGCGAGTGGGGCAGCGGCGGTGGCGGGGGTGGCGGCTACTTCGGTGGGGGCGGCGGGGGCGGCGCCTGGGATGCCGGCAGCGGCGGTGGCGGCTCGAGTTTTGGTGTCGGCCCGGGGCTGAGCAACGGGTCCAATTCGACCGCGGCGGCGTCAGTGGTCATCAGTTGGGGCGGGGCAGGATCTGTGAGCTTGCATGCTTCGGCGCCAAGCGCTGGTACGGCTGGGAGCGCGATCTCGGCGGGCGCGATTGGGGGTTTCCTGTCGGGCGGTAATGCTCCTACGGGGACGATCACGTTCAGAGTGTTCGGGCCGCAGTCGACTCCGCCGACGTTGTGCGGTTCCGGCGGGACGCTCGTCGGGACGCCGGTCGGCGTGTCTGGCGATGGCAACTATCACCCGAATGCCGGCTTCACGCCTACTGCGGCCGGCGACTATTGGTGGTTTGCGAGCTACAGCGGTGACTCGAACAACAGCGCTGCGGGGTCTTTCTGCGGTGGAGCGATGCCCGAGACGATTGTAGGTCCGAGCGGGTCTGCGAACACGTCGCCGCCGAAGATCTCTGGGAGCCCTCAGTTGGGACAGACTCTGACCGAGTCCCATGCCGGCTGGTCGGCGACGCCGACCGGCTTCACCTACGAGTGGTTTGACTGCTCGGCGAGCGGCTCGTCGTGCAAGGCGATTGGCGGGGCGACGCGCGCGAGCTACAAGCTCACCTCAAGCGATGTAGGCCACACGGTCCGCGTGGTGGAGACCGCGAGGTTTGCGAATGGTGCGACGAGCAGCGCCACCTCGGCTGCTACCGCGGTCGTATCCGGGGCCTCGGCACCGCTGGGGCCATCGATCACGAACTCGATCGTCAGCAAGAAGCACCACAAGGCGAAATTCGTCTTCGGCTCGAGCGGCGGGAATGGATTCGAATGTGCGGTAGTCAAGCGACATAAGCACAAGAAGCCCCATTACAAGAGCTGCTCTTCGCCCAAGCTGTACAAGAACCTAAAGCCGGGCAAGTACACGTTCAAGGTCAAGGCGCTGGGAGCGGGCGGAGCGGCCTCCACGCCCACAAGCCAGAACTTCACGATCTGACGGTCAAAACCCTGGGGTGGGTCCCTGGGGCGAACGACCGGTCCACCGCCAGATAATCGCGGCGGAAATGGGAATCATCGCTGCGTGTAGCGTCGAGTCGAGGGACTGGGGCGTGCGTCTGTGGATCAGGCGTTGCGTGCTCGTCGTTTCGCTGTGTGGCGGCGGGGCGCTTATGTCGGCGCCAGTGGCGTCGGCTGACGTTGCGTGCGGAAGTTCGGGCGTGTTCTCACAGAATGGGGCGACGTCCACGTGCACGTACTCCGGAGCCGGGACGGACACGTTTACCGTGCCCTCCGGGGTCAGTTCGCTGGATGTGGTTGCGATCGGGGCGGCGGGGGGATACGGCGAAGGTGGGCTTGGCGCGTCGGTGGAGGACACGGCCGTCTCCGTCTCATCGGGCGACAGTCTGGGGGTTACGGTGGGTGGCGCCGGTGGGGCTGGCTACTGCTGTGGCGGTGGCGGTGCCGGTGGGACTCCGGGTGGCGGCGGCCCGGGGGGTGATTATCCGGTCGGCTCTGGATCCTACGGAGGTGCTGGTGGAGGAGGCTATTCCGGGCTGTTCGATCCGTCGATGAATCCGCTCGTGATCGCGGGCGGTGGAGGCGGCGAAGGCGCTTATGGCGGTCCGGGTGGCAATGGCGACACGGGGAGTGGCGGCGGAAACGGCGCTGACGGTGACTCTTGCTGTACCCATCCTCTGCCAGGCTCAGGCGGGCACGGCGCAACCACTGGCGGCGTGGGAGCGGGGGGCATTGACGACAGCGACGGTACCGGACCCGGAAGCCCCGGTTCCGGGATGTCCGGGGGCCAGGGCGGCGCTGGCAACGGAGACAGCTCGTGGGGCAGTGGCGGCGGTGGGGGTGGCGGCTATTTCGGTGGGGGTGGTGGTGGCGGCGCGTGGGACGCCGGCAGCGGCGGTGGCGGCTCGAGTTTTGGTGTCGGCCCCGGGCTGAGCAACGGGTCCAATTCGACCGCGGCGGCGTCGGTGACGATTAGTTGGGCTGGGGCGGGATCGGTGAGCTTGCATGCTTCGGCGCCCGGCAGTGGCACGGCCGGGGGCGCGATTCCGGCGTCTTCGATTGGGGCGTTCCTGTCGGGCGGTAATGCTCCGACGGGGACGGTCACGTTCAGGGTGTTCGGGCCGCAGTCGACTCCGCCGACGTTGTGCGGTTCCGGTGGGACGCTCGTTGGGACGCCGGTCGGCGTGTCTGGCAATGGCAACTATCACCCGAATGCAGGCTTCACGCCTACGGCCGCCGGTGACTATTGGTGGTTTGCGAGCTACAGCGGTGACTCGAACAACAGCGCTGCGGGGTCTTTCTGCGGTGGGGCGATGCCCGAGACGATTGTAGGTCCGAGCGGGTCTGCGAACACGTCGCCGCCGAAGATCTCTGGGAGCCCTCAGTTGGGACAGACTCTGACCGAGTCCCATGCCGGCTGGTCGGCGACGCCGACCGGCTTCACCTACGAGTGGTTTGACTGCTCGGCGAGCGGCTCGTCGTGCAAGGCGATTGGCGGGGCGACGCGCGCGAGCTACAAGCTCACCTCAAGCGATGTAGGCCACACGGTCCGCGTGGTGGAGACCGCGAGGTTTGCGAATGGTGCGACGAGCAGCGCCACCTCGGCTGCTACCGCGGTCGTATCCGGGGCCTCGGCACCGCTGGGGCCATCGATCACGAACTCGATCGTCAGCAAGAAGCACCACAAGGCGAAATTCGTCTTCGGCTCGAGCGGCGGGAATGGATTCGAATGTGCGGTAGTCAAGCGACATAAGCACAAGAAGCCCCATTACAAGAGCTGCAGCTCGCCCAAGCTCTACACGAATCTGAAGCCCGGTAAGTACACGTTCAAGGTCAAGGCGCTAGGCGTCAGCGGCGGCCCGGCCTCCACGCCGACAACCCAGAGCTTCACGATCTAGCTTCAGTAGGCCGTGCAGCGCGACCGGTGCCGCGGCGAGGCCTTGTAGCGGGGCTCCTGCCCGCGGTGCCAGAGGGCTTGGTCGACGTCCATCGCCTTCACGCTGGGGCGTGCGGCGACGATCAGCTCGACCGCGTGTAGCGCGCAGGCGCGGATCTCGATCTCCTCCGGGCTGTCGTGATCGATCAGCTCACCGTGTTCGATCCGTCGCCCGAGTCCAGGGTCGAACGTCAGGACACCGTCGAGACCCAGCACATGCGGCACGAGGTTGTCGGCGAACATCGTGAGGCGTTGGAGGTCGCCGAAGTGCGCGACGTTTGCGCGGGCGACGTCTGCGGCAGCGAGCTGGGCACGCTTGGCGAAGGGAATCGTGATCCCGTCATACGTGGACGTGTCGGCGAAGCAGGGCCAGGCGAGAAGCTGGGTTACGAGTGCGATGGCTGAGGCTTCTGCCTCGTCGATCGGATCCGTGAACCTGTCGACCCGCCGCCCCAGGTCGTTGAGCGAGCGCGCGTAGAGCTCCATCAGCTCGTGGGCGGGATCCTGTCCGAGCACGGTGGCGAGCGTGCCCGCATCGATCACAGCCAGCTGTTCCGGGCTCCAAGGACCGTGGACGGTGAAATGCTCTGTCAGCGCGCTCGCGATCGTTGCGTAGCCCGAGCGGCCCTCACGCTTGCGCAAGGTCGGGAACCAGCCCGAACCGAAGTTGATCGCGTCGAGCGTCAGCCAGAAGGCCGCCAGCTGCTCGCGATCGCCGGCAAGGAGGTGGACGTCGGGATCCGGTTGCTGGGGCTCGCCGAGTGGGAGAGCGGCTGCGTATGAGGGGATCGCACCGCGGTTTATGTGCACGTGGCTAGCCCGCTGCGCCACCTGTTCGCAAGCCGACCTGAGCTCGTCTGTGACAGCCACTGCGGCCGCTACCGTAGACCACCCTCGATGCCTACCGCCGACACGAAACTCGAGGAGCTGCTTTCAGGGCTGAACGAGCCCCAGCGCGAGGCCGTCACCCACGGCGAGGGGCCGCTGCTGATCCTCGCCGGTGCGGGCTCCGGCAAGACCCGCGTGCTCACGCACCGGATCGCGTATCTGGTCGCCACCGACGCGGCCAAGCCGAACGAGATCCTCGCGATCACCTTCACGAACAAGGCTGCGGGAGAGATGCGCGACCGCGCCGGATTGCTGGTCGGCAGGCGCGTCAGGGCCATGTGGGTGATGACCTTCCACTCCGCATGCGCGCGCATGCTGCGAGCCGACGCCAACCGGCTCGGGTACACGCGCCAGTTCACGATCTACGACCAGGCCGATTCCCGCCGGCTCGTCAAGCGCTGTCTCGACGATCTCGGGATCGACCCGAAGCGCTTTACACCTGCCTCGATTCAAGCTCAAATCTCCGACGCCAAGAACAAGTTGCGGGACGCCGACGCCTACGGGCGGATGGTCGGCTCGTTCTTCGAGCAGACGGTGGCCGACGTCTACCGCGAGTACGAGCGGCAGCTGCACCGCATGAACGCGATGGACTTCGACGACTTGCTCGTGCGCGCCGTCAACGTGCTCGAGTTGTTCCCCGAGGTGCGCGAGCGCTACGCCACCGGCTTCCGGCATGTGCTCGTCGACGAGTACCAGGACACCAACCACGCGCAGTACCGCTGGCTCCAGCTGCTCTCAGAAGAGCATCGGAACCTGATGGTGGTGGGAGACGATGCCCAGTCGATCTACGGCTTCCGCGGCGCCGACATCAACAACATCCTCGAGTTCGAGGACACGTTCCCCGACACCCGGGTGATCAAGCTCGAGCAGAACTACCGCTCGACCCAGACGATCCTCGACGCAGCCAACGCTGTGATCCGCAACAACCGCGGTCAGAAGCCGAAGTCGCTGTGGACCGACCTCGGCCAGGGTGATCCGATCAAGGTGCGCGAGCTGGAGGACGAGCACGCCGAGGCGCGGTTCGTCACCGGCGAGATCCAGCGGCTCGTCGACGAGGGTGTCTCGCGCTCGGAGATCGCGGTCTTCTACCGGACCAACGCCCAGTCGCGCGTGCTCGAGGACACGCTCGTCAGGGCCGAGATCGCCTACCAGGTGATCGGCGGGACGAAGTTCTATGAGCGTGCCGAGATCAAGGACGCGATCGCGTACCTGACGATCCTCATCAACCCCCAGGATGTCGGAGCCTTCACCAGAATCGTCAATTCGCCGAGGCGCGGAATCGGCACGACGTCCGTCTCCCGGGTGTTGGCATTTGCCAACACGATCGGCGCCTCGGTGTGGGACGTGGCCTCCGAGCCCGAGCAGATACCGGAGCTGGGGGCGGCGGCGGTCAAGGCACTGCGACGCTTCATGGGCACGATGCACGTGCTACGAGAGCGGGTGCAGTCAGGGGCGCCCATCGCGCAGCTATTGAGCGAGCTGCTACGCGAGACGGGGTATTTGGAGACGCTGGAGGCGGAGCGGACGATCGAGGCCCAGGGTCGGATCGAGAACCTGGAGGAGCTCGTCAACGTCGCGGCTGAGTACGACGCTTCGGGATCGGACGAGCCCGGCTCGCTGCCCGATTTCCTCCAGCAGGTATCTCTCGTCGCCGACGCCGACGAGCGCAGCGACGACGAGGGGCTCGTCACGCTGATGACGCTCCACAACGCCAAAGGGCTCGAGTACCCGATCGTGTTCATCATCGGATGCGAGGAGGGTGTGTTCCCTCATTCGCGGGCGCTGGACGAGGGCGGGCTCGAGGAGGAGCGCCGACTCTGCTACGTCGGGATCACCCGCGCCGAGCGAGACCTCTACATCTGTTACGCGCGCACCCGCACCGTGTTCGGCGCGCGTACGTACGGGCTGGCGAGCAGATTCGTCTCGGAGATCCCCAATTCGCTGACGGATCGGGAGGAGCAGGCGGCGCGACGCGTGCATGGAGCCGGTGGTGCGATCGGTGGGTTCAGGGCCCGGGCCACCGCGTGGGTGTCTCCGGAACCGGACCGCCCGGCCCGGGTCGCCTACCGTCTCGGAGACGACGTGGTTCATGCGGCGTTCGGCGAGGGTGTTGTGACAGGGGTCGAGCCCGGCGGGATCGTCGTGATCCGCTTCAGCAAGGACGCCACCGAGCGCAAGCTGGTCGCGGATCTGGCGCCAATAACGAAGCGGTAGCTTCTCTGGCGTGACCGCGACGATCATCGACGGCAGGGCGGTGGCCGCCAGGGTGCGGGAACAAGTCGCCCGTGCGGTACCCGAGTTGGCCGAACTCCTGGGACACGCGCCCGGACTCGCGACGATCCTCGTCGGCGACGATCCCGCGTCCGCGATCTACGTCGCGAACAAGCGCAAGGCCTCGGCTGAGGTCGGAATCGCCGACCATCACCGCCATCTGCCCGCGGACAGCGCGCAGGAGGACGTGGTGGCTCTGATCGACGAGCTGGCACGCGATCCGGAGATCAGCGGGATCCTGCTGCAACTCCCTGTGCCCGCGGGGCTTGATGGCGCCGCGCTGACCGCGCAGATCCCACCGGAGAAGGACGTCGACGGGCTGACGCCGCTCAGCGCGGGCAAGCTGGCGCAGGGAACGCCAGGGCTGCGGCCTTGTACGCCGGTCGGCGTGATCGAGCTGCTCGACACCTACGACGTGCGGCTTCAGGGAGCCCAGGCCGTCGTAGTGGGGCGGTCGGACTTGGTCGGAAAGCCGCTCGCCGCGCTGTTGCTCCAGCGCAACGCAACCGTGACGATCTGCCACTCCCGCACCCGCGACCTTGCCGCCGTGTGCGCGCGAGCAGACGTGCTTGTCGCCGCTGTGGGTTCCCCGGGACTGATCGGCCCCGACCACGTCAAGCCGGGCGCTGTGGTGATCGACGTCGGGATGAATCGGACGGATGAGGGGTTGCGAGGGGACGTGGTGTTCGAAGCGGTCGCGCAGAAGGCCGGGCTGATCACGCCCGTGCCGGGTGGGGTTGGCCCAATGACGATCGCGATGCTGCTGCGCAACACGCTGGTTGCTGCTCGGCTCGCCTATGAGCTCTCCGATCCAGTCGGGTAGCGGCTCAGTGGCGGACGATCCGACGTCGGTGCCAGACGACCGGACGTCGGCTCCGGACGCCAGAGGCTCTGAGTCGCGACAAGGCGAGCTAACCAGCGCGGTGTGTGCGCTGGCGCTGCTCATCATGATGTTCGCGCTCAAGTGGTATGGGGCCGTGGGGATTGCACACGGCGCGGAGCGCTCGGGGCGTAGCTCGTCGCAGACCGCGTGGCAGGGCCTCACCGATTTACGGTGGCTGATGCTGCTGACAATCGTCGTCACGTTGGGCGCGGTGGTGCTGCACATCCACCAGCACTCCCACGGCGCGCAGACGAACACCGCCTTTCTTGTGGCGGCGCTCGGCTCGCTCACCGCGACTGCCTTGGCGATCCGCGTGCTGGTTGCGCTTCCGTCGGCAGGCTCGGTTGTCGACATCAAGCTCGGCGGGTTCCTCGGACTCATTTGCGCGATTGGAATCGCGCTAGGAGGCTTTGAGGCGATCCGTGAGGAAAGAGCACGAATAGACCGGATTCGGGAGCCTCGCGGGGAGCAAATTCTTTTGCCGTCGAGGCTCGGCCGCGCGCTAGGGTTCGAGCAGTATGTCGGCGTGATGCCGGCAGGAGGGCGAGCTTTCTCCTCGAAACCCAACAGCGTCAGTCCGTGACCTACACCTGGAGGGCCCAGTGAACGTGGAAAACGTCAGGCAGGAAGACTGGATCATCGGGGGCCTCGCGCTGTTGCTCGCGATCGTGCTCCTGTTCTTCCCGTGGTACCACGTGAGTGCAAGCTTCGGACCGATCTCGGTCTCACGTGACGCGTCGGCAACCAGCTCGCCTTATGCGATCTGGGGTGTGCTCGCGCTGATCACATCCCTCGCCGTGCTCGCGGATGTCGCGCTCGAACGCCTCTCGCCGCAGACGGCCATGCCATCAATCTCCGGCAGCCGGGCGATGACCCGCCTGGCGATCGTCGGCCTGACGGTGCTGCTGCTCGTGATCAAGTTCCTGGCGCACATCGGTGACTTCGGCTGGGGGTTCTATGTCGGCGTGGTCGTGCTGATCGCGCTCGTGTACTTCACCTACAACGAGTACAACGTCGCGCCTGCCGGCGTCTCGGGCTCGGCGCCTCCGCCTCCGCCTGCCGCTCCCCCTCCGCCTCCGCCAGCCGGCACCACGGGGTCGGGCACGGGTGGATCGGCTCCGCCGCCAGCAGGCCCCTGATCGGCTGACAGCGGAGCCAGCCTACTCGGGGCGCAGTGAACTTCGATCCCTCGAGGCTCCGCCGAGGTGAGTACGTGGTCGGCGCCAGTGGCCTTGTGCTGCTGGCGTCGCTGTTTGCGCTCGACTGGTACGGACTGAAGGGCACGCTCGTGCCCACAGCCACTCGGCTCGGGGTCTCAACCGGCGTCAATGGGTGGCACGGGCTCACGCACCTCCGCTGGCTTGTACTCGTCACGGTGTTCGTCGCCTTCGCCCTGGTGTTCTTCCAGGCGACGCGCCGGTCGCCCGCTATCCCTGTTTCGCTGAGCGTGATCGTGACCGTGCTCGCGCTCCTCACCGCGCTCGCGCTCATCTACCGAGTACTACTGAACCGGCCTGGGTCGAGCGCGCTCGTTGGGGTGCGGGCGGGGTCGATCGTAGGCCTGGCAAGCGCGCTGGCAATGATCTACGGCGGCTACCTCTCGATGCGTCAGGAAGGGATCGCGCGGGCGGACGGACCACCGGAGATCGAAGTGGTGAGGCTGCCCGACGCCGCCCACCGCTGAGCCGTGAGCGAAGGGCAAGCCTAAAATCGGCCGCGATGCTCGATCGCGACGCCGTCCTGCACGTTGCCAGCCTTGCCCGCCTCCAGCTGACCGAGGACGAGGTCGACCGCATGGCTGCTGAGCTGACCAAGGTGCTCGGCTACGTCGACAAGCTCGGCGAGCTCGATCTCGACGGGGTGCCGCCGACCTCGCACGTCGTTGAGGTGACCGACGCGCTGCGGGCGGATGACCCGCAGCCCTGCCTCCCGGTCGAGGTCGTGCTGGCTGCGGCTCCCGACCCGGTAGCGGGTGGCTTTGGCGTTCCCAGCCCGGGGGCAGGATGAGCGCGGAACTGATCGAGCTCTCCGCTGCCGGGGCGGCGGACGCGGATCCGCGCCAAGGAGATTTCGCCGGCACAGCTGTTTGCGGCATACCGAGAGCGCGCGGCGTCTGAGGAGCTGAATGCCTTCACCTGGGTAGCTGATCAGCCGCCGGTCGAAGCTGCGAACGGCGAACTGAGCGGGGTTCCAATAGCCGTCAAAGACCTGTTCTGTACCGAGGGGGTGCCGAGCCAGGCCGGATCGCGCATCCTCCAGGGCTACGAGCCGCCCTACACGGCGACTGTCGTGCGCAAGCTCGCCGACGCGGGGGCCCCGCTGCTCGGCAAGACCAACCAGGACGAGTTTGCGATGGGCTCCTCCACCGAGAATTCGGCGTTCGGACCGACGCTCAACCCGTGGGATCGGACCCGCGTGCCCGGCGGGTCGTCAGGCGGGAGCGCCGCTGCCGTCGCTGCTGGACTGGCGCCATGGGCGATCGGCACCGACACCGGCGGATCGATCCGCCAACCGGCGGCTCTGTGTGGGATCGTGGGACTCAAGCCGACCTACGGGGCCTGCTCGCGCTACGGCATGATCGCGTTCGCGTCGTCGCTCGATCAGGCGGGGCCGATGACACGGGACGTGACGGACGCGGCGCTGCTCCTCCGGCACATGGTCGGCAAGGATTCCTGCGACTCGACCTCGGTCGCGTTTCCCGGGGAGCTTTCCCTGCCCGGACGGGTCGATCTAAACGGCGTTCGCTTGGGCGTGCCCGAGGAGCTCGTCGGAGAGGAGGGAGGGGTCGAGCCCGGGGTCAGGGCCTGTTTCGACCGCACGATCGCGCTCGCCGAGGGGCTGGGGGCGTCGGTCGCGCCCTGCCGGTTAAAGCATGCGCCCCACGCACTCGCCGCCTACTACCTGATCGCTCCCGCCGAGGCATCGGCGAACCTGGCGCGCTTCGATGGGGTTCGCTACGGGCTGCGGGTCGATGGCAGCGCGGACCTGCTGACGATGTACGGGAGAACACGGGCGACCGGGTTCGGGCCGGAGGTCAAGCGCCGGATCATGTTGGGGACCTACGCCCTGTCGAGCGGCTACTACGACGCCTACTACGGCACCGCCCAGAAAGTCCGCACCAGGATCTATGAGGATTTCAAGCAGGCATTCGAGCGATTTGACTTCGTCGTTACACCCACGAGTCCGTGGACGGCGTTCGAACTTGGGGACAAGACAGACGATCCGCTGGCGATGTACATGAACGACTTCTGCACGGTGCCCATGTCGCTGGCAGGAACCCCGGCGATCTCGATCCCGTGCGGCCTCAGCGACGGACTGCCGGTGGGCTTTCAGCTCGCGGGGCCGGCGTTCAGCGAGGGACAGCTGCTCGAGGCCGCGTACGCGCTCGAGCAGGCGATCGGCTTTGACGGGAGCGCGGCGCGTGGCTGAGTACGAGCCGGTGATCGGGCTTGAGATCCACGTGCAGCTCAAGACCCGCACGAAGATGTTCTGCGGCTGCGAGCTGTCATTCGGAGACCAGCCCAACGTCCACACCTGTCCGGTGTGCCTGGGTCTGCCCGGGGCACTGCCGGTAGTCAACGCCGGGGCGGTGCGGTTTGGGGTAATGATCGGGCTGGCGCTGGGCTGCGAGATCGCCGAGCGCTCGCTGTTTCACCGCAAGAACTACTTCTATCCAGACAATCCGAAGGGGTACCAGATCTCTCAGTACGACGTCCCGCTGTGCCGAGGAGGGCAGCTCGGGGATGTGCGGATCCACCGCGTGCATCTGGAGGAGGATGCGGCCAAGCTCGTGCACGTGGGGGAGAGCGGGCGAATCCATGGCTCCGAGCGCAGCGTGGTCGACTTCAACCGCTGCGGGACCCCGCTCGTGGAGATCGTCACAGAGCCCGACGTCCACTCTCCCGAGCAGGCTCGCGAATGGTTGACGTTGCTGCGAGCGACGCTCAGAGCCCTGGGCGTCTCGGACGTGAACATGGAAGAAGGCTCGCTGCGTTGCGACGCAAACGTCTCGGTACGGCCATCCGGGTCGAGTGAGCTCGGGACGAAAACCGAGCTGAAGAACATGAACTCCTTCCGCTACCTCGAGCGAGGCGTCCGCAAGGAGATCGAGCGGCAGATCGCGCTGATCGAAGGTGGGGATGAGGTCGAGCAGGAGACGCTGCACTTCGATCCGGTGAGCGGAGCGCTCACTTCGCTGCGCTCCAAGGAGGAGGCGCACGACTACCGCTACTTCCCCGAGCCAGACCTGGGTCCATTGCTGGTCATGAGCGAGATGCTCGACGGTGCGCGGGCCGCTCTGCCGGAGCTTCCCGCAGCACGCGCGGCGCGATTCGAGCAGGACCTCGGTCTCAGCCCCGACCGGGCGCGCGAACTCGCATTCCGCACGGAGCTGGGTGACTACTTCGAACAAGCGCTGAGCGCGGATGGCAAAGACGTCGACGCGGTCTCGCTGGCGAACTGGATCCCGCTACTGGTCGAGCGGATCGGGTCTGATCAAGACCCGGCCGCGTCGAAGGTGGCGCCGGAGAGCCTCGCGGAGCTGGCCGTAATGGTGAATGCCAGACTCGTCAGCCGTGACGCCGCGCGCGAGGTTCTGACGAAATTAGTCGCCGAGGGCGGCGATCCGCGGACAATCGTCGAGCGCGACGGGCTGGGGGCAATGAATGCCGAGGACGACGGGCTCGCGGAAATCGTTCAGCGTGCGATCGAGGCCGACCCGGCCGCGGCCGAGCAGGTCCGTGCCGGGAACATGAAGGCGATCGGACCGCTGGTGGGGTTCGTGATGCGCGAGACGAAGGGCCGCGCCGACGGGGGCGAGGTCACACGTCTGATCCGCGAGCAGGTCGGCGCAGCCCGCTGACTGCCCGAGCTGTAAGCCCCGAGCTGTAAGCGCTAGGCGCGACGCAGTCGGCCGAGGCCGACGTACGAATTGTTCAGTTGAGTCGGCGGGAAACCCTGCGGACGACGAACCCGGCACCGAGGAGTGTTGCGCCTCCGGCGGCGAGCAGGACGACGTCAACGCCTGTGAACGGCAGCGTCCCACTGCTGGCGGTCGTCGACGTAGTGCTGCTGACCTCGGAGCAGATCTGCTCGTTATATGCCTGACAAGTCGAGCTCTCCTGGGCCAGAGCAACGCTCGGAATCATCAAGGCGACGCCCACTACTACCAATATCGCAATGCGCTTCATGAGCCCTCTCATTTGACTTCGATCTCTCTCTCCGCTCCTCCCCGAAAGGCGCGGCCTGGATATACCCATTCCGGTCGTCGATCGTACACAAGCTACCCACCAATTGAAAACCCCAAGCGGCGGGTCCCGCGGACATCGGGGCTTGGACACCGCCTCGCTCACGGCGGCGGAGGGGCGAATTGCCAGACGCAGCGGCTCATTTCGAGACGTTGATGCGCTGCGGTCAGAGAGCCGACTGGACGTTTGGCTGATGTTCGCAAGTCTCGTTGCGGGGGACCGGGGGAGAGGCCGATCTTGGGGAAATGCGGAAGTCCCTCATGATTTCGGTGGCCGTCGCGGTGGCGGCGGTGTTTGCCCTGATTGGGTCTGCTGGGGCTGCTGTGTCGTGTGATTTGGTGGCTTCGCCGTCGGGTTCGGATTCGGCGTCGGGCAGTGTTTCCGCGCCGTTCGCGACGGTGCAGCATCTGGTGGATTCGCTGCAGCCGGGTCAGACGGGTTGCCTGCGGGCGGGTTCCTATCGTGAGGATGTGCGGGTTGGGCAGGTCTGGGGTCACGTTGACTGCATATCCGGGTGAGGCGGCGACGATCGTCGGCCGGTTCTGGATTGCTCAGGGGTCGGATCACGTGACCGTCGCGGGGCTCTCGCTCGACGGAAAGAACGCAGACAACCTCCCCAGCCCGACCATCAACGCCAACGATTCAACCTTCTCAAACGACGACGTGACCGACGAGCACACGTCGATCTGTTTCGACGTCGGCAGCACCTGGGGTAGCGCGGACAACACGCTGATCACGCGCGATCGTATTCATGACTGCGGCGTGATGCCTGCTGCCAACCACGATCACGGGATCTACGTCGATGACGCCACCAACACCCGGATCGAGTGGAACTTGATCTACGACAACGCCGATCGTGGCGTTCAGCTCTACCCCAACGCTCAGAACACGACCATCGACCACAACGTGATCGACGGCAACGGCGAGGGGATCATCTTCTCCGGCGACGACGGGCTCGCCTCCAATCACGCGAACGTCTACGCCAACGTGATCACCAACTCTCGCCTCCGTCACGATGTCGAGTCGTACTGGCCGAGCGGTAATCCGGTTGGGGTCGGGAACCTCCTGCACAACAACTGCGTCTGGGGCGGTGCCGAAGGCACGATTGACACCTCCGCCGGCGGCTTTTCCGCACTTAGCAACCGGACAGCTGACCCCCAGTACGTCAACGCCTCGAGCCACGACTACCACCTAAAGCCCGGCAGCCCCTGCCTCGCGATCACCGGCGACATCGCCGCTGCCGTCGACGGGACGCCGAACGCGTTCGCCGCAAGCCACAAGTCGCACAAGCGCTGGGCGCACATCGCGCTGATGGGCCGCAGGCACCGCCACCACCATCATGGGCGGCGCCGCAAGCACCACCGCCGTCGTCGGTAGCACGAGAAGTCCCGCCGTGCGCGGGAAACCGGGACTGACGGATCAGTCCTGCGGCGCAGGAAACGCGTTCCGACGCATCCGTCGGACGCTTCTGGTACGTTTCCGCGCTAATCCGGGATCGTCACTGACGGGCATTTCTGTCTGGTCCGTTGGTGAGGTGAGGGCTACGTCGTTGACGTCCCGGGTTGCCGCCAATACCGACCCATGCGGGTCGATGCCTGCCATCCGCGCAGGCCACAAGCCATGGCACGCGATCGCTCACCACTTTCCGCGCTTTTGCTCGTTGCCGTCCTGGTTGCCATAACGCCGGGGTCTGCTGCGGCCGGGGGGCCGTGCTCGCGGGTTGCGGGCCCGGGAAGAAATGACGCAGTCCAGCGGCTCGTGAACTCACTTCATGCGGGGCAGACCGGTTGCCTACGCAGCGGCACCTATTACGGGGACGTCCAATTCGGTCGTGGGGGCCGGAGAGGCTCGCCGGTCACGTTGACCGTCGTGCCGGGCCAAGCAGCGACGGTGATCGGACGCATGTGGCTGCCGAAGGGAGCCAACTGGATTGACGTCACGCACTTGCACCTCGACGGGCGTAACGGTGCTCTGCTCCCTAGCCCAACAATTGATTCCGGGCACGATCTGTTCGACGAGAACGAGGTGACCAACGACAACACCGCGATCTGCTTCGAGCTCGGCTCCGACGGCGGCTACGGGATGGCCCGAAACACGCTGATCGAGCACAACCGAATCCACAACTGCGGGGTGCTGCCGCCCACCAATCACGACCACGGGATCTACGTCGCCAACTCGTACGGCGCCAAGATCATCGACAACTGGATTTACAACAACGCCGACCGAGGCGTCCAGCTGTACTGGAATGCCCAGCACACGACGATCGCGGGCAACGTCATCGATCACAACGCCGAAGGCATCATCATCTCCGGCGACAACGGCCACGTCTCAAGCCACAACCTGGTGATTGGCAACGCGATCACCAATTCCACGGAGCGGGCCGATGTCGAGTCGTACTGGCCAACGAGCGCGCGAGGGGTGGGCAACCTCGTGATCGGCAACTGCGTCTACGGTGGCCGAAAGACGATCGACATGAGCGGCGGGGGCTTCGCGGCACGCGACAACGTCACGACTGACCCCCATTACGCCGATGCCGCCCAAGGCAATTATTCGCTGCCGTCGGGAACCGTGTGCAACACGTTGGTGACCAACGCGACCGACGTCCGAGGCCGCTCCAGCGCGATCATTCACGCGGTCCATTCCGCGCGGCCAAAGCGACAGCTGCGGCTATGGGTGAACGCTCGCGAGAGGAGGGGCCGAGGGCGGGCCAAGCTGCTCGTGATCAGGGGAGGTCTGACCCGCCGCTCGCTCCGCATACGCGACGAGTTGGTTGGGATCGACATCTGGTCCGGTCGGGGATGGCACCAGATCGCGACGGTTCATGGCCGGCGCAATGGCAGCTTCCACTTCGCGCGCTGGATGCACCGCCGCCGTCACCGGACCAGACTGCGCGTGCGTGTCTACGGGGGCGGCGAAGCGCGTTCCTATACCGCCTGGGCCTGACCGCCTGAGTCGGGTCGCAGGAGCGGGCGGTTTGACCGCCTGAGTCGGGTCGCAGGAGGGGGGCGGTTTGATCGCCTAGGCCGGCCTATTCGGCGAGCACGATCAGGTTAAACGCCTCGGGCCCCGTCAGCGGATGCGTCGTGAGAACCCTTGAGAGCGCCTCTTGCACCGCTGGCTGGCGGGAGTTGATCGAGGCGGCGATCTCGAAATCGCGCTTGGCATCGGCGGAGTCGCCAAGCGTTGAGGCGGCGAGGCCGCGTCCGAACCAGGCGAACCAGCCCCTCGGATCGCGCGAGGTGGCCTGCGCGAAGCGCTGCTCGGCCTCGTTGTAGCGCCCCGTCTGAAGGGCGATCGTACCCGCGAGGCGGCCGGGTGCGGCGGACAGCGGGTTGAGATCGCCAGCCGTGCCCAGGTCCTGGAGCGCCTGCACAGGATTGGCTTGCCGGATGTCGCTCGCCAGCGAAACCTCCCGAATTGAAAGGTAGGGCAGGCCCAGTACGACCACGGCCGCGGCCACGCACGCCACCGCTCCTGCGGTGGCGACTCGCCGGGACGGCACGAACCTCGCCAGCACGCTTGATGTCGCCGGCGCGCGGCGCGGCTCGAGCGCTCCCGCGACCGCCAGGAAGCCAAGCGCTGGACCGCTGAGGGCCGGGACCTCCCAGAACCAGTCAACCGATCCGTGGATCAACCAAACGACGCCTGGCAACAACGCTGCTCCGGTCACAGCGCGGGCAAGGGCGCGGCTGTGGCGTCTTGCTCGCGCTGCCGCCCCCAG
Organism: uncultured Solirubrobacterales bacterium; assembly: GCA_963849295.1. Classification (GTDB taxonomy): domain Bacteria; phylum Actinomycetota; class Thermoleophilia; order Solirubrobacterales; family Solirubrobacteraceae; genus Palsa-465. The sequence continues at coordinate 526,873 of CAWKGU010000005.1, forward strand.
AGCTGCGATCAGGAACGCGGCAAACAGCCCAAACCCAATGATCCCGGTGTGGGCGAGCAACCGCATTTCAAGGCTGTGAGTCCAGCTTGGCTCTTCAGGGGTGCGGCGATGAACGTCGTAGTACTCGGCGAAGTTGTCCTGGCCAAGGCCTCCGATCGGGTGTGCGAGGAACGCATCGAGCGAAACCCGCCAGAAGTCGTAGCGGCCGCTGCCCACATCGGCGAAATGAGACTTCCCGTAGACGACCTGGGTGCGGCTGAAACCGTGCCACTGGCGGGCGATGAAATGAAACGGGCGGCCATGCGTGGCCACCGTCCCGCCGATCGCGAAAGCGGCTACGGCGGCGAGCGCGATTGCGGCGCCGACTGATCGGCGCGCCGCGCGGGAGAGCGTGGCCGACGGCAGCCTTCCCTCCCCCCACGCGAGCAGCAACCCGAGCACGAGCGCGGCTCCGCATAACAACAGCGAGCTGTGGCCCGCGCGAATGGCCGCGTGATTCAGCTGCGCGGGTGTATTTGCCTTGTAGACGGCGAGCAGGCGGTGGAGCGGCAAAAGCGCCGCCGCGATAGGGATGAGCGACGCCGCAATCACGCGGAGCCGGTCCGCGGCGACATAGATTCCAACCACCGCGACCAGCGGCAGCGTGAACAGCCATCCTCGGCTCTGGACGATCACAGCCAGCTGGAGACCGGCGCACGCCGTCGCGAGGAGGCATCCGCGCAGGGGCCACGGCAGCCTGCGGACGGCTGCAAGCGCGATCGCGGTCAGCGCGTCCAGCGTGAAGAGCGCCGCGGTCGAATTTAGGTAGCCAGTCGGCGCCGTTAGTCGTCCGTCGAGGAAGAGTGCTGGCACGTGGTCGCCGGAGGCCAGGCGAATGAGCAGTACGATCGCAACCACGCCGACGCCCAGGACGAACGCCAGCAGCGCGAACAGGGCGCCTTCAGGCGTCCACGGCAGCGTCGCAAGTAGCGCGAACACGAGCAGGTACAGCAACGCCCGGTTACTGCCGTTCAGTGCCTCCCCCGGCGAGCTGGCCCAGCTGATCGACAGGTACGACCAGGCGACGTACAGCGCAAAGGCCACCAGCGCAGCGGTGGTCCAGCGCGACAGCGGCCGCCGCGCGGCGGCAAGTGCCACCTGCGTGCAGGTGAACAGGCCCAGCAGCACGAGCGCGCCCCAGTACCACGTGTCATCGTCGTAGCCGCCGTTGTGGACGGTCCAGACCAGCATCAGCGATACCGCGATCAGCCCGGGCAGAAGGGCCGCTAGGTGTGGTTTCAGCCGCGGGCGAATGTCAGTCAGTTCCACGTGATCGACCCCGAACGATCATCCCAAGGTCCGCGGACAGGCCGCGGTCACAGGCGTCGGCGACTTAACTGATCGGGCCTCAGGCAACGCTGGACGTTTGGCTGATGTTCGCAAGTCTCGTTGCGGGGGACCGGGGGAGGAGCCGATCTGAGCGGTATGCGGAAGTTTGTCCCGCTTTCGATCCTGACCGCGCTGGCCTCACTGCTCGCCTTCACGGCGCCTGCTGGGGCTGCTGTGTCGTGTGATTTGGTGGCTTCGCCGTCGGGTTCGGATTCGGCTTCGGGCAGTGTCTCTGCGCCGTTTGCGACGGTGCAGCATTTGGTGGATTCGCTGCAGTCGGGTCAGACGGGTTGTTTGCGGGCGGGGACCTATCAGGAGGATGTTCGGGTTGGGCAGGGCAACGTCACCCTGACTGCATATCCGGGTGAGGCGGCGACGATCGTCGGTCGGTTCTGGATTGCTCAGGGGTCTGATCATGTGACGGTCTCTGGGCTCTCGCTCGACGGAAAGAACGCAGACAACCTGCCGAGCCCGACGGTCAATGCGAATGATTCGACATTCTCGAATGACGATGTGACCGATGAGCACACGGGGATTTGTTTTGACCTTGGTAGCAGTAGTTATGGGACGGCGGATGGGACGCTGATCACGCGTAATCGGATTCACGATTGTGGTGTCTTGCCGGCTGGCAATCACGATCACGGGATCTACGTTGCGGATGCGACGAACACGCGGATCGAGTGGAATCTGATTTACAGCAACGCGGATCGTGGGATTCAGCTGTATCCCAATGCTCAGGGCACGACGGTTGATCACAACGTGATCGATAGCAATGGGGAGGGGATCATCTTCTCCGGCGATGGTGGGCAAGCGTCGAGCAACGCGAACGTGTTCGACAACCTGTTGACCAACGCGAAGCTCCGTCATGACGCTGAGTCGTGGTATCCGAGTGGTAATCCGGTGGGGACAGGGAATCTGCTTCACGACAACTGTGTGTGGGGTGGAGCGGAGGGAACGATCGACACCTCCGCCGGCGGCTTCACCGCGACGAACAACACCACGGCTGACCCCCAGTACGTCGACGCCGCAAGCGGCGACTACCACCTAAAGCCGGGCAGCCCGTGCCTTGCGATCACCGGCGATATCGCCGCCGCCGTCGACGGGACGACGCCGACGACCCCGGCGGTGGGGCCGACCACGCCGACGGCGACGCCCACCGCCGATCCGTCGAGCACACCGGCGTCGACCCCCAGCCCGTCGCCCACGAGCACGCCCAGCGCGACGACCGCGACCGCGCCGACGCTCCACAAGCGCTTCCGGCGACCGCGCGCGCACATCGCGCTAAAGGGGCGGCGTCATCGCAAGCATCGCAAGCATCGCAAGCGCCATTGGTCAGCGAGCACAGTCGCGTCCAACTGGGCCGGAATCTCGCTGTAGCGCTCCTTCCGCGAGTTCGCGGAACCCACGAACCGCATGCCCCGTACTCGTCAGCTCTTGGTGGTGTCGTGCTCTGCCTTCGGGCTGCTCGTGCTCGCAGGCTCATCGGCGGCCGCGACGTCCGGCTGTGATCGCTGGGCTGCTCCGGGCGGATCAGATCGCGGCAGCGGTAGGGAAACGGCTCCGTTCCGTACCGTCCAGCGACTCGTCGACGCACTCAGGCCGGGGCAGGCGGGCTGCCTCGAGAGCGGAACGTACCGTGGAGCGGTCCAGTTCAACCGTGGCGGTGCGCGGGGTGCGCCGCTGACGTTGACGGAGGCACCCGGCCAGCAGGCGACCATCGTAGGCCGCATGTGGATCCCCCGGGGCTCTTCCTGGGTGAGCGTGAGCCATCTCCACCTGGACGGTGTCAACGGGGCTCGCTATCCCAGCCCCACCATCAACTCGGCCCACGACCAGTTCGTCGAGGACGACGTGACCGACGATCACACCGGGATCTGCTTCGAGCTCGGATCGGCGGGCGGCTACGGGCGGGCTACCGACGCCCTTCTCGAAAGCAATCGCATCCATGACTGCGGCGTGCTGCCGGCGGAGAACCACGATCACGGGATCTACCTCGACAACTCGGTCGGCGCGCGAATTGTGAACAACTGGATCTACGACAACGCGGACCGCGGGATCCAGCTCTATCCAAACGCGCAGGACACGACGATCACCGGCAACGTGCTCGACCACAACGGGGAGGGCATCCTCATCTCCGGCGAGGGCCCCAAGGTATCGAGCAACAACCTGATCACAGGGAACGTGATCACAAACTCGACCGTTCGGGCCGACGTCGAGTCCTACTGGCCGACGCGCAGGAGGGGGACCGGGAACGTGATCGTCGACAACTGCGTGTACGGCGGCAAGTACGGGATCGATCGCAGGGGAGGGGGCTTTCAGGCGCGCGACAATGTCTACGCGGACCCTGGGTATGTCGATCCAGGTGCCGAAAACTATTCACTTAGCCCAGCGAGCGCCTGCACGCCCGCGCTCAACAGGTCGACAGCGTTTGCGGCGCTGGCCGAGCGCCGGCGGGCAGCGCGGCTCGCGCTACCGGGGGCATTCGGATCGCTTCAGGCTGGTCTATCGGCCTCCGCTCACGGCCAGGTGCTGACGATCGACGGCCACTTGCGCGACCGCCACGCCCGCAGCCGGCGGGTGCCGATCACCGTGTACGCGTGGGTGTCCGGGTCATGGCGAAGGATCGGCGTATATGTGCGCCGGCGCGGGGCCGGGTTCAGGGGGCGATGCGCCGTGGCGTTGGGCACAGGGCCGGTGAGGTTACGCGTACGCGTCCATCTCGGTGGGTCGACCTCCACGGCCCTCCTGAGCGTCGAGGCGTGATCGCTCCCTCAGTCCTCGGCGGTCTGGCCTGCGTTCGCCGCCGCGGCTTCTGGCTTGCCGCGGGGGCCGGGCTTGCGGCAGAAGAAGATCGTCTCGTCGAGGTCGAGTCCCAACTCTCGTCGGACGTGTGGGTCGAGCTCGCTGACGAAATCCGAGGCTGTGACAAGAAACCCCGCCTCGGCCAACCTGCTCACGTAGTCGCGGCCGTAGGAGCGCATCGTGACCTCTTCGTAGCGGCTCGGAGCGTCGGGTGCGTTGCTCGCCGTGGGCCCGGCGGGACGATCCCGCGTTTGCTCGAGCGACGTGCTGACCGAGCTCTGCAGCAGCGCCCACCCGCCGGGGCGCAGTACGCGATGCAGCTCAGACATCGCCCGGCGGTCGTCGTCGACCGTGAAGAGGACGTGGTTGCAAATCACGCCGTCGAAGCGATTGTCCTCGTACTTGATGTTCGTGACGTCGACCTGGTCCATCGCCAGCGTCGAGTCGTAGTCGGCGGACAGGTAGTTCAGGTTCGGGAGTGCCCGCAGCGGTTTCTCGAGACAGACCTCGGGGGCGATATGGAGCAGATCGACTGGACCAGACAGCGCGTTGGCGTAGGACTTGAGATAAAGCCAGTCGACGCGATGGCGGCCGAGCGAGCCACACCGGGGGCACATCAGAGCGCGATGACCATCGTCGCCGACATATTTGCGAAAGCGCCGAAAGCGCGTCTCGCAGCAGTTGCATCTGACCGCCGATCCGGCGAACAGCCACCACGTGGCGCGGTTGTACCGATCACGCAGCGCCGGTCGCCTGGCGTGCGGGACCAAGCGCCGGAGGAACTGCTTCAGGAGCGAGCGCAGTGAGACCGACTCCCCGGACCCTCTCATTTCGCTACCTCCCTCCCGCCGAGCACGGCGGAATAGTAATAGCCGGTGCGAATCGCACAACTTCCCCTGCAGCAGCCGGTTTGTACCCGGCCAACGGGACATTTGCAGCGCACGCGCGGCCGACCGCAAACCCTCAGCTAGGCTTAGCGACGCCATGACGGCGACCGTGGAGCCAGCGCCCAGCGACGCGGGGATCTTCTCGAGTGCGAAGCGGTTTGCGTTGCCGCTCGGGCCCGCATCCGATCCCGATTCGGTCCGAGGCTATCCAATCGACTTCAGGCTGAAGGCCCAGACGACGAGCTGGCCCAAGGCTAAAGTCCGGCATCCCAGCGAGCATTACGTCTTCACCGCCCAGTACGGCCTCGGCTGCTACGAGCGGTGGCTCGCGGGCGACGGCGAAGCGTGGCTTGACGCTGCTCTGGGCATCGGGCGTCACCTCGTCGACACACAGGAGCCCGACGGCTCGTGGCTCAATCTCGCTCCGCTGCTGCACACCTTTCCGATGAGCGCTCGGTGGCGCTGCGCGATGGCGCAAGGGGAGTGCGCCAGCCTGCTGGTCAGGCTCCACAACGAAACGGGAGAAGATGCCTTTGCGAGCGCGGCGCTCGATGGGTTGCGGCCGCTCTCCCGTCCTCGTGAGCAGGCCGGCGTCTGCGCGCTGCTCGACGGCGATCCATGGCCCGAGGAGTACCCCACCGACCCACCTTCGTTCGTGCTCAATGGTGCAATCTTCTCGTGGTGGGGAGTGCGCGACGTGGCCGTTGGGCTCGGTGACGCCGCGGCCAGGGACGCATTCGAGACCGGCGTCAACACCCTTGCCACCCACCTCCACCGTTTCGACACCGGCTGGTGGTCGGTCTACAGCCTCTATCCACACCCCCTGAAACCTGTCGCCAGCTCGTTCTACCACGCGCTCCACATCACGCAGCTCGAGGCGATGCATCGTTTGGCGCCGCGCGACGAGTTCGACGCGATGCGGATGCGGTGGATTGGCTATTCCGAGTCGCCCATCAAGCGACGCCGCGCGTTTGCAAGCAAGGTGCTGTACCGGCTTGTGGTGCCGCGCAACCGGCTCCTGGGGAGCCGGCTGCCCTGGGTTCACCAAACGAGCTGACCTAGGTGCACGGCTCGACCATCGCCCTCATTTACCACGACGTCGCGACGCGTGACGAGCGCGATCGAACGGGATTCCCCGGTCCGCTCGCCGGCGCCTACAAGCTCGATCCCGGGGTGTTTACGGCACACCTCGATGCGATCGCCGCAAAGGCGGTGAAGGTCGGGCTCTACGCCGAGCGCCCTGACGCGCTGCTGACGTTCGACGACGGCGGCGCGAGCGCTGCGTGGATCGCTGAGGAACTCGAGAAGCGCGGCATGCGCGGCGCCTTCTTCGTGGTCACCGCGCGGATCGGAACGGACGGATTTCTCGGCGCCGATCAAATCCGAGACCTCGTGGCCCGCGGGCATGAGATCGGCAGCCACTCCCACACACATCCCTCGTATATGGCCCGCCTGAGCGGCGCCGAGCTGGCGCACGAATGGGCAACGAGCCGCGAGTTGCTCGCCGAGCTCCTCGGCGTGGCGCCGCCCAGCGCGGCGGTGCCCGGCGGATCGGTCTCTCCGGAGGTGATCGAGCAGGCGGCACAAGCGGGCTACGAGCGGGTGTTCACCTCGACGCCGGGGTCACGACCCAGCCGTAGGTCGGGAATCACCGTGGTCGGCCGCTACACGATCTGGGCGAACGATCCACCGGGGCTGGCCGCCGCCTTCGCCAGCGGAGCGCGTGCACCGCGCGTCCGCCGCTGGCTCGCCTGGCAGCTCAAGAGCGGGGCCAAGCGCGTGAGCCCACGCGCCTACGAGGCCGTCCGCGCTGCTCGCGCCGGCTGGCCGTCGGGCGCCAGGAAGGACGCCAGCCGATCGATCTGAGCCTCGAGGCTCAACTCGCGTGCACGCCTGAGGCCCGAGGCGATCAGCTGTGCTCGGAGCTCGGGGTCCTCGGCGACCCGGGTCAGTGCGGTCGCGGCCGCGTTTGCGTCCCCAGGGGGGACGAGCAGGGCCGCGTCGCCGACGCCTGCGCGCACGCCGCCGACCGCCGTGGCGACGACCGGCAACCCCGTCGCGAACGCTTCCACCAGCACCTGGGGAAAGCCCTCCGTCCAGGAGACATGCAGCATCGCATGGCTCGACCGGTAGAGGTTCAGCAGCGCCTCTCCCATAGGCACATAGCCGCGCAGCTCGGCTCGGTCGGCGACCCCCAAGTCCTGCAGCCGCGTGGCGAGGGCCGGAGCGAGGTCCCCCTCGCCGCATACGACGAGGCGCCAGCGCTGATCACGCTCGTTCAGCAGCGCCAGCACGTCGGCCAGCAGCAGTGGGTTTTTCTCCTCGTCGAGGCGTCCCACGCTGAGGACCGTCATCCCCGATGCGGGCTCGCCCGGATCAGGCGGTTCGGGGCTGACGGCGCTCCTCGGCATTAGCGAGATCGTGATGTCGAGGACGGCTGGGGCGTGTGCGTACCTCGCGGTCAAATCCGATCCGACGGCGACCACGGGGCGCCGCCTGGCGAGCCTCATCCACGTCCACTCGAGCAGATCGGCCGCCAACTGCATCCACCGGCTCGAGGGATGGCGCATACGGACATAGCGAGGCCAGTCCTGGCGAACCCCGAGCACGACCGGCCGCCGCCGGATCTTCGCCAACAGCACGAGCGCGATCGCATGGGGGTAGGGCCCCAGCGCCCAGAGGAGATCGATCTCATCGAGTGCGCGCCACATCTGGCGCAGCGAGCCGATCAGCGACCTCAGCGCGGGTCCCGGATTGGCCAGGCTGCCGTAATGCTGGATCGGCGCCAGCTCGAGCTCGCGCGGCAGCGGATAACGGGCATCGCCGTCGGGTGCCAGGCGCCCGATCAGTCTGAGGTGGTCGAATTTTGGGCCGAGCGCCGCAAGGAACAGCGCGAACGCACGCTCGGCGTAGATCACGCCGTCCTGCCGGCGATAGATGTAGTCGGTGTAGACGGCGACCCGGATCGGCGCGCGGTTCATGACGTCGATGCTGCGAACCGGCCGATGACGCCGCGATAGAGCCCAAGCACCTCGGAAACGCGCACCTCGCCGGTGACGAGCAGCATCAGCCCATAGATCGCCAGGCCACATGCCCCGCCGAGGAACAGCACCGGGATCGAGACGTTCGTCCCCCACAACAGCAGGCTGGCGGCCATCGCGGCGCCTGCGAGCACGCAGCGCGAGGCCGAGAACGCCAGGGTTCCGAGGCGCAAGTCCGAGGTTCGCCGGGCGAGCAGGATATGCCCAAGCACGTATCCGAGATACGCGACGTCGGTACCGATCGCGCCGCCCACCACCCCGATCCTAGGCACGAGGATCAGGTCAATCACGGCGTTCAGGATCACCGTCCCGACGGCGATTGGCAAGCGTTGTTTTGCGAAGCCAAGGTAGTTGATGCTGAGCGACACCAGCGGCGCGAGCCCGCAGAGCAGGATGAACGGCGTCAACCAGCGGAAGACCGCGACCGAGTGCGGATAGCCGGTGCCGATCAGCAGGTGCGCGATCGGCTTGGCCCAGACGAGCACGATGCCGGCGATGGCAGCGTGACCGATCAGCAGCAGGCGCATCGCCGTCATGAGACTGCGGGCGGCGCCCGAGCCGTGCTCGGTACGAGCGAACTGCGGCGCGACCGCCGCGGCGAGCGCAAGCCCGGGGTATGTGAGGAACACCATCACCCGCATCGGCGCGCTGAACGAGCCGACCGCCGTGGTGTTCTTGTACGCGCTGATCACGAACACGTCCACCCAGTTGAACAGCGTGAACGCCGCGTCGATCAGCACCAGCGCTCCCGCATAGCCGAGGAGCTTGTTCGTCATGTCGCTGCCACGCAGCCTCACCCGGCCGATCATCCGAACTGCGAGCGTCACGCCAAGCGTTGCGCCGAACAGGTAGCCGATCGCTCGGCCGAGCGCAGCGCCCGCTACACCGACGCCCGCGAGCACCAGGGCGATGCTTGCGGTCGTCTCTGCGAGGCTCTCGCCCGCGATCATCACGAGGTTGAACGACACGCGCCGGAGCGCATTGAAGGCGCTCGTGACGATCATCATCACGTTCTGGCCGATCACCGACAGCGCGAGCAGCCGGATCGCCCACGCAAGACCGGGCACTTTGTAGGCTGACGCGATCGGGCCAGCGGCGATGATCAGGATCACTGCAACCGCACCGGAGAGGGCGAGCTTGATCCGAAGCGCGTCGCCGAACAGCTCGCGCACGCGCCCGCGGTCGGAGCGGTTCTCTGCGATGTAGCGAGCGCCCGAGGACGCGAGGCCCATGTCCGCCACCACCAGCGCCAGACCACTGATCGCGACCGCGATCGTGAACGTTCCATAACCCTTCGGTTTGAGCGCTCGCACCAGATACAGCGTGAGGATCGCCGTCCCGCCCGAGGTAGCCATCTGGGCTGCGAACGAGAACATCGCGTTGCGTCGGGTCCGAGCCGTCGCGATCGGCTGCTGGTCGGTTGCCGCCTCGTCGCTCACGTGCAGCGTTGTCAGGGCCCCGGCCGGGCACCAGGGCCCGCGGCGGCCGTACCCGGCCAGAACCGGGATGCCCTCAGCATCCGCATCATCCGGAGCTGCTTGAGCTCAAACCGCCACCGCGTATCGCCGTGGTAGATCCCGACACGCGGCGTCCGGAGAGCCCCCGCGGGAGCGAGGCTGCTGTCAAGGCACCCCCCGGCCTCGTATCCGACCTCGCCCGCGACGTCAGCGACGCGTTGGTCGACGCTGCCGTAGGGATAGGCGATCGATCGGCAGGGCGATCCAACGTGTGAGCGGCACTCCTCCAACGACTCGCTGAGCTCAGCACGCAGCGTCGCGTCATCGAGCATCAGCAGGTTGGGGTGGGTGCGCGTGTGCGAGCCGATCTCCCACCCGAGCTGGACCAGCTCTCCGAGGTCGTCCCAGTCCATGCCGATGAGCTCGTCGGCGTCCGGGGTTTCGAGCCAGTGATCGATTCCCACCCAGGAGAGCCGTTTGCGCCGCGTCATGAATGCGGTCGGGACAAACACCGAGGCGGGTAGCCCGAGTTTCGACAGGATCGGCCGGGCCAGCTCGCAAACGGATGCGTAGGCGTCGTCGAAGGTGACGGCGAGCGTCTTTTTCCAATGGGGGTCGAGCACTGCCTGGGTGAAGGTCGCACCGCGCCACCCGCGCCGCACGAGCGTCGAGAGCTGGCGCTCGAGCGCGTCCGGCGTCACCGAGAGCGGAGCGCTCCATGTGGGGCTGACGGCGTGATAGCAGAGGACGAGGACGTCGCTCATATCGCGCTCACCAGCTCCTCGTAGAGATCGGCGAAGTGCTTTGCGACCGCGTCGATCTCGAACTCGTGCAGCCGCTCAGCCGCAGCCGCGGCGAGTCGCTCCGCCAGTGATCGATCCGCCAGTACGGCGGCGAGGGCTGCGGCGAGTGCGTCAGGATCCTGCGGGGGTACCAGCAGACCGGTGACGCCGTCCTCGACGACGTCGGGCAACCCGCCAACCGCGGTTGCCACCAGTGGCGTTCCCGCTGCCATGCACTCGAACACGAATAGCGGCTGCCCCTCCCAGTCGGACGACATCGTGCCGACGTCGACTTCTCGCAGGATCGAGTCGACGTCCCTGCGCCAACCGAGGAAGTGAACAGCGTCGGCGATCCCCAGGCGGTCCACTTGCCGCTCGAGGTCCGGGAGGCATTCGCCCGCTCCCGCGACCAGCAGATGCGCGTCGGGGAATCGCTGCATCACCCGGGCGTGGGCGTCGACCATGACGTCGACCGCCTTTTGTACGCGCAGACCGACGGCAGCGCCGATCAGCGGGGCCTCAGGTGCAATCCCCAGCTCCGACCGGATGCTGCCGGCGCCGGTCCCGTCCGAGTGCGGGATGTACGCGGTCGGCATCACGAGCGTCCGTTCGGCAGGAACATGCTCAAGCTCCACCATTCGCTTCCGGTCCGCCTCGGACACGGCGATGAAGCGCGTCGCCAAGCGGCCGATGAGCCAGCGATCGAACCACATCCTGACCGGATTGCCGCTGTAGGACCACGTGTGCTCGTGGGCGAGCACCACCGGAACCCGATATAGGCGTCCCAGCAGGGTTCCCCACACGTTCGAGCCGAACTTGTGAGCGTGGACGACGTCGAAATGCTCGCGGCCCAGGAGCCCGAGGAGTCCTCCGAGGCGCTGCAGCTGCCACCTGCCGGTGCGGCCGAGGTTGAGGTGTGGGATCCCTGCGTCCGCGAGCTCGCGGATGGCCTGCTCATCCCCCTGGCGGGTCGAGCAGACCCACGGGTCGATGCGGTCGCGCGGCATGTGCTGGGCCAGTCCGACTACGAACCGCTCTGCCCCTCCTAGGACGCCCGCGTGGTCAATCATGAACAGAACCCGCAGGCGCCGAGTGGAGTCGATCACTCGCGGCTAGGAGCTAACGCCAACATGGGGGCAGGGAGGGCGAGCAGCAACCACAGCTGTTTGGAGTACTGATCGGAAATGAACACGTCAGCAGCGAGCACGCCCACAATCGCAAGCACGAGCATACGTGACATCAGCTCGAAGCCGACATCGTCGGCCGCTTCGTAGCGTTTCGCCGCGCGAATCGCGGCTCCCAGCGACGCACCGACGACGCCGAGGAAGAACAGCAGGCCGGGGATCCCCAACTCGTCAAGCACATTCAGGTACTCGTTGTGGGTGACCTTCGGCTGATCGACGATCAGGTCGGCTCGGGTCAGCGGGCCGGCTTGCTGCACGAAGTGGACCGCGGCCGTCTGGAAGTTGCCCTCGCCGACCCCGGTGATCGGGTTCGCAGCGAACATCTTCAGGCCGACCTTCCAAAGATCGGTGCGGCCCGTGGAGCTGGTGCTGCTCAGATGCTGACGTTCGGCGAGTGGCGCCAGGACGGTGAAGTAGATCCCGATCGAAGCGACACCGGCGACGCCCAGCAGGACCGCGCGCGAGCGCCAGCGGCCACCAAACAGGACCCCTGCGCCGATCGCACATCCCAGCGCGACCAGGCCGCCGCGAGAGACCGTGTTGACGAAGCCGAAAGCGCAGAGCGAGCACGCGGCAATCGCCCAAAACCGGCGAGTGGAGCCGCGGGGAAGCGTGGCTGCGAGCCCAACCGCGAGCATCATCCCGGCGACGAGCGCGGCAGCTTGCTGGTTGGCGTCGCCGATGGAGCCCGTCAGTCGTCCAACCGGGCCCGCAGACTGAACCAGTCCCCAGACAGCCGAGATTGTGGCGCCGAGTACGAATGCCCCCACGACCCACAAAACCTGCTTTCGTCGCTGGAGGGTGGCGTAGACGATCGGTAGCAGCAGCGCGTTGAGCAGGAAGCGCTCGGTACCGGTCACGGCTGCGCCTGAGCTCTCGGACCAGACGAGGCTGATCGCCGACCAGCTGACCAGCGCTATGACGCTTGAGATGAGCAGCGGCTGTCGTTCGAATAGCGACCCAGGCCACTCGCGCTGGGTGGCGGAGCGCACGAACCAGGAGATGAACAACAGCAGTCCTGCGACCTTCATCAAGCTGACGGACGGTCCGCCGGAGGTGATGACCTCGAGGAACGAGAGGGTCGTGAACAGCGCCAGGCCCAGCGTCAGGTTGGCGAGCACGGCGACCGAGAAGGCCAGCCCGATCGCTACTTCGAAGCCCAGCTTCGGCTGGACTCCCGAGGTGACTCCAAGCGAGACGCAGATGGCGGCAGCCAGCGCGACCCACGGGAGATTGCGCGCGCCGATGCGCTCAGCGAGACCCATCAGTCGGTCGCGGCGCGCTCCGTCTTCGGGCTACGCTCCAGACGGGCGGTCGGCAGCCGCGCCGGCACCACCTCGTCTCCGTAGTAGTAGTAGCGGCGCGCGCCACTTTCGCCGATCAGGACGATCCCTGTCGGGTAGCTGCCCTCCTCGAGCAGCAGATCATGGAGCTCGGAGAGCTTGCCCAGCCTGGAGACGCCGAGCCGCGCAACGACGAGCACCTCGTCGACGAGCTGCGCGAGCGGCAGCGCGTCGATCACGGCTGTCAGCGGAGGCGAGTCGATCACGACAAAGTCGCCGAGCTCCAGGGCCTCGTTGATCAGTCGGCGGGCCACCTGGAAGGAGAGCCGATTCGCCTGCTCGACGCCTGGCCTGTTGACCGCCAGGACCTGCGCCGGGATGCCGTCGAGCGTGGTCGAGATGAGCGCCTCCTCGAGCTCGACGTCGTCGATCAGGACGTCCTCGATCCCGTGCGTGGGGTTCAGGCCGAGCGTCGCGGCGATCTTCGGCCGCCGGAGATCCGCCTCCAACAGGATCACCTTGGAACCGCCCTGCGCGAGTGCCGCGGCGAGGTTGATCGCCGAGGTCGTCTTGCCCTCGCTCGGCGAGGACCCGGTGACCAGGAACGCGCGCGGCTCGCCCGCCGCGCGGGACGCCAGCATCGTCCGCAGCGTTCTGTAGCCCTCTGCGGCGCCGAACGAAACCTCCCCTGGAGGGATCGGGCGGCCGCGCTTGTGCCGACGCTCCCGCGGGATCCGTGCGAGGACCGGCAGCCCGAACAGGTCGCGGAGCTGTTCCTCGCGGCGTAGTCGAGGGTCGAGCGCGTCGAATCCGAACGCTGCGCCGATGCCGACCAGCAACCCACCGAACAGGGCCGCCGCCAGCGTCAGCTTTGTCTTCGGGGAGGTGGGGGAGGTGGGGAGCGTCGCGTTGGCCGACAGCGTGATCGTCGGGTCGTTGCTGATCTTCAGCTGTCGAAGCTGGGCGACCTGATCGCCGATTGTCCCGGGACCGCTTCGCTCTGCGGGCGGCAACGCGGCCACCTGCGCCTGAAGGCCGGGGAGGATCGCAGCGATCGCGGTGTGCAGCGCGACGGCGCGGGTCAGCACGACCTGCCGAGCGAACTGGTTGGCGATCGCCTGGGCCTGTCTCGGTGAGGAGGACTGCGCCTGGATCGACACCAGGTCGCTCTGGCCGACCGGGAGGGCCTGGACCTGGGTGAGCAGCTTGGTCGGCGTTTCCTTCAGGTTCAGCGCGCTGATCACGGCCGATGCAACCTGCTGGGTGGTCATCAGGCTCGCCGCGGTCAGCACGTCACGTGTCGGATCGCCGGACGACTGAAGGATGGGCAGCCCAATCAGCGCTGAGTTGGCGGTGGGCACCGGGGTGACCAGCATCTGCGAGGTCGCCGTGTACTGCTTGGTCGCGGTCTCCACATAGGCGACGGCCGCGCCAACGGCGATCACCACGCACAGGACGACAAGAAACGCGTGTTCGTAGACGGTCCGGAAATACCGCTTGAATGCCTCCGCCTGCAGGCGTGGCCGCGCATGACTCGATTCCCTGACGGCGGGGCTCATTCGCTCGTACTATCGCAGGTGGTAGGCACGGGGGCTAACCCCCCACAACGATAATTGCAGATCGAATGGATGGCTCGCGCACCGAACCCGCTGAGCGCGCCGGCGAGACCGCGCAGGGAGCGGTCGACTGCTCGGTGCTGATGCCGGTGCTCAACGAGGAGCAGCACATCGAGGCGAGCGTCGCGGCGATGTGCTCGCAGCGCTTTGATGGCCGCCTGGAGTTCATCGTCGTCGACGGTGGCTCAATCGACCGGACGATCGAGATCCTGCGCGAATTGGCGCGCCAGGATCGGCGGATCCGGGTGTTCGAGAACCCGCGGAGGATCGCCGCCAGTGGGCTCAACGTCGCGCTGCGGGAGGCCCGCGGTCGATGGGTGGCGAGGATGGACGCTCACACCGAGTACCACGACGACTACCTTGCCCTGGGGGTGGCGCGGCTCGCCCGCGCCGATACCCGGTGGGTGAGCGGCCCGCCGGTGGCCCGAGGCTCGGGCCCGGTCTCGCGTGCGGTCGGACTGGCGCTTCGCAGCTTGCTGGGGCGTGGCGGCTCGCGCAAGTGGGCAACCGAGCGCGGCCCTGAGGACGGGGAGTATGAGCTCGACGCCGGCGTGTTCGCGGGGGTGTGGGAGCGTGCGACAGTGCTCGAGTACGGGGGCTGGGACGAGGACTGGGTCGTCAATCAGGACTCGGAGATGGCGGGCCGCTTCCTCGCCAGGGACGAGCGCCTGGTCTGCCTGCCCGCGATGGCGGCGTTTTACGCGCCTCGAAACTCGATCCCGCGGCTATGGCGGCAATACCTGCGCTACGGCGAGTACCGAGAGAAGACGGCCGTCCGGCATCCGCACACGCTGCGCCGCTCGCATCTGCTGGCACCCGGGGTCGTGCTTGCCAGTGCCGCCACCGTCGCCGCGCCCCGGCCACTGCGTAGGCTTGCGCGCGGCGGGCTCGGCGCATACGTCTCCGCGCTGTTTGCGGCCGGGCTGATGTCCGCGCGCGACGCGGAGGGACCGGAGGAAGCACTGCTCGTGCCGGTCGTGCTTGCGGTGATGCACTTCGGCCACGGAGCCGGGTTTCTGCGCGGTGCGCTCAGGCACGGCCCTCCGCTCGCCGCGGCCTGCAATGCGCTCGGACTGGCCGAGCTCGCGCAGCGGTTCTGGCCCGCTCCTCAGACCGTCTGTGCCCCGTCGTTACACGGGGGCGGGGAGCAAGGCGCCGCCGAGGCGCGGGCAGCCTAAATTCAGCCGCGGAAACGGGCGATCTCGGCGAGCGTCATCGCCAGGATCCGGACATCGAGGCGCAGCGACCAGTTCTGGATGTAGTAGTTGTCCCATTCCACCCGGTCTGCGATTGAGGTCTGTCCCCGCAGTCCGCTGACCTGGGCCCAGCCGGTAATCCCGGACTTCACCCGGTGGCGGTCGTCATAGCGATCGACTTCGAGCGAGAAGCGCTCGACGAACTCGGGGCGCTCGGGGCGCGGCCCCACGAGGCTCATCTCGCCACGAAGCACGTTGATGAACTGCGGAAGCTCGTCGAGCGAAGCCCCGCGCAGGAACCGGCCGACGGTCGTGCGTCTGTCCTCACCCTCAACGCCGCCCGGGGCGAACCCGTCGGCCGGCTCGAACGGGCTCGGCTCGGCGGCTACGCGCATCGTGCGGAACTTCAAAAGGTCGAACGCGCGGCCGTCGCGGCCGACGCGCCGCTGCCGGAACAGAATCGGGCCCGGCGAGCTCAGGCGCACCGAGAGCGCGATCAGGAGCATCGCCGGAGCGAGCGCCAGCAGCGCGAAGAGCGCCACGCTGCGATCCAGCGTGTGTTTGACCGCGAACTCCCAGCCGCGCGGATTGGTCGGGCGGAGTGCGACCAGCGGCATCCCGCCGACGTGGTTGAGCCTGGCGCGCTCGTTGATCGACTCATACATCCGCGGCACGAGCGAGACCTCGACCCCGTGCTGGTGGCATTCGCGGACCTTGCGCACGAGCACGTGGTCGGGCTCGGTCGAGAACGCCAGAATCACGTGGCGAGCGCCGGTCTGCGCGATCGCGTCAGCCAGGTCGTCCGGCGTCCCGAGGACGGGCACCGCCGCGGACGCGCCGTTGCCATTGCCGCTCAGAAGCGGCTGAGCATCGAGGAAGCCAACCGGGATGAGCCCATAGTTCGCGTCGATCATGAGTCGCCGGACGAGATGGCCTCCCACGATCCCGGCGCCCACGATCAGTGTTGGCGTGGCGAATCCCGGGAGTCGCACGGCATGACGGCGGACTGAAAGGAGAACGGAGCGGGCGATGAGGAGGTAGGTGGCCGCAAACAACCACAGCCTGAGCGCCATCCCGATCGCGTGCATATTGCCCACTAGCGAGTCGATCGCAAGCGCGACCATCACTGCCAGCGACACCACGCCGAGCACATGAAGTCCTGTGTCGAGCAGGGAGCCGGGAAGGCGATCGTCCGGGCTGGGCCGAGCGTGGAGCATCACGAGCACGAGCGGCAGGAAGCCGATTCCGAGCCACAGGTTTGCCTGGGTCACATGCACCGGGGAGGCCACGATCGCCGCTAAAGACGCGAGCACGGCGATCACCACGTCGACTGCGAGCCGAAGCCGCGACCATCCGTGGTCTCCGAGGACTGCCGATAGAGCTCCGGCGACTGAGCGCTCGCCGCCACGCGACATCGTCTGCGCGACGGCTTCGGGAATCCCCTGTAGGGGCTCTGCATGGGTGGCGACCGGTGGTGGTGTCATCGACTATCGGAGCTCCCCGCTCCGGGAGCGTTGGGCGACAGACACCCGCCTGCGCGCGGATGCCCGCGGTATGCCAACCGGCTGTTTAACCCGCGCGGTGCTCTCGTACCCCTTCGCGGAGTGGATCATAACGCGTGTAGAACGAAAAATCTATGCAGGAGTTGCCGTTTTGCCAGGACTTGACTTTCCGGTCATTTGCCTCCGTATGAAATACCCGTCGCCGAACAGTGCAACTCCTGCAGTGAGAATTTCCACCAAATCGATCCCGGCGGCCGGACGAGCCCGGCGTAGCATTT
The DNA here is from genome assembly GCA_963849295.1 of uncultured Solirubrobacterales bacterium. Classification (GTDB taxonomy): domain Bacteria; phylum Actinomycetota; class Thermoleophilia; order Solirubrobacterales; family Solirubrobacteraceae; genus Palsa-465. The sequence goes on from CAWKGU010000005.1 coordinate 544,269, forward strand.
GACCCGACCCTAATCCCAGGAGGCCGAGGATGTCCAGATTAATCCGCATGGACCAGACTGGCCACACGACGCTGGCGGAGTGGCAGGCCGATGATGTGGCCGCGGTTCAGGCGGCTGCAACGGTCTTCAGCGAGCAACTCGAACGCGGGTATTTCGCCGTTATGCCGACGTCCGTCGGCGAGGCCGAGCAGGTTCGCGAGCTCCCGCACGACGCGCCGCTGGTGATCCTGCGCCGCCCGATCGCGGGCGGGTAGCGATCGCTGCCTCGGCTGCATCTGCGCCAACTGCCCGAGGGCTGCCGGAGCTCGCGGGCGTCTACTGGCGCCCGCTCGCGACCGAGCAGCGGTTGGGGCGCGTCGGCCGCCGGTGGACAGCCTGCACGCTGGCCCACACGGCGCCGTTCGTGGGAACGGCAGCGGCGCTGGTGGCGCTCAAGCCGATCACCGCGCCGGTGGCGGTGATCCTGCTCGCGCACGCGTGGGTCATTCCCGAGCTGTATGCCGCGCGGGGAGCGAACGTCGTCCGTCGGGTCGAGACGTCTCAGGGCACTCCACGTCCCAGTCGACGGCGATGCTGTTGCTCGGCGACCTGCTCGGGCACTCGGCCCGCGAGCTCCACGCGCGGACCGGACTGGTGCTCGAGCGCGGCGTCTAGGGACGTGGGTGCTGGGCGAGGCGGGGGCGTTGCTGGTCCGGCCCGGCGGGCGTCGGGTGAACTGCTACTGCGTGAAGGCGACGGACTCGGAGCCTACCGCCGGCGGACAGGATCGCCCATCTGCTGCTCGCGCTGCGCGAGGACGAGATGGGCTTCGCGACCGTCGCGAACCTCGCGTTCTCGGGAGCGTGCTGGCGGCTGCGCCGGCGCCTGGACGCGCCCGCCCGCGACGCCCTCCGGGCCGCGAGGCGCATCAGCGCTTAGCAATTTTGTACCGGCGGCCAATGCCGGCTTGAGGTTCTGGGGGGATCATGCCCGCCATGACCCGTCCCGTCAGATCATCGAAGGTGCTGCTGGTCGCCGACCGTCGCGACAGCTCCGCCGAGCCGGGGGAGCGCCCGCTGCGCCGCTACCGGCTTGCCCGGCTGCGGTTCGACGAGCGCCCGGCCAAGGCAGCCTCGCGCTTCGCGCACCTGAAGCGCACCTACGATTAAGCGGCAACGGCGCGGCGCCGCGCTACGCTTCAAGCATGCGAACCGAGCTGGAAGCACGCCCGCACCACGTCCCCGTTCTCCGCAAGGCGGCCGCCGGAGTGGTGCTGATCATCGCCGCTGCGCTGGCCATCAAGATCGTCATCGGCTTTGTGATGGCGATCTTCTGGACGATCGTCGTCATCGCCGCCGTCGTTGGCGTCATCTGGGCACTGAAGACACTCGTCTGGTAAGAGCCGGTCCCGTGGCGGGCGAAGGCCTGATCGTGATCATGTTCTTCTTCGGCCTGGCCGGCGGGGTCGTCGGCCGGATCAAGGGCAGCTCGTTCTTCCTCTGGTTTCTGATCTCCGGGCTGATCCCGTTCCTCGGGCTGCTCACCGCGATCTGCTACCGCTTCGAGAACACTGAGCTACGGCGACAGTGCCCGGGCTGCGGCAAGGTCGTCAAGCTCCATGACGCACTCTGCACGCGCTGCGGGACCGAGCTCGAGTTCCCGGAGGTCGCGATCGCGCCCGAGGCAGTGGTGCGGCGCCGCCCGGCGTAGCGCTTTCACAACTCGTTCATAATCGCTTCACGATGACGGGAGGCGGGCTGACGCGCCGTGAGGCGCTGGCGGCTGGGGCCGGCGCGACGCTCGCGCTCTACGGGCAGGGCCTGGAGCAGGCGCTGGCGAGCGCCCCCGCGCTGCGCGACCAGCCTCCAACGAGATTGAGCACATCGTGTTCTTCATCCAGGAGAACCGCTCGTTCGACCACTACTTCGGCAGCTACCGCGGTGTGCGGGGCTTTTCGGACCCCACGCGCTGAAGCTGAACGACGGCAGCGGACTGACGCGTGTTCGCGCAGCCCGGGTATCCGGCCCCCGGCTACGGCGGTCACCTGTTCCCGTTCCGCCTCGACGTGGCCCACAACGGGGAGTGCGTCCACGACATCGACCACGACTGGGGTCCGCAGCATCGAAGCTGGGATGGCGGCCGGATGGACGGCTTCGTCCGGGAGCACCTGGCGGATGAGGGCGCCAACGGCACCGTCACGAGGGGCTACTACACGCGCGCCGACCTCCCGTTCTACTACGCCCTCGCCGACGCATTCACGCTTTGCGACGGCTACCACGCCTCGGTGATCGGGCCGAGCGACCCCAACCACGTCCACATCATCTCCGCCACGCTCGACCCGGACGGCAGCCACGGCGGCCCGCTGATCGGCAACCGGCCGGGCTTCAGCCCCTTCCTCAGCTGGACGACGATGCCCGAGCGGCTGCGCGCGCACGGGATCACCTGGAAGGCGTACTCCTCGCAGTCGGTCGACAACCCCGTCAACAACCCGGTGAGCACCGACTCGCCGTTCCCGATGTTCAAGCAGTACTCCTCGGACCCGTTCCTGAAGGCGCACGGGCTGGACCCGAAATACCCCGACGACTTCGTTCGCGACGTGGGCGCCGGCGAGCTGCCGCAGGTGAGTTGGGTGTACGCCGACATCATGGACACCGACCACCCGCCGTTCTCGGTGCGCGCCGGGCAGCACGTCACCGACCAGCTGCTTCAGACCCTGACGAGCAAGCCCGACCTCTGGGCCAAGACCGTGCTGTTCATCACCTGGGACGAGAACGGGGCGTTCTGCGACCACGTCCCGCCACCCGTGCCGCCGCCCGGCACGCCGGGGGAGTATGTGACGGTGAACCCGCTGCCGAGCGTCGCGGAGGGAATCGCCGGGCCGGTGGGGCTCGGGATGCGGGTGCCGCTCTTGGTCGTCTCGCCATTCACCCGCGGCGGCCTCGTCTGCTCGCAGACGTTCGACCACACCTCGCTGCTGCGCTTCCTGGAGGCACGCTTCGGCGTCGAGGTCCCCAATTTCAGTGCAGTGGCGGCGCTCGGTGACGGGGGATCTGGTCAAGGCGTTCAACTTCGCCGCCAAGCCCGACGCGAGCGTCCCGAGCCTGCCCGCGACCGCGGCGCCGCCGGAGACCGTCGACTGCGCCCAGGAGACCGCCGAAAAGCTCAGCGGGCTGAACGTCGCCCCCGCGTATCCGGTGCCTCCGAACCAGATGCCGAGCCAGGAGCCGGGGCGCGCGCGGCGGCCGAGTGGGTGCGCGAAGCGGGTACGGCGTAAACACCACAAGCGTCCGTCGGCGGAAGCGGAAAGGAGAAGGGCGCCGGGACCTTTGACGGTGTCGGGCCGGTGCATGCGCCAGCCCGTCGAGCGGCGCATGCGCGGCTCGGGGCCGGGCCACATGTGGCCCGGCCGGTCCGGGCGCATGCGCCCGGACCACGCATAAACCCGTTGCTACCCTGACCCGATGCGCGCTGTCGACGCCCTGATGGAATGTCTGAAGGCCGAAGGGGTCGACGTCGTATTCGGCCTTCCGGGCGGCGCCAACCTCCCCACCTACGACGCCTTCTACGACGCGGGCATCCGCCACATCCTCGTCCGTCACGAGGCGGGCGGCGGCCACGCGGCCGAGGGTTATGCGAAGGCCACCGGCAAGGTCGGCGTCGCGCTCGGCACGAGCGGTCCTGGCGCGACAAACCTCGTCACGCCGATCTGCGACGCGATGATGGACTCGGTCCCGGTCGTGTTCCTGACCGGCCAGGTCCGGACCGAGCTGCTCGGCACCGACGGGTTCCAGGAGGCCGACACGATCGGGATCACGATGCCGATCGTCAAGCACAGCTTCATGATCCAGCACCCGCTCGAGATCCCGCGCTCGCTGCACGAGGCCTTCCACATCGCGCGGACGGGACGGCCTGGCCCGGTCGTTGTCGACATCCCCCAGGATCTGAGTCGGGCCGACATCCCGTATGAGCCGGTGACGGACGTGCATCTGCCCGGCTATCAGCCGACGACCGACGGCAACCAGAAGCAGATCCGGCTCGCGGCGAAGGCGCTCGCGAATGCCCACCGGCCGGTGATCTATGCGGGCGGCGGCGTGATCAACGCGGACGCCGCGCGCCGAGCTGACCGAGCTGGTGTCTGTCGGACCGCTTCCCGATCACGTGCACGGTGATGGGCCTCGGCGCGTTCCCGGCGCCGCACGAGCAGTGGCTGGGGATGCTCGGCATGCACGGCACGCGCGCGGCGAACTACGCGATGGACGAGGCCGACCTGATCGTCGCGATCGGCGCGCGCTTCGACGACCGGATCACCGGCAAGCTCTCGGAGTTCGCGCCGCGGGCGAAGTTCATCCACATCGACATCGATCCCGCCGAGATCTCCAAGAACGTCCCCGCGCACATCCCGATCGTCGGCGACGCGAAGAACATCGTTCCGCGGCTGACGGCCGAATACCGGGCGCTGTCCGTCGATCCGGGGCGGCTCGAGGAGTGGTGGACGCGGATCCGATCGTGGACGGGAGCGCTACCCACTCGGATACGAGGACTCCAAGGACGCGGAGATCAAGCCGCAGTACATGATCCAGGCGCTGTACGAGGCGACCGGCGGCGACGCGATCGTCTCAAGCGACGTCGGCCAGCATCAGATGTGGACCGCGCAGTACTTCCACTTCGGCCAGCCCCGCCGGTGGATCAACTCGGGCGGGCTCGGGACGATGGGCTTCGGCTTGCCGGCGGCGATGGGCGCCAAGGTCGGCTGCCCCGATCAGACGGTCGTGTGCGTCGCAGGGGATGGCTCGGTCCAGATGAACATGCAGGAGCTTGCGACATGCGCCCAGGAGGGGATCGCGATCAAGGTGTTCGTGATGAACAACGGCTTCCTCGGCATGGTCCGCCAGTGGCAGGAGCTGTTCTGGGACAAGCGCTACAGCCAGGTGGAAATGGGCCAGTGGCCCGACTTCGTCAAGGTCGCGGAGGCCTATGGCGCGACCGGAATGCGCTTTGAGGACAAGCGCACGCTCGTCAGCGACATCAAGGAGGCGATCGCCACCGAGGGTCCGGTGCTCGTCGACGTCCGTGTCACGCGCGAGGAGAACACCTATCCGATGATCCCGGCGGGGCAGCCTGCCCGGGACATGGTCGGCTAGCGCGGTCCGGGCGGGCTCGGTGGGCGAACCCGGCACCAAGGAGGTCCTGTCGCTCGACGAGCTCGAGGCGGCGGGTGGGCTGCGCACTGGGCGCAAGCACATCCTCTCGATCCTCGTCGAGAACAAGCCCGGCGTGCTGACTCGGATCGCGGGGCTGTTCGCCCGCCGCGGATTCAACATCGACACGCTCGCCGTCGGCCCGACCGATGACGAGACCATCTCCAGGATCACGCTCACGCTCGACGGCGCCAAGCACCCGATCGACCAGGTCACCAAGCAGCTCCACAAGCTCGTCAACGTGCTCAAGATCCGGGATCTCGAGCCAGAGGAGACGCTCGCTCGGGAGCTCGCGTTGTTCAAGGTCTCCGCGGACGGAGCGGGGCGCGCCGAGGTGATGCAGATCTGCGAGATCTTCCGAGCCAAGGTGGTCGACGTGAGCAAGCGCTCGCTCGTCGTCGAGGTGACGGGCACGTACTCGAAGATCGAGGCGTTCGAGCGGCTGGTGCGGCCCTTCGGGCTGATCGAGATGGCGCGGACCGGGGAGATCGCGATCTCACGTGGGCGTAGCGAAACCTAGTTGATCGCGCAAAAAACGCTGGTACTCTTTACGTAAACCTGGCCAAGCGGGGCGGCCGGCAGACAGAAGGGGCAACCTAGATGGCAACGGATGCGATGGTCGAACGGCAGGATGCCGAGCAACGCCTCTCCAGGCGGGAGCCGCGCTGGGCGCGCATCAACCGCGAGTTCTGGCGCAGCGGACAAGCGCTGACGGAATACGCCAATCGGACGCTGCTTCCGGTGGAGGCGAGCATCCTGCTGCGCTACGGCGAGGAGCTGCGCGGCGACGTGCTCGAGCTTGGCTGCGGCGCCGGGCGCGTGCTCGGCTACATCGCCGAATCGGCCCACGAGGCGTACGGCATCGATTTGTCTGAGGAGATGGTCGAGTACTGCCGGCGGACCTACCCGAACACCCATGTCCAGGTCGGCGACATCGAGGCGCTGGACGATGATCTGCGTCAGCACAAATTCGACGTTGTGCTCGCGATCGACAACGTGCTCGATGTGTTCGACGATCCCACGCGTCGGCGCGTGCTGCGCGACCTTCGCGAGCTGCTCAAGCCCGGTGGGTTGCTGATCTTCTCTTCGCACAACCTCAGCAGCCTGAGCGGCGCAGCCGATCCGGGCACCCGTCCACAGGCCCCCGTCGGCGCGCTCGCGGCGGTCGTGCGGCGACCCGTCGGGGAGTTGGTGCGAATTCCGGGACGCCTGCTCGCTCGTAGACGAAATCGCCGGCGGCTTGGTGAATTTGAGCACACCGCGTCAGATCACGCGATCGTCAACGATCAGGCGCATGACTACGGGCTGCTGCACTACTACATCCGCCGTCCGGACCAGCAGCGTCAGCTCTCCGAGGCCGGCTACGAGTTGGTCGGCTGCCTCGATGCGAATGGGCGCTCAGTCGCGTCTGACCGCGAGCCGATCGACCCGTGGCTGCATTATGTAGCGCGCCTCGTGGCGTAAGCCCCGTAGCGATCTTGGGCAAATCTTGCGATCTGCACGGAGGCCGCATCCGGCGGACTACCATCGAGCGGTGCCTTTCCGCGTAGGGATTGATTTGGTGCGCACCGATGAGGTGGACGAATCGCTCCGCGCTCACGGCAGACGCTACCTCGAGCGGGTCTACACCGAGCACGAGCAGCAGCAGAGCAACGCCAACGTGCGGCGTCTGGCGGAGTGTTTCGCCGCCAAGGAGGCCACGTTGAAAGCGCTCGGCCGCCGCGACGAGGGATTGCCATGGCGCTCGATCGAGCTCCGAGTAGACGGAAACAGCGCCCCGGTGCTAAAGCTCTCGGGCGCTGCCGCCGATCTTGCAACACAGAAGGGCATCTCGGCGCTCTCGGTGAGCTTGACCCAAGAGGGATCACTGGCTGCCGCGGTGGTGCTCGCGAGGTGCGACAGGCTATGAACGAGAGCGTCAACCAGGACATTCGGCAGGTGATTCGCGATCACGCACGCCTGCCGGTCGAGGTCGATTCGCTCGACGATCACGCTGACCTCTTCCAGGCAGGCATGACCTCGCACGCCAGCGTCAACGTGATGCTCGCGCTCGAGGACGCCTTCGACCTCGAGTTCCCCGATCAGATGCTCAAGCGGAGCGTGTTCGAGAGCGTGGCAGCGATCTCGGCGGCGATCGGCGAGCTCCAACAGCTGGCGGCATGAGCGTTTTACTTGATCGCGACGAGGCGTTGGTAGCGTCGATCCAGCGCGTCGCGGACGACGTCGCCGCGGTGCATGCTGATGAGGTCGACCGCGACGCCCGGTTCCCGCGCGAGGCGATCGATGCGCTGCGGGAAGCAGGCGCGCTGTCGGCACTCGTTCCTGACGAACTTGGAGGTGGGGGCGCTTCTTTGGAGGCAGTCGCGCGCGGCTGCTTCGAGCTCGGAAAGCGCTGCGGCGCGAGCGCGATGGTGTTCGCGATGCATCAGATCCAGGTGCTCACGATCATCCGTCACCTGGAGCCGGACTCCTGGTTTGAGCACTATCTGCGCGAGATGCTCTGCCCGGAGCAACGGCTGATCGCCTCGGTCACGTCCGAGATCGGCACCGGCGGGGACATGGCGAAGTCGATCGCCGCGGTCGTCCCCGGTCCGGAGGGCGCGCTCCAGTTCGAAAAGCAGGCCCCGACTGTCAGCTATGGCGGGCACTGCGACGACCTGCTGACCACCGTGCGCCGCTCCGCCGAGGCTGAAGCGGGCGACCAGGTGCTCGTCCTCAGCCACGCTTCGGAGACCGAGCTCGAGCCCGCAGGGACGTGGGACACGATCGGGATGCGCGGAACGTGCTCACCGGGATTTGTCGTCCGTGCCAAATTCGGCCCCGAGCAGGTGCTGGGAGCGCCTTTCTCGACCGTCATGAACGAGTCGATCGTGCCGCTCTCGCACATCCTCTGGTCGCACGTGTGGCTCGGCATCGCGACCGATGCCTTTGAGCGCGGCCGCAGCTTCGTGCGCGCCGCCGCGCGTCGTAAGCCCGGGGAGCCCGTGCCGGCCGCGCAAGCGCTCTCGCGCGTGATGAGCGAGCTTTCGATGCTGCGCGCCGAGGTGCACTCCGCACTTGATGAGTTCGTCGCGGCAAGTGAGAACGGTCGCGAGCGGCTGTCGGAGATGGGCACGGTGCTGCGCTTCAACAACCTCAAGCTCGCGGCGTCCGAGCAGGCTCCGCGGGTGTGCGCCGGCGTGCTCGAGGTGATCGGGATCGCCGCGTACAAGAATGACTCGCCCTTCGGAGTTGGGCGCCACCTCCGCGACGCACTGTCCGCCAGGCTGATGGTCGCCAACGAGCGGATCCACGCAATCGACGCGGGACTGCTGCTGATCGCCAAGGAGGTCTAACTCGTGGCCGTGCAGACGCGCTCGGCGTCCGCGGAGCAGGCTGAGTTCCTGCGCGAGTTGCTTTCGGCGGGACTGCTGATCGAGTCAGGCGTCCCCGGTATCTACGGGCACAGCGCCACGTTCGAGGACGTCCGCGAGCGGCTTGATGCCCGGCTGAGCGGCGAGGCCGCGGCACGGGGCGCCGAGCGGCTGCGCTTTCCGCCGCTGCTGCCGCGTCGCCAGCTCGAGTCGAGCGGCTACCTGAACTCCTTCCCGCACCTCGCCGGCAGCGTTTACGCGTTCGACGGCAGCGAGTCAGAGGCGTCGCAGCAGAGCGAGCGCGCGAGCCGCCACGAGGACTGGAGCGAGTTTCAGCAGATGACCGACCTGGCACTGATGCCGGCCGCCTGCTACCCGGTCTACCCGGCGATCGCGGCGCGGGGGCCGCTGCCTTCTGGCGGCGTATTCGTCGACGCGGGCGGCGCTTGGGTGTTCCGCCACGAGCCCTCGCACGACCCGGCGCGCCGGCAGATGTTCCACCAGCACGAGCTGGTGCGAATCGGCGAGCCAGACCGGGTCCTCGCCTGGCGCGACGAGTGGGCCGAGCGTGGACTCGAGCTGCTCCGTCATTTCGGCCTGGCTGCGGAGCTCGACGACGCCAACGATCCGTTCTTCGGCCGCCGTGGCCGGATGCTCGCCGCCGGCCAGCGCGACCAGGGATTGAAGCTCGAGCTGCTCGTGCAGATCGCCGGCCCCGAGCCGACCGCACTCGCGTCGTTCAACCACCATCTCGATCACTTCGGCTCGACCTATAAAATCGAGCTCGCCGACGGTGGTACCGCCCACACGGCCTGCCTCGGGTTTGGGCACGAGCGGATCGTGCTCGCGCTGCTCCGCACGCACGGATTCGATCCGTCGTCGTGGCCTTCAGGCGATTCGCGCGGAGCTGTGGACGTGAACGTGCGTACCTTTGGCGCAGTCCGCAGCCTGTCCGGCAAGGAGCCGGCTGGGTACCAGCCGCACGCGCTGCACGGCGAGGGACGCACGTACCTCGGAGACCAACTGTTACACGGACATCATCATCGAGCTGCTCCACGCGTGCGGGTACGAGCCGCTGGCGGCGTTCGGCCATCTCGTGCGAATGGACTTTGAGGGCGACCAGTGGACATTCTTCAAGCCCCCGCCTGAGGATCTGGAGTCGCTCTTCGGGATCGACATCCATGAGATGCAGCCCTACCGACCGCTGCCCATCCAGATCTCCGAGCAGCTCGAGCAGGGCCGTACGATCATCGTCGAGCTCGACTCGTTCTACCTCCCGGACACGACGGCGACGAGCTACCGCTCCGAGCACGTGAAGACCTCGGTCGCGGCGGACGCGATCGACCCCGCGGCCGAGATGCTGCGCTACTTCCACAGCGCCGGGCTGTACGAGCTCGGCGGCGAGGACTATCGCGGTGTCTTCCGGATCGGGGAATTCTCCGAGGACGTGCTGCCGCCGTACGCCGAGCTCGTGCGCTTCGATGCGGGCGAGCGGCTGGAGGGCGCGGCACTGCTCGCGGCTGCGCGGGAACTGCTCGCGCGGCACCTGGACAAGCGGCCGCGCGAGAACCCCTTCGCACGCTTCGGCGTGGCGCTCGAGCGCGACCTTCCGGTGCTGCTCGCGAGCGGGCTCGAGGACTACCACGCATACGCGTTTGCGACGGTGCGGATGGTTGGCTCTGGCTTTGAGATCCTCGAGTCGCACGCGCGCTGGCTGCTCGGTTCTGAGGCCGAGCCGGCCTACGCTGCGATGCTCGAGATCGTCGATGGGTGCAAGGCGCTGTCGTTCCGGCTCGCGCGCCGGCGGCCATTCGAGGCGGGGCCGCTGCTGTCGGGGCTGACCGACGCCTGGGGGCGGGCGATCGACGGGCTGGTCGAGGTCGTTGGTTGACGGGCGACGCTCGCGAGCTCTCTGAGGGCTGGGAGCTCGCTCGGCACGAAGACGGGCCATGGCTGCCGGCGCAGGTGCCCGGAACGGTTGCCGCCGCGCTGGGCGCTGGAGCGCCTGAAGATCTCGACGCCCATGACTGGTGGTTCCGGGTGCGGTTCGACGCCGAGGCGGTGGCGGAAGGGGAGCAGGTTCTGCTCGAGCTCGACGGGATCGCCACCGTCGCCGAGGTGTACCTGAACGGGCAGCGCGTGCTCGAGAGCGAGTCGATGTTTGCCCAGCACGCAGTCGACGTAGGCGCCGCCTTGGCGGATTCGAACGAGCTCGTGATCTGCTGCCGGGCGCTCGCGCAGAGGCTCGCGGTTTCGCGGCGGCCCCGGGCGCGCTGGCGGACCCGGCTCGTGTCCGAGGGCAACCTCCGCTTCTACCGGACAATGCTTCTCGGCCGTGCTCCTGGATTCGCGCCGGGACCGCCGGTCGTGGGGCCATGGCGTCCCGTGCGACTTGTGCGGCGCGCCGGTTTCTGGGTGGAGGATCTGCGAGTCCGCGCGCGGGTCGAGGGCGACATGGGGGTTTTGAGGGTGGACGCGCGTGTGGGGGGTTCGGGCGGTGGCGAGCGGTTTGCGATCGTCGTCGGCGGCGCGCACGAGACCGCGTTCGATCTGGGGGCGGATGGCCGCATCCACGCCGAGCTTCAGATCGACGGGGTCGAGCGATGGTGGCCACATACTCACGGCACTCCGAGGCTCTACGACGTCGCGCTGTCAGTCGATGGCGAGGGGGTGGATCTGGGCCGAGTCGGCTTTCGGACACTCGATTGGGGGCCGGATCCCGACGACCCGCAGCTGCGGATCAACGATGTGCCCGTGTTCGCTCGCGGCGCGGTTTGGACCCCGCTCGACTTGAGGGGCCCACACAGCGCCGGGCCGGAGCTTCGGCGGGCGCTCAAGCGGGTGACCGTGGCCGGGATGAACATGCTTCGAATCCCCGGCACGGGCTGCTACGAGAGCGGCGAGTTTCACGACCTCTGTGACGAGCTCGGGGTGCTCGTCTGGCAGGACTTCATGTTCGCCAACCTCGATTACCCGGAGTCGGAGCCTGGGTTCATGGAGGCCATCGCAGACGAGGCGCGAGGGGTCCTGCGTGAGCTCGGCCACCGACCCAGCCTCGCCATGCTGTGCGGCGGCAGCGAGGTCGCCCAGCAGGTGGCGATGCTCGGTCTCGACGCGGGACTTGCACACGGTGCCCTGTTCGGGGAGCTGCTGCCGCAGCTGGTGGACGAGGCAGATGTCGACGCTCCATACGTGCCGTCGAGCCCCTGGGGTGGCGACGTTCCGTTCCGCGTGAACCACGGCGTCGCTCATTACTTCGGCGTCGGCGCATATCTTCGCGGGCTGGAGGACGTGCGTCGCTCGGAGATTAAGTTTGCCTCCGAGTGCCTGGCGTTCTCGAACGTGCCCGACGACGATGGGCTCGAGCCGCTGGCGGGTCCCGGTGGGCTCGGCGTGCACGGTGAGCGCTGGAAGGCGGGAGTCCCGCGCGACGTCGGCGCCGGGTGGGATTTCGAAGACGTCCGCGACCACTATCTGCATAGCCTGTTCGGGGTCGATCCGGTAGCGCTGCGGAGCTTCGACCAGGAGCGCTACCTCGAGCTCTCGCGAGCGGTGACCGGCGAGCTGATGGCTGATGTGTTCGGCGAGTGGCGATCCGCCGCCTCGCCGTGTTCAGGCGGGCTCGCACTGTGGTTGCGGGACCTCTATCCGGGAGCGGGCTGGGGGGTGCTCGACCACCGCGGCGAGGCCAAGCTCGTCTACCATCATCTGCGTCGGGCGCTCGCACCGGTGGCGGTGTGGAGCACCGACGAGGGGCTGAACGGCATCGTGGCGCATGTTGCCAACGACCGCCCCGACCCGCTGCGGGCGCGGCTGCGGGTGTGTCTGTACAAAGACCTTGAGGTCGCCGTCGCCGAGGCCGATACCTATCTTGAGCTATCGGGGCACAGCGCTACAAGTCACAATATTGAGGAGCTACTCGGAAGGTTCGTTGACGTCTCGTGGTCATACCGCTTTGGACCGCCGGCGCAGGACCTGGTCGTGATTAGCATGGAAAGCACCGGAACACGGGCGCCCGTTCTGCTCTCGCAGAGCTTTTGTCTGCCGGCTGGTCGGCCAACCGGCCGGGAGACCGCCGATCGGCTTGGGTTGACCGCGAGCGTGCAGGCGCTTGACGACGAACGAGCGCGCCTGAGGGTGTCGAGTCGCCGGTTCGCATACGGAATCAGGGTGCTTGTTGCGGGCTACGAGCCCGACGACGACGGATTCTCCGTCGAGCCCGGTGGCCATCGAGAGATTGAGTTGCGCCGCATCGCCGACGATGCCCGCCTCGCGGGCAGCGTCAGCGCACTGAACCTTGCCGGTCGTGTGGCTGTCGTTGCAGAGGGCGACGAGCTCGTGAGTGCGCGCGGTAAAAACGGCACGCCCGTCTGGCTGGCGCTCGACCCTGACCCGGTCCTTGCCTTCCTGCACGAGCCCGACGGAAGGCGTCGGCGGCCGGTCAGGGGTGATCCTGTGCCCGCCGTTCGGCTGGGAGGGACTCAGCTCATACAGGGCGATGCGCAACTGGGCGATCGCGCTCGCGTCAGCGGGTCACCCGACCGCCCGGATCGCATTTCCGGGATCCGGCGACAGCGGCGGGTCCCCGCGCGACCCTGGGCGTCTGCCGGCGTGGACCGCTGCGATCGGCGAGAGCGCCCGCTGGCTGCGCGAACGCGCGGGGCTTGAGCACCTCACGGCGATCGGCGTCGGCCTTGGGGGGATGCTCGCGGTGCTGGCTGTTGCCGAGGAGGCACCGATCGAGGATCTGATCCTGTGGGCGGTCCCGGAGAGCGGCAGGTCGCTGTTGCGCGGGTTGCGCGCGTATGCGGCGATGATCGACGCTCGCCATCGAACGTCGGTCGCCGACGAGGATCCCGGGCCCGCCGGAGTCACGGAGCTCACGGGATTCGTTTTAACTGACGAGACCGCTGGCGCGATCGAGGGCATCCGGCTGGCCGACGTTTCGCTGCCGGCTGCCCACGGGCGCCGCGCGCTGCTGCTCTCCCGCGACGGCCTTCCGGTTGACAAGCGCCTGCGCGAGCACCTGGCTGGCGCCGGCGTTGAGGTCACGGTTGAGCACGGCGTCGATTGGGGTGCGCTGATGGCGCACCCGCAGGACGCGCTGACGCCCATCGAGACGATTGCGAAGACGATCGCCTGGCTCGAGGAGGCGGCAGACCGAGCGCCTGTCGCTCCTGCGCCGGGATCGGATTCGGAGCGTGAGTCGATCGTGTTCACCAGCGACGGCGTGGCCCTGCGTGAAACGGCGCTGACGATGCCCGTCCTGGGGTCGAGGCTGATCGGCATGCTCACTGAGCCGGTCGACATCGAGCCCGAGCCCGTCACCGGCGTGATCCTCGGTGCCGGCGCCCTTGCCCACGTCGGGCCGAACCGCGCCTGGGTCGAGCTGGCCCGGCGGTGGGCGGCGCGTGGGCGTGAGGACCGTCCGGATCGATCTGGAGGGGATCGGCGACTCCGACGGGGATGAGCGGACTCTGCTCTCCAACGCCAGCCTCTACCACCCTGGTCGGACCGAGCAGACGCTCGCGGTGCTGAGGGCGCTGGAGGCTCGGGGGCTGTCCGATCGCTTCGTGCTCGGCGGCCTCTGCTCGGGCGCCTACTGGTCGCTGCATGCGGCGCTGGCAGACAGCAGGGTCGCCGGTGCCTTGATGATCAACTTGTACGCGTTCCACTGGAGCGAGGAACTGGTCGGCGAGCGCGATACCCAGGCCGCGCTCGGGTCGCTGCGGGGACGCGGGTGGCGGCGCCTCGCTCGCGGCGATTTCAACGCCAAGCAACTCGGGACGCTGATGCACAGCGTCCGCCCGGGACGGATCCGGCGCGGAGCGCGTTTGCCGGTCGAACGCCAACAGGCTCCGCTCGTCGAGCGGGCATTCGACCAGCTCCGCCAACAGGGCACCGAGGCGTTGTTCCTGCTCTCAGATGGGGAGCCGCTGCAACTGCAGCTAGCCCGCCAGGGCTACCTCGATCGTCTCGACGGGTGGCCCAACGTGCACGTCGAGCGGATACCCTCCAGGGACCACATGTTCCGCGCCCTCAGGCTCCAGCGACAGGTCCACCAGAGCCTCGATCAGGCGCTTGACCGCGTGCTCGCCGCGGCGCCGTCGGACCAGCGGCTGGCACCTCACTAGCCACCGCGTGCTCCCCAACCTCACCGGTTCGCCCCTCGCCGGCTGGATCGACGCAGACGCGCTGGGACGACTCGGGGGGCGGATCGAGGTGGCGCTCCGACGCTCACGGCGACTCGGCTCCCCGTCGCTGGTAAGCGTCACCGGCGCGTGTTCACCAGACATCGACCCTGCCGCCGTGATCGCCGCGTCGAGGCGCGCGGGCGAGCCGTGGTTCTGCCTGGAGCAGCCCGATCACGACAGGCGCGCCCTCGCCGCGGGCGGCTGCGTGCGAGACATCGGCGCTGGGCTTGATGGCTTTCGTGCAGTGGGGCGAGCATGGGTCTCGCTCTGCTCCGGCGCGCTCACGGACGGTGCGGAGGGGCCGGCGGGGTCGGGGCTGATCGCGCTCGGGGGGTTCGCGTTCGCTACCGACGGAGGCCAGACCACGCAGTGGAACGGCTTCGGCGCCGGATCGCTGGTGGTGCCGGAGCTGTCGCTCGCTCGTCATGCAGGGCAGGTATGGCTGAGCCTCAACTTCGAGGTCCATCCGGATGACGTGCTCGACGACCTCGTTGCCCGCGCCGAACGGCGGCTGGGCGAGCTGCGATCGGGGGAGCCACTGCCGCTTTTCGACCCGGCACCGGCCAGCGTTCCCGTGGTCCAGAGCGCGATGCCTCCTGCGCACTACGAGGCCGCCGTCGCCCGGGCCGTCCAGCTGATCGGTGAGGGGCGGCTCGAGAAGATCGTGCTCGCGAGGGAGGTCGAGGTGCACGCGGCGGCTGCTTTCGATCCGGCGGCCCTGTTCGGAGTTCTCCGGGAGTCGTTTCCGTCGTGCTACGTGTTCGCCGTGGGCAGAGGGAAGACGACGTTTGTCGGCGCCAGCCCGGAGCTGCTGGTCAGGCGCGAAGGACAGCGTGCGAGCACCGTCGCGCTCGCCGGATCGAGCAGGCGGAGCGCCGATCCGGCGGTCGATCAGCACCTCGGCGAGCAGCTGTTGCGCTCTGAGAAGGATCGCGAGGAAAACGCGATCGTCGCTCGCGCGATCGGAAGGGCGCTGCGCCCACTCGCAGTCTGGGTGACCGCGGCGCCCGAGCCTTCGCTCGCGCGGGTCGCGAACATCCAGCACCTGGCGACGCCGGTCCGGGCCCAGCTCGCCTCGGCGGTGGGGGCACTGGAGCTGCTCGATTCGCTACACCCGACACCCGCGGTGGGAGGTGAGCCCTCTTCTGTGGCGCTCGAGCTGATCCCCTCGCTGGAGGGGCTCGACCGTGGCTGGTACGCGGGGCCGATCGGCTGGACCGACTCCACCGGGGACGGCGAGTTTTGCGTGGCGCTGCGCTGCGCCCTGCTGCACGGCGCGCAAGCCCGCTGCTACGCCGGCTGCGGAATCGTCGCGCGACTCCGATCCTGCGGCGGAGCTCGCCGAGTCGGAGGTCAAGCTCGAGGCGCTGCTGCCGCTGCTGGCGGGCTGAGCCGACGGTGCAACTCGCGATTCTCCGCACGGTCCGTGCGGATCTCGATGATCTTCGCGGCCGCGGTTTCGGTGAGCGCATGGCGAAACTGATCGACCGTTTCCGGCTTGACGTACTCGAACTCGAACAGGTTGGCCACACGGCTGAAATCGAGCCCGTGCGGCGTCGCGACGTGCTCCTCAAACGCGTCCTGCTGGGTCGCTAGCGGGAGAAAGTGGAAGATGCCACCGCCGTTGTTGTTGAGCACGACGATCGTGACTTGTAGCCCGAGGCGGCGGGCGGCGAGCAGCCCGGTCATGTCGTGAAGCAGGGCGAGGTCGCCCGTCAGCAGGACGACTGGGTCGCTCTGCGCGGCCGCGGCACCGAACGCGCTCGACACTGTGCCATCGATCCCGTTGGCGCCGCGGTTGGAGAGGACCTTGGGAGGGTCGTCGCGCGTTCCCTGGAATGACTCGAGGTCGCGGATCGGCATCGAGGAGGCTACGTAGAGGGTGGCGCTTTCCGGCAGCGCCGCGGCAAGGGCTCTGGCGACCAGCGGCTCGGAGAGCGTGCTGCCGAGTGTCTGCTCGATCGCGCTCGTCGCCGTTTCGTCGGGGCCGCGCCACGACTCGAGCCAGCCCGACTCTGCCTGCAGGCTCTCCGGCTGGGGCAGCGCGGCTGAGCACTCGCATACCGACGACGCTGGCGGGATCCAGCCAGGCGCGATCGGGGTCAAACGCGATCTGAGGCACATCCGAGAGCGACGCCAGCCATGCGCGCAGCGGCTTCGAGGTCGGCAGTTCACCGAGGCGGAAGATGAAGTCGGGCTTGTGTGATGAGGTGAACGATGAGTCGCGCAGCAGCAGGTCGTAGTGGGCGACAGCGGCTGGGCCGCGGCGAGCGCCTGACAGCGGGTCGGCGAGCACCGGGATGCCCGCCCGGGCGGCGTACGCGCTCAGGCCCGCCGGGTCCGGCGTGCCGGCTCCGGCGACGATCAGCAGCCGGCCCGAGGGATGGGGCCCGGGCCCGGCCTCGCTCGAGGGGGGCCGGGGCCTCGTCAGGCTCGCAGACCACGTAGGGCGCTCCGTGGGCGCGGCCGGTTTCGTCCTCGGGCAGCGCCTCGTCGGTGACGAGCGGCTCTCTGAGCGGGAAGTTGAGGTGAACGGGGCCCTTTGGACGGTCGAGCGCTGTCTGGTACGCGCGGCAGGCGAGCGTCCGGATGAACCGCAGGTTTGACTCGGTGGCCTCGTGGACGCCCACCTCGAAGAACCATTTCGCCGTGTCGCCGTAGAGCTTGAGCTGGTCGATCGCCTGGCCGGCGCCGACGTCTCTGAGTTCTGGCGGGCGGTCGGCGGTGAGGACGATCAACGGCACCCGCGCGTGGTGTGCCTCGATCACGGCAGGCGCGAGGTTGGCTGCGGCCGTACCCGAGGTGCACGTGACGACCGTCGGCCGACCCGACGCCTTCGCGGCGCCGAGCGCGAAGAACGCCGCACCGCGCTCGTCGATGTGTGACCAGCAGCGGATGTTTTCGTTGCGGTACAGGGATAGGACGAGCGGAGCGCACCTGGAGCCGGCCGCGGTCGCCGCATGGCGCACGCCACAGCGGGCCAGCTCATCGCAGAACGCGCGCAGCAGGAGATACGTGTCCGTGGCGGTCATGATCTGGCGGAATGGTCGTCTTCCTTCACGGGTTCACTCACACCGGGGCGAGCTGGGATCCCGTGCTGGCGGCGCTCGGCGAACGCTACCGAGGCGCGCTGGCGCCTGACATCCGAGGCCACGGGCGGGCGTCTGCCGTCGTGCCCGTCGCGTTGGAGGCGGTGGTTTCCGATGTGGCGGCCATTTCGACCGGACCATTCGATCTGGTCGGCTACTCGATGGGCGGCCGGATAGCGCTCCACGTCGCGCTGACGCTCCCTGAGCGCGTCCAGCGGTTGATCCTGATCGGCGCGAGCCCAGGGTTGGAGGATGGTTTGGAGCGGGTCGCGCGCCGGGAGGCTGACGAGCGGCTCGCGGACGAGTTCGAAGCGCTGGGGACGATCGAGGAGGTGGTGGTCCTGTGGGAGGCGCGCGCGAGCGACGTTCTCGCTGGGCAGCCGGAGACCGTACGTGTCGATCGCCTGCGCAACACCCCCGCCGGCCTCGCCCGCGCGCTGCGCGGGCTCGGCACGGGGGTTTTGCCGTCCGTATGGGGACGGCTGGGGAAGCTTTCGATGCCGGTCGTCCTGGTCGTCGGCGAGCGGGATCTGAAGTTCAGGGAGATCGCGGAGGGGATGGCCGGCCTGATCCCTGATGCCCGCGTGGTCGTCGTCCCCGGGGCCGGCCATGCGGTACATCTCGAGGCGCCTGGGGCGGTCGCGGAAATCGTGAGGGTGACAGTTTGACCTCCATATTGGAGGTCAAACTGTCACGCTCCGTACCAGGGAAGAAGTCCGTCTCCGAGTCCCGGGCCGGGCGGCGGCGACATGCGCCCGCCGGCGACGGCGATCGGGGCCGCCCGGCCCTCGAACATCGGGAGCGTCGCCAGGCCGCAGGGCCGCTCGGGACGGATCACCGCCGCGGCGTGGAGGGCGGCGGCGATCCCGAGCGGACCGTCGAGCAGCGACGCCAGATAGATCTCGTACCCGGCACGGCGGGCACGGCGGGCGGCTTGGAGCACGCCGGTGATCCCGCCGAGGCGCGCGAGCTTGAGACACGCGACTCTGCAGACGCGTCGGTCGAGCGCGCCCGGCTCGGCGGTCGTCTCGTCGAGGGCGATCGGGATCGACGTGGCGGCGGACACGCGAGCGATCGCGAGCGCCCCCGATACCGGTTCCTCGCAGCACTCGATCCCAAGCGGCTCGAGCTCGGCGAGCGCGGCGATCGCCTGCTCGACCGACCAGGCGCCGTTGGCGTCGATCCGGATGGCGAGGTCGGGACCGACGGCTTCGCGCACGGCGTGAATCCGGGCGCGATCGTCGCCCATGCCTACTTTCACCTTGACGCAGCGAAAGCCGGCCTCGTGGGCGGTCCTCGCTTCAGTCGCGGCCTGCTCGGGTTCGCCCGCCCCGATCGTCGCGTTGACCTCGACCGCGAGTGGCTCGGATGCTCCCAGCAGCCGCCAGACAGGTTGACCGGCTCGCCGGCCGCGAAGATCCCAGCTGGCCTGATCGTCGTCCTCGCCGTGCCCTAGCCCATCGAGCTCGATCAGCTCGATTTTGCGACTCGCGAGGGCACCGGCAGCCGAAACAAAAGGCGCGCGCAGGCGCGCCTCTATCTGAAAAACCCGCCGCTTCACCTGCTCAGCAGCAGGCCCGCTGCCAGCAGCATGCAGAACGCCAGCTGGAGCATGCCGGTTTGGGCGAGCGCCTGATTGAGCGAGAGCTCCGTCGGTGCGGTTGCGTACGACTCGCACCACCGGCGCGGCGACCGGCAGCGTCAACCACGGCAGCAGCAGCCATGCCCGCAGGGGCCCGAACAGCCATGTGATCGGCGCGAGCAGGAAGGAGCCGTAGACCAGCGTCGCGTACAGCGCGCGGGTTCGCGCGCGGCCGAGCCGTACTGCGAGCGTGCGCTTCCCGGCGCGTCGATCGGTGTCGATGTCTCGGTAGTTGTTGACGACGAGGATCGCCGCGGCGAGCAGGCCGACGGGGACCGCGAGGGCAAACGCTTCCCAGCTCAGGTGTTTCACCTGGACGAAGTAGGAGCCCGCGACCGCGACGATCCCGAAGAACAGGAACACGAAAAGCTCGCCGAGGCCCTCGTATCCGTACGGGCGCGGGCCGCCGGTGTAGAGCACGCCGGCGAGGATCGAGGCGGCGCCGACGAGCAGCAGCTGCCAGCCGGCCACTGCGACGAGGTACACGCCGGCGAGGACCGCGACCCCGAACGAGATGTATGTCGCGACGAGCACCTGCCGGGGCGGGACCAGGCCTCCGGCCGTTACCCGAACAGGGCCGAGCCGGTCATCGGTATCGGCGCCGCGGCGGGCATCGGAGTAGTCGTTGTGGAGGTTGGTACCGACCTGGATGAAGATCGCGCCGATCAGCGCCGCGACAAAGCGAAGCGCATGAAACCTGTGCGCAAAACCGGCCAGCGCGGTTCCGACAAGGACGGGGGCGACCGCCGCCGGCAGCGTGCGAATGCGCGCCGCCATCAGCCAGATGCGGATGCCGCTGGGAGTCGAGACGGCCCCGGCGCTCACGCCCGGCGCGGGAACTTCGAGAAGTCGGGCGGTCGCTTCTCGACGTAGGCGCTGCGCCCCTCCTGCGCTTCCTCGCTCATGTAGAAGAGCAGGTTCGCGTCGTGGGCGAGCTGCTGGATACCCGCGAGCCCATCCTCATCGGCGTTGAAGCTGGCCTTCACGAGCCGCAGGGCGAAGGGGGAGAGAGCGAGCATCTCGCGGCACCAATTGAGCGTTTCGTCTTCAAGCTGGTCGAGCGGCACGACGGCGTTGACGAGTCCCATCTGAAGCGCCTCGTGCGCGTCGTACTGGCGGCAGAGAAACCAGATCTCCTTGGCGCGCTTGGGCCCGACGAGACGGGACAGCACGCTCGCGCCGAAGCCACCGTCGAATGAGCCGACGCGCGGTCCGGTCTGGCCGAAGCGTGCATTCTCTGCGGCGATCGTGAGGTCGCAGACGACGTGGAGCACGTGGCCTCCGCCGACGGCGTAACCGGCGACCATCGCGACCACCGGTTTCGGCATCCGTCGGATCTGGATGTGGAGATCGGTGACGTGGAAGCGCCCGACCTGCTCCGTCAGCCCTCCCTCGACGTAGCCGCCGCGCTGGCCCCGGACCCGCTGATCGCCGCCCGAGCAGAACGCGACGGGGCCTTCGCCGGTGAGAATCACGACGCCGACGTTCGGGTCTTCACGCGCGCGGGTGAATGCGTCGGAGAGCTCGATCACGGTCTCGGGCCGAAACGCGTTGCGCACCTCGGGCCGGTTGATCGTGACCTTGGCGATGCCGGCGTCCTCGCCGGAGGCGAGTTCATAACGGATGTCCTCGTACTCAGCCGCTCGCTGCCAGGTCGCGCTCATTGAAGGCGCGAGACTAGCGAGGGCGCGGGCCTGGAGGGCCCGCGGAGGAATACTTGGGGCGTGGATCAATGGCTTCGGCGTGCGGCGGCGATTCGGCCCAAGGCCCTTGCGCTCGGCACGCTCTCATACGCGGAGCTGCTCAAGCAGGCCGAACGGTACGCCGCGACGCTCGCGCCCGGCGAGCGCGTCCCGATCGAGGCCGTTCCGAACGAACGGTTCGCGATTTCGCTGCACGGCTGTTTGCTCGCCGGCGCCGCAGCGGTCCCGATCGACCCCCGCCTGCGCGATGCGGAGCGAGCCGCTCGGAGCGGCAGGGGGAACACGGAGGGGGTGGCGACCGTGATGTACACGTCGGGCACGACCGCGACCCCAAAGGCGGTCGAGCTCACCTACGAGAACTGGTTGGCAAACGCGCTGGGCTCGGCCGTCGCGCTGGGGCTCGATCCCGACGAGCGGTGGCTGTGCGTGCTCCCGCTCGGGCACGTGGGAGGTCTCTCGATCCTGATCCGCAGCGTTGTTTATGCGACCACTGTGGTGCTGGAGGATCGGTTTGACGCGGAGCGCGTGGCGGCCGCATTGGCGGACCCAGCCGAGCGGATCACGCTCGTCTCGCTTGTGCCGACGATGCTCGCACGTCTGCTCGAGGCGGGTTTGCGCGATCCGCCGACCCTTCGCTGGGCGCTGCTCGGAGGAGGACCGATCCCCGCCCCGCTGCTTGAGCGGGCTCGCGCCGCGGGCTTGCCCGTCGCGCCGACGTACGGCATGACCGAAGCGTGCTCGCAGATCGCAACGCACGGCTGGCCCCTGCCCGGCGTGGAGCTGGCGATCGCCGAGGACGAGGAGGTGCTGGTGAGGGGGGCGATCGTCGCGCCGGGCGCGCTGGCGGAGGACGGCTGGCTGCACACTGGCGACCTCGGCCGCTTTGACGATCGCGGCCGGCTCGAGATCATCGGGCGCACGTCGGAGGTGATCGTCAGCGGCGGGGAGAACGTCGCGCCCGATGAGGTGGAGGCGGTGCTGTTGGAGCACCCCGCTGTCGCCGACGCGGGAGTCTTCGGGCGCGCGGACGCCGAATGGGGGGAAGCCGTGGTCGCGCGCGTGGTCCGCAGTGCCGAGGTCTCAGAGCTCGAGCTGCGCACTTTTTGTCGTGACCGGCTCGCGACATTCAAGGTTCCGAAGGCGATCGAGTTCGACTCCTCGCTGCCGCGGAGCACGTCGGGCAAGCTGCTGCGGAGGGAATTGGGATGATCTCGCCATGTCCGCAGGGGCGAAAGCGGAGTCACAGAACCGGCTGACGGTCGAGCAGTTGGCGGCCGAGACCGGCATGTCGGTGCGAAACATTCGGGCGCATCAGGCGCGTGGGCTGCTGTCACCGCCCGAGGTGAGGCTCCGGGTCGGCTACTACGGGCCAGAGCACATAGCCCAGCTGCGGCTGATCCGAGAGCTTCAGGCCGAGGGCTTCAACCTGGGCGGAATCAAGCGCCTGCTCGAAGACACCCAGGGCACGGCCGAGCGCCTTCTTCGCTTCAGACAGGTGCTGACCCCGGGCGACCGTCAGCAGCCACCTGCGCTGAGCGCCACGGAGCTCGGGGAAGAGGTCGTGCGTAGCGGTATCTCTCTTCGCAGCGCCGTCGCGATCCTCGAAGAGATCGAGCGGGAATGCGACTCGATTGCGCGCGAGTTCGTCAAGTTGTTCGTCGAGGAGGTTTGGAAGCCGTTTGAGCGAGCAGGGATGCCAGCCGAGCGCTTGCCCGAGGTCGAGCAGGCAATCGAGCGGCTACGACCGATTGCGAGCCAGGCGCTGGCGGCGATCTTCGAGCAGCGGATGGGCGCGCAGGTCGAGCGGGCGTTCAACGATATGACCCGGCGGCTGTCGGAGCCGCGCAAGCAGTGAGCGTCCCCGACCCCGATTCGATGCGTGCGGCGATGCACGATCGGTGGGAGCGGGCCGCCGTCGGCTGGGAGCGGCGGGCCGAGGACATCAGAAGGTTCGGGATGCCCGTCTCCACCTGGATGATCGAGCAGCTCGAGCTCCAGCCCGGCGAACGCGTGCTCGAGCTGGCGGCCGGGCCCGGCGACACAGGATTTCTCGCCGCCGAACTGGTTAAGCCGGGGGGCACGCTCGTTTCGAGCGACGCCTCGGAGGCGATGCTTGAGGCGGCGCGTCGTAGGGCCCTGGCGCAGGGGATCGAGAACGTCGAGTTCAAGCAGCTTAACCTCGAGTGGCTTGACCTTCCCGCCGCGAGCGTTGACGCGATCCTCTGCCGCTGGGCCGTGATGCTGCTCGTCGATCCCGCGGCGGCTGTCCGCGAGATGCGGCGCGTGCTCCGACCGGGTGGGAGGGTCGCGGTCGCCGTCTGGGATGAGGCAGCTCTAAATCAGTGGGCAACGATCCCGGGGCAGGCACTCGTCGAGCTCGGCTTTACGGAGCCGCCAGATCCGAACGCACCCGGGATGTTTGTTCTCGCGGCCGACGGCCGGCTTCAGGAGCTGCTCGAATCCGCCGGCTTTACCGAGGTGCTCGTGGAAAGCGTGGGGCTGGAGCGTCGCGCGGCGACGCTCGATAACTACATCGCCGACCAGCTAGACCTGTCGATCCCCTTTGCAGAGGTTTACGGCGGCTTAGCGGAGGCCGACCAGGCCCAGGTCAGGGAGCGGATTGGCGAGCTCGCGGCGGAATTCGTAAGTGGGGACGGGGCGATCCGGGTTCCGGCGCGAGCACTCGTGGCGCGCGCACACGCGTGAACGCACGCTTGCATCCTGAAAACAGGATTGCAGTCATTCCCGTTGGCGCGGTCGTGGTCGAGACTGATCCACATGCGTGTTCGAATCGTTTGCTCTCTCACAGTCCTTGGAATCCTGCTCGCCCCTGCCGCGGCGTCGGCGTACTTCCCGCACGTCGTGGCGGCCGGAGAGTCGCTCTACTCGATTGCAGCCGCCGATGGCCTCTCGCCGGACCAGCTTGCCGCGGTCAACGGTCTCTCGCCGGCCTCGCAGCTGGTGGCGGGCTCAACCCTGCTGATTCCGCCCGCCGGGTCCGTCGTCAGTGGAGGCTCTTCGGCCGTGCCGGCGAGCGGTGGCGCGGTTGGAGACGGCGACGTCGACTCCGATGACGCCGGTGTCGTGTCCTCTCAGGGCATGGCGGTGCCCGTTTCGACTGCCTCCACCAGTTCGGCCTCGTATGTCGTCCAACCCGGCGACACGCTGACCGCGATCGCGGGGCGCGCGGGGCTGACGGTCGCCGGCCTGGCCGCCGCCAACGGCATCGATCCGAACGCGCCGCTGCTCTCGGGCGCCGTGCTGCGGATCTCAGGCGCGAGCTCCTCCGGTTCGGGGACGACCGGAACCGCCGCATCCCAGCCAGTTGGCTTTGCGGCGCAAGGCTCCTCCGGCGGGCCGCCGTATCCCACCCCCGAGCGTGTGACGTCTACCGAGATTGGCTCGATCGCGAGCGCCAACGGGGTGCCGGCGGCGCTCGCCGACGCGATCGGATGGCAGGAGAGCGGCTTCAACAACGACCTGGTCTCGAGCGCCGACGCTCGTGGCGTGATGCAGATCCTGCCCGGCACGTGGAACTGGATTCAGGGCAGCCTCAATCCGGGTCCGGCCCTGGCGCCCGCCTCGGCCTCGGACAACGTCCGTGGCGGCGTGCTGCTCCTTCGGTCGCTGCTGAACTCCACCGGCGGAAATGCTGCGCTCGCCGCCGCCGGCTATTACCAGGGTCTGCCGTCGGTCCAGGCAAACGGCGAATACTCGTCGACTCAGCAGTACGTCGGCAACGTGATGACTCTCGCCCAGCGGTTCGGCGGGCTGTAAGCGTCTGGCCTCCGCCGCAGCTGAGGCGCTGCGGCGGAGGCCAGTTCGCCAGCGCGGAGCAGCGGGCGTTCGTCCGCTAGGGTCCGCGGCATGTTCTACGACGATGACGCGGACCTCGGTCTGCTCGACGGCAAGACCGTCGCGATCATCGGCTACGGCTCCCAGGGTCACGCCCATTCGCTGAACCTCAAGGACTCGGGCGTCGAGGTGGTTGTAGGACTGCGACCCGACTCGGAGAGCGTGGCCAAGGCCCGGGAACACGGCCTGCGCGTGGCTGGCGTCGCCGACGCCGCAAGCGACGGCGACGTGGTGATGATGCTCGTCCCTGACGAGCTGCACGAGCGTGTCTGGGAGTCCGAGGTCAAGGATGGGATCGCCGCCGGCAACCTGCTGCTGTTCGGCCACGGGTTCTCGATCCACTACGGTCAGGTTGCCCCTCCGCCCGACGTCGACGTCGCATTGGTCGCGCCGAAGGGCCCCGGGCACCTGGTGCGCCGTCAGTACTTGGAGGGTTCGGGGGTGCCGGGGCTGGTCGGGGTTCACCAGGACGCGACCGGTCAGGCATTGGCACTCGCGTTGGCGTACGCCAAGGGGATCGGGTGCACCCGGGGCGGCGTGATCGAGACGAGTTTTAAGGACGAGACGGAGACTGATCTGTTCGGTGAGCAGGCGGTGCTGTGCGGCGGTGTGACCGAGCTTGTGCGCGCGGGCTACGAGACGCTCGTCGGGGCGGGCTACGACCCGCGGCTGGCCTACTTCGAGTGCCTGCACGAGCTCAAGCTGATCGTCGATTTGATCTACGAGAAGGGGATCGCCGGCATGCGCTACTCGATCTCCAACACGGCCGAGTACGGGGATCTGACCCGCGGCAAGCGGGTGATCGGGGCCGAATCCCGCGAGGCGATGAAGCAGCTGCTCGCCGATATCCAGGATGGCTCGTTCGCGCGCGAATGGATCGCCGAGAACCGGGCAGGCCAGGAGAACTTCAAGCGGATGCGCGAGGAGCAGGGGGGGCACCAGGTCGAGGTCGTCGGGCGCGAGCTCCGCGCCCAGATGGACTGGATAGACACAGAG
Source organism: uncultured Solirubrobacterales bacterium (assembly GCA_963849295.1). GTDB lineage: Bacteria > Actinomycetota > Thermoleophilia > Solirubrobacterales > Solirubrobacteraceae > Palsa-465. The sequence continues at coordinate 570,278 of CAWKGU010000005.1, forward strand.
TTTCAGGAGTAGGTGCGGGCGCGGCGGGCGCGGGCGCGCTGGGCACCGGCCGCTACGCGTCCTATCTCCCCCAGTGACATACATGCAGCCTGTATGTATAATACATGCAGGCTGTACGTATCTCATGGAAGGTGGAACCAGTTATGACCCATGTCCTGACAATCGCAGCGGCCTCGTTGACGGACGCAGGTCTGAAGTCGCTTGCCATCGGCATCGCCGGTGGGCTGGGCGCGATCGGCGCGGGAGTCGGAATCGGGCCGATCTTCGCGAAGTCGATGGAGTCGATCACCCGCCAGCCGGAGATGCGCGATGAGATCACGAGCATCCAGTGGCTCGGATTCGCGCTGACTGAGGCGTGCTTCTTCTATGGGCTCGTCGCCGGCCTGATCGCGTACGTGCTCTGAGCCGGGGGCGCTAAGGGCGAAGGAGCCCGACACTGCGCGCGAGAAACCCTGCGAGCCCTCCCGCCTACAAACCGCCGCCGACGACCCGCCCGCCTACGAAGGCGTGTAGGTCGCGTACAGGGACATCTGCTCGCTGTCGGTGCTGGCGGTGCCGAACGGGTTGGTTGGGCCTGAGGTATAGGTATTGCCGTTGTAATCGCGGCTGCCGGCGACCGAGGTGTAGCGGAAGCCGGCGACGAGGCTGGTCGCGCCCGTGATGACGCCGATCCAATACTGGCCGGCGGCGAGGTTGACCGGCGAGCTGAAGGGGAGGTCGTACCAGCCGGCGTTGTTGGTTGAGGAGAAGACGAGCTGTTGGGTCGTTGCGATCAGGGCGCCGGGGCTGCCGCTGTTGTCGGCGTAGATCAGGCCTTCGATGTCCTGCTGACCCCTGACGACGCCGGGTGCCAGGTACATGGTCAGCTTGGAGACCGCACCGGCGCTCCCGAGCGCATACGAGTTCACACGCTTTCGGTTCGCGCTGAACGTATCGCTCGAGCTACCCACCGCGGTGTTGCCAAACGTTGCAGTCGTGATCGGTGACGACGGCGTGTAGGTGGCGTACAGGGACATCTGCTCGCTGTCGGTGCTGGCGGTGCCGAAGGGGTTGGTTGGGCCTGAGGTGTAGGTATTGCCGTTGTAATCGCGGCTGCCGGCGACGGAGGTGTAGCGGAAGCCGATGACCCAGCTGGTGCCGCCGGTGATGACGCCGATCCAGTAGCGCCCCGCGGCGAGGTTGACCGGCGAGCTGAATGGGAGGTCGTACCAGCCGGCGCTGCTGGTTGAGGAGAACACGAGCTGCTGGGTTGTCGCGATCAGGGCGCCGGGGCTGCCGTTGTTGTCGGCGTAGATCAGGCCTTCGATGTCTTGCTGACCGCTGACGCCGCCGGGTGCCAGGTACATAGTCAGCTTGGAGACCGCACCGGCGTTGGCGAGCGCATACGAGTTCGCGCGCTTGAGGTTCGCGGTGAAGGTGTCGCTTCCACTCCCGACCGCCGTGTTGCCAAACGTCGCAGTGGTGATCGTCCCCGGGACCACCGCGGTCGGGGCGGAGGCTGCAGGCGTGGATGATCCGTTTGAGTTAGCAGCGGTGACCTGAACCTCGATCGTCGATCCCGCATCGGCGCTCTGAACAACGTAGCTCGGCCCGGTCGAGCCGTTCGCGACGCAGCTGCCTCCGCTCTGGTTGCAGCGCTCCCACGCGTACGCATACGAGGTCGGCGCGCCAGACCACTGTCCCGGGGACGCGGTCAGCGTCTGACCGATCTTCGCCGTTCCCGACACGGTCGGCGCGCTAACCAGCGCGGGCACTGCGCGAGTGCATCCCGGGATCGCCTTGCAGACGTCGAGCGTGCCGCCCGTACGAACGAGTCCGTTCAGCGCTGGAACCTGATCGACGTTGTTGAGGATGTCGGCCTTCAGTGCGCTCGTCGACATCGGGTCGACCGACAGGATCAGCGCCGCCGCTCCGGACACCTGCGCGGCCGCCATCGAGCCGCCGCTGATGTACCCGTAGCTGGCGTTGCGAAGCGTCGAGTAGATGTCGTAGCCCGGCGCCGCCATGTCGACCGTCGACGGGCCGTAGTTCGCCCACGTGGGGAGCTGGTCGTTCTGATCGCTTGCCGCGACGCAGATCTCTGTCGGGCGGTCGTACCCACACGGGTAGCGCCGCACCGACAGGTTGTCGTTGTCATCGCCGGTGTTGCCGGAGGCCGTCACGAACAGGATCCCGTTCGAGCCCAGAAGATCGATCTCGTCGGATACCGCCTGGGAGTACGCGGTGCCGACGAACGTGGCGGAATCGTTGATCACCTGGATGTTGACGCCCTGCTGCTTGGCGCTCAGCTCCCAGTTAAGGGCGCTGATCAGCTGCGAGTCGGTGCCCCAGGCTTGCGAGTTCAGCCATTTCACGGGCAGGATCGTCGTCGTCCAGTTCATCCCAGCGACCCCGATGCCGTTGTTCCCGACGGCGCCGATGATCCCGCCGACGTGTGTGCCGTGCCCGCCGTAGGAGGTGTCATCGTCCATCGGATCGCAAAGGCCGGTGATCACGTTGTAACCGTGGGTCCCGGCGGCACATCCGCCGATGCCGCCCGGGTTGCTCCAGACGTTGGCCGCTAGGTCCGGATGCGTGTACTCGACGCCGGTGTCGACTTCGCCGACGACAATCGAGCGGCTGCCTTTCGTGACAGTCCAGGCCGCGCTAGCGCCGTCGTCGGCTCCAGGAGTGCCGGCCACGCCATTGACCGTCTGGCCGGTGTTATGCGACCCCCACTGCAGCGAGAACGACGGATCGTTCGGGACCACGCCGTCGGCGTGCAGCCAGAAGTCGGGCTCGGCGTACGCGACCAAGCGGCGCTGGCGTGCGATCGCGTGGACCGTCCCGAGCACGTTCGACGCGCGGATGCGAAGCAGCACGGTCACGCCGATCCGGCGAGCCAAGCGCAGCGACCGACGCGAGCGCAGCGACGCGCTATTGAGCGTCTGCGCCGCCTGCACGTGGAATCGGCGCTCGAGCCGGCGGAGCCGACTGGCGCTGACGCCCGGGCGAAGGCCGACGACGATCATCCCCGGGGCGTACGCCGGTGTGTTCTGTCTCGACGAAACCGACCCCAGCGAACGCGGGGACACGGCGACCGGTGCGCTGTTCCGCGAAGGGGATGGCGCGCGTTCGCACCGCTCTCGCGATTGGGGCGACGAGCGTGATCAGCAATGCCAACGAAGCAGACACCGCCAGCGCCCACAACAATCGCGATGGGGCTCGAGTTGAAATCGTCCCCTTGGAAGGCCCCACTCTGCGCACTTCCTTTGCGACCTTTCTGTTCAGTTCTGCGCCCCTTGGTCTCCGGCAGGATACTACGCCCTTACGATCGGCCACAATGCAACGGGTGAGCCAGGGTTTGCCGGAGGGCGGGGTGACGGATCGCAGCTTTAGCCACTATCTGCTCGAGCTCGGGGTTCGTGAGCTCGCGCCCGCGACATGTCCGTTCGATCCCGGCGTTGCGCCAGTCGTGCTCGAGAGTCACCTCGAGCAGAGTGCCCATCTGATGGCCAGCCTGAAGATCTCGATGGCCTGCTGGCAGATCGCGGACGAGGCTGCGACACGCCGCAAGGTCGCGGCATCGCGCGCCGCCGGCGTCCGCGTCGGTGCGGGGGGTGGCCCGTACGAGGTGGCAGTTGCGCAAGGACGGTTCGTCGATTACCTGGAGTTGTGCGCCGACGTCGGATTCGATTCGATCGAATGCGGGTCGGGCTTCACCGACCCGCGCCTGGCGCCGGCGGACGTGACCCGTCTCGCGGCCGAGCACGGACTCGAGCTCGAGTACGAGCTCGGAAAGAAGCACGGAGGCGAATTCGATTCGGGTGGACTCGCCGAGCTGGTAGCGGAAGGACATAGCTGGCTTGAGGCCGGAGCCCGGCGGCTGATCGTCGAAGCGCGCGAGAGCGCAGCGGGCGTCGGGCTGTTCGACGGCAGCGGCGTGCTCAACACAGATCTCGCGGAGCGGCTGGTGGAGGCCTTCGGGCTCGCGACGCTCGTGTTCGAGGCACCCAGCAAGCGCAGCCAGTTTGCGATGCTCGACCATTTTGGTCCCAAGATCGTGCTAGCGAACGTTCCGCTCGCGGAGCTCCTCAGGGTGGAGATCTACCGCCGGGGTCTGCATTCGGATGCTTTCTCCAATCCCGTGCTGCGTCCCGCGGCTCCTCCCACCGACTCCGGCCATTGACGCGAACGGTCGCATTCGAGCGCTTCCCCAGCCTGGGTGATGCGAGACGACGGCTGGGCGATCGTCGGGATGGACGTGATTCGTGCCACGACCACTGCAGTGACCGCGGTGGCGGCCGGTCGTCGGTGCTTCCCTGTGGCCTCGCTGGAGGAAGCGGTGCCGCTCGCGGCCCGACTTGACGATCCTCTGCTCGTCGGAGAGTTGGGCGGCAACAAGCCGTACGGATTTCACCTGCAGAACAGCCCGGTCGAAATGGTCCGCAACCACGACCACAAGCGCCCCGTGATCCTGCTGTCGACTTCGGGCACGGCGATGATCTGCGAGGCCGCCCGCCGGGCGCGCACTTACGCCGCGTGCCTTCGCAACGTGAGCGCGCAGGCACGACGGCTGATCGACGCCCACGACCGCGTGATGCTGCTGGCCGGCGAGAGCAGGGGCGAGCTACGTGAGGAGGACCGGCTTTGCGCAGCGTGGATCGGTCGCCGGCTGCTCGAGGCCGGCTTCACCGCTCGGGACTCGCTCGTCGAAGAGCTCGTCGCGCAGTGGGGCGACGCGCCGGCCGACTCGATAATGGGCGGTCACAGCGCGCAATACCTCTCGGCCACCGGGCAGCAGCACGATCTCGACTTCATCCTGGAGCACGTCGACGACCTGGACGTCGTCTACGAGCTGCGCGGCGGAGAGCTGGTGGTGAGCGAGCGATGACGGCGCCGCGGAAGCATTGCGCTGGCCGCCGCGGCGCTGGCTGCCGTCGGCATCGCCGGAGGCTGCGGTTCAGCGGCGCGCGCAGGATCCCGATCGGGAAGCGGCGGAGCGAGGGTGGCCGTTGCCCAACAGGCGGCAGCGGTCTCGCACTACGAGTATGTGTTCCCCGACCAGCAGATGTACGTGTACGACATCGACCACGGCTTCAAGCTCGTGCAGCACGTCTCGCTGCCGGGAATCAGCGGCGTTCGCGGGGTCGCGTTCGCGCCAAGCTCGCACATCCTCTACATCAGTCATGGGGGGGATGGGGGCGGAAGCAACGGCTCCCTACTCGCCTACGACCTGGTCGGCCGCCGGACGCTCTGGGACCGGTCCTACGGATTCGGCATCGACAGCATGGACGTGGGGCTGAACGGAAAGCGCATCTACATGCCCGACGGAGAGCTCTCCAACGACGGAAACTGGCACGTCCTCGATGCGGCTACCGGTGCCGTCATCGCCACGATCCGCGGCGGCCTAGGACCTCACAATACGGTGGTCGGGCTAAGCGGCAAGCGGGTCTACCTCGGCGGTCGCGACAGCAGCTTCCTGGACGTGGCGAGCACCGCCACCGACAAGGTGATCCGCCGGATCGGGCCGCTGAAGTCCGGAGTGCGGCCGTTTACGATCAACGGCCACGAGACCCTCGCGTTCACGACCGCGACGGGCTTCCTCGGATTCCAAGTGTCGAGCATCAAGACCGGGCGCGTGCTCTACACCGAGACGTTTGGCTCCCGCTTCAAATACAACCCCGCGAGCTTCTCGCCGAGTGCCCCCAGCCACGGGATCTCGCTGACCCCGGATGAACGCCAGGTCTGGGTGATCGACGGTCCCAACAGCTATGTCCACGTTTTCAGCGTCTCGCGCCTGCCCAGCCACCGGCCCCGCGAGATCAAGAACATCCGCCTTCCCGACCCGCTGACCGGTAGCGAGTCGGGGTGCAGCTACGACTGCTCTCGGGACGGCTGGCTGCAGACAAGCGCAAGCGGCTGTTACGTGTTCGTGGGCGACTCGGGCGACGTGCTGAGCACGACCAGCTACCGCCGCGTGGCGTTTCTTGCGCCGCTTCGCGACACCCGCAAGATGCTCGAGATCGACTGGCAAGGCGGCGTCCCCATCTCAACCACCTCGCGGATCGGCCTCGGCCGCTACACCGGCGGACGACGGCCGCCACGCCCCAAATGCTGAGAATCCCCGCACAGCCGAGCCGTTGGTGAGCGTCGAGGGCGACCCGCAGGGTGCGGTCGACAATTACTTCGGGCGCACCGCCGAGTACTGGCGCGACGTCTACGGGGCCGAGGGGCTTCAGGGGGCCGTTTACCGCCAGCGGATGGAGACGGCGTTGCGTTGGACGGGCGAGCTGGGCCTCCCTCCTGACGCGTCTGCGCTCGAGGTTGGCGCCGGTGCCGGGCTGGCGGCGCTAGGGCTCGCCGAGCGCGGGCTACAGGTCACCGCGACGGACTCCAGCCCGGAGATGGTCACGACTGCGCAGGCGACCGCGGAGCGCGCGGGGCTGGCCTCGCGGCTCGAGGTTGTGCAAGCGGATGTCCACGCCCTGCCGTTCCCGACCGAGCGCTTCGAGCTCGTGCTGGCGCTCGGCCTGCTCCCATGGCTGCACGATCCGGGCGCGGGGGTCCGCGAGATCGCGCGCGTACTCGCGCCCGGCGGCTGGGCGGTGCTGAGCGCCGACAACCGGCTGCGGCTGAACTTTCTCACCGAGCCGCGCGAGAATCCGCTGCTGGCGCCGCTGCGATCGCTGCGCCGGGCACTCCGAGCCCGCAATGAGGAGTTCGACCCGGGCCCGGAGTGGCACCTGCACAGTCCCAGGGCCGTCGACAGCATGCTCGTCGACGCCGGGCTGTCCGTGGAGCGCCGCGCCACGATCGGCTACGGCCCGTTCACGGTGATGGGGAGGCCACTGCTTGCCGATCCGCTGGCTGCGCGCACACACGTCCGTCTGGCGCGGCTGAGCGCGCAACGCGTGCCGCTGCTGCGCCGGATGGGGTGGCATTACCTGGTGGCGGCGAGAAAGCGGTAGGGAGCAGCTCGGTACACTTCGCTCCAGCCGTCGCGACTGGCGCCATGAGGTGGAGAGCACCACCGGGGAGTGACGGCGAGCAGCATCGGCCGCGCGCCTGGGCATGTAGATCCCGCTAACTTCGAGGAGCTCGCATGACCCAGACCGTGTTGAAGATTCCAGACCAGCTAAAGCCCACGGACGGACGCTTCGGCTCGGGTCCGTCGCGCGTGCGTCCCGAGCAGCTTAAGAACCTCGTCAACACCCGCGCTGCCGTGATGGGCACTTCGCATCGCCAGCAGCCGGTGAAGCAGCTCGTCGCCCGGATCCGGCAAGGACTCCGAGAGCTGCTCGCGGTTCCCGACGGCTACGAGGTCGTGCTGGGGAACGGCGGGACGACCGCGTTCTGGGATGTCGCGACCACGTGCCTGGTGCGCAAGCGGGCGCTGCATCTGACCTATGGGGAGTTCTCCTCGAAGTTCGCGGCGTGCACTCGTGCAGCTCCGTTCCTCGAGGATCCGGTCGTGCTCAAGGCCGAGCCGGGCGATGCCCCCGAGCCGCGGAGCGCGCACGACCCCGGCGCCGACGTAATCGCCTGGGCGCACAACGAAACCTCAACGGGGGTGATGGTGCCGGTCGTGCGCCCCGACCAAGCCACCGGCGACCAGCTCGTCCTGATCGACGCGACCTCGGGCGCCGGGGGCCTGCCGGTGGAGCTCGCCCACGCGGATGCCTACTACTTCGCACCGCAGAAGGGGTTCGCCTCCGACGGCGGGCTGTGGCTGGCGATCCTCAGCCCCGCCGCGCTCGAACGGATTTCCCAGATCGCCGGCGCGAAGCCCGGCGGGCGCTGGATCCCCGAGTCTCTCTCGCTTCAGACAGCGCTTGAGAACTCGGTCAAGGATCAGACGTACAACACTCCGGCGATCGCCACCCTGTTCCTGCTCGCAGACCAGCTCGACTGGATGCTCGAGCAGGGCGGACTCGCGGCCATGGTCGAGCGTACGAGCGAGTCCTCCGCACACCTGTACGGGTGGGCTGAGCGACACGCCCACGCCACCCCCTTCGTCACGGACGATGCCAAACGCTCGCTGGTCGTCGGCACGATCGATTTCGACGACGAGGTCGATGCGGCGGCGCTCGCCGCGACCCTGCGCGCCAACGGCATCGTCGACGTGGAGCCGTACCGGAAGCTGGGGCGCAACCAGCTACGGGTTGCGATGTTTCCCGCGACGGAGCCGGCCGATGTGCGGGCGCTCACCGCGTGCATCGACTGGGTGCTTAAGCAGTCATGAGCGAGGCGCGGGCGAAGGTGCTCGTCGCCGAGAAGATCGGCGACTCCGGGATCGAGCTGCTCAAGCAGCACTTCGACGTGGACGTCGGCGTCGAATGGAACCCGGAGGAGCTCGCAGCCCGGATCGGCTCCTACGACGGGATTCTGATCCGCTCGGCGACGAAGCTCGACTCTGGACTGATCGACCAGGCCACGCGCCTGAAGGCCGTCGGACGAGCCGGGGTGGGGGTTGACAACGTCGACGTCGCCGCCGCGACCAAGCGCGGCATCGTCGTTGCGAACGCGCCGCAATCAAATGTGATCACCGCCGCTGAGCACACGATGGCGCTGCTGCTGGCGCTCGCCCGCAACGTCCCCCAAGCCCACGCCTCGCTGACCTCGGGGAAATGGGAGCGCTCCAAGTTCTCAGGGACCGAGCTGTACGAGAAGACGCTCGGGATCCTGGGGTTCGGACGGATCGGGCAGCTGGTCGCGCAGCGCGCACGCGGGTTTGGAATGCGCGTGGTCGCGTTCGATCCGTTCGTCGGCGCGGATCGCTACCGCGAGCTCGGCGTGGAGAAGGCGGAGTCCTCTGCCGACGTGTACGCGGCCGCGGACTTCCTCACGCTGCATCTGCCAAAGACGCCCGAAACCGAGGGCTGGCTCGACGCGGAAGCGCTGTCCAAGTGCAAGGACGGGGTTCGGGTGCTGAATGTCGCCCGCGGGCCGCTGGTGGTCGAAGCGGACCTCGAGGCGGCACTCGATTCAGGCAAAGTCGGGGGAGCGGCCCTCGACGTCTTCAGCGAGGAGCCGGCCACCGATCATCCATTGTTCGGCTATCCAAATGTGATCGTCACCCCGCACCTGGGGGCGTCGACCGCCGAGGCAACCGACCGCGCCGGATTCCAGGCGGCCGAGCAGGTGGTTGCGGCGCTGACCGGGGGCGTTGTCACCACGGCCGTGAACGTACCCGCGATCCCCGCGGAGGACATTGAGGTGTTGGGGCCTTTCGTCGGACTGTGCCGGTCGCTAGGGCGGATCGTGATCGCGCTTGCCGAGGGCTCATCGATCGATCGCCTCCAGACCGAATTCCTTGGGCGGATCGCCGAGCGCGACACCCGGCTGCTCTCGATCCAAGTGCTGCTCGGAGTGTTGCGCGAGCACACGGAGGAGGAGGTCAACGAGGTCAACGCGCCCGCGATCGCCGAGGAGCGGGGAATCGAGATCGCTGAGACCAAACGAACCACGGCGCGTGACTACACGGATCTGATCCGCGTCACGCTCACCAGCGGCAATCAGAGCGTCCGGGTCGTCGGCACGCTGATCGGGCGCCGAAACCGACCCCACCTGCTGGAGGCGTGGGAGCAGCGGTTCGACATCCAGCTCGAGGACCACATGACCCTGTTCCGCTATCGAGACGTCCCGGGGATGATCGGGCGCGTCGGCACGATCTTCGGCCAGCATGGGGTCAACATCGTCTCCGCGGCGGTAGGGCGACAGCCCGACGAAGGCCCGGTGGGTGACGGCCGCCTGGCGGCGATGGCAATCACCACCGACGCCGCCGTTCCGAGCGAGGTGATCGAGGAGGTAGTCGCGGGGGAGGGGTTCGAGGCGGGGCGGGCCGTTTCGCTGTAGTGATAGACATACGGTCGTGCTCGAGACCCGGTCTGAGACCCGCTCGGGGCCAGCTGCGCTAACCGCAGCGACAATGTGCGAGGCGTTCCAGCTCACAGCCGCTGAACGCGCGGATCAGGTCGCGCTCCGGACAAAGGGTGACCAGGTCTCGATCACCTTCGCCGAGTATGCGGAGCGCGTGAGGCGCCTCGCGGCGGGCCTTCATGCGCTCGGTATCGGACGGGGCGACACGGTCGCGTTCATGCTGAGCAATCGACCCGAGTTCCATCTGCTCGACACCGCGGTCATGCACCTCGGCGCGACTCCGTTCTCGATCTACAACACGTCATCGCCCGAGCAGATCGCCTACCTGCTGAGCGACGCCGCGAACCGCGTGATGATCGTGGAGGAGGCGTTCCTCGAACCCGCGCGCGGAGGCATGGCGCAAGCTGGAAACATCGAGCATCTGATTGTGCTCGACGCGCCCGAGAGCATCTCGATCGAGGAGCTGGAGGCGTCCGGCGACGACGTCGCGTTCGACTTCGAGGCGAGCTGGCGCGCAGTCCGCCCGGAGGACGTGCTGACGCTGATCTACACGTCTGGGACGACTGGGCCGCCAAAGGGCGTGCAGCTGACCCACGCCAACGAAATCGCGCAGTGCCGCGCGCTGCACGACTCCAACTCCTGGCGCGAGGACGGCGGCTCGATCATCTCGTTCTTGCCCAACGCGCACATCGCCGATCGCGGCCTCGTCCACTACGCGCAGATGATCTGGGGTCACACGATCACCACCTGCCCCGAGCCGACCCAAGTATTCGAGCACGCGATCGACGCGCGCCCGACACGCTTTGGCAGCGTGCCCCGGATGTGGGAGAAGCTCAAGGCGGCACTCGAAGCTGGGATCGCAGCCGAACCCGATCCGGAAAAGCGTCGCGCCACGCTTGACGCGATCGAGCTGGGACTGCGGAAGGTCCGCGGTGAGCCGCTGTCCCCCGGGGAAACCGAGGAATACGATCTCGCGGAGCGCGAGATCTTCTCCAAGATCCGGGCGCAGCTGGGGTTCGACCGCTGCGAGTCCTACGTGATCGGCGCGGCGCCGGCGCCGCTCGACGTATTCGAGTTCTTCGCCGCGATCGGGATCCCGATCTGTGAGGTGTGGGGGATGTCCGAGCTCTCGTGCGTCGCGACGCTGGTCCCCCGCGACCGGATCCGCTTCGGGACAGTCGGGCCGCCGCTCCCCGGCGTCGAGATCAAGCTTGCCGATGACAATGAGATTCTCGTCCGGGGAGACATCGTGATGGCGGGGTACCGCAACCAGCCCGAGAAGACTGCCGAGACGATCGATTCCGACGGGTGGCTGCACACCGGGGACATCGGCGAGTTCGATGAAGCCGACTACCTGAAGATCATCGATCGCAAGAAGGAGCTGATCATCAATGCCGCGGGCAAGAACATGTCGCCGGCGAACATCGAGCAGCAGCTGAAGCAGGGGAGCCCGCTGATCGGACAGGCGATCGCGATCGGCGACCGCCGTCCCTACAACGTCGCGCTGATCGTGCTCGACCCCGACGCGAGCACCGCTTTCGCGGCCGAACACGGCCTTTCAGACGCCTCGCCCGAGTCGATGGCCGACGAGCCCGTCGTGCTGAAGGAAGTCGCCGCAGGCGTGGAGCGCGCCAATTCCCATTTGTCCCGCGTGGAGCAGATCAAGCGCTTCAAGGTGCTGCCCTCCGACTGGCCGCCCGCCGGGGATGAGCTCACGCCGACGATGAAGCTGAAGCGCAAACCGATCGCGCAGAAATACGCCCAGGAGATCGAAGCGCTGTATTCCGGCTGATACGCTTGGCCACTCAGCATGGCGTTCCTTTTCGACCTTCGCCTTCTTCTCCTCCCCCTTCGGGGGGAATAGCGCGCCGGCGGCCGCACGTAGCCGCACACCAGCACCGAGAAGAAGCAGGAGGTTCGAGAACAGAGGAGTGACATGACACCGCAGCAAGATCCAAACCGAGTACTGATCTTCGACACGACGCTGCGCGACGGCGAGCAGTCCCCCGGGATCTCGCTGAACACGCAGGAGAAGCTGGAGATCGCCCAGCAGCTCGCGCGGCTTGGCGTCGATGTGATCGAGGCCGGCTTCCCGATGACATCTACAGGCGACTTCGAGGCCGTGCAGGAGATCTCGCGGAAGGTGGAGGGCCCGGTAGTCGCCGGCCTCGCGCGGACCCACGTAGCCGACATCGACGCCGCCTGGGGGGCGGTGAAGGAAGCAGCGCGGCCGCGCATTCACACGTTCATCTCCACCTCCGACATCCACATCCGCCACCAGCTCCAGACCACGCGCGAAGACGTCAAGGGCCAGGCGCGCGCGGCCGTCGCGCATGCACGCGAGTACGTCGAGGACGTGGAGTTCTCGCCGATGGACGCGACTCGCGCCGACGTGGAGTTCACCGCGGAGGTTTGCCAGATCGCGATCGACGAGGGGGCGACGACGATCAACATCCCCGACACCGTCGGGTACACGATGCCCAACGAGTTCAGCGCGTACCTGGAGAAGCTCTACGGCCTGATTCCGGACCTCCGCAACGTCATTCTCAGCGTCCACTGCCACGACGACCTCGGGCTCGCGGTCGCGAACTCGTTCGCCGGTCTGCTGGCGGGGGCGCGCCAGGTGGAGTGCGCGATCAACGGGATTGGGGAGCGCGCCGGTAACGCCTCGCTCGAGGAGATCGTGATGCTGCTCCACACCCGCCAGGCCGACGTCGGTCTACGCACCGAGGTCGTAACGCGCGAGCTGGCGCGAACCTCGCGACTGGTGTCCCGCCTCACGGGCTATCCGGTCCAGCCGAATAAGGCAATCGTCGGACGCAACGCGTTCGCCCACGAGTCTGGGATCCACCAGGACGGCGTGCTGAAGGAGCGCACCACGTACGAGATCATGGATGCCACCACCGTCGGGCTCGACGCCAACTCGATCGTGCTAGGCAAACACTCCGGTCGCCACGCGCTTCAGCAGGCCCTGGCGGAGCTGGGCTTCGAAGTGACAGGTCAGTCGCTCAACACAGCGTTCAAGCGCTTCAAGGAGATCGCGGATAAGAAGAAGAACGTCACCGCGATGGACCTGGAGGCGCTGCTCACCGACGAACTGCGCGAGGAGATCGCGGGCTATCAGCTCGAATGGTTCGACGTGGAGGCATCCTCTCGGCGCCCGCCGCACGCGACAGTCGGGGTTCGCTCACCTGATGGGGAGGAACTGACCGGCTCGTTCACCGGGGACGGGCCCGTCGATGCGATCTTCCGCGCGATCAACGCGGCCACCGGGAGTGACGCGCGGCTGAGAGAGTTCCGCGTCGACGCCGTTACCGGCGGTCAGGATGCGCTCGGCGAGACGTCGGTCGTCGTCGAGATCGGCGGCGTCACCGGCTCGGGCCAGGGCGTCTCGACCGACATCCTGGAGGCGGCGGGTAGGGCCTACGTGCGCGCGCTGTCTAACGCGGTCAGGCGCTCGAGGCCAGCGCCAGCCCCTGGCGATACGCCGCAGCCAGAACGCGTTCCCGCGGCTCTCGGTCCATGAAGTTGACGCCCATCGTGGCGGCAGACTCCAGGTTCGGCGCGACTGTCTGAACCTCAGCGCCGCGGCGGCGGACCGCGAGCGCTTCAAGCGAGACAGCAGAGCGCGCGACGGTTCGCGCCATCGCGAGGATTGACTGGGTGCCGGTGAGGCTCGCCGTCGGGTTGAGGCAAAGGACGTGCGTCTCGCGTCCTGCGGGCGCAGCGTCGAGGTTGGTGGGGCTCCAGACGCCGCCGTCCACGTACTCGCGGCCCCCAATCTCAACCGGGGCGAACAGCCACGGAACCGTGCACGAGGCCTCGACCGCCTCTGCCACGCTCGCCGGCGGGGCGCCTGGGCTGCCGAACACCACCCGCCGCCCGGTGCGCCGCTCGACGGCCACCACCCGGAGACGTCCGTCAAATCGGGCCCCGGAGTGAGCCACGTGGTGGCGAAGCTGGTCGAGCGTCTCACGGGGGCGGGGGAGGCGCCGCAGCAACGCCGCCCGCATCGCCGCGCCGCCCGGGGCCGCGATTCCGAGCGCGAGCGGCGCGAAAGTGGAGCTCGCCGCGAGCGCCCATGCGCCCGCGCGACGGGCGGCATGCATCGCCGAGGCGGCCAATCCCTCGACCGGCTGCGGTCGCGGAAGGTCGACGTCGGCGCCGACCGACGGGGGTCGCCGTGGCGGGTTCCCAGCGACCAGGTGGGCACAGACGATCGACCCTGCCGAGGTCCCGACGAAGTGCTCGCAGTGCCGCAGGTCGAACCCGGTCGCGTCCTCGATCCCCGCCAGCAGGCCCATGATCCACGCCTCGCCGAGCACTCCGCCGCCTCCGAGGACAAGGATGTCGGGACGGGTGACCACCCCATTGATGCTATTAGGGGGCGGTGCATGCACCGCCCCCACCGGCGGCGCATGCGCCGCCGGGGCAGGGCCACATGTGGCCCTGCCTTGTATGTGATAACGTACGCTTGTATGCCGACTGTCGAGTTGGGACCGCGGGTGAAGGCGCTCCGCGACGCGATGTCGCTATCACTGCGCGAGCTCGCCGAGCGCAGCGGCGTCAGTGCGCCGATGCTGAGCCAGGTCGAGCGGGGGGAGACCTCCCCGACGCTCGCGGTCGCGTCGCGGATCGCTGACGGGCTCGAGCTGCGGTTGTCCCAGCTCTTGCGCCTCGATGAGGACGGCGCTGTCACGGTCGTGCGTGCGTCTGAGCGGCGCGGTGGCGGTAGGTCTGGGCACGCGTACGAGATCCTCACCCCGCCGCTGCCGGGGCAGCGGGCGGAGCTATCGCGCCACGTGCTGGCCCCTGGCGCGGTCACCGGTGGCCCCGGCGATCCGCCGATGCACGAGCCCGGCAGCCGCGAGACGGCACTGGTCGAGTCCGGAAGCGTCGTGCTCGCGTGCGACGGGTCATCGTTCGAGCTGACGGCGGGGGACTGTGTGACGTTCGATGCCGATCTACCCCACCATTTCGAGAATCATGGAGACGAGGAGGCCGTGCTGTTCGCCGTTGTGAGCGCGGGCCTGCGCAGGAGCTAGCCAATGCCAAAAACGTTGTTCGAAAAGATTTGGGATGCCCACGAGGTGGCGCCCGGCCTGCTGTACATCGACCTGCACCTGGTTCACGAGGTGACCAGTCCGCAGGCGTTTGACGGGCTGCGGCTGGCGCGGAGGACGGTGCGCCGTCCCGACCGCACGCTCGCCACCGCCGATCACAACGTCCCCACCGATGGGACGCCAGTTGCGGCACGGATCCGGGACGAGTTGTCGCGGGTGCAGGTGGAGACGCTGGAGCGAAACTGTGAGGAGTTCGGGATTCCCGTCTACTCGCTCGGCTCAGAGCACCAGGGGATCGTCCACGTGATCGGGCCGGAGCTCGGCGTCACACAGCCGGGTATGACGATCGTCTGCGGGGACTCTCACACTGCAACGCACGGGGCGTTCGGCGCCCTGGCAATCGGGATCGGAACCAGCGAGGTCGAGCATGTGCTCGCGACGCAGTGCCTCGTGCAGGGCAAGCCGCGTTCGATGCGAATCCGCTACGAGGGATCGCTCGGCTTCGGTGTCACCTCCAAGGACCTGATCCTGGCGACGATTGGACAGATGGGGGTCGACGGCGCGGTCGGCCACGTCGTCGAGTACGCGGGCCCGGCGATCGAGGGCCTCTCGATGGAGGGCCGGATGACGATCTGCAACATGACGATCGAGGGCGGCGGCCGCGCCGGGATGATCGCGCCCGACAAGACCACGTTCGAGTGGGTGCTCGGGCGGCCAGGCGCGCCTTCGGAGATCCCGGAGGATTGGCGCGAGTTGCGAACCGATGAGGCCGCGACATTCGACCGCGAGATGTTGGTCGATGCCTCTGAGATCAGCCCGATGGTCACGTGGGGGACGAACCCAGGCATGGTCGTCCAGGTGACCGACGCCGTGCCCGAGCCCCACTCCGATCAGGACGAGCGCGCGCTCGAGTACATGGCACTGAGTCCGGGGACGCCGGTCCAGGAGCTCAAGCTCGACCGGGTGTTCATCGGCTCGTGTACCAATTCCAGGATCGGTGACCTGCGAGCAGCCGCTTCGGTGATCGACGGGCGGCGCGTCGCCAGCGATGTGTACGCGATGGTCGTCCCGGGCTCGCAGCAGGTGAAGGCTCAGGCCGAGCGCGAGGGCCTCGACGAGGTGTTCACGCGCGCCGGCTTCGACTGGCGCGGAGCTGGCTGCTCGATGTGTCTGGGAATGAACCCCGACATCGCCGCGCCCGGCGAGCGGGTGGCGTCGACGTCAAATCGAAACTTCGAGGGACGTCAAGGGCGAGGGGCCCGCTCGCACCTGGTCTCGCCGCAGATGGCGGCGGCCGCGGCGATTGAGGGGCACTTCGTTGACATTCGGGAGTGGTCGTCATGAAGGCGATCGAGACGATCACCGGCCAGGTGTCGGTGCTGAATCGAGATGACGTCGACACCGACCAGATCATCCCCAAGCAGTTTCTGAAGCGCGTCGAGCGGACGGGGTTTGGAGAATTTTTGTTCTACGACTGGGCGAAGCAGTCCGGGTGGGAGCTGCCCCGCAATCCGATCCTTGTGGCCGGGCGCAACTTCGGCTGCGGCTCAAGCCGCGAGCACGCGCCTTGGGCACTCGAGGACTACGGGTTCCAGGCGATCATCGCGCCGTCGTTTGCCGACATCTTCCGCTCCAATTGCACCAAGATCGGGCTGCTGCCGGTCGAGCTCGACGTCGACGCATGCGCGGCGATCCGGGCGGCTGGCGAGGCGCAGGTGGACCTCCGCGAGCAGGAGGTGCGCTGGCCGGGAGGGAGCGCTCGCTTTGAGATCGATCCCGAGATCAAGCACCGGCTGCTGAACGGACTCGACGACATCGCTTTGACGCTGGAGCAGGGGGACGCGATCGACGCGTATGAGCGTCAGCGCGAGCGGTCGGGTCCGGTGACGACCTCGCTTTGAGCGACTGGGACGCCGTCACCTACGACCGCGTCTCGGACGTACAGGTCGGCTGGGCGGTGGAGCAGCTTCAGCGCCTGCCGCTAACCGGCGACGAGGTGGTGCTCGACGCTGGGTGCGGGTCGGGTCGGGTGACGGCGATGCTCGCCGAGCGCGTCCCTAATGGGCGCGTGTATGGGGTGGACGTATCGCCCTCGATGGTCGAGCATGCGCGGGCTGCGCTTGGTGAGCGGGCGGTGGTGCTCTGCCAGGACGTCGTCGAGCTCTCGCTGCCCGAGCCGGTGGATGCCGTGTTCTCGAACGCCACGTTCCATTGGATCCACGACCATGATGCGCTGTTTGCTGCACTGTGGCGGACGATGAAGCCTGGAGGACGGCTGGTCGCGCAGTGCGGCGGATTCGGGAACATCGATGCGTTTCGCCGCGCTGCGGATTCGGTCGCCGGCGAGGAGCCGTTTGAGTCGTTCTTCGACGGTTGGCAACGGCCGTGGAACTACGCGCCTGCTGAGGAGACGGCTGCGCGGCTCGAGCGGGCAGGGTTCGCGCGAGGTGCGGACTTGGCTCGAGCCCAAGCAGGTTCTGCCCGAGCGTGCGTTCGTCGAGACGGTGTGCCTCGTACGGCACCTGGAGCCGCTGCCGGAGGGGCTACGCGGCCCGTTCGTCGATCGGGTGCTGGCTCGTACCGGAGAGCCGCTCGTGCTCGACTATGTGCGGCTCAATATGACGGCCGTCCGCGCTACGTGATCGTGAAGCTCTGGATGGCGGCGGGTCCCGGCCCGCCCGAGGTGACGGCCTTGACCTCGAATTTGTATTTGCCCTTGTGGAGGTGGTGGTAGGTCTTGGGCGAGCTGCACGCTGAGAAGTGCGGCTTCTTGTGCTTCTTGCCCTTCCTATGCTTGATCAGCGCGCATTTGAAGCCGGTCGCTCCGGCCGCCGTGAACGTGACCGTGATGCTGCGTCCGCTTTGGGCGAGGTTGAGCGTCGGGACCTTCGCGCTCACGGTGTAGCTGATCGTCGCCGTCGCAGTCTGGCCGTCAGCGCTGGTGGCGGTCACGGTGTAGGTGTGGTGGCCGGTGCTTGAGGTGTCAAGCTGGCCGTGGGAGGCCGAGGCCCCGTTTGCGTCTTTACAGGACGTGATCCCGGGACCACCCGCGCCCTCAGCGCAGCTGAAGCTGGTGTGCACGACCTGCCCCTTTGCGTAATTGCCGCCGGAGGCAGGCGATGAGATCGATGCCGACGGAGGCGCCTGCACGACCTGCGTGAGCACCTTCGAGATGCTCGACTCGTCGCTGCTGTCGCCACTGTAGAGCGCGGTGATGTTGTTGCTCCCGGCCGGCAGAGTGCCGGTCGAGCACAAGGCCTTGCCGGCCGACACCGGCACGTGATCGCAGCCGCTGATGTGGTTGGAGCCATCGAAGAACGTGACGGTTCCTGTCGGTGTGCCACCAGCGGGAACTGTCGAGACAGCCGCCGTGAACGACACCGTCTGAGAGGGCCGCGAGGGATTCTGCGAGCTCGTCAGCCTGGTGCTGGTCGGGCTGGTCGTGGGGGTCGGGTTCGCCGGCTGCCCCTGGGAGTTCGCGTAATAGAGGATGTTGGCGAGCAGGTTGTCGGCGTCGGGCTCGGGGCTGTGAAAAGGCGGGACAGTCATTCCGCCCAGCATCGTGAACCCAGAACCGCTCGTGTAGGTGCCGAGTACGGTTCCGTGCGTGCCACCGTTGTCGACGATCAGCGGCGTCAGACTCGGGCCGGATATGTAGGCGTGCCCAAAGGAGTCGCCCGTATAGGCGGTCGCCACCGGAGTGAACGGACCGTTGAAGATCGGATGCGAGGCGTCGGCCGCCGAGACGGAGTCTGAGAAGTTATTTCGCGCGAATGTGTATCCGTCGTAGCTGAACGTGGCCGGGCCCGTGTTCGGGGCGGCGTCAATGAACAGGCTCCCCCCATTCGAGACCCAGTTCTCCATCGCCGAAGCGTTGTTGTTGATGAACGTGATCAGCGCGTTGGTTCCGATGTCGCTCCCGTCCATGAAGATGAAATGCACGCTCGGCGAAAACAGGGTGCTCGGATCGACCGTCTCGAACCAGGCCTCCTGCCAAGCGTTGGGACCGAGCGCCGTGTCCATCGCGGTGTCGTTTGGCCCGTCGCTCCAACTGCTCTCCCATGGTTCTCCTGTCGCGCCGCCGGCGTCGGCCGAATCGGCGTGCAGATAGACAGCGGGGGTCGAGATCGTGGGGTCGCCCTCGGTGCCGACCTCCGCGGCCGCACCGGCCGGCCAGACCACTGCTAGCGCCGCGACCGCGGCGAAAGTCGACGCAAACGACACAAAGCTACGCAACTTCAATCCCCTCCTCCGTCATGTAAAGCTCATTTAACACCAGTGGGGCGGCGCTTGCGCGCCGCCCCACTGTGATTCCTTAGCTGGTTTGGTGACTACTAGGTCAGCTTGAGGTTGACCGTCACCGACTTCGAGGTGCCGTTGGCATTGTGCTCGGTGATGACCAGCTTGTACTTGCCCTTCTTCAGGCCCTTGGTCTTGATCTTGAGGGTATGAGTTACCCGAACCCTCAGTGAACTTCTCGGTCTTCTTGACCTTGCCGTGCTTGTTCTTGATCTTGACCGTGACGGTGCCGCCCTGTGCGAGCGTCAGCGTCAGCTTGACCGTCTTGCCGGCCTTGACCGAGCTCTTGTTGAGCGAGACGCCAGAGGGCTTCGGCGGCGGCGGCGGCGTCGTCCCGCCCACGACCGGGCCGACTGCGTTCGAGACCTGTCCTCCCGTTCCGTGGCTGTTGGTCGCGAACACGAACACGCGGATCAGGCTGCCCTTGTCGGGCGTGGTCAGCGTGTAGCTGCTGTTGGTGCCGCCCGCACCGGTGACCTTTGTGCACTGCTGAGGGCGGCGCCGCTGCAGTCATACCACTGGTAGGTGAACGAGGTCGGACTGTTCGTCCAGTTACCGTTCGTAGTGGACAGCGTCTGGCCCACCGTCGGCGTGCCACTGATCGCCGGTGGCACCGCCGGGTTCGTGGCCCCTGGCGCGAGGTTATTGGGCGTGCCCTGCTGGACCACTGCCTCGGTCTCGTTCGGCTCTGAGTAGTCGATCGTGAACGACTTCCCGCCGCTCAGCGGCGGGGTGGTGGTCACGTTCGCGAACTGGTGCACCGCCGAGATCTGCTCGGACACCAGGAACGGGATGTCGTCGTTGACCGCCGCGCTATTGGCGTAGGTCGAGGTCGGCATCAGGTTCAGCGTGCCGTCGAGGTCCACGTTGCCGTCCTTGACATCCAGCAGCCCGTACTGGCCGGACCCGACACCGTTGAGCACGATGTTCAGGTTGCCGCTAGTGCCCTGGCTGTAGGACGTCTGGTTGGCCGGGCTCGTGACGTTCAGCGTGCCCGGAACACCAGCGGCATCGCCTGGCTGCACGGTGCCGTTGTTGAACAGTGCGCCGGCCGTTGCGCCGAACGTACCGTTGTTGCCCTTCCAGACGCCGCTCGAGTCGAGGGTCGTACCACTCGCCGAACCGTTGGCGTTGGTGATGATCGCCGAACCGCCGGGCCCGCCGGTGTTTCCGTCGGTCTGCAGCAGTCCGTCGATCGTCTGGAGCGACGTTGCGTCTCCGCCGTCGCCGTTGTAGGTGGACAGATTCCCACCAGCACCATTGAGGATCAACTTGCCGGTGCTGTCGATCGACAGCAGACCCGTCAGTCCTGTGCTGCTGCTGTTCGAATCCTGCACGACGCTTCCGCTGTGCGTGATCGTCAGCGGGACGTCGAGGTGCAGGAGACCGAGGTTCCCAGCCGTCGGCAGCCGCAAGGTGCCGGAGCCGGTCTTGGTGCCGACGTTCCACGTGCCGCCCGTGAGGGTGTTCGTGGTGGACTCGTCACCCGCCGGATCGCTGCCTCCAGGCCAAGCGCCGGTGTTGGTGAGGTTGATGAACCGCGTCGTACCGCTGTTGGCGTTGACCGTCGCGGTATTGGCGACGTTGGTTGCGCAGTCCAGAGGCGAACCGCAATCCTCGTCGTCACCGTTCGTCGAGTCGATCGTCCACGTGCCCGTGCCATTGTTGGTCAGCGAGCCGTTGACGATCAGCGGGACGTCCACGTCCTCATTAGTGCCACCCTCAAACAACAGCCCGAGTGGGTTCTGGTTGATTGTCACGGTCGTCGGAGTCGTGCCTGTCGGCTGGTCGTAGCTGATGCTGTTGTCGCCCACGGTCCACGTGCTGTTGACGATCATGCTTCCACCCGTGCCGGGGGCGTCGACGGTGGTGTCCGAAGAACCACTCGTCTGCTGGTCGATCGGCACGTTCACTGTCATCGGCGAGCCCGGGTTGAGGTCGCCACCGCCCAGCAGGAGCTGGCCGGTGCCGCCGATCGTCCCGGTACCCGATAGCAACGCGTGGTTGTGCTCGAACTCGAAGTTGGTGGTCCCATCGCCGACGATCGTCAGCGTGTTGCCTTCGAGGTTCAGGTCATTGCCGGTGCCAACGCTGCACCCGCCATCTGAACAACCTCCTGTCTGGATCACGCCAGCCGGGGTCGTCGAGTCCGGACGGTTGGTGTAATGTCAGCCGTCAGCGGACCGGTCAGCTGGAACTTCGTCGAATCGCTGGTCCCGGTGTCGCCGAGCGAGATCTCATTCCCGCCCGTGCCGGCCACGATCAACGTTCCGCTGAGCGTGTCGACCTGGTCCTGCGTCGTCCCGTTCGGGTTGGCGAAGCTCAAGCCCCCTCCAGCATCCTCAATCGTGCCGCTGGAGTGAAGGACCGGCTGCACCGTCGGGTCGATGTTCGCGCCCGTGTGGTCCAACAGGGCCGAAGAGCCCATCGTGATCACCGGAGCGGTCGCCGGGGGCTGAGTGGTCGAGATCTGCTGTGAGTCGATCAGCAGCTCGCCGCTGTCGTTGAAGTTGAACGTGTTGTTCCACGTCGCAACGTCGTTCTCCACGACCGCGGTCGTGCCATGCGGGATCGTGATCGTCTGACCCGTCGGCTGACCCGCGAACTGCGCATCATGGATCAGCAGATCGCCAATCGTCCCGCCCGTCTGGAACGTCGCGTTACCGGAGAAGAACCCGCCTCCTACCGGCGGTGGCGACGTCGCGGTGGCAGCCGATCGAGTCGAGCGTGAGATCGCCATTCATGGTGATCGTGTTGCTCGCGTTGACGGTTGCGTTGAGGTTGAACGTGGCAGTCGGGTTGGTGCCCCCCGAGTTGTTAGTTCGAAGTGAGGATCGTGACCGGCTTGCCGGCGCGGTTCCTGTTGTGGCTGAGCGTTGTCGACGGTCAGCGTGCTGCCGAGCTGCCCGCCCCAGTCGTTGGTGCCGCAGCCGGTGCAGCCGTTGTTGCCGACGACGAGGGTGATCCCGTCAACAGGCCGAGAGGTCCTGAGCTCGACCGCTCGTTGATCGTCCCCTCGTAGTTGGCCTTCCCTGGGTTATGGGTGTCGGAGTTCGGCAGCACCAGCGACTGGTCGGCTGCCGGTGCTGTGATCGGCGATCGCGCACCCGTGCTGGTCATGTTGATGCGGGCTGACACGACGTCGGTCAACGTCGCGCCGTTGCCCTCGTTGTCGAGCTGGCCGCCGTTGTCGATCTGGAACACAGGCGTGCCGGTGCCTGAGGCTGTGAGCACAACCGGCTGTTCCGGCGCTGCGGGATGAGGTCATAAGTCTGGCGACCGATGTCCAGCGTGCCCTCCAGCGTGACCGTCTTCTCCTGATCCATCTCGACACGAGTGCCGAGGGCCAGCGTGTCGCTGGTTGAATCGCCGTAGTTGACGCCCGAGTTGATGAGCTGGATGCGGGGTCGGATCGATGGCGACGAGTTGATCGTGGCGGTCCCGTTCGCAGCTGTTGGGCCAATCGTTCCGCTGGGTCAGGACCAGGTCGGAAGAGTTGTTGAGGTTCATCGTGTTGAAGTTGAGCGTGCCGCCGCTGACCTTTAGCTGTCCCGGCGAGGTGACGTTGATGGTTCCGGCCGTCGCACGTCGATGAACCGCACGTCGTCGGCGTATTGGTACCGGCGACGTTGATGGTCGCGGTGTCGCTCGAGGTCGACGGGTGATTGACGCCGCACGTCCCAGAGCAAGTCCAGTTGCCGGTGCCGTTCCAGTCGGTGGACGGACCGCCCGTCCACGTGTAGCTATCAGCGAACGCCGACGCAGGCACGAACCAGCAACGCGGCGAAAACCGCGAAAGCTAGGAGAAGCGTGCGCTGACGTCTTCGTCAGCGACGACTTCGTAGTAGCACTACCGATGGTCATCAAGGGCTCCCCAATCATGTAGGTGAAAGACCTCCCCCTCGAGGCCAGTCCTCCCCGAAGGCGTTCATACTCGGCCCGACCCTATAGCTGCGCTTGAGGCGCTGTCAAGCCCTGAACCTAAAAACTAGGGGGGTACCCTGGGGCGGCCCCGGGGTGGCCGGCGAGCCAGCCGAACCACCCCTCGCCCGGGTTGGCCAGGCCGCTGATCTACTCGTTCGGGTCGTACTTGAACGAGATCCCGAGACGGATACGGAAGTTCTGCACGCCGCCGTTCTCGATCGTCAGGTCTTGGCGGACGACCTCCGCTATCCGCAGCTCTCGCACGCTTTTGGCGGCGGTCTCGACCGCGGTCCTGGCCGCGGCCTCCCACGACTCGCTGCTGACGCCGACGACCTCGGTCACCCTGTAGACGCTCTCGGCCATGCTTGCTCCTCTCGTTGGGTATGGAGTTGGGGCAAGCCTATGCCGCGCGGCGCCGAGAGTCGAGGGGCCGGTCCACCGCCAATCAGATATACAGTGAAGCTATGGTATATACTCGGTCGTGTGGCGAAACATCTCGTCGATATCGATGAGCGGACGCTGCACGCTGCGCGCCGGCGGTTGGGAACGAAGACGATCAAGGCGACCGTGAACCAGGCGCTGATGCGGGTGGCAGCCGACGACAAGCCGGCCGGGGCTCGGCTCGACGTCCTCGCTCGCGCCGACCTGGCGCCGCGAGAGCGGGCATGGCGCTGACGCACCTGGTCGACACAAGCGTCCTCACCCGGCTGCGAAATCCGACGATACGCGGCGTGATCGAGCCGCTCGCCGGCGATGGAGCGCTTGCTCGGGCCGGGATCAGCGACCTCGAGATCGGCTTCAGCGCCCGCAGCGCGGACGAGTGGGACCGGCTCACCGACGCGCTTGAGGCCTTCGAGCTCGTCGAAACGACTGAAGCGCACGTCCGGCGTGCCCGGCAGGTCCAGCGCCTACTCGCAAGGCGGCATCAGCGCGGTCGCAAGCTGCCAGACCTGCTCGTGGCCGCCGCGGCGGAGTCGCGCCAGCTCGTGGTGCTCCACTACGACACGGATTTCGACCAGATCGCGAAGGTCACCGGTCAACCGGCCGCGTGGGTCGTCCCCGCCGTTACGGTCCCGACTCGTGGCGCCGAAGGTAATCCTGCTCCCTGGCGACGGCATCGGCCCGGAGATCATGCCTCCCGCGGTCGAAGTGCTGTCGGCCGCAGGTGCCGAGCTCGAGTACGAGGAGCATGTCTTCGGTGGAGCCTCGATCGACGCCCACGGCACGGCTCTGACCGACGAAACGCTCGAAGCCTGCCGCAGCGCGGATGCCGTGCTGCTCGCCGCCGTAGGCGGGCCGAAATGGGACACGACGGATCCGGCAAAGCCACGGCCCGAGCAGGGGCTGCTTGGCCTGCGGCAGGGGCTTGGGCTGTTCGCGAACCTGCGCCCGGTTCGGCCGCTCCCCGCGCTGTACGACGCGAGCCCGCTGAAGCGCGAGCTGATCGAGCGGGTCGACCTGCTCGTCGTCCGCGAGCTCACCGGCGGGATCTACTTCGGCGAGAAGACCCGCTCAGCCGACGAGGCGTCCGATGCGTGCGCGTACACGCGCGTCGGAGATCGAGCGGATCGCCCGGGTCGCGTTCGGGGCCGCTCGCTCACGCGTCACTAGTGTCGACAAGGCAAATGTGCTCGAGACAAGCCGCTTATGGCGCGAGGTGGTGCATCAGCTCCACGCCCGCGAGTTTCCGAACATCGAACTCGAGCACCTGCTCGTTGACAACGCAGCGATGCGGCTGATCGCTGCCCCCCGGCACTTCGACGTGCTGCTGACGGAGAACATGTTCGGCGACATCCTCTCTGACGAGGCGGCGATGCTGACCGGGTCGATCGGCATGCTGCCGAGCGCTTCGCTCGGCGCCGATGGGCCAGGCCTGTTCGAGCCGGTGCACGGCTCGGCGCCGGACATCGCCGGCACCGGTCGCGCGAACCCGCTGGCGATGTTCCTTTCGGCCGCGATGATGCTCCGGCACGGACTCGGGCAGGAAACGCAGGCAGCGGCGGTAGAATCGGCGGTCGACCGGGCGCTGGCCGAGGGGCTGCGCACACCGGACCTGGGGGGCACCGCCACGACCCGTGAAGCCACCCAGGCAGTCCTCAAAAACCTCTAAGGAGTATTCGTGCAACAAGCGGACCTCATCTGGCACAACGGAGAGCTGGTCGCCTGGGAGGACGCAAAGATCCACGTACTGACCCACGGGCTGCATTACGGGACCGGGGTGTTCGAGGGCGAGCGCGCGTACGAAACGCCGCAGGGAACCGCGATCTTCCGCCACCTCGACCACCTGGAGCGGCTGTTCAAGTCGGCGGAGCTCTACTACATGCCGGTTCCGTACAGCCTCCAGGAGCTCCGGTCCGCCACCCACGAGCTGATCACCGCCAACGAGCTCCGCGAGTGCTACATCCGGCCGATCGTCTTCCGCGGTTACGGCCAGATGGGTCTGTACCCGCTCGATTGCAACGTCGAGGTGACGATCGCGGCGTGGTCGTGGGGCGCCTACCTGGGCGAGGAGGGCAAGACCCACGGGGTGCGGGCGAAGGTGTCGAGCTGGCGGCGGATTCCGCACGACTCGTTGATCCCGCACGCCAAGGCCTCAGGCCAGTACCTCAACAGCGTGCTCGCGAAGGTCGAGGCGTCGAAGGCCGGGTACGAGGAGGCGATCCTGCTCGACTCACGAGGATTCGTGAGCGAGGGGACCGGCGAGAACATCTACGTCGTCAAGGACGGTCAAATCGTCACGCCTCCGCAGACGGCGGGAATCCTCGACGGGATCAGCCGCAAGTCGGTCATCCGGATCGCTCGGGACCTCGGCTTGGAGGTCGTCGAGCGCGACCTGGCGCGCGCCGAGCTCTACCTCGCCGATGAGGTGTTCCTCTCGGGCACCGCGGCCGAGCTGGTGCCAGTGCGCGAAATCGACGATCACATCATCGGCGGAGGGGAGCCTGGGGAAACGACCCGCCAGATCCAGTCCGTGTTCGACGACGCGCTCCATGGCCGCGATCCGCGCTACGCCGAGTGGCTGGACGTCGTCCAGGTTCCGTCGAAGGCGGTATGAAAACAGGCGGGCCGCCCGCCAGGGCAGGCCCGCCCAATCCACATCATTTGCCGACGATGAAGATCCAGCTCTACGACACAACCCTGCGCGACGGCATGCAGGGCGAAGGCATGTCGCTCTCGGCGCAGGAGAAGCTGCGCGTCGCGCATCGCCTTGACGATCTCGGGATCGACCAGATCGAGGCCGGATTCCCGAGCTCCAATCCAAAGGAGCTCGAGCTGTTCGAGCTGCTGGCCTCCGAGCGCTTTGGACACGCGGAGATCGCGGCGTTCGGAATGACCCGCCGCCGGGGGTTGGCTTCCGCGGCCGAGGATCCGTCGCTCCGAGTGCTGGCCGAGTGCTTCGCCCCGGTGTGCACGCTCGTGGGCAAGACCTGGGCGCTTCACCTGGAGAAGGTGGTCAAGGTCGATCGCGAGGAGAACCTCCGGATGATCGAAGACTCGATCGCCTTCCTGGTCGGAGCGGGCAAACGCGTCGTCTACGACGCCGAGCACTTCTTCGACGGGTTCGCCGATGATCCGGACTACGCGCTGCGGTGTTTGCGCTCTGCCGCCGAGGCCGGCGCGGAGACCGTGGTCTGCTGCGACACGAACGGGGGGACGCTGCCAGACCGCGTGTCCTCGGCGATGGCCTCGGTCGTCGCCGCGTTGCGCGACAGCGCGGTGCAGGTCGGCATCCACTGCCACGACGACGCAGGGTGCGGTGTCGCCAACACGCTCGCCGCCGTGCTCGCGGGCGCGACCCACGTGCAGGGAACGATGAACGGCTACGGCGAGCGCTGCGGGAACGCCAACCTCGTCTCGATCATCCCCAACCTCCAGCTCAAGCTCGGCTTCGAGTGCCTGAGCCCCGAGCAGCTGGCGTCGCTGACGCCGACCGCGCACTTCCTCGACGAGCTGCTCAACTTCCCTCCAAATCCCGACCAGCCGTACGTCGGTCGCAACGCGTTTGCGCACAAGGGCGGAATGCACGTCGCCGGGGTGAGCGCGGATCCCTCGACGTTCGAGCACGTCGAGCCCGCGCTGGTCGGGAACGAGCGTGAGCTGCTGATCTCGGAGCTCTCAGGAAAGGGAACGGTTCACGCGCGCGCGAGAGACGCCGGGATCGCGCTCGACGACGACGCGGCGTCCCGGGTGACCGACCGGGTCAAGGAGCTCGAGCACCGCGGCTATCACTACGAAGCGGCCGATGGCTCGTTCGAGCTCCTGCTGCGCAAGGAGAGCGGCGAATACGAGCCGCTGTTCACGTTGGAATCCTGGCGCGCAATAGTGGAAAAGCGCGCCGACGGGCGGGTCGAGACCGAGGCGACGATCAAGATCTGGGTCGACGGCGAGCGGTATGTGCGCACAGCCGAGGGCAACGGCCCCGTCAACGCACTCGACCGGGCGCTGCGGGACGCGCTCGTCGAGATCCACCCGCACCTGCGCGATATCGACCTCGTCAACTTCAAGGTCAGGATCCTCGACGAGACGAAGGGCACGGGCGCCGTGACCCGGGTGCTGCTCGATGCCTCCGACGGCGACGACGTGTGGGGATCGATCGGCGTCTCGGAGAACATCATCGAGGCGTCGTGGGAGGCGCTCGTCGACTCGCTCGAGTACGGGATGCAGGTGTCACGGCGTAAGCCGGCTGCCCGGCGCTCGTGAGCGGCCAGATCCCGCTCGCCAAGCCAGTCATCGGACCCAGTGAGGAGGAGCGGGTGCTCGCCGTGCTGCGCTCGGGTCGGCTGTCGCTCGGACCACTGCTCGCTTCGTTTGAGGAGGCATTTTCTACCCGCGTGGGGGCGCGGTTTGCGAGCGCCGTCTCCAGTGGGACGGCGGGACTCCATCTGGCGCTGCGGGCTGTCGGGGTCAGCGACGGGGATGAAGTAATCACCAGCCCGTTCTCGTTCGTCGCGAGCGCCAACGTGGCGGTCTACGAGCGCGCGCGGCCGGTGTTCGTCGACATCGACCCGGTGACGCTGAACATCGACGCGGCTGGTGTGGCGGCTGCGGTGACCAGCCGAACCGCGGCGATCCTGCCGGTCCACGTGTTCGGGTATCCGGCCGACGTTGGCGCGCTCGAGGATCTGGGGGTGCCGATCGTCGAGGATGCATGCGAGGCGCTCGGGGCGGTGTTCCCCGACGGCGTCCCGGTGGGGGGCCGCGGTCACCCGGCGGTGTTCGGCTTCTACGCCAACAAGCAGCTGACGACCGGGGAGGGAGGCATGGTCTGCGTCGCCGATGCCACGATCAAGGAGCAGATCGACTCGGAGCGCAACCAGGGCCGCTCACCCAACATGGATTGGCTCGACCACGACCGGCTGGGGTTCAACTACCGGCTGTCGGACATCGCGTGCGCGCTTGGGCTGGCGCAACTCGAGCATCTCGACGCGATGCTCGCCGGCCGCGAGCGAGTGGCGTCGCTGTATGCGGCTGCACTCGACTCGACCGAGGGGCTGACGCTCCCGTGCCCGAATTCCGGGGGCGCGCGTCGAGGATGGTTCGTGTACGTGGTCCAGCTTCCGCGAGGGCTCGATCGCGATCAGGTCGTGCGGGACCTGGGGGCTCGCGGGATCCCGAGTAAGCCGTACTTCCCGGCGGTCCACTTGATGACCTACTACCGCGAGACGTTTGGACACCGCGCAGGAGAATTTCCCGTCTGCGAGGACGTCGCCGCTCGGTCGATCGCGCTGCCGTTCTTCCCCGAGATGCAGGAGGGACAGGTGGATCGCGTGGCCACCGCCCTTGAGGAAATCGTCCGCGGCCGGCGGCCGTAAGATCGCTGTCCTGGCCATGTCACGCTTCAGCGAGCCTCAACACGGCGACTTCCGGCGCCTCAACGACTCGATCGGGTTCGATTGGCGACTCGGGCCCTATGACGTAGAAGTCTCGCGCGCCCACGCGCGGATGCTCGCCGCCCAGGGAATCATCAGCGAAGCCGAGCGCGACGAGCTGCATCGCGGGCTCGAGCAGGTTGCTCGTGAGCTGGCCGATGGCTCGTTCTCGTTCGCCGATGACGACGAAGACATTCACATGGCGATCGAGCGACGGGTCATCGAGATCGTCGGCGAGGTGGGGGGCAAGCTCCACACCGCCCGCTCGCGCAACGACCAGGTCGCGACCGACGTGGCGATGTTCGTCCGCGCCCACGCGCAGGAGGCAGCCTCGCGCGTGGTGGCGCTGGGATCGACCCTGATCCAACTCGCCGAAGATCACTTCGACTGGCCGATGCCGGGCTACACGCACCTCCAGCGCGCGCAGCCCGTGTACCTGAGCCACCACCTGCTCGCATACGTGTGGATGCTGGCGCGTGACCGTGAGCGATTCGACCGAGTGGCTTCGGCGACCGCGGCGCTGCCGCTTGGGGCGGGGGCGCTCGCTGGGGTCAACTTCAACACAGACCGCTCTTTTCTGGCGCGTGAACTGGGTTTTGGCCGCGTGGCGGAGAACTCGATCGACGCGGTCTCAAACCGCGACTACGTGCTCGACTACTTGTCGGCCGCCGCGATTTGCGCCACCCATCTGTCCCGGCTCGGCGCCGAGATCGTGCTGTGGTGCAGCGAGGAGTTCGGGTTCTGCGAGCTCGCGGACTCCTGGGCCTCGGGATCCTCGATCATGCCGCAGAA
The DNA here is from genome assembly GCA_963849295.1 of uncultured Solirubrobacterales bacterium. GTDB lineage: Bacteria > Actinomycetota > Thermoleophilia > Solirubrobacterales > Solirubrobacteraceae > Palsa-465. Next base: position 600,087 of record CAWKGU010000005.1, read on the forward strand.
GAAGAACCCCGACGCCGCCGAGCTCCTGCGCGCCAAGGCGCCGCGAGTGACCGGGCACCTCGTGGCGTTCCTCGGCGTGCTGCATGGCCTCCCGCTCACCTACAACAAGGATCTGCAGGAGGACAAGGAGCACCTGTTTGACACAGTCGACACCCTCGAGCTGGCGCTGGCAGCCGCCGACGGAATGCTCGGCACCATCAAGTTCCGGCGCGAGCGGATGGCGACGGCGGCGGCGGACGAGTTCCTGGCGGCGACCGACGTCGCCGATCTGCTTGTGCGGCGGGGCATGCCCTTCCGCGAGGCGCACGGGATCGTCGCCGGGCTCGTGCGGACTGCGTTACGTCAAGGCAGGGAGCTGTCGGCGTTCACAGCTGAGGAACTCGCGGCGTACTCGCCGCTGCTCGATGACGAGTTCTACGCACTGCTGCGCGACGGTGGCCTCGAGTCGAAGGTTTCAGAAGGCGGAACGAGTCTGCGCCGCGTCCACGAGCAGCTCGAGCAGGCCCGCACGGCGCTCTCGCTGCCGTGAGACGTACCTTCTACTCGCGTCCCGTGCTCGAGGTGGCACGCGACCTGATCGGCTGCGTGGTCACCCACGACGGTTGCGGTGGAGTGATCGTCGAGACCGAGGCCTACCACGACTCCGAGCCCGCCTGCCACGCGTTCGTGGGACTGACGCCGCGGACTTCGACTCTGTTCGGACCACCGGGGGTCGCGTACGTGTATAGGTCATATGGCATCCACGCCCTGCTGAACGCGGTGAGCGAGCCGGCCGGTGTTGGCGCGGCAGTGCTGATTCGGGCGCTCGAGCCGGTGGACGGGATTGAGCGGATGCGTGAGCGGCGTGGGCTCGACCGGATCGAGGACCTCTGCTCCGGTCCGGGCAAACTGACGCAGGCGCTCGGCATCGAGCTCGCCCACAACGGCACGTCGTTGTCGTCAGGGCCGATCGTGTTCTCGGCCCGGCCCGCGGCCTTGGACGATGTCGAGATCTCGGTGGACCGGCGAATCGGGATCACCCGTGCCGTCGAGCTTCCCTGGCGGTTCTGCGCGAGCAGAAGTCGGTTTTTGTCGAGACGGGTTCGGCCGCCGGAGCGATCAGTGGCCGATGCCGGCGCCGCCGGAACCGCTGCCGCTGCCGCCACCTGAGCCGCCGCCACCGCCTGAGCCGGAGCCTGAGCCGCCAGCGCCACCGGTGCCCGAACCGGTGCCGCCTCCTGCGCCGCCGCCACCGGAGCCGCCCGTATTTCCGCCGCCGCCATTCCCGGTCCCGTTGCCGGTTGCGCTGCCCGCACCGCCACCCCCGCCCGTGGCGTTGCCGCCGTTACCAGTTGCGCCGCCACCGGGCGTGCCGGTCCCGGCGGAGGGCGTGGTCGTGCCAGCGGCTGTCGCCGAACCGGGCGTGGCGGTCGACCCTGTGGTCGTGGTCGAGCTGGTCGTCGTGTTCTGGCCGCTCTGCGCCTGCTCGGTCGCGAGAATCTGGAGCGCCTGGGAGACGAAGTTCTGCCAGATGATTGCCGGGTAGGTGCCGCCCTCGACCGGCTGGCCGTTGTAGTCGGTGGTCATCGGAATCAGCTTGTTCGGGTAGCCGACCCACACCGCCGTTGTCAGCTGGGGTGTCCAGCCGACGAACCACGCATCACCGTAGTTGCTGGTCGTTCCCGTTTTCCCGACGACGTCGACGCCGGGGATCGCAGCCGCGGTACCGGTGCCGGATTGCACGACGGTCGTGAGGATGTCGTGGACGGTGCTTGCGATCTGAGGCGGGAGGACCTGCTCGTACTGTGGCTTGTCCTTGATGTCCTTGCCGCCGCTGCAGGCAGGGCTCGGACACTGGATCTCGGCGATTCCGGTCGGGCCCTTCTTGGGCGCGCCGAGCCTGGGGTTGTAGACCCTGCGGCCGCCCGTCGCGAACGTCTCATACGCGTGCGCGAGGTCAAGCGGGCTGACCCCGACCCGGAGCCCGCCGAGGATCATCGCGTAGTTGTTGGACACGGGTGAGCGAATGCCCATCCGTCTCGCGAGCCCGGCGATGCGTGCGGTCCCTACGTGAATGCCCACCTGGGAGTACACGGAGTTGTCCGAGATCGTCGTCGCCTGGGTGAGTGTGATCGGACCCGAGTACGTGTTGCCGAAGTTGTGGACGATGAAGTGCTCCTTGCCGCCGCTGTTGGGGACGATGAAGTCCTGTGGCGCAGACTCGATGACCGAGTAAGGCGAGTACTCGCCGCTCCACAGCGCCTCGGCAAGGGTGAAGGGCTTGAACGCCGACCCCGGCTGGCGATGGCCTTCGGTCGCGAGGTTGAACGGATCGTGCACGTAGTCCTGACCCCCGACCATCGCTCGAACCTCGCCCGTTTTGTTATCGATCGCGACGAGCGAGGCGGTGGGGAGTCCCGAGCTCGGCGGCAGCTCGGCACTGATCGCCTGCTCGGCGGCGCGCTGCATCTCCAGGTCAAGCGACGTGCGGATCTTGAGGCCGCCGTAATAGGCCCGGTATTCGGCGACGCTCGCCGGGACCCCGCGACCGAGACCCATCGCAGCCAGGATCTGCGGGCGCAGCCAACTCGTGAAGTAGGGCGCGGTCGTGGGCTCGCTCGGCTGCTGGATGTCGGCGGCGGTCGGCAGTGGGGCGGCGTTGCTCTGCTCGTACTGCTGCTCGGTTATGTCGTGCTGGTCGAGCATGTCTCTGAGCACCAGCTTGCGGCGGGCCCACGCGGCGTTGGGGTTTGCGATCGGATCGAAGGCGCTGGGGGATGCGACCATCCCGGCGAGCAGCGCGGCTTCCGCCGGCGCGAGCTCCGAGGCGCACTTGGGGCGCGGGAGCGAGGGGGTGCTATCGCCGCAGCCCGTCTGGCCCGTTTGGTCAGGCGCGGTCGTCGAGTCGAACCCGTGTTGCTTGCCGAAGTACACGCGCGCGGCGGACTCCACCCCGTACGCGCCGTTGCCGAAGTAGATCGTGTTCAGGTACTCGTCGAGGATCTTCGTCTTGGACCACTTGCGAGTCAGGTGGTACGCCAGCGCCGCCTCGCGCAGCTTTTCGAACACAGTCCGGTTGTTCTCTTCAGAAAGTGCGTTCTTGACGAATTGCTCGGCGATCGTCGAGGCACCCTGGGTTGCGCCGCCCGTGGCGTCGGCGATGAACGCGCGGGCGATCCCGCGGATGTCGACCCCCGGCTCGCTGTTGAAGCGCTTGTCCTCGACCGCGATGATCGCTTCCTTCATATACATCGCGATCTCGCTGTCCTGATCGATAACGACATGGTTCGGCGGTGCGAACAGCCCGATCGGGCGCCAGTGGTCGTCGTAGAGGTAGCTGTTGGCCGCGTGGCGGTAGAGCTGCTTGTTCTCGAGCTGAGGGAGGTCTGACGCGACCGCCATCATCATCCCGAACACCGTCGAGATGAACGCGAGCGCGCCCAGCCCCACGAGGATCGAGAGCAAGCGGAGCTTGCGGAGGCGTGGCTTGGGCGGAGGACTGCCGTCAGACGGATTCAGCCGCAGCTGGGGCGGCCGCTGGAACGGGATCGGTGCAGGCGGGTCGTCCGGAGTCGGGGTTTGATCGTCGTCGCTCATGCGATCGAAGGTGCCGCTCTGCGGCCAGGCTGAGGCCCCCCTGTGGGGCCGCAAATTGCGTGTAGCGGGACAGCCCGGACGGCATCGGGCAGCGGTCTCGCCGGGGGCGAGAGTCTAGCATTGGCCCCGATGGATCCCCCGCCCTCCACGCCCGCAGCTGCGGCTCGGTGGTTGGCACGGAACGCGGTCGACGTGTTGCCTGCGGGGGAACTTGAACGCAAGCTCGCGGCGGACCGTCCGCTGCGGGTAAAGCTGGGAATCGACCCAACAGCGCCCGATATCCATCTCGGCCACACGGTCGTGCTGCAGAAGCTGCGCGAGTTCCAGGATCTAGGACACGTGGTGGTGCTGATCATCGGCGACCTGACCGCCCGAGTTGGGGATCCCAGCGGTCGCTCGGACACCCGTCCCGCGCTTTCGATTGAAGAGATAGACACCAACGCTGCGACGTTTACGAAGCAGGCGTTCACCGTGCTCGACCGTGAGCGTGTGGAGGTGCGCCACAACAGCGAATGGCTCGATCTCGGGATCGGCGACCTGTTCGCGCTGGCGCGTACAAGCACGGTCGCCCAGATCATCGAGCGAGAGGATTTCGCCCACCGTCTGGCGGAGGGCAACCCCGTCTCGATGCTCGAGCTCCTTTACCCGCTACTCCAGGGCTACGACTCGGTCGCGGTGCGGGCCGACATCGAGCTCGGTGGGACCGACCAGAAATTCAACCTGTTGCTGGCGCGCGATATCCAGCGGGCCTATGGCGTTCCCGAACAGGTGGTGCTGACAATGCCGATCCTCGTTGGGACAGATGGCCTGCGGAGGATGTCGAAGTCACTCGGTAACTACATCGGTGTCACCGATTCCCCCGAGGAGATCTACGGGAAAACGCTCAGCATTCCCGATGCAGCGCTTGAGAGCTGGTATCAGCTGCTGCTCGGGAAGGAGCTGCCACCCGGTGCGACTGAGCGCGATGCCAAGCGAGAGTTGGCTCGGGAGCTGGTGACCCGGTTCCACGGTGACGGTGCCGCCCGCGCCGCCGAAGAGGCGTTCGACCGGGTGCACGTTCAGCGAGAGGTTCCGTCGGATGTTCCGGTTTTGGAGCTGGATGCGGTGGAGGGCAACGTGCACCTGCCGGCCGTCCTGTCGCAGGCGTTTGGCATCTCGACGTCCGATGCTCGACGGGTCCTCGCGCAGGGTGGCGTGAAGCTCGATGGCGAGCCGATCGCCAACGGATCGCTGGACGTGAGCGTGGGGCAGGTCGACGGCAAGGTGTTACAGGCCGGCAAGCGTCGATTCGTACGTGTCAAGGTGAACTGACATGGCAGTCCACGGCGGGCTGCTGCGGATGGAGACACTCGGCAATGGTCACATCGTCGACATCACCGAGGGCGTGGCGCGCGTAGTTGGAACCTCCGGGGTCGACCGTGGGATCGTCAACGTGTTTGCCACCGGCTCGACGGTCGCCGTCACAACGATGGAGTTCGAGCAGGGCGGAGTCCACGACTTGCAGGCTCTGCTCGACCGCCTCGTGCCGGCTCGCGATGACTACGAGCACAACCGCCTGAACCACGACACCAACGCCCACGCCCACCTGCGAGCCGCCTTGATCGGGCCCTCGGAGTCTGTGCCTCTGGTCGACGGTCGATTGGCACTAGGGACTTGGCAGCAGCTCGTCCTGATCGACTTCGACGACCGGGCGCGGACGCGGAGCGTCACGGTTCAGGTGGTGACGTAGGGCCGCATCTGCGGGGTTTTTTGCTTCGCTCTGGTGGGCTCGGTGCGGGCGGCGAAGATCTTCAGGCGGGCCCGTCCACCGTCGACGTCCGGGCGCTATACTCGTTGGTTCGCTCCCGGGGATCCGCTTGGGTCGCCCGGGTTCGCCCCTGAGAAGGAGATACCTTCTGTTGAGGAGCGACGGTCTTTGAAAACTCAACAGCATGCGCACAACTCGATCGACCCCTCGATCGAGGAGTGTGTCCAGGTTCGACGCCGTCGCTCGCGACTCAGCTATCAGATCGTGACCTCGGTCACGGTGCGTTGAGTCTTCGAACGGCGGTGCCAAGATTGACCCCGTCTTACGCCCTGGAGCCCTTGGTGTACATGGGCTCCCTCGTGTTGGCGTAAGGGTCTGATCCCACCAGGGACAGGCCCAGGGTTTTGCTCGATGTCGGTTTGCGTTCTAAATGCTTTCCGGCGCGGGTTGTAATTCCCTGACGACTCTTTGTGAGCGGTGGTTGGTCACTGACCAGCCGCCGGGAAGTTCTTCACGGAGAGTTTGATCCTGGCTCAGGACGAACGCTGGCGGCGTGCCTAACACATGCAAGTGGAGCGACGAACCAGGCTTCGGCCTGGGGCAAAGCCGCGAACGGGTGAGTAACACGTGGGTAACCTGCCCCGATGATTGGGACAACCCGAGGAAACTCGGGCTAATACCGAATGTGCCCTCCGGCCTCAAGGCCGCTGGGGAAAGGAAGCTTCGGCCTCCGCATCGGGATGGGCCCGCGGCCCATTAGCTTGTTGGTGAGGTAACGGCTCACCAAGGCAACGATGGGTAGCTGGTCTGAGAGGACGATCAGCCACACTGGGACTGAGACACGGCCCAGACTCCTACGGGAGGCAGCAGTGGGGAATCTTGCGCAATGCGCGAAAGCGTGACGCAGCAACGCCGCGTGGGGGAAGAAGGCCTTCGGGTTGTAAACCCCTTTCAGTTGGGACGAAGCTCTGGCGGTGAATAGCCGTTCGGAGTGACGGTACCTTCAGAAGAAGCCCCGGCTAACTACGTGCCAGCAGCCGCGGTAATACGTAGGGGGCAAGCGTTGTCCGGAATCATTGGGCGTAAAGAGCGTGTAGGCGGCTTGACCAGTCTGCTGTGAAAGTCCAGGGCTCAACCCTGGAATGCCGGTGGAAACTGTCAAGCTAGAGTCCGGAAGAGGCGAGTGGAATTCCTGGTGTAGCGGTGAAATGCGCAGATATCAGGAGGAACACCAATGGCGAAGGCAGCTCGCTGGGACGGTACTGACGCTGAGACGCGAAAGCGTGGGGAGCAAACAGGATTAGATACCCTGGTAGTCCACGCCGTAAACGATGGGCACTAGGTGTGGGGGGTGTCGACTCCCTCCGTGCCGACGCTAACGCATTAAGTGCCCCGCCTGGGGAGTACGGCCGCAAGGCTAAAACTCAAAGGAATTGACGGGGGCCCGCACAAGCAGCGGAGCATGTGGTTTAATTCGACGCAACGCGAAGAACCTTACCTGGGCTTGACATGTTCCTGACAGCCGTGGAAACACGGTCTCCCTTCGGGGCAGGATCACAGGTGGTGCATGGCTGTCGTCAGCTCGTGTCGTGAGATGTTGGGTTAAGTCCCGCAACGAGCGCAACCCCCGTCGCATGTTGCCAGCATTAAGTTGGGGACTCATGCGAGACTGCCGGTGACAAACCGGAGGAAGGTGGGGATGACGTCAAGTCATCATGCCCCTTATGTCCAGGGCTACACACGTGCTACATTGGCGCGTACAGAGGGCTGCGATACCGCGAGGTGGAGCGAATCCCTTAAAGCGCGTCTCAGTTCGGATTGCAGGCTGAAACTCGCCTGCATGAAGGCGGAGTTGCTAGTAATCGCGGATCAGCAATGCCGCGGTGAATACGTTCCCGGGCCTTGTACACACCGCCCGTCACACCATGGGAGTGAGCAACACCCGAAGCCGGTGGCCTAACCCTTTTGGGAGGGAGCCGTCGAAGGTGGGGCTCGTGACTGGGGTGAAGTCGTAACAAGGTAGCCGTAGCGGAAGCTGCGGCTGGATCACCTCCTTTCTAGGGAGCCCTTCAACAAAGGGCACCGATCGCCAGAGGATCGTCGCCTGAGCTCTCGAGCTCCGCGACGCTCTCCTCCGCGCGGTCGGCCACTAGACATGTCGACCGGATCTGGCAGGTCCCACGGTCGCGTGCATCTGCGCGTGGCCGAGGCGACTCGCATGCTGTTGAGTTTTGAGAGACCGGCTCGTCGCCGGCGGCTCGTTCCGACCAAGGTCGCGGGCCGACGCACGGCGGGTGCTCCTCTCCGCGGACCTTGAAAACTGCACAGTAGCCAATGACACGGGTATCACCGGGCAAGAGCCGCAAGGCTCTTTCCCAGATCACCGTCAAGATATTAAGGGCACATGGTGGATGCCTTGGCACCAAGAGTCGAAGAAGGGCGTGAACGGCTGCGATAAGCCGCGGTGAGGCGCTGAATAGCCAGTGACCCGCGGATGCCCGAATGGGGAAACCCAGCGTCGGTAATGCGACGTTATCCCGCGCTGAACACATAAGCGCGGCGAAGACAAGCGGGGGAAGTGAAACATCTCAGTACCCCGAGGAAAGGAAATCAACCGAGACTCCCTGAGTAGTGGCGAGCGAAAGGGGATCAGCCTAAACCCAGCGCGTGTAAGTGGCCACACGTTGCGCGTCGGGGGTTGTAGGACACCTGGTCCGGATCGTGGCCGATCCGGCGGGAGTTACCAAATCGTGTGATAGTTGAAGCGCGTGGAACCGCGCACCACAGAGGGCAATCGTCCCGTAAGCGAAATCGCACGATCTTCCGCAGGTGTTCCTGAGTAAGTCCGCACCCGTGAAACGCGGACTGAACCTGGGGGGACCACCCTCCAAGGCTAAGTACTCCTTGGTGACCGATAGCGGACTAGTACCGTGAGGGAAAGGTGAAAAGTACCCCGGAAGGGGAGTGAAATAGTACCTGAAACCACGTGCCTACAAGCGGTGGGAGCGGCCTCGTGCCGTGACCGCGTGCTTTTTGCATAACGAGCCGGCGAGTTACTCGTCTGCGGCAAGGTTAAGCGATGAGCGGAGCCGTAGCGAAAGCGAGTCCGAATAGGGCGACATAGTCGTAGGCGGTAGACCCGAAGCTGAGCGAGCTACCCATGGGCAGGTTGAAGCGGGGGTAAGACCTCGTGGAGGACCGAACCGACCTAGGTTGAAAACTGGGCGGATGACCTGTGGGTCGGAGTGAAAGGCTAATCAAGCTCAGTGATATCTGGTTCTCTCCGAAATATATTTAGGTATAGCCTCGGATAAATTCCGTGGCGGCCGTAGAGCACTGTTTGGACTAGGGGCCCTACCAGGTTACCGACTTCAGGCAAACTCCGAAGACCGTCACGGCTACTCCGGGAGTCAGTTGCTGGGGGATAAACTTCAGCGTCAAAAGGGAAACAGCCCAGACCGCCAGCTAAGGTCCCTAAGTACTAGCTAAGTGGGAAACGATGTTTGAATGCCCAGACAACCAGGAGGTTGGCTTAGAGGCAGCCACCCTTGAAAGAGTGCGTAACAGCTCACTGGTCAAGTGTTCGAGCGCGGACAATGTAACGGGGCTCAAGCTAGTCACCGAAGCTGCGGGTGCGTGAGGTCTTCGGACCTCGCGCGCGGTAGGAGAGCGTTCCGGCGCCAGTGAAGCAGCCGTGTAAACGAGCTGTGGAGGCGGCGGAAGTGAGAATGCCGGCATGAGTAACGAAAGAGGGGTGAGAATCCCCTCCACCGATTGCCCAAGGATTCCTGAGTAAAGTTCGTCTGCTCAGGGTTAGTCAGGACCTAAGGCGAGGCCGAAAGGCGTAGTCGATGGCCAACGGGTTGATATTCCCGTACCACGTTGCTTCCGTTTGACCGATGGGGGGACGAGGAAGGCTATGGGATCCCAGGCGATGGTTGCCCTGGGGTAAGCATGTAGGGGTGGCCCTAGGCAAATCCGGGGCCGCATAACCCGAGGTGCGATGCCAGCTGGCTCTAAGCCGGCGAGTCCCGGACGCCCTGCCTCCGAGAAAAGCCTCTAGGGAGGAAGCGCGTGCCTGTACCAAAACCGACACAGGTGGGCAGGTGGAGAACACTAAGGTGATCGAGATAACCCTCGTTAAGGAACTCGGCAAAATCGCCCCGTAACTTCGGGATAAGGGGCGCCCCAGTAGGGTGAACCTCTTCGCGAGGGAAGCCCGAGAGGGCCGCAGTGAATAGGTTCAAGCGACTGTTTACCAAAAACACAGGTCTCTGCTAAGTCGTAAGACGACGTATAGGGGCTGACGCCTGCCCGGTGCCGGAAGGTTACGTGGAGGTGTTAGGGCTTCGGCTCAAAGCACTGAAACTAAGCCCCGGTAAACGGCGGCCGTAACTATAACGGTCAATTGAGAGGCTGTTACAAAATTCAGCTATATGCTGGGACATCTGAGTATCTCGCACTACTCGTTCCGTCCGAACCGGGCGGTACAGTGACAATGTGTCGAGTGCAGACAATCAGCAGGAAAGGCTGTGGCGTTGCCACAGAATCCTCAGAGGCCATACGCTGAACGTCCCGCGGTGGACGAAGAGATGGTCCGACCTCTATGGCGACATAGAGAGCCAGACGGAACAGAAACGATCTGGCCCATCGGCTCGGCCGGTGAGTAACAACAGTGCCTAAGGTAGCGAAATTCCTTGTCGGGTAAGAACTACTTGCCCCGCCGCTCCGCGAGGAGCGGCCGAGTACCGGCTCATATCGGGGAAGCCCTACCGACCTTCGGTCGCGGGTAATCCCGAGGGAAGTCCTAGACGTGTCTAGTGACCCCGTAACGACTGATCCGAAAGGAGAGGCGGGTCGTGTGGCCGCTTTGCGGCCGATGGATGCGACCCGCAATACGCCGGCCCTCATCATGACAAGGGCAGCCTATGGAGAAAGAGTTCCGCTGGATCCGTGGTTCGTTAGCGGGCTTACAGAAGGCGAAGGGTGTTTTTGCATCTCCTTCGCCGTAAGGAGCAAGCTGCGGGCCGGCATTGAGGTTCGTCCTTCATTCTCGTTGTCTCTGAATGAGAAGGACCTTGAGCTGCTCAAGGATCTACAAGCGTTCTTCGGATGCGGATGGATCCGGGAATCGAAGTCTGATCGCACCTTCAAATTCGAGGCGCGGGCAGTCGGAGATCTTCTCGGGTCGGTCATTCCGCAGTTCGAGCGCCATCCCCTGAGGGGGAGCAAGGCAAAGAGCTTTGCGGCGTTCGTGGACGTTTGCCGGATGATCGAGCAAGGCGATCATTTGCGGCGGGACGGCCTGCGCACGATTATCGATCTCGCTTACGAGATGAATCTCGGCAAGCGACGTCTCGCGCGGGACGATCTCCTAAGGGTGCTGATGAGGTGAAGGGATAGTCTGCGCCCCTGGAAACAGGGGAATAACGCGAAGTTCCGACCTGCACGAATGGCGTAACGACTTGAACGCTGTCTCAACGAGGGGCTCGGTGAAATTGCAGTCTCGGTGAAGATGCCGAGTACCCGCGGCTAGACGGAAAGACCCCGTGAACCTTTACTACAGCTTGGTATTGGGGTTCGATGCACCTCGCTCAGGATAGGTGGGAGGCTTGGAAGCGCCGGCTGCGGCTGGCGTGGAGCCAACCTTGAGATACCACCCTTGGTGTATTGGATCTCTAACGGTGCGCCGTGAATCCGGGCGCCGGACAGTGACAGGTGGGTAGTTTGACTGGGGCGGTCGCCTCCCAAAATGTAACGGAGGCGCGCAAAGGTTCCCTCAGCACGGTCGGAAATCGTGCGTAGAGTGTAAAGGCAGTAAGGGAGCTTGACTGCGAGACCGACAGGTCGAGCAGGTGCGAAAGCAGGCCTTAGTGATCCGGCGGTAGCAAGTGGAAGCGCCGTCGCTCAACGGACAAAAGGTACTCCGGGGATAACAGGCTCATCGGGCCCAAGAGTCCACATCGACGGCCCGGTTTGGCACCTCGATGTCGGCTCGTCGCATCCTGGGGCTGAAGTAGGTCCCAAGGGTTGGGCTGTTCGCCCATTAAAGCGGTACGCGAGCTGGGTTCAGAACGTCGTGAGACAGTAGACCATTGCTGTCTATAAATCTGGCTATATGCTGGAAACTCCGAGTATCCTGCGCTACTCGTTCCGTCCGGAGCGGACGGTACAGTGACAATGTGACAGGTGCGGACAATCAGCAGGAAAGGCTGGATGGCTACATATCGGGCTACGTCGACGGAGAAGGTTCCTTCTCGGTCGTCGCTAGACGTAATCAACGTAGTCAGCCAGAATCCTCAGAGACTGTACGCCAGACCGGAATGATGCTTCCGGAAGATACAGTCCGAGCTGCATGGCGACATGCAGAGTCAGGCAGAAATGACCTGGCCCTCAGCCGTTTGGACGGTTGGGAGTAACAAAACTGTCGGTCCCTATCTGCCGTGGGCGTTGGAGAGTTGAGAGGAGTCGTCCCTAGTACGAGAGGACCGGGACGAACGCACCTCTGGTGTATCTGTTGTCCTGCCAAGGGCATCGCAGGTTAGCTACGTGCGGATCGGATAACCGCTGAAAGCATCTAAGCGGGAAGCCGACCTTGAGATGAGCTCTCCCATCCCCTAGAGGGAGTAAGACCCCTGGAAGATCACCAGGTTGATAGGCCGGATCTGGAAGGACGGTAACGTCCGTAGGAGACCGGTACTAATGGGTCGAGGGCTTGACGGATATTTGATATCCGTGCATTGGCACTGTGTAGTTTTGAAGGTCCGCGCGAGGGCGCGGGGTCACGTGTTGGCCACGCGCGGTCTCTACCGGTTTCCGGTGGCTATGGCGAGGGGGAAACACCTCTTCCCATTCCGAACAGAGCCGTTAAGCCCCTCAGCGCCGATGGTACTTGGCTCGCAAGGGCCTGGGAGAGTAGGTCGCCGCCGGTTTTTTACATACAGACCCCGTGACTCCGTCGCGGGGTCTTTCTTTGCCCGGGCTGAGTTCCTGTGACCGCCTGCGGAGGGGCCGCGGGGCTGAGTCTCTGTGACCGCCTGCGGAGTGGCCGCGGGCCATGTTTGCGAGCATCACACCATGCGCGAGGTGACCCGCTTCTTCCGTGAGAACCCTCAGGTCCTCATACTCGTGCTCATCTGCCTGATCCTGGGACTGGGCACATTCCTCGCGGTCGTGTTCGGCATTCTCAGCGCAGGGAACACCATGACGACCGGACAGCCGAACGGGGTGTTGAGCCTCCCGCGGCTTCTCGTGGTCTGGATGGGCGGGTGAGGACGGGCGACTAGGAAGGACTAAGCCGCGCCGACAAACCGCTCCCGCTCATGCTCACCGACAGGCCCTCGCACCGGGGAGATGCAGTGCGCGGGGCGCGCGGGCACCATGCCCGGCCGACGCGCCCGATTCCGGCGCAGAGGTTGACGATGAGGATGAGGTGGGGCCGGATCGCCGAGAATGTCGTCCGCCCAGCTGAGCCATGTGCTCAGTCGCTTTTTTGAGCTCAGGAACATATGTTCGAGAGCGTAGGCGGGGGGTCGGACGGAACGAGGGGCGGCTTGCCGTAGCCGGGTCGGACGGAACGAGAGGCGACTTGCATGCGGTGCGCAGGGCGGCCGCGGAGGACTATGCCGCCGACCCCATCGATTCCCACACCTGAAGCTTCGTCCGTATCCGATCGAGGACCGCGTCCGTGAACTCGGTCGTGCCAGCGTGGCCGCCGAGATCCGGGGTCTTGACGCCTGAGGCGACGGTCTCGAGGACGGATTCGTAGATGCCTCTTGACGCGCGCTCGATTGCCGGACCGGGAGGCTTGTTCGTCGTGGCTTCGTCTTCGGAATCACCGCGATCAGCCGCATACCTCAGCACCGCCCCGCACGCCAGGATCATCGCCAGCGGGTTCGCGACGTCCTTCCCCATTAACGCCGGCGCGGTCCCGTGGGGCGCCTCCGCCATCGCTACCACCGGTTCGTAGTACTCGTCAAACGAAAGCAGCACCGATTCGGCGCCGGCGATCGAGCCGAACATCGGTAGTACCAGGTCAGACAGGCAGTCGCCGTCCCGATTCAAAGCAGGAATCACCAGCGGAGCGTCGGCAGCTCCTGACAACAGCCCGGCGTACGTCGCGTCGATCAACACCGGCTGATACGCGACGCCGGGATACCGCGAGGCGGCTGCATCCAGCTCTTCCTTGAACATCCCCTCGTACACCGGCGACACGGTCCACTTCGGACCGCCGTATACGCGCCCGTTCATCCTCGACGCAGTCCGAAAGGCGTGCTCGGCAACCGCGCGGCATGTGGCCCGGCTGATCCGCTCGGTACGAAACGCCAATTCGGAGGCCTCGCCCGAATCGCCCTCGCGCCACTGCTTGGCGCCGTAGGCATCGTCAACCGCCATTCGCACGACCGCGATCGGATAGTGGACCCCTGCGATCGGGGTCACGCCCGGAAGTCGCCGACCCGTGCGCACGATCACCTTGCCGTGCACCTCCTCGCGCAGGATGCGGTTCGGAGAGCCGACGTCGTCGGCGCCCTCGGGCGTGATCGTCGCGGCTTTCAGGCCGAGGCCCGCAGCAAGCATCGCGCGCGCCGCCTCGCTCACCACCCCGTTCGACGTAGACCGCCGATTCTCCAGCGAGAGGTCGAAGCGATCCAAAACAATCTCGATCCCCAGGAGCTCCGGATCGAGAACTCGTACGGCCTGTTCGAGCAGCTCCTGGCCCGTCTCGTCGCCCTCCATGACGACGATCGTGATGGGGTGGGTCATCCCGATTGGATAGTGGTCGGATCGCTGATCGGGATGTGGCCGGGCCCGAAGTCCGTCACGCGGCAGCCCCGGCCGACCCGCCCCCCATCAACTCCAGCCGCCGCTCGGTCAGCGCCTCGATCACGATCGTCAGGTGTTCGTCGAAGTCGACCCCCAACTCGGAAGCTCCCTGCTGCAGCTCGTCGCGATCGACAGCCGCCGCGAACGAGGGCTGCCGTAGCTTCTTCTTCACCGACTTGGGCGTCATTCCGACCAGGCCGTCAGGTCGCACATATGCGCACGCCAGCACGAAGCCGCACAGCTCGTCGACGGCATACAAGGCCTTCTCCATGTCCGTCTCCCGCGGTACCCCCATGAAATCGGCATGCGACGCGACGGCGCGAACGAGCTCGGGCGGATAACCACGCGATTCAAGCTCCCTCAACGCGTACCGTGGATGCCCGTCGCCGAGATCCGGATACCGCTCGTAGTCGAGGTCGTGCAAGAGGCCCGTCAGGCCCCACAGCTCGACGTCGCCTCCGAACCTCGGCGCGTATGCCCGCATCGCCGCCTCGACAGCCAGCATATGGCGCAGCAGCGACTCCGACGTGGTCCATTCAGTAAGCAGGGTCCAGGCTTCGTCTCGCGAAAGCTGCGTCTGCATGGCTGTTACCCTAGCTCAGCGCTCCAGGCCGGCCCGAGTGCCTCCGAAGTCGCCCCCAGAGCCGGGCCGGGTGCCGCCAATCCAGATGGAGAAGTTCGTTATCGAAGGTGGTGTGCCGCTTTCGGGCACGATCGTCCCGGCCGGCAACAAGAACGGCGCGCTGCCGATCCTGGCCGCGTGCCTGCTCACCGGCGACGAGGTGATCCTGCGCAACGTCCCGCGGATCAGCGACGTCGAGTCGATGACGCTGCTGCTCGAGGAGCTCGGCGCGAAGGTCCAGTGGCGCGGTCCCGGCGAGGTGTCGATCGACGCCTCGAGCGTCGATCGACACGATCCTGACCGCGAGCTCGCGGACCGGATCCGCGCCTCGTTCCTGCTGGCTGGCCCCCTGCTCGCGCGCTTCGGCCACGCAGACATGCCGCCCCCCGGTGGCGACGTCATCGGCAGAAGAAGACTCGACCCTCACCTCGACGCCTTCCGGGCACTCGGAGCGCTCGTCAGGCACGGGCGCAACATCGAGCTCGAGGCGCCGCCGCTCGGCCTCAAGCCCTGTGACTTCCTCATGGACGAGCCGTCGGTGATGGCGACCGAGAATGCGCTGATGGCCGCTGCGCTGACGCGCGGAACCACCGTGATCCGCAACGCCGCGTCCGAGCCTCATGTCCAGGACCTGGCGCGGATGCTGGTGGCGATGGGAGCACCGATCGACGGCATCGGTTCGAACGTGATGACCGTGCACGGCACCGGGAGCCTGCGAGGCTGCACGCACACGATTGCCCCTGACCACATCGAGATCGGCTCGTTCATGGCACTCGCGGGAGTGACTGGGGGCGAGCTGATCGTCAAGGACACGGTCCCCGAGGACCTCCGGATGATCCGCCTGGTCTTCGATCGCCTTGGACTGCGAAGCGAGCTCCGCGGCGCGGACGTGATCGTTCCCGGCGCACAGGAGCTCGTGATCCGAAACGACGCCGGCGACTACATGCCGAAGGTCGAAGACGGCCCGTGGCCGGCCTTCCCCGCCGACCTGACGAGCATCGCCCTGGCGCTTGCGACCCAGGCGACAGGGTCGGTGATCATCCACGAGAAGATGTTCGAGAACCGGCTGTTCTTCACCGACAAGCTCCAGGTGATGGGCGCCGCGATCACGATCTGTGACCCCCACCGCGCGATCGTCGTCGGCCCGCGGCGTCTGCGTGGCGAGCGCGTCGAGTCGCCTGACATCCGCGCCGGAATGGCGATGCTGATCGCCGCGCTGTGCGCCGACGGCGTCACCGAGATCGCCAACATCCGACAGATCGACCGCGGGTACGAGCGGATCGACGAGCGCTTGCGCGCCCTCGGGGCCCGCATTGAGCGGCTCGACGACGTGCCCGCCTCCGTCTGAACGGCTGCGCCCGCGGGCAGCGCGCCCGTCTGATTCTCTAAGAACACCATGGTCGACCGGATCCCCAGCGGAACCCGCGACGTGCTGCCCGACGAGATGCGCGAGCTGCGCGAGATGACCGATCGGGTCCGCGCAGTGTTCGAACGCGCCGGTTACGGCGAGGTCTACACGCCCGCTCTCGAATACGAGGGCACGTTCGCGCGCACCGACATGTCCGCGACGAAGCCCGCATATCGGATGTTCGACGAGCAGGGCAACGTGCTCGTGCTGCGCTCCGACATGACCGTCCCGATCGCGAGGCTTGTCGCCACGCGGTACGCGAGCACCGACCCGCCGCTGCGCTTCTCGTACTTCGCGCACGCTTATCGCGGCGTTCGTCCGCAGCGAGGGCAGGCTCGCGAGTTCCTCCAGGCCGGGATCGAGCTGATCGGCGCGCCCGCGCCCGAGGGCACGGTCGAGGCCTTGACCGTGCTGTGCGAAGCGCTCGACGCCGCCGGCCTTAGGACATACCGGGTTGGCCTCGGCGACGCGAGCCTGTATCCGGCGCTGCTCGAAACCATGGGCGTCGAACCGCAGCGCAGGGACGGGATCCTGACGCAGCTCGTGAATGGCGATTTCGTCGGTCTGGAGCGCGAGCTGTCCGAGCTCAAGCTCGCCGACGACCAGCTCGAGTTGCTGCTGCGGGTCCCGCAGACCCGCGGCGGACCCGAGGTGCTTGACGAGCTCAAGGCGCTCAAGGAGGCCGGCGCCGGGATGCGCGCCGTGCATGAGCGGCTCGGCCCGAACGTCGCCGAGCGGGTGATCTTCGACCTCGGTCTCGTTCGGTCCCTCGGCTACTACACGGGCGCGGTGTTCCAGGTGTATGACCCCGCCCACGGCGTGCCGATCGGCAGCGGCGGGCGCTATGACGAGCTGCTGGGCCGGTTTGGACGGCCGCTGCCCGCGGTGGGGTTCGCGCTGGCCGTCGAGCGGTTGCACATCGCCCTCACCGGGGAGGAGCGACAGTGAACGATCTGCGGATCGCCGTTCCCCGCGGGGCGCTCTGGAACGACACGCTCGACCTCCTGGATCGCCTCGGCCTCGACACACGTGAAGTGCGCGAGAACGACCGCAAGCTCTTATTCGAGGGCTCCGGAATCGTGACGATGCGCCCTTCGGACGTGCCGACGTACGTGGAGGCGGGCGCCGCCGACATCGGCATCACCGGCAAGGACGTGCTGATGGAGCAGTCAGAGCGCGAGGTCTATGAGCTCGTCGATCTCGGCTACGGCCAGTGCACGATGGTGCTCGCGACCGTGACCGGGGAGGATCGCGCGACCGAGGCGCTGAGGCGACTCGGGGTGGTGAGGGTGGCAACCAAATATCCCCGCATCGCGGCGCGCTACTTCGAGGAGACCGGCCGCCAGGCGGAGATCGTCGAGGTCAAGGGATCGGTCGAGCTGGCGCCGCTCACCGGCCTGGCGGAGGGCAATCGTCGATCTCACCGCCACCGGAACCACGCTGAGGGAGAACGGCCTCGTCGTGCGCGAGGAGATCGCGCTTTGCACGGCGCGGCTGATTGCCAACCGCGTGTCACACAAGCTGAAGGCATCGGCGATCGACGCGCTGCTGGAGCGGCTAAATGCGGTTTGAGGTGATCGACGCCGGTGAGGACGCCGAGACCACCGCCGAGCGGCTGCGGGCGCTTGTGGAGGCACCCGAGTCGGTCAGCGAAGCGGTGGCCGACATCATCGCGGACGTGCGCGAGCGCGGTGACGCGGCGCTCGCCGAGTACACCCGCGCGTTCGATCCCGACGCCGCTCCGAAACGCGTGGAGGCAGCGGAGCTCGATGAGGCGCTCACCGCCTTCGATCCTGCGGTGCGCGAGGGGCTCAAGCGCGCTGCGGACAACGTACGCCGCGTCTGCGAGGCGGCGATCGAGCGGGACCAGGCGATCCGCTTCGACGAGCACACGGTGACGCTGCGCCACGTCCCGGTCGCCCGAGCCGCCGTCTACGTGCCCGGTGGTCGGGCGCCGTATCTGAGCACCGTGGTGATGGGTGTAGTCCCGGCACGGGTCGCCGGGGTCGCGGAAGTTGTCGTGGCGACCCCATCGAGCGCCGTGTTGGGAGCGTGCGCGCTGGCGGGCGTGACCGAGGTTCACCGCATGGGCGGCGCCCAGGCGATTGCCGCGCTCGCGTATGGGACGGAGTCGACTGCGCCGGTGGACGTGATCGTCGGACCGGGCAACCTCTACGTGCAGGAAGCCAAGCGGCAGGTGTCAGCCAACGTCGGGATCGACGGATTCGCGGGGCCCAGCGACCTCGTCGCAATCGCCGACAGCCAGATCGACCCTGAGCCGCTGGCGCTCGATCTGCTGGCGCAAGCAGAGCATGGGCCGGGGACGCTCGTCGTCGCAATCTCGACCGACCGCGCGCTGCTGGAAGCGCTCGCGGCCCTCATGGAGCACGCACCGGAAACAGGGGCATCCGTAACAGGGGTCGAGGTGCCTCGACTGGATCGTGCGCTCAGCCTGGCCCAGGAGCTCGCCCCCGAGCACCTCCAGCTCGTCGGCCCGCACGCCGAAGGCCTGGCCAAAGAGATCACGACGGCTGGCTGCGTGTTCGTGGGGGCCAATGCCGGCACGGCGTTCGGTGACTACATCGCGGGCTCCAACCACATCCTTCCGACGAACGGGGCCGCGAGGTTCGCGTCGGGGCTGAGCGTCAACACGTTCCGCCGCACGCAGGCCCAGGTCCAGATCGATGACGCCACCGTCCTAGCACAAGCCGCGGCACCCATCGCGCGCGCCGAGGGATTCGAATACCACGCCCGCTCGATGGAGGCCCGCATTCGCGACAATCAATCTGAAACTGAATGAACCGCAGCGCTGAAATCGAACGCAGCACCAAGGAGACCGACGTCCGGGTCGCGCTGCGTCTCGACGGCAGCGGAGCCGGCGAGCGCGACACAGGCGTCGGCTTCCTCGACCACATGCTCGACCTGCTCGCGCGGCACGGCCGCCTGGACCTCGACGTCAAGGCAAGCGGGGACCTCGAGACCGGCGCCCATCACACCGTCGAGGACGTCGGCATCTGCATCGGTCAGGCGCTCGACCAGGCGCTCGGAGACCGGACCGGGATTTCACGCTACGGGAACGCCACCGTCCCCATGGACGAGGCGCGGGCCTCGTGCGCGATCGACATCTCCGGCCGCGGCCTGTGTGTGTTCGAGGCCGAGATCCCGCCCGGGACGATCGGCAATTTCGATCACGAGCTGGCCGAGGAGTTCTTCCGCGCGCTCGCCAGTAACGGGAAGCTGACTATGCACCTCAGTGTCGAGGCCGGGACCAACGCCCATCACGTGATCGAGGCGTGCTTCAAGGCGCTCGCACGGACGCTGCGCGGCGCAGTCGCGCTTGATCCCACCGAGACGGGCGTGCCGAGCACCAAGGGGACGCTCGTATGACCCGAATCGCCGTCGTCGATTACGGGATGGGCAATCGCCGCTCTGTTGAGAAGGCGCTCGAGCACGTGGGCGCGAGCACCACGATCACCCGGGACCACGACGAGATCAGCGAAGCCGACGGCATCGCGATCCCCGGCGTGGGCGCTTTCCCCGTGGCGATGCGCAACCTGCGCGAGCTGGGCCTTGCTGAACTGATCCAGGCCCGCGCCCGAGCCGGAACGCCGATACTTGGCATCTGCCTCGGGATGCAGCTCCTGTTCGGGCACTCGGAGGAGCTCGAGCCGACCGCCGGCCTCGGACTGATCGCAGGGGAGGTGAACTGGCTTCAGAGCGGAGGCCTACGGATTCCCCATATCGGCTGGAACGAGGTGGCGTTCGAGCGCGACAGCCCGCTCACCGTCGACCTGCCGAAAGCGGGCTGCCCCTTCTACCACGTCCACTCGTTGGCGCCCCACCCGAGCGACCCCCACGATGTCGTCGGCACCACCGAGTATGGCGAGCGCTTCGCGACGATCGTCCAGCGCGACAACGTGTTCGGCGTCCAGTTTCACCCGGAGAAGTCATCGGCGCAGGGGCTGGCGATGCTGGCTCGCTTTTCCGGAGTTTGCGCCGCCCAGCCGGCCGCCGCATGATCCTGCTGCCCGCCGTCGACATTCTCGGTGGCAAGGCGGTCCGGCTCACGAAGGGGGACTTCGACGAGCAGACCACCTACGACGCCGACCCGCTGGATGCCGCCCGCCGATGGGTGGCGGACGGCGCCCGCGCGCTGCACGTTGTCGATCTCGACGGAGCCCGGACCGGCACGCCGGCGAACATCGAGCACGTCGCGCGAATCACCGCCGAGGTAAACGTGCCCGTCCAGGTGGGAGGAGGCCTGCGCACGCTTGAGGCGGTCGACGCGGCGATCGCTGCGGGGGCGGCGCGCGTCGTGATCGGGACCGCGGCATACCGCGATCTCGAGTTCCTCGACGAGAGCCTCGCCAAGCACGGCGATCGAATCGTCGTCTCGGTCGACGCGCGCAACGGCAGGCTGGCGGCGGCCGGCTGGCTGGAGCAGACCGAGCTGCCCGACGAGTCGGCGATCGAACGCCTGACCGCGCGCGGCGTGCACCGGTTCGTGTATTCGAGCATCGACCGCGACGGGACGCTCACCGGCCCCGATCTGAACAGCGCAAACCGGATCGCGGACAAGCTGCGCGGGACGTTCGTTTACTCCGGGGGCGTCTCGACGCTCGAGGACCTGCGGGCGCTCGCCGTGTTGCGCCGGGTCAACCTGGTGGGCGTGATCGTCGGCAAGGCGCTGTACGAGCGCCGCTTCACCGTCTCCGAAGGGAATCAGGCATGCACTACAAGCGCGTGATTCCGTGCCTCGACGTCGACGCCGGACGCGTCGTCAAGGGGGTCGGGTTCGTCGACCTGAGGGACGCCGGAGACCCGGTCGAGCTGGCGGCGCGCTATGACGCGGCGGGCGCCGATGAGCTCGTGTTCCTCGACATCACCGCGACTTCCTCGAAGCGCGAGACGGTCGTCTCACTCGCGCGCCGCACTGCCGACGAGGTGTTCATCCCGTTCACGATCGGCGGGGGGATCCGCTCGGTCGAGGATGCCCAGGCCGTGCTCGACGCCGGCGCGGACAAGGTCTCGGTCAACTCGGCGGCACTGGCGCGACCCGAGCTGATCGACGAGCTCTCTCGAACGTTCGGCGCCCAGTGCGTAGTGCTGGCGATCGACGCCAAGGCGACACCCGAGGGCTCTTGGGAGGCATACGTGGCCGGGGGTCGCACGCCGACCGGTCGCGATGCCGTGCAATGGGCGCAGGAGGGGGTGGAGCGCGGGGCCGGGGAGATCCTGCTCACGAGCATGGACCGCGACGGGACCAACGTCGGCTATGACCTGGGGCTGACCGAGGCGGTCGCCGACGCCGTTGGGGTGCCGGTGATCGCGTCGGGCGGCGCCGGCGAGCTTGCGCATCTAGAGGCCGCAGTCGCCGCGGGGGCCGATGCGGTGCTGTGCGCGTCGATCTTCCACTACGGTCGCCACACGGTGGCCGAGGCCAAGCGCTATCTACAGAGCGCGGGGGTCCCCGTCCGGGTCGTGTAGTGGGGCCGGCACATGTGCCGGCCCTCGGGCCGTGCATGCACGGCCCGATGGCGTGGCGCATGCGCCACGCCACGCCGGCGCGCATGCGCGCCGGCGCTCAGTCAGAGTGATTCAGTTTTGGTTTTTGGCTCCGGCTGCGATGGCCGCGCTAGGCGGCCTCTTCCACGTATCCGGCTGCGGCGCACGCATCGCAATACGCAGCAGGGGGGACGCGTGGCTCGTAGCAACCGGGACGGCAGCAGGTAGACGACCGCTTGGGTCGGCCCCGCCCGATGCGGGCTGCGGCAGCATCTTTGAGCTCTTCGCGCATGCGATCGAGCTCTGCCGCATGCTCCGCGCAGAACCGTCGACCCTTCAGGACCGGCTTCTGACAGTGACTTCCACTACGACAACGCATAGACCCATAAGCATATCATGCGGACCCGAACGCACGTTTCCATGTATGCCTATTTGCGGCGATTTTGTGACTTTCGGGCGTGTGAGGACCTGCTCGGAGTGGCCGCTGCGGCTTCGCTGATCTGATCGCCCACGGTGGCGTGAGCTGCGGTTGCCGCCGCTCGCCGCGGCACCAACTGGTACAGCGTCGTGTACCCGATCAGGTAGATCGTGCTGGAGTCGCAGATCACCGGGTTGAACGCGCCATCGGGGAAAAAGAAGACCTGCTGGCCGGTCCGCACATTGAGCCCCTGGGTCGTCTTGGACCCCAGCACCGAGAGATAGAGGATGCCCCCGACGATCGTCGCCGACCCGGAGATCTTGCCGCCGACGTTGTGACTCCAGCGGACCGCGCCTGACTGCGCATCGAACGCGTACATGTTGCCGTCGTAGGAGCCGACGTAGACGGTTGGCCCGAGCCCCGGCGTGTCCGCGACCGCCGCCGAGGCGTAGACGTACGCGCCCGTGGCCGTCGCCCAAGCGAGCTGGCCGGTGCTCTCGGCAAACGAGTAGACACGACCATCGGTGTTGCCCATGTACACACGCCCGAATGCCACCGCCGGAGTCGAGTAGAAGTTCCCCGAGCCGAACCCGAAGCGCGCGCCGTTGGTGCTGACCGCCCAGATCGCGTGCCCGTTGGCGGCGTTCACCGCGTAGGCCCTCCCGGCGTAATCGCCGAAGTAGAGGACGCCGTGTGCGTACGCCGGGCCGCCCTTCACCGCGCCGCTGGCGTGGTAGGTCCAGTTGACATGGCCGTCGCGCGCGCGGATCGAATAGACGGTGCCGCTCTGGTCGCCGAAGTACAGGGTCGGGCCCCACACGATTGGCGAGGACTCGCTGCCGGCCGGGATCCCAAACGACCACACGACGCGCCCCGTCCGCATCGACAGCGCCGCGAGGCGTCCGTTTCCGGGATTCTGGCCGGCGTTCTGGTTGGTCGAGAGCAGCGGAACGAACACCAGGCCCTCGTGCACGCCGAGCGCGGGAGAGGCGGCGGCGAGCGTCCCGACCTTGTTCTGCCACAGCAGATGGCCCGTGCGCTTATCGATCGCCTTCGCCGATCCGTCGTCGTCGATCAGGTACAGAGTGTTCTGGTAGATGACCGGCGGGAACTCGACCAGCGCGAAGTCGTTGTACTGCCAGCCGGTCCGAAACGGCGGCGTCAGATGGCCCCCGCCGGCGAAGTCGCGGGTGCGTCCGGCGTCGTAGCCATACCGCGGCCACTCGAAGTTGTTCACCGGCGCCCGGCGCTTTGGCGGGGCTGCCGTCGTCTGCGTCGGACGCGTGAATGACAAGGAGGGGTGGGAGACGTTGCCAGGCGAATGAAGCAGGAGGACCGCCACCGTGCCCCCGAGCGCGAGCAGCAGGACCGCTACGGCGACGAGTCCCCGCCGCAGCATGCGCCGCGAACCGGGACTCGGCAT
Source organism: uncultured Solirubrobacterales bacterium (assembly GCA_963849295.1). Classification (GTDB taxonomy): domain Bacteria; phylum Actinomycetota; class Thermoleophilia; order Solirubrobacterales; family Solirubrobacteraceae; genus Palsa-465. The sequence goes on from CAWKGU010000005.1 coordinate 623,609, forward strand.
GGGGTCATGCTAGAGATCCCGGCGTGGATATTCCCCAGCCGTCGGAGTTGATCGTGCGGGTGCGGGCGTTGCCCGCCGCGCAGCCGTTGCTCGAGCGCCTTGGCGATCGCTCGGACGTGTTCCTCGTGGGCGGCGCGGTACGCGACCTGCTGCTCGGTGGCGCCCCGCCCGACCTCGATCTGCTGGCGGAGGGCGACCCCGTTGCGCTCGCGTCGGACGCTGGGCGGCGCAGTTCGCCAGCACGACCGTTTTGGGACCTCGACGGTGGCGATCGACGGCTTCGTGTATGACATCGCGCGCGCCCGGACGGAGGTATACCCGGCGCCCGGCGTGCTGCCCGAAGTGCGTCCGGCGACAGTCTCAGAGGACCTGGTGCGCCGAGATTTCACGGTCAACGCGCTCGCGATCGCGCTCGGCGGCGAGCGCGCCGGGGAGCTGGTCGCGGCGCCCGGCGCACTTAAGGACCTAAAAGCACGTCAGCTCAGGGTGCTGCACGAGCGAAGTTTCATCGACGACCCGACGCGGCTCGTGCGGCTCGCGCGCTATGCCACGCGGCTGGGGTTCGCGATCGAGCCCAAAACCGAGAGGCTGGCCCGCGAGGCACTTGCCGCCGGGGCGCTCTCGACGCTCAGCCGCGACCGGCTCGATGCCGCGCTGCGCCTGCTCGCCCGCGAGCAGGACCCCGCTGGGGCGCTGGAGCTCTTGGCCGGGCTGGGCGCGCCGCTGCTGTCGGATTTTGACCCGGCGCTCGTGCGCCGGACGCTCGAGCTCCTGCCGGTGGACGGCAGTCGGGACGAAGCAGTTCTACTCGCCGCGCTCGAGCCGGCCCGGGGGGCGCAGCTTGCCGACGCGCTCGCCAACGCCAGGCGACCGTCGGAGATCGTGGCGGCGGTTGGGACCTCGGAGCCTGAGCTGGTCGCGCTGGCGGGAGCGCGCGGGCCAGCCGAGCAGGCATGGGAGTGGCTCGAGCAACTTCGCGGTGTGCGCCTCGAGATCGACGGCGACGACCTGCTCGCGGCCGGAGTTAAGGAGGGACCGGCGATCGGCCGGGGCCTGCGCGCCGCGCTTGCGGCGAAGCTCGACGGCGCGGTCGCCGGACGCGAGCAGGAGCTGGCCGAAGCGCTGCGCTGGACTGGATAGCCTGCGCTCTGATGCCCTCTGCGCCGAACGTGCTGCGCTGGGATGGTTCTGCCGGGCACTACGAGGTGTACTACGTGACGTTCACCGATCCTGACAGCGGGGTCGGCGCCTGGATCAGGTACACGATGGTGGCGCCCGTCGGAGGCGAGGCCGCCACCGCGGCGCTGTGGTTCTTGACGATGGATCCCGCCGGTGGCGTCCTCGGTCGCAAGGCGACGTTTCCCGCCGGCGAGCTGCACGCGCAGGCCGAGCCCTTCGAGCTGCGAATCGGCCAGGCCGTGCTGAGCGATTCGGGGATGAGCGGAGCGTTCGAGGACGTCTCGTGGGACCTGCGCTGGACGCCGGGTCGCAGCTACGAAACGGTCCACTCACTTCTGCGCCCAGTGGCGAGCACGATCCTCGTGCTCCCACACGCGGACGTCGAGATCGAGGGTCGGATCTCGTTCGGGGGACGTACGCTTAAGGTGGCGCGGGCGCGGGGTGGTCAGGCGCATCTGTGGGGCACGAAGCACGCGAAATCGTGGGCGTGGGCCCACTGCAATGACTTCTTGACCCCGGAGGGTGAGCCGGCCCCCGATACCTTCGTCGACGGCGTATCGGTGTTCGTGTCGCGCTTTGGCCGCGAGTTCGGGCCCAACACCCCCGTGGTGGCCCGGATCGATGGCAGTGACTTCTACTCCACCTCGCCCCGGCGCGTGCTCGCCAACGACAGCGCGTTCGAGTTGACACGTTGGCGGTTCGAGGCGGTCGACGGATCACGCAGACTGGTCGGGGAGGTGGACGCAGACCGGGCGCAGCTGGCGGGCGTGACCTACCACGATCCAGATGGGGATCTGGCCTACTGCTACAACAGCGAGACGGCCTCGATGCGGCTCGAGCTCTACGAGCGCCACGGGCGCCGGGGCTCGTGGCTGCACCGCACGACGCTGACGGCGCCCGGCCGGGCTCATTTCGAGTACGCGACCCGGACGCCGGTGCCAGAGCTGGAGCTCCAGACGAAATGAGCGATCACCTGCGGGTTGAGCTGCCGGGGGCGCACGTGATCTTCACGACGCGCTCCGGTGGGTCGATCGCCGTGGATGCGGATCGGCGGCGTCTGGAACAGACGCTAGGGGTGCGGCTCGTCTACGGCCGCCAGGTCCATGGCGCCGACGTGGCCCGGGCCGCGAGCGCGCCGGCCGACGGTGCCCGGGTGGCCGAGGCGGACGGGCAGGTAACCGGTGTTCGCGGGCTCGCGCCGACTGTGCTGACGGCCGACTGCCTGCCGATCGCGATCGCTGGCGCGCCTGGCGTCGTCGCGATGGTGCACGCCGGGTGGCGGGGTCTCGCGGCCGGAGTGATCTCCGAGGGCGTCAGGGCGGTGCGCGAGCTGGGCGCGACGGGTCCGCTCGCGGCCGTGATCGGGCCGGGCGCCGGAGTGTGCTGCTACGAGGTCGGGGAGGAGGTGATGGCGGCGTTTGGCGACGAGTTCCGCCGAGACGGCAGGCTCGACCTGAAGGCGATCGCGCGCGCCCAACTCGAGCACGAAGGGGTGGCAGACGTGCGCGACGTCGGGATGTGCACGATCTGCTCGGCTCCGGGAAAGTTCTTCTCGCACCGTCGCGACCAGGGACACACAGGTCGTCAGGCGGGGGTCGCTTGGTTGAACTAGTTCGGGGGCTTCGCGCCGAGGTGATCCGCCGAAACTTCGAGCGGGTGGGCTCCGAGATTTCGGCGGCGGCACCCGACCCGGAGCGGGTCGAGATCCTGGCGGCGGTCAAATACGTGCCGGTCGAGGAGCTCGGAGCGCTCGCCGAGGCCGGGATCACGCTGCTGGGTGAGAACCGCGCGCAGGACCTGGCTGCCAAGGCGGAGGCGTATCCGGGCACTTTCACCTGGGACTTCATCGGGCACCTCCAGAGCCGCAAGGTGCGTCAGCTACTGCCGTACGTTCGCTACATCCAGTCGGTCGCGAGCGAGTCTGCGCTTAAGCAGCTCGATCGGCATGCAGGGCCCGGCGCCCGGATGCTGGTGGAGGTGAACGTCGCCGGCGAGGCGGGCAAGAGCGGGATCGCGCCGGGCGAGCTCGACGCGTTCTTGGAGCGCTGTCCGGTCGAGGTCGTCGGCCTGATGACGATGCCGCCGTTCACCACTGATCCCGAACGAAGCCGGCCCCACTTCGCGACGCTGCGCGAGCTTGCGGATCGCCACGGCCTTGGCCAGCTGTCGATGGGGACGAGCCAGGACTACGCCGTCGCTGCGGAGGAAGGGGCGACGATTGTGCGACTTGGCACCAGTTTGTACGCTTCCTAAAGCTTCAGCGCGCCATAATCACGGCAGGGAAACGAAATCCCTGCGCGAACATCATCAAGCACCATGGCCTTCCGCGACACCTGGCACCGAACGCTCGTCTACTTCGGGCTGGCAGAGGACGACGCCTACGAGGAGGACGTCGAGCCGTACGCCGAGCCGGAGGTGGAGCTCCAGGACTCGTATTCGCAGCGCCCGAACGTTCGCCGGCTGAGCGCCCGCCGCCGGCGAGACGAGATCGATGACATCTTCGCCGACGAGCCGGCCGCCGAGCGGAGGACCACGTCGCTTCGACCGGTTGGCGGAGGCCGCGGCAACGGGAACGACGTGCGGGTGCACTTCGTCGCCCCGAAGAGCTTCAACGACGTGCAGGATGTCGCAGACAGGTTCAAGGACGCGATCCCCGTGATCATCAACCTTCAGGGGACCGACACCGACCTGAGCAAGCGGTTGATCGACTTCTCGAGTGGTCTCACCTACGCACTCGACGGCGGCATGCAGCGGATCGCCGACAAGGTCTTCCTGCTCACGCCGCGCAACGTGGAGGTCTCCGCGGAGGAACGCGCGCGGCTCGTCGAGAAGGGTTTCTTCAACCAGAGCTAGCCCCGCTGCGGCTGTGGGCCGGAGGCGTCGGCCCAGCGGGTAACGTTCGCTCCATGCGAGTCGGCCTGATCGGTGCGGGCAACATGGCGCGTGCGCTGGCACGGGGATGGGGTGATCCGGTGCTGGCGTCGGATGGCGGCTCGGGCCGGGCGGCGGCGCTGGCCAGTGAGCTCGGCGGAGAGGCTCTCTCCAATCTTCAGGTCGCCGAGCGCGCCGATGTCGTCTTCCTCTGCCACAAGCCGGCACAGCTCAAGGTTGTGGCGGATGAGATCTCTTCAAGCGCGCGCGCCGTCGCGTCCGTGCTCGGCGCCACATCGATCTCCGCACTCCAACAGGCATATCCCAAAAGCCAGATCTTCAGGCTAATGCCGAACACCCCGGTCGAGGTGCGACGCGGGGTGATCTGCTTCACGCCAGCGCCTGGGGTTGACGGGGCGCTAAGCGAGCAGCTCGTGGCATTGCTCGAGCGGCTCGGCGAGGTCGTCGCGGTCGAGGAGAAACTGATGGAGCCGGCAGCCGCGGCGATGGGGGTCGGACCGGCATACGAGGCGCTCGTCGCCGAGGCGCAAGTCGACGCAGCCGTCCGCCACGGCCTCGGCGCGCCGCTGGCAGCCCGGCTGGTGGTCGAGACGATGGCAGGGACGGCTGCGCTGCTGGCCGCGCGTCGGTACGACACGCTCGCGGTGCGGCGCGAGGTCACGTCTCCAGGCGGGTCGACAGCGCGCGGTCTCGCGGCGCTCGAGCGCGGAGGGCTGCGCACAGCTTTCCAAGCAGCGACCGACGCTGTGCTCGAAGGAAGCCCCCGATGATCATCACGGCGCTGACGCGAGTCGACGTCGCCAATTACGTCGATGCGCTGTTCACGGTGTACATCGTCCTGATCCTGCTCTACGTATTGCTCAACTTGCTGTTCGGCTTCGGGATGCGGATCCCTTATGCGCGCTGGTCGGACGCGATCCTCAACTTCCTGCGGGACATCTGCGAGCCCTACCTGCGCCTGTACCGGCGCTTCATTCCTCCGGTCGGGATGTTCGACTTGACCCCGATGATCGCGATCATCGTGCTGTATTTCGTTCGCACGATCGTGGTCAACGCGATCAGTGGCTGACCCGCGCACGGCGTGATGGCGGTGCTCGCGGGCGCATCGCCGAACCCCAGAGCCGCCGCCTTCTCCCGCGCCACCGTCGTGATCGCCGCGGTGCTGGCGCTTGATCAGCTGACCAAGCACACGGTCCCGAGCGGCATACCGGTCGGCGAGAGCCGGAGGTTCCTGCCCGGCGTGAACCTCGTGCACGTCCGCAACACGGGCGTAGCGTTCGGTGTGTTCTCGGGCGGCGGAGCGCTGGTGCTCGGGTTCACCTTGCTGGCGCTGGCGCTAATGGTCGGCTACCTGGCGCTGCGCCCCAACAGGCCATGGCTGTGGATCCCAACCGGCCTGCTCGTCGGCGGTGCGGTGGGAAATCTGATCGATCGCCTCGCGACCGGCGCGGTCACGGACTTCATCAAGCTTCCGCTGTGGCCGGCGTTCAACGTCGCCGACATCTCGATCACGTTTGGCGTCCTGTCGCTGCTGTGGGTGCTCGAGGGACCGTCGGGAGATGACGGCTGACGAGCGGTTCGAGCTGGTCGTGTCGCAGGAGGCGGCAGGGATCAGGCTCGATCGCTTCCTCGCCGAGCCGATCGGCTCCCGTGCCCAGGCGCAGGGCCTAATCGACGGCGGCAGGGTACGCGTTGACGGTCGCGTGCGACCGAAGCGCTACGTCGTGCAGGCGGGCGAGCGCGTGCTCGTCGAGCGTGCCGACGCCGTGCCGGAGGCCGCGCAGGTGGAGCTTAAGCTGAAGATCGCCTACGAGGACGAGCACCTGCTGGTCGTGGACAAGCCGGCCGGGGTTGTCGTTCACCCGGCGCGTGGGCACCACTCGGGCACCCTCGCGCAGGCGTTGGCGGGTCGCGGAGCTGGAGGCGATGAACCGTGGCGAGCCGGGATCGTGCATCGCCTCGATCGCGATACCTCAGGGCTACTGGTCGTGGCAAAGAGCGAAGCGGTTCATCGCGCGCTCAAGGCGCTGCTCGCGGCGCGGAAGCTTCAGCGTGAGTACCTGGCGCTGGTCGAGGGCAGACCGTCGGCGCGCTCGGGCACCGTGGACGCTGCGATCGGGCGCGACCGCCGCGACCGCACAGTGGTGTCGCTCGACACCGACGTGCCGCGCGCGGCCCGCACCCATTTCGAGGTCGAGCGGCTACTGCGGGACGCGACACTGCTGCGCGTCACGTTGGAAACGGGCCGCACCCACCAGATCCGCGTCCACATGGCTGCGATCGGCCACCCGGTGCTCGGCGACCGTCAGTACGGCGGACCGATGCGCTACGGCTTGGAGCGTCAGTTCCTGCACGCGTCCCGGTTGGCCTTCGAGCACCCTGTGAGTGGGTCGGCGATCGACTTGCGATCGCCGTTGCCTGACGACCTCGACTCGGCTCTCCAGCTGGCTGATTAGCGCCTTCCCCCGAAGAGGCGACGGGGCGGCCCGTCCACAGCCGCCCCGCCGATCCGTTGCGAACCGAGCCACCGGAGGTAGGGGAAGGGAGGTTCGGCCCGCGGAGCGGGAGGCACCCAGGTAGGGAAGGATGACGCCCGCTGCACCTGAAAACGTAGCGTGTCGCGCAAACTTTCGTAAACTTTTTTCGCACAGACCGTCAAATGACCTGTCCGCAAGGGTCGCGCCCTGCCTCTGCATTGAGGTTCGCGAGTTCTGACGGGCGGCCGCTTTACAACACACAAAAAGGGAGCAGCAACAGTGGCTCAAATCGGAATCAAGGAGCTGCTGGAGGCCGGGGTGCACTTCGGCCACCAGACGCGCCGCTGGAACCCCAAGATGCGCCGCTTCATCTTTGGCGAGCGGGACGGCATCTACATCATCGACCTGGTACAGACCGATGCGCTTCTGGAGCAGGCGCGACGGTTTGCGTCCGATATCGCCCATCGCGGCGGGACCGTGCTGTTCGTCGGCACCAAGAAGCAAGCTCGCGACGCGATCAAGGAGACGGCCGAAGCGTCCGACATGCCGTACGTCAATCACCGCTGGCTCGGCGGGCTCCTCACCAACTTCCAGACAATCTCGTTGAGGATCAAGCGTCTGCACGACCTCGAGCGCTACGAGACCGAGGGTCAGCTCCAGCTGCTACCCACGCGCGAGCGGATGGCGGCGCAGGCCGACCTCGAGAAGCTGCGCGCCAACCTCGGCGGCGTCAAGCACATGGAGCGTGTTCCGGACGCCGTCTTCGTCATCGACCTGAAGACCGAGGCAATCGCCGTCCGTGAGGCACAGCGGCTACGGATTCCGATCATTGGCCTCGTAGACACCAATTGCGACCCCGATGGGATCGACTACGTCATCCCCGGCAATGACGACGCGATCCGCTCGTGCGCCGCGATCACCAGTGCGATCGGCGACGTCGTGTCACAGGGGCACAGTGTGTTCCGGGCCGAGGAGGAAGCGGCACGGCTGGAGCGCGAGCGGCAGGAAGCTGAGGAGGCCGCTCGTCGCGAGGCGGAAGAGCAGGCTGCGCGCGAGGCGGAGGAGGCGGCGGCCGCGGCCGCTGCCGCTGCCGCTGCGGAGGCAGCGGGGCCGAATCCCCGTCGGAAGCACAGCCCGCTTCCGACGCGGGTGAAGGGGCCGCGGGATCGGGCGCGAGTGCTTCCGGCGCGGAGGCGGCCCCCGCAGCTGCCCCGGAGCGGAGGAGGGGTCGTATGAGCACGCAGGTCTCAGCATCGGACGTGAAGGCGCTGCGTGATCGCACTGGCGCTGGCGTGCTCGCCTGCAGGGAGGCACTGGGCGAAGCTGGCGGCGACGTCGACAAGGCGGTCGAGATCCTGCGTGCACGGGGGGAGGCGCAGGCGGCCAAGCGCGCCGGTGAGGAGGCGCGGGAGGGCGTCGTCCAGAGCTACATCCACGCCGGCAACAAGATCGGTGTGCTGGTGGAGGTCGACTGCCAGACGGACTTCGTCGCGCGGAATGAGAAGTTCGTCGAGTTCACGCGCGACCTGGCGCTGCACATCGCTGCTGCGAATCCGCTCGCGGTCAGCGAGGAGGACGTTCCAGCGGAGGATCGCGAGCGCGAGGAGCGGATTGCGACCGAGCAGGCGGCCGACCGGCCTGAGAACGTGCGCGAGAAGATTGTCAGCGGCAAGCTTCAGAAGTGGTTGGATGAGGTCGTGCTGCTGCGCCAGAAGCACGTCCACGAGGACAAGCACGGCGGCCAGACGATCGAACAGTTGCGTGCGGCTCTTGCCAGCGAGACGCGTGAGAACGTCGTGATCCGCCGCTTCGTGCGGTTCGCGGTCGGTGGCTGAGACGGCTCCAGCCGAGACAGTGCCCGCGGATCGGAAGGGGCCCGTCTACACCCGCGTGCTGCTGAAGCTCTCCGGTGAGGCGCTGATGGGCGAGCTCGCCTACGGCACCGACCCTAAACGGGTAGAGGCGATCTCGCGGGAGATCGCAGACGTGCATCGGCGCGGCGTCGAGATCGCGATCGTCGTCGGCGGCGGCAACATCTATCGAGGACTGGCCGCTGCCGCAAAGGGGATGGATCGGGCGACCGGGGACTACATGGGGATGCTGGCGACGGTGCTCAACGCGCTCGCGCTCCAGGACGCGCTCGAGAAGGAGGAGATCCCCACGCGGGTGCAGTCGGCGCTGACGATCTCCGAGGTCGCCGAGCCGTACATCCGCCGCCGCGCGATGCGCCACCTGGAGAAGGGGCGGGTCGTGATCTTCGCGGCCGGCACCGGTAACCCGTTCTTCACGACCGACACCGCCGCAGCGCTGCGTGCGGTGGAGATCCACGCCGAGGTCGTGCTGATGGGCAAGCACGGCGTCGAGGGCGTCTACAGCGCCGATCCCGTGATCGATCCAAGCGCAGAGTTCATTCCACAGATCACGCACAAGGACGCGCTCACGCGCGGGCTCCAGGTGATGGATTCGACCGCGTTCGCGCTGTGCATGGACAACAACCTTCCGATCGTCGTCTTCAACATGGCCGACGGGCGCAACATCGACCGGATAGTGTCCGGCGAGCGGGTTGGGACGCTGGTTAGACCATGAGCGGAGACCTCATCACCGAACTGATCGCCGACGCGCACGAGCGGATGGCGAAATCGGTCGAGTCGATCCGGCACGAGTTCGGCTCGGTCCGCACCGGCCGCGCGAGCCCCGCGCTGCTCGACCGGATCGTGGTCGACTACTACGGCACCGCGACGCCGCTCAAGCAGCTCGCCACGATCAACGCCCCAGAGGCGCGTCTGCTCACGATCCAGCCATACGACAAGACCTCGATCAAGGCGATCGAGCGCTCGATCCTCGAGTCCGACATAGGCCTCACGCCTTCCAACGACGGCAACGTGATTCGCCTCGGAATCCCCGAGCTGACGGAGGAGCGCCGCATGCAGCTCGTCAAGGTGGTGCGCCACATCTGCGAGGAAGGGCGGGTGGCGATCCGCAACATCCGGCGTGACGTGATGCACGACCTGCGCGAGCTCAAGGAAGCCGGCGAGGCGGGCTCGGATGACGAGCACCGCGCCGAGGTCGAGCTCCAGAAGGTGACGGACGGTCGGATCACCGAGCTCGACGAGCTCCTCAAGCACAAGGAAGCAGAGATTCTCGAGGTCTAGTGGCCGTGCCCGCGGATCCGGCACGTGCCAGGTATGTCGCGATCATCACCGACGGCAACGGCCGCTGGGCGCAGGGGCGGGGGCTGCCAGTCGTCGCCGGACACGAGGCAGGGGCGGACACGGTCAAGGCTCGGTTGCGCGACGCCGTCGAGCTGGGGATCAAGGAGCTGACGGTCTACTCGTTCTCAACCGAGAACTGGAGTCGCTCGAGCGATGAGGTCTCGGCGTTGATGGAGATGTTCGCTCGCAGGATCGACATCGAGACACCCGAGCTGAACGAGGAAGGGGTGCGGATGCGGTTCATCGGGCGGCGTCAGCCGCCCGTCCCACGGGAACTCGTCGAGCGGATGGAGTGGGCCGAGGACGTCACCAGGGACAACGGCCGGATCACCCTGTTCGTGGCCTTCAACTACGGCGGCAGGGCGGAGATCGTCGACGCGGCGCGAACCTTTACGGGCAGTGACGAGGATCAGTTCCGTGCCCATCTCTACGCGCCCGACATGCACGATCCAGACCTGATCATCCGCACGAGCGGCGAGCAGCGAATTTCCAATTACCTACTGTGGCAGGGCGCCTACTCGGAGCTTGTGTTCCGCGACGAGCTGTGGCCCGATTTCAGCCGCCGGGCGTTCGAGCAGAGCCTGGAGGAGTTCACCGCCCGCAAACGCCGCTTCGGGGGCCGCTGAGCGGTGCCGCCGCCGCGACGCGAGACGCAGCGCTCGGACCTGCTCGCGCGGATCCTGATCGCGATCCCGGCCGCGGTCATCGCGATCATCTTCATCAATCTCGGCGGGCTGCTGTTCGCGCTGTTCCTGATCGCGATCGGGGTGGTCTGCCTGCACGAGCTCTACAGGATGCTGCGGCGCTGGCGCCCTCTCCCGGTCGTCGGCTTCGCCTCGCTGGCGGGAATGGTGCTGGCGGCGCGCTACGGCAGCGTGCGCGTCGTGCTGGAGGTGGCGATGGCCACGGTTCCCGTGCTGTTCCTGTTCGTGCTCGCCCGCGGAGCGAGCGGCTCGTCGACCGTCGCGATCGCCGGCACGCTGCTCGGCGTGGTCTGGGTCGGCCTGCCATTCGGGCATGCCGAACTGCTGCGCCAGCTGCACCACGGCAACGCGGTGTTGCTCGACGTGCTGATCGGCACCTTCCTCGGCGATACGGGGGCGTATATCGGCGGCCGGCTGTTCGGCCGGCACCTGCTTGCCCCGCAGATATCTCCGAACAAGACGGTCGAAGGGCTGTTCTGCGGGATGTTCATAGCGATCCTCGGCGTCTTCTTCGCCGGGCTGTACCAGAGCTGGATGACCCAGGGCGATGCGCTGCTGCTCGGCCTCGCCGTGGCAATCCTCGGCCCCCTGGGAGATCTGTTTGAGTCGGTCGTCAAGCGCGACGCAGGGGCGAAGGACGCGGGCAACCTGTTCGGCGCGCACGGCGGCGCGCTCGACCGCATCGATGGGGTGCTGTTCACAGTAGTGGCGGGTTACTACATCTGGTTCGGGGTGATGCACTAGAGCGATGTCCCGCCGCATTGCGATCCTCGGCTCGACCGGCTCGATTGGCGTGCAGGCGCTCGACGTCGTGGCGTCCGACCCTGACGGCGAGCTGACCGTTGTCGCGCTGAGCGCCGACAGCGGGTGGGAGCAGCTGCTCGAGCAGGCGCGCGCGCACGGGGTGACTCGGATCGCGCTCGCCGACATGGATGCTGGGGCTCGGGCAGCGGAGAGCTGGACCGAGGGGGAGGTTCTGGCCGGCCCAGACGGGCTCGTGAAGCTGATCACCGAGTGCGAGTGCGATCTCGTCCTCAACGGGATCGTCGGCTCGGCGGGACTGGTGCCGACGGTCGCGGCGCTCGGCGAGGGGATCGACCTTGCGCTCGCCAACAAGGAGTCGCTCGTCGTCGGTGGTGAGCTTGTAATGGCGCTGTCGGAGGCGACCGGCGCCTCGATCATTCCTGTCGACTCCGAGCACTCGGCGCTGCATCAGCTGCTCGCTGCCGAGCGCCCTGGGACCGTCGACCGGCTGGTCCTGACCGCGTCGGGCGGGCCGTTCCGGGGCCGCACCGCTGCCGAGCTTGAGGACGTGACCATCGAGCAGGCGCTGGCGCACCCCACGTGGGAGATGGGGGGCAAGATCACGATCGACTCGGCGACGCTGATGAACAAGGGGCTCGAGCTGATCGAGGCCCACCACCTGTTTGGGATGGCATATGAGCAGATCGATGTCGTCGTCCACCCCCAATCGATCGTCCACAGCCTGATCCAACTCTGTGACGGCGCGACGCTTGCGCACCTCGGATACCCCGACATGCGCGTCCCGATCTCCTATGCGCTTCATTACCCGGAGCGCGTCGACGTCCCCGTCAAGCCGCTCGATCTCGCTTCGGTTGGCGCACTGACATTCGAGCCCGTCGACGAGCAGACGTTTGCCTGCCTGCGGCTGGCGCGTCAGGCGGCCCGGGCCGGGGGAACGGCCCCGTGTACGTTGAACGCCGCCAACGAGATCGCGGTCCACGCGTTTCTGGCGGGTCGTCTGCGCTTCCTCGACATCGCGGCGGTGATCGAGGAGACGCTCGCCGAGCTTCCGGCGCAGACCGTCCACTCGTTCGATGCATTGGCGGATGCGGACGGGGAGGCGAGGCGCGTGGCGTCAGACTTGCTGGCGCACGCGGCAGGGCTTAGGCTTCTCTCCGTGAGGGCGCTACTGGGGGGGATCGCGGTTGTGGTCGGTGGACTCTTTACCGGCGTGCCGGGCGCATTGGCGGACGGCCCGTGCGGGAGCAATGGGTGCTCTCGGGTGACACGTGCACGTACACGACCGCCGGGGAGGACACGTTTGCTGTGCCTTCGGGGGTGAGCACGATCACGGTCTCGGCGATCGGTGCGCCCGGCGAAGCGGGGGCTACCGACTGTGGATCGGGCGGCAGTGGAGGATCGGGGGCGACGGTTGACGCGACGGTGTCTTCTTTGACGCCGGGTAGCACCCTGTACGTAGGTGTGGGCGGCGCGGGTCAGGCTGGTAGTGGCAACAGCGGTCCCGGCGGGTCGGGCGGGTCGGCGGACGGAGGCGCTGGCGGAAGCAGCTCCCCACCGTGCGCGGGCGTGGGCGGGGGCGGCGGCGGGTCTTCCTATGTGAGTACCGAACCACACTCGAGTGGAGGTCTCACCGGCGATCCCGGGACCGACCCGCGGCTGGTGGTCGCGGGCGGCGGTGGCGGCGGCGGTGGCGGCGGGGACGGCACCGGCGGCAGCGGCGGAGGTGCTGGTATGCCTACGACCGGAGCTGGCGCCGGGGGTAGCGGTTGCGGCGGTAACGGTATTGACGGCGGCGACGGCGGGGTCGGTTCGGGCGGCGGCGGCGCCGGCTCGGGATGCCCTGATGGCGGTGGCGGTAGCGCCAGCCTCGGCGGAACCGGCGGGAGCGGGCGACGACGGCGGAGCCGCCGGCGGTGGCGGTGGCGGCGGCTTCATTGGGGGTGGCGGCGGCGGTGGGATCGCGGCAGATGAGGGCGGCGGCGATGGTGGCGGCGGCGGTTCGAGCTTTGGGCCGTCTGGGACGAGTTATGCGACTGCGTCTATGAGCGATGTTCCCGAGGTGGTAATCACGTTTTCCGGGGCTTCTGGGACCAGTGTGCATGTGTCGGCACCGGGGAGTGGGCAGGCGGGGACGTCGATTGCGGCGAGTTCGATTTCGGCCGATTTGTCGGGTGGTAGCTCGCCGACAGGGACGATGACGTTTGTGGTGTTTGGTCCGCAGTCCTCGCCGCCGACGTTGTGTAATTCGGGTGGGACGTCGCTTGGGCTTCCGCGAGGTGTGTCGGGGGATGGGATTTATCACCCGTCGGCTGGCTTTACGCCGTCAGCAGCGGGTGATTACTGGTGGTATGCGAGCTACTCCGGGGACGGGGGCAACAGTCCGGCGCAGTCGTATTGCGGCGGGGCGATGGCCGAGACGGTTGTTTCAGCTGGTGGTACGAAGCCGCCGCCGACGACAACGCCGCTGTTGGCGCCGAGCATCACTAACTTCACGGTCCACCATCACAAGGCGACGTTCACGTTCTCGTCATCTAGCGCGAGCGGTTTTGTGTGTGCGCTGGTGAGGGTGCACAAGCACCACAAGCACAAGCACAAGCCGAACTACTCGAGCTGCAGCTCGCCGATGACCTTCAAGCACCTGAAGCCCGGCAACTACATCTTCAAGGTCAAATCCGTCGGGGCAAACGGCAGCGAGACGACGGCGACAACCCAGACGTTCAGCATCTGAGTTCCGCTAAAAACGTGACAGTCGACCCCGTCGCTCCGCCGGGATCCACGTTAACGGCGTAGGGGGCCGTGTTCATGGCGCTCGCGAGTAAGAGCGTGACGAGTTCCACGTTGTCAGGGTCAGGGCTGGGAGACAACGCGCGGCGGCGCGGGGCCCGCGGCGCCGGGCTACCGTACGTGTAGCGACCCGTTCCCGATCTCGGTGATGTCGTTCGACAGCCCGACGTACGCCAGCGCAAGGATCAGGAAGAGCCCAACGACTGCCGCCCGCTCCATCACCGCATAGGGCACGGGGCGGCCGCGGACCTTCTCGACAACGGCCCAGAGCAGGTGCCCGCCGTCGAGGGGGAGGATCGGCAGCAGGTTCGCGATCCCCAGCGCCAGCGAGATCATCGCGATCAGGATCAGCGCTTCCTCCAGGCTCGAATTGATCGCCTGCTGGGTGACGTAGACGCCGCCGACGATCCCGTTGAGCTGTTTGCGGCCAGCGGGGGTGAGGATGTGGAAGAACGCATGCCCCGTCTGCTTGGTCACGCTCCAAAGCTGCGAGACGCTCAATGAGGCGGCCCGCGCGACGCCTACACCCCGGTGGGAGACAGCGAACTGGAGCCCCACTCGAGTGCGCCCGTAGGTCGCGTCGTATCGCGGGCGGATGTCGAACTTCAGCGTCTGCCCGGCGCGGCGGACGACGAACCGCGCGGGCGTCGTCGCCAGGCATCCATTGACAGGCGTCCCGGCGCAGTGGTGGCTTGCGATCGCCTGGCTCAGCGCGGTGACGCTGCCGCTACGCCCGTCGACTGACAGGACCTGGTCCCCGGGCCGCAGATACGCGACCGCGGGCTGCGTGAGACCCTGCGTATCGACCTTGGAGGACGACTCGTAGAGACCCATCGTGAGGATCGCGATCCATGCGATCAGGAACGCGACAAGCAGGTTGGCCACGGGCCCCGCGAGGATGAACAGCATCCGCCGGCCCACCGGCACGGAGTAGTAGCTGCGCGGCCTCAGCTCCGGCGGCACCTCGACCCGCGGGTCCTGGCCGGTAACTCGCACGTATCCGCCCAGCGGAATCGAGCCGATCGTGTACTCGGTCTCGCCGCGGGTCACGGAGAAGATCGGCGGGCCGAAGAACAGCGAGAAGCGCTCGACGCGCAATCCGACCGCCTTGGCCACCGCGAAGTGGCCGAGCTCGTGGATCACGACCAATGACGAGATTGCGAGGATTGCGAGGAACCAGCTCACTGACAAGAGGGTAACGAGGGTGTTTGGTCGCCCCTCGCGGCTGCGGCCGGGCGCCGGACCTGCCCGACCGCAGCACCCGCGAGGGGTCGTCTCGCGTCATCAAAGAGGACGCCTGATGGCCCGCTTTCTTCCCGCAAACGGCGCCTTCGATAGCTTTACTGGCCAATCAGCCAGGACTAGACGCGGAGGAGCGAATGGAAGGCAGCACGATCACGGCAGCGGCGGGGCAGGCCACCGACGCGCCGACGGTGACCGAGGCGCTGCGGCGTACCGCCGCGAACAACCCGGAGATCGTTGCCGTACGCACGCCCGACGACAGCGTGTCGCTGACCTGGTCGGAGCTGCTGCAGCGCGTTGAAGCGGTCGCGAATGGCCTCGCCGGGCTCGGCGTGGGCCGCGGCGACACGGTCGCGGTGATGCTCTCCAACAGGCCCGAGTTCCACGTGGTCGACCTCGCTGCCGCGATGCTCGGCGCCACGCCGTTCTCGATCTATTTGACTTATCCGGCGGGCGAGATCCAGTACCTGATGACCGACGCGCAGTGCCGCTTAGCGATCGTCGAGGCGGCCTACCTGCCGGTGATGCTCGAGGCGCGCAAGTCGCTTCCCGATCTCGAGCACGTGATCGTGGTCGATGGTGAGGCCCCCGAAGGGTGCACGACCCTAGAAGAGGTCGAGGGGTCGAATCCGGACTTCGACGTCGTCGCGGCCGCGGAGCAGGTCCAGCCCGACGACGTCCTGACGCTGATCTACACGTCGGGGACCACGGGCCCCCCGAAGGGCGTCCAGCTCTCCCACCACGCGATCATGGTCTCGGCGAAGGCCGTCCAGCAGATCATCCCGATCCAGGCCGGGGGACGGCTGATCTCGTGGCTGCCGGCGGCGCATATCGCCGAGCGGATGGCGCACCACTACATCCCGATCATCTACGCGGGCACGATCACGTGCGCACCGAACCCACGCGAGGTGCTCTCCTATCTGCCGCAGGTCCGCCCGACGTGGTTCTTCGCCGTTCCACGGATCTGGGAGAAGCTGAAGGCCGGACTCGAGGCGATGCAGGCCGCCCAGCCGGAGGAGTCGCGCAAGCCGGTGCAGGACGCGCTGGCGGCCGCGATCGAGCGGGTGCGACTGCGCCAGCAGGGCAAGCCGGTGCCCGAGGAGCTGGAGCGGCAGGTGGCGCTGGCCGACGAGCAGATGTTCTCGAAGCTTCGTGAGATGCTGGGACTCGACCAGGCGCTGTCGGTGAACGTCGGGGCCGCGCCCACGCCGGTCGAGGTGCTCGAGTTCTTCCATGCGATGGGGATCGAGCTCGCTGAGCTGTGGGGGATGTCGGAGACGTGTGGGTTCGGCACGTGCAATCGCCCCGGCGAGGTCAAGATCGGGACGGTCGGTCCACCGTCGCCGGGCACGGAGCTGAAGATCGCCGACGACGATGGGGAGATCCTGATCCGCGGGGAGTTCCTGATGCTCGGCTATCGCAACCAACCCGACAGGACGGCCGAGACGATCGACTCCGAGGGCTGGCTGCACACCGGCGACATCGGCGAGATCGACGAGGACGGCTACCTGAAGATTGTCGATCGCAAGAAGGAGCTGATCATCAACGCCGCCGGCAAGAACATGTCGCCGGCGAACATCGAGGCTGCGGTCAAGTCGGGCAGCCCGTTGATCGGACAGGCCGCCACGATCGGCGACGCGCGGCCATACAACACCGCGCTGATCGTGCTCGACTCCGACTACGCGCCGCAGTGGGCGGCGCAGCACGGGCTCGAGGGGAAGTCGCTGGAGGATCTCGCAGCGGAGCCGAGCGTCGTCGCGGCTGTGCAAGAGGGAATCGACGAGGCGAACCAGCACCTCGCCCGGGTCGAGCAGATCAAGAAGTTCAAGATCATTCCCGGCGACTGGCTTCCGGGCGGCGACGAGCTCACCCCGACGATGAAGCTCAAGCGCAAGCCGATCGCGCAGAAGTACGCGTCGGAGATCGAAGCGCTCTATTCCGGCTGACGATTGAGGCCGGCGCGCCCTACACAGCTTTGAAGACGATCGTCTCCGAGAAGCTCGTGCCGTCCACTTGGTAGAAGTAGCAGCCCGTCGAGCGCACGCGGGTGAACGACATCCATGGTGGCCCGCCCGAGCCCGTCTGGAGCTGTAGCTCGTCGTAGGGGACGTGGCCCTCACCAAACCCAACGGCGCCTGAGCCGCCGAGTTGGCGACCGCGGATCAGGATCGGCCCGCTGTAGCCGGACGCGCTCCAGCTGACGCGGCCGCCGTCCCAGGCGCTGCCGATAAACGACATAACGCGCAGCGAGGTCGAGGGCTGTGGGGTCAGCGGCCCGGCGCCGACGTGCGGGCTGCAGCTCGACGGCGTCCGCAGCGGCCGGCGCAACGAGGAGGGCACCGAGCCCGAACAGTGGCCCGAGCAGAGCTCGTACATCCCAAGGCCGGTTGTGGCCCGGAGCCCGCCGGGCGCCGGGGGCGGTGCGCTGGTGGACGCGCCAGTTCGAGCAGGTTTGACCGTCTGGCCATGGGCCGTCTGGTGCTTGGACTTCGGCGTTGTGGCGGCCGGTGTCCTCACCGCGGTGGGAGAGGTGGCGACCGAGGTAGTGCTGTTGGAGTGCGAGGAACTGCCGCAGCCGGCGAGCAAGACCGCAAGCAACAAGACAAGACGCCTGTATGTCATGCCCTTGAAGCTATCGATCGCGCGACGAGCTCGATCGGGTGATGGATTGGGAGCGGGTGCCCCAGTTCGCGCAGATGGAGATCGAGCTGCGCGACGCACCCGGGATTCCCCGCCGCGATCGCCTGGGCTCCGGTCTCCAATACGTGGCGGGCCTTGCGCGCACCGAGCGCCGCCGCCGCCTCTGGCTGCACGAGGTTGTAGATGCCGGCCGAGCCGCAGCAGATCTCGGGCTCGGTGGCGACCTCGAGCAGCTCGAGTCCAGGAATCGCGCGGAGCAGCTCGCGGGGTGGCTCGCGCACGCCCTGGGCGTGGGCCAGGTGGCAGGCGTCGTGGTAGGCGACCGCCAGCTCCAGCCGGCCGCGCGGGGCTCGTGGCTCGACCGAGGCGAGCAACTCGGACACGTCGAATACCTTGCCCGCGAACGAGCGAGCAAGATCGCTCCCGAGCAGCTCTCCGTACTCCTTCATCGCGCTGCCGCAGCCGGCTGCGTTGACGACGATGTGGTCGAGCTGGCCGAGCTCGTCAAATGCGGCGATCGTCGCCCTCGCGCGTGCGATCGCGTGCTCCTCCTCGCCGGCGTGGAGCTCGAGCGCGCCGCAGCAGTCCGGCAGCCGCGGGGCCAGCACCTCGAAGCCCTCAGCCGCCAGCACGCTGATCGTCGCCTGGTGAACGCCGGCGAAGAACACGCGTTGCACGCAGCCGAGCAGCAGGCCGACACGCCCGCGGGGCGTTCCCCGTGGCGCGGTGCGCTCCGGGATCTTCACGCGCTTGACGGGGTTGCGCGGCGCGACCTTGAGCAGGATCGAAAGCCGCTCGGGCAGCCGTTCGGCGCCTGCTTTGCGGGCCGCCGCCAGCATCGGGGCGAGCGCGCGGAGCCGCCGCGGGTGGGGCAGGGTCTCGAACAGCAGCAAGCGGAGCGCCTGCTCGGCTGTCGAGCGCTTGTGATGGCGCTCCACCTGCGGCCGCACGCGCTCAATCAGCCGGTCATAGCGCACTCCCGACGGACACGCGCTCACACACGCCATGCACCCGAGACAGCGGTCGAAGTGGGTGACCATCTCGTCAGTGAGCGTCTCCGCGCCGTCGAGCGCGTCATCGATCAGCACGATCCGGCCCCTTGGTGAATCCGCCTCGTTTGCCCAGAGCACGTACGTGGGGCAGGTATCGAGGCAGAAACCGCAGTGCACGCAGTCGTCAACGATCGCTTGGTCGGGCGGGCGGACGGCGTCGAACGCGGTCATCAGATGCCTCCCACGAACACGCCCGGGTTGCACGCCCCGACCGGGTCGAAGCGCTGCTTGATGCGGCGCATCAGCTGGATCGCTGGGCCGTCGTCCTCGCTCCAGGGATTCGCGAGGCCCGGCGGGGAGTCGAGCACGACCGTGAACGTGCCTTCGGGGAGCAACACGCGGAGCTGCTCGAGCGCGTCTGGTGATGCCTCGATGTAGCTCGTGCCGAACCCGGCCCTGCCGACGAGTGTCGCCCCGGCGCCCTCGGCCGCTTGCAACACCTCCGCGAGCCTGCTCGGACGCGTGCTGGCGCGGAGAATGACCACGTCCTGCGATCGCTGGCCGGCGCGCTGACGCGCCCACAAGGGAGCGTCGTCCTCGACGACCTCGACCTGCTCGAGTCCAGCCTCGGACATCAGCTTCGCGACTCGCCGTGAGCGCCTGTCGGACTCGACGCCGGCGACCTGCGCGAGCAGTCCTCCGCGCCCGGTACGCCATGCGACGTCGAGCGCCTCGAGCTCGAGCGGCGCCCGGGCGAGTGTTTTCGCCGCCTCGGCGAGCGTGCTTGGATCGTCGCTGACCCCGACGGCCGTTGCCGTCGCGACCGGGAGCGGATGCAGGCGCACGCTGATCGAGAGGATCATCCCGAGCGTCCCGAACGAGCCGGTCAGCAGCTTTGCGAGGTCGTAACCGGCAACGTTCTTGATCACCTTCCCGCCCGCGCGGGCGATCGTCCCGTCGCTCAGCGCCACCGTGGTTCCCAGAACCAGGTCGCGGGGGGCGCCGTAACGGTGGCGCAGCGGCCCCGAGTCGGCCGTCGCGAACACGCCGCCGACCGTCGCGTTGCCGTCGTCTCCGAGCGGGGGATCCAGGGCCAGCATCTGCCGTTCGGCTGCGAAGGCCTCCTGTGCCCGAGCCAGCGGCAGCCCAGCCTGAAGCACCGCCGTCAGATCGCCGACGTTGTGCTCCAGCACGTCGTCGAGCGCGCCGCTATGAAGCACCACGTCTGGATCGGCAAGTGGACTGCCCCACCCCAGCTTGGTCGCGCCTCCAACGAAACGGACGCGCTGGCGCTCCGCGCTGGCGGCCGCGAGCGCCGCGGCGGCGTCCTCGAACGTGGCTGGTGTCAGCTCGCGCGGCATCGCCTAGAAGCGGGTCGCGACCTCATCGCGCTCCAGCGGATGCTCGCGATAGGGGCCGGGAACTTCACCACACAGACGCGGGGTCGGCATCACCTTTCCGGGGTTTGCGAGTCCCGCGGGGTCAAACGCGCACCGGAGGCGATGAAATGCCTCCAGGTCCGCCTCTGAGAACATCGCGGGCATGTAGCGCTTCTTGTCGATTCCGACGCCGTGCTCGCCGGTGATCGAGCCCTCGGCATCGACGCAGGCCTTCACGATCAGACCGGCGAGCTCCTCCGCCCGCTCCGGCTCTCCCTCCCGGGCCGCGTCGAAGCAGACGAGGGGATGCAGGTTCCCGTCGCCGGCGTGGAACACGTTTGCGACCTGGAGCTTGAAGTCGGCGGCGAGCGAATCGATCTGCCGGAGCACCTCGGCGAGCCGTGTGCGCGGAATCACGCCGTCCTGGACGTAGTAGGCGGGGGCGATTCTGCCCATCGCCGCAAACGCGGCCTTCCGAGCCTTCCAGATCAGGGCTCGCTCCTGCTCGGTGAGCGCGACGCGTACGTCGCTGGCTCCGGAGCGGACGCACAGTGCCATCAGGTGCTCGAAGCGCGAGGTGCATTCCTCGCGGGGGCCGTCGAGCTCGACGAGCAGCGCCGCGCCCGCGTCGAGCCGATAGCCGGCGCCCGTGGCCTCCTCGGCGGCTTTGATCGAGAGCCGGTCCATCATCTCGATCGCGCCGGGGACGATGCCGGCGGCGACGATCGCGGAGACCGCGTCGCCCGCCTGGGCGGTGTCTTCGAAGAACGCGACCAGCGTGCGTACGCTGTCCGGCGCGGGCACGACGCGAACTACGATTCGCGTAGCGACGCCGAGCGTGCCCTCGGAGCCGACGAACGCACCCAGCAGGTCGTAGCCGGGAGCATCGCGATCGAGTTCGATCACCGAGCCATCTGTGAGCACTACCTGAAGTCCGGTGACGTAGTTCGTCGTGAAGCCGTACTTGAAGCAGTGGGCTCCGCCCGAGTTCTCGGCGACGTTCCCTCCGATCGAGCAGACGATCTGGCTCGAGGGATCGGGCGGGTAGAAGTGCGTCGGGGCGACGGCCTTCGAGATCCCCAGGTTCGTGACCCCGGGCTCGACCACCACGCGCGCGTTGTCGAGGTCGACCTCCAGGATTCGCCGCATTCGCGCCAACGCGATCAGCACGCCCTCGGCGACGGGGAGCGCCCCGCCCGAGAGGCCGGTCCCGGCGCCGCGGGCGACCCAGGGGACGCCCGCCTCGTAGCAGGTGCGGACGACCTGGGCTACCTCATCACCCGTCCCAGGGAGCGCCACTGCGAGGGGCGTCTCCCGGTACTGCGAGAGCCCGTCAGAGCGGTAGGTGGCGAGCGCGTGCGGGTGTGTGAGCACGTGCTCGGCGCCACAGATCGACTCGAGTCTCGAGACGAGTGCCGCGCCGCTCTGCATCGCGGCAGTATCTCCTAACTGGCGTCGGGCCGGGGCCCTCGGATCAGTGGACTGTGATGTGCACGTGGCGGCTGGCGATCGGGGTCCCGTCGGGGTAGGACCACGTGAGCGCCACGGTGCCGCTTGACGGGAACACGACCCGGGTGTCGAAGTAACCGTCGGGGTCGGTGACCTGGACCGTGGTGAGCGTGTGGAACGTGCTCGATCCGCTCGGCGCGAACGCGATCTGCACGACCTGCGGCTGGCCCGTTTGCAGCGCGGCGAAATGCGCTGGACGTGCGCAGCCCCATACCTCCAGGCTCTGACCGCTGGACGCGGTCTGCACCGGCAGATAGAGCGGAAGGCGATAGGCCGCGTAGGTGACCTTTGGCGTGCCCTTGTACGAGATCAGCCCGCTCGCAAAGCCACCCCAATCGGTCGATGGGTTCGCGGGGAGCGGATCGCGCAGCAGGTACTGATGGAAGGACTTGATGCGTGGGTTCTTCCAGGACAAGTACTCGGCCCAGTTCATGTAGTACGCCGCGGTCGTGGGGGAGACGTACGGGTACTTGGTGTCGTGCTTCGGTGGGCTCGTGATGTAGCCGAACTCGGTGTCGTAGATCGGAAAGCGTTTACCGGAGCCGTAGACGCCCTGGAGGCGGTCGAGCGTCCGCGTGAGGTTGCCGATCACGCCAAGTGAGGTGTACTGCGAAGTCGAAAGGTGGTTGGTGGGGTCCGGGTTCTGCTCGTGGTTGGGCGGATACCAGCGCATGTAGGGGTGATCCGAGAACGCGGTGGCCTGGAACAGCGCCGGGTTCTTGCTGCGGAACTGATGGGACCCCGCTGTCGTCGTAGGGCAGCCGCGCAGCGAGGCGGCGCTGCCGTGCAGCGGGCGATAACGCGAGTCGACGCAGTACAGCGCGCGCAGGAACGTGATCGGGGTCATGCCCGAGAACACTCCCCAGGTGCGCTCGCCCCGCGGCGCGACCTCCCCGAACACGAACGTGTCGCCGCTATGCCCGGTCCTGTGCAGCGCGCCCCAGGCCGCGTCGACGAGGTTGCGGTACATCCGCGGGGCGTTCTCGACGGTCAAGTGGTTGGGATAGGCCCCCTGGGGTGCGAGGCTCGGGCCATAGTCGGGCTCGTTCCAGACCGACCAAAACCTGACAGCGGGCAGCGGCGCGGAGCCACCAGGGGGCGTGTAGTGGCCGCTGTAGCGGGTTCCAAGCGCCTTGACGAACAACCCGAACTGACTCGCCGAAGGCTCCCATTGGTGGAACGTCTTCCCGCCCATCTTCGGGGGGTTGGGCCCGGTCGCCCATAGCGGGGCGCCGCCCATCGCGTCGAGGTTGATGGAGATGCCGTACTGCGCGGCGAGCGTGACGATCGTGTCGAACACAGCCCAGTTGCGGGCCGGGTAGGCCGCCGGGTCGGCGGCGTTGAAGTGCCGCGGTCGGTGGTGGGAGTTGGCGTTGGGCGCCACCTTCTGCCAGCTGACGGCCATGCGCAGCGAGTTGACGCCGAGCAGACGCAGCGTCTGCAGGGTTCCGGCGGGGTTGCCCTGGACCTGCGGGTCGTCCTGGAACATCTCGAGCTGGTCCGCGGAGGCGAGCGCCTGCGTGGTGTGTAGGCCAAGCGCACCGACGGCGAACGAGGCGCACGCCAGCAGCGCCGCGAGTGGACGGAGCGGCATCGTCGGCCAGCGTAGCGAACGAGCCGAAGCGAGGACGGGGTGGTCAACTAGCGAAGCGTGATCTGGACGCCGCGACTGTGGATCGCCGGCCCGCCCGGATACCGCCAGGCGATGCGGACCACACCGCTGCTCGGGAACGCGACGCGGGCATCGAAGTAACAGCTGCCGGTCGAGAGGGCGACCTTCCTCGCGAGCCTGAACCGCCCGTGCGCGCCCGCCTGGAACTGGATGCGTACCAGCCTGCGGCTGACCGGTCCCAGTTTGTGCGTATGGCGCCGGCCGGGCACAGCCCCACACCTCGAGCGGAGTTCCGTGGCCCGCGCTCGTGACCGGTAGGAACACCGGCATCCGAAACGCGTAGAACATCTCCTTCTTGCTGCCGTCCTTGAACTCGAGCCCTGTGGCGAAGCCCCCGACAGCGCTGGCGGTGGGAGGGTCGGTCAGCAGGTATTGGTCGTAGGAGCGGATTCGCGGATCGCGCCAGGACATGTATTCGGACCAGTTCAGATAGAGGGAGCCGGTCTGGGGATCCACCGAGCGTGCGATCTTCTCGGGCGGATCGGTCTGGTAGCCATATTCGGTGTTCCAAATCTGAAAGCGAGTGCTCGAGCCGTAAGCCGCTTGGAGGCGGTCCAGCGTCTGCTCGAGGCGGGGCAGCGTGGCGATATCGGCGTAGTCGGGCTCGTCCGGAGTCACGACGTTGGGAGGGAGCCCCTGCGGATACGGGTGATCGGCGAATCCACTCGCGTGAAACAGCGCTGGGTTCTGCCGCTCGAACTGTGCGCTCCCAGCTGCCGTTGAGGGGCAGCCGCGGACCGTCGCGGCGGTCCCCCGCAGCTGGTGAAAGCTGGAGTCCACGCAATAGAGCGCGCGCAGGAAACGCAGCGGCACCATGCCGGAGAAGTTCCCCGGGCTGTTGCCAACGGTCAGCCCCCGGGGCGCGGTCTCCCCGATCAGGATCGTGTCGCCGCCGTGGCCGGTTTCGTGAAGCGCACGCCACGCGGCGTCGGCGAGCTGTCGATACAGCATCGGCGCGACCTCAACCGTCGAGAGATCGATCGCCTGGGGCGCGAGCTGTGGCCCGTAGTTAGGCTCGTTCCAGATCGACCAGAAATCGACTCGCGGCAGGGGCTGACCCGCGCCTGGCGGCATGTAGGTGCCGCTGTAGCGAGTGGCGGCAGCCTTGACGAACTCGCCGAACGACTGGGCGGACGGGCGCCATTGTGGGTAGGGCCCACCGGCCGGAGCGCCCGGGCCGGCGGCCCATAGCGGGGGTGGGCCAGTCAGCGTGAAGTCGAGTCCTATCCGCTGTGCGCTCGCCGCCTTCACGATCTCGTCGTAGACGGTCCACGCGGTCGCTGAGTAGGTAGCGGGGTTTGAGAAATCGCCCGTTGGTGGTTGCCTTGCTCCGGCCTGCGGCGCGAGCTGGTCCCACGGGACGAGCACGCGGACGCGCTGCACTCCGAGCGCGCGGAGCAGCGTCAGCGTTCGGGCGGGGTCGGTGCGGAGCTGGGCCTCAGCTTCGAAGATCGACACCAGCGGATGCCCCGACGCGCCGCCCGTCGAGGCGCCGGAGGTGTTCGAGCCACCGCCGCAGGACGCGAGCAGCGTGGCCGCGAGCAGCGCAGCCGGCGCGGCGCGGAGAGCAGGTAAACGCAAGCGGGTCACAATACGGACGATGCGACGAGCTGTGATTTTTGCGGTGTCGGCGGCGGTGTTCGCCGCGATGCTCGGATCGGCCCCCAATGCATGGGCGGTCGAGACGCAGGTGGTCACCGATTGCAACACACACGGGCAGCTGACCCAGCCCTACACCGCGACGCAGCTGCGAGAGGCCCTTGCGACGCTTCCGGCGGACGTAAAGGAGTACACGGACTGCTATGACGTGATCCAGCGCGCGCTTCTGACCGAGCTCGGTGGTGCTGGTCACACGGGATCGGCGGGCTCCGGCGGCGGGGGCGGATCGTTCTTGCCCACGCCGGTGATCGTGGTGGTGGCGCTATTGGTCTTTACGGGCCTCGCGTTCGGGCTCGTCGCGGCGCGTCGCCAGCGGAGCAGCCAGCCGGGCGGGAAGTAGCCAGCTCTACACTGCTGGCATGGCCTCCGAGCGCCAGATAAACGTGGGCGGCGTGCCGATTGGCGGTGGCGCGCCCGTCGCCGTGCAGACGATGACGAAGACCGAGACGGCAGATCTCGACGCGACGATGCAGCAAATTCGCCGGGTCGCCGAAGCGGGCGCGGACCTGGTGCGGGTCGCGGTGCCGCGCGACCAGGACGCCGACGCGTTGAAGGAGATCGTGCGGCAGTCGCCGATCCCGGTGATCGCGGACATCCACTTCAACCACACACTCGCGCTGAAAGCGCTCGAAGCGGGGGCCCACTGCGTACGGTTGAACCCGGGCAACATCGGCGGCCCAGACAAGGTCGCCGAAGTCGTCGCGCGCGCCTCGGAGCTGGGGACGCCGCTGCGAATCGGCGTCAACTCCGGATCGCTGCCCAAGCACCTGCACGAACTTGAGCGCGAGAACCCGGTGGAGGCGCTGGTGAGAGCGGCGGTTGAGTTCGTCGAGCTGATGGAGCGGCTTCGATTCGAGGACTTCAAGGTGTCGATCAAGTCGACGAACGTGCCGAACACGATCGCCTCGAACCGCCTGCTGGCAGCGCGGATCCCGTACCCGCTGCACCTCGGGATCACTGAGGCCGGGACGAAGTGGTCCGGGTCGCTGAAGTCCGCGGTCGGGCTGGGGACGCTGCTGGCCGACGGGATCGGCGACACGATCCGGATCTCGCTCTCCACCTTCCACGCGGAGGAGGAGGTCAAGGTCGCGTGGGAGATCCTCAAGGCGTTGGGATTGCGCCAGCGGGGTCCCGTGCTGATCGCGTGCCCCACGTGCGGACGCCTTCAGTTCGACATGGACACCGTCGTCACAGAGATCGAGCGACGGCTCGAGGCTTACGACGACCCGATCGAGGTGGCGGTGCTGGGCTGCGCTGTCAATGGGATCGGCGAGGCCTCGCACGCCGACTTCGGGATCACCGGCGCCAAGAACGAGGGTCTGGTGTTCAGCCGCGGCAAGCCGCTGCGCAAGGTGCCCCAGGACCAGCTCGTAGACACGCTGTTTAAAGAGATAGACAAATACGTCGAGTCCAAGCGGGTCGAGGTGGACGCCGGCTCCGCGGCCGAGGGTGCGGAGTGGCTGCGCCGGATCGAGGACGAGAACGCAGGCGAGCTCACCCCCGAGCGCATCGCGGCGATGGAAGCGGCTGCCGCAAGGCTCGAGGACGCCGGTGCGTCAGCGCGCTTGGACGAGGATGTCTCGCCCGTCGCCGGGCGCAGGTTCACCCGGGCCTAGGCGAACGAGATAGGTGCGCGCCCGCGCGGCGCGTCAGCGCGAGGTACGCCGCCAATCCCGCGACCGCGCCCACTTCGGCAACGATCGCGACAACGATCGTGGGGCGGAAGCCGTAGTCGGTGAAGCCGAACAGGCTCCAGGTCTCGCTGATCCAAAGGCCCACCAGCGAGCTGGCGGCGATTGCGATCCCCCCGAGCGCGAGCAGGACTCGCAGCGAGTCCCCGAGTCGGTGTGTGATCCGTCGCCACGGGAGCAGCAGCCCGACGCCGACCACCGTGGCGGCGATGAAGTTCAACAGAAACAGCGTCCCGATCGTCGGGATCGTCGAGAAGTTGTTCGCTGAGTATTCATCGAGGTGGTCGAGGCCGGTGGCGAGCACGCTGACGGCGCCAACGCCGAGCGCGATGTGAGCGGCAATCATTCGGGTGCGATTAGTGGGCATCAGGAAACTCCGTTCGATGTGGTCCATCTGCTAGGACTGCCGGCATCACGATTTCCTTCCGCTATCCGCTGCTCGTCCTCGCCGCTCTGGCCTGGTGGTTGACCGCCGGGCGGATGGCCGGGATGGACGCGGGTCCCGGCACCGACCTGGGCACGCTCGGCTGGTTCACCGGCTCATGGGTGGTGATGATGGCGGCGATGATGCTGCCGTCGTTCGCCCCGACGCTCGGCGCGTACGTCACCCTCACCGAGAGGCGCGACCCGAGCCACTGGCTGGTGTTTGCCGGCGGCTACCTGCTCACGTGGACGGTCGTGGGCCTGGTCGCCTACTGGGCGTGGGGGTTGGGGAGGTCGCTGCTCGGCAGCGACCTTGCTTGGCATGGCGGCGCCGGGCGCTGGGTGTCGGGCGCCGTGATCGCCGCCGCGGCGCTGTACGAGTTGGTTCCGCTCAAGCAGGCGTGCCTGAGGCGATGCAGAGGCGCGCTGGGCTCCCGCTCGCCTGGCTCGCGTGGAGGAGGGTGGACGGCCTGGGCGGCGGCGCTGCTCATGGGCGTTCGCAGCGGCGGCTGGTGCATCGGCTGCTCATGGGCGCTGATGGCCGCGCTGTTCGCGCTCGGCGTGATGAGCCTGACATGGATGGCGCTGATCGCGGCGCTGGTCGCGCTCGAGAAGCTCGGTCCGTGGCCTTTCGGCGCCAGGCTCGCGACCGCGGGTGTGCTGCTCGCGCTAGCGCTCGGAATCCTCGCGGCGCCGCATCAGGTTCCCGGGCTGGTGGTCCCGTCCCCCAATGCGGCGCACGCGATGAGTTAGCCGGTCCGGCCGGTCACCCCGCCGAGGAGAACAGCTCTGCCACCTTCGACCAGTTGACGACGTTCCACCAGGCGTCGATGTAGTCGGGCCGGCGGTTCTGGTACTTCAGGTAGTAGGAGTGCTCCCACACGTCAACGCCGAGCAGCGGCGACTTGCCGTCGCTGATCGGGCTGTCCTGGTTGGGCGTCGAGACGATCGCGAGTCCCGATGAATCGTGGACCAGCCAGGCCCAGCCGGAGCCGAATCGACCCACCCCGGCGGCTTTGAACTTGTCCTTGAACTCGTCGAACGAGCCGAACGCGGCGTCGAGCGCCTCGCGCAGCGCGCCGTCCGGTTCGCCTCCGCCATCGGGGGACATCCACTCCCAGAAGAGCGAGTGGTTGTAGTGGCCGCCGGCGTTGTTGCGAACGGGCCCGCGCTTGTCCTCCGGCAGTGACCCGAGGTTCTGGAGGACCTCCTCGACGGGCTTATCCGCCCACTCGGTGCCCTCGAGCGCGTTGTTGGCGTTGGTCACGTAAGCCTGGTGATGCTTGTCGTGGTGCACGCGCATCGTCTGTTCGTCGATGTGGGGCTCGAGCGCGTTGTAGTCATAGGGGAGAGGTGGAACTTCGTATGCCATGTGCAGCGCTCCTAGATCGGGGTGGGGGCGTTCTATCAGACAGAAGGACCCGTTTGGCCTGGGTAGGCTTGGCGGCCAGCCATGACTCGCCTATCGGCCTACTTCCTGCCCACTGAGCGCGAGCCACCGTCCGACGCCGAGGCGCTCTCGCACAAGCTGATGGTCCGTGCGGGGCTGATCCGCCAGATCGGGTCGGGTCTGTGGTCGTGGCTCCCGGCTGGGTGGCGGGTTCACCAGGCGGTCGTCCAGATCGTGCGTGAGGAGATGAACGCGATCGGCGGGCAGGAGATGCTGATGCCGGTGCTGCATCCGGCCGAGCCCTGGAGGCGGAGCGGTCGCTACGGGATCGAGGAGCTGTTCAAGCTGCGGGACCGCCGCGACGCCGAGATGGTGCTCGCGATGACCCACGAGGAGATCGTCACGATGCACGTCGCCGCGGCGGTGCGCTCGTACCGTGAACTCCCGCTGATCCTCTACCACTTCCAGATCAAGGAGCGCGACGAGCCACGCCCGCGCGCCGGTGTGCTTCGCACCCGCGAGTTCATCATGAAGGACTCATACACGTTCGACCGCGATCGAGCCGGACTCGACGCCTCATACGAGAAGCATGTGAAGGCTTATGACCGGATGATGGATCGCTGCGGGCTCGAGTGGTACCGAGTCGAGGCCGACGTCGGGATGATGGGCGGCTTCGGCGCCCACGAGTACATGGCGCCCTGTCCTGCGGGGGAGAATGAAGTTGCGCTGGCGCCGGGATATGCCGCCAACCTCGAGGTCGCAAGCGCCGAGGCGCAGCCCGTGACGCTTCCGGCGGCGCCCGATCAGCCCGAGGTTGTGGATACCCCGGGGATGACCACGGTCGAGGACGTGTCGAGCGCCCTCGGCGTTCCGGCTGGGGCGCTGCTGAAGGCCTTCCCGGTGATCGTCGACGAGGACGCGATGAAAATGGTCGTCGTCCGCGGCGACCACCGAGTCAACGAGATCAAGCTGGGACTGGCGCTGGGGAGCGCATTCCGCCCGGCCCGTGCCGATGAGGTCGCGGATCGGATCGGACCCCCTGGTTTCATCGGACCCGTAGGCACCGACTTGCCGATTCTGCTCGACGAAGCGGTCAAGCCCGGTGGCTACGTGACCGGGTCAAATCGGCCCGATGCGCACCTGCAAGGGGTTCAACCAGGGAGGGACTTCCAGTTCGAGCCCGTCGATGTGCGTGCGGTCCTCGCCGGGGACACTGTCAACGGTGCCACGATCCGGATCGAACCCGCGATCGAGGTCGGCAACATCTTCAAGCTCGGCACCCGCTACTCGGAGTCGCTCGAACGCGACCTACCTCGACGAGAACGGCTCTGAGCAGCTGGTCTGGATGGGCTCCTACGGCTTCGGCCCGGCGCGGGCCGCGGCGGCCGCCGTCGAGCAGTACGCCGACGAGCAGGGGATCTCGTGGCCGCGCTCGCTAGCTCCGTTCGACGTGCACCTGGTTGTGCTTGGACCGCAGGGCGGCGAGGAGCGCACGCTCGCTGACAACCTCTACGAAGCGCTCGACGGCCAGGGACTCAGAACCATTTACGACGATCGCGACGTCGGGCCCGGTGAGAAGTTCGCTGACGCCGACCTGCTTGGTTGTCCGGCTCGCGTGACGATCGGGCGGCGGACGATCGCGGGGGAGGGTGTCGAGGTGCAGATCCGCCGCAGTCGCGAGTCGCGCACGGTGCCACTGAAGGGCGCCGCCGCCGCCGTTGAAGAGATCTGGCGGCAGCTGCCCTGATCCGCGGCGCGCCCGTGACCCCGATCACCAAGCGCAGGCTGTTCGGAATCGACCGCTCGGGCCCGCCGCCGCGGCAGACGAGCGCCGGAGAGCCGCTCCGGCCGTGGACGCTGCCAAACGCGATCGAGTTCGTCCGGATCGCGGGCATCCCCGTGTTTCTCGTCATCGCGCTTTCGAGCCGACACGGACAGAGCGCCCTCGCCGTGGTCCTGTTCGCGGTGATTGGGTGGACCGACTACTTAGATGGGTTTGTGGCCCGGCTAACCGGTCAGTACAGCCGGCTCGGGGCGCTGCTCGATCCCGTGGTCGACCGCGTTCTCGTGATCTCCGGGATGGTGGTGGCGTGGAAGTTCACGTTGCTTCCGCGCTGGGCGATCGTCGTCGTGGTGGTCCGTGAGCTGTCGATGCTGGCGCTGAGCCGGTACGGCCTGCGTCGCGGAGTGGAGCTGAAGATCAACTGGGCGGGGCGGCTGGGTGTCGCGCCGATCATGGGCGCCCCCTTTTTTGCGATGGCGGGCGTCCATTGGCTCGCGCTGGTGATGCTGTACACGGGGATGGCCTTGTCTTTGACCGCCAGTGTGCTGTACGTTCTGCGAGGGGTCCGGGAGGTTCGCAAGCTGACAGATCGCTCGCAAGCCTCAAGTTAAGGTTGACCCCCTCAGACGCGCAGGTATACTGGGTACTTCGCCCATCACGATTGCAGCTTCGGGGGTATCGACTTCGATGGACACTTTTCCCGACCTCGGTTCACTTTCCGATCAAGAGCTCAAAGAGCTGATCAAGCAGCTCACCGAGGAGGAGATGGAGATCTCGTACAGCCGGCGGATTCTCCACGGCAAGATCGACATCCTCCGCGCGGAGCTGGTCAACCGGTTGCGCAAGAAAGACGAGAGCGGCGAGCTGGTGATCTCTGGCGCTGACGTGCAGCAGCTGACCGACATCCTCGCTGGTCGCGTTCCCGCAACGGACACCGAATAGTTGGAGTCCGGCACCGGGTGGCGCAGCACTGTCCTGAGTGCGGGTTTGCCAACGACGAGGGCGCTAGCTATTGCCAGCGCTGCGGCGCCTTCCTGGCGGCCTCGGAGCCACCGCCCGGTGCGACCACGGCGAGCTATCGAATCGGAGAGACCGGCGAGATCGAGGAGGTCGAGCTGGAGAACGTGATCGCACGCGGTGCAGCGCTCGTCATCCGCGCGGGCGGCGGCCGCGCGGGGGAGAGCTTCCCGCTCGAGGGCGACCGGCTGACAGTCGGGCGGCGTCCGGACAGCGACATCTTCCTCGACGACGTCACCGTCTCTCGCGACCACGCAGTACTGGTGCGGCGGGGCAGCGACTATTACCTCGACGACCTCGGCTCCCTGAACGGGACCTACGTCAACCGGCGCCGGATCGAATCGCACCGTCTCGTCGACGGCGACGAGTTGCAAATCGGTAAGTACAAGTTGGCCTTCCTCTCCCGGTAAATGGCTTCATCAGAGACAACGACCCCAGAACTGGAGACGCCCGAATCGGCGCCGAGCGAGTCAGAGCTGCCTCGCCAGAAGGCGGTCACGATCGGGGCTGTATGCAAGGCGCTGCACCAGGAGTTCCCGGACATCTCGATCTCCAAGATCCGCTATCTGGAGGATCAGAAGCTGCTCGCCCCGCGTCGGACCCAGGGTGGCTACCGGCTCTACACCCAGATCGACATCCAGCGGCTGCGGACGATCCTGCGCCTCCAGCGCGATGAGTTCCTGCCCCTGCGCGTGATCCGCCAGGAGCTTGCGTCAGGCCGCTCGGAGCGGGATGTGGCCGCGCCTGGCGATGGCCGCTCGTTGCGACGGGCGATGATGGTGGGCGGGCGCGAATCCGGCGCGCTGTACTCGCTCGACGACGTCGTCGAGGAAACAGGCGCCGACCCGACGCTCGTCTCCGAGCTCGTCGAGTTCGGCGTGATCAAGGGCGAGAACCGCGGCGGCGTCCGATACTTCGAGGAGACCGAGCGGGAGATCGTGAGGGCTGTTTCGGAGCTCGCCCGGTACGGGGTGGGCGGCCGCAACCTGCGCGTGTTTCGCTCCTCAGCCGATCGCGAAGCGCAGCTGTTGCAGAGCATCCTCGCGCCGGCGCTGCGCTCGCGCAACCCGGAGCGCCGCAAGGAGGCGATCGAGGCGCTTGAAAACCTGGCCTCGGTGACCACGCACCTGAAACACCTGCTGCTGATTCGGGACCTGCGCCGGATTGCAACGTAGTCGGTGAGCACGCAGCCAGACCCCGGAGTCAACCTCCGAGCGTTTATTCGTGACATCCCGGACTTCCCACGGCCCGGGATCGTGTTCAAGGACATCACGCCGCTGCTCCTCGACCCGCGCGCGCTCGATGCCGCCGTGGCCCGGCTGGCGCGGTTTGCGGGCGATCTGGAGGTCGACTTCGTGGTAGCCGCGGAGGCCCGCGGCTTCATTCTTGGTGGGGCACTTGCGCGCCAGCTGGGAGCGGGGTTCGCCCCAGCTCGCAAGCCAGGCAAGTTGCCACACGAGACGGTCAGCGCCGAATATACGCTCGAGTACGGGATCGACGCACTGGAGGTCCACGCCGATGCGCTCGCGGGCGGACCGCGGGTGCTCGTTCATGACGATCTGCTTGCCACCGGCGGCACCGCCGGTGCGGTCTGTGACCTCGTCGCTGGACTTGGAGGGGAGATCGTGAGCTGCGTATTCCTCGTCGAGCTGACGTTTCTCGGGGGTCGTGAGCGGCTGGCCCCGCACCACGTGCATTCGCTGATCCAGTACGACTCCTGATGGCGACCGCTCGCCGGAGCCGCACTGTCGCCGCAGCGCCGCAGCGGGTGTGGGAGCTTGTGGAGGATCCCCACCACATGCCGCGCTGGTGGCCTGGGGTCACGCGAATGGAGAACGTCCAGGACGACCGCTTCACGCAGGTGTTCGTCACCAAGAAGGGGCGTCCGGTGCGTGTCGATTTCCACGTGTTGAGCTCGGAGGCGCCATGGCATCGGACGTGGGAGCAAGAGATTCCGGGGACCCCTTTCGAGCGCGTGCTCCACGAGTCGGTGATCGAGATCGTGCTCGAGCCCGCTGGCGACGGCACCGAGGTCACGATCGCCCAGCGGCAGAAGCTTCGTGGCTACTCGCGGACCGGCGGTTTGCTCCTACGCCGCGCCACCTCTAAGAAGCTCGACGAGGCCCTGGACGGGCTCGCTCAAATCTGCACATAAGGGCGGGGCACATGTGCCCCGCCCCCGCCGGCGCATGCGCCGGCGGCGGGGCCGTGCATGCACGGCCCCGAACAGCCCTATGCCAGGGTCAGCGCGCCCTCCAGCACGATCTTGCCGGGCCCGTGCGGCTTGGCCTGCGTCTCGAGCGTGACCAGCAGCTGCTTGAAGTGGGAGGCGTTGGCGGGCAGCACGCCGGCGGTCTGGAGCTTGCCGTCGGCCTTCACGCCGGGATTGACAAAGCCGAGAATGTGGCTGTCGGTCGGCGAGTTGTAGAGCCAGACGGCGTACGCATCGTGGCTTGTGTTCGCTGGAACGCCCTGAGCCACGATCACGAGCCCGGTGTTGGCCCCTTGTCGGATCACCTGTGCGACGCCCGCCGTCTTTTTGGCGCCGGTTGGCGAGACCAGGTTCACCTGCGCGATCAGCTGTGTACCGTTCGTGCTGGTCGTCCTCCCGGGGGTGGAGGCGGCCGTGGTCGTGCGCGATGCGTGCGTCTTGCTCGAGCCTCCGCTCGCGATCAGCACGATCACGACGGCCACGATCACGATCAACGACCCGATTCCGAGCAGCAGCGCGCCCCCACGGCGGGAGCTGGGACGGGGCTGGAGCGGCCGGTTCTGGCTCCGGAAGGCCGTAGTCGCCCGCAATCGCCTCCTCTTCCGCGGCCGCTTCGGCGGGGGCGCCCGTCGCAACCGGCTCCTCGCGCCCCGAGTCAACCGGGATCTCCGGCAGCGGCTCGCTTGCAATTGGCGAGAGCTCGGAGGCGAGAACTCTTGCCCACGCCCGCTCGCTCGCCGATTCGGCGAGGCGCTCGCGTGTCTGGGCGCTGACGGGCTCGGGAAGCTGTCCGAGCAGATAGTCGGTGATCAGCGCCCGGCGCTCCGCTGGAACCCTGGTCTGCGGCCCCAGTGCGTCAAACGCCGCAAGGGCGCGTTCGCGCACGCCCGCGCGGTCGATGCTGAGCATCTTTGCGATCTCGTCATAGCCGCGACCGCGCTGAAGGACCAGCTGGAGCACCGCGCGCTGGTCGGCAGGCAGGCTGTCGAGGGAGGCCATCGCGGGCCGTAGGGTAGAGCAGCCTCCGGCGAAATGCATAAAGTGCCGCGCTCGATGGAGTTCGAGCTTCCGTATCGCGCCGACCGCGGCTTCGATGGCCTCTACGGCCTTGAAATCACCGAGGTCAGCGACGGGGTGCTGTGCGGCGAGGTCACCGTTCGCGAGGAGCTAAAACAGCCGGCTGGCCTTGTCCACGGGGGCGTTTACGCGTCGATCGCCGAGAGCTTGGCGTCACTCGGGACGGCCGTGGTCGTCGGCGAGCGAGGGCAAGCTCGCGATGGGGCTCTCGAACCAGACCAGCTTTCTGCGCCCGATCACTCAGGGCACGATCCACGCCAAAGCGATCCGCCGACACCGGGGAAGGACGACCTGGGTGTGGGAGGTCGAGGTGACCGACGACGAGGGTCGCCTGTGCGTGCTCACACGAATGACGGTCGCGGTCCGCGCGCCGGCGGCCTAACCGCCGTAGCGATTTGTGATTGGGACTCGCCGGTCCCGGCCAAATGCTTTGGTCGAGATCTTGATCCCGGGCGGGGCTTGGCGGCGCTTGTACTCGGCGCGGTCGACCATCGAGATCACCCTGTCCACATCCTCAGGGTCGAATCCGCGCAGCACGAGCGCCTCGTGTCCGAGGTCATCCTCGATGTAGCCGTCGAGGATCGGGTCAAGCACGTCGTACGGTGGCAGCGAGTCGGCGTCGAGCTGGTCGGGGCGCAGCTCGGCGCTGGGAGCTCGATCGATGATCGACTCGGGAATCGGCGCGCCGTCCTGCGAGCGCGCATTCCGATGACGCGCCAGCTCGTAGACGAGCGTCTTCGGACAGTCCTTGATCACCGCAAAGCCGCCTGCCGTGTCGCCGTACAGCGTCGAGTAGCCGACCGCCATCTCGGACTTGTTGCCGGTCGTCAGCACGAGCCAGCCGAATTTGTTCGACAGCGCCATCAGCAAGTTGCCGCGGATCCGCGCCTGGAGGTTCTCTTCGGTCAGGTCCGGATCGCGTCCGTCGAAGACTCCCGCCAGCATCGACTCGTACGCTGACACCGCCTCGGAGATCGGCAGCTCGATCCCTTCGATGCCGATGTTCGCCGCGAGCTGGCGCGCATCGCGTTGCGTCTCGCTCCGATGAGTAACGGGAGGGCATCACCGCTGCGGAGACGCGCTCGGGGCCGAGCGCGTCGACCGCGATCACGGCGACGAGCGCGGAGTCGATCCCACCCGATACCCCCATCACGACGTGCGAGAAGCCGTTCTTCTCAACGTAGTCGCGAAGGCCGAGCAGCAGCGCCGCGTACACCTCGTCGAGGCGCTGTAGCGGACTAGCGACTGGGCCGCCGAGCTCTGTGTGCTGGGAGCGGCGAGCGGGCAGCGCGACGCCGGCGATCACCGGGGCCTCGGGGCGGGATTGGCGGATCGCGGGCCGGTGCCGTGGGTCGCGGAGCCTCACGCTCCGCGGTCCCTCCGGGTCGATCGTTGCGAGCAACAGCTCCTCCTCGAACTGCCGGGCACGCGCGAGCACCGTTCCCTCGTGGTCGACGACAAGCGAATAACCGTCGAACACGAGCTCGTCCTGCCCGCCAACCAGGTTGCAGAAAGCGACCACGGCGACGTTGTCCCGCGCGCGCTGGATAAGCATGCGCTCGCGCTCGGAGCCCTTGCCGGCGTGATACGGCGAGGCCGAGATGTTGATGAGCACCGTCGCGCCCGCGAGCGCTTCATCGGACGCGGGCGGACCCGGCTCCCAGATGTCCTCGCAAACGGTCAGGCCAAGGGTCACGTCCCCGAGCTCGACGAGCCCGCCGCCCGGCCCTGACTGGAAGTAGCGCTGCTCGTCGAACACGCCGTAGTTGGGGAGGAACACCTTCCGGTAAATCGTCCGCACGGATCCCTCGGCGAGCACCGCACAAGCGTTGTAGACGTCGTCGGCACGCTCGGGGAAGCCAACGAGCGCGACGACGTCGGTGCAGTCGGCCGGCGATCCGATCCAGCGACTCCCGCGCGGCCGCGAGGAAGTGCTCTTTGAGCAACAGGTCCTCAGGCGGGTATCCGGTGACGGCAAGCTCGGGGAAGAGCACAAGCTGCGCACCGGCATCGGCGGCTGCCCCGATCCACTCCAGAATCTTGCGCTCGTTGCCGGCAATATCCCCAACCGTTGGGTTGATCTGACACAGCGCGATGTCGAGCGGCTCAGTCACGTGCGACTGAAGTTAGCGGCCGGGTGCGCCGTGCCCCAGCCACACCTGGATGAACTGCTTGAGCAGCGGGTCGCTCGGGTCGCTGACGCGCACGATCCGGGTCCAGGCCAGGCCGATCAGCCCCACGGTCCCGGGACGACGCGCCAGGATCACGGCTTGCCCTGCAGCCGAGAGCGCGGGCGAGAAGCCCGCGGTGCTGTCGGCGAGCCGGCGCAGGCCGGGTGGTGGGCGTCGTCCGCCATACATGATCACCACGTCCCCGAGCTCGAGCGACTGAAGTAACTGGTCGTCGCTCAGCACGGTCTGATCGGCGGTGACGGGGACCGGCACGTGCGCGCCGCTGGTTGGCGGGACCGAGTCATACGCGGGGTGCAGCGAACCAGGCGCCAGGTGGGCGTGACCCTGGTCGGGGAACTGCTGCCCGACGTTGCTTGCAGCTCCCGACACCCCTGCCTGATCCTGGCCGGCGAAGAAGCCGGAGAGCACGCGCGATCAGGCCTACCGATAGGGCAAGCGATGCGACGCCGATCGCGAGACGCTCGAGCCAGACGGGCACGCGACCGTGCTACTTGACCGCACGGATCGCGGCGCGCTGGCGGGCGCGAGGCTTCTCGCCGCCGTCGCCAGATGGTCCCGCCACTGCCACGAGCTCCTCGATCGAGGAGCGCAGTTCGTCGGCCAGCGTCTCCACGTCGGCGAGCGCGTCGTAGTCCGTCGTCAAACCGAAGTTGAGCTGGCCGTTGTAGCTCATGATCGCAATTCCCAGCGCGGTGTTCTCGGCGAGCGGCACCATCGGATAGAGGGCCTCGAGTTTGCGTCCCAGCACGTACAGGGGGAACTGCGGGCCGGGGATGTTGGTGACGACCACGTTGAAAAGGCGCTGGCGCGCCTGCAGGCGGGCTGCCTGGGCGAGGATCGTCGGCGGTGCGAACCCGGAAAGGCCGGTCAGGACCTGCGCGCCGACGGCCTGCCCGGAATCCTTGATCCCATCCATCGCGCGCCGGATTCGCAGCATCCGCTGCACCGGGTCGGTCATGCCAACCGGCAGCGGCGCCCACATCGCGGCGACCTTGTTGCCGAGCGCGCCTCTCTCGACATCCGCGCGCACCGATACCGGGACCATCGCCTTGAGCACGACGTCGTCGGTGGAATGGCCGTGGAGGCGCATGTAGCGTCCCAGCCCACCCGCCACCGCGGCGAGCACGACGTCGTTGACCGTGCCGCCGAGCGCGTTCTTGACCTGCTTGAACTGGTCAAGGTCGCCCTGGACCCAGATGAACCGGCGGTGGGGCCCGATGCGAACGTTGAAGGGGCTGGGGGGAGCGGCCTGGATGCCCGCCCACGCCATCGCGCCGACTCCGACGAGTGCCTCGGCGGCGCGCTCTGCGACCTGGCGAGGTCCGCGCAGCGCGGCCCTGAAGCCACGCGCGATCTCGGCGGGGACGGTGGCCCGCTCGAGCAGCGCGTCGGCGAGCAGCTGGGCGCGGAGGGGAGAGGGCGTGGAACCCATTCGTGGTCGGGCGGCGCGACCGGCATCGGGTCGGGGGAGGTGTCGAAGATCACGGTCGCGATGTCCACCCCGGAGACGCCATCGACAAGCGCGTGATGGGTCTTTGACAGCAGCGCGAAGCGATCCTCCGCGAGCCCCTCCACCAGCCACAGCTCCCACAGCGGACGCGAGCGGTCGAGCGCCTGCGAGAACACGCGACCGGTGAGACGCTTGAGCTCCTCGTCGCCGCCGGGCCGTGGCAACGCTGTGTGCCTGACGTGGTAGGTGATGTTGAAGTGGGGGTCGTCCACCCACACGGGTCGGCCCTGCTCGAGCGGCACAAAGGCCAGGCGCTGGCGATAGCGCGGCACGAGATGCAGCCGCGCCGCCAATCGCCTCGACCAGCTCCTCGTAGGCCGGCGTGGAGCCTTCGAACACCGCACAGCCCGCCACGTGCATGTGCGCGGCGTCGCGCTCCAGGTGCAAAAACGAGCTGTCGAGCCCGCTCAAACGGTCGTCGTTGGCCACGTCGTGGATTCTTGCAGGGACCGTGCGACCGCGGCAGATGCCGGTGTGATCACCCTCACACACCGCTTAAAGGAGCTTTGCCAGCCTGCTCGGAGTCGTATTCGACCTGCCGAGTCGCCCCTGCACGGTGCGGAGGCGAACGGGGGACCCATTGCCGGGTGTGCGTTTTTCCATCCGGCCGGGGCGAATCGACTGCCCGGCAAACACAGCCGGCCGCAGCCGTAGCGGCGACTGGCGTGCCTGCAAGCGCACGCCCGAGGACCCGCGAGCCCGACAGCTAACCCCGTAGGCGCCCGGTCGAAGGTCTATTAGGAGGTCCTCAACAGTGAGGCCCAATCTGTTGCTGCGCAACCTGCGCCCGGCCCATGCTGCGGCGGGCGTGCTGGTACTGATCGTGCCCGGCTCGGCCGTCGCGTTGGCGGCCACCACCCAGCCGCAGTCTCCAGGTGCGATCAAGTTCACCCTCCAGAAGCGGCAGCTCGCCTACGGCGATGAGCTCCAGGTCAGCGGTAGCGCGCCCACGAGCGATGGCGGCCATGCGGCCCAGCTTCAGTTCGCCGAGGGCGGCAACACGGGCTGGCGTCCGCTGGCGTCCTCGACGATCCACACCGATGGCACCTTCAGGATCATCGTGGCGCTGCGCAAGTCGGGCGCGGTTCGCGTCGTCGATCCAGCCCCGGCGACGCCACGCACGAACACCTCCGGTGGCACGACTGCTTCGCCGGGCAACGCCCAGGCGACGGGGGCCAGCGCCCCCACGCAGGTGTCGGTCACTCCACGGCTCTCGGTCCAGGCGAAGGCGATCACCGAGCTAGGCTCACAGCCTGCCCATGTCCGCGGGAACCTGCTTCCCGCGATCAGGGGTCGCCGCGTCGTGGTCCTCGGCCGCTCTGGTGGCGTGTGGCACAGGCTCACGACCGCCCGCACCCAGGCCGGCGGACGCTTCGACCTCCAAGTCACGACCGGCACGACCGGCGAGCGGCTCCGCGTGCGCTTCGCTGGGGACAGCCTCAACACCCCGACGTCGGCGTACGCCGGGCGCCTCAGCGTGCTCCATCAGAGCATGGCGTCCTGGTACAACGATGCTGGGAACACGGCGTGTGGGTTCCACGCTCAGTACGGCGTCGCCAACCGGACCCTGCCGTGTGGCACGAAGGTCAGCTTCTACTACGGCGGCCGGAGCGTGACTGCGGTCGTCGACGATCGCGGCCCGTTCGTTGGCGGCCGCGACTGGGACCTGAACCAGAACACCGCAGCCGCACTCGGGTTCAACGGCGTCGATACGGTCTGGACGTCGCTCTGACTCGGTAGCCGGCCGCTTTGCGGGGTGGGCTCACAGGCCCTGCGGCGGTGCGGTGCTGCCACAGACCCCAGTTATGGCGTCTGCCCGGGGACCTAGCCTCCGGGGCGTGTCAGCGCGCTGCGTCGCCCATCTCGACATGGATGCGTTCTACGTGTCCGTCGAGCTGCGGCGGCGCCCCGAGCTGCGCGGGTTGCCGGTGATCGTCGCTGGCAACGGACCGCGCGCGGTGGTCACGACCGCCTCGTATGAGGCGCGCCGTTTCGGCGTCGGCTCTGCGATTCCGGCCTCGCGGGCCCGGCGGTTATGCCCGGACGGGGTATTTCTGACGCCCGACTTCGCGTATTACCGTGCAGCATCGAAAGAGGTGATGGCGGTCGTCCGCGCGCATGTCCGCACGGTCGAGGTCGTCGGGCTGGACGAGGCCTACCTGGAGCTGACCGGTACCTCGGCGCCAGAAGCCGTGATGCGACAGCTCAGCGACGAGATCGGCCGCCGCACGGGACTCAGCTCATCGGTCGGACTCGGTCCGAACAAGCTGGTGGCGAAGGTCGCCTCGGATGCGGAGAAGCCGGGCGGGTTCGTCGTCCTCTCGCGGCTGCGGGCGTGTGAGCGCTTCTCCAGCTCGCCATGCGGCCTGGTTCCCGGGATCGGACCGAGGACGGTCGAGCGGCTGCTGGCGCTGGGGATCGAAACACTCGGCCAGCTCGCGGCGGCCAAGACCGAGCAGCTCGCCGGCGTGTTCGGCCGGCGGCTCGGCGCTGAGCTTCAGCGCCGAGCCCGCTTTGAGGATGACTCCCCGGTGACCCAGGAGCGCAAGGTGATCTCCGAGTCCCGGGAGGTGACATTCGATTACAACATCCGCGACCTACCGCGGCTCGAGCAGCAGCTCTCCGAGCTTGTCGGCCGGCTCTGCGAGACGCTGCAGGCCCAGCGACGCGCGGGTCGCACGATCGGGATCAAGATCAGGCTTGACGACTTCACGACCCACACGCGCGCACGCACGCTGCCCGAGCCGGTGAGCGACGCGGAGCGGGTGGGCACGGTTGCGCTCGAGCTGCTCCGGCGGTTCGCGCCCGCTCGCCCGGTGCGGCTGCTGGGGGTCAGGGTCGCGGGCCTGCAGCCGCTCACGGCGACGGCGGAGAAGCAGCTGACGCTGGGGCTCGCCTAGTACAAGGCGGCGGCGAGGCGCCGTCGCGACTCGCGCGCCAGCGGGTCCTCGACACCGAGCTCGTCGAGAATGCCGACGACCACGCGGCGGATGTCCTCGCGGGCTCCGTCGGCGGAAGCGAGCGCTTCAAGCAGGAGATCGATCGCACGCGCCTGATCGCCGGCGTCGAGGGCCGCGAACGCGTCCGCGGTGAGCGGCGGCGGCGTCTGCGAGCGCTGAAGCTCGATTCGTGCCGCCAGTCCGTCGGCGGCAAAGCTGCCCGGGACGCGCCCCAGGATCTCGAGTGCCTCGTCGTCCTCGCCCCGCTCGTGCAGGATCCGCGCCAGCGGAACCGCTGCCTCGGCGCGAGCAGGCTCGAGCTCGATCGCCCGCCGCAGGGACTCCTCATCGCCGGCGGCGGCAAGCAGCTCAGCCTCGGAGGGGAGCAGCGAGTCCAGGAAGCGCTCGATCGCGGCCGGCGGCTGCGCACCGATGAACTCCGCCGCCACCTCGCCGTCCTTGAACGCCTTGACCGCCGGGATGCTCTGGATCCGGAAGCTCCGCGCGAGGTTGGGATTGGCGTCCACGTCGATCTTGGCCAGCTCGATCTTGCCTTGCCGCTCCTGCACGGCCTTTTCGATCGCCGGGCCGAGCTGCCGGCAGGGGCCGCACCACTCGGCCCAGAAGTCGACGACCACGGGTACCGTGCGCGAGCGGTCGAGGACCGCGGTCTCGAAGGTGCTCTCGGAGACGTCCATTCCCTGATGGTAGAAAACGACGGTGGCCGACCTGGCAATCGACACCGGCGAAGTGCGGCTCGCCGCCGAAGAGTCAGGAACCGGCACGCCGATTGTTCTGCTCCACGGGCTCACAGCGACCAGGCGCTACGTAGTGATGGGCTCCGGAGCGCTTAAGCGCTCTGGTCACCGGGTGATCGCATACGACGCACGTGGGCATGGGCGCTCGTCGCCGGCTCCGGAACCGGGCGCGTACACCTACGAGGAACTGGTCGCAGACCTGGAGGCCGTGCTCGACGAGCTCGCACTCGAGCGGGCCGTGCTGGCGGGAGCCTCGATGGGCGCGCACACGCTGCTTGCGCTCGCGCTGCGGCGACCCGAGCGCGTGGGGGGTCTGGTTGTCATAACGCCTGCGTATGAGCCGGCGACAAACGACGATCCGGCGCGCCTGGCGCGTTGGGACGCGCTCTCAGACGGGCTCAGAAGCGGTGGCGTCGATGGCTTCCTGAGGGCCTATGGCGAGCCGCGCGTGCCGGAAGCGTGGAGGGAGAGCGTGGTCAAGGTGATCCGGCAGCGGTTGGCGCTGCACGAACACCCGGATGCTGTCGCGGACGCGCTGCGGGCGGTCCCGCGTTCCCGGCCGTTCGGAGAGCTCTCCCAGTTAGGCGCGATCTCGCGCGCCGACAGCGGTCGTCGCAT
The DNA here is from genome assembly GCA_963849295.1 of uncultured Solirubrobacterales bacterium. Lineage (GTDB taxonomy): Bacteria > Actinomycetota > Thermoleophilia > Solirubrobacterales > Solirubrobacteraceae > Palsa-465. Next base: position 666,325 of record CAWKGU010000005.1, read on the forward strand.
CGGGCGACGAAGCCGACCCCGGGCACCCGCAGCACGTGGGGGAGGCATACGCCGCCGCGATCCCGGGGGCGCGCCTGGTCACCGACGAGCCCGGCCGCTCGCCGGTGGCCTGGCAGGGCAGTCAGTTGTCGAAGGTGATCGCCGAGGTCGCGTCGCGGGCGCTGGGCGCCTGACCTCGCTCTTATCCGAGCGTCACGTGCTCGACCCGCGCGTCCGCGGGGGCCAGGTAGCCGTTTCCTCGGAAGTGGATAACGACCCGTAGCCGCACCTTGTGCTGGCCACGCCGGTGGTGCGGCAGGTGCGCGAACACCGTCTGTCCCGAGAACGAGCAGTCGGGCTGGATCGAGACAACCGTCGTCGCGACGAGATGGTGTCCTCGGAAGAACTTGACGAGCGCGTTCTCAAAGCAGCCCGTGGACTTTGGGTAGGACGACGGTCCCACGACCTTGCCCGAGGTCGTGAATACGAACGGCGCCGAGCCCGAGCGGTGCGGCGTCGTGTGAGCCTTCACGCTCGGCACGGGCCGCTTCGAAGGCTGGGTGAAGAACGTCGCATCGGCGCCGTTGGCGATCACTGAGCTGCCGTGCAGCGCGACCAATCTGAAGTGATAGAGGGTCGCCGGCCCGAGCCCGTTGACCGGGAGCGCGACCGTCACGGGCTTGTTTCCGGCAGGAACCGTGTGATCCGGTGTCTGCAGGTCGTAGCTCGTGCTCGTGCCGAGCTGGAAGCGATACGTCGTCGTTTGGTTGTGCGGGTTGATCACGCCAGTGAGCGTCGCGGTCGAGGTGCCGATGTTCGTGGCCGGGCCGGTGGCGGCCTCAGGCGGCGGGTTACCCGCGGTCTTGAAAGTGCGATCGGATCCGGTCGAGCTGCCGGCGCCGTTCGTCGCGTCGAGGCGGTAGTGGTACACGGTCCCCGGCAGCAACTGCTTGATCGACAACTTCACCGCGACTGGTTTGGTGCCGCTGACGCCCTTCTTGGCGGCCACGGTGAGGCCATAGGACTTCGTCAGCCCGTACTGGAACTCATAGTGCGCGGTGTTGCCGTTCGGATTGATCGTGCCGTTGAGCACCGCGGATGAGCTCGTAATCGACGTCGCCTTGTCGGTCGTGACCGATGGCGACGCGGCGGCCAGCGCGACGGCGCCGAGCATCAAGCTCCCAACCAGCACGGCGAAAAACAGCTTCAGCTTGCGATTCATCCCTGCCTCCTGGAGACGGTGTCCAGGGATTTGTATACCGCTGGACGGCCGGAAGTTGCGTCCCGGTGCTGCGTCATCTCCAATGCTCGATAACCGTGCTTATGTAAACCGGCGGGGAGAACACAGGACGACAAGCCGCTCGAGTCGCCCCGTGACGTCGAGTTTGAGGTTGTCCGCGCGGGCCGCCCCGATGGCATGAGGCAGCGCGCCGCGATCAGGCGAGGCTGCTGCGCTTGATATCTCGGAGATCTGTCGGGCCAGGATGCCCGTCATCGTGAGCGTGAGGCTTGCCAGCTGGGCGCAGCCGCCCTGCAGCTCGGCGTGCGCCGCATTGACCGCACCCCTCAGGCCCTGGTCCTGCACCTCGAAGCGGGCTCGGGACGCGGCGAAGCAGCCTGGGACCCGGGGATCGCAGCGAAACGCGTTGACATAAGTCCTGGCCAGGCCGTCCACGTCGGCACGGATTCGCCTCGCGGCGCGAGGCGAGAGCGGGCTGAGCACACCATTGCTCGGCCGTTCGCCGCCGGGCGGGCGGCTGGCGATGAGCCATCCCGCCGCGTAATACACCGGCGTCATGCTCGCAAGCGCGTCGTCCAGCACGCGCCCATAGACGAAGTAGTTGGGATTCCCGGTGGCGCAGCATGTCTGCACGAGGAGGTCGGTGAGCAAGTAATCGGCCTTGGCGACCCCGCCCCGGTCGATCAGCTGGATGTTCGTGCGCTGACTGGCATGCGGGAGCAGGTAGTCGTCCGTCGCCAGCGGTGCGCCTGCGGGCAGGTGCCGCAGCGCGGCGGCGGCGCCCGCTGCATACGCCGGCGCCCGGTAGAACGACGGGCGCGTTATCCGGTTAAGCGCGCCATCGGAGGATCCCAGCCGCGCGATCAGCAAGCTTGAGAGCAGCATCGCTCCGGGAATCGCGAGGCCCAGTCGCGGCCGCAAGCTCGCGCGGACGTGCGGGAGCACATATCTCAGGCCGTCGGCAGCGCCCATCGCGAGCACAGGCCCGATCGGGAGCGAGTACTGAAAGTGAGCGCTCCAGAAGGACTGGTCGACCGAGAGAAAGCGTTCGGCAAGGAGCGGGACCGCGAGGATCAACAGGCGCGAGCCGAAGCTGAGAAACAAGAACGGCGCGAAGAGCCCCGCGATTGTGCGTACCTTCTGACTCGGCGCCAGCCCGATCGTGAACACCCGCCACGGCGCCTTCAGCAACGCCCACAGGGCATCCGGCAGATTCTTGCCCAGCTCGCCGTACGTCCAGTGCGCGTACGCCCCGCCGGCCGAGAAATCCGGAATCGCCAGCTGTGTGGCGAGCTCGTACCACGCGATTCCCACGAGGACGTAGCGCGATGCCATGGGTCCGCTCGCGTCCGCTCACAAGGTAAAGGCCGAAGAACACGACGAGGATCGCCATGTCTTCCTTGACCGCGAGCAGGAGCACGATCACCACCCAGAACCAGCCCCACCGCCGCCGATCGCTCAGAAGGATCGCCAGCGCGATCAAAAGCGGTGCAAATGCCAGCTCGTGGAAGTCGTAGAGGACTCCGACCTGAAGGCCCCAGAAGGCCGCGTAGGCGCTTGCGAGCAGATACGCGCCGAGACGACCCAGCCGGCGCTCGGCGTACAGGAAGACCGGCACGATCGATGCGGCGACGAGCACGCTCTGGGCGATCAGCAACATCCGCGGGTTACTCCACAGCCAGTACAGCGGCGTCAGCACCGCGACGATCGGGCTGAAGTGGTCGCCGAGGGTGTCCTTGCCCAGGATCGAGCTGAACGGTGCCTGGAAGTGGCTGTAATGCCACACCGCCTGGTCGGCGAGCGCGAGGTCAAGCCCGCTCTGGAGGTGGTCGTGGCGGATGATCGAGGAGGCGATCCCCACTGCCGCGAAAGCACCAGCGATCGCAAGCAGCGGCCACCCGCCAGCCTTGCGCGCGACACCGCTCATCGAGCGGGCATTCTGCAACAACCCTCACGCGGTCAGCGGATGTACCTGCGCAACCCGCACTAGACTCCATTTGATGCCCAAGCAGCAGCGGACCGTGCGCATGGAGCAGCGCAGCCAGCTGGCCGCGATGCAGCAGCTCGAGAGCCGCTCGGACGAGGAGCTAGAGGCCGAGAGCAAGTACAAGGCAGCCGCCCAGGCGATCCTTGGCGCACGTGCCGCCGAGCGCTACGACGCCAAGGCCGCTCGCATGCACTTCCAGCGCGCGCTCGCAGCGGCTCGGCCCCAGGAGCGGCTCCAGCTGCGGCGGATGGCGGACGCTTCGCTGGCGCTCGCGGAGCGCCGGGCTGACGACCTGAAGCGGGCAACTGAGCGGCTCGGCGTGGAGTCGCCGACGACGCGACAGCTCCGAGGACTGCGGCTGATGGGCCTGCTCGCACCTCCGGCGAGCGCGGGGATGCTGGCGCGGATCCGGGGGATCGTCGTGATCATCGTGCTGATCATTGTGGTGCTCGCGCTGGGCTTCGGGATCGTGAACCTCGTGGCGCTGCCGTTCGGCGGCATCTCGCTCGATCTTGCGGTCTTCTACGGCATCGTCCTCGTTGGGATCGCCATCGGCGTGCTTGCCTACGTCGGACGAAGGCGTCAGAAACGTGCGCAGGCAGAGCGGGCGGAGCAGATCGCAGCGCGCGCTTCCTAGTGTGCGGCCGTTACACCCTCGCGACACCTGATCCCGCGGAACTGCGGGCCAGGTTTCCAATTGGCGAGTCGATCGACATTCGGCGCCGCTACAACGTCGCGCCCGGAGACGAGGTGCTTGCGGTCACGACCGACCGTGAAGGGCAGCCGCGCGGCGAACTGCTGCGTTGGGGGCTCGTCCCCGCGTGGGCCAAGCAGCCCGGCACCGGCCTGAAGATGATCAACGCCCGCGTCGAGACCGCCCCGCTCAAGCCGGCGTACCGCCGTGCGTTTGAGCGCTACCGCTGCCTGATCCTGGCCGACGGCTTCTACGAATGGCAGCGACAGCCCGACGGCACGAAGCACGCCTTCCACATCTCGCGCATCGATGCGCCGGTGTTCGCGTTCGCGGGGCTGTGGTCGATATGGCACGGACCCGATGACCGCAAGCTCCGAAGCTGCACGATCCTGACGACCGCCGCCAACCCCGCGATCGCCCCCCTTCACGATCGTATGCCGGTGATGCTCTCGCCAGACGCCGAGGGCGCGTGGCTCGATACCTCCACCCCGCGGGAGGAACTTGACCGGATCCTCGCGCCTCTCCCCTCCTCGCTGACAGCGTTGCGCGAGGTCGGGCCTGCGGTCAACGATGCACGCTACGACGGGCCCGAGTGTCTGGCACCGCCAGAGTACAGCGGCCAGGCCGCGCTGTTCTAGAGGCGGCCCGCCCGTCATGGCCCTCTCCCCTCTCCTGTCCTCATACGATCACGTGGTGCTCGACCTCGACGGGTGCGTGTGGGTCGGTGACGCTTGCACGCGTGGCGCGCCCGAGGCCATCTCCGAGCTCCGCGGGGCTGGCAAGACGGTGGCGTTTGTCACCAACGACTCGCGACGCTCCCCCGAGGAGTACGTCCGCAAGCTGTGGTCGCTCGGTCTGCAGGCGTCGCTCGAGGAGGTGGTGACCGCGGGTTCGGCGATCCAGCACATGCTCGCCGAACGGGGCCGTGGGAAGGGCACGTACGTGATCGGCTCACCCGCGATCTTTCGGCATGTCGCGGATTCCGGGCAGCGGATCGTGAACGGCACCGAGCGCGCCTCCGAAGCTGACCTTGTGGTCGTCGCCGGGCACGACGACCTGCACTTCGCCGAGCTGCGTGCCGCCACACAGGCGCTGCTGGCGGGCGCCGAGATGATCGCCGCCGACCGCGACCGTACGTTTCCAAACGAGGACGGGGCCTGGCCGGGCACAGGCGCGATCGTCGCAGCGCTCGAATACGCCACCGAGAAAACCGCGAGCATCGTCGGCAAGCCCAAGCCGCAACTGTTCTATACGGCGCTTGACCGCATGGGGCCTGGGCGCACGCTCGTGATCGGAGACCGACTCGACGCCGACCTGCGTGGAGCAAAGGCCGCCGGGCTCGATGCGGCGATCGTCCTGACCGGCGTGACATCGAGGGCCGCCGCGGAGGCCGCAGAGGAGCCCGCGCCCGTAGCGGTTGCCGAGGACCTGCATGCGCTCGTGATGGGGAGCTGATGCTCTCGTTGATCGTCAATCCATCCGCCGGCGGTGGCCGGGCGGGGCGGGCGCTCGACTCGGTCCGCGCCGAGCTGGCGGTGCACGGTCTTAAGCACCACGTCGAGCTGACCCGCAGCCTCGATCACGCGCGGGAGCTGGCGCGCGCCGCTACCGAGGCCGGCGAGCGTGCCGTCGCGTTTGGCGGCGACGGCCTCGTCGGCGCGGTTGCTGGCGCGCTGAGCGGCTCTGACGGGGTGCTTGGAGTGCTCCCAGGGGGCCGTGGGAACGACTTCGCCCGCGTCCTCGGGATTCCGCTCGAGCCCCGCGCAGCGTGCGCGGTACTCGCGACGGGTGAGGTTCGCGAGCTCGACCTCGGCGAAGCCGGCGGGAGCACGTTCATCGGAATCGCCAGCTGCGGCTTTGACTCGGAAGCCAACCGGATCGCGAACGAGACCAGGGTCGTGCGCGGCAACCTCGTCTATGCGTACGGCGCGCTGCGGACGCTGCTGGGATGGAAGCCCGCGGCGTTCAAGGTGAAGCTCGACGGCGATGAGCGGTCGGTGAGTGGCTACACGGTCGCTGCCGCGAACTCGGGCGCATACGGCGGCGGGATGATGCTGGCCCCGCACGCATCGCTTCAGGATGGTCTGCTGGACGTGGTGATCGTGGGTGAGGCATCGAAGCTTCGGTTCTTGCGGGGTCTGCCGAAGGTGTTCAAAGGCGAGCACATCCACGAAGACAACGTCGAGGTGCTCCGTGCCGAGCAGGTCGAGATCTCGGCCGACCGTCCGTTCACCATGTACGCCGACGGCGATCCGATCGCCGAGCTACCCGTGACGGTGCGGGCGCTGCGCGCCGCCGTGCGAGTGATCGTCCCGCGATGAACCTTGCGCCAAAGATCGTGGCGGCGCGCGCCGTCGGTGGCCTGGCGCGCCGTGCCGGCCGGGGCGGGGGCACGAGCCTTCCTGGGAAGGTGTTGATGCGCCTCGAGCCGCACGCGATCTCCGAGTTGGCGGGGCGGCTGCCGCTGGGCTCGGTGCTCGTCTCGGCGACCAACGGCAAGACGACGACAGCGGCGATGATCGCCGCGATTCTCGAGCGCGCGGGGATCCCCCTCGTCCACAACCGGGCTGGCGCCAACATGGCCGGCGGGATCGCCTCGACGCTACTCACGGCCGCGCGCTCGGGCGGCAAGATCGACGGCGAGCTCGGCCTGTTCGAGGTTGACGAGTTCTGGGTTGACCGGGTTACGCCCGAGCTGGCTCCACGCGCGCTGCTGCTCGGGAACCTGTTTCGCGATCAGCTCGACCGCTACGGGGAGCTCGAGACGATCGCCGACCGCTGGGCCAGCGTCGTGAACTCGCTGCCGCCCTCCGCGGGGCTCGTACTCAACGCGGACGATCCGCTGATCGCCGATCTCGGGCGCAACATAAGCGGCGTCTGGTACTTCGGCGTCGAGGATCCGGCGATGGCAATGCCCGAGATGCAGCATGCCTCGGACTCAAAGCATTGCCGGCGTTGCGGCGCAGCTTACGCATACGACGCGATTTACCTGGGACACCTCGGGCGCTACCGCTGCCCTTCATGCGGGCAGGAACGCCCCCAGCCGATGATCTCGGCAGAGCAGATCGAGCTTAAGGGCACCCGCGCGGCGCGGTTCACCCTGCGCACACCGGAAGACGCCGTCGGCGTCGAGCTGCCGCTGCCAGGGCTCTACAACGTCTACAACGCGCTCGGTGCGGCGGCGCTGTGCCTGCGCATCGGGATCGGCCTCGAGTTCGTCGCGAGCGGGCTGCGGGCCGTCACCGCAGCGTTCGGCCGCGCCGAGCGGATCGGGATTGGCGACGTCGAGCTCTCGATCCTGCTGGTGAAGAATCCGGCCGGGACCAACGAAATCCTGCGGACGCTGACGCTCGAGGGCGATCAGCTCGATCTGCTGGCAATCCTCAACGATCGCACCGCGGACGGCCGCGACATCTCCTGGATCTGGGATGCCGACTTCGAGATCCTGGGGTCGAGGGTCAGGCACGCGACATGTGCTGGAACGCGCGCCGCTGAGCTCGCGCTGCGCCTGAAATACGCGGGTGTGCCAGAAGACCGGGTGACCGTGGTGACGGGACTCTCCGACGCGCTGGACGAGGCGCTGGGGAGGGCGACTGGACGGCTGTTCGCGCTGCCCACGTATACCGCGCTGCTCGAGCTGCGCGAGGAGCTCTCGCGACGCGGCCATGTGAACCGCTTCTGGGCCTCGAGATGAGCGTGATCTGGCATGACCTCGAGTGCGGGTCCTACGCGGAGGACCTCAAGCTGTGGCGCGCGCTCGCAGCCGAGCACGGCGACCCGGTGCTCGACATCGGCGCCGGCACGGGCCGGGTCAGCCTCGATCTCGCGCGCCGGGGCCATCGCGTTACAGCGCTTGACCACGACTCCGAGCTACTCGAGGCTCTGAGCGCGCGCGCTGATGGCCTTCACGTCCAGACCGCCGTCGCGGATGCGCGCGAGTTCACGCTCGAGCAGCGCTTCGCGCTGTGCATCGTCCCGATGCAGACGATCCAGCTGCTGGGCGGACCGACCGGCCGGGTCGCATTTCTACGCTGTGCCGCGCAGCACCTCGTCGAAGGCGGTGTGATCGCGATCGCGATCACACCGACACTGGAGATCTATGAGGTCTCCGGAGGTGCGTTCGCGCCGCTGCCCGACATCACCGAGATCGACGGCGTCGTCTATTCGAGTCAGCCGACGGCGGTGCGTGCCGCTTCTGAGAGGTTTGTGCTGGTGCGCCGGCGGGAGAAGGTCAGCTCTGACGGATTGCGCCAGACCCGGGAGGATGAAATCGAGCTCGACCGGCTATCGCCGGCTCGGCTCGAGGACGAAGCGGGGGCGATGGGCCTCCGTGTCCTGGGGCGGGCGGAGATACCGGCAACGCGAGAATACGTCGGCAGCATGGTGGTGATGCTCGGTGGCTGAACTCCGCATCTGCGCCCTGTACCCGGAGCTGATGAACATCTATGCCGATCGCGGCAACCTGCTGCTGCTCGAGCAGCGCTGTCGCTGGAGGAACATCGGTTGCTCGCTGCTCGAGAGCGATCTCGGCGATCGGCTCGACCCCGATGCGGCCGACCTCTTCTACATCGGCGGCGGGCAGGATCGCGACCAGAAGCTCTGCGCGTTCGACCTCGTCGAGGTAAAGCGCGAGGCGCTGCGCGCCGCAGCCGAGCGTGGAGCGGTGATCCTCGCCGTGTGCGGCGGGTATCAGCTTCTCGGCCACTCATACCAGCTCGGGGACGAGACGCTCCCGGGCATTGAGCTCGTCGACCTGCGCACGGTCAGGGTGGAAGGGCCCCGGCTGATCGGCAACGTCGCGATCGAGGTCGAGCTCGATCCCGGCGAGCGCCGGGTGCTCGCCGGGTTCGAGAACCACGGCGGACGGACATTTCTCGGGCCCAGCGAGCGGCCGCTCGGGAAGGTCCTCGCCGGCCACGGGAACAACGGAGAAGACGGCTACGAGGGCGTCCGCGCCGGCAACGTGATCGGCACCTACCTGCACGGTCCGCTGCTGCCGAAGAACGCATGGTTCGCCGACTGGCTGATCGAACGTGCCCTCGGCCTCGACGAGCCGCTGGCGCAACTGGACGACGAGCTCGAGGTTGCTGCGCACGCAGAGGCGCGCAGGGCCGCCGGGCTGTAGCTTGAATGGCCCTCACGTCATCGTCGACCGTCATGCAGAGCTTCGGAGTCATACCCCGCCGGGCCGGCTTGCTTGCGGCCGCCGCGCTGTCGGCCGGGTCTGTGGCCGCGTGTGGCGGCTCCCATTCGGGCGCCACTGCGGCAACGCGTCCGCCACGTAGCATCGGTAAGCCCGTGCTGCCCGGTACCGGGCGGCCGCAGGTGACGATCGGGGACAAGAACTTCACCGAGCAGTTCCTGCTGGGCGACCTCTACTCGCAGGCGCTGATGGCTGAGGGCTTCGCGGTCGTGCTGAACCCCAACATCGGCCCCACGGAAGTCACGATGCAGGCACTCCAGAGCGGTCAGCTCGACATGTATCCGGAATATCTGGCGACTTGGAATACGACGATCGCCGGTAATTCACAATCGTTCACGAACTCCGGTAGCGCGTTGCGCGCGGCGCGGGAGTATGCGACTGCCCGCGGCCTAACCCTGCTTCATCCCACGCCGTTCAGCGACACGAATGCGATCGGCGTGACGCGGAGCTACGCGATCGAAAACGGCCTGCAGACGATTGCGGATCTCCGCAGGATCGCGCCGGCGGTGACGCTCGGTGCCCCTCCACAGTTCCAGCAGAGCCCGAACGGGCTTCCGGCGGTCGAGCAGGCCTATGGTTTTGTGCCCGGCGCGTTCAAAGCACTCGGCGTCGGCGATCAGTATCAGGCGCTCAGCCAGGGAACCATCGAGGCGGCGGCGGTCAACACGACAGACGGTCAGCTTGCAGGCAGGACGTACAGGCTGCTCGCCGACCCGGCGGGGGTGTTCGGGTGGGGGAACGTCGTACCCGTTGTCTCCAAGAAGGTGCTGGCGGCCGAGGGGCCTGGATTCGTTGCCACCGTCAATAGCGTCAGCGCGCTGCTGACGACGCGTGTGATGCGGCGGCTGAACGCGGCCGTTGACATCTATCACCAGGATCCCGCCGCGGTCGCAAAGCAGTTCCTTCAGGCCCACGGGCTGGGCCCAGCGCCAGCAGGCTAGTTGCCGCTGGAGCCAAAGCCGCCTTCGGCGCGTGTTGAAAGAGCCAGCTCCTCCACCTCCCGCACCGCCGGCGTCTCGACCTGCACGAGCACCAGCTGGGCGATCCTGTCGCCGGGCGTGATCGCGAACGTCGCATGGCGGTCCGTGTTGAGCAGCAGCACCACGATCTCCCCTCGATAGCCCGAGTCGATCAGCCCGGGAGCGTTGACGAGCGCGATCCCATGACGAGCCGCCAGCCCCGAGCGTGGGAGAACCAGCCCGGCCTGCCCACGTGGGATTTCAACCGCGATCCCCGTGCGAACTGACGATCGCTTGCCTGCGCCGATCGACGCCGGCTCGAGCGCGTACAGATCGAGGCCTGCATCGCCGGGATATGCCCGGGTCGGCAGCGTGGCGGCCGGATCGAGCCGCCGCACCCTGAGCGTGCTCATCGACTGCCGTTGACGGCGAACGTGCGATAGCGAGCGGCGACGCCGGCTGGAAGCCGAGCTTGAACCCTGACCCCGGAGTCTGTCTCCTCACGCTCCAGATCGCCCGCCAGCTCGTGCAGTTCGGCGAGCCGGCCCCCCTCCTCGTAGGGGATCAGCAACTCGACGTCCTGAAGCGTCCGCGCGAACTCATCCTCGATCCGCTTGATCAGCTCGCTCAGGCCCTCTCCGGATACCGCTGAGACCAAGATTGCGGCCGAGTGGCGGTTGGCCAGCTGGATCCGCCGCTCCTCGTCGATCAGGTCAGCCTTGGCGAGCACGAACACGCGCTGGGCGTCGTCGGCGCCGATCTCGTCCAGAACGTCGTCGACCGCGGTCGTCATCGCGATCAGCTCATCCTCGGGCACCGAGGCGTCGACCACGTGCAGGATCAGATCTGCCAGGCGCGTCTCTTCGAGCGTTGCTCCGAACGCCTCGACCAGCTGATGGGGAAGCTTGCGGATGAAGCCGACCGTGTCGGTCAGCAAATAGTCACGTCCCCCAGCTCGGAGCAGCCGCGTCGTTGGGTCGAGCGTGTGGAACAGCCTGTCGCGAACCCCCACCTCGGCGCCCGTGAGCGCGTTTAGCAGGGTCGACTTGCCGGCATTCGTGTATCCGGCGAGCGCTACCTGAGGCAGGTGCGCCCGCTCGCGCTCGGCCCGCATCACCGACCGGCTGGAGCGAACGTCGCCGAGCTTTCGCTTGAGCGACGCGATCCGGTCGCGCGCCAGCCGACGGTCGGTCTCGATCTGCGTCTCCCCAGGTCCCCGGGTTCCGATCCCGCCGTCGATCCTGCCCGCCCCTAGCCGCTCGAGGTGCGACCACAGACCCCGCATCCGCGCGAGGTTGTACTCGAGCTGTGCCAGCTCGACCTGCAGTTTGCCCTCCGCGCTGTGCGCGTGCGCGGCGAAGATGTCGAGGATGATCGCCGTGCGGTCGATCACCGGCACCTCGAGCGCCGCCTCGAGGTTGCGCTCCTGCCGCGGCGAGAGCTCGTCGTCGCAGGCGACGAGGTTGGCGTCGGCGCGCCGGATCTCCGTCTTGAGCTCCTTCAGCTTGCCGGCGCCGAGGTAGGTGTTCGGGTGGGGCCGGTCGCGTCGCTGGACGAGTTCTCCGACTCCGGCGACCCCGGCGGTTCGAAGCAGCTCCTGAAGCTCGTCCAGCTCGTGCCCGTCACCGTCCGGAAGCGCCGCGATCAGATATGCGCGCTGCCGGGCGCGGGCGCTGGAGGTGTGCTGCACTCCGCTGATGGTAGCCGCGGCCGTCGCCTACAACTGGCGAATCCGCTCGACGGCTTCCAGCAGCCGGTCATCCGGCGTGGTCAACGAGATCCGGAAGAAGCCCTCGCCGCTGGGGCCATACGCGCCTCCGGGGGAGATCACGACCGCGGCTCGGTCAAGTACGTATCCGCAGTAGTCCGCCGCGGAGGAGAAGCCCGCCGGTACCGGTGCCCAAACGTAGATCGTGCCCTTCGGCGGCGTGACCTGCACGCCGGCCTGCGCGAGGGCGTCGCAGACGACGTCGCGACGCCGGGCATAGACGGCGTTCATCCGCCTCACCTGCTCGTCGAGCTCCGGCGACAGTGCCCTCGCTCCCGCGAGCTGCACCGCCTCGAACAGTCCAGAGTCGATGTTCGACTTCAGCCGCCAGTACTGCTCGATCGCCTCCGCGTTACCGACGATCGCCGCGCACCGCCAACCGGTCATGTTGTAGCCCTTTGACAGAGAGAACACCTCGACGCCGACGTCCTTGGCCCCGGGAGTCGCGAGAAACGACGGTGCGACATAACCGTCGTAGGTGGTCTCGCTGTAGGCGTTGTCGTGGACCGCGAGGATCTCGCTGGCCCCCGCCAAGTCGACGATCGATGCGAACAGCCGATCGGGGACGACGGCACCGGTCGGGTTATTGGGGTAGTTGAAGAACATCAGCCGGGCACGGTCTCTGGCCTCCCGCGGAATCGCATCTAGATCAGGAGCGAAGCCGCGTTGCGGCTCGAGCGGCATCAGCACCGCCTCGGCGCCGGCCAGCATCGGGCCTCCCGTGTAGACCGGGTATCCCGGATCGGCGGCGAGCGCGACGTCACCTGGATCGAGGAACGCCAGGTTGAGGTTGAAGATGCACTCCTTGGCTCCGATCGCCGGCATCACCTCGGTCTCGGGGTCCAGCATCACGCCGAAGCGGCGCGCGTAGAAGTCCGCGACCGCTTGGCGGAACTCGGGCCTGCCGCGGTTGCTCGGATAGGAGTGGGTGCTTGGGTCGGCGACGGCGCGCTGCGCCTCGACGACGATCGGCTCGTAGGTGGGCATGTCCGGATCGCCGATGCCGAGGCTGATCACGTCGACCCCTGCCGCCCTCTTTGCGGCGACCTTGCCCTCCAGCTCGGCGAACAGGTATGGCGGAAGCTGGTTAAGGCGTTTACTCGGTCGCACTCAGCTGCTCCACGAAGTCACGGGCCAGCGTGCCGCTGAAGATCGGGACTGCCCAGCCGCCGAGATCGATGTGGAGGTCCTCCCCCACCTCAACCGTCAGCTCGCCGCCGTCGAGCGCCACCGTTACGGGCGAGTCGCCGCCGGCGAGGACGTGGGTGACGGCGGCACCGATTGCGCCCGTGCCGCTGGCGCTGGTCTCCCCCACGCCGCGCTCGAAAATGCGTGCCCGGACCGCGTCAGGCGCGGTCGGCGTGAACCACGAGACATTGGTCCGGTTTGGGAACAGCTCGTGGTGTTCGATCGATGGACCGATCGTCTGAAGCTCGAGGGCTCTGAGCTCCTCCTCCGTTTGCACGCGGATCGAGCACTGTGGATTTCCGATCTGCACGTGCTGAAAGTGCCACGTGCGCCCGGCGGCGGTGAGCTCGCCCTGGCCGCTGTCGTCGCCCGAAGGGAAATCGTCGCTGGTCAGACGGGCGCGGCCCATGTCGACCGTGCACGTGCTGGGCGAGGTGATCGTTGCCCTGATTTCGCCGGCGGTGGTCAGCAGCGAGAACGAGTCGCTGTCGGTCCACCCGTTGCGGCGCAGGTAGAGGATCGCCTCGCGGGCGCCGTTGCCCGAAAGCTCGGCCTCCGAGCCGTCGGGATTGAAGATGCGGAGCTTTGCGAGGAAGCCGGGCTCGTCAGGCTTCGAGATCAGCAGGATGCCGTCTGCGCCGATGCCGGTGTGGGCCGAGCAGATCCCCCTGACGCGGGCTGCGGTCAGATCGAATGCAAGCGCCCGGTCCTCGACGATCACATAGTCGTTCCCCAGTGCCTGCCACTTCTCGAAGTCCACGCGGGAGGAGTGTAGGTCGGCGGAGCCGACCGGTTAAGGAGAGCGACCGGGTCAAGACGCGGGCCAGGAGGGCCCGGAGCAGACTGTACCGTCGTTGCCCGATGGCCCGGCGGCTGCGACACCCAGGTGTGCTGCTGGCGGTGCTGTCGATCGCGTCGTTGGCCGCGAGGACCGCATGGCTCGGTGAGCCGTGCCATGCCCCATGCCGATCGGCCGCCGATCACCTCCTGATCTTCGACGAGTCCTACTACGTCAACGCTGCACGGGTAATCGCCGGGGTCCCGGTACCTGCTGGCCAGACGTACGCTTCGGTGCCGCGAGGAGTCGATCCGAACTCCGAGCACCCGCAGCTGGCGAAGCTCGTGATCGCGGGGTCGATCGAGCTGTTTGGCGATGGCCCCCTTGCATGGCGCCTTGGCAGCTTGGTGCTGGGGACGCTCGCGGTCGTCGGCATGTTCGCGCTCGTTCGGTCGGCTGGGGGCAGCGGCTGGCTCGGGCTTGGCGCCGCCGCGCTGATGGCGGCTGACAACCTCCAGCTCGTCCACGGGCGGATCGGGACACTCGACGTTTACGCGTTGGCGGCGATGGTGTGGGGCGCGGCCCTGTACCTGCGGGGTCGGCCGCTGGTCGGGGGCGTCGTGATCGGCGTGGGCGCCTGCTGCAAGCTGGTGGCGCTCTACGTGCTGGTGTCGATGGTCGTGTTCGAGGGACTGCTGATGTTGCGACGTTCTGGGATGTCCGCCGATGGACTGCGGGCGGCGGTGCGCCGGCTTGCGCTGTGCTGCCTCTCTGCGGGCGTGGCGTTCATTTCGCTGCTGGCGCTCTTGGATCGCATCGCGCCCCCATACGACGCGACCGCGCGTCGCAGACTTGCGGTCGGGCCGTTTCACCACTTCGCGCACATGCTGGGCTACGCGGCGCACCAGACGAGCCCCCACGGCCCTCAGGGGATCGCCTCATATCCGTGGGGCTGGATCGTCGACTACAAGCCGATCGTCTACTTGAACATCAATCCGGCGCGGCCGAGCGCGGGCCTGACCCACGTCCACCCCAGTTCGCATTTCCTGGGTGTCATCAGTCCGCCGATCCTGCTGCTGGCGCTTCCGGCGCTCGCGCTGGTTGTGTGGCGGGTGGCGCGGGGCGCCGCATCCGAGCTGGGCACTGCCTCCCTGCTCGGTCTGGCCTGGTTTGCCGGGACGTTCCTGCCTTTCCTTGTCCTCAGCCTGATCTGGCAGCGAACGAGCTATCTCTACTACATGGTCATCGTGATGCCCGGCCTCTACCTGCTTGTGGCTGAGCTCGTGCTTCGCCGCCGCGCGCAGCGGCGGCTTATCTGGATGTGGGGAGCAATGGTGCTGGCGGCGGCGGTGGTGATGTATCCGTTCACGCCGCTGCCGTGACCGCCCACAGCTCAGCGATTATGCGCGCGACCTCGTGAGGGACGGCATCCGTCACATCGATCTCGTTGACGGCGGCGAGCTTGCGCATCCAGGTGAGCTGGCGACGCGCGTAGTTGCGCGTGCGTCGCTTCATCGCCTCGATGTCGCCGGCGAGCAGCTCCTCGAAGCCGAGCGCTTTCCGCGCCGTCGCGGACGCCCCGCCAGCGTTCGCGCGACGCACCTCCTCGGCTGCGCCGTCCGTCACC
The DNA here is from genome assembly GCA_963849295.1 of uncultured Solirubrobacterales bacterium. Lineage (GTDB taxonomy): Bacteria > Actinomycetota > Thermoleophilia > Solirubrobacterales > Solirubrobacteraceae > Palsa-465. The sequence continues at coordinate 681,748 of CAWKGU010000005.1, forward strand.
ATCCGGTCGATGCGGGCATCAATTCGGCCGTAGAGCTGTTCTCGCTCCATCACCAGGCCGATCATCAAGGTCGTGCGGCGCATGGTGTCGGTCCAAAGCTCGGACTCCTCGGGCTCAGGCTCGAGTTCGCCGATATCGAGTAGCTCCAGCGCGCGGATCACCCGCTGGCGGTCGGCAGGCTCGATCTGCTCCGCAGCCCAAGGCGCCCGCTGCGCAAGCACGGCGTGCAGGCCACGCGATCCCAGCCGCTCGAGCTCGGCGATCCACCGTTCGCGGATCTCCGCCGGAGGGGCCGGTCGCAGCTGAAGCTCGGACAAGGCCGCGCGTAGATAGAGCCCGGTCCCGCCCACGACGATCGGGCGGCTGCCCTGGCTCAGAAGGCCGTCGATCTCGGCGTGCGCGAGCTCCGCGTACTGACCGACGCTGAACTGCGCGTCCACGGGCAGAAATGAGACGAGACGGTGCTCCAGCTTTGCTTGCTCTGCGGGTGTGGGGACGCCCGTTAGGGTCTCGAGCCCCACATACACCTGAAGCGCATCGGCTGAAACCGCGACCGGCTTCTCCCCGAGCTCACGCAACGTCTCCGCCAGCGCGATCGCGACATCGGTCTTGCCAACGCCGGTGGGTCCGAACAGCGCAATCACCTTGGGGCGCGCCATGTGCGGAGTATCGTGAAGCGATGAGCGCCGGAGTGCGGATTTGAGCCTGCACGTCGGGGTCGGCTTGTCGACCGAGCACGACCCACTCCAGGCCGGTGCGGAGGCCGGACGCCAGGCGGCGGATGAACTAGGTGGCGCGACCGTCGACCTGGCGCTGATGTTCGCGAGCGGCAGCCACCTCGCAGCGCCCGAGGCGACGCTCGAGGGCGTGCACGGCGAACTTGGCCCACGTTCCCTCGTGGGCTGCGGAGCCGGCGGCGTGCTCGGTTCCGGGCGTGAGCTCGAGTCCGGTACCGCCGTCGCGGTGTGGGCAGCGGCGTTTGGCAATTTCGGCGCTGCCGAGCCTTTCCACGCAACCGCCGGCCCGGAAATCCTCACCGGCGCGCTCGAAGGGCTGCCCCTCGCGGCAGATGCGACCGGAGTGATCATGCTGTCCGATCCGTACTCCTTTCCAGCCGACGTCGCCTTGGCGGCGCTTGCGAGCGAGGCGCCATCGGTGCCGGTGCTCGGCGGCCTGGCTAGCGCTCGCACGCAGGAAGGCTCGGGCGCGCTGTTTTTTGATCACGAGGTGCGCGAGGCGGGTGCAGTCGGGGTCGTTTTACGCGGCGTCGAGATGCTCCCGTGCGTGTCGCAGGGTGCAGCGCCGCTCGGCCGCGAGGTGACGATCACGGCGGCCGAGGGAAACGTGATCCACGAGCTGGCGGGACGGCCGGCGCTCGAGACGGTCGAGCACGTTATCGCCGAGCTTTCACCACGCGAGCGGGCTCTGGTCGCGGCGGGCATTCTGATCGGGATCGTGGTCGATCCGGGCAAGCCCGAGTACACGCAGGGGGACTTCCTTGTCCGCGGTGTTCTTGGCCTCGATCAGGACTCAGGCAGTCTCGCCGTTGGAGCGACCGTGCACGAAGGCCAAGTGGTGCGTCTGCATGCACGGGATGCGGCCTCGGCCGATGACGACCTCCGGCAGTCGCTGCGCCTTCGCCTGGCTGCAATGACGGGCGGTCGACCTGCCGGGGCTCTCGTCTTCTCGTGCAACGGCCGCGGAAGTGCGATGTTCGGCGCATGTGACCACGACGCGCGGGCGGTGCAGCAAGAGCTGGGTGGAGCGCCGGCGGCCGGCTTCTTCGCCGCGGGTGAGATCGGCCCCGTCGGGGGCAGGAGCTTCCTGCACGGGTTCACAGCGACCGTTGCCGTGTTTGGGGAGTGAGGTGTTGCCGCGGCCTTGGCGCGGCGCGAATTAGACTGGCGCCGCGATGGCTCTGCTTGACGGCAAGATCCTGATCACCGGCGCCACCGGCGGCATCGGCCACGCGATCGCGCGGGCGCTCGCCGGGCGCGGAGCCAGCTTGATCCTGACCGGACGGCGGGCGGAGGTGCTCGAGCCACTGGCGGACGAGCTTGGTGCGCGCGCCATCGCCTGTGACCTCGCGCAGCGCGCGGAGGTCGAGCGGCTGGCTGGCGAGGTCGCCGACGTCGACGTGTTCATCGCGAACGCCGCCCTGCCCGCGACAGGATTGTTGATCGAGCTCACGCAGGAGCCAGATCGACACGATGCTCGAGGTCAATCTTCGCGCTCCCGTAGCGCTCGCTCGCTCGCTGGCCGAGGGCATGATCGAGCGCCGGCGCGGCCAGATGGTGTTCGTCTCCTCGCTCTCCGGCAAGGTTGCATCATCCTCGTCGTCGATCTATTCGGCGACGAAGTTCGGCCTGCGCGGGTTTGCGCTTGGCATACGTGAGGATTTGCGCCCTCACGGAGTCGGAGTCTCGGTCGTCCTGCCAGGCTTCATCCGGGATGCCGGGATGTTTGCCGACGCAGACATCGAACTCCCGCGGTTCGTGCGAACGCGCACTCCGGATAACGTCGCTGCGGCGGTGATTCGAGCGATCGAGCGCAACCGCGCGGAGATCGACGTCGCGCCCGGGACGCTCCGCCTCGGTGCGGCGTTCGCCGCGCTTGCGCCTCAGGTGGCGTCAGCGATCAGCCGGCGGATGGGCGGCGATCGCATCGCTTCGGACCTCGCCCAGGGCCAGCTCGACAAGCGCTGATCAGTCTGCGCTGAGAGAGTGCTCGCCGGTTACGCTGGCGAGCGCGGCGATGATCTCATCCGCCAGCGAGGCGCCGTCGACCGCGCGCTCGGGCGTCGCCTGCACACGGACGACGACCTCGTCGCCGTCCACCTCTTCGAGCAGGACCACGGGCGCGGACCGAGTCGGCGTGCTGATCTGCTCGTCGAGGATCGCCTGCACCTGACTTGGCCTGATACCTGATGCGAGGCGCACCCTCACGTCGACCGCGTCGGGCTCACGCAGCGGCACGATCGCGGCCGCGAGCACCACGTTGTTCGGGATCAGAATGCGATCCTCTCCGCGCGCGAGCGTCGTGTAGAGGAGCCCCAGCGAGCTCACCACGCCCTCGGTGAACCCGCCGACGGCGCCGGCCTGGAATCGGACGCGCTCCCCCACTCGGAAAGGACGTGCGCTGATCAGCACCATGCCGGCGATCAGGTTTCCGAGTGTCTGCTGCGCCGCAAGACCGAAGATCACGGCCGTGAACGCGCCGCCGACCGCCAGGTCCTGTGGCCGCACTCCAGCGATTCGCAGCGCCACCAGCAGCGTGATGACGATCGCGACGAGCCGCATCAGGAACCCGACTGTCCCCGCCGTCCCAGGATCCATTCGCCTGAAGAACGTCGGCGCTGCTGCTCGCCCGATGTCGCGTGCGAACGTCCAACCCAGCGCCACGAGTGCCAGCACCGTCGCGATCCGCACCGGCGTGTCCCATGGACTGTGCGGCCCCACGCCGAGCAGCTGCTTCCTATAGGAGTAGACAATCAGCACACCCGCGAGCAGCGGCACGAGCACCGCCGCCTCCCGCTGGGCGCGGCGGACGGCGCGCTGACTCACGGTGACAGCCAGCCCGACGCGTTCCCAGGCGTCGCTACGAGTCTCGAACATACGTTCGAGGTGGAGCTCCTTGCGCTTTCCTCTTGGCGTTCGCAATGCGTTTTGATCAGGTTGCCCGGGCGGGCCCGTCTTCTACCTACCACCGCGGGCGACCGAGGGTTTCACGGAGTTCGGCTCAGAATAGGCGCTCCTGTTCCTCCCCCCTTTCCGGGCACGCCGGTCCGGGCTCGTCGGCCGTCTCAGGGGGCGATCTCATGCTTCCGCGCATCCGCTGATCGGGCGGCAGATCGGGTCCCTTCACGAGCGCTGCGAGGCGTTGCCGTTCCCCGGGCGGCATGTACGCGCCCCTGCGGTAAAGCCGCTCGTATCGCGGCACGAGGTCTGGGCGATGCGCGCGCAGCCACTCGAAGAACAGGTCGCGCACCTCGCCGCGGAGGTGGAGCGCGATCCCTGTGACGTAGTCCGCGCCTGCGTCGGCCGCAAGTTCAAGGATCGGCGCGACCTGCTCAGGCGCGTCGTTAATGCCGGGCATCAGCGGTGCGACGAGCACTCCTGTCCTGATTCCGGCTCGCTTTAACTCGGCGATCGCCTCGAGTCGCGCCCGCGGGTTCGGAGTATGCGGCTCGGTGGCCCGCCACGCGCGCTCATCGAGCGTGGGCACAGAAACCGCGGCGCTGAAGTCTGTGCGCTGCGAGATCTGCTTCATCAGCTCCAGGTCGCGCACGAGCAGTGGTGATTTCGTGAGCACCGAGCACGGGTTTGCGGCGTCGCGCATCGCCTCCCAGATCCCGGGCATCAGCTTGTAGCGCCCTTCCGCCCACTGGTAGGGGTCGGTGTTCGTCCCGAGCGCGACGTGCTCACCCCTCCACGAGGGGCGCGCGAGCTCGATACGCAGGAGCTCGGGAGCGTTCACCTTCACGACGATCTCTCGCTCGAAATCCCGGCCGGCATCGAAGTCCAGGTACTTGTGGGTGGGGCGGGCGAAACAGAATCCACAGGCGTGCGAGCACCCGCGATACGGATTGATCGTCCATCGGAAAGGAACCTGCGATGACTCCGGGACGCGGTTGAGGATCGACTTGGCCCGGATCTCGTAGAAGCGCGTCTCGATCGACCCCGGCGCCTCGAAATGGCGCACGACCGCCTCCTCTTTGTAGCCCGGGAGGCGGGTCCGCTGTACTTCCTCGGTTGTCAGGTTGCTCCACCGCACGAACACATGTTCGCAGGCGGTTCGGACGCCAAGGAGATCTGCCGACTCGATTCGTGTCGCTGCCGAGCTCGTCCGAACCGGTATTTCGCTAGAACACCCCCGGATGGGTCATCTCGTTTGCCTGATGACGATCCTGCTTGGCTGCGTTCAGCTGCCGACCCCGGGAGTGGCACCGACGAGCGGCCCCACGTTCAACGGGGCCGGAAATAAAGCGGCGTCCACGCTGGTCCACGTCTACTACGCCGGCCACGGGAAATGGCGGTCCTGCGACGTGTCCAACTGCGGCGCGGCCAACATCGACTGGGGGGACGACTCACTCACATACGCGCTTGCAATCCGCGAGAGCACCACCAGTTCCTCAAAGCTCGTTCCGGTCTTCCAGGCTCTGACGAAGACCGCACGCCGCTACCGGGCGCCGTGCACGCAAGCTCCCGGCTGCACCCTGTTGAGCGACAGGCCGGAGTGGGACTCAGTGGCGCTCGCCGAGGACTACGAGGTAACGAAAGATCCGGCTGCGCTGACAAAGTCCGAGACGGCCTTCAACGCGGTGGCGGGCTCTCAGGTCTATTCGCTCGGTGCCTGTCCGTCGATCCTCTATCAGAAGGCGGGAGGCGGTCCCACTCACGCCAAGACGCTCGAGAGCCAGGCGAATGCGATCAGGGCTGCGCTGATGCTCTATGCCGCTACGCACACGAGCTCCTACCTCGATTACGCAATCGCTGCTTACAACGCGGCGCGCACCTACTTCCTCGATCCGGAGCTGCCGCTGTACACGGTCTACGTGATGGACGATGGCCATACGTGCACACAGGTCCCGCACCGCTTCTTCGCCTCGGTCAACGGACTGATGATCTGGAACGGAGTCCAGCTCTTCCAGCAGACCGGCGACGCCTCCTACCTCCAGCAGGCGGTCGCGACGGGCCAGGCGGTCGATAGCAGCCTCTCCGACAGCCGCGGCATCTTCGCCGATATGCAGGCCGAGAATGACGTCGGAGAGCCGCTCGTCGAAGGCATGCTCGCACTCGCGACCCACGGGCAGGGCTTCGCGACGGACTGGATCTTGCGAAACGCGTCCGCCGCGTTATCCGAGCGTACGCGGGACGGATCGTTCGGGCGGTTCTTCGACGGACCCAAGCCCACGACGACCGTGACGGCTTGGCAGACGAATGGTGGCCTCGCGCTCGAGATCGCAGCCGCGATGCTCGCGCCCAATAACTCGGTGAATCCGCAGCGTCCTTGGAGTCAGGCCAAGCACGTGCAGCGTCAGATAACAAGGCTGCCTTCGTCGCTGAGGTTTCGCGGATCCGGGATCGCCCTGATCGGCACGCTCGGGGACCAGTGCTGCACGCTCGGTCACGCGCGCGTCATCATCGATGGTCAGGAGACAGTCGATGAGACGGGCATCTGGCAGAACAAGGACTCAGGCCGCCGCCAGATTCCCAATACGGTCCTGTTCGCCTGGCGTTGGCCGAGCGCGGGCAAGCATCGGCTTCGTTTTCTCCCCGGAACTTTTGACACCAAGGAGGGCGGCGCGTACCTACACCTGGTCGGCTACGAGGTACTCCCGTAGGATCCTCGCGCCGAGCGGCGGTGGGCGCACGCGAGAAATGGCAGTCGACCTCGTCATCGACATCGAGAACTCGCCTGGATCACTGGCAGCCGTCGCGAGCGCGATCAGCGACGCCGGGGTCAACATTGCCGGTGCCACGTGCATCGGTCCTGGTGAGCGCGCCGAGCTGCACATTCTCGTCCCCCATGCCGAGGCGGTGAAGCACGCGCTCGCGATCTCGCACCTCGGGGTCAGTCGCGAGCGCGAGGTTGTGGTCGTGGAGGTCGACGACCGCCCGGGCGTGCTGGCCGATCTCACGCGGAAGATCGCCAACGCGGGAGTGAACCTTGACCTCGTGTACGTCGCGACCCGCAACCGGGTGGTGTTTGGCTCGCCGGACCTCGAGGCGCTGAAGGCGGTGCTCGATCAGGGCACCTGAGCTCGGGCGAGGATCGATTCCTCGCCCGACAGCGTCTGGCTTGTCGCGCCCGTAATGGTTACCTGAACGAGCTCGCCGGGGCTGGCCAGGCCGGTGAAGTTGACGACCTTGTTGTGGCGCGAGCGTCCGCGGATCCGGCTTGGGTCCGTCCGCGACGGCCCCTCTACGAAAACCTCCAGTTCGCGCCCGACGAACCGCTCGGCCCTCGCGGCCGCGCGGCGCTGGATCACTTCGACGAGGCGCTGCATCCGCGCGACCTTCGCCTCGTGCGGAACCTGATCTGGCAGCTCGGCCGCCTCGGTTCCCCGGCGTGGGGAATACAGGAACGTGAAGGCGCCGTCGTATCCAACCTGCTCGGCCACCTCAAGCGTCTGTTCGAAGTCCTCCTCGGTCTCCCCAGGAAAGCCGACGATGATGTCGGTCGTGAGCGCGCAGTCGGGGACGTGCTCGCGGATCATCGCCACACGGTCCAGATAGCGCTCCCGCGTGTAGGTGCGCCGCATCCGCTTCAGCACCCGGCTTGAGCCCGACTGGAGCGGTAGGTGGATGTGCTCGCATAGCGAATCGAGCTCCGCGTGCGCGCGGATCACGTCCTCGCGCATGTCCTTGGGATGCGGGCTCGTGTAGCGGATCCGCTCGATCCCGTCGATCGCATCGACTTGCGCCAGCAGCTCGGCAAACGAGATCCGCTCCTGATTGGCAAGATCGCGGCCGTAGGAGTTGACGTTCTGGCCGAGCAGCGTCACCTCCCGCACACCATCCGCCGCCAGCGCCGACACCTCCGTGATCAGCTCCGAGCTCGGCCGGCTCACCTCGCGTCCGCGTGTCGAGGGCACGATGCAATACGCGCAGACGCAGTTGCAACCGACGCTGATCTGTACCCAGCCCTGGAACTCGCGCGCCCGTTTGGCCGGGAGGTGGCCGGTGAAGCCCTCGAACTCAAAGTAGCCCTGCGCGCTCAACGAGTCGCTCGTCAGGAACTCCGCCAGCTTGTGCACCTGGCCCGGCCCGAACGCGACGTCGACGAACGGGAACCGCTGGAACACCTCGTCCTTGACCGACTGCGCCCAGCACCCGCCTACTCCCACGACGCGGCCGGGCCGCTCGGACTTCAGCCGTTTGGCGTGGCCGAGGTGAGCGATGAAGCGGTTATCAGCGTTCTCACGGATCGAACACGTGTTGAACAGGATCACATCCGCGTCGTCGGGAGTCTCGGCCTCCGCGTATCCGAGCGACTCGAGCATGCCCTTCATCCGCTCGGAGTCGTGCTCGTTCATCTGGCACCCGAACGTCGTCAGGTGGTAGCGCTTCATCGCGAGCAAGAGTAGCTATGACACCGTGTCGCGCGACTCCGTGTCGAGCGTTACGGCAGCGACTCGTCGAGTGTTCCGCGGAACACCGGCTACCCGTGGAAGATCAGACAGGGGAGCAACGGACTTACCGGGCAGAGTAGGCCGCGCCGCGCTGTTTGAGCAGCACCGCGACGCTGCCCGCCAGCGCGCAGCCAACCGCGAGCAGCAGGCCCGCGATCACCCGCTGGTTCCCGTGCGATCCCGCGGCGGTTGTGCCGAGCCGCGGGTGGCGGTCAGGATCTCGAGCAGCTCGCCGACGTTCTGCTCGCCCGCGATCGGCTCAGGAAGCGGCAGGTCGGTGTTGATCGTGTACCGGTTGCGCCGCCCGTTGCGCTCGCGGGTGATGTAGCCGGCGTCGGCCAGCTCCACGACGATCCGATGCGCGGCACGCTCGGTGATCCCGACACGCTCGCCGATATCGCGCAAGCGAACGCCGGGATCACGCGCGATACAGACCAGCACCTGCGCGTGGTTGGTCAAGAACGTCCAGCTGCGTGTGGCGTTGTCGGCTATGAAAGGAGCATAACATATCTAGACTCATTTTTCATGCTATAGTCGTCATGTATTCACGAGAGGGCCAGCAAGATCCCTCGCACAACTGATGAGGAGGTCCTCACGGTGCTTTCCAAGACACGCAGCATGCCAGTCCACTCACCAGCCCCGGGTGTGATCCCCGACACGATCACTGGCCCCGTCAGCAACGGGTCCGCGGTCGCGAGCGAGCCTGACCTCGCCCCTGTGCGGTCAACCGCTCAGACGGCGGCCGGCGGGGAGGCTCGAAGCGGGCGCTTTCGCCGCAAGGCCCACCGGTCCCGGCTGCACAGCTACGCGATCGCGACCGTCGCGCTCGTCGCCTACGTGATCGCGCTCGCCGCATCGAACACCGCGCACGTCAAGGTCAACTGGGTCTTTGGCAGCTCGCACGTCTCGCTCGTCTGGCTCGTGCTATTCACGGCAATCCTCGGCTGGCTGCTCGCACTCGCCACCAGCGCAAGGTTCCACTGGCGCACCCGCGCCCCGCGGCGCCAACACGGTGCCCGGTCATGACCCGCCCCGCGAAAGCCACCCACGCTCTCGCTGAAAACAAGCCCGCCCGGGCGGGTGCGAAAGCCACACACGCTGCCGCTAAAAATGGGACGGCTCGTGCGGCTGCAAGGGCTCGACCCGAGCAGACGGCGATGAAGTTTCTCGTCTTCGAGGACAATTCCGGCGGCTACCACTGGACGATCGTCGCCCAAAGCGGCGAGACGCTCGTGCAGTCCGCGAGCTTCGCGTCCTACGAAGAGGCCAAACAAGCCGCGCGCGTCGTGCACGGCGGCGCCGGCTCAGCGTCATTCGACGATCTCGTGGGCGACCCCCCGCCGAGCGATCTCCCCGCTCGACGGGCCCGCGTAACGGCGCGAGACGATCTCGATGCAGAACGCTGGCTGGACGAAGGCGGCAGCTTCAGCAGCGAGGCAGTGACGCGATGACCAGCGCAGCGCTGATCGCCCCCATCGAGCGCGTCGCGCCCGCCATCAGGCCCGATTCAAGACGGAGCTACACCTGCCCCGAGTGCGGGCATGTTCTGCGCGTGTCCGGCCTCGGGCGCCACCGGGTGTATTTCGAGCTCACCGACCAGCGGGCGGATGACCCCGTGATGAATCGCGTCTGCCCAGCCTGCGGGCAAGGCCTGCCCGGGAAGAACACGCCGGGGTCCCAGCCATGACCCACGCCTGCTGCCCACGCTGCCGGCTGCGCTTCACTCCCGCCGCCGCGGCCTACATCACTGCCTGCCCCGAATGCGGTGACTCTCCGCAACCGATCGCCACCCTCGAGCTCGCCCTCGGCTTCCGCCTCGTCGGACCAGAGTGCCTCCCCCACGAGCTTCCCTACGCAACCGCCGTGTCGGTCGCGCTTCCCGAGCCGGGCGGCGCACGATCATGACCGACCGCCATCTGCGCATCCTTCGGCTAATGGCCCAACAACGCCAGCGGCAGCTCCGCAACTACGACGCTGACGATCACAACGGTGACGCCGTATCTCCCGACCACCGCCAGCACCTCGAGCGAGCGGCAACGCGGACCAGCGCGCACGTTGCCGACGCCCAAGCGCGACGCCGTCGCAGCACCAGGAGCCTCCCGACGGCGACCCGCAGACCACGCTCGAGACCACCTCTGTCCCCGAACGCTGAGACCCGATAGGAGATCATCATGCAGACCGGACTACACGCAATCGGCTGGGGCCTACCGAGACTGGCGATCGCCGTCGCGGTCACGGTGTTCGCAACCCTCATCGCTTACACGACCTGGGTATTCGTCATCGTGGTGATCCAAGCCCTCACCGGCTTGTCGCACTAGGCGCGGCCGCCGACGAAGAGGAGTCCTCGCTATCCAATGAAATGAGGGATGCATGAACGTCACCACAGCAAGAGTCGTCGGACCCGCGGATGGAAACGCGGGCTTTCTTGGCAGCATCGGAGTGCGCTTTATGCTCGATGGTGCCGAAGCCGGCGAGCGCTTCTCGCTCGTCGAGCATCCGATGTCGGCCCGGGCGCTCGCCGCGCCGCTGCACCGCCACCACAACGAGGACGAGTACAGCTTCGTCCTCGAGGGACGCATGGGCGCCCTACTAGGTGACGAGCACCTCGAGGCAGGCCCGGGCGATCTCGTCCACAAACCGCGCGGGCAATGGCACACGTTCTGGAACGCCGGCGAGGCGCCGTGCCGGATCCTCGAGATTATCTCCCCGGCAGGCTTCGAGCGCTTCTTCGCCGAGCTCGTCGACCTCGGCGGCGTCGGCCAGGCCGACCCCGAGCAGCTCGGGGAGCTCTGTCAGCGATTCGCCCTGGAAATGAACCCAGACAGCGTGCCCGATCTCATCCAGCGCTTCGGAGTCCGCTTCCCAGCAGAACCACTCGCTGGGTAGGCGACGGGCGGAACCCGTCGCTCGGCCTGGCTCAGCGGCGCGAAAGCCCGCCCCGACCTGCAAAGACGCAGCTGGATCGTGCCGGCTCACCGCGAGCTGCTTGCAGCCGGCACCTCGCACCCTGGGCGGACGGGCGAACGCAAGCGGCGCGGTTAAGTGCTTCCACCGACTGAGCGGGGGTGCGAGCACCGATGTGGGGTCTGCGGCCTCGTGGCAGCATTGCTTGTATGTCCGGGAGGGGTGTGAGTAGGACCCAGACGGTGATGTTCACCGACCTGTCGGGTTCGACTGAGCTGTCGGAACGTCTGGGGGCACGCGGTGCCACTGAGCTGTGGCTGCGGCACCATTCCGCGCTGCGCGACTCCCTGTGTGTCCACCGGGGAACCGAGGTCAAGACTCTCGGCGACGGGATGATGGCTGTGTTTGACGGCGTGGCCGATGCTCTGGCCTGCGCGGTCACGATGCAGCGCGCTGTCACGCGGAACAACCGGATTCACAGCGACCAGAGCATTGCGATGCGGGTCGGCCTGAGCACAGGCGAGGCGACTGTGACCGACGACGATTACTTCGGTCCGGCGGTGGTGGAGGCAAAGCGGCTGTGCGACACGGCCGATCCGGGTGCGATCTATGTGGCCGACATCACGCGGGTCCTGGCCGCGAGCGGCGGGATGCATCGGTTCATCCCGTTTGGCGAGCTCGACCTTAAGGGACTCGCCGCTCCGTTGCTGACGTGGAGGTTGGACTGGGATCCGGGGCAAGAGTTCGCGCTGCGAGTCGTTGTGGCCGAAGATTCCGTCTTGTTGCGCGAAGGCATTGCCAGTGTGCTGAAAGCCGCCGGCATCGATGTCGTGTTGCAGGCCTCCGATGCCGAAACGGTGCTCAGGTCGCTCGTTGCGCTGCGTCCTCACGTGGTGATCCTCGACGTGCGCATGCCGCCGACCCACACGACGGAAGGACTCGACGCCGCCCGACGCATCCGGGCCGAGTACCCGGACGTCGGGGTGCTCGTCCTCTCGGCCTGGGTGGACCCCCAGGCTGCCCGTCGCCTGCTTGACAACGCAACTGACGGCGTCGGCTATCTGCTCAAGGATCGGGTCTGCGACATGGATCAACTGACCGCGGCGGTTCGCGCGGTGGCAAGCGGAGGGTCCGCGATCGATCCCGAGGTGGTTGCCCGACTGGCTGCCTGACGCCGCTCAGGCTCGAAGGTAGGCCAGTACTGCGAGGACCCGGCGGTGATCGTCCTGCGCTTCCTCCAAGCGCAGTTTGCGGAAGATCGTGCGAACGTGGCTCTCTACTGTTCGCGGGCTCAAGAACAACCGCTCGCAGATGCCCGTGTTCGAGCGTCCCTCCGCCATCAGCGCCAAGATCTCCCGCTCGCGCTCGGTTAGCTCATCGAGCGGGCCGGTGTCGCGACGCCGTCCTACGAGCGCGGCGACGACCTCCTGGTCTACCACCGAGCCCCCGGCGCCTACTCGCTTGATCGCGTCGGCAAACGAGTCGAGGTCGCTGACGCGGTCCTTGAGCAGGTAGCCGCGGCCCGCGCCACCGTTCTCCAGCAAGCGGACCGCGTACCCGGCCTCTACGTACTGCGAGAGCACGATCACGCCGACCTCGGGGTGGCGCTCCCCTATCTCCAGTGCAGCCTGCATCCCTTCGTCGGTGAAGCTTGGCGGCATTCGGATGTCGACGACGGCGACGTCCGGAAGCAAGCCACCCACCCTTCGAACGAGATCCTCGGCGTTGTCGGTCTGCGCCAGTACCTCGAAGCCCTGTTCAGTCAGGACCCGGACCAGTCCCTCCCGGAACAGCAGCGAGTCGTCGGCGACGATCAGCCGCATGCCAACTCAGGGACGGTCGAGCAATGCGTGCACGACTGCAGTCGACAGCTCGTGCTTGGGCACGAACCCGGCAACCGGTGCATCAGAGAGCCGCCGCCCGTAGTCGGTTGCCGAGCGGGTCGAAGTCAGTACCACGGCCGGTGGATTCGCGGTTTCGGCTAGGCGCTCAGCAACCTCGATCCCGTCGATGTCCGGCAGCTGCACGTCTAGCAGCACGACATCCGGGCGGCTGTCCCTCACCGCCTGCAGAGCCGAGTGGCCGTCGGCGACCTCCGCGGTCACGTCAAAACCATCGTCACCGAACAACGTCCGAGCGAAGGCTCGAAAGCCCTCATGGTCATCCACGATCAGCATGGTCGGCGACATCGCTGTAAGGATCGCCCAAAACGGGCGATTTCAGCTCAGTGATAGCACTGAATGACCGCCGGAGGAGCCGTTTTTTCAGCGTTAGCACGTAGGCCGGGGACGCTATGAAGGGTCAGAATCGTGTCGCAATCACGTTACGCTATGCAGGGCGCGGACGAGGAGAGCGGGTGCCGGGTGTGGGCGAAAGAGATCTGATCTCGCTGGGGAGCGGATAGCCGTGATCGATCGAGTGGCTGAGTCGCTCTACCGGCGGTGGGGCCGGCAGTATTTCGACTTTGTTGTGGCGTGCGCCGGGGCGATCGTTTGCCTGTTCACGGTCTTGCACGTGGCGTGCGGGGTGCTGTACGCCAACGCTTCAAGTGGGCAATTCCTCAGGCTGCTGATCGCCGGGGAGCTGTCGATGCTCGTGGGCGCTGCCGTGTGGATTCCCATGTTTCGCGTGCGATTGAACCCGATCCGGCTGTGGATACAGGGCGAGCGAACGGAGCGCGTTGCGCGCGAGAGCTGGAGGGCGCTGGCGGTCACGCTTCCGCGTGCGATTGGGTCAGCGGTCGGCGTGACGAGCGTAGCTGCGATACCAGCGGAGATCTACGCGCCCGCCGTTCTACACCGCCCGTGGTGGTGGTCGTTTCCGCTTTTCTTTGTGATCGCCATCGCGGCAGCCTGCGTCGCAGTGCAGGCGTTTCTGTTCGCTGAGGCGTTGTTGACGCCGGTGTCGAGCGAGATCGCGCAATCCGGGTACGTGACTGAAGACGACCAGGTACGCGGCGTTTCGATCGCGACAAAGCTCCTGGTTCTGCCGCCAATCGTGGGCTTCTATACGGCGGGCCTTGCCGGCGCTATCGGCCACGACGCAGCAGGCCCGCTCATTCGGATCGCGTACGTGCTCGCCGGCGCGGGCGCGATCAGCCTAACCATCTCCCTGGCCAGCACGCTGCTCCTTCGCCGATCCCTGCTCGGTCCGGTCGACGCCCTGGTCGAGGCGTCGGGTCGCGTGGGGCATGGCGATCTCGACATCGCCGTGCCCGCGCTGGCAGAGGACGAGCTCGGAGCCTTGACCCACAGCTTCAACCGGATGGTCAGCGACCTGCGCCGGCAGGCGGACGAGCTGCAGCGCTCTCGCGCGCGCGTGGTGGCAGCATCGGATACCGCCCGGCGAACGGTCGAGCGCGATCTCCACGACGGTGCGCAGCAGCAGCTCGTGCTCACCCAGCTCAAGCTCGCGATGCTCGAGCCGCAGCCGGGCCAGGCAGGACTGATCACGGAGATTCGCGGCGATCTGAGCCGCGCATTGGCTGAGCTGCGCGACTTGGCTCGCGGCCTATACCCGCCGCTGCTGGAGAGCGAGGGCCTGCGAGGAGCGCTGACCGAGGCCGCAGCACGCGCCGCAATCCCAGGCGCCGTCGAGTGCGACGGCGTCGGCCGATATTCGCCCGCGCTAGAAGCCGCCGTCTACTTCTGCTGCCTGGAGGCACTTCAGAACGCGGCCAAGCACGCCGGCACAGGCGCGCGGGCCGCCGTGCGGCTCGGAGAGCGAAAAGGCCACTTGGAATTCGAGGTGGCAGACGACGGCCGCGGATTCGATGCCGCAGAATCGTCTCCGGGCGCCGGCCTGCAAAACATGGTCGACCGCATCGGCGCGCTCGGCGGCGAGCTGAAGATCCAATCGCTCCCCGGTCAAGGGACGCGCGTTAGCGGAACGGTTCCAATGGGCGCAGCACCGGGCGAGGCGACCTGAAGTGGACGCTTGGCTAAACCGGATGTACGAGCGCCACGGGCCACTGTACGTGGTCCTCGCGATCGGACTGATCGGAGCATTCATCAGCTTCGTCATCGGTCCGATCGCGCTAGCCGGCGGGGCCCATTTCGAGGGCCTCGGCCTCGGCGAGTATTTCCTGGCATTGGCTGCCTGTTGGGGAGCGAGTCTGCTCGGCTTCGGACTGCTGCTCGTGTGGGCGCACGACCTGCGCACGCTCCTTCGCTGGGGCCTGCTACGTGGCCGAGAGCCGCTGGGTCCCCGAGAGGCCCAGGCGGCATTCACCGGACCGCGCAAGACGATGATCCCCGCCGGGGTGTGCGCTGGAGCGGTAGTCGGGCCTGTGGCGATAGCCTCGCTGGCGCTCGGATCGGGACACACCACCGCAATCGATTGGAGCGGGCTGGCAGTGGGAGCGCTGCTCTCGGTGCTGCTTGCGATGCTTGGTCTGTACGCCAGCATCGAGCTAGCGCTCCGGCCCATCCGAGCCCAGCTGAGCCGCGACGGGTTTTCAGTAACCCCGGCCGGAAGCCTCGGGACCAATCTTCTGGTCGGTCTCCTGGCCCTGACCTTCACGGCAAGCTGTCTGCTCGGCAGCCTGCGCGTCACCCGCGCGCACGACAGCCCGAGCTCCGTGCTCGGCGTCTACGCCATCGCAGCAGGCATCACACTGGCATTCGGGCTGATCCTGGCGCCGTTTCTGGCTGCGAGCGTGCTCGGCCCCGTCCGTGACCTGATCAAGGGCACGCGTGCGGTTGCGGCCGGCGACCTGGACACCGTGGTGCCGGTCACCTCCAACGACGAACTAGGTGAGCTGGCGCTGAAGTTCAACGAGATGGTCGCCGACCTGCGCCGCAAGAGCCTAGACCTGCGCGCATCTCAGGCTCGAATCGTCGCATCCGCCGACGAGGCGCGGCGCAAGGTCGAGCGGGACCTCCACGACGGCGCCCAGCAGCGGCTGGTGCTGGCACAGCTGAAGTTGGGGATCGCCGCGCGCGAGGTGGGAGGCGACGCTCGTCGCGACCGCGAGAGACTGGCCGAGCTCGGAGGCGACCTGGCCGCCGCGCTGTCGGAGTTGCGTGACCTCGCCCATGGGCTCTATCCCGCAACACTCGAGAGCGAAGGGCTGACAGGGGCTCTGAGAGAGGCAGCCGCGAACGCTGGGATACCAACGACCGTCGATTGCGATGGAACCGGCCGCCACCCAGCGGAGGTCGAAAGGGCCGTCTATTTCTGCTGCCTGGAGGCGCTGCAAAACGCAGCCAAGCACGCCGGCGGCGAAGCCAAAGCCATAGTTCGCGTGGTCGAGCGCAACGGCAACGTCGAGTTCGAGGTATCAGACGACGGCCACGGGTTCGAATCTGCGGCCGCGACCTCCGGCATCGGCCTCCAGAACATGAGCGATCGGATCGGAGCTCTCGCCGGCAGAGTCGTCGTCAACTCCGTACCCGGTCAGGGAACAAGAGTCAGCGGCACCATCCCATCGAGCGGTGATCCAGCGCGACAAAGCAGCTGACGTCGCCCGGAAAAAACAAATTGAGAACCGTCGGCTCCCAAGTCATTTGCGTCCGGCCGCCACGCGACAGCGACCGGACGCAAGCCTTAGACGACCTCAGCTACTCGGAGCGGTACAGCTGGTTGCCCAGGCGCAGACGCCGAAGCCATCGGAATCAGAGTCGGGCGCCGAAGGCGCGCCGATCACGTTCCCACTACCGTCGATCAGGTCCATCTCCTCCGAGGACTTCAGTCCTGCCGAGGATCCGTTGACGGCCGCGAGGTCGAAGTTCGCGTTGCTCAAATTGGGCAGCGCCGCAAAGCCGGCGTTGGTCCCGATCTCGAGCGGGGTCTCCTCGATCCACTCAGCGGTCGCATGGGTCGAGCTGTACGGGACTGTGGTCGTGAACGTCTCGCCCTGGGTCACGTCCTGAAGCGTGATCTTCCAGACATTCGACATCCCGACAATGTCGGCAATCGACGCGTGCATGTGATCACCGGGATTGACGGTCATGGTGACCGTCAGCGATGGTGCCGGCACGAGCTCGTACCAAGCCGAGTAGGAGGCGGCTCCGGTCGAGCTGACGTCCTGCTCGGTCCCTGTTTGGATCAGCGTGGAGTCGGTTGCCGTACAGCCCGCATCGACGCAGCCGCCGCCGATCCCGATCCAGTCCGAGGACGCCTCAGCCTGTCCGGAGGTGTGCTGCGTGGCGGTTGGGACCGTCCAGTCCCCGGCTACGGAGTTGAATAGCTTGCCGCCCTGCTCGAGCGACCCCTGGTTGTAGCCGAACCAGTTGCTGCTGGTGTTGGTGTTGAAACCCAGATGGGGGGCCAGCCGCAGCAACTGGCCGTGAGACTTCAATGCGGCGGAGGCGCTTACCGCAAACAGCGCGCTCGCCGCCAGCGACAGCGTTAGAAGGCCGGCAAGTCGCGCCAGCGCTCCCGCGGCCACGAGGCGTGGACTCATTTCGTCCCTTTCTCGGCGGCCTGCGGGTCAAAGCCGCCGCTTCCCTGCCATCCCGACCCGCGGACGGATTTATACCCAATCGGCGAGCGCAATGCGCCACAGCTGAACGGCGGCGTTTATTTAGAACGTCATTTCGCGTACTCGACCGACCGCGATTCTCGGATCACGGTCACCTTGATCTGCCCCGGGTACTCGAGCTCCTTCTCGATTTCGCGGGCGATCTCGTAGGAGAGCAGCGTCGCCGCGTCGTCATCGATCGCGCCCGGCGCGACCATCACCCTTATCTCCCTTCCGGCCTGCATCGCGTAGACCTTGTCGACTCCCTCATGGCGGGTGGCGATCTGCTCGAGGTCGCGCAGACGCTTGACGTACTGCTCCAGCGACTCTCCACGTGCCCCCGGTCTGGCGCCGGAGAGCGCGTCGGCAGCCTGCACGATCACCGCCTCGATCGTCTGCGGCTCAACCTCGTTGTGGTGCGCCTCCATCGCATGGGCGACGGCTTCGGGCTCGCCGTATTTGCGCGCCAACTCGCCTCCCACGAGCGCGTGCGGCCCCTCGATCTCGTGCGTCACCGCCTTGCCGATGTCGTGCAAAAGCGCGGCACGTCGGGCGGTCTTGGAACCGGCGCCGAGCTCCTCGGCCATCATCGCGGCCAGATGTGAGACCTCGATCGAATGGGCGAGGACGTTCTGGCCGTAGCTGGTGCGGAATCGCAGGCGCCCGAGCAGCTTGATCAGCTCCGGGTGAAGGCCCTGCACGCCGGCCTCAAATACCCCCTCCTCGCCGAGCTGGACGATGTGCCCCTCGAGCTCGGACTTTGCCTGGTAGTACATCTCCTCGATCCGTGCCGGATGGATGCGGCCATCCTGCAGCAGCTTCTCGAGCGTCAGCCGGGCGATCTCCCTACGGACCCCGTCAAACCCCGAGAGCACGACGGCGCCCGGGGTGTCGTCGATGATGAAATCGACGCCCGTGAGGTTCTCGAGCGCGCGAATGTTGCGCCCCTCCCGGCCGATGATCCTCCCCTTCATGTCGTCGGCGGAGAGCTGGACGACCGACACCGTCGTCTCCGCGGCATGGCCGGCGGCGAGCCGCTGCATGCAGACCGAGAGGATGTTGCGCACGCGACGCTCCGCCTCGCGTTTGGTCTGCTCTTCGATCTGGCGCAGGCGCCGAGCGGCATCGTGCTTGGCCTGATCTTCGACCTCCTTGAGCAGCATCTGCTTGGCCCGCCCGGCGGACAGGCCGGAGACATGCTCCAGTTCGCGGGTCAGCTCGTCGAGTTTCTTGGAGGCCGCTTCCTGTCGCCGCTGAAGCTCTGCTTCGCGCGCGCTGAGCGCCTCCTCACGGTGCGCGAGCGCAGCGGCGCGCTTTGACAATTCGCCCCCCACCTCGTCCGCGGAAGGCGGCTTGGTCGCGGCTGCCGGTCTCGTTGCGTGCACGCGTCCGTACACGACGGCAGCAATCACGATTCCGATCGCGATCAGTGCCGCGGCAGCGATGGTGTCCATGGTCGTTCCTCTCCTGGCAATCCCCCGATCCAAGCTCGGACCGGTTGCACTCCTCAGCTTCTATTTTTGGAGCGACCGAGCAGCCCGTGCGAGTCGCACGAACGGATTGCCGGACGGGTACGACTAAACGCCCTTCAGGCGGCGGCTAGCTGTTGCTGTGTTCCTGTGCTCTGGGCGGGTCTGCAGACCCGAGATAAGTTGCCGTCAACGCTGAAACCGGAAATCCAATATCTACGAAGTTTGCTGGTGTTTTGCGGCTTCCGAGCCGTTCGTTCGCTACCGGCATCGTAGTACCGGGCAGGTGGGGGCGCAAACAATGCATGGCGGCCGCGAAGCGCCGCTCTCACTGCGGGTGCAGGCTGAACGTCGCGCTGCCCGAGCAGAGCCTGTGGGTCTGGTCGTTACGGGTGCTGTCAGTGAGCGAGCCACTCACCGTCTGGCCGTGCGTGTGGCCGGAGACAGTGACCTTGCTCCCCTGCTTGTTGTGGAACGTCCCGCCGAACTTGGAGTGCGAAATCGTCATCGTCGGAAAGCCGTGATCGGTCACGAGCAGGATCCGCTCGGCCGAGCACTTATCGACGATGTGAAAGCCAAAGGAGCGAACCGACCCACCTGAGACGCTGAAGGAGATGCGGCGCTTCTGCGAGGTCTTGCCGCGGTAGCTGAGGCTGGTGGCGCCGGCGGCGCCCGTCGCAAATAGCACCACCAGCGTGACCGCGGCCACCGCGCATTTACGAATGTCCTTCATCCCGGCGGTTGTAGCAACTACGGCGCCGAAGAAGTGCGCGAATGGATCGCGAGCGCCGCGAGAGCCAGCTCGCTGTCATAGCCCTTGCGCAGGATCACGCCGAGCGCCCGGTCGCGATCGCGCCGGGTCCGCGGGGGATCCGGGAACCGGCGGCGCAGGAGTCCCAGCGCCCGATCGAGCTCCTCCCCTCCTCCCCCTTCAAGCGCCTGCTCGATCAGCTCGCTGGCGACACCGCGCTCACCCAGGGCTCGCCTGATCCGCTCGCTCCCCCAGCCCTGAAGCTCGCGCTTGTCCTGCGCGAACAGATGAGCGAAGCGTGCATCGTCGAGATAGCCCAGCTCCACCAGCTCGGCGACCGTCTCCTCGATGGCATCCGGCTCGACCCCGGCAGCATGGAGCCTGCGCTGGACTTCGGTGACCGTTCGCTCGCGGGTGTTCAGGTAGGCGAAGGCGACCCGAAGCGCGTCGGTCAAGCTGCCGCTTGGTCCCGATCGACCGCCGCGACCGCCGCCAGCGGCGGCTCATCGCGTTGCTCGATCGGCTTGACGAGCTCCTGTCCGATTCCGAGCACCTCATAGATCTTTGACTCGATCTCCTTCGCCATCTCCTGATGCTCGTCGAGGAAGGTCTTCGCGTTGCCGCGCCCCTGACCGAGCCGCTCCTCGCCGTAGGAGAAGAACGAGCCGGACTTGGTGATGATGTTGTGCTCGAGGCCGAAGTCGATCAGGCATCCCGAGCTCGAAATCCCCTGGCCGAACTCGATGTCGAACTCGGCCTGCTTGAACGGAGCCGCGACCTTGTTCTTGACCACCTTCACGCGCACGCGGTTGCCGACCGCCTCGGTGCCGTCCTTGAGCGTTTCGATCCGCCGGATGTCAAGGCGCACCGACGAGTAGAACTTCAGCGCGCGGCCACCGGGCTGCGTCTCGGTGGGCCCGAACATGACTCCCACCTTCTCCCGAATCTGGTTCGTGAACACGCACATCGTCTGGGTGCGATTGAGGACCCCGGTGAGCTTGCGCATCGCCTGGGACATCATGCGCGCCTGCACGCCGACGGTCTGATCCCCCATCTGTCCCTCGAGCTCGGCGCGAGGGGTCAGGGCGGCGACCGAGTCGACCGCGATCACGTCGACCGCGCCCGAGCGAATCAGCATGTCGACGATCTCGAGCGCCTGTTCTCCGTGGTCCGGCTGGGAGACCAGCATCTCGTCGATGTCGACGCCGATCTTCCTGGCGTACAGCGGATCCATCGCGTGCTCGGCATCGACGAATGCGCACACGCCGCCGAGCTTCTGCGCCTCGGCAATGATGTGGTAGACGAGCGTCGTTTTCCCTGAGGACTCCGGGCCGAAGATCTCGACGACTCGCCCGCGCGGAACGCCGCCGATCCCAAGCGCGATATCGAGCGGAAGCGCGCCGGTCGAGATGGCATCGACCGCCACACGCGCGCCGGGGTCGCCCATTCTCATCACGGTGCCCTTGCCGAACTGCTTCTCGATCTGGCTGAGCGCACCCTGCAGGGCAGCCTGACGCTTGGCGTCGGCTTTCCCGTTTCCATCAGGCTGGCCAGACTTTGCGCTGGCCTTCTCGTTCTCGCTCATCCCAGGTCGGCTCCTTGTCTCATGCGCTTTGAACCCTTCACGGTAGGCGGGGCGGCGGACAGAACCCGACAAGCTAGGAGGCCAACCTGCAACGAAACAAGGCGCATTTGCGACAAAGCGGCGCAGAAGCTGTGCCAACTGTGTGACGCGGCGCGCTGTGGCAGGCCGAGGCGGCGGCTAGTCTGCCGCCGTGGCATACACCGAGGCCGAGGCGCAGCAGCAGCTGCTAGACGATCTGGCGCGGGGAACCGATCGGCTTGCGGTCGCGCTCGCGTGCCTTGCTGCCGCCTACGAGCAGCTCGACGAGCTGCGCTCGGACCAGCTCGAGGAACAGCTGTTTCGCCCGACCCAGCTCGCGTACGGCCGGGCGCAGCGGACCCACTCGGAGTTCTCCGACCGCCACGGCTTCCCGCGACGAACGTTTGCCCCGGCGTCGCCAGGCGCGGAGTCGCAGTCATCCGCCGAGCTGATCGAGCGGGCGGGCGATGCGATCCGCGAGACCGAGGACGCGATCGGGCAGCTTCAGGACTCGATGATGCCGGTGGAGGTGGGCGACCTGGAGCTCCGCGCGGGCTTGGCCGACGTGCGGAGGATGATCGACGGACTCCCCACCCGCGCCAGCGAGCTGATCCGGCTGATCGGTCGCTAGACCGAGGTCAGCGCTCGCCGCAGCGAGCCGCCGAGTCCCGCCAGGCCCACGCCGAGCGCAGCCGCGAGCCAGACGTTGAGCCCGGTGTTGGGGAGCGCGCCCGCTGTTGAGGTTGCGGTCGTGTTGGTGCTCGTGCTCGATGTGCTCGCGCCAGCGGAGGAGCTCGACGAGCTCGAGACGGAGCTGGGCGCCGACGCGCTCAGCGACCCCGCCTCGTGAGCAACCGGCTTCGCCGCCGGATCGGAGCTAAAGCGGCCGTGGGCAAGGGCCGGCGCGCAGACGGCGAACAAAGTCCCCAGCACCGTCGCGCAGACCAAGATGCGGCGCCAAGTGCGCACCGGACGAGTATTGCAAACCGAGCGGTCGTATTTTGGTCGGGAGCGGCAGCAGCTCCCGGCGGCGGTGCATGCACCGGCCGCAACCGGCGGCGCATGCGCCGCCGGGGCCGGGCCACATGTGGCCCGGCCTTAGGCCAATTTGACCGTGTGAAGCGGCTCGTATCTGGCTCCCGCGGGACCCAGCCGCGAGCGGAACAGGGTGATGGCCGAGCCCGTGAAGCGCAGTGGCGCCGGCGGGGGGAGCTCCGAGCGGCGCACGCGAGCGCCCTTGGGAACGCGCGCGACCGTGACGTGAGCCAGATACGGACGCTTCTCCGGCCGGTACCAGCCTCCGTCCGCGAGCGCCTCCGACAGCGACGCCTGGACGTCCGCGAGCGGGCCGTGGAGCTCGACCGCGAGCACGCGCGGAGAGTGCGAGGGCAGCCAGACCCCGCCGCCCAGCGTCAGATGTGGCGCCGGGTGGACAGCGATGCGGTGGCAGGCCGCGGCGATCGCATCGACCTCGTCTGCCCCGCGCCAGCCGAGGAAGCACAGGGTGGCGTGCAGCGCGTCCGGCGTAACCGGGCGCAGGTCGCGCGCAAGGGGGGCGCGCCAGCGCAAGAGCTCCTCGCGCGCGTCGGCGGGAAGCTCAAGTGCGAGGAACAGCCGCAGGCGCTCTGCGCTCATCGCTCTCCACGCCGAGCAGCAGGCGGCGGAGCAGGTGCATCGTGACCGTCGTCGAGCGCTCGCGGATGTCGGCGCGGCCGCCGGGGAGCTGGATGCTGCGTGTGATTCGGGCACCGCCGCGGAGCGCGACCGAGAAGCACACGAGCCCCACCGGCTTTTCCTCTGTCCCGCCGTCGGGCCCGGCGATCCCGGTGATGCCGACCCCGACATCGGCGGTGAAGCGCTCGATCGCCCCGTCCGCGAGCGCCTCGGCGACCTCGTCGAGACGGCGCCAACGCGTTCGATGAGCGCCGGATCGACGCCGACAAGCTCGGATTTGGCGGCGTTCGAGTAGGCGACGACACCGCCGGCGAAACAGCCAGATGAGCCTGGCCGCTCCGTCAGCCGCGCCGCCATCAACCCACCGGTGCAGGACTCCGCAACGGCCACGGTGCGGCCTTCGAGCAGCTCGGCGACCTGGTCGTCGATCGTCGCGCCATCGCGCGAGAAGAGGGTGTCTGAATGGCGCTCGGCGACGAACGCCACGAGCTCGTCATAGGCGGGCTGCGAGGCGGGCTCGAACAGCGTCGAGATCTCTATCTCCCCTCTGCGCAGGCAGGTGGTGATCTCCAGGGCGTCGAGCTCGAGGCCCTGGGACTCGGCCGCCCGCAGCGTATTTGCGATTTCAGACTCCGGGATCCCGAACAGGCGGAGGATCCCGCGGCGGTAGGTGGGCGCGTGCGCGAGCACCGCCCTGAGCGCGTCGGTCTCGAGCGCCATCCGCCACATCGGCTGGAGCTCGCGCGGGGGCCCAGGCAGCACGACGACGGTCGGGCCCTCTGGGTCGGTGTGCGGTACGACCAGCCCGGGAGCGGTGCCGATCGGGTCGAGCACCGTCGCTCCGGCCGGGATCACTGCCTGCTTGCGATTCGAGGCCCGGATCGCATCGGGGTCGAGGTCCGGCCAGCGGCTCATCAGCGGGCGCAGGATCTCGGCGATCCGCTGCTCGAGCTCTACGTCGAGCACCATTTCGCGCCAGCTGAATTCGCCCACCACCTCAGCGGTCAGATCGTCGGCTGTGGGTCCGAGCCCGCCGCTGGTGACGATCAGCTCGAGTCCCTGTGCCGCCATCGCGTCGAGCGCCGCGCGGAGGTCCTCCCGACGGTCGCCGACGATCTCGATCACCGCGGTGTCGACGCCGACGTCGCGCAGGCGCTTTGAGAGCCACGGGCCGTTGCGGTCGGAGATGATGCCGGTAAGGACCTCGGTACCGGTGACGAGGATGCCCGCGCGCGGCCTGTGCGCTGCAGCGCTCATCTGCATGTCGGCTGCTTCGAAGGCGCAAGACGGCGCGTCCCCGTCGGCGTCAGCGAGTAGCCGATCGAGTTCGTCGAAGGCGGCACGGTCACAGGCGCGCCGTTGACCTTCATCTGCACGGACGCGTTGCCGAGCGTGACCAGCAGCCTCGGCGCCGTTTGCGACGGGATCGTCTGTCCGGCGTTGAAGATCTGGCCCGGGATCAGCTTTTTTCCGGCTCCGTCGACGACGCACACGTACAAGGTGCCCGTCGGTTTCAGGCCGAGGCTGACCGTGGTCCGG
This sequence comes from uncultured Solirubrobacterales bacterium, assembly GCA_963849295.1. Taxonomy (GTDB): domain Bacteria; phylum Actinomycetota; class Thermoleophilia; order Solirubrobacterales; family Solirubrobacteraceae; genus Palsa-465. The sequence continues at coordinate 706,285 of CAWKGU010000005.1, forward strand.
GTGGGCGTGGTGGTCGCCGGGAGGGTGACGGCACGCCGCCGGTGGTGCCGGTGCGCTCCTGCGCGCAGACCGGCTGGAGGCGGGCTCTTGCTCTTGTTGCCCGACCCGAGCAGGTAGAGAGCGACGACGATCACGGCCAGGACGGCGCCGATGATCACCCACGGCGGCAGCAGCGGGCCTCGGGCGGTTCGCTCGCGCTCGCGCCCGATCGCGGCGACCGGCGGCAGATCGTGATCGGCGAAACGCTCATAGCGGCGCTTGTAGTCGTCGACGAGCAGCCGGCTGTCGAGCCCCAGATAATCGCCGTACGTCCGCAGGAAGCTCTTGACGTAGACCGGCCCGGGCAGCAGGTCCCACTCCTCGTTCTCCATCGCGCGCAGGTACTTGGCGCGGATCTTGGTGGAGGCCTCGACCTCGCTGATGTCGATCCGGGCACGCATCCGCGCCTCGCGCAGGGTCGAGCCGATGTCAGCCATGGCGGCGAAGGCTACTAACGCTCAGCGGGCGAGAAGTCCCCGGAAATCGGGGGCTGAGCAGGGGCATCGACCTCCGCGAGGTGCGACAGAATGCGCGGCACGTCAGCTTCGGTGATCAGAACCTGCCGCGGCTTCGAGCCCTCGTAGCCGGAAATGATCCCGCGTCGCTCGAGCATGTCGATCAGGCGTCCCGCGCGGGTATAGCCGAGCCGGAGCCGGCGCTGGAGCATCGAGGTGGAGGCTGTGCCCATCTGTGCGACGAGGGCGATCGCCTCCTCGAGCAGCGGATCTTCGTCGGGATGCAGTTCGCCGTCCTCGCCCTGGTCGCCGCCCTCGGACTCGACCTCCTTAAGCAGTTCCTCGTGGAATTCGGGCTCACCCTGACGACGCCACGCGTTCGTCAGCTCCGCGATCTGCTGCTCGTCGATGTAGCCGCCCTGGATCCGCTGCAGCTTGCTCGAGCCGACCGGCGAGAACAGCATGTCTCCCTGGCCGAGCAGCGATTCCGCGCCGTTCTGGTCGAGGATCACGCGTGAGTCGGTCTGGCTCGAGACGGCGAAGGCGATCCTGGAAGGGACATTCGCCTTGATCATCCCGGTGATCACGTCGACTCGCGGCGACTGAGTCGCGAGCACGAGGTGGATGCCTACCGCACGGGCCTTCTGGGCAAGCCGGATGATCGAGTCCTCAACGTCGGCGGGCGCGACCATCATCAGGTCGGCGAGCTCGTCGATCACGCAGAGGATGTACGGGAGTGCGGCCTCACCCCGCTTCGCGCGGGCGCGGTTGAGCTCGGGCAGCGAGCGTGTACGGGACAGCGACATCGTCCCGTAGCGCCCCTCCATCTCCTTGACGAGGTTCTGGAGCGCATTGGCGGCCATCCGCGGGCTCGTGATCACCGGCGTGAGCAGGTGCGGGATGCCCTCGTAATGGTTGAGCTCGACCTGTTTGGGGTCGACGAGGACGAAGCGGACCTGGTGCGGGGTCGCGCGCAAGAGGATGCTCGAGAGCATCGCGTTGACGCACGCGGACTTGCCGGCTCCGGTGGTGCCTGCAACGAGCAGGTGCGGCATCTTCGCGAGGTCGGCGCCGATCGCGCGGCCGGCGATGTCCTTGCCGAGCCAAACGCTGAGCGGACTCCAATCAGCCGGTGGCTCCTGGAAGACGTCGCCGAGGTGGACGATCCGCCGCCGCGCGTTCGGTACCTCGACGCCGACGGCGGTCTTGCCGGGGATCGGGGCGAGGATGCGGATGTCTGTCGCGGCGAGGGCGTACGCGAGGTCGTCCTTGAGCTGCGCGATCTTGGAGACCTTGGTACCGGGCGCCAGCCGAAGCTCGTAGCGGGTGATATGCGGCCCCGTGACCCGCCCGATCACCTTCGCCTCGATCCCGAAGTGGCCGAGCGCCTCGAGCAGCGTCGCCGCGACCTGCTCTTGCCCCGCGGTGTCGGGCTTGGCGGCCTCGCCGGCCGATCGGGTGAGGAAGCGCGACTGCGGGACGTGCCATTCGAAGGCGGGGTCGTCGGTGACGCTCGAGCGGTAGCGCCCCTGCGGAGTCAGAGACGGGTCATCGGCGGCGACGACGGCATCGTGCGACCTCATCGGGCTCCTCGGCCAGTTCCGGCTCGTCCTGCATGCTCGATCGGCGGCGCCTCCACGTGGGTCGCGCGGACGACGAGCTCGGCAGTGTCGGGGTCAGGGGGTGCGATCGGTTCGGCGGGCTGAGGGCGCGATGTGTGCGGCGTGCGAATCACCGTCGTCGCGGCATCGCGTGTGACGCGCAGAACCGAGGAGAGCGTCGCTCCAGAGATCAGGATCAGGCCGGCCGCGAAGAGGAACACGGCGAGAATGTGGGCGCCGAGGGTCGAGAGCAGATGGGACGCGAGCCACAGCTCGCCCTGACCGACCACTCCCCCCCTCGACTCGAATGCGTGCGCGTGCCAGAACGCTCGCGCGCTCGTCGCCCCAGGGCCGACGCCAAGCGTTCCCGCCGCGAGTGCCAGGGTGAGAGCCGCCGTGAGGGAAGACACGCCGGCACGGAGTGGCCGGCCGGGGGGGCGAAGCTCGCGAATCAAGACGAGTGCGCCGCCGAGCACGAGTGCTGCCGGGACCGTGTAGCCGAGCGCGCCAAACACGAACCGCGTGCCCGTGATTGCTCCACCACCCAGCGCGCCCCCAGACCACCTCAGATAGGCCACCCCGGCGAGGAAGATCCCCACCGCGATCAGCGCGAGACCAATGATGTCGACGTGATGGGGCTCGAGCTCGAAGCGCGGCATCGACAGGCTCGCCAAGACCGAGCGTCGCGCGCGCTTTGGCCTGCGCTTTGTGGAGCGAGCGGCAGCCATGTCCGAAGGGACAGCTTCGACGGCCATCGACCGCCTCCTGCCGCGGATCAACAGCCCATAAAGATCGGAGCGATGCAGGTCAACCGAGTCCTACCATCAGGGGTGAAGATGGTCGATTACGAGCGTCCCCCACGGGTTCTCGTCGTCGAAGACGACGACGCGATCGCGCAGGTGCTTCAGCGCTCCCTGCGGATGGAGGGCTACGACGTGAAAATCGCCGGCGACGGCATCAGCGCGCTCGACCTCGCCCACGCGTTCCTGCCCGATCTCGTGATCCTCGACCTGGGACTGCCTCGGCTCGACGGAATCGAGGTGGCGAAGACGCTGCGGGAATCCGACGACGTTCCGATCCTCGTCCTGACTGCCCGGGACGCGGTCGAGGCGCGAGTGGAGGGGCTCGATTCGGGAGCCGACGACTACCTGGTCAAGCCGTTCGAGCGCCAGGAATTGCTCGCGCGACTGCGTGCGCTGCTACGCCGGCGGCCCCCGCGGGGCCAGGCCTCGATCTCGGTCGGCGATCTGAAGCTGAATCCAGACACGCACGAGGTCACTCGCGCGGGGCGTTCGATCGACCTAACCCAAAGAGAGTTTGAGCTGCTGGAGTACCTGATGCGCAACGAGCGGATTGTGATCTCGCGGCAGCGTCTGCTCGACGAGGTGTGGGGCTATGACCCGTTCTCAATGACGAACACGATCGAGGTGTTCGTCTCGAACCTGCGAAGGAAGCTTGAAGCCGGTGGCGAGCCTCGGCTCCTACATACGATTCGCGGCGCGGGCTACGTTCTCCGCGTATAGGTCGGTGCCGATCCGCTGGCGGCTCGCCGGCGGATCCGCGGCGCTGACGCTGGTGATCCTCGCGGGATTCGCCGCGATCGTCGGCGTCCTTACGACTGGGCAGGTGCGCGGCCAGTTCAACGACGAGGTGCGCTCGGCCGCCGACCAGCTCAAGGACCGCCTGAGCGGCAACTTGAAATTCGTCGGCGGCTCGATCGACTGCAACCAGACCGTCCACCTCTCCGACTACGCGGTCGCCGAGCACGCCCAGATCCGGATCTTCGACAACGCGGGCGACCTGCTCTGCACCCAGGACCTGACGCGAAGGGCGATCAGGATCAAGGGCGCCAAGACGCCGATCGCCAGTCCCAACTTCCCGCCGCCCCAGACGGCGCCGAGCACCTACCAGCTGTTCGCCTACCGAGTCGAGGCGCGCGAGCTGGGCGTGAAGCCGAGCGGCGCGGTGTTCCTGCTCTACGCGCGGCCCCTCTCGGACCTCGACCACACGCTCGCGCGCGTGCGCTTCTTCCTGCTGCTCGGCGTGCTCGGGGGAACGGTGCTGGCGTTGCTTGCCGGGCTCGCGACCGCGCAGCGTGCGATGCGTCCGATCGCGAAGCTGAGCGATGCTGCCCGGGAGATCGAGCGCACCCGTGACCCGAGTCTGCGGCTCCCCCACCCGGAGGCCGAGGACGAGGTCGCCGAGCTTGCGCGCACGCTGGAAGGGATGCTCGGCGCGCTTGATTCGGCACGTGCGAACACCGAGGCGATGCTCGACCGCCAAAGGGAGTTCGTCGCCGACGCTTCGCACGAACTGCGGACGCCGCTTACCAGCGTTCTGGCGAACCTCGAGCTACTGACCGAGGAGCTCAGGGGCGAGCAGGGCGAGACCGCCGAGGCCGCGCTGCGCGCGACCAAGCGGATGAGGCGCCTGGTTGGGGACCTGCTGCTGCTTGCGCGCGCCGACGCCAAGCGCGTGCCTCCGCACCGCCGGACAGACCTCGCCGAGGTGCTGATCGATGCCGCGTCGGAGCTGGGTCCCGTCGCCGACGAGCACGAGCTGTCGATCGACGCCGAACCGGCGCTCGTCGACGGGGCCAGCGACGACCTCCACCGGCTGGTGCTGAACCTAATCGAGAACGCCGTGCGCCATACCCCACCCGGAACCCACATCCGTGCCACGACGCGCCTCAGAGAACGGCGATGCTGTGCTCGTCGTCGAGGACGATGGACCCGGGATCCCCGCGGACATCGAGCGGCGCGTGTTCGAGCGCTTCGTGCGCGGGTCGGGCGAGGGAGGCCGCGGAACCGGGCTCGGGTTGTCGATCGTGCGCGCCGTCGCGGAGTCCCACGGCGGCACGGTGACGCTGGAGCGTTCCGAGGAGGGCGACGGAACCCGGTTCATAATTCGGCTGCCGTCGCTGGGTGGCGAGGCGGGCGAGCCGCCTCAGACCTCGACGACGACCGGCAGCACCATCGGGCGGCGGCGCAACCGGTCATAGACGAACGCGGCCAGGTCGTCGTGGAGTTCCTGCTGGAGCAGGTCGATCTCCCTGATTCCGTCGTTGGCGGCATGGGCGAGCGAGCGCTCGACTTCCTCGCGGATCTCCTCGATCAATCCGTCTGCCTGCTCGAGGAACGGCACGCCGCGGAAGATCACCTCGGTGGGCGCGACGGGCTGCCCGCTCTGCTCTGAGACGGTCGCGACGACGATGAAGATCCCGTCCGCGGAGAGCATCCTGCGGTCGCGCAGCGCGACGTCTGCAGGATCGCCGATGTCGACTCCGTCGACGAAGATCATGCCTGACTGCTCCGGCTGCTCCGAAGCGTGCTCCGCGCTCATCGATCTCGAGCGGCAGGCCGTTCTCGCCCTGAAAGACGGCGTCGGGGTCGATCCCAACGGAGTCCGCGAGCTGCGCGTGGAGGTGGATGCGCTTGTGGTCTCCGTGCACCGGCATCACGTAGCGTGGTCTGACGAGGTTGAGCATCAGCTTCAGCTCCTCGACGTAGCCGTGGCCTGAGGCATGAATCGGCGCGTCCCGGGGTGTGATCACATCGCAGCCGATGTGGTAGAGGCGATCGACCGTCTCGTTGACGGCGCGCTCGTTGCCCGGGATGGGCGTGGCCGAGAACACGACCGTGTCGCCTTCGTGGAGCTTGATCATCCGGTGGTCGTTGTGCGCCATCCGGCGAAGCGCAGACAGCGGCTCTCCCTGCGACCCCGTGGAGATCACCACCACCTTGTGGTCGGGCCAGTCCTCGACCTCCTGGGGCGGGATCAGCGTGCCCTCCGGCACCTCGATGTGTCCCAGCGAGCGGCCGATGTTGACGTTCTTACGCATCGAGCGTCCAACCAGTGAGACCTTCCGTCCGAGCTCGCCCGCGGCGTCGATCACCTGCTGGACGCGGTGAATGTTCGAGGCGAAGCTGGTGACCACGATCCGCCCCTGCGCGCGGGAGAAGACCTCCTCCAGATGGGGACCTACCTCGCGCTCCGAAGGCGAGAACCCGGGGCGATCGGCGTTCGTGGAGTCTCCGCACAGGAGCAGCAATCCCTCGCTCCCGAGCTCGGCGAGGCGCGAGACATCCGCCGGGGGGCCGTCGACCGGAGTCTGGTCGAATTTGTAGTCCCCGGTCACGAGCACTGTTCCGAGCTCCGTGCCGAGCGCGACCGCGCAACTGTCCGGGATCGAATGCGTCATATGGATCAGCTCCACCGTGAACGGTCCTGCGGTGAGCTGCTCGCCGGGCGAGAGGTCCTCGAGCGGGGAGTCCCGGAGGTTGTGCTCGTCGAGCTTTGAGCGGGCCATCGCGATCGTCAGGCGCCCGCCATACACGGGCGGCGCGTGGGCGCCTCCGAGCTCGCGCAAAACCCACGGAAGCGCCCCGAGATGGTCCTCGTGACCATGCGTGATCACGATCGCCTCGATGTCCTCGGCACGCTCGCGCAGGTAGCCGAAGTCCGGCAGCACGAGGTCGATCCCGAGCATCTCGGTGGTCGGAAAGCGAAGGCCGGTGTCGACCACGACGATTCGTCCGTCGTACTCGACGACCGTCATGTTCTTGCCGATTTCCCCCAGGCCGCCGAGCGGCAGCACGCGCAATGTGCTGGTCACGCCCCCAGGGTCTGCAGCATGCCATGCCGCTCGAGCATCGCCCGAATCGTCGCCTGCTCCTCGTGATCGAGCTCCACGTACGGGAGTCTCGGCGCCCCCACGTCGATGCCGATCATGTTCAGGGCCGCCTTGACGCTACATGCCAGCGGGGCGATGGTGAGCGCCTGGTAGGCGTCCATCAGGCTTGCCTGGATCTGGCGGCGGTTCTCGGGCTCGTCGACGATCCGGTGCATCTCCTCGCCGAACAAGTGGCTCGCGACGCAGACCCCGCCGGGCTCTCCGAGGTCGAGCACGTCGGCGAGCAAGTCGTCGTTGCCCGCATAGACCTGAAGACCATCGATCTTCGCGACGTTCTCGGAGTTGGCCTGCTTGACGGCGAAGATGTTGTCGAGCTGGGCGAGCTCGGCGAGCAAGTCGTTTGTGAGGTCTTGTCCCGTGCGCTGAGGGATGTTGTAGAGCACGATCGGGAGATCGGTCGCGTGGCAGATCTCCTCGTAGTGGCGGATGATGCCCCGCCTGCTCGGGCGGTTGTAGTACGGGTTGACCGACAGCAGCGCGTCGGGCCGGAACGCCGTCGCGCGCTCGGTCAGATGGGCCGCGTGCCGCGTGTCGTTGGACCCGACGCCGGCAACGATCGTGCAGCGATCGCCCATCTCGCTGACGGCGAGCTCGATCATCCTCAGCTGCTCCTCGTCGGTGAGCGTCGAGGCCTCACCCGTTGTGCCGCAGATCACGAGACCGTCGGATCCGTGCTCCACGAGGTGATGCATCAGCCCGACGGCAGCCTCCTCGTCGACCCGCCCTTGCGCATCGAACGGAGTTGCCATCGCGGTCAGAATCGAGCCAAGCTCCCCGGACATCCCGCGATTATCGCAGCCGATGTTCGCGCCTGGGCTGTTGGCCGAATCAGCCGGCGGTGCTTACTCCTTGCGCCCGCCCCACCGCAGCACCGAGAGCGGCCCCATCGGCTCACGCTGATGCTCGGGGGGCGGAGAAGCCGCGATCGCCGGCTTCTCCGGCTGGGAGATCACGTGCACGACAGGCGCGGCGGTCAGCTTCTCGATGCGCTCGGGCAATCCGGCGTGGAGCCATTTCGACAACCGCATCGGCAGGGTCGAGACGATGATCTCGTCGTGGCGCTTGGGATCCCACGCGTCGGTGACCGCGACGATCGGGTCGGCGGCGCCAACAGCGCCGTCGGCCTCCAGCCCGGCGTCGCGCAGCCGCTCGACCGCCTCGCGCAGCTTCTCGAGCGCTGCCTCGCGGCCGCCGCCAAACGGGGTTGCCGGGACGATCAGCGTGAAGCTCGTGGCTTCGCGCTCGGCGCGCGCCTTGAGCGCCTCCACCAGCTCACTGGATGTGGAGGTGACGTTCGCGACGACGAGGACGTTTCGCTTCCACGGCAAAGCGAGCACAACATACCGTGCGGCACACTCGCCCGCTAAGACTGCCTCCACTTGGTGACCTTCAGCTCTGCGTTGCGCCGGCGGTCTCGCGCGGGTGCTCCCCCTTGCCTCTGATGCGTGGGCCATCGTAGGGGCCAGGCTTGGGCCTCGGCTTGCCGCCGGGGAGCGCCAGCCGCAGGATCGAGCGCTGCACCATCCCCAGCTGCTGGTGAAATGGCCCCGAGTTGTACGGCAGCCCGTAGCGCTCGCAGATCTCGCGCACCTTCGGGGCAATTTCCCCGTAGCGGGTGCTGGGCATATCGGGATACAGGTGATGCTCAACCTGGTAGCCGAGGTTGCCGCTGATCACGTGGAACAGCGGCCCACCGTCGATGTTGGCCGCGCCCACGAGCTGGCGGACATACCACCCGCCGCGCGTCTCATCGGCAGCCTCTTCCTCGGTGAACGTATACGTCTGATCCGGGAAGTGACCGCAGAAGATGATCGCGTACGACCAAATGTTGCGGATCACGTTGGCGGTCGCGTTGGCAAGCAGCGCGCGAATGAACGGCTCCCTGAAGGAACGGCGCGCTATCAGCTGCCTGATCACCTCTCCCCGCTTGGCCCGCTTGCGTCGAACCTTGCGGGACAGGCGCTTGGCCTGGACGCGGGGATCGTGGCGCCCGCCGTTATGGCGGACGCGCGCGGTGAAGATCGCGGCTTCGATACCGGTCATCACGAGGCCGCTGAGCAGTGGCCAGGCGATGTAGTCCTTGGTGATCTGGGTCCGCGCCTTGCCGGCGATGCCCTTGAGCTCCTTGCGAACCTGCCGCATGTCCTTCTCGCCGGCGCGGATCGCGGTGAAGTCGAGGTCGTGGACCGCCACCCCCCACTCAAACAGCATCATCAGCAGGATGTTGTAGAAGGGCTGGAGGAGGTAGACGGGGTTCCACCGCTGATGGGGATCGATCCGCATGATCTCGTAGCCGAGGTCGCGATCTTTGCCGAGGATGTTGGTGAAGGTGTGGTGGATGTAGTTGTGCGAGTGACGCCACGCCTCCGCGGTTGAGGCGGTGTCCCAGTCCCACGCCCGCGAGTTGATCACAGGGTCATTCATCCAGTCCCACTGCCCGTGGAGCACGTTGTGCCCGATCTCCATGTTCTCGAGGATCTTCGCCATCCCCAGCGTGCTGGCGCCGAGCGCCCACATCGGTCGCCAGCGTGAGGCGATCAGCTCCAGCCGTCCGAGGAGGGCCAGGCGACGCTGCAGCCCGATGATCGAGCGGATGTAGCGGGCGTCGCGGTCGCCGAGATCCGCCTTGATCTGCTCATGCAGCTCGTCGAACTCTTTGCCGATCTGCTCGATTTGCTCTTTTGTAAGCCGGTGCAGGGGATTCTCCGGCTCGTCGATCGCGACGGAGCCATTCGTGTGGTGCCCGTTAGTGGCCGCGGTTGCCATGCGTCTCTCCTGAAGCTCGTTTACAAATCGATCTCGATCGGTCCCTCTGGCGCGCTGATGCACGTCCGGATCACTTCTCCGTCTTGCCCATAGACCTGCCCGTTACGAAGGTCTCTCACTCTCCCCGAACGCAGCTCGCCCACACACGTGTGGCAAATCCCCTCGCGGCAGCCGTACGGAAGATCCAGCCCGGCATCCTCGCCGGCGACGAGGATCGGCTTGTGTCCATCAGACTCGGCTTCGCACTCGGACCGCAGGAATTTGATCGCGCCACCCTCGCCCTCGCCCGCCTGTCCGAGGCCAAGCTTCGGCTGGAAGCGCTCCAAGTGCAGCTTTTCGCAGTTCCCGTGCTGGTCGAAATGCTCGGTGAACGCGTCGAGCATCTCGTTCGGCCCGGAGATGTAAGCCTCGCGCTCGGCCCAGTCCGAGCACAGGCGATCGAGGTCCGGGGGCCCCATGCGGCCATGCTCGCGCGTCAGCTGCTCATGGAGCTGAAAGCCCTCCCGCCGCTTTGCCATCTCGCGCAGCTCGTGCCCGAAGATCACCTCGTCGGCATGGCGCGCGGAATGCAGCAGCACCGCATCGCCCAGTTCGTCGGCGTGGTCGAGATGCCGAAGCATGCTCATGATCGGCGTGACGCCGCTGCCCGCGCTGATGAACAGCAATTGCTGCGGTGGCGGATCGGGCAGCACGAAGTCGCCCTCGATCTTGCTGAGCGAGACGATCGTCCCGGGGCCCGCCTCGTCGATCAGGTAGGGCGAGACCTGACCGGACTGCACCCGCTTGGGCGTGATGCTGATCAGCCCGTCCTCACGCCACGGGTCGGAAGTCAGCGAGTAAGCGCGCCAGTGACGTACTCCGTTGATGTCGATGCCGATCCGGCAGTACTGGCCGGGCTTGTGGCCAGGCCAGCGATACCCCGGCTTGATCATTACGGTCGCGGCGTCGGGGGTCTCGTGCCTGACGTCCTCGATCCGTCCGCGTAGCTCGCGCGTCGACCACAGCGGGTTGATCATCTCCAGATAGTCGTCCGGCAGCAGCGGCGTGGAGAGCGCGTTCAGCACCCTCAGCACGCGACGCTGGATTGGGTGAACGTTTGGAGGGGCTCCCTTTTCGGGCACTTACTGGCGAGTAATATCCAGTTAGGTAGGTTTGAAACCATGTCGTCGGTGACATCCGGTGCGAGGGCTCGCACCCGCGGTGACCGTCCAAGCCGCAAGCCGGGAACGCGGGGAATGCCCCGCGCACAGCGAGAGCAGCTGATCCTCGACGTCGCTGGCCAAGTCTTTGCCCGCGGCGGATACCACGATGCTGCGATGGACGAGATCGCCCAGCACGCCGGTGTTTCCAAGCCGATGCTGTATGCGTACTTCGGCTCCAAGGAAGGCCTGTACGTGGCCTACATCGACCGGACCGGTCAAGAATTGCTTCACCGCCTCGAGCGTGCCGGGGGCGCTGGCGGGGATGCGGCGAGCCGGCTACGTGACCGGATCACGGAGTTCTTTGCGTTCGTCGAGGAGTACCGCGATGGGTGGACGGTGCTGTTCAATGCGATCACCTCGAGCGGCCCCCTCACCGACGAGGTCGCGGAGCTGCGCACCCAGATCGCCCACGCGGTGCGGACGATGCTCGACCGCGAAGTCTCGGCAGGATGCGCGCTCGACGCGCCGGCTTCGGACGCGCTCGCGCATGCGATCGTTGGTGCCGGTGAGTCGCTTGCGAACTGGTGGCTCGAGCAACACCGCGTCGAGCGCGCAACGGTCGTCGATTGGTATGTGGGGCTCGTACAGGCGACCGTCGGCGGCGCGCTTCGCAGCCGCGTGCCGACGGGGTAGCCTGTTCACCGGATCCCCGCCGTCCCGACCCCGGAGGTCAGCATGTCTAGCCTGCTCGACTTCACTGTTCAAGGTGACGTTGCCACGATCAGCGACGAATCCAAGCTGCCCGAGGTCAAGCTGATGACCCCGCGCGAGCTCTACCGCTTGTGGGAGCGCCAGAACTGGGTGTCCCACGAGATCGATCTCGAACAGGATCGCCGCGACTGGGAGGCGCTGCCCGACGATGAGCGCGAGGAGATGCTGTGGGGGCTATCGGCGTTCTTCGTCGGGGAGGAACGGGTCACCAGCCAGTTCTCGGGGCTCGTGCTCGCCGCCGAGGACAAGCATGAGGAGGCGTTCCTGCTTACCCAGCAGGTCGACGAAGCGCGTCATGCCCAGCACTTCAACCGTCTCTACGAGGAGGTCTTCCGCTACGACGGCAGCTTCGAGGAGCGGCTCGAACGGGCTCGCGCCGATTTGACCGAGCACTACTTCACTCTGTTCGACGGGTATCTCGTCGACGCCCACCAGACGCTGCTCGCCGATCCCACCAGCATCGAGGCGAAGGTTGACTTCGTCACGCTCTACCACATGGTGATCGAAGGCACGCTGGCGCTGACCGGTCAGTACTTCCAGACCGACAACATGGAGCGGCGGGGATTCATGCCGGGCCACCTGAAGGGCTTCAACCTGATCTCCCAGGATGAGCATCGTCACGTCGCGTACGGGACCTGGTTCTTGCAGCAAAAGGCGCAGGATCCCGCGTTCGTGAAGCGGATCCAGGACACGCTCGCCGAGACGCTGCCGGCGGCGGCCGGCGTTCTCGTGCCGCCCAAATACCAGTTGGGCGACGACTACGAGTACCTCGGCTACTCGAGTCAGCAGATGAATGAGTTCGCCTTCACCGCGCTCTCGCGGCGGCTGAAGGTGATCGGCGTGTCGCTGCCGGCGGTGGCCGCCTAGAGCAGTTTTTCAAGCCCGACCGTCACTGGCTCGGGCAGTGACGCCACCTTACGTACCGCCAGCAGCACGCCCGGCATGAACGAGCGGCGGTCGCTCGAGTCGTGGCGGATCGTGAGCGTCTGGCCGACGTCGCCGAGGATCACTTCCTGGTGGGCGACGAATCCGGGCAGTCGGACGGAGTGGATGGGGACGTTGCCGCCGATCAACTCCGCGGTCAGCTTCGCCGTCCCGCTCGGGCTGTCGAGCTTCTGATCGTGGTGCAGTTCGATGATCTCGGCCTTGGCCATATGCTCGGCCGCCTGAGCCGCGAACTGCATCATCAGCACCGCACCGATCGCGAAGTTGGGGGCGATGAATATGTTCGCGCCTGTCAGCCCCCGTAGCTCGCCGATGTCGAAGCCTGTCGTTCCAAGCACGACGTGAACCCCTGCCGCCACAGCCTCGCGGGCGTTGGCTACCGCACTGTCGGGAACCGTGAAGTCAACAAGCACGTCGGCGTCGGGCAATACCTCCTTCAGCTCCACGCCCAGCGCCGGGTCGGCCCTGCCGGTGAGCTCCATGTCCTCCGCATCGGAGACCGCCTCGCAGACGGTCGCTCCCATCCTTCCGGCCGCGCCAGCTACGGCAACCCTAATCAACGGCCGCCTCCACCGGCGAGGCGTCACTGAGCGCGTCCTGGAAACGCTCCTCGTCCGGGCCGATTCCGGCTGCAGACAGCCGCCCGGGCGCCCACAGCTCCGCCACGAGCTGGGCCAGATCCTCCAGCGAGACCGCGTCGATCCGCTCGACGATCTCATCCAGCGACAGCAGTGGCGCCCCGGCCAGCACCTCCGATCCCAGCCGGTTCATCCGGGCGCCGGTCGACTCCAGTGCCAGCACCACGCGGCCCTTGAGGTTCTCCTTCGCGCGGTCGAGCTCCGCCTCAGTCGCCGGCTGCTCTCGGAGGCGCTGAAGCTCGGTGCCGACGATCGCCATCGCCTCGCCGAGGTTGTCGGGGCGGGTGCCTACGTAGAGGCCCACCTGACCGGTGTCCTGGTAGGCACTGGTGAACGAGTACACCGCGTATGCGAGCCCTCTGCGCTCGCGGATCTCCTGAAACAACCTCGATGAGGAGGTCCCACCGAAGATCGTGTCGAGCACTCGCAGCGCGAAGCGCCGCTCGTCGTGGCGGGAGAGCCCCGAGCCGCCGACACACACGTGGTATTGCTCGGTGTCCTTGCGCTCGAACAGGCGCCGGGGTGCGCTCGTCTGCGGCGCGCCCGGCGCATGCGGGGCATCCCCCGCTGCGTCGGTTGGCAGTGAGCGCGCCGCGAGATCGACGAAGGCGTCATGCTCCACCGCGCCCGCCGCAGCGATGACGATATTGCTTGGTAGGTAGCGGGCCGCGTGAAATGCGCGAATCCGCTCCGGCGGGGTGCCGGCGATCACCGGTGCACGGCCGATGATCGCGCGGCCCAGCGGATCGTCGGCGAACACGGCCTCGCCGAATAGGTCGAACACCTTCTCCTGGGGATCGTCCTCGTACATCGCGATCTCTTCCAGGATCACCGCGCGCTCGGAGTCGATCTCGTTGAGCGCCGGGCGGAAGACCATGTCCGCCATCACCTCGAACGCTTCGGGAACGTGCTGATCGATCACCCGCGCGTACACCGAGGTTGTTTCCTTGCCTGTGCCCGCATTCAGCTCCGCCCCCATCCCGTCGAAGATCTGGTCGATCTCGAGCGAGGCGTACTTGGCGGTGCCCTTGAACAGCAGGTGTTCGAGCAGGTGGGAGAGCCCCGCCTCCTCATCGCGTTCGGCCCGCGAGCCGCTTGCGACCCAGAAGCCGAGCGCCACGGAGCGGACGGCCGGCATCTTCTCCGTCACGATCCGGACGCCCGACTCGAGCGTCGTCAGGCGGTGTTCAGCTGCCACTGCAGGTATTAGCTGCGAGGCCGGTCCGGGTCCCGGTCACGGACCCGGCCGCGATCGCCCACCGCGTCACGATCTCCGTCACGACCGCGGTCTCCGCGCTGCCCGCGACCACGGTCGCGCCCGTTGCGCGGTCCCCGATCCCGACGCGGCGGCCCGGGATCGCCGGTGCCGACGGCGCTCAGCTCCTCGACGCTTTTGCCAGCGACGTCGGGATCGTCCGCCAGGCGCAACCCGATTCTCCCGCGCTCACGGTCGACCTCGACCACTCTGACGTTGAGCTCATCCCCCTTGTTGAGCACTTCCTCGACGGTGGCAATCCGCCGCCCGGGGGCGATGTTGGAGATATGGAGCAGACCATCGGTGCCCTTCGAGAGCTCGACGAACGCACCAAACGTGGTCGTTTTCACGACCTTGCCCGTGAACTCGTCTCCGACCTCGACCTCCTTGGTCATTGCGCGGATGCGCTCGACCAGCGCATCGCCACGCTCGCCGTCGGCGGCGTAGACGAGCACCTGGCCCTCGTCGTTGACGTCGATCTGGGACTCGAATTCCTCCTGGAGCGCCCGGATCGTCTCGCCGCCCTTGCCGATCAGCAGGCCGATCTTCTCGGGATCGATCTGGATCGTTGAGATCCGTGGGGCATGCTTGGACAATTCCGCCCGCGGCGCGTCGATCACCTTTGCCATCTCTTCAAGGATGAACTGGCGTGCGACCTTCGCCTGCGCGAGCGCGTCGCGCATGATCTCGAACGTCACGCCCGTGATCTTGATGTCCATCTGGAGCGCGGTGATCCCGCGCTCAGTGCCGGCGACCTTGAAGTCCATGTCGCCGAGGTGGTCCTCGACTCCCGCGATGTCCGTGAGGATGATGTAGTCGTCGCCCTCCTTGATCAGACCCATCGCGATCCCCGCGACCGCGCTCTTGACGGGCACGCCGGCGTCCATCAGCGACAGCGTTGAGCCGCAGACGGAGGCCATCGAGGACGAGCCGTTGGACTCGAAGATGTCCGAGACGACCCTGATCGTGTACGGGAACTCTTCCTGGCTCGGCACCATCGGCAGGAGCGCACGCTCGGCGAGCGCGCCGTGGCCGATGTCGCGACGCTTGGGTCCCATCCGACCGGCCTCCCCGACCGAGAACGGCGGGAAGTTGTAGTGGTGGAAGTAACGCTTAGCGGTCTCGAGCCCGAGGGTGTCGAGCCGCATCTCTTCCCGCGTGGTCCCGAGCGCGACGACGCTGAACGCCTGCGTCTGGCCACGGGTGAAGATCGCCGAGCCATGGGTGCGCGGCGCGACGCCAACCTCAATGCTGAGCGCGCGAATCTCGTCAGCTGAGCGTCCATCGGGCCGCTTCTTCTGAACCGCGATCCGCTCGCGGATCAGCGTCTTCTCGAGCTTGTCGAAGGCGAGCTGGGCGTTCTGGTGGTGCTCGGCGTAGGTCTCGGCCTCCGGATCTCCGGAGTACTGGGCGAGCACCTCCTCTTCGACCTCCTTGGTCGCGTCCTGGCGCGCAAGCTTGTCCTCGACCTGGGTGGCCTGGTCAAGTGCGGCGCCGTGCGAAGTCTTAATCTGCTCGTATAGGTCGGGGTCGGCCTGCGGGACATCCACCTCGACCTTCGGCTTGCCCGCCTTCTGCGCCAGCTCGTGCTGAAGCGCGCAGAGCTTTTTGATCTCCTCGTGGGCGATGTCGAGCGCGTCGAGAATCTCGGCCTCGGGAATCTCGTTCGCGCCTGCCTCGACCATCAGGATCGCCTCTTCGGTTCCGGCGACGATCAGATCGAGGTCGGTGTTGTCCACCAGATCCTCCTCGGCGGGGTTGACGACGAAGTTGCCGTCGACCTTGCCGACCCGCACCGCGCCGACGGGCGTCGGGAACGGGATCTCGGAGATCATCAGGGCGGCGCTCGCACCATTCATCGCCAGCACGTCGTATGGGTTGACGTGGTCGACCGACATCGGGATTGCCACGAGCTGGGTGTCGTAGCGCCAGCCCTTGGGGAACAATGGCCGAATCGGCCGATCGATCATCCGCGCGGACAGCGTCGCGCGCTCGCCGGCGCGACCTTCCCGCTTGAAGAACGAGCCGGGAATCTTCCCGGCCGCGTACATGCGCTCCTCAACGTCGACCGTCAGCGGGAGGAAGTCAACATCGCGGAGGTTTCCCGCCGTGGCGGTACAGAGGATCATCGTGTCGCCCGCACGGACGACGACGGCGCCGGAGGCCTGTTTGGCCAATTTGCCGGTCTCGAACGAGATCTCCTTGCCCTCGACCTCGACGGACACGCGCGTAACGGCGTCAGACATATTCAGTTTCCCTTCTGTGCTCCGCCCTTCGGTCGGCGGAGTGTCTTCGTTTCTCTATCTGGTTCCGAACGGCCTGGATGGTAGCGGGAGGCGGGAGCGGCCGCCGGCGGCGTTGCGCGGTTCGTCTCGCTGACGGCAGCTCGCGGGTGGACGTGACACTCGAACCGACGGACCAGTCGAGTGTGATGTTGACGGCGCTGGTGGCCTTGTTCGTGGACCTCGACGCTTAGCCGTGGTCGAGATCCACGTTGCTGCCGCCTCGCCCCTTAGCACCCCTGCTCAAATCCCTCCAGCGCCTGCACTTCGATCTGCCCAGCGTGCATCGAGTCCCCACAGAACACCGTCGGCGTCGTCACGACTCCGGCCCGCACGCCGGACTCGAAGTCCCGGCGGACCCGTGCCAGCACCGCCTCCCCCCGGCGGTCGGCGTCGAAGCGATCGATGTCCAGGCCCAGGGTGCGCGCCCGCTCCCACAGGTGCGGGTCCTCCAGCCGTGCTTGGTCGGCGAACAGCACGTCGTGCATCTCCCAGAAGCGGCCCTGTAGGCCGGCCGCCTCGGCGGCACAGGCCGCCGGCCAGGCACGCGGGTGCGAGGAACGCACGGGGAAGTGCCTGAACACCCTCCGCAGCGGCCGGCCCGCCAGCTGCAAGCTCAAGCGAGCGCAGAACGGGCACTCGAAGTCGGCGTACTCGATCACGAGCGGCGCCTCGTCCGGCCCGCGAACGTGGTCCTCGGCGGCTACTTCCGGGACGCCGGCCGAGCCAAGCTCAGGCACGCAGGCCGTCGAAGATCAGGTTCGCGCCGGGCAAGTCGCCAGGCGACGGAGCTTGGTAGCTCCAGCTGATGATCCCGTCTGGCCCCACGATCACCAGTGCCCGCTGCGGAAACCCGCCAGGGTGATAGACGCCGAACGCTCGGCAGGTCTCCCCCTTCGGCTCAAAGTCCGACAGCTGCTCGATGCTCACGCCGAGCTTCTCACGGAACGCCTTCTGCGTCCAAGTCGAGTCGCACGAGACGCCGTACAGAGTCGCTCCCTGGGCTGCAAACTCCCCGAGTACATCCTCGTAGAGGTTGAGCTGGTCCGTGCACACTGGACTGAACGCGAACGGATAGAAGACCAACACGCTCGTCTGGTCCAGCAGGTCGTCGCGGCTGAACCGGGAACCGTCCTCGCGGCGCAATACGAAGTCCGGGGCGCGTTCCCCGGGGGAAATCACTTGCGCAGGCCCAGTTCGCGCACCAGCGCGCGATAGCGCTCGAGGTCGGACCGCTGCAGGAAGTTCAAGAATCGGCGGCGGCGGCCGACGAGCATCAGCAATCCACGCCGCGAATGGTGATCCTTGCTGTGCTCGCGCAGGTGCTGCGTCAGGTGGTTGATGCGCTCGGTCAGGAGCGCGATCTGCACTTCGGTCTTGCCGGTGTCGCTCGGCCCGTCGCCAAACTTCTCGACGAGCTCACGGGTGCGTTCCTGGGTCAGCGTCATGCGGCGGACGAGGCTAGCAGGGTCCGTGGGGCGGGCTGGGGCACGGAGGCCGGGCTAACACAACTCTCGCGTCCGCTCGACGTCCCGCTTCATCTGCTCAACGAGCGCGTCGATCGACTCAAAGCGACGCTCGCCCCGCAGGCGCTTGTGAAACTCAACCGTCAGCGTCTTGCCGTAGAGGTCGACGTCGGTGTCGAGCAGGAAGGCTTCGATCAGCACTCCGCGCCCGGTGCCGAACGTCGGCCGCACGCCCACGTTCACCGCCGAGCACACCCCATCGGCGTGCGCCACGTAGACACCGTGACCGGGACAGACGAGCGCTTCGTCTGGGACGAGGTTCGCCGTCGGGAAGCCGAGCTCGCGGCCGCGCCGGTCACCGGTGACCACCTCACCCCGGAGCCGGAAGGGGGCTCCCAGAAAGCGCGTCGCCGCCTCAACCTCGCCCGCCAGCACCAGGCCTCGGATGTGGCTGGAGGAGACGATTTCGCCGTCAGCCTCGACCAGCGGGACGACGCGCAGCTCGAAGCGCCCGTCCGCTGCGAGGAGCTGGGGGTCGCCCGCCGCCCGGTGGCCGAAGCGGAAGTTCTCTCCAACCGAAACGTGGCTGGCGTCAAGCGCGTCGACCAGGATCTGATTGATGAACTCCTGCGGGCTCTGCTGTGCGAAGCCTTCGTCGAAGGGGATCACCACCAGCTCCTCGATCCCCAGTTCCGCGATCAGCTCCGCTTTCACCTTAAGACTCGTCAACAGCTTCGGCGCCGCCTCCGGACGGATCACTCGCAGCGGATGAGGCTCGAATGTGAGCACCGTGTCGTTCCCGCGGATCACTTCGCGGTGACCCAGGTGGACGCCATCGAACTCTCCGACGGCGATGCGCCGCGGCCGCCGCTGCGCTTCGCTCAGCCTCGTGATCTGCATCGGCGCGGAAGCGTAGTGGGAGCAGCCCCGCTGCTCAGCGCAGGACGATCCGCGGCCGCAACCGCCCCTCGTCGACGGGCTCGCCGATCCCGATCAGTCCGGACTCGTCGGTAAGCCGGACAAAGCCGCCGGCGTCGCCGGCCACCGCGGCCCCATGGGCTGCCCGTCGAGCGTCGGCAGCTTCGAGTCGAACCTCCGGTAGGAACGACAGCGCCTCCCCCACGTCGATCACGCGTTCGGGGTCGGCGTCGTCCACGGAGAACGCGCCAATCGCGATCCGCCGGAGCTCCTCGCAGTACGCGTCCCCGAGCGAGGCAATCAGGCTCCGCACGTACGTTCCCGACGAACACTCGACCTCAAACCCCCGGCGCTCGCCGCGACGCCACACTTCCGTAAAGCGGTAAACCGACACCTCCCGCTCGGGAAGCGTGACCTCCTCTCCGGCTCGGGCGAGCGCATACGCCCGGCGCCCACCCAGCTTGACTGCCGAGAACGCCGGTGGCCGCTGGCGCACGACGCCAACCGGCAACGGCAGCTCCCCTGCAGGCACCACTCCAGTCTCCTCGATCTCTCCCTCGGGGTCGCCGGTGCTCGACACAGCCCCGAAGCGGGCGACCGCGAAGTACGTCTTCGCGAGCTCCATGAAGAACCGCTGGACCCGTGTCGCACGGCCCACGAGCACCAGCAGCAGACCGGTGGCGAATGGGTCGAGCGTTCCTGCATGTCCTACCTTCACGCCCCTTCCCAGCCGGCGCCGCACCTCATAGACCACATCATGCGACGTGATCCCGGCGGGCTTGTCGAACAGGATGACGCCGTCGGGCACGACTCAAGTCACGGCCGCGAGCTCGGCTGCAACCTGCTCGCGGAGGAACTCGATGATCTCCTCGTGGGACATCGAGCTCGAGAAACCTGCCGCCTGACGGTGACCGCCACCACCCTGGGCTCGGGCGATCCGCGAAACGTCGACGCGCTCGTCGCTCGCCCGCAGCGATACTTTGCGCACGGGCCCTCCGTCGCCATTGCCGAGGCGCTCGCGCACGAGCGCGGCGACTGCCGTTCCCTGCACGGCGCGAAGGTGATCGATCACCCCTTCGGAATAACTTTCCTCGGCTCCGGTGGCGATGAAATCCTGGATGCTCAGCTCGGTCAGCGTCAGCAGCCCGTCGTCGTATCGCTCCACCTTCGAAAGCGCGAGCGACAACAGCGCAAGCTTCCCGAACGGGACGCCCTCGTACACCCGCCGGTAGATGTCATGGACGTCGACGCCTGCCTCGATCAGTTCGGCTGCCATCAGGTGGGCTCGCGGCCCGGTGTTCTCGTACATGAACCGGCCCGTGTCGGTGATCAGGCCGACGTAGAGCGCCTCGGCAATCGTGATCGTGGGTTCGACGGCCAGCCCATGCATCAGATCCCACACCAGCTCGGCTGTGCAGGACGCCTTGTCGTCGACCAGGTTGACCGTGCCGAAGCGCGTGTTGTCGTGGTGATGGTCGATGTTGACGATCGGGGACCCGCCGACCCGCCCGGGCTGCTGGAATGCCTCGGCTGGGTTGCGCTCGAGGTTGCCGCAATCGAGGAAGACGATCGTTCGCTGGTCAAGGTCGGCCGGTGGCTCATGGCTCAACCCGGGAAGCGCCAGGAACTTGTATTCGGGCGGAAGCGGCATGTCGCTGCTGTCAATGAACATCACGCTGTCCTTGTCCAGCGCGAGCAGGATCTCCTGCATCCCGATCAGTGACCCGAGTGCGTCGCCGTCGGGGTTTTCGTGGGTGACGACGATCAGCCGCTCGGCGGCGCGGAGCTCGTCGAGCACTTCCTCGCGATCAGCGACACGCCCCTCCTCAGGCATCCGGTCCCCGATCGAGCAGCTCCGAGATCCGCATTCCCCGGTCGATCGACGCGTCGTACTCGAAGGTCAGCGCCGGTGTGTGCTTGAGCGAAAGCTCCCCGGCGACGCGCCGCTGCAAGAAACCGTGCGCCGAGCGCAGACCCTCGAGGCTGGCTGTCCGCGCGGCAGCGTCGCCCAGCACGCTCACGTACACGCGAGCATGGCGCAGGTCAGGGCTGGTCTTGACTCCGGTGACTGTCACAAAACCCACGCGGGGATCTTTTAGATCCGTCGCAATTGCGTCGCTAAGGACCGCGCGCATCGCCTCATCGACGCGCCTCATCCGGCCTGCTCCCATCCTATCCCTCCGTGCTGGGCGTTGGAATCCCGTCCTGGAGCTCCCCGACAGAGGCCATCAAGCGCTGCACCGTGACTCCGTCGCCGCACCGCGCGAGCAGCCACCGCTCAACGCTGTCAACCGCCGCCGACAGGCTGGCGAACGACCCAGCGGTGAGCGCCGCCGTCAGAGTTGCCCGCTGCCAGAGGTCATGGTGCGCGGTCTCAGCGACGGTCAGGCCGAGGCGTCCGTGCAGCTGGGACTTGATCGAGGACAGCTCCTTGCGCTTGCTCTTGAGACTCCCGGCGTCCGGGAAGTGCAGGTCGATGACGAGCACGGCGACACAGCCGGCCATGGACGCAGATTAGAGGCCCGGTTAAGCGAGGCTGAAAGGAACTCCTAGAGCTCGCGCTCGACCTGACGCGTCGTGTAGCTCTCCAGCACGTCGCCCTCCTTGAGGTCGGCGAAGTCCCTGAGCACGATGCCGCAATCGAAGTCGGACGCGACTTCTCTGACGTCATCATTGAAGCGCCGAAGCGAGGCGATCTCGCCGTCATATACGACGGTGCCATCGCGGATCAGTCGCACCTTCGAGCCACGGGTGATCGTGCCCTCCGTGACGTGCGAGCCCGCGATCGTGCCCACGCGCGATGCGCGGAACAGCTGGCGTACCTCCGCCGTGCCGAGCGTCTCCTCGACCTCCTCGGGCGCGAGCATGCCCTGCATCGCGCTGCGGAGCTCCTCGATCGCGCGGTAGATGACCGAGTAGTGGCGAATCTCGACGCCCTCGCGGTCGGCGACGGCCCTGGCGTCGCCGACGGGCCTGACGTTGAACGCCAGGATGACCGCGTCGGAGGCGGCGGCGAGCATCACATCTGACTCGGTGACAGCGCCCACCGCGCGGCGGATGACGTTGACGGATACCTCTTCCTGCGGCAGCTTGGCGATCTCGTCCTCGATCGCCTCGAGCGATCCCGCGACGTCAGCCTTCAGCACGAGGTTCAGCTCCTGAAGATCCGAGCCGAAGATCGTCTCCAGCGAGACGCGCTTACCGCTGCGGCGAGCCAACGCCTCGGTCTTGAGTCGCGTGGCACGCTCCATCGCCAGCTGGCGCGCGCGGCGCTCGTGCTCTACGACCCGTACGCGCTCGCCGGCCTCGGGCACGCCATCGAACCCGAGCATCTCGACAGGCTCGCCGGGCAGGGCCTGCGCGACCCGATTGCCCATGAAGTCGTGCATCGCGCGGACGCGGCCCCAGTGGTCGCCGGCGACCAGCGCGTCCCCCACCTCGAGCGCTCCGCGCATGATCAGGATCGTGACGACCGGGCCACGGCCTGGATCGAGCTTCGACTCGATCACGGTACCCGACGCTGGCGCATTGGGGTTGGAGCGCAGCTCTTCGACCTCCGCCATCACCAAAATGTGTCTCGAGCAGGTCCTCGAGCCCCTCCTTGGTCTTCGCCGATACGTTGACGAACTCGGTATCGCCACCCCACTCCACCGGCTGGAGCCCGAGCTGGGTCATCTCGGTCCGCACTCGGTCGGGCTGCGCGCCTTCCTTGTCGACTTTGTTGACCGCAACGAGGATCGGAACCTCCGCCTCCTTGGCGTGGTCGACCGCCTCCTGGGTCTGCGGCTTGACGCCGTCGTCGGCGGCGACCACGATCACGGCGATGTCGGTGACGCTCGCGCCGCGGGCGCGCATCGCGGTGAATGCCTCGTGGCCCGGCGTGTCCAGGAAGGTGATCGTCTTTGAGTCCTGGTGGACCTGATAGGCGCCGATGTGCTGGGTGATCCCGCCCGCCTCTCCTGCCGCCACCTCGGTCTCGCGGATCGCGTCGAGCAGCGAGGTCTTGCCGTGGTCGACGTGCCCCATGATCGTGACTACGGGAGGCCGCTCGACAAGGTCCTGCTCGGCATCGTCGAACACTGGCTCGGTGACGGTCTCGTCCTCCGAGTGGACGATCTCGACATCTTTTCCGAGCTCGCTGGCGAGCACCGTGATCGACTCGTCGGACAACGTTTGGGTGAGCGTCTTCATCTCCCCCAGCGCCATCAGCTTCTTCATCACCTCGGGCACCGGGACGTCGAGGTACTCGGCCACGTCCTTGACCGTGGAACCCGAGTTGATCCGGATCGCATCGGGCTCGGCGAGCGCCGTGCTCGATGCGGACGGACGCGATTCGGCCTCCTCGTCGTAGACGCCGCGGCGCCGGCGCCCACGCCGCTGACGGCGCGGCGGCTGGTTCGATGGCGGCGGCGCTCCGCCCTGGGCCCTGCGTGACGCCTGCGAGTCGATCACGACGCGCCTGCGTCCGCCCGCGGTGCCGGGAGCCCGCTCGCCCTGCAGCGAGTCTCGCGTGGGACGCTTGTGCTCCGCCGTCCGCTCGGGCGCGGACCGCGGCTGGGCGCCGTCGGCGGGCTGCTTCGCAGCGGGCGGCGGGGCCGTCGCCGCCGCCTGGGCCTGCGGCCGCTCACCGTTGCCGAGCACGCGCAGCGCGACGGCCTCGTCGACGTTCGAGGACGCCGCCTTGACGTCGACGCCGGCAGCGCGCAGCTTCTCGATCAGCTCCTTGCTGTGGAGCCCCTGCTCCTTCGCGATCTCATGCACGCGTTTGTTCATGACGAAGCGACTTTCAGGTCGGTCGCTGCCGATCTGCTGAATCTCCTGCTCGGGCGCGGATTCAGTGAGGGACTGGTCACCGTGGCCTCGGAGGGGGATGCCAGGTCCTCCACCCGTCGGTGTCGAGCCCCTGCAACGCCTGGTGCGATTCGATCCCGCAGTACCGCGACCCGGGGAGCGCCGCGTTCGGGCAGCGGCGGCCGTTGGTCAAGATTGCGGCGCAGCGTCCCTGAAGCTCTTCCTCTTCGTAGCCGTGCTCGGCCTCCTCGGCCGCGAACTCGGTCTCCGAGCGGATGTCGATCCTCCAACCGGTGAGCCGGGCGGCGAGACGGGCGTTCTGCCCCTCGCGTCCGATCGCCAGCGACAACTGATCATCCGGGACGATCACGGTCGCCTGCTTGCCCGCATCGTCGACAAGCACCTCGCGTACCCGCGCGGGCGACAGTGCCTTGGCGACGAAGCGGGCGGGCTCGTCGTTGTAGGGAATGATGTCGATCTTCTCGCCGCGCAGCTCGGAGACGACCATCCGTACCCGCGAGCCGCGCGGACCCACGCACGCGCCGACCGGATCGACGCCGTCGACGTGCGAGACGACCGCGATCTTCGAGCGATATCCCGGCTCGCGCGCGACGCCGGTGATCTCGACGAGGCCGTCCGCGATCTCCGGAACCTCAAGCTCGAACAGCGACTTGATCAGCTCGGGGTCGCGCCGGCTGACGATGATCGACGGGCCCTTGGTCGAGTTGGAGACATCCTTGATCACCGCCTTGATCCGCTGCGAGTGGTCATAGCGCTCGCCCTCCACCTGCTCTGACTTGGGGAGTAGCGCCTCGACCCGCTCACGCAGCTGAACGAGCGTGTAGCGCGAATCGGACTGCTGCACGATGCCCGTGATCAGCTCGCCGACGCGGTCGCGGTACTCCTCGAACATCATGTCCCGCTCGGCCTCGCGGATCCGCTGCAGGATCACCTGCTTGGCGGTCTGGGCAGCGATCCGCCCGAAGTCGTGCGGGGTGACGTCCTCGGTCTCGATCTGGTCCTCGTACTCCTTGAGCTTCTCGAGGTCGATCTCGGGCTCCGGTGGCTCGCGCATCTCGCCGGTCTCGGGGTCGACGGTCGGCTGCTGGTCCTCGGTCGCCTCGACGAGCAGCTGCTCCTCGAGCTCCGGTGGGATCTTCAGCTCCCACACCTTGAAATCGCCACTGTCGCGATCCATCTCCACCTTGGCGTATGGAGCCGAGCCGGGCGTCTTCTTGTACGCGGACAGCAGCGCGTCCTCGAGTGCTTCCATCAGCTTCTCCGAGGAGATGTTCTTCTCTGCCGCCAGGCCTCTTACGGCTTCAACGATTTCACGTGACATGGCTCAATCTCCGGGTACTAGGTTGGAGCGGGCGATCTGCTCATAGGGAATTGTCACGATGCCCGCGGGTGCGGCGATCGTGACGTCCTGCTCAGAGGCTCCGACGAGCTCCCCCGTCACGCTCTGGTGGCCTTCGCGCACTTCCCTCAGCCGCACGCGCGCGCGGCGACCAAGGAAGCGCGTGTAGTGCTGGGGCTTGGTAAGCGGCCGGTCCTGCCCCGGCGAGGAAACCTCCAGCGAGTACCGGTCCCGGTAGTCGTTCAGGTATTCGGAGACGCGCTCGCACAGCGCGAGTGTCACGCCGTCCGGGTGATCGATGAAGAGGCGCAGGGTCGAGCCCGACATCACCTCGACAAGCAGCACCTCCACATCGGGCTCGCTCTGTGCGACCCGCTGTTCGATTTCTTCGTGGAGCGCCTGCATGTGATCTCCTCCATAAAAAAAGCGGGCGTGCGCCCACTTTCAAGACTTCACCGGGAAGCGCCCGGCGCACGAAAGCTGTGCGTGTGAGGGTAGCACCGAGATCAGTGTTTGTGGGGTATTCGGCGGCGCGCATGCACGCCGCCCGCGCGGCGGCGCATGCCGCCCCGTAGGCGGGCCGCATGCGGCCCGCCTGGCCGGCGCGCATGCGCGCCGGCCGCTAAGACCGCGCCGCTGCCGCCCTCGCTCGGTCTCGGTAGATCCGGTAGTCGCGCCGGCCGGGCTGTAGGCATGCGGCGAGCGCCAGCGGCCGGCGCGCTTCCGCGTGGCGACCGAGCATCTGCAGCGAGCGCCCCAGGCAGAAGAGCGCGTAGTCGTTGGTTGGCGCATGTTCGGTGACCGCTTGGAATTCGACCGCGGCCTGCTCGTAGCGCTGTGCGCGGAACAGCGCACGGCCCAGGGCCTCGCGGATCGACGCCTTGTCCGGGGCGAGGTCGCGCGCCTTTTGTAAGGGGGATCGTGGCCTGATGGTTGTGCCCGGCCTCGAGCAGCGCGGACCCGCGTTGGAAGAGCTCGTAGACGTCGTCCATGTCTTCAGTGTAGGTGCGGGGGCAATGCCCACCAGGCGCGTAGTCGGCCGAGCGCGCCGAGGCCCGCGCGCA
This sequence comes from uncultured Solirubrobacterales bacterium, assembly GCA_963849295.1. GTDB lineage: Bacteria > Actinomycetota > Thermoleophilia > Solirubrobacterales > Solirubrobacteraceae > Palsa-465. The sequence continues at coordinate 732,471 of CAWKGU010000005.1, forward strand.
GCTGGCCCCGAAGCGCCCGCCGTCCCGTAGCGGAGGGAGTCTCGGCACGGCCGCTGTAGCGCCGCAGCCTGATCGCTCTGATATACGCCTCGGCGTCTGGGCGAGGCTCGGAAGCGGTGCTCAAGCGCGGCAAGGGTCGTGCCGGCCGTGACGGGACGGCCGCAGCGCCTGAGCGCGCGCTCGAAGCTCCGCGAGCAGCTCGTCTGCGGAGGGTTCGCGTCGTCTCCCCATCAAGGTCAGCAGGACAGTTGCGAGCGCGATCGCGACAGCGAGGACGCCGAGCAGCGGCCACGTCGACGCGCCACCCGAGTGGTGCGCGGTGCCGCGCGCGGCTCGCGCCGCGGATCCTGGCTCAGGACGCCGGTTGGCTCGCGGCTTGGCCGCGCGCGTTCGCGATCCTCGCAGCACGGGCAGGGTCGCTTGGCCGCCGCGGGCCGGGGCGGCCGTTGGCGTCGGGTCGAACGCGACCCATCCGTAATGCGGGAACCAGGCTTCCACCCAGGCGTGGGCGTCGAAATCCGTGACGACGTACTCGTGCGTCGTCGCGTTGAGCGCCCCGGTCGTGAAGCCGACCGCGACGCGAGCGGGTATCCCTCCCAGCCGCAGCAACAGCGCCATCGCGCCCGCGAACTGCTGGCAGTAGCCGATCTTGTCCTTGAACAGGAAGCTCAGCAGCGGGTAGGCGCTGGCGGGCGGACTCTCGTCATACCTGAATCCCTCCATGAGCAAATGCTCCACCGCGGCGACGTACGCGTACGGAGTGCTTGTCCCGACGGCCAGCCGCCGGGCCAGCGCGAATGCCCTTCCGTACGGCGAACTCTCAAGCAGCGCGAGCGATTGATCGGCGCTCAGCCCTGGGATTGCCTCGAGGCTGGCCTGCGAGCCGTACGGCGCGAACAGCACGGGCTGCGCGGCGACGGTCGCGGTGGCGGGTAGCTCGATGGCGCGATAGGCGGCTGACGGCATCGCGCCTGCGGCGTCCGACGAAATTGACCCCAGCTCGGAGGCGGAGGGGTGTGGTGAGTAGGTGCGCACCGTGTAGCTGTCGCCGGGCCCGAGGGTCTCGCCGCTCGTCCACGTCCCTGGCGCGCTGCCCGGCAGCACGACCGTGCTCAGGTGGGCGGGCTGCGCCGAGGCCCCGGATCCGATCACGTCATTTGTCTGCATGGCCCCGATCGTGACCTGAAGCGTCTGCGTGAAGCGGGCGGCCTGCGCGGGATCGACGCCCACGAACGCGTCGTCCAGCTGCACCGTGCCCGAAACCCAGCCGTGGCCATCGAACACCGTGAGGTCCTCGGCCTTCCAGTAGTCGGGTCGCTGGGCCTTCACGTCGAGCACCTCGCGTCCGGTCCGCGGCCAGTTGAGCGGGCCGTAGCGCTGGGTCCAGTCGAAGCTCTCAACGTGTCCCGGCGCGAACGAGCCCGCGACCGCCTGGTAGTTCCACCACGGGTGACGCGGATCGAGCGAGGGCGCCGCGGCCACGGCGACTGCGCCGGCGAGTGCGAGGAGCGCGGCCGCGCTCGCCGTGCGCCGCAGGCGGATCCGCTCTCCCCATGCGAACGCCGCGAGCAAGACAAGCAGGATCACCCCCTGGAGGTATGGCGCGTGGGGCTTCGCCAGCGTGGAGGGAACCACGGCCAGGGCGATCAGCGGCAGCGCGGCCGCCAGGCGCCGGGCATCGTTCAGCGGCCGCGGGGCGAGCGCGAGCGCTGCGGCAGCGCCCAGGAGCAGCACCGCGGCTCCGAGCAGCGTCACGATCCGCACCCACTCGTTGATCCCGTTGTAGGGGACGAGCACGCGTGGCAGTGCGCCCAGTCCGTTGCCGATCGCGTTGCCGATCACCGCGATCCGAACATGGGTCATCCAGGCGACGGGTATCCCGGTGATCGCGAGCCCGACGAGCGCCGCGATCACGACCCCGGCGATCGTGAGCGCGCGATTGTGTGGCCCCACCGTCGCGACCGCCGTGAGCGCAAGCGCCAGCGCCAGTAAACCGATCAGCCGCCCGGATGGCGCCGGGGTAAGTAGCTGCTCCCAGCGCAGGATCCCGTACAAGCCAAGCGCGCCGAACGCCGTGAGACGGACGAGCGGCGCTCGCGCTGGGCGCTCGGCGTCCAGCCTCGCGAATGGCGGTGCGCGAGTCATCCGGCTGCTGCGTACCTGCGCGGGCGCGCTGTCGTCGCGAACCCAGTGCAGCCGGCGACCTCGAAGAGGCCACTGCGCCCGCCACCAGGGACCACGATCACCGTACAGGCAGCCGGTGGGCGACGGACCGGCCGGGCGGCCACGTACACAATTGCACCGGCCGCGCGGACCCGGAAGATGGGCGGGGGCGCGTCGGCTCCTCCGGCGACAACGGCGAGCCGAGCGTGAACCGACGGCCAGTTGGCGAGGTTGGGCTCGATCACTGTCGCGCGGCGCTCCCCGGGCAGCAGCACCCGGCAGCCGCCCGCGCGAGCGAGCGCAAGGATCAGCGAGGCCGCGGCACGAACGGCGGCGTCGAGTGGGTCGGCGGCGCCGCTGCCGCGAGCGTCGAGCACGATCAGCGGACGCTCGTCGCCGTCCGCCCGCAGGCGCCGCTCCAGGAGCCCGGCGCCGCGCGCAAGCGCGGGCCAGTGAATGCGCGATGCGGACGTGCCTTGGCGGTAGGGGCGCAGGCCCTCGATGTCAACGGCCGCCAGCGGCTCCGACCGGGTACGAGCACCGGCGCCGACGTCGCGCTGGCCGCTTCCCTCCTGCGCCCAGCGGATCGGCTCGGTTCGCGGGAGCACGAGCAGCTGCTGCGGTCCCGCATCGCCGCGGATCTCGGCGCTGACGATTCCCAATGGGTCGCTCAGCACGAGCGTCGGCGCTTGCACGCGGTGTAACCCCCGGCGCAGGTGGGCGGCGGCGTCCCCCTCGAGCGCGTCCACCACAACCGCGCCCGGAAGCCCAAGCGGTCCATGCCTGAGCTCGATCTCCGCATGTAGGCCTTCGCCCTCGACGATCCGCGGCGGAAGACCGCGCCGCTCGATGCCGGCACCACGAGCGGCAGCCGAAACCCAGCCGGCGCTCCCGACGGCGAGCAGCACCAACGCTGGCCCAACCACGAACAGCGGCCCCGCGTCGAACACGAACGCGCAGGCCGTGAGCAGCGCGCCCGCGAGCAGCACCCCGGCTGCGCGGCGCATCAGAGCGCGCGGACCGAGGCGATCGCGTCAGCGATCACCTCGCGGCCGCGATCGCGGCCCGCTTCCGGCGCCATCACCAGCCGGTGGCTTAGGACCGGCTCAGCGAGCGCCTGCACGTCGTCGGGAAGTGTGTGGTCGCGGCCGCGCATCATCGCGTAGCCCTTTGCCGCGCGGAGCAGCATCAGACCTGCTCGCGGACTCGCGCCGAGTTCGATCCGCGGATCCTCCCGGGTATGCCAAAGCAGCCGAACGATGTAGTCGCGCAATGCCTGCGAGGCGGTGATGCGGGTCGCCGCATCCTGTGCGGCCAGTACTTCAGCCGCGTTCGCGACAGGAGCAAGTTCGAGCACCTTGTCACCCGCCTCGTGGTCGGCGAGCATCCCCGCTTCGGCTCCGTGGTCTGGATAGCCGAGCGAGATCCGGACCATGAAGCGGTCGACCTGGGACTCGGGCAACGGGTAGGTCCCCTCGTACTCGATTGGGTTCTGGGTGGCGAGCACCAGAAACGGTCGAGCCAGCTCGTGCGTGTGCACGTCGACGGTGACGCGACGTTCCTGCATGCACTCGAGCAGGCCTGACTGCGTCTTCGGCGAGGCGCGGTTGATCTCGTCGACCAGCACGATGTTCGCGAACACAGGACCGGGCCTGAATTCAAAGCGTTGTTCGCGCTGGTCGTAGACGTTGGTGCCGACGACGTCCGCGGGGAGCAGGTCGGAGGTGCACTGGACGCGGGCGAACTGGCAATCGATCGAGCGCGCCAGCGCCCGCGCGAGCGCGGTCTTGCCGACCCCGGGGTAATCCTCGACGAGCACATGTCCCTCGGCGAGGAGCGCGACGAGCAGGTGCTCGAGTGTCTGTGGGCGAATCTGAACGGCCCGGGCGATGTTGGCCGTTAAGCGTCGCGCAAGCGCCGCGACTGTCTCAGACTCGTGTGGCGCTACGGGCGTCCGCTCGGGCTCCACCCGATTCCCCTCTTCCCGAGAGCAGCAGTTCGACTTCGTCGAGCACGGCCGCGGCGACCAGCTGTTTGCTGGTGCGCTCGATGTGCCGATCTCCCGTGGCGGTGATGATCGTGACCTCGTTCTCCTCGGAGTCGAAGCCCGTGCCGGTGCCCGAGATGTCGTTGACGACGATCGCGTCCAACCGTTTGCGCGCCAGCTTCTCACGCCCGTAGTCGAGCGCGCTCCCGCCGTGCTCCGCCGCGAAGCCGACGATCACCTGGCCCGGGCGGCGCCGCTGTGAGAGGGTGCTGAGAACGTCCGCGGTCGGTTCGAGCTCGATCGTCGGGGTCCCCTCATCCTTCTTCAGCTTCGTGATGGCCGGACTGGCAGGGCGGAAGTCGGCGACCGCCGCAGCCATCAGCAGCACCTCGCTGTGCTCGAACTGCCGCTCGGTCGCACTCGCCAGCTCGGCGGCGGTGGTGACATCGATCACCTTGACGGTGTGCGGCGCGCCGATACTCGTGTGAGCAGCGACCAGCGTCACCTCCGCCCCCCTGCGCGCGGCCTCGGCTGCGAGCGCGATCCCCATGCGCCCGGACGAGCGGTTCCCGATGTAGCGAACGCTGTCGATTGGTTCCCGAGTGCCGCCGGCGGTGACGAGCACCTTCAGTCCGTCAAGAACCGCCGGGGTGAGGAGGCGCTCGCATTCCTCCAGCAAGGCCGCGGGCTCAGCCAGGCGACCGATCCCATATTCGCCTTGGGATGCGAGCTCGCCCTCGCCTGGATCGATCACCGCGACCCCGCGCCCCTTCAGTGTCTCGAGGTTGGCCTGGGTCGCCGGGTGCGTGTACATGCGGTTGTTCATTGCCGGGGCGACCGCTACCGGACAGGAGGCCGCGAGCGCGGCGGTGCTCAGCAGGTTGTCGGCGAGACCGTGCGCGAGCTTGGCCAGCGTGTTGGCGCTGGCAGGAGCGACCAGCAGGATCTCTGCTCGCTCGACAAGCGCCAGGTGGCTGATGGGCACTCGGTCGGGCAGCGCCTCGCCGGGATAGGAGCCGCGCGCCGGATCGGGCTCGAACTCGCTGATCAGCGCCGGCGCGCCCGTGATTCCCTCGAACGTCGCCTTGCCGACGAACCGTTCGCTCGTCGGCGTCTGGATCACGCGCACTGCGTGGCCAGCTTTGATCGCGAGCCGCGTGAACTCGACTGCCTTATAGGCCGCGATCCCACCGCTGACGCCGAGGAGGATGCGAGCCATGTGCTCGTTGCCCGGTCGGCCCTACCGGTAGTGGTACTTCAGCTTGCCCTGGGCGACTTCTTCAAGGGCGATCGTCAGGTAGTTCTTCGAGCGCGTGTCGACCATCGGCGGCGGGAATTCGTCGAAAGTGCCCTCGCCGAGGTTGTGGTAGTAGGAATTGATCTGGCGCGCGCGCTTGGCGGCAACGATCACGCTTGCGTAGTCGGAGTCGACGTTCTCAAGCAGCTTGTCTATGCGGGGAGAGATCATTGGGGAGAAGGTTAGCGTGCGGCGAGCGCATCCCTGACGATTCGCTCGAGTTCGTCGGTAGCCCGCTCGAGCCGGTCGTTGACGACGACGTGCGCGAACTCGGGTTGCGCCTCGAGCTCGCGCTCGGCGGTGCGCATGCGCTGATCGACCTGCTTGGGATCATCGGTTCCGCGCCCCACGAGCCTCGCACGGAGCGCCTCGCGCGAGGGCGGGGCGATGAACACGGCGGTCGCCTCGGGCATCGCCTCTCGCACTTGGCGGGCGCCCTGCACCTCGATCTCGAGCACGACCGGGACGCCCTGCTCCAGCCGTCGCTCGAGCTCCGAGCGCAGCGTCCCGTAGCGGTTGCCCGAATACGTGGCGTGCTCGACGAAGTCGCCGGCCTGGACGCTCTGATCGAACTCCTCCGGCGTGAGGAAGTGGTAGTCGACGCCGTCTGTCTCCCCCGGGCGCGGCTTGCGCGTCGTCGCCGAGACCGACAGCGCCAGCTCCGGCGCACGCTCGCGCAGGCCGCGGATCAAGGTTCCCTTTCCGACCCCGGATGGGCCGGTGATTACGAATACCCCGGCCAGTGCTAACGGCGGCGCATCAGCGTGACGAGCTCGGCGCGCTGGCGCTCCGAGAGGCCCCCGACGGTCTTGCTCGGGGAGATCTTGCACTGCGAAAGGATCTTGTTCACCTTCACGCGGCCGTACTTTGGGACAGCCAGCAGAAGGTCAAAAACCTTGGCAGTCTCCAGGTATTCCGGTGGATTTCGCAGCAGCTCGTCGATCGGTTGGCGACCCGCCTTCAGATCGCGCTTGAGCTGGGCCCGCCGGCTCCGGATGTCGTTGGCCCGCGCGAGCGCTTCCATGCGTTGGACAAGGGAGCGTTCCGGGGCAGCGATTGGCTTGGAGAGCGATTCGCTGACCGGCGGCATGGGCGGCGACTATACATCTTGGAGACAGGCGATCAAGGCCAATCTGCCGAAATTCGGCTCAACCTCAACCTGAGGTCGAGCAATCTCAAGGGAGGTTGCGGGAATACCCGACTTTTGCAGGGGGTTTGTTGTGTCGTTAGCAACTTGGACACTAGAAAGTCGCAACTTGCGGGATCCCTGTGTTCGATAGCTACCAAAAGCTGCCTACCGGGCGGAGCGGACACTGCTCTGCAGGAGCGCGTCGAGCTCAGCGGTGACCCTGGCGCCCGCCGCGGGGTCTCGGAAGCTCTCGGTGCCCACCGCGACAAGCGTCGCGCCGGCGCGGAGCAGGTCAGCCGCGTCCTGACCACGCTGAACCCCGCCCATTCCGATCACCGGGAGCTCGACGGCAGTGGCGACGGACTGGACCTGGGCCAGCGCGACCGCCCGGACCGCCGGGCCCGAGACGCCGCCGGTGGTTGCACCCAGCCAGGGCTCGCCCGTGACGGGATCGAGCGCCATCCCGCGCAGCGTATTGATCAGCGAGAGCGCATCGGCCCCGGCCTCCTGCGCCGCGCGAGCGACCGCCGGGACGTCGGTGGCGTTCGGCGTGAGCTTGACGATCAGCGGCTTGCTCGTGAGCGGGCGGATGTACTCGAGCAGCCGCGCGATCTCGATCGGATCGGCCCCCATCACCAGACCCGTCTCGACATTGGGACAAGAGACGTTGAGCTCCAGCGCCGCGACCTCGTCGCGCTCGGCGAACGCCTGCACGAGCCGGGCAAGCTCATCACGCGTGAAGCCCATCACGTTGACGATCAGCGGCACCGGAAGGTTCGCGAGCCACGGAAGGTCCTGCTCGAGATACCCGTGCAGACCCTTGTTCGGGAGGCCGATCGAGTTGATCAGGCCAGCGGGGGTCTCCCATAGGCGGGGGGGCGGGTTCCCTTCTCTCGGCTCGAGCGTGACGGTTTTCGATACGAACGCCGCGAACGGGAAGCGCTCGAGGAGCTCGTCGCCGAACGCGCGGTGCGCGGCGATCGCGTCGAACGTTCCCGACCCATTGATGATCGGGTGCTCCAGCTGAATTCCGCAGAACTCGACGCTCACGCCGCCACCTCGTCAAGGAGCTGCGCGTCGAGGATCGGCCCGTCGACGCACAGGCGTATGTAGCCCTGCTTCGTCGCGACGACGCAGCCAAAGCACGCGCCATAGCCGCATGCCATCCCGGACTCGAGCGCCAGCTGGGCGTGGACATTTGCCGCGGCGCAAAGCTCACGCACCGTCTCGAGCATCGCCGGCGGACCGCATGCGTAGACGGTCACGCGATCGTCCTCGGCCAGCTCGCGTGCAAGCAGATCCGTTACCAGCCCGTGATGCCCGGCGCTGCCGTCGTCGGTGGCGAGCACGGGGCCGGCAAGCAGCTCCGCTCCGACCGCGTGGGCGGCGTCACGGAACCCCAGGAGTGCAGTCGCGTTCGGTGCGAGCTGGTCCTGGAGGATCGCCAGCGGTGCGATCCCGACACCGCCCCCAACCAGCAGCGGCGTCCTGCCCTCAGGCGGCGGGGCGAACCCGTTGCCGAGCGGCCCCAGGATGTGGAGCCCCTCGGACGGCTGAAGCTCCGCGAGTCGCTTCGTTCCCGGTCCGACGTCCTCGATCAGGAACTCCAGCTCGGCGCTGCCCGCGGGTGCTCGCAGCACGCTGAACGCGCGTGGGAGAAACGGCCGCTCGCCATCCCCCCCGGCCCACCGCGCGGCCGCACTGAGCATGTAGAACTGACCTGCGCGGGGGCGCGGCCCCTGCGCGTCCGCGCAGCCGATCACGGTGTAGGCACCGTATGTCCCGTTGAACGTGATTGGGACCGTCCGGCGGCCGAACGGAGCGAGCGGACGTTCGGCCGCCGGGCTCACTTCACTTTGGCTGCGGCGCCCGGCCATGGACCTCTTGCAGAGAGAGGACCTCCGGCTCGCCGCGGCGGGCGGCGGCGATTGCCCGAGCGGCGGCGATGCCGCCGGCCATCGTCGTGATGCATGGAATCCCTCGAGCGACGGCCGCCGAGCGAATCTCGTAGCCGTCGGCGCGGGCGCCCGTGCCCACAGGCGTGTTGATCACAAGGTCGACCTTGTCCTGTTCGATCCAGTCGACCACGTGTGGCGAGCCCTCGCCGAGCTTGTTGATCGCCGTTGCCGGGATGCCCATACGGCTGAGCGCTTGTGCTGTCCCCTTGGTGGCAATGATCTCGAAGCCGAGGTCGTGCAGTGAGGTGGCGATCCCGCTCGCCGCGGGCTTGTCGCCGTCGGCGACGGTGATGAACACGGTGCCGGTGGAGGGAAGCTTCGCTCCCGCAGCGGCCTGGGCCTTGGCGAATGCGGTCGGGAAGTCCTGCGCGATTCCCATCACCTCGCCGGTCGAGCGCATCTCCGGGCCGAGCAGCGAGTCGGCGCCGGCGAAACGATCGAATGGGAGCACGGCCTCCTTGACGCACACGTGACCGTTGCGGGTGTCGTGTGGCAGCTCCAGATCGGTGAGGCGCTCACCGAGCATGATCCGGCATGCCAGCTTGGCGAGCGGTAAGCCGATCGCTTTGGAGACGAAAGGCACTGTCCGCGACGCCCGGGGGTTCGCCTCGAGCACATGCAGGCCCTCGTCGCCATGAATCGCGAATTGCACGTTGAGCAGACCGACGACGCCGAGCTCCCGGGCGATCCCGGCGGTCTGGTCCTTGATCTGGGCCAGCATCTCCTCGCCCAGTGCGTGCGGTGGCAGCACGCAGGCCGAATCCCCCGAGTGGATTCCCGCTTCCTCGACGTGCTGCATGACCGCCGCCACCCAAACGTCCTGTCCGTCGCAGAGGGCGTCGACGTCGACCTCGATCGAGTCCTCGAGGAAGCGGTCGAGGTAGATCGTGCCCTGACCGTGCTCGGTGCCGACGCGAGACAAATAGTCGGCGAGGTCCTCGACGCTGTAGACGATCTCCATCGCACGCCCGCCGAGGACATAGCTCGGGCGGACCAGCAGCGGAAAGCCCACGCCGGGGGCCTCGGCGAGCGCTTCCTCAGGCGAGTGGGCGGTCGCATACGGAGGCGCTTTGTAGCCGAGCAGGTCGAGCAGCGGCCCGAAGCGCGAGCGATCCTCGGCGAGGTCGATCGCCTCGATCCCGGTGCCGAGAATCTTCATGCCGGCTTCGTGGAGCCCCTTCGCAAGCTTCAGCGGCGTCTGTCCGCCGAACTGGACGACGATCCCCTCGGGTTGCTCGACCGCACACACGCCGAGCACGTCCTCGAGCGTGAGCGGCTCGAAGTAGAGGCGGTCCGAGGTGTCGTAGTCGGTCGAGACCGTCTCCGGGTTGCAGTTGATCATCACCGCGTCGCGGCCCAGCTCGCGCACCGTCTGCGCCGCGTGCACGCAGCAGTAGTCAAATTCGATGCCCTGGCCGATGCGGTTTGGCCCCGAGCCGAGGATCACGATGCTCGGCCGCTCGCCTCGCTGGACCTCGTGGGTGGGACCATCGCGACCCGGCCGCTCCCAACCCGAGTAGTAATACGGGGTCTGCGCCGCGAACTCGGCGGCGCACGTATCGACCGACTTGAACGTGCGCTCGGCCTCGAAGGGCGCCGCGGGATCGCTGACCAGCTCATGCAGCTCGGCCAGAAACCACGGGTCGATGCTTGTGCGCTCGTGGACATCCTCGACCGTCGCTCCGCGCCGCAGCGCCTCGAGCACGTAGTCGAAGCGCTCGGCTCCCGGTGCTGCGAGCAGCGCGAGCAGCTCCTCATCGCTCTCCGGCGCGTGTACCTTCGCATCGAGCTCGCGCGAGCGCAGCGCCTTGGCAAAAGCCTGCTTGAACGTGCGCCCGATCGCCATCGCCTCTCCCACCGACTTCATGTGCGTGGTCAGCCCAGGCTCGGCGCCCGGAAACTTTTCGAATGCAAACCGCGGCCACTTGACGACGCAGTAGTCGATCGCCGGCTCGAAGCTCGCAGGCGTCGCCTGCGTGATGTCGTTGGGGATCTCCTGGAGGGTGTACCCGACCGCCAGCCGGGCGGCGATCTTCGCGATCGGGAAGCCCGTCGCCTTGCTCGCCAACGCGCTCGAGCGTGACACCCTGGGGTTCATCTCGATCACGACGATCTCGTCGGTCGCTGAATTGACGGCAAACTGGACGTTCGAGCCGCCCGTCTCGACCCCGACGGCACGGATCGCGGCGATCGCCTGGTCGCGGAGCGCCTGGTACTGCTGATCGGTGAGGGTCTGCTGCGGGGCGACGCAAACGCTGTCGCCGGTATGCACGCCCATCGGGTCGAGGTTCTCGATCGAGCAGACAATCACGACGTTGTCAGACGCGTCGCGCATCACCTCGAGCTCAAATTCTCCCCAGCCGAGCACCGACTCCTCGAGCAGTACCTGGCCGATCGGCGACGCCTGGAGACCGTGCCCGACGATGCGAGCGATGTCGTCCTCGGTGTGCACCACCCCGCCGCCGGTACCGCCGAGCGTGAATGCAGGACGGACGATGAAGGGCAGGCCGATCTCATCCAGCGCGGCGTGCGCGTCTTGGACACTGTGCGCGATCGCGCTTCGGGGGACCCGCAGTCCCGCCGAGGTCATCGTCTCGCGGAAGCGCTCACGGTCCTCCGCACGGTCGATCGCCTCGTAGTTGGCGCCGATCAACTCGACGCCGTAGCGCTCAAGCGTGCCGTTCTCGTGAAGCGCCTTACTCAAATTGAGTGCGGTCTGGCCGCCGACCGTCGGCAGCAGCGCATCAGGTCGCTCTTTCTCGATCACCTGCGCCAGCGGCCCTGGCAGCAATGGCTCTATGTAGGTGGTCGTCGCGACCTCGGGGTCGGTCATGATCGTCGCCGGGTTGGAGTTGACGAGCACGACTTCGTAGCCCTCGTCCTTCAGCACACGACAGGCCTGGGTTCCCGAGTAATCGAACTCCGCGGCCTGGCCGATCACGATCGGGCCCGAGCCGATCAGCAGAATCTTGTGGAGATCCTCGCGACGGGGCATCGGGTCAGGCTGCCTGCTCGATTTCCTCGACGAACCGGTCGAACAGGTACAGCGAGTCGTGCGGGCCGGGCCCTGCCTCCGGGTGGTACTGGACCGTCGCCCCCGGCACGTCTCTCAGCGCCAGTCCCTCGACCGTGCGGTCATAGAGGTTGATGTGGGTGAGCTCCGCCGCTCCGAAGTCTGTCTCCCAGCGAACTGCCTCGTCCCCGTCGATCGTCTTGCGGCCGTCCGGTCCGAGCACCGCAAAGCCATGGTTCTGCGAGGTGATCTCGGTGCGCGAGGTCGTCAGGTCCTTGACCGGGTGATTGGCGCCGTGATGGCCGAACGGGAGCTTGTAGGTCTCAAGCCCCACCGCCCGGCACAGCAGCTGGTGGCCGAGGCAGATCCCGTAGACGGGTCGCTTTCCGACGAGCTGCCTGACCGTCGCGACGATGTAGTCGAGCGCCGCGGGGTCGCCCGGGCCGTTGGCGAGGAAGATCGCGTCCGGGTCATTTGCAAGCAGCTGCTCGGCGGTGGCGGCGCAGGGATGAAGCTCGACCGTCGCGCCGCGCTGGCGGAGGTTTCGAATAATCGAGAGCTTGACCCCGGTGTCGATCATCGCGATCCGCGGGCCCGTGGAAGTGCCCTCGGCGACGAGTACCACCGGCTCGCGGGGGGTCACATCTCGTGCCAGGTCGCGTCCGCTCATCGATGGCTCGGCGTCGATCAGCTCACGCGCGTGCGCCTCGTTCACCCGAGCGGGAAACAGGCCGCCCTTCATCGCGCCCTGATCGCGGATATGCCGGACGAGTGCGCGGGTATCGAGGTCGGTAATCGCCGGGATGCCGCAGTCGGAGAGCCATGCGAGCCACCCGCGCTCTGCCCCGGGCGCAGCCTCACGGTCGATTGCCGCGCGCATGATCGCCGCGCGGGCGTGGATCCGCTCGGATTCCATCGCCTCGGCGAAGACGCCGTAGTTGCCGATCTGCGGGTAGGTGAAGGTGATCAGCTGCCCGGCGTAGCTGGGATCGCTCATCGCCTCCTGGTAGCCGGACATGGAGGTGGTGAAGACGATCTCCCCGACGGCGTGGTCGTCGGCCCCGCACGCGACGCCGTCGAAGCGGGCCCCGTCCTCGAGCAGCACGTACGCGGTCGAGGGATGGCTCATTGGGCGAGCACGCCCGCCTCGGTGAGCATCCGCTCGCGGAACGCGACGCAACCCGCGGCAAGCGTCAGGACGACCTTGCCGTGGAGCGTGCGGCCGTGGAAGCAGCAGTTCTCCGAGCGGCTGACATAGCCGCCTTCGCCAACCTCGAGGCGGGCGTTCAGATCCAGCAGCGAGATGTTCGCCTCCTCTCCGGCGGCGATCCGCGGCGTGGGTAGTCCATAGAGGGCCCCACCCGCGGTGATTCGGTGCACCAGGATTTCCAGCTCCAGCTCGCCCGGAAGCACCAGCTCGGTGTAGATCGCCGCGAATGCAGTCTCGAGCCCGGTCGTTCCCATCGGCGCCTGCTCGAATGGGACCTCCTTCTCGTGGCGGGCGTGGGGCGCGTGATCGGTGGCGATGCAATCGATCAGACCGGTGCGAAGCCCTTCAAGGAGCGCGCGACGGTCGTGCTCGGTGCGCAGGGGTGGATTCATCTTGAAGCGGCTATCGAGCGTGCGCACCGTGTCGTCGGTCAGCGTCAGATGGTGCGGGGTCGCCTCTGCGGTGACCGCTATCCCCTCGTCCTTCGCATGCTGGAGCGCGTCCAGCGACGCTGCGGCTGACAGATGCTGAAAGTGCACGCGCGCGTTCTCGTAGCGCGCCAGTGCGGCGTCGCGGAGAACCATCGTCGACTCCGACACCGACGGGATGCCAGCGAGTCCGAGGCGCGTCGAAACTGCCCCTTCGTGCATCGCGCCATCGCCGGATAGCGCTGGATCCTCCTCATGGAGAGCGATCACCCCGCCGCAAAGACGCTGGTATTGGAGGGCCTTGCGCAGCACTCCCGCGGAGACCACCGGCTTGCCGTCGTCAGTGAACCCGAGCGCGCCTGCGTCGCGGAGCTCCGCCATCTCGGTGAGCTCTTCACCCCTCAGTCCGCGGGTGATCGCCGCCAGGAATCCGACCGGAACATGGGCCTGCGCATTGGCGGCGTCCACGAGGGAGCGAAGCACCGCGGCATCGTCCAGAACCGGGTCGGTGTTCGGCATCGCGATCACGGCGACAAATCCGCCGGCGGCCGCGGCGGCGGTCCCGCTTTCGATGTCCTCCTTGTATTCCTGGCCGGGCGTGCGCAGATGCACATGCGGGTCGACGAACCCAGGGAATGCGTGCTTCCCGCTGCCGTCGAGGGTCTGTGCGCCCGGATGTGCGGCCAGGCTGCCGGGCTCCCCGAGCTCAGCGATGCGGCCCTCGCGGACGAGGATGTCGAGCGGCTCGTCCAGATCGGTGCGCGGATCGAGCACGTGGGCGCCGCGGATCAACAGCTCGGCCGGCGGCCGCGTGCGGTGAAACAGGCGCTGTGTGTCTGCAGCCGAGCCCACTACGCCGCCGCCGCGAGGATCGGAGTTCCGGCGAGGAGCTCGTATAGCACCGCCATCCTGACGGCGACCCCAGCTTTGACCTGCTCGCCGATCAGCGCCTGGGGCGAGTCGATCGCATCTGCGGACAACTCGACGCCACGGTTGACAGGACCGGGATGCATCAGCAGCTGGCCTGGTCGAAGCCGCGAGGCGTCGACCTGATAGCAGGCGGCGTACTCCCGCAGCGAGGGTACGAATGCCTCGCGCATCCGCTCGAGCTGCATTCGCAGCACGTAGACGACGTCGGCTTCGCCCAGACGCTTGAGCGACTCTGTGGCATCGCAGCCAAGCGCCTCAATTTCTCTGGGAATCAGGGTGGGCGGACCGCAGACGGTGACCTGTGCGCCCATGCGCTTTAGTGCCAGGATGTTCGAGCGGGCCACGCGCGAGTGCAGGACGTCACCGACGATCCAGATGCTCACGCCATCGAGCGATCCGAGCCGGCGGCGAAGGGTGAAGACATCGAGCAGCGCCTGCGTCGGGTGCTCGTGTTTGCCGTCGCCGGCGTTGATCACGCTCGCCGGCGTCCAGCCGGCCACTAGCCGGGCGGCGCCCGCGTACGGTGAGCGGATCACGATTGCCGCCGGGTCGTAAGCGGAGAGCGTCTGGACGGTGTCCTTCAGCGACTCGCCCTTGTCGACGCTCGAGCCGGCGCTTCGGATGCTTACTACATCCGCCGACAGCCGTTTCGCGGCGAGCTCGAAGCTGGAGCTGGTCCGCGTCGACGCTTCATAGAACAGGTTTACGACGGTGCGGCCACGCAGCGCCGGAACTTTCTTGATCTCCCTGCCGGAGACCTCGGCGAACGACTCGGCGCGATCGAGGATCCGCTCGATTCCCACGCGGTCGAGGTCCTCGATCGAGATCAGATGCTTGCCCAGGGCGCTCATGCCGCCGCCTTCTGCTCGTCGGGCTCCGGCGCGGGCTCAACGGTGACCTCGTCGCGGCCGTCGATCTCCTCCACGTGCACGTAGACGCGCTGGTCCGTTGAAGTCGCGAGGTTCTTGCCGACGAACGTCGGCTTTATCGGCAGCTCACGGTGGCCGCGGTCGATGAGGGTGGCGAGCTGCACGCGGGCGGGGCGGCCGTAGTCGAATACCTCATCGACCGCGGCGCGAACCGTGCGTCCGGTGTAGAGCACGTCGTCAACGATCACGATCGTGCGACCCTCGACAGGGAAGTCGAGCTGGGTGGCGTGGACGATAGGTGCGCTCGGCCGGATCCCCAGGTCGTCGCGATAGAACGAGATGTCGACGAAGCCGAGCGGGACGTCACTGGACAGCAGCTCGCTGGTGAGCACGTGGAGCCGCTGGGCGATGGTCGCTCCGCGGCGATGGATGCCGATCAGCGCGATCGCGCCGTCGGGGTTCTTCTCGACGATCTCGTGCGCGATCCGCACGAGCGTGCGGCGCATGTCGTCACGGTCAAGGACGACCGTTGCTGCCTGCATCTGCTTCCGACGCTCCTTCCTGGCCTCACGGGACCCGGTTAAAGGGGCTGACGCTCGGAGCGTAGCAGTGGGCGCGGCGAGTCCTGACGTGCTGATCGCGCAACCTGGTCGAAAAAACGACGCTATGCGTCGCTATCGCGGCCCGGACGCTCCCGCCGCGGGTTCCGATCCCTCCGGTACAGCACGTGCGGGAGGCCCACGTGAATGATCGGGCGATCAAAGACGAAGCCGGCTTTCTCCATCACCCGGCGGGACGCGATGTTGTCGGGGAGCGCAAACGCCACGATCTGGGTGAGATCGAGATCGCCGAAGCCGACCTCGACGCAGGTGTTTGCGAGCTCAGTCGCCAGGCCGTCTCCCCACCGCTCGGGCACGATCGCCCAACCGGCCTCGACGGCATGGACCTCGGCGACGTAGGTGTACTGGAGGCCGCCGCGGCCGACCATCTCCCCCGTATGGCGGTCGCGCAGCAGCCACAAGCCGAAGCCGTAGTTGATCCCAGTGCTGGCACCGGGCGCGCATGCTCTCGTCGAGATCCGCACGCGTGGGCGGGTGCATGTGAGGCCACAACGTGCGCGCCACCCGTGGATCGAGCAGCAGTCGGGCGACCTCATCGGACTGCTCTGGGCGCAATCGCTCGTAGACGATCCGCTCGGTCTCGAGCCGGTCCAGGCTTCGGACGCTCACGCTGCCGGATCGCTGATCGGGGCGACCGTAAGCTCGTCGGTGAGCTGCTCTGTCTGAGCGGAGTCCCACCTGACCAAGTGCGGCTCTCCCCGCTCTGCGAACGGGACCTCGATCGTGTCGAAATCTCGAGGCAACACGGTGCGGTCAAAGATCGCGCGGGCTTCGTCGCGAAGCAGGCCGACCGGATAGCGCGTGGAGAAATGTGTCAGCGCCAGCAGCCTCACGTCTGCGTCCTTGGCGACCTGCGCTGCCTGGCCGGCGGTGGAGTGGCCGGTGTCCGCTGCGCGCTGCGCCTCCTCCTGGGCAAACGTGGCCTCGTGGATGAGAACGTCGGCAGCGTGTGCGGCAATCCGAAGCTCCTCGCACGGCCTGGTGTCGCCCGAGATCACGAGCTTGCGGCCGGGTCTCGGGGGTCCCATCACATCTTCGGGGCCGATGCCCCTGACCGCCTCGCCGCGCTGGACACGGCCGAACTCAGGCCCAGGGGCCAGCCCGAGACGCTCGGCCGCGTCGGGATCGAACGCACCCGGACGCTCGTCTTCGAACAGCACGTAGGCAAACGCGGTGGTGCGGTGGTCGACGCCCACCGGCGCGATCCGGTAGCCATCGCGCGCGAGCACGTCTCCCGATTCGAGCTCGACGATATCGAGCTCGTAGCTCACGCGTCCTGCCGCTCGTAGCCCCAGCGCAAGCAGGTCCCGGAGGCCGCGGGGGCCGTGAATCGTCAGCCCGCGGTCGCGTCCGCGCAGGTCGAACGTCTTCAGCAGGCCGGGAAGACCCAGCCAGTGATCGGCATGGAAGTGGGTCAGAAAGACCTCGTCGAGGTCAGCGAGGCCGACCGAGCTGACGAGCTGACGCTGCGTGCCCTCGCCGCAGTCAAACAGGATCCGCTCACCGCCGCGGCGCACGAGCAGCGCCGGCAGGCCCCGTCGAGCGGTTGGAATCGAGCCGGCGGTTCCGGCGAAGAACACCGAGAGGTCCATCGCTTCGCAGTCTGTCAGCCGGGGTGCGGAGTCGGCGATGATTGCGATGTGCATCGCGGTGACACCGACAGCGGCGACGGGATCACACGTCGCCGGCTGCTTGCCCAAGCAGGCACCGCATCCGCCGCGGCTTTCATTCCGCTCCCGGCGGACACGAACCGGCAGGTGCCCCTTCCCCGCCGCACGCGCAATCGCGAGCTGACCTTTGGCGCAGAGCTCGAGTACTACCGCTCGGACCCCTCCCACCTCGAGCAGCGCTTGGCACTCTGCAGCGAGGCCCACTACAACACGATCCAGACCTACGTCCCGTGGAACGTCCACGAGAGCGCGCGTGGGCAGATCGACTTCCGTGGCGCCACGAGTCCGGTGATCGTCGGGGATCATCTCGACGAGTACCTGCTCGAGACTCCGCTTGACGAGATCGAGCATGGCGGCGTGTTCTCGCGGGTGCGCGCGAACACCGACCTTGAGGGGTTCCTCCAAGCGTGCGTGCGCCACCGCATGAACCTCGTGCTGCGACCCGGACCGTTCATCTCCGATGAGTGGCGCAACGGAGGAATCCCGGACTGGCTGCTGGTGCAGAGCTACCCGGAGATGGATATGCGCGGTCCTGACGGCTCGCCTATGAGACCTGGCTTTCCGTTCTCGCCGCCCGTGGCGAACCTCGTCGGCGGCGGCCCCGAGTACTACTTCGTCGGACCGAGCTATTCATCGGACTCCTACCGGGAACTGGTCGCCGCTTGGCTGCGGGCGTTCGCCCGCTTCGTCAAGCCGTGGCTAGCGACCGCCGGCGGACCGGTGACGAGCGTCCAGGTCGACGACGAGATCTGCTTCTACTACCGATTCGGCCCGTTCGAGGTCGACTATCACCCCTCGGCGGTCGCTCGCTATCGCCAGCTGACCGGCGCCGACCCGCCGACCGGCTGGCCAGCGCGGGGAGGGCCCGTGACCTCGCTCAAGCCGGCGTTCACGTGGCAGCAATTCAAGGCCACCCAACTGGGGCAGTACCTTGGCTTTCTGCGCACCGAGCTCCGCGCGGCCGGCGTGAGGGTCCCGATTGTCCACGAGGAGGAGCTTCAGCTCGTGCCGCCGGGGACGCTGTCAGCGCTCGCGCGGAACCTAGACGTGCTCAACGCCGAGTTCTACAACGGCGATGACGGACCGTGGTCGCTGCCTCTGAACGAGCTGTGCGCTGCCGCGGTACGCGCAGCGCAAGGCCCAGAGCGAGAACCGCTCGCCGCGGAGCTGGGGGCTGGCGACGACCTCCTCTGCTATTTGCTGATCGGCGAGGGCATGCGGGGAACGCTCGCATTCACCTACACCGATGGGATCATCGATGGCACTGTCGATGCGATGAGCCGCATCGGGCGGGCGGTGCACGCGGCCGGCGTCAGGTTGGCTGACGGACAGCGTCGAGCCGACACGGCGCTTGTCTGGTGTCCGCAGCTGTTCCACGCTCCGTACAGCTCGACCGAGTTCGGTTTTGATCGGGACGTCCGGCGGATCGCCGAGCGTGATCTCCCTGCGCTCGCCTCGCTGTTGGTCCGGGCTGGCCTGGCCTTCGACCTGATCGACACCGATGTCGCGACGACGCGTCGCTACCTGCAGTACCCAACGATCTGGCTTGTCGCATCGGACATCCTCCCCGCCACCGCGCAGCGCGACCTGGTGCGCTACGTCAAGGCTGGCGGCAAGCTGATCTGCTGGCCCGCGCCGCCAACGCTCGACGAGCACCTCGACCCGTGCACGATCCTCGCCGATGCTGTCTTCGGCGAGCCGATCGACACGTTCTACGACGGCGATGGGCAGACCGTCGAGATCCTGGGCGCAGACGTGCCGGTGTGGCGAGGCGTGCAGACTTTTGCCCTATCAGACCGCGCCAAAGCCGTCGCGCACCGAGGCGCCGCGGCCTGCGGGTACTCGCGGCGGGTCGGCCGCGGCGAGGCGATTCTGCTCGGCAGCTGGCCCGCGGCCGATCTGCCGGCGGGGGCCGCGGGACTGGTGCTCGAACTCCAGCAGCTGCCGAGCGGAAGTCCCGACGCGTCAGCCGCGACGAAGGACGCCGTGCGGCGACACTTCGGTCCCGACGCGCTCAAATCCCTTCGGTTGAAGCCCGCTGCACGGGCGACGTCAACCGTCGTGCCGGCCGGACCCGCGCAATACCTGGTCGTCTATCAGATGACGAACGAGCGACGGGGCGGGGAATTCATCACCGGCGGCGTGGTTGGCTACTGGGATGGGCAAAACGTTGTCCCGACAGCCGAGCTGAACACGGCCGAGAATGCGACCGCCGTGAGCGTGCCGCCATTCCATCCAATCCTGCCTGCGCACGAGACGATGGTCAATCGCCTTCACCGTCGCGCGCCTGTCGCCAGCGTCACCAACACGCGCGCACAGGTGCGGGTGATCGATGGCGGCGGCGCCACGACCCTGTCCGTCGTCAACCGCTATCCAGACAACATCGACTTCGTGATCAGCGTGCAGGCAAATGGACGAGCCGTGCGGCTGCCTGAGGTGGGTTCGTTGAGGTTGCCGGCATCGACGGGCATGCTGCTACCGATCGACTATCGGCTCGGCCAGACTGGACCGTCGATTGTTCAGGCGACGACGCAGTTGCTCGGGTACGCCCTGGCCGGGCGGCGGCTCGAGCTGACGGTCTATTCACCTGCGGGTGGACAGGTCGTGCTGGCGCTGCCGGGACGGTTTCGTGCTGCCGGGATCCTCGGCGGAGGCGTGCTGCATCCGCGCCTTGGCGCACAGGGTCGGCGTGTCCGCCTCACGGTTCCCGCCGGCGAGCATCGGGTCGCGGTCAGCTGGGAGCAGCCCGCGCCACAACCTGCACGCGGAGGCGCGGGCGGGGGCGGAGAGCATCACGATCGGTGATCCGCGTGGCTGATCGTTACCCCCGCGCGTAGTCCTCCGCTGCGCGCGACTCGAACTCGAAAGCGACAAACCGCTCGTCGCCCTCGACCCAGGCGTCGTGACCGGGCTCAATCGTGTAGGCCTCGCCAGGGCCGAGCTCGACTTCGGTCCCGTCCTCGTGCTTGACCGTGAGCCTGCCGGACTGCACGACGCCGACATGCCGCGCCTGGCAGCTGTCGGTGCCCGCGACCGGTTTGATGCAGTCCGACCACCGCCATCCGGGCTCGAATGCAAACCTGCCGACAGTTGTGCTGCCAACACGAACGAGGTCGACGCGAGTCTTCTCGGGCGTTCTCGTCTCCGACGGGTTGTCGAAGTCGAGCGTCTGTACGCCAGCCATGAGGTCTCCTCTCTGCTTGGCTATGTCTCGAAACGCAACCGTATTACCAACAGCGGTCCGTGTTCAAGCTAGCCTTGTCCCCCCGCGCCCGTAGCTCAGGGGATAGAGCGTCCGCCTCCGGAGCGGAAGGCCGCAGGTTCAAATCCTGCCGGGCGCGCTTCGAGCCGCGGGCCGCGCTGACGGGGAGCGACCGGCGATCCCGTCAGTCCTCGAAGGCGAACGTCTCCGTGCTGCCTGTGAGCTCAAACACGCGCTGGACCTGATGGGGGCCGCGGCGGAGCGCCAGCTCGGGGCCGCCGTCGGACAGCGAGCGGCGCTGCGCGAGCGCCAGGGTCCGCATTCCCGTGCTGTCCATGAACGTCAGGCCGCTGAGGTCGATCACCAGCCGGCGAGGCTTGGTGGCCTCGACCGAGAGCAGCTCGTCCTCTAGCTTCGAGGCAGAGGCGAGGTCAAGCTCGCCTTCGAGCGTGATGACGACGGCGTCGGGCATGGGCTCGGCACGGATCACCAGCTCGCCCGGGTTGGATCGTTGGGGCTGCGCAGACTCAGGCACGGGAACGGGTAATGAGGGGAGAATAGTGCGAAGCTTTTACGGACGGCCCCCCGGGCCACCGCGAAGGAGGAGATCCGAAGTGACCGACACGACCTCTGAGCCGAGGGTGATCGCATCAACCGTTGCCAGCCTGCCCGCCTCTGCGGCCGAACGCTTTGGCCAGCAGCTGGCCGCGCGCTACAAGGCCGACGGTGAATGGCGCGAGCTGACCTACGAGCAGGTTGCCAAGGCGATCGAGGAGGTCGCGCTGGGGTTGGCAGGGCTTGGCATCGCGGCCGGGGACCGCGTCTGCATCCTCGCCGATACCCGGCTGGAATGGACGCTCGCGAGCTATGGGATCTCCGCCGCAGGGGGGGTCGTGGTGCCGGTGTATCCGACCAACTCCCCGCGCGAGTGTCAGTGGGTTGCGGGGAACTCGGGCGCCCGCGCGATCTTCTGTGAGAACTCAGACCAGGCGGCCAAGATCGAGCAGGTCTCCGACGAGCTGCCCGAGCTCCAACACGTGATCGGCATCGAGTCCGGCGGTGGCGAGCTCACGCTTGAAGAACTACGAGAGCAAGGACAACGTGGGGATCCACAAACGCTCGCCGAGCGCCAGGCGAAGGTCGAGCCGAGGGATGCCTACACGATCGTGTACACGTCTGGGACCACCGGTCCACCGAAGGGCGTCGTGCTGACACACGCAAACGCCATGTCGGTCTGCCAGATGGTGGAGGAGATCGAGTTCGTCCAGCCGGGCGAGACCACCTACCTGTACCTCCCGCTTGCGCACGTGTTCGCGCTGACGGCGCAGCTGGCCTCCTACGACCAGGGGACCTCGATCGTCTACTACGGCGGAAACACCAAGGAGATCCTTAATGAGATCAGGGAGATGAGGCCCACGTACCTCCCGTCGGTGCCGCGGATCTTCGAGAAGCTCTACGCCGCGGCGACGGCGATGCAGGAGAGCTCGAGCGAAGAGGATAAGCAGCGCTTCCAGAAGGCGATCGAGCTGGGGATCGAGGTGCGCCGCCGCCGCCAGCACGGCAAGGAGGTCCCCGCCGAGCTCGAGGCGCCGTTCGAGCAGGCCGATAAGCACATCTTCGCAGGCGTCCGCGAGCTGTTTGGCGGTCAGATCCGGCAGGCTGTGACCGGGGCCGCCCCGATCGCGCCGGAGATCCTGGAGTTCTTCTACGCCGCGGGCGTGCCGGTGCTCGAGGGTTGGGGCATGACGGAGACAACGGCTGTTGGCACGGTCGCCACGCTTCGAGCACTTCAAGTTCGGAACCGTCGGCCGCGCGCTTCCCGGCATTGAGTTGCGGATCGCCGCGGAGGACAGCGAGATCCTGATGCGCGGCCCGAACGTCTTCCCCGAGTACTGGCGAAACGAGGAAGCAACGCGGGAAACGCTCGACTCAGATGGCTGGCTGCACACCGGCGACGTCGGCGAGCTCGACGACGATGGCTACCTGAAGATCACGGGGCGCAAGAAGGACATCATCATCACCGCGGGCGGCAAGAACCTGACGCCGGCGAACATCGAGAACGACCTCAAGCAGTCGCGCTTCATCTCACAGGCCGTGATGTATGGCGATCGACGCCCCTATCCGGTCGCGCTGATCACGCTCGACGAGGAGGAGATCGTTCCATGGGCGCGCAAGCAGGGGCTCCCCGAGAAGGTCGCCGAGCTTGCCCAAGCAGACCCAGTCCGCGAGCTTGTCCAGAAGGAGCTCGACCGCTCCAACTCCAACTACGCGCAGGTCGAGCAAATCAAGAGGTTCACGATCCTCGACCACGACCTCTCGGTCGAGACCGGCGAGCTGACGCCGACGCTGAAGGTCAAGCGCAACGTGATCAACGACCGCTACGAGGACCTGTTCGAGTCGATGTACGGCTGAGCCGTCTCAAGGGCTGGAGGCCGAGCTCCGGGACCCGTGCGCGTGCTGGAAGACGTGTAGTCGGCGGCGAGCGGGGTACCAAATAGGCGATGAGACTCCTAGTCCTGACAAGCGAGCCGATCTCCGCAAGCCAGCTGCGCGACGCGCTGCCCGACGACGCCCAGGCGGGCGACACCGAGGTGGTGATGGTCGCCCCTGCGCTTCAGGAGAGCCCGCTCAAGTTCTGGGTCTCCGATGTCGACGACGCGATCGCGAGGGCGGACGAAGTTCGACGCCAGAGCGTCGATCAGCTCGGCAACGAGGGCGTCCCCGCCAGCGGGGACACGGGCGAGAGCGACCCGGTCAAGGCGCTCGAGGATGCGCTCAGCACCTTCGCGGCTGACCGCATCTTGCTGTTCACGCACCCCGATGAGCACAAGCGCTACCGGGAGGACCTCGATCTTAAGGAGCTGCGGGAGCGCTTCGGGATCCCGGTCGACGAGGCAACCGTCACGACGTAGCGCCGAGCATCCGTAGCAGCAAGCGCGCGTTGGCTGGCGCAAACCCCCGCCAGTCATTGTTGAAGTAGGCGAACACCGCCTCCCTGCGGCGCCACTGCCGGATCCGGCGCGCCCATGTCTGAAGCTCGCCCGCCGAGTAGTTGCCGCCCCGCCCCCGCGCCCCATAATGGAAGCGGACGAAGCGCCAGTCCGCAGTCGCCTCCAGGGACTGAAACGGCCGCGTCGGGTGATCGCCGATCGTGAGCGCCACCGCGCGCTCTCGCAATGCCCTCATCACATCACGGGTGAACCAGCTCGGATGGCGGAACTCGATCGTATGCATGCCATCGGGCAGCACCTCGAGCCACGCGTGCAGCACCCGATCGTCGTCGATGAAAGTTCTCGGGAAGCTGCCACAGCACGGGTCCAAGCCGTCCCGCGTCGATCAGCGGCTCCAGGGGCTCGTAGAAGCGCGCGATCCCGTCGCCCAGGTTCCGAAGCCGTCGCACGTGCGTCAGGTAGCGGCTGGCCTTGACCGCGAATGTGAACGCCCCCGGCGTCTGCGAGACCCATGCGGAGACGGCCTCACGGCGAGCGAACCGGTAGAAGGTCGAGTTCACCTCGACCGTGTCGAACGTCTCCGCGTAACGCTCGAGCCAGCGCCGCTTGGGCTCACGCTCCGGATAGAGGCGCCCCCGCCAGTCGTCATACATCCATCCCGAGCAGCCGATGCGTATCGGCTTCATCGCTCGGGTAGCTCCGAAAAGCGATGACCCAGATCGCCACCGAGGCGCGGCCGCCCGCGCCGGTCCCCGAGCGGCCCAGTCAGACAGCCTGCAAAAGGCCGTTCACAAATGCCGGGCCTGTGACCTCTACGAGCGCGCCACGCAGCCTGTGATGGGAGAAGGAGCCGCGGGTGCGAGCCTGATGCTCGTTGGCGAGCAGCCGGGCGACCACGAGGACATCGAAGGTCATCCGTTCGTCGGTCCCGCCGGCAGGGTCCTCGATCGGGGGCTCGAGCGCGCGGGCATCGCGCGGGCCGAGGTGTACATCACCAACGTGGTCAAACATTTCCGCTACAAGGCTCGCGGAAAGCGGCGGATCCATCAGAAGCCGGATCGCTGGCAGGTCTCAGCCTGTCTGCCGTGGCTCGAGGCCGAGCTCGAAATCATCCACCCGGAAGCGCTCGTCTGCCTTGGTGCGACGGCCGCACAGGCCCTGCTGGGCTCCCATGTTCGGATCGGACGCGACCGTGGGCGTCCGATCGAGTCCGAACTGGCGGAGCTAGTGACGGTCACGACGCACCCCTCGGCAATTCTCCGGTCCCACGACGACGAGGAGCGCGGCGCGGCGATGGACGAGTTCGTCGCCGACCTTGAGAACGTGGCGCGGTGGCTGCACGGGAGGTAGTGGCAATCACTGGCGCCTCGGCGGGAATTGGCCGCGCGATCGCCGAAGAGTTCGCCAGCCATGGGGCCGCCGTCGGGCTGATCGCCCGCGGCCAGGCAGGATTGAACGCAGCGGCAAGCAGCGTCAGAGAGCGCGGTGGCGAGCCGTACACGCACTCCGCCGACGTTGCGGACTTCGACGCGGTAAATGGCGCCGCCGATGCGATCGAGCAGCGCCTCGGCCCGATCGACGTTTGGGTGAACAACGCGATGACCACTGTGTTCGCGTTCTTCGAGGACGTCGAGCCGGCCGAATTCGAGCGCGCGACCCGCGTCACGTATCTCGGAGCGGTGTGGGGAACCAAGACCGCGCTCACGCGGATGCTCCCCCGCGACCGCGGCACGATCGTCCAGGTGGGCTCGGCACTCGCCTACCGCGGGATCCCGTTGCAGGCGCCCTACTGCGGCGCCAAGCATGCGATCAAGGGATTCCAGGAGTCGTTGCGCTGCGAGCTTCGCAACCGCGGCTCGAGCGTCCACATCACGATGGTGCAGCTTCCCGGGCTGAACACGCCTCAGTTCGATCACTGCCTGAGCCGGATGCCACGGCATCCCCGGCCCGTCAAGCCGATCTTCCAGCCAGAGGTCGCGGCCCGCGCCGTGTATTGGGCCGCGCACCACCGCCGCCGCGAGCTCTATGTCGGGTTTCCCACCGTCTACACGATCCTCGGCAACAAGCTCGCGCCATGGCTCGCCGAGCGCTACCTGGCGCGGACGGCTGTCGACGGCCAGCAGACCCCAGATCCCTTCGACGGCACGCGGGCGGCAAACCTGTTCAAACCGGTTGACGATGATCACGACGAGGGCGCCCACGGGCGCTTCGACGGCGAGGCCAAGCGCCGGAGCGTCCAGGCGTCGCTGAGCCGGCTGCTGCACCGCTGAACTTCGAATCCAGACGCTCGGCCAGCCGCGCCGCCAGCGCCATGATCGTCAGCGCCGGATTCGCCGACCCCTGCGTGGGCATCACGCTGCCGTCCGCGATGAACAGGTTCGGCACCTCCCAGACGCGGTGATCGCTGTCGACCACGCTTTGCTCCGGGTCAGTGCCCATCCGGCACCCGCCGACCAAGTGGGCGTACCGGTCGATCACGAGGGTGTCCTGCGCGCCCGCCGCCTCCAGGATCTCGCACATCGTCCGCTTCGCCATCGCGATGTTCTTCCGATCGTTCTCACACTGCGTGTAGTCCATCCGCGCGACCGGGATCCCGTTCTGATCGGTCACGTCCGAGGCGACCGTCACACGGTTCTCTGGAAGCGGCAACAGCTCCGAGAGCGCGCCTAGCGTGTACCAGTGGTTGTAGTCACGCATGTACTCGCGTAGTGCCTCTCCCCAGTGTCCATCGGCGAGCACGTGCTCGGCCCAGCCGATCGGCAACGGGCCGACCGTCTGGATCGAGAAGCCGCGCGCAAAGCCACGCGTCGCGTCGGTCTCGTAGTACTGCTCTGAGGAGATCTCAGGCGGTGGCGCCTTGTACATGCGGAGCTCGTCCGCAAACCGGCCAGCGACCTGGGGCGCGCCCTGGACCATCACGCAGCGCCCCATCTGGTCTGCCGTGTTGCCGAGCCCGCGCGGGAAGCGCCGGCTTGAAGAATTAAGCAGCAGCCGCGGGGTCTCGATCGAATAGCCGGCGACGGCCACCGCCTCGGCACGCTGGAAGCGCTCGTCGTCCCCATGCAGATAGCGCACGCCCGTGGCTCGCCCGGAGGATTCATCGACCGTGACCTCGGTGACCATGCAGTGCTCGCGAATCTCGGCACCGTGGGCGATCGCGTCGGGGATGTGCGTGACCAGCGGCGAGGCCTTTGCATTTACCTTGCATCCTTGGAGGCAGAAACCCCGGTAGATGCAATGCGGACGGTTGCCAAAGCTGCCATTCGTGATACCGACCGGTCCGACGCGCATCTCGATCCCCAGCCGTCGCGCACCCTCCCACGCCAGCTCCGCACCCCCGGCAACCGGATGAGCGGTATGCGGGTAGGGATGCGGGTCACCCCAGGGCCAGAAGTCGCCGGCGACCGGCAGCTCCAGCTCCAACACCTCGTAGTGCCGCTTCAGGTCCGCGTAGGAGATCGGCCAGTCCTCCCCCACCCCGTCGCGCGTGCGAACCTCGAAATCCGAGGGATGAAAGCGCGGGCAGTAGCCGGCGTAGTGGACCATCGACCCGCCGACCCCGCGTCCGGAGTTGTTCTTGCCGAGCTCGACAGGGTCCTCGCCGCCGATGACGCGCGTGTCGGTCCAGTACAGCTCGTGCGACCCCGCCTCATCGGAGACCCAATCCTCATCCGGGTCCCAGAACGGTCCCACCTCGAGCACCACAACCTTCCACCCCCGCCTGGCCAGCCGCTGCGCGAGCGTCGCGCCTCCGGCGCCGGCTCCGACGATCGCCAGATCAACCGAAAAGTCGTCGTCGTAGCGCGCCATCCGCTCCTGGGGAACCGCTCGGCGATGGACGTCGAGCAGGAACGCCGAGTCGTTGTCGGGCGGGCGCAGCGCCCCGCGCGCCAACGTCCGCCAGCGGTAAGGGAGGCTCACTCGAGCCCTCGTCGCTTGACGTCCTTTACGGGATCGAGCTCGAATGCGGGCTCGCCCTCCCAGTTCTCTCGCTGGCCGACGCCGAAGCGGGCGTACCCGCGCGGGTAGGCGGGACCGCCGAACCCAATCTCATTCCACGCCCATGGGTGTGAGTAGAACGCGCTCAGCACCGCTCGCATGACGACGCTCCACGCGCGGTCGCAGGGCAGCTCGTCCCAAACCTGGCCGTGCAGCTCGCCCTCGGAGAACGCCTGGACCACGGTGCGCTGAACCTCATCAGGGGCGCTCGCAAAGTCGGCGGTACCGTGCTGCCGCGTCGCTACATCGAGCCCCACCGCCACTCGCCGCCACGTCTCGCGGTCGTCGGGCAGGTCGGCGTAACGAAAGCCGTCGAGCTTGCCAGCGAACAGCTTTGCGTCAACCATGTTCAGGACCGGGATCTTGGGCTCCGAGTCCTGGGCCATGACGACATCGCAAAACGTTCCCAGGGTCGCGGCCTCGGCTGCCGTGAAGAACCTGATCGGCGGAACCTGCTCGACGCGCTCGAATACCACCCGTCGCGTCGCCTCGTCCCAGTGATCTGCCTCATCGAGCACGTTGAAGTCCGGGTAGCGGCCGATCATCTGCGGGGTGACCCCGTTACGTTGTCGCGGCAGCTCTTCTCGCGGCGCCATCAGCGCTCGCGGCCGAGCGCGGCGGCGGCCAAGCCGAGCCCCCCGACCATCGCGAGCGAACCGGGTGCAAGCAGGGGCGGTCCCATCACTACGTTGAACAGCGGCTCGCCGAAGCCCCCAGGCTTGCGCGCGACACCGCGCACGTGCGTGATGACCCCAATCAGCCCGTCGGCGCAATAGAGCGCGGAGAGCAACGGGAGCAATGTGCGGGCAGCGCGCTCCGAGCGCACACCCGCGAGTCCGGCAGCGGTGAGAGCCGGCGAGAGGACGATCGGCGTCCACATCCACTTGTCGCCGAATGACCCGCGGAAGTGCTCGAAGTAGATCTCGAGCCCGAGCGGGAGCGCGCTCGCCGCCGTTGCCGCCGCCAGCGTCCGCTGCATGCGGCCTTGGCGTACGTTGTGCCACCAGCGCCTGCTACTACGCCGCATATCGCCCCGCATCGATCGACTTCAGTTCCAGCCCGTTCCCCGGCCGGGAGAGATCGGGTATCAGCGCTCCGTCACGCGGGGGGATCGCCCCGTCGAACAGCAGGTGCTCGATCCTCACGTGATCGTGGAAGTACTCGAGATGGACCAGCTGCTGCAGGGCAAGCCCCGGGTGCAGATGGATCGCGGGCCCACAGTGCAGCGAGAGCGGCACCCCGAAGCCGCGGCACAGGCCATCGACCCGCAGCAGCTCGGTGATGCCGCCGCAGCGGGTGACATCCGCTTGGAGTACGTCAACCGCCTGGGCCTCGAGCATGCGGCGGAAGTAGAACGCGTCGTAGCCATACTCGCCGGCCGCAATCGCCATCCCCGCCGGGCCTCGGTCGCGGATCAAGCGCAGCCCCTCGAGGTCATCGCTCGATACGGGCTCCTCGAGCCAGGTGACACCTGCTTCTTCACGGAAGCGCGCGGCCAGCGCGAGCGCCTGCTTTCGCGTATAGGCGCCATTGGCGTCGACGAACACCTCAACGTTCGGTCCGACGGCAAGGCGAGCGCACCGAACACGTTCCGGGTCATCAGCGGGTGCCGATCCGATCTTCATCTTCACGCGCGGGATCCCGCGCTCGGCCCATCCGGCGAGCTGTTCCTGTAGCCGCGAGATCGAGTAGGTGGTGAACCCTCCGGACCCGTAGATCGGAACCGTCTCGTGTGTCATCCCCAACAGCTTGCAGAGCGGCAGCCTCAGCAGCCGTGCTTTCAGATCCCACAGCGCGAGATCGACCGCCGAGATCGCCATCGACACTACGCCCGGCCGGCCCAGGTTGCGCGTCTCCCCGACCATCGCCGCCCACGTCGCCTGCGGATCGAACGCGTCGCGGCCACACACCACGTCGTGGAGCTTGCTCTCGATCAGCTTCGCGGTCGAGACGTCGGCGTAGGTGAATCCGATCCCCGCCTCCCCGCCGCCGCGTGCGTGCACGACGACGACGGTGGTGGAGTCCCACGCCAAGGTGCCGTCGGCTTCGGGGGCGTCCGTCGGAACCGTGAACGCAGCGACCTCGAGCTCCTCGACGGACGTGTCGATCCTCGAGCTCGTCGAAGTCATCTGCCGGGAAGGAACTCCTCGGCCTTCTGCTTGAAGGCCTGGCTCACAATCCGCCTGGCGTTGGGATCGCCTCCCATCAGGGCCGAGCTCAGCTCCTTCGCCTGCTCGAGCGTGATGTGCGGTGGCAGCGGCGGAACCTCAGGATCGGTGACCGCCTCGTAGACGACCGGTCGGTCTGCTGCCAGCGCCCTGTCCCAGGCCGGGCCTACCTCCTCAGGCCGGTCGACGCGGATCCCCTCGAGACCCAGCATCTCCGCGTAGCGCGCGTACGGGAAGTCGGGGAGATCCTGGGAGCCCTCGAACTTCGGGTCGCCCGACATCGCGCGCTGCTCCCACGTGACCTGGTTGAGGTCGCGGTTGTTGAGCACCAGCACGATCAGCCGCTGGTCAGCCCAGTCCTTGCGGTACTTGGCGATCGTGATCAGCTCGTTGATGCCGTTCATCTGCATCGCGCCATCGCCGACGAGCGCGAACACTGGCCGCGTCGGGTGCGCGAACTTGGCGGCGATCGCGTATGGCACCCCTGGCCCCATCGTCGCGAGCGTGCCCGACAGCGAAGCCATCATCCCCTCGCGTAGCTTGATGTCCCTGGCAAACCAGTTGGCGGCAGACCCCGAGTCCGAGCTGAGGATCGCTCCGTCGGGGAGGCGGTTTGAGAGCTCACGGAAGACCAGCTGGGGGTTGATCGGATCTGCCGATAGCTCCGCCCGATGCTCGATCAGGTTCCACCATTCCTCCACCTCGCGCTCGAGCTTCTCTCGCCAGGAGCGGTCCTGCTTGCGCTCCAGACGCGCGGTCAGCGCGCGCAGCGTCTCGGCGGAGTCGCCGACCAGGTTGACCTCCATCGGATAGCGGATCCCGAGCATGCGGCCGTCGATGTCGATCTGCACGCCGCGCGCCTGGCCCTCCTCGGGCAGGAACTCGGAGTATGGGAAGCTCGAGCCGACCATCAGCAGCGTGTCGCACTCCTGCATCAGCGTCCAGCTTGGCTTGGTACCGAGCAGGCCGATCGAGCCGGTCACGTATGGCAAGTCGTCGGGGAGCACCGCCTTGCCCAGCAGCGCCTTGGCAACGCCCGCGCCGAGCTGGTCCGCTGCCGCCGCAACCTCCTTGGAGGCGTGCAACGCGCCCTGCCCGACCAGCATCGCCACGCGCTCGCCTGCATTCAGCACCTCCGCGGCGCGATCGAGGTCCTCGTCGTGGGGCAGCACTCGCGGCGGTCGATAGCCCGGCCCCGAGTGGACCGTGCCGTGCTTGTGCGGCGGCTGCTCGATCGCGTCGGATTCCTGGACGTCGTTGGGGATGATGATCGCGGTGACGGTTCGCTCGGCGAGCGCGATTCGGCATGCGCGATCGACGAGGTGGCGGATCTGCGCGGGCTCTGAGGCCATCTGCACGAACTCGTGCGCGACGTCCTTGAACAGCGTCGTCAGGTCGACCTCCTGCTGGTAGTTGCCGCCGAGGCCGGCGCGCGCCTGCTGACCGACGATCGCGACGACCGGCTGATGGTCGAGCTTCGCGTCGTAGAGGCCGTTCAGGAGATGGATCGCGCCGGGTCCGGAGGTTGCCAGGCAGACGCCCATTTCCCCGGTGAACTTCGCGTGCGCGCACGCCATGAATGCCGCCATCTCCTCGTGGCGGACCTGGATGAATTCCGGTCGCTGGCCGTTGCTCGAGCGGGAGAACGCCCCCAACACGCCGTTGATTCCATCGCCGGGGTAGCCATAGATCCGCTTTACGCCCCAGGTTGAGAGGCGATCGAGAAGGAAGTCACCGACAGTCTGAGTCATAACGACGACTTACCCGACGAGGGGGCGGCGCAATCGGCCGCGTCATCGCGATTACAGCTGTTTCTGCATGTCTGCGAGCGCCACCGCGGCCGAAATGTGCGAGAGGTGGGTAAGCCCCTGCGGGAAGTTGCCGAGCAGCCCACCGGTCCGGGGATCGACCTGCTCGGAGAACAGGCCGAGGTCGTTGGCGGTGGACAGCGCCCGCTCGAATACGGAGCGAGCCTCCACCACGTCGCCCTGCCTCGCCAGACACTCGACGAGCCAGAACGAGCAGCACAGAAACGCGCCCTCTTGTCCCGGGAGCCCGTCCTTGCGCCGGTAGCGGTAGAGCAAGCCCTCTCCGGCGTCGAGGTCTTCCCAGACCGCGTGCGTGGTGCGGATCATCCGCTTGTCCGTCCAGTCGAGGTAGCCGGCCGTCGGCAGCAGCAGCAGAGACGCGTCGAGTGCCTTGCGGTCAAACGACTGCACATAGACACCCCGGCGGCGGTCGTAACCGCGGCGATCGATCTGCCTTCGCAACTCGTCGCGGGCGTGCGCCCAACGGCGCGTGGGCGCGCGGCGCATGCACTCGTTAGCCAGCTGGATCCCTCGCTCGAGCGCCGCCCAGCACAGGGCCTTGGAATGGACAAAGTGCTCGGGCCTCCCCGGCCACTCCCAGATGCCCCGATCGGGCCGGTGCCACTGCTCGGCAGCATGATCGATCAGCGAGACCAGGAAGCGCCAGTCGTCATCGTCGGGCGAATGCCCACGCCGGTGCCAGCGCCACGTCAAATTTACGAGCTCCCCGTAGGCGTCGAGCTGGCGCTGTCCGGCTGCGGCGTTGCCTACCCGGACCGGCTTCGAGCCGTGATATCCGGATAGCGACAGCTCGGCCGGCTCGAGGCGCCGCTCACCGCCAACGCCGTAGACGACCTGAAGATCGCCGGCGTGTCCGGCGGCGGAGCGCATGATGAACGCGCGGAACTCGTCGGCCTCGTGCTCGCAGCCGATCTCCGCAAAGGCGCGAGAGCTGAAGCTCGAGTCACGGACCCAGGCGTAGCGATAGTCGTAGTTGCGGACGCCGCCGATCACCTCCGGCAGCGATGTCGTAGGGGCGGCGCTGATCGCCCCTGTTGGCGCATATGTCAAAGCCTTGAGCGCGAGCCCTGAACGGCGGGCCCCGGCTTCATCCTCGCTGTCGAGCGACATCGTCTTGGCCCAACGGCGCCACCAGCGGATTGTCTGTTCGATTTCACGGTCAAGCGACGACGGATCGGGGGACGGGGGATCCTGTTCGACGCGCTCTGGCGGGCTGTAAGAGACCATCAGTCGCAAGCGATCCCCTGCCTCGATGCGCACGCGGGCGGCGAGTTCGTGGTCGGGGTCTTCCTCGAGCTCCTGATCGCACCACACGAGCAGCGCGTCGTTGCCGCCGATCGCACTGTGGAGCTGATTGCCGTGTCGGCGGATCCATGGGCGCACTTCCCCATAGTCGAATCGCGGCGCGACGCGCAGCTCGAGCTCGATGCTGCCGCGGAGCCCCTCGACCACGCGCACGATCTCGCGCTGCCATGGCTGACGCGCGGCCTCTCCAACCACAAAGCAATCCGTCAACTTCGCCTCACCGGACGAGGTCGTGAACGTCGTGGCCAGCACGAGCGAGTCCTTAAGGTACTGACGCGAGCT
Organism: uncultured Solirubrobacterales bacterium; assembly: GCA_963849295.1. Taxonomy (GTDB): domain Bacteria; phylum Actinomycetota; class Thermoleophilia; order Solirubrobacterales; family Solirubrobacteraceae; genus Palsa-465. The sequence continues at coordinate 765,481 of CAWKGU010000005.1, forward strand.
CGACCATCCCCGTTCGGCCGGGGGGCCAAGCAGGCAATAGCCGCCTCGCTCGGGGTCAAGCAGTCGCCCAAAGGCACTGCCCGAATCGAACCGTGGCAGGCAGCACCAGTCGATTGAGCCCGCGGATGAGACGAGCGCAGCGCTGTGGCAATCGCCAATCAGCGCGTAATCGTCGATCCGACGGTGGGCGCACGACGCGGGCACGACCTCGATGTACCCGTTTTGCGCGCTCTGCGGTCCGGGTAGACCTCCGACGATGTGGCTTTCCATGCTTGTTGGCGCGCTCGTGGTGCTCGCGATCCTTGGCGGGGTCCTGCTCGGCGGTGTCTTCACGATCGTGCTGATCCCGATTGCGCTGATCATCGTGATTGCTGCAATCGGTTACTCCGTGGCCGCGCGTGCCGCCCAACCGAGGACTGCTGCGGGCAGCGAATCTGGCGGCCCGCTGCCCACCGACCAGCAGCCCGGTAGCGGCGGTCACGTGCGGACCACGCCTGAGCGACTCGCCGACGCACGGCGGGTCCAGCAGTAGGCGTTTGGCGGGGCCGCGCATGCGCGGCCCCGCGGCGCGGCACATGTGCCGCGCCGTGCCGGCGGTGCATGCACCGCCGGCCGCCGGCCGCATGCGGCCGGCGCTAATTGGGTAGCGAGTAGGAGTAACCAAGAAGGAGGACGACATGGGAATCACCGACAAGGTGACCGGAAAAGCCAAGCAAGCTGCAGGGGACCTGGCCGACGACGCCTCCCTGCGTCGAGAGGGCAAGCAGGAAGAGCGCAAGGGCGAGGCCAAGGACGAGCTATCCCGCACCGAGGAGAAGGCCGACCGTAAGGCCGACGAGGTTGCGGATCTGGAGCGCAAGACCGCCTAGGCGGCGCCCCAAGGGGCTGAGTGCGGCGCGTCCATCCAGGTGGGCGCGCCGCTTCGCGCTCGCACTCGCCGCGACGCTCTTCATCACCGGCTGTGGCAAGCAGTCGATCCTCACGACGCACAGTCCGCAGGCCCACAACATCGTGCTGCTGTGGTGGTGGATGCTCGCCGCTGCGGCGATCGTCTTCTTCGGCGCGGTCACGCTGCTCGTGGTCGCGTGGTTCCGGCGCGGCAGAGCCGGGCTGCCGTTCTTCGGCGAGCGCGAGGATCTGAACGAGGGGCTCGTGCTGCTGTTCGGGATCGCGGTGCCGGTCATCGTCCTGGTCGCGCTGTTCGCGGTCTCCGACGTCTACTTGATCAAGCAGACCTCGCCGCCCGACCCACGCAGTACCGCGATGACGATCGACGTGATCGGCCATCAGTGGTGGTGGGAGGTGCGCTATCCCGGGACCACGGCGGTCACGGCGAACGAGATCCACATCCCCGTGAACACCCGCGTGAACGTCGTCGCGACCACCGCCGACGTGATCCACAGCTTCTGGGTGCCGGCGCTGAATCGCAAGATCGACATGGTCCCCGGCAGGCAGAACCGCGTGCTCCTGTACTCGTCCCGGATCGGAACCTACCGCGGTCAGTGCTCGCAGTTCTGCGGACTCCAGCACGCCCAGATGGCGCTGTACGTGTTCGCGCAGGCACCCAACGCGTTTCGGGCATGGCTTGCGAACATGGCTTCCAGCGCGGCTCGACCGAGCACCGCGCAGGCTCGCACGGGTGAGCAGGTATTCATGAGCACCCAGTGCGCGAGCTGCCACCGGATCGCCGGGACCCCCGCCAAGGGAACGGTGGGCCCTGACCTCAGCCACCTGGCAACCAGAACGACGCTGGCGTCGGCGACGATCCCCAACAGTCCGGCGCAGCTGGCAGCGTGGATCGCCAATCCCCAGGCGATCAAGCCGGGCGACCGCATGCCAGACCTGGGCCTGCCGTCGGGCGCCGTGAACGAGCTGGTCGCGTATCTCGAGGGCCTGCACTAGCGATGGCGACCGTCGTCACGCCCGGAGCGCAGCCGCATGTCGACCGGTTGGATCGCATCTGGAGCGAGCGTCCGGGCCTGCTCGGCTGGCTGACGACGACCGACCACAAGCGGATCGGGATCCTCTACTTCTTCACCTCGCTTGCGTTCTTCGGCGCGGGCGGCGTCGAGGCGCTGCTGATTCGCACGCAGCTGATCGGTCCCAACCTCCACGTCCTCACCCCGCAGGCCTACGACGAGGTTTTCACAATGCATGGGATCACGATGATCTTCCTGTTCGTGATCCCGATGACCACGGGCGCGTTCGGGAACTACCTGATCCCGCTGATGATCGGGGCGCGCGACATGGCCTTTCCCCGGCTCAACGCGGTCTCGTACTGGCTGTTTCTGTGCTCCGGAATCTTCATGTACGTGGCACTCGTGCAGGGGCACGGCCCGAACGCCGGCTGGTTCGACTACGTCCCGCTCGCCTCAAAGGCTTATAGCCCGGGGAACAACATCGACTTCTATGGCTACGGGCTGATCTTCAACGGAATCGCAAGCACCGCCACGTCGATCAACTTCATCGTCACGATCTTCAAGATGCGGGCGCCGGGGATGTCGCTGAACCGGATGCCGCTGTTCTGCTTCGCGTTCTTGGCGGTTGCGTTCGCGCTGCTGTTCGCGCTGCCGTCGCTGAGCGTCGCCTCTCTGTTCCTCGAGCTCGACCGCCAGCTCGGCTTCCACTTCTACGACGCCGCGCACGGCGGCGATCCGCTGCTCTGGCAGAACCTCTTCTGGATCTTCGGCCATCCCGAGGTCTACATCATCATCCTGCCCGCATTCGGGATCGCGACCTCGATCATCCCTGCGTTCGCGCACCGCAAGATGGTGTTCTTCCCGCTCGTCGCGCTGGCGGAGATCCTCGTCGCGTTCCTCGGCTTCGGCGTGTGGGTGCATCACATGTTCACGGTCGGCTTCGCGAGCATCACGACCGTCTACTTCGCCGCGGCGAGTCTGATCATCGTGGTCCCCAGCGCGATTCAGCTGTTCGCGTGGATCACGACGATCCTGACCGGCACCCCCGAGTTCAAGACGCCGATGCTGTTCATCATCGGCTTCATCGTGTACTTCATCATCGGGGGACTGTCGGGGATCACGGTCGCGGCGATCCCGTTCGACCAGCAGGTTCATGACAGCTACTACATCGTCGCCCATTTTCACTTCGTGATCTTCGGTGCCGCGGTGTTCCCGATCCTTGGCGGGATGTACTTCTGGTTTCCGAAGCTCACCGGTCGCATGTATCACGAGGGCGTCGGCAAGCTCAGCTTCTGGCTGACGTTCACCGGGACCTTCCTCACCTTCTTCCCGATGCACATCGTCGGCATCCTCGGAATGCCGAGGCGCAATTACACCTACCCGCCAGGCCTCGGATGGACGTTCCTCAACTTCCTCGAGTCGATCGGGGCGTACCTCCTGGCGGTCGGGCTCGTGCTGATCGTCGTCAACCTGGTTGTCAGTCGGTTCCGGGGCGCCGCGGCGGGCAACAACCCGTTTCGGGGAGACACACTCGAGTGGGCCACCTCCTCCCCACCCCCGCCTTACAACTACGCGGTGATTCCCACGGTCTCAAGCCCGTACCCGATGTGGGACGAGGAGGATCGCGAGCGAGACAATCGCCGGCTCGAGCGCGGAGAGGGGCTGTACGAGCTCGGACATGAGACGCCGGCGACGAGCGCAGAGGACGCGCGGCTCGACGAGATCCTGTCGATGCCCTCGCACTCGATCTGGCCGCCGGTGTCGGCGCTGACCGCGTCCGGGGTCTTCGCGATGCTGCTGCTCGCCCACTACTGGATCGCGCTCGGGTTTCTCGCCGTCGGCGCGCTCGCGGTCATCGGCTGGCACTTCAGCGAGGTCCAGCGATGAGCGAGCCACAGATCACGCGCAGCTCGGCAGCCTGGACCGCCGCGGCCGCCGGGCGGGTGGCCCGCCAGCGCGTCGCCCAGCCGAACGGCTGGTGGGGGATGGCGCTGTTCCTTTGCGCCGAGGTGACGCTGTTCGGAACGCTGATCGGCACGTACTTCTACCTGGACTTCGATGCGGCACGCTGGCCGCCCGCGGGAATCAAGCCACCGAGCGTCGTCCTGCCACTGATCGCCACCGGGGTGCTGGTCGCGCTCAGCGCCCCGATGTGGCTCGCCGCGCGCGCCGCCCGCGACGGCAAGCGCACGCGGGTTCTGGCGCTGATCGCGTTCGCGCTCGTAGTCCAGCTCGCGTATCTGGCTGCCCAGGTGCTGCTGTTCCGCCACGACCTCAATCGCTTTAGCCCGCAGGGAACCGCTTACGGCTCGATCTACTTCACGATGCTTGCCGCGCACCACGCGCATGTGCTGCTCGGGGTTCTACTCGACGTCGGGGTGCTGGGGTTTGTGGTCGTCCGAGGGCTCACGAACTACTGGCTGGTCGGCGTGCGCGCGCTGGCGCTCTACTGGCACGTGGTCAACGCCGTCGCTGTGTTCGTCGTCCTCACGCAGCTCAGCCCTTCGCTATGAGCTGGCCCCCTTCGGCAGCGCTGATCTGGTTCGGGGTCCTCGGTGGTGCCGGCGCCTGGACGGTCCAGTTTCTCGCCAACTTGGCCTTCACCTTCGCACAGTGCGACGCGCCTGCCGGCCGCTGGCAGCTTCCGGTACATGGCTGGGTAATTGTGCTGTCCGCGGTCGCGGTCGCGGTCGCGCTCGCAGCCGAAGCGGCCTGTGGGTGGCTGTTCGTGCGCACCTCCCGGCTTGACCACGTCGTCGAGGCGGAGCGGCACGGGGAGGGCTCGGCGCCGCCGTCGGGCCGGATCGCCTTCCTCGCGATCGTCGGGCTGACCGTCAACTTTCTCTCCCTCGCGATCATCGTGATGACCGGGATCGGCGCACCGCTGCTGCCGGTCTGCCAGCAGTCATGAGGCCGGTCGCCTCCTTCGCATTCGCGATCTGCGCTGTGGCCCTGGGAGCAGTCGGGATCGCCAGCGCCCAGCCCGGATCGGGGATCGTCCGGCCGACGGTCGAACCCGTCGGCCCGAGTCCCCAGCTGGGTGCTCAGCTGTACGCCGGCAATTGCGCGAGCTGCCACGGGATCGCCGGTTCCGGGATCGCCTCTCCTCGGCCGGGGTCCGGCGGGATCCTCGGAGCGGGCCCCCCGCTGCGAGGCGTAGGCGCCTTGGCGGCGGACTTCTATTTGCGCACCGGCTACATGCCGCTGTCGAGCATCCGCGACGAGCCGGGCCCCGACCGCGTGCAGTTCTCGGAGAAGGAAATCCAGTCGATCGTCGCCTACATCGCCTCGCTCGCGCCTGGACCGCCGATCCCTCATCCCGATCCGGCGGCCGGGACGGTCAGCGAGGGCTTCGCGCAGTACGCGATGCGCTGCGCCGGATGCCATCAGATCGTCGCGCGCGGGGGGTTTGTCACCGGTGCGGTGGTGCCGCCGCTGACGACGGCGACCCCCACCCAGATTGCTGAAGCGGTGAGGATCGGTCCCTACCTGATGCCCAAGTTCTCGACGCGGCAGATCTCCGATGCCCAGCTCGACTCGATCATCAAATACGTCCTCAGCACCCGCCATCCGGACAACCGTGGCGGGTGGGGCATCGGCAACATCGGGCCAATTCCAGAAGGTCTGGTGGCCTGGTGGATCGCCGCTCCCCTACTGGTGCTGGGCTGTCTCGCGCTTGGAAAGAGGTTGGGCCGATGAAGCTGTGGCACTGGGTCGTGGCGATCGTCGTCGGGATCTTTCGCCGTCGGCGCGCTCGGCGGATGAGATCAGCACGGCCGCGAGCGGATCGTGGCGGCCGGTCCTCCGAGCCGCCAGGCGGAGAACATCGTGCTCGCGCTGCTCGCGCTCGCCAGTCTGTTCGCTCTCGGTTTCGTCGTTGTGTATGGCGAATTTGGCACGGGGACGATGCCAAACGAGCTGCTGGGCGCGTGCATCGGCATGGCGCTGATCTTCATCGGCTTGGCGCTGACTGTGGTCGCCAAGCGCCTGGTGGTGACCGAGGAGCTGGAGGATGAATACCCGGAGGAGCACCCCGAAGAGCAGCACGAGATCGCCGAGATCGTCCGGGAGAGCGGGAGTCGAATCACCCGCAAGCGGTTGCTCATCGGCGCTGGCGCCGCGACCGGAGGCGCCCTCGGACTGGCGGCGCTGACCCCAGCTCTGTCGCTCGGGCCCCTCTGGAACACGACCGCGCTCGACCGCACGCCCTGGCGGGTGGGGCGCCGGCTCGTCGATGAGGCCGGACAACCGATCAGCGCCGCTTCGGTGGAGCAGCAGACCTTCTACACAGCATTCCCGGAGGGTGGCGATCCCGAGGAGATCGGCGCCTCGCTCGTGGTCGTGCGGCTGGACCCGAGCCAGCTCGAGCTTCCGCCCGACCGCGCGAACTGGGCACCTGACGGAATCCTGGCGTACTCGAAGATCTGCACGCACGCCGGGTGTGCGGTCGCGCTGTATCGCAAGCCCACGTTCCCGGTGCTCGAGCCCCGACCGGCGCTCGTGTGCCCATGCCACTACTCGACCTTCGACCCGGCCCGGGCCGCCGCCGTCATCTACGGCCCGGCTGGGCGGCCACTCCCACAGCTGCCGCTGACGATCGACGCCGCGGGCAACCTACGCGCGGGCAGGAAACTTCTCAGGCAGGGTCGGCCCCTCGTGGTGGAACTCGCGGGAGCGGCCTGAATGAGCGATCCGCTTCAGGAGCCCGTCCGCTTCATCGACGAGCGCACCGCTTCGGCGCCGCTGCTGCGCAAGACGCTGCGTTACCTGTTCCCCGACCACTGGTCGTTCCTGTTGGGGGAAGTTGCGCTCTATTGCTTCATCGTGCTGGTGGCGACGGGCGTCTACCTTGCCCTGTTCTTCGATCCGAGCACCGCCAAGACCGTCTATCACGGTCCCTACACGCCGCTCGACGGTCAGACGATGAGCGCCGCCTACAAGTCGGTGCTCGACATCTCGTTTAACACCAAGGCCGGACTGTTGATCCGCCAGACGCATCACTGGGCAGCCGACGTATTCGTCGCGGCGATCGTCATGCACCTGATGCGCGTGTTCTTCACCGGCGCGTTTCGCAAGCCGCGGGAGCTGACCTGGATCATCGGCCTGATCATCCTGTTCACCTCGTTGCTCGAGGGGTACCTCGGCTACTCGCTCGTCGACGACCTGCTCTCAGGCATGGGCCTCGCGATCGGCTACGGCGTTGGACTGTCGCTCCCGTTGATCGGCGGGCCACTGATGCTCGCGATCTTTGGCGCGCCTTTCCCGGGCAAGCCGGAGTTCTGGGGGCGCATGTACATCGCCCACGTACTGCTGATCCCGATCCTGCTGGCCACGTTGATCGGAATCCACCTCGCTCTCGTCGCCGCGCGCCACCACACCCAGTTCCGTGAGAGCCCCAGGCACACCGAGCGGAGACTGATCGGGGTTCCGCTGTTCCCCGGACAGGCTGCGCGCTCACTCGCGCTGCTGTTCTTCACTGCTGGTCTCCTGTTTCTGCTCGGCGGACTCGTACAGATCAATCCGATCTGGCAGTGGGGGCCATTCGAGCCCTGGCTCGGGACCAACGGCGCCCAGCCAGACTGGTACCTCGGCTGGCTGATCGGGGCGCTGCGGCTGATGCCGAGCTTCGACGTCACGATCGGGCATTTCACGCTGGTTCCGAACCCCTTCTGGGGCGGCGTCCTGTTTCCGCTGTTCGTGCTCGCGCTGCTGGCGACGTTCCCCTGGATCGAACGCCGCCTCACAGGCGACCGCGGGGTCCACAACCTCGCGAACAGGCCACGCGAAGCGCCGAATCGGACGGCCTTCGGGGTGGCGCTCCTCGCCTGGGTGGTGCTCATCTTCCTGTTCGGGTCGGCGGATCGAATCTTCGTGCTGTGGGGACTGTCGTACGACACGCAGCTGTACATCTTCCGAATCGGGATCTGGGTCGTGCCGCTCGGCCTGTTTGTAATCGTGAGGCGTATATGCCGCGAGCTGCAAGCCGCCGATCAGATCGAGGAGGTGCGTGAGCAGGCCGAGCACGAGGCGCACGAGCGCTACCGCGCGCTGGCCGCGCACGACACGACGCGCGCGGCTACCGATTGACGACGTCGCGGACCCGGGCGGCGCGCCCATAACGGGCCGCGCGTGCCGCGGCGGCCGGCTCGAGATCGCGCTCAATCAGGCGCTGACGGACCTCGGTCTCACGGGTGAAGCGCAAGAACAGCCAGGCGAAGGCCAACATCGTCACGATGCTGCCCTCGATGACCATGATCGCGCCGGCCAGGCGCTGATCGGCAACGGATGAGATGCCTTGCTCGCGACCCGCGTAGTAGGAGTAGAACGGGTGGTTGGCCCAGATGAAGATGTTGCCGAGGATTGCCCCGGCGGTTCTCACGGCGAGCGTGTAGAGCGCCTTGAACCCGTTGCCGAACCACACCGGTCCCGGGAGCGGCTCGACCACCGCCGCCCACATCAACGTGCCAAAGAGGAAGAAGCAGAAATGTTCAAGCGCGTGGACGTTGGTGTCACGGAGTGCGGCCTGATACAGCGCGGGGAGATGCCAGAGGTAGAGGTCGACGATCCAGAGAGGCAGCGCGATCAGCGGATGTGCGAGACCGCGGAGGCGGCGCACCCAGCGGATTGCGAGCAGCGGACGGAGCATCGGGCGGGTCAACCCGAGCACGACCAGCAGCGGTGCGATGTCGCCGAGCAGCAGGTGCTGGATCATGTGCACCCACAGCAGGCGGTTCTCCGCGATCCAGTCGAGCGGCGAGATCAGCGCGAGCAGGGAAACCGCGAGCCCGGCGTAAAACGACACCTGCCGAAGTTTCGAAACGGGTCTGCGCTTGTCGCGCGAGCTTCGCGCGCCCGCATCCAGTAGGCGACGCCCAGCAGCAGCACCGGCGCCAGCTGGCTTGGCTCGAGCTGCCAGTGACTCAGGGTCACTTGCGGGCGGCGCCGCGGGTGGCGCCTGCCGTGATCCGCTGGCGCTGTGGCGCGATCACATACTTCGGGTCCCTGGTGCTCTCGAAGCCTGCTTTGAAAACGCTCCAGCGGGCGCTCAGCGCGCCGGCGAGCAGTAGCGCGCCGGACGTAATCGCGGCTCGGCCGCGAGGCACGTCCGCGGCGCGCGAGCAGCGCCGACCCCGCGATCACGCAGGCCCGGCGGGCAGCGCCGAGCTGCGAGGCCGGTGCTCGTTTGTAGGGCTCGCCGTGCTCACCGAGGCGCTGCCGCATCAGCTCGTTCGCGATCCCTTCGACAAGCGCTGCCGCGAGGGCCACGCGGCGCGCGGCGGCGGCGTTCTCTGGCGGCGTGATCGCGACCGCGGCGGCACCCGCGCTGAGCGCGGCGCCGGCCCCGAACACGAACGGCAGGAAGCGGCGTGCCTCATGCCACACGGGAACCGCGGTGTTGGCGATGAGCGCTGCGGTATAGGTGCTCAGCGGCAGCCCGAGCAGCGCCGCGGCGGGGCGCGCGAGCTTCGCACTGCGACCGAACCGGCCGGTCCACGCGTTTGCCGCGGCCAGCCCGGTAAAGGCACCGCTGCCGCTCAGGATCCACGAGCCGACGCTCATCGGCGAGGTCGGCTTGAACATCCGCAGCATGTTGAGGAAGCGCTCAGGCTTGCCGAGGTCGGAGATGAGCAGCGTCGGGCTGGCGCCGACGCCGAGCAGCGAGATGGCCCAGGCACGGCGCGCCAAAACGTCGTTGCCCCGCAGCTGCGACATGTAGGCGAGCCCCGCCGAAGCCCCTGCAAGGCCACCGGTGAAGAAGTAACACGGGATCTCCCACGCCCATACCGGCTCCTTGAGCACGGGCTGGCCATGGTAGGTGCGGATCTCCTCCCCCATCATTTGCGGCCTGCCAGCACCGCGGCGGCGAGCCCGATCCCCAGCGCGAGCGCAGCGCCTGCGGTCGCGCTCCAGATCTCGTGGAGATCTCGCACGGTGTCCACAGGGTCAGGGGGCAGTCCGTAGACCTCCGGGTCATCGAGCAATAGGAAGAACGCGCCGGCGCCGCCCACCCCGTCGTCGTCGTCGGCCAGATACAGCTGCGCCTTTTCCTGTCCTGCCTCCCGAAGCTGCGTCAGGCGACGTTCGGCGCGCTCCCGGAGTTCGTCGAGCTCCCCGAACTGGATCGAGTTCGTCGGACAAGCCTGGGCGCAGGCGGGTTCCTGGTCGTCCTTCAACCGGTCGTAGCAGAGCGTGCACTTCCACACCCTGCCGTCGTCCTTGCGCTGGTCGAGCACGCCGAAAGGGCACGCCGGCACGCAGTAGCCGCAGCCGTTGCACACGTCCTCCTGGACGACGACAGTGCCGAATTCGGTGCGGAACAGCGCCCCCGTCGGACACACCTCCAGGCATGCCGCGTTCGTGCAGTGCTTGCACACGTCGGAGGCCATCAGCCAGCGGAAGCCGTCTCCCTCCTGATACGTCTGAACTCCGCCATCAATGGCCTGGTTGCGGGCGGCGGTTTGGACCAGGTCGCCGCCGTTCTCGCGCGCATCGACCGGCAGCTTCTGCTCGATGAAGGCGACGTGGCGCCAGGTGTTGGCGCCGAGGTCGATCGTGTTGTCATAGGAGTGCCCGGTGAACCCCTGGATCGACATCGGGATCTGGTTCCACTCCTTGCAGGCCACCTCGCATGCCTTGCAACCGATGCAGATCGAGGTATCGGTGAAGAACCCCACTCGCGGCTTTGCCTCTTCGCCGTAGGTTCCGGGCCAGGCGTGGGTCTCCAGCTTCACGTCTTCACCCCCGCACGCTTTCGGTATTCCTCGACGAGCGCCAGTCGCGCCTTCCCTTGGGGCCGGCGTCCGGGTCGGATGTCGCAGGTGGCGGCCTTGTACTCGCTGATGTGGACGTTGTTGTCGAGCACGATCGGCAGCAGCTCGTTGCCCGAGTCGCCGGTCACGATCCCGACCCTGCCCCAGTGGTAGGGGACGCCGACGAGGTGCATCTGTTTGCCCTGGACCTTCAGTGGTTTGATGCGCTCGGTCACCATCACACGGGCCTCCACCGCCTGCCGAGCGGTGATAACCGTCGCCCAGCCGCCATGCTCTAGTCCCCGCTCTGCCGCCAGCTGCGGCGATACCTCGACGAAGAACTCGGGCTGGAGCTCGGCCAGGTACGGGACCGTGCGCGACATGCCACCGGCGGTGTGATGCTCGGCCAGCCGGTAGGTCGTGAGCACATACGGGAAGACGTCGGCGCCGTCCTCGTTCCCGGCCGGGTGGTAGGGGTTCTCGGTTCGGTCGAACACCTGCCGGGTCGGATTTTGCTGCTGCGCGTACAGCGGGTTGGTGAACGGCGACTCCTGCGGCTCGTAGTGGGCCGGCATCGGCCCATCGACCAAGCCGGTGGGGACGTACAGCCAGCCACGGCCATCGGGGTGCAGGATGAACGGCTTGTCTCCGGCGATCGCCTCCATCTTCTTGGCGTTGCGCGGCGGCTTGAAGTTGGGAGCCTTGTCGGGTGGGAAGTCGGGTGAGTCGCCGAGGCCCGTCCACTCGCCTTTCTCCTGATCCCACCACACGTAGCGCTTGCGCTCTGACCACGGTTTGCCGTCGGCGTCGGCAGACGCGCGGTTGTAGATGATCCGCGTGTCCTTGGGCCAGGCCCAGCCCCACTCGTGCGCGATCCAGTTCTGCTCGGAGCGCGGTCTCTTGCGCGCTGGCTGGTTGACGCCGTCCTTGTAGATGCCGGCGTGGATCCACGATCCACATGCCGTCGAGCCGTCCGCTTCAAGCTCGTCGTAGCTCGAGAGCAACGAGCCGTCGGCCTTGCGGCCTCCAATCTCCTGGAGCACGGCCTCGGCGTCGGGCTCGTCGTGGGGACCTTGGACCGGGTAGTCCCAGACGAGATCAAGGATCGGACGATCCTTCGGATCGTCCGATCCGGACAGCTTCTCGCGGATGCGCTTGCCCAGGTGGTAGATCCAGTGCAGCTCCGAGCGACACTCGCCGGGCGGCTCACACGCCTTGTGGTGCCACTGGAGCAGCCGTTGGGTATTGGTGAAGTTGCCGTCCTTCTCGGTGTGGGCCGCGCACGGCAGGAAGAACACCTCCGTCTGGATGTCCTGCGCGCGGACTTCCCCGGACTCGTGCTCGGGCGAGTCCTTCCAGAACGAGCCCGTCTCTGTGGGCTGGAAATCCCGCACGACCAGCCAGTCGAGCTTCGCTAGCGCGAGCCGCATCAGCTTCGAGTTGGCCGAGCCAACCGTGGGGTTCTGCCCGACGCAGAACATCCCCTTCACCCCGCCGTCGAGCGCCTTGAGCATCATCGCGTAGTGCGAATGGTCGCCGTTGATCCGCGGGAGGTAGGGGAAGCAGAACTCGTTCTTCTTGGTTGCTGCGTCGCCCCACCAGGCCTTCAGCAGCGAGACCATGTAGGCCTCGAGATTGCCCCACGCGCCGGTGTCGGGTCCGTTCAGCTGGACGAACTTGTCAAGCGAGGGATGCGACTGAGGATGGGGCATCGGGATGTACCCCGGGAGGATGTTGTAGAGCGTCGGGATGTCGGTCGAGCCCTGAATGTTTGCGTGGCCACGCAGCGCCAGAATGCCGCCGCCCGGCCGGCCGATGTTGCCCAGCAGCAGCTGGATGATCGACGCCGCCCTGATGTTCTGGACACCGACCGTGTGGTGCGTCCATCCGACCGAATAGACGATCGATGAGGTCCGTTCGCGCCCCGAGTTTTCGCACAGCGCCTGCGCGACAGCGAGGAACTGCTGCTTCGAGCAGCCGCACGTCTCGGCCACCAGCTCCGGGGTGTAGCGGGCGAAATGGCGCCGGACGAGCTGCAACACGCAGCGCTCGGCCTGCATCGAGTTGTCGATGTCCGGGGGGTCGCCCTCGCTGAGCTTCATGCCGTGGGCCCCGTGCGACTGCTCACCAGAGACGTCGGCCTCCTGCTCGGATTTCCCGGCCGTCGCCTCCCCTGAGGACTCGTTGTAGCCCCAGCTATCGATCTGATAGGCGCTGTGCTCGGCGTTCCAGCCGGAGAAGAAGCCGCTCGCGTCCTCGGTGTCCTGGAAGTCCTCTTTGATGATCACCGGGCCGTTTGTGAAATGACGGACATAGTCCTCGAACACCGCGCGGTGCTCGAAGATGTAGTTGACGATCCCTCCGAGGAACGCGATGTCACTGCCAGCGCGGATCTGAATGTGGAGATCCGCCATCGCGCTCGTCCGGGTGAAGCGCGGATCTACGTGAATCAGCTTCGCGCCGCGCTCCTTGGCCTCCATCGCCCACTGGAACCCCACCGGGTGCTGCTCGGCCATGTTCGATCCCATGATCAGGATGCAGTCCGAGTTCTGGAGGTCCTGCTGGAAGGTGGTAGCGCCACCGCGACCGAACGAGGTCCCCAGACCGGGAACCGTGGAGCTATGTCATATGCGTGCCTGGTTCTCGATCGACAATGCCCCCATCGCCGTGAAGAACTTCTTGATCAGGTAGTTCTCCTCACTGTCGAGTGTCGCGCCGCCGAGGAAGTGGATTCCCAGCGTGCGCTTCAGCGGCTGGCCGTCGTCGGTCTCCTCCTCCCACGTCTCCGCCCGCGCCTTGAGGATCCGCTCGGCGATCATGTCCTGCGCCGTTTCGAGGTCGAGGTATTCCCACTCGGTGCCACCGGGTCGTCTGTACTTGACCCTCGTCTCTCGCAGTGGGGAATTGACGAGCTTTTCGGATGCCGCCCCCTTTGGGCACAGCCGGCCGCGGGAGATCGGCGAGTCCGGGTCGCCCTCGATCTGGACGACCTTTTCGTCCTTGACGTAGACCTTCTGCCCGCAGCCGACCGCGCAGTAGGGACAGATCGACTGCACCACCTTGTCGGCCGTCTTCGTGCGCGGTGTCAGCGTCTCCGAGCGCCTTGACCTGGCGGCACGGCCTAGCCCCAGCGGGTCCCCTGTGAGCTGACGAAGGACGGGCAGGGCGGGACGACTGGCCATCTGTAGCGATCCTACCCCTGGGCCGGGTTGATGATTCCTGTACTGACGAAGCTGAAGCTGCTGGGGCCCTAGGGTTGGTCGTCGGGCGACTCGTCGTCGCCCTTTTTGCCGGCCTCGTCTTGGGGAGGCGCCGGGGCGCCGGGGACACTCTCGTCCGCGCGCTTTCGTTCCCAGTCCTGGCGCACGTCATCGGTCTGCTCGCCTAACTCTTTGCTGTGCCGCTCGAGCTCGTCGGCGGTCTGCTCGAGCTCGTCCGCCAGTCGGCCCGCATCGTCTTCACTCATGCCGGCTGGCTACCCATGGGTGAGGGCGGGTAAAAAGGCAGGGACGATGGCGATCGCGATCCTCGACATCGACGGGACGCTCGTCGACACGAACTACCACCACGCGATCGCGTGGTATCGGGCATTTCGCCACCACGACGTGGTGTTGCCCCTGTGGCGGATCCACCGTCACATCGGGATGGGCGGCGACCAGCTCGTCGAGGCGCTCACCGACACGCGATTCGAGCACGAGCACGGCGACGACGTCCGCACCGCCGAGAACACGATCTACCTCGAATTGATCGACGAGGTCTCGACGATGTCAGGCTCACGCGAGCTGATCGAGGCCTTGAAGTCCCGCGGGCACCGAGTCGTGCTCGCGAGCTCCGCCAAATCGGACGAAGTCGACCACTACCTCGACCTGCTCGACGCGAGGGACCTCGCCGACGCGTGGACGACCTCGGCCGAGGTCGAGGCCACGAAGCCCGAGCCCGATCTCGTCAACTCGGCGCTGAAGCGAGTCGGCGGCGCGGCTTCGGACGCCGTGATGGTGGGTGACACGACCTGGGATGTGCGCGCAGCCGGCAATGCCGGCGTGCCGACGATCGTCGTGCGGACCGGCGGCTTCGGGGTCGACGAGCTCCGCGAAGCGGGGGCGATGGCAGTGTTCGAGTCGGTTTCCGAGCTGTGCGAGCGTCTCGACGAGACGCAGCTTCGGTGAGGCCGGTCAGGCGAACGATTTGTGCCGCGCGGACCAGCGCGAGACGGGGGCGATCATCTCGTTTGCGTCGGGTGGCGTGGACGCCCGCGAGGAGGACGGCGGGGCAGCGGTCGATCGCGTGTGTCCTCGACCTCGAGCTCATCCAGCGGTCGCTCCTCTGCTCGCTCGAACCAGGCCTGGTCTTGCTTGCCGAGCTGACCGATCACGTTCTTGACGCGGAAGTACGACGTCAGCGATAGCGCGATCGCGATCACGCTGACGATGATCACGACTGTCGCGAACGTGCTCATCTAGCTCTGGCCGCGAGAGCTAAGAGGTTGTCTTGCGCTCGAGGTCGGCGACCTCTTCAGCCTTACGGTCCGCCTCTTGTTGCGCTTGGGAGAGCTCTTCTTTCGCGTCTGCCTTGCGCTCCTCTTGGATCCCCTGCCGCCGCAGCTCCGGGTCATCCGCGAGGTCGCCGGCAGCCTTCTTAGTCCTGCCGAGAATCCTGTCGATGATGCTGGTCATGTCGACCTCAAGCTACCCCGGGCTAAAGCGCACAAACACTGACGCGCAGGTATAGGCTGGTCGTTCCGGATCCGGGTACTAGCGCAGCGCGATCAGGAACACACCTCCGAACAACCCTGCGCCAGCGGTCCACCAGGCGATGTAGTCGCCGATGTGCCCGGAATGCAGAGCCCGCAGCGTTCGCAGCCCTCGTCGGCCGCGTCCTGCGAGCCCTGAGGGCAAGCGCTCGAGCACGTCTCGACCGAACAGCCCGGCGGCGGCTGCGAGGAGCGCGCCTGCGACCGAGAGCAGCCCCCAGAGAACGTCAAGTGCGCCGATGTGGCTCGCCGGCAGCACGGGTGGTTTGATCGCTACATCGTGTAGGACCCACTTCGCGTAGGCGAGGTGCTCGGTGAATCGCGCGGCGACGCGCTCGACCCCTGGGACGGCGCCGGGAACCAGGCCTACTACCGCCGCCGCGACGAGCAGCAGCGCTGGCACCACGATCATCACCAGCGGGGTGTGGTCGCGCTCATCCCGGGTCTCGTCGACGCGCTCCTTGGCCGGTCGGGCCTGCTTGGGGTCGGGACCCTCGGCAGGTCCCCAGCCGAGGAAGACGCGACCGGCGACCCGCAGGACCGCGCCACCGGTCAAGGCAGACACGAGCACGAACACCGCCACGAGCCAGCCATAGCCCGCTGTGGAGGAGGACTCTTCGAGCAGCGACTTTCCAGCAAACGTTGTGAAAGGCGGCAATGCTGCGAGCAGCAGCGCTCCCGCGACCATCAGCACGCCAACCGCCGGGACGTCTCTTCCGCGGCCGTGGAGGTCGAACTCGTCAATCGTCGCGAAGCGATGGAGCAGTACGCCCGCGCACATGAACAGCGCTGCCTTGGTCAGTCCGTGGCCGACCACATATGTAGCCACGCCCGCGAGCGCCTTCGGATCAAGCAGCCCGAGACCACAGACGAACATGCCGACGTGGCTGATCGTCGAGAAGGCAAGCAGCCGCTTGATGTGGCGCTGGACAGAGCACATCCCCGCCCCAAGCAGCGCCGTGATCACGCCGATGGCCACGAGGATCGCGCGCAGAGTGGCCGCGTGCGGTCCCAGTGGACCGGCGAACACAACCCAGTAGAGACGCGCCACGGCGTAGATGCCGAGCTCCACCATCACCCCTGAGAACAAAACGCACACCGGGATCGGCGCGACCGCATGAGCGTCGGCGAGCCAGAAGTGAAGCGGCACCGCCGCGGCCTTCGTCAGGAATCCGAGCAACAGCAGGACCATCGCAACCAGCACCAGTGGGTCGGCGTGGTGGCCATCGAGCGCGGCGCCGATCTGCGCCATGTTCAGCGCGCCCGTCCGCGCGTACAGCATCGCCACGCCAATGAACATTGCGTAACCGGCGATGCTGTTGGTGATGGCGAAATTGATCGCTCCCTGGATCGGGGCCCGCTCCTCGATCCGGTATGCGGTGAGGGCGTAGGCGACCGCACCCATCAGCTCGAAGAAGACGACCAGGTTGAAGATGTCACCGGTGAGGCAGAAGCCCACCATGCCAGCCATGAAGAGCAGCATCAGGCCGTGGAACAGCCCCTCCACGGCGTCGAAGTAGCGAACCGAGTACGCCAGTGCTGCGGTGACCAGCAGCGCAGCGAACGCTGCGAGCGATGCCCCGAGCGGATCGATCGACAGCGAGATGCCGATCGCGACTCCGCCTCTGGGGTGAAAACCCCCGAGCCAGTAGGCAAATGGATGCCCGAACGCATGGACCGCCAGCAGCACGCACATCGCTGTCGCCGCCACCGCCGCCGCCCCGGCGAAAGCGTCGTTGAACCAGCGCGGTGACACGAACCCCACCGCGACGAGCAGTGGCCCGGCCAGCAGCGGGACGACGACCGGGAGCGCCGCTAGGTGGGACATCGCAACCGCCTCAATGCCGCAGCGCGCGCAGATCCGCCGGGTCGACGCTTCCGAAGCGTTTGTGCGCTTGCACGACAAGCGCCAGCAGCAGCGCCGTGACCGTCGCCTCGATCACGATGTCGGTGAGCACGAGGACCTGCACGACCGGGTCGACGAGCTTTGAGGACGTCGGGATGTCCGCGACGATCGGGGCCTTGCCGCCGCTTCGGTAGCCGACTCCGAGCAGGACCAAGTAGGTCGAAGACTGGACGATCGTCAGCGACAGCACCGTCCGCACCAGGTGCCGGCTTGAAACGACGCCCCAGAGTCCGATGATGAACAGCCACACCGCGACGACGTACGGAAGGAAGCTCACCGATCTGCCTCCTCGCCGCTGCGCGGTGAGACGACCAGGTCCTGGTCGAGAAATTCGGTCCAGGTGAGCAGAAACGCGCCGGTGACCTCCAGCCCCACGGCGATGCTGTTGAGCGGCATCATCCCGCCCGACAGGAGCTTCCCCGGGTTCCCCAGCGGCAGAAAGTTCTTGAAATAGGTCGAGGCGAAGATCAACCCGCCGAGACCAATCAGCGCGTACGCGGCCGCGCCGGACGAGTCGATCGCTTCCAGCGCCCATTCGGGCGCGATCCGCTTCAGCGTCAGGTAACGGCCGGCGAGCAGGATCGCGATCGGCCCAGCGGCCAGCACGACCCCGCCCTGGAAGCCGCCACCGGGTGTCAGCGCTCCGTGTAGGACAACGTATGCCCCGAGCGCAACCACGAGCGGAATCACTATCAGCGAGCTCAGGCGCAGCGCATCACTCGCACCGGCGAAGCGGTGATCCTCGATGCCGCTCGCAAGCTCACGCTCGTCTTCGTCACGCAGGTGGCGCAATAGCAGCGCCACTCCAGCGACTGAGGCGAACAGGATGAACTCCTCGCCGAGCGTGTCGAACGCGCGAATGTCGAAGTTGAGCGCGGTGACGATGTCGGTGGCGTGGCGAAGCGACGGCTCGATCCGGTCAAGCAGAAGCCCATAGACGCCGTGGTAATGCCCGAATGCCGGAACCCCGTGGAGACCGATCAGCAGAACGACAGCGAGGCCGCAGGCGCCTACCGCGAAAAGACCGAGCCGCAGCCCCCGAGTCACAGCTTTTCGTCCTTGGCGTCTTCCTGCGCGCTGACCTTCCGTAACGTCGCGAGGATGATCAGCGGCAGCGCAATCCCCGAAACGACGATCTCCGACAGCGCCACATCCGGGGCCTGGAAGGTAAAGAACAGGAACGTGAGCGTCACCCCGTAGACGCCGAGCACGAGCGCCTGGCCGAGCGGCTCACGCAGCACCACGACAGCGGTCCCGGCTAGTGCAACGAGGATCAGCGCAGCGAGCTGAAGCGCCGTCATGCCTGGTCCTCGGCCTCGCGCTCGATCCCGTCGCGCCAATCACCTCGTAGGCGGGTGCGCAAGCTGCGCGCGGTGGCATGGGCGACGACGGGACCGAGAAGCACGACGAGCATCCCGGTGAGAAGCGCCTTGTCGCCGATCAGCGAGAACGAGGCGCGGACGAGGATCGAGACGCCGATCAGCAAGCTTCCGTAACCGGCCAGGCCAACGTAGTGGAGCCGGTCGAACACGTCGCGCATCGCGCTGACGCCGAGCACCGCAAGTACCTGCAGGGTCACTCCGGCGATCAGCAAGACGGTCGCCACTACGTGGCCTACGGTCATATGTCGTGCTCCATCAGCCGTGCAAAAGCCACTGCGCCAAGCATTGAGAGGACCGCGAACACAATCGCCAGATCGATGAACGGTTGCCTGTGAAAGCCCTCGGAGAGGACCATGAGAGTGGAGGTGAGCAGCGTGCTGGACACCTCAAACGCCGCGAGGGCATGTACGGCACCTGCCAGCACGCAAACCCCCAGACACGGGACGACCGCGCCCATCAGAATGATCGCGGCTATCTCCCACTCGTTCATCCGAGCCTCATCACGTCGAGCTCGTCTCGATCGCCCTGCTTGTAGAGCTGATGGACGAGCAGTAGCCGCCGCTCGATGTCGACGCCGATCACGATCGTGTTGGGCGCCAGCGACCCGAGCGCCTCAGCCAGCGCCCTGCGGCCAGCATCGTGAGGATCGTCGTTGACCGCGCTGAACTGGACGGCGCGAAAGCTTCCACGCCGGCGCTTGCGCTCGAGCAGCTGCGCAAGCACCTCGACGCAGACCAGCGCGATGTGCACGGGAATCCTGACGATTACGCGAGGAAGGTGGCGCAGCGAGCCTGAGGAGATTGTTGCCTCGGTGATCTCTTCCTCGCGCGAGACCTCGAAGGCGAGCGCGCTCAGCAGGGCCACTCCGCCGAGGGCGTACAGCTCAGGGAGGTCCGTCGTGTCGATCAGGACCAGATAAAACGCCCCTCCGATAGTCAGCCCCAGCAGCAACAGCGCAAGCCTTCGCATCAGCGGATCTGGGGCAGCACCCGCGTTCGGTAGGCCTCGAAGAACGCATCTTGGCCCGGTCCGATCTGGTTGACGTAGAGCTCGTCAAAGCCGGCGTTGGCGTACTCCTCGATTGCCTGCAGGTGGCGGTCAAGGTCGGCGCCGCAGGGGGTCTGGGATGCGAGCTGCTCCTCTGTGACGAGCTCGCTGGCCTGCTCAAAGTGCTCGGGAGTGGGCAGGACTTGGGCGAGTTCGCCGGGGAGCGCTTCGTTGCTCCAGAGACGGTGAACGGTCTCGCGGGCTCGGGCCTCGTCCTCGTCCCAGCAAACCTTCAGACCGCCTTGGACGAGTCCGTCTCCATGCGACTTCGCCCGGTATTGCTCTACGGATTCCGCGTCGGGGCCAACTGTGCAGTAGCCATCGCCGATCCGTGCAGCAACGTCGATCGATTTCGGACCGAAGCCGGAGATGATGATCGGGGGGGTTTGTTCCGGCAGGTCATAGACGCGAGCGTGCTCGACGCGGTAGTGCCGGCCGCGGTGATCCTTGACGCCGCCCTCCCAAAGCTTGCGGATCACTTCGACCGCTTCCTCGAGCATCTCGAGGCGCTCATCCGCTCCGGGCCAGCGATCGCCAAAGATGTGCTCGTTGAGAGCCTCGCCGCTGCCGACCCCAAGGCAGAATTTTCCGTCTAGGAGGATCGCTGCGGTCGCAGCAGCCTGGGCGACGACCGCCGGATGGATTCGCATCGTCGGACACGTCACCGCGGTGGTTAGCTTCATCCCAGGTGCGGCCTGGGCGATCGCCCCGATCGTCGACCACACGAACGGGCTGTGCCCCTGCTCGTCGTTCCATGGGTGATAGTGGTCTGAGATCCAGAGCCCTTCGAATCCCGCGTCCATGGCCATTGCGGCCTGGGCAACGAGCTCGCGTGGTCCCCACTCTTCACTCGAGAGGAAGTAGCCGATCCTCATCCGTATCCGTCCTCGCGTTGCGCTCGGTTGTCTGCTCACCGGACGCCGGTTGCTTGTGACGCCGGTTACTGCCTCTACGTCCGGCTCAGTTCTGCCCGAGCCATCAGGGTTGTAATCCTGGAGCGCGGCGGGTAGCTCCCCAAGATGGCTACAGGAGAGAGACCAATGGATGAGCTTAAGCACAAGCGCGCCGGGCGAGCAGACTCGCGCAGCGTCCGGCGCGACTCGTCGCACCGGAACCAGGCGGAGCAGCACGCCGCGCAGGCCCGTGACAAGGTGGCGCGCAAACGCGCCAACCAGTCAGGAGCTGCGGGGTGGGTCGCTGACCGCGCTGGGCAATGGAGCCTGGACGGCCCGGACTGGGACTTCATGGAGCGTCAGAAGTACTTCTGGAATCCGTTGATGGACTATTGGTTCCGGATGGAGATCGAGGGGTGGGAGCGGATCCCGGACGCGCCTGTGCTGTTCATCGGCATCCATTCGGGCGCGCCGTTCGTCTGGGATGCGTGGACAATCGGCGCACAGTGGTGGCGGCATTTCGGCAGCGAGCGGACGCTGCACGGGACCGCTCATGATGCGCTGATGGCGCTTCCGGCATTTGGGGCGTACTTCAGACGGATGGGAGTGCTCCCGGCGGCGCCTGACAGCATCAGCGCGGCGCTTGCGGCGGGGCATGACGTGGCGCTCTGGCCAGGCGGCGAGCGCGATTCCCTGCGTCATTGGACGCAGCGCGATGACGCGGTGCTCGCGGGGCGGATGGGTTTCATCAAGCTGGCGATTCGCAGCGCAGTTCCGATCGTGCCGATCGCCACCGTAGGGGGGCCGGACTCGATGCCTGTGCTCGCGACTGGGCGGCGCCTCGCCAGGATCCTTCGGCTCGACAGGATCGCGCAAATCAAGATGTTCCCGATCGCGCTTCAGGTGCCATGGGGTCTGTCACCGGCGCTGCTGCCGGAGATTCCGCTGCCGACGAAGATCCGGACCGCTTTTCAGGAGCCGATTCGCCTCGACAGCGACCCGTCGAAGGCCGAGGACGAGCGCTACGTGCAGAGCAAGTACGACGAAGTGTGCGCGAGCATCCAGGGCGGAATGGACGCCCTGGCCCGCCGCCGGCGGCTGCCCCTGTTCGGGTAATTGCGACGGTGCAGGCAGGCCGACCGCTATCGCTTCGGTCGGCCGTACCCAGCCCCGTAGTTCCTACGCGTGCGCTGGCTCCTGGGCGCCGCTGCGGTCAGCTCCCTGCTTCGCCGCCTCGGCCTGGATCAGCTGCCGGTTGACGTGGTCCCAGTCGAGGTTGCGGAAGAACGCTTCGACGTACTGCTTGCGCCCGTCGGGGGTCGCACCGTAGTCGCGAACGTAGGCGTGCTCGTAGACGTCGATCGCCAGCACCGGAACCATGTTGTAGACAGCCCACAGGTTCTGTGTGTCCATGATGTAGTTGAACAGCGAGCCGTCGTTCAGGTCGTAGCCGACCATCACCCATCCCCGGGCGGCCGAGGCGGCCTTCTTCACAGCGTTCAGCCACTCGTCGGCTCCGCCATGGAACTCCTCGTCGATCAGCTCGGCGAACCGACCCTCCGGCTCGCCGCCTTCCCCGCCCAGATGACCGAAATAGAGGTCGTGGTTCTTGAAACCGAGCAGCGCGAACGTGTAGTCGACCGACACGGCGCGTAGCTGCGAGTAGACCTGGTTGCCCTCGATCTCCGAGTAATCGAACTCGTTCAGGATCTTCCTGCACTCGTTCGTCTTCTTGACGTAGCCCTCGTAGAGCTTGTAGTGATCCTCCATCGTCTGCCGCGAGATCCCGTCGAGTTCCTTGTCGAACGCTGCGAACTTGCGCGGCTTGATCTCATCCCAGGGCATTGGTTGCTCCTTTCATTCGTTGTCTGATCTCGAATCTGGAGCGCCGCATCGTTGTACGCGGTCACCGCTTGCGGTCCTCGACTGCGCGCTGAAGCTGCGATTTGTTCATTCGGGAGCGACCCTCCACTCCGAGCCTCCTCGCCTCGTTGTAAAGCTGCTCTCGGGTGCGGCCCTTCGGACGGTTCGTGCCGGATCGCTGTCCGCCGCGACGTGACGAGGAGATGTCGCGTGTCGACGTCCGCGAGCGGCTGCGCGATTCGCCCGACCGCGCGCGCTCCTTGTTCACGGTTCGGGCAGCGATCTCCTCAGACCGCCGCTCACCGGTGCCGCGCTCGCGTTGGCTCTCCTTGATGTGCTCGTACTGCCTTGCGCGCTTGGTTCCCTTCTGGACGCCGCGGGGGGGCATGCTTCAACTCCTGTGGCTGGCGTTCGTTGGTCCTCTCTAGTTGCACTACCCCTCGCCCGAGGGGTGAAATCAGCGCAGGCGCCGCCGGCGTGAGAGCGGCAGCGCGAACCACACGCCGACCACCACGAGCGCTGTCAGAAGACCGGCGATCGCAGCGGTGATGCCGCCGAACATGACATCAGCGATCAGCACGACGATGCCGGTCATCCCCACGCTCAGGAATCCCATCGCGATGATCGCCAGCTTGTTGGCGGCGTCCACCAGATATGACTTCTGTCCCATCCGGAACAGCAATCGATGGTGTATCGAGGGCGCGATCAGCAGCACCGCCGCGGCGGCTATGCAGACCAGCGTGACGAAGTACTCGTACCGATCAAAGGAGGACAGCCTGCTAAAGCCAGCGTTGAACGGGACGACCAGCAGGAAGGCGAACATAACTTGAATCCCGGTGCCGGCGACGCGGAGTTCGTTCAGCAGCTCGACGGTGTTGCGGTCGAGCCGCTCAAGGCGGGACTCGTTGCGTTCGTCGGAGCTGCCTCCAGCGGTATCGGGCTCGGCGGTCGCTGCCATCCCCCGTGTACTTCCCCGCTAGGCGAAGTTTGATCATGCGGGCGCCGCTTCCGCACGGCGCCCGCCGATCATGCGGTCCGGTTATGCCGTCGCGCCTGCGCCAGATCCGACGTGCTGCTCGTGGCGGCCCTCGGCGAACTCCTCCACGATCTTGGCGCAGAAAGCAGGGAGATCATCCGGCTTGCGGCTCGTCACGAGGCCGTTGTCGACATGGACCTCCTCATCGACCCAAGTTGCGCCGGCGTTGCGTAGATCGGTCTTGAGGCTGGGCCACGAGGTCACCGTGCGACCCTTGGCGACGTCGGCCTCGATCAGCACCCACGGCCCATGACAAATGATGCCGGTCGGCTTGTCCTGTTCGAAGAACCCGCGGACGAAGCGAACCGCATCCTGATCGGCGCGCAGCTGATCCGGGTTGGCAACACCGCCCGGAACGACGAGTCCGTCGTACTCGGACGGATCGGCGTCCGCAACGGCACGATCGGCGCTGATCGTGTCGCCCTTGTCGAGGTGGTTGAACATCTGCACCTCGCCTTCCTTGAGCGAGATCAGCTCTGCCTCGGCCCCCGCGTTTCGAACGGCTTCAAGCGGCTCGGTCAACTCGACCTGCTCGACGCCTTCGGTGAACAGAAACGCGATCTTCTTGCCGTCGAGCTCATTGGCCATTGCGCATCAGCTCCTCAAATTTTGGTTTGCCCGTCGCGTCCGGGCTACCCAAGGACCGGGTGGCGAAACGGCTCAGCTGCGGATCAGCGTGGGCGTGCCGAGCGGAATGTGAGCGAGCAGCCAGCGGCCTTCCGCCAGCGTCAGCCGCACGCAGCCGTGGCTCACGGGATGACCGATACTGGAGGTGTCCGGGGTGGAGTGGATCGCAATCCGGTTGCCCCCTCCCCAGCCTTGGATCGCGTGCGGCGAATGCGCGGAAAGGGCGAGGATGCAGCAGCCATATGGCCCGCTGGGATCGCCCGTGTTCAGGCGATCGGTGACCGCGAAGCGCCCGGTTGGCGTCGGTGCGTCGGGACGCCCAATTGCGACGGTGTACCTTCGCACGACGGAGCCGGCGTAGAGGACCGTCAACTGCCGCGCCGACAGCGAGACCCTGAGCTCCCAGAGAATCGGGACCAGTG
Source organism: uncultured Solirubrobacterales bacterium (assembly GCA_963849295.1). GTDB lineage: Bacteria > Actinomycetota > Thermoleophilia > Solirubrobacterales > Solirubrobacteraceae > Palsa-465. The sequence continues at coordinate 790,076 of CAWKGU010000005.1, forward strand.
TCGCTGCCGACCGGGGAATCCAGCCCAGCCGCCCGTTACCGGCGAGTGGGCTGACGATCCCGAGCCACCCCGGCGCCTGCTTGGCGACCCACAGTGCCTCGGGGGAACCGAAGTCGGTGTGCATCGTGAGCGGGGCCAGTCGTGGACCGCCGGCGCTGACTCGCATCGTCGTGGGATGCAGACAACAGGGCAACCTCCGTCTGATTGGTGCTGGGTGGTCGCTGGGTGAGCTGCGGAGGCGCCGACTGGGCGAGCGCAGGCAGATATCCGGCCACGGCCTGACCGTGGGCAGCTTTCGGCTGCGAGCTGATCAGCAGCGCGGCCACGATCGGCACCGCGGGGAGAAGGCCAATCGCCGTAGCGAGTACGGCCGTGGAGCGACGGTTGCTCTGGGACGAGTATCCGTTCATCGAAAGCCCCTGCTGGCCGGACACGTTAGCGCGGCGCCTGGCGGCGAACTGCAGCTCTTTCCGGGACACGAGCCGGGCCGACTAAGCTTGATCACATGCTCTTTTTCGGCCAGAAGACGACGATGATTGAACCTGCAGACGCACTGCCAGGACGCGAGCGGGAGATTCCGACCTCCGAGAGGCACTTCGTGCTCGGCACGCCGCTGAAGCCGCCGTTCCCTGAGGGGATGGAGCAGGCAGTGGTTGGCATGGGCTGCTTCTGGGGTGCCGAGCGCGTCTTCTGGCAGGCGCCAGGGGTGTACACGACTGCCGTCGGCTATGCGGGCGGCTTCACTCAGAACCCCACCTACGAGGAGGTCTGCGGCGCCCGCACGGGTCACGCCGAGGTCGTTCTGGTGGTCTTTGATCCCCAGGCGATTGCCTATGAGGAGATCCTGCGCCTGTTCTGGGAGAACCACGATCCCACCCAAGGGATGCGCCAGGGCAACGACGTGGGAACGCAGTATCGCTCGGCGATCTACTGGACTACCGACGCCCAGCGCGACGCAGCCGAGGCATCAGAGCGCGTCTATGCGGAGCGCCTGCGCGGCGCGGGATACTCGGAGATCAGCACCGAGATCGCCCAGGCCGGCCCCTTCTACTACGCCGAGGACTATCACCAGCAGTATCTGGCGAAGAATCCCGGCGGCTATTGCGGACTCGGCGGTACCGGAGTCAGCTGCCCGATCGGCCTGAATGTGTCCGCCCCGCCCGCTGAGCAGCGCGCAGGGTGAGTGTTCCGCGGAACACCCGCCGCCCTTAGCCCCCGGCGACGGCCGGCAGGATCGTGACCTCATCGCCGTCCTCGACGGGCGTGTCGAGGCCGTCGAGGAAGCGGATGTCCTCGCCGCCGACGTAGACGTTCACGAACCGCCGGAGCCCCCCGTCTTCGGCGATCCGGCTACGCAGTTCGTCGAAGCGTTCATAAAGCGCATCGAGCACCTCTCCCACGGTCTCGCCGTCGACCTCGGCGCTCGACTCTCCGCCGGTGGCCTCGCGTAGTTGAGTAGGAATCTTGACGCTGATGGCCATCTCAGGCCGGCACGGTAGCGCGTCCGGCGGCATCCTCGAACGATTCCGCCGTGGCGTCGATCTCCCAAACCTCGAACGTGCCGCGGGCGCAGTCGAGGGTCTTCAGCCCCTCGCCGGTGATGTAGGTCACGACGCGCTCGTCGGTCCCGATGTCGCCCCGCCGGGCAAGTTTGGCGAGAACGGCGACGGTCACGCCTCCGGCCGTCTCGGTGAAGATCCCGGTGGTCCTCGCCAGCAGCTTGATCCCATCGCGGATCTCGTCGTCGGTGACCGCGTCGATCGAGCCGCCGGTACTGCGGGCCAGCTCGAGCGCGTAGGGCCCATCAGCAGGGTTGCCAATTGCCAGCGACTTGGCGATCGTGTCGGGCTTGACGGGACGGCAGAAATCCTCACCGGCCTCGAACGCGCTCGCCACGGGTGAGCAGCCCAGGGCCTGGGCGCCGTTGAAGACCGGCAACGTGCCGGAAATCAGGCCCGCATCGATCCATTCTTCGAAGCCGCGTGCGACCTTCGTAAACAGCGACCCGGAGGCGATTGGGCATATCACCCGGTCAGGAAGCTCGAAGCCGAGCTGTTCGGCTGTCTCGAACGCGAGCGTCTTCGACCCCTCCGAGTAGTACGGGCGCATGTTGATGTTCACAAACGCCCACTCATGCTCCCCTGACAGTTGCGTGCAGAGCCGGTTGACGTCGTCGTAGTTTCCGCGGACGGCGACGAGGTTCGTGCCGTAGACGCCGGTCGCAAGCACCTTTTGCTCCTCGAGGTCAGCCGGAATGAACACGTAGGAGTCAAGTCCGGCAGCAGCCGCATGTGCCGCCACCGCGTTGGCGAGGTTCCCGGTTGAGGCGCAGGCGATCGTCTGAAAACCGAGCTCGCGAGCCCGTGCCAGCGCAACCGCGACCACCCGGTCCTTGAAGGAATGGGTGGGGTTGGCTGCGTCGTTCTTGATCCACAGCTCGCGCAGCCCGAGTTCCTCGGCAAGCTGGTCGGCACGCAGCAGTGGCGTCCAGCCGGCCGGCAGAGATGGCTTCGGTGGAGCTGACACCGGCAGAAAGTCCCGGTAGCGCCAGATCGAATGGGGGCCCGCCTGGATTCGGCGGCGCAGCTCGGCGGGATCGTCCTGTGCTCGGGCGCCGTAAGCAACCTCAAGCGGCCCGAAGCAACGCTCGCATACGTAGCGCGCGTCGAGCGGATACTCGGTTTTACATTCCTTGCAGCGAAGAGACTCTGGCGGCATATGTGAAAAAACCTCCGCCGGGGTCTGTGGTCAGAGGTTGGGTGAACCGCCCTTTCCACATCTCCCAGGCCTGTCGTTGGAGCCTGATGGAATTGGCACCGTTCCCTGTCGGGAGGTTGCCGGGGCTTCATAGGGCCATGTCCCTCCACCCCTCTGGATGCGTACTTCTATGTGCGCGGCCAGTATAGCCAGCACCCGACGGAACGCAAACGCCGGCGTAACGAGCTCGTAACGGTGGTGTTTGAGGCCTCGGCAGACGGATGACGCGCGCGACGGACATACAGCGGACCTCGAAGGAGGCGAGGCGGGCGAGGGCAAGCACCACCTCAAACGATCCGATCGAGCGGCTCGAGGCAACGCTCGGCGCCATCTCGAGCACTCCTGAGAAGCGGATGCTGATCATCGTCAACCCCTACGCCACGACCGTCTCAGACCGACTGAAGAACCTGGTGGTATACGCGCTGCGGGGCCGCTACGAAGTCGATGCGCTCGACACCGAATCGCGCGACCACGCGACCGAGCTGTGCCGTGAGGCGGCGCGCGAGGGATACGACGTGGTCGTCGCGTTTGGCGGCGACGGCACCGTCAACGAGGCCGCAAACGGTCTCGTCGGCTCCAAGACGCCGCTCAGCTGTCTTCCCGGTGGGCGGACCAACGTCTACTGCCGGATGCTCGGGATCCCCACCGATGTCGTCGACGCCACCGAGCACCTACTGCGCATCGCCGATGACTGGCACCCGCGATGGGTCGATCTCGGCCATGTCAACGAGCGCGCGTTCCTGTTCTCGGCGGGGGTCGGTCTCGACGCCAGCGTCGTCGAGCGTGTCGATGCCCATCCCCGCCTAAAGGCTCGGCTGGGCGAGTGGTACTACACGTGGACGGGCATCCGGACCTTCAACCGTCGCTACCTGGTTAGGCCCCCGCGGCTCGAAGCAGAGCTTGGCCCAGACTGGGTACCGGGCGTGACCACGATCGTCCAGAACGCGGCTCCGTATACGTTCTTTGGCAACAGGCCCGTGGACATGGGTGAGGGCGCAACGCTCAGCAGCGGCTCCCTGTCGGGCGTCGTGCTCGAGCGTGCCAGCCCGATCGACATTCCCACGATCACGTGGCGAGCGCTGTCGACGCGAGCACGAGTGAGCCGGCATCGGCGCGTGCGTCCGTTCAGCGAGCTGGATTCGCTCCGGGTCCGCTCCGTCGACGAGCGTCCGTTGCCGCTTCAGGTGGACGGCGATTACATCGGCGAGGTTTCAGAAGCGTCCTTCAGGGTCACGCCGCGCGGGATCCTGGTCGTGTCCTGAAAGCGCGCGCGGGCTCGTGAAGGCTCGCGCCCGGACGTTCGTCCAGGCAAGGCGCGGGGCAAGCGCACGGGGACCTATATTCCGAAGGCATGCGGCGTGCTGGGTTCTTCCTTGCCTGCTTGACGTTCGCGCTGATCCCAGCTCTCGGGTCAGCTCGGCCGCTTCCTGGCGCTCCTGGCTGCCCGATCTTCCCGGCAAACAACCCCTGGAATCAGCGCGTCGACGGGCTGCCCGTTGCCAGCGACTCGGCGAAGCTGATCGCGAGCATCGGCCTGAGTGCGCCGGTGCATCCGGACTTCGGCACCGTCTACAACGGCGCCCCCAACGGCATCCCGTTCGCCGTGGTCGGCAAACACACCCGCCGCGTCCACGTCAGCTTCCAGTACGCCTCGGAGTCGGACAACGGCCCCTATCCATTGCCGCGACATGTGCCGATCGAAGGCGGCCCGAACTCAACGGGCGATCGCCACGTGATCGTGGTCGATCGCTCCACGTGCCGCGACTACGAGCTGTTCGCCGCCTATCCACTCAACCACGGCAAGCGGTGGAAGGCCGGCTCGGGCGCGATCTTCGATCTGCGCTCCAACCACCTACGGCCCGCCGGCTGGACCTCGGCGGATGCCGCCGGCCTCCCGATCCTGCCCGGGCTCGCCCGCTATGACGAAGTCGCGGCCGGTGTGATCGACCACGCGCTGCGCTTCACCGCGCCCTGCACCGCGGCGCCGATACGTATACCCGGCGCGGCATTACGCGTCCACCTGTAGCGGCGCAAACCTGCCGCCGATGGGGCTGCGGGTACGGCTGAAGGCGAGCGTCGATATCTCGGGGCTTCCCTATCAGGCACGGGTCGTGGCGCAAGCGCTGAAGCGCTACGGCTTGATCCTCGCCGACAACGGCTCACCGTGGTACATCTCCGGCGCCCCGAATCCGCACTGGAACGACAACGCACTTCACCAGCTCGACCGTCTGACCGGAAGCGACTTCGAGGTCGTCGACACGAGCTCGTTGCCGCATCCGGGGCTGTAAGGGTCGCACCGGCTCCGGGCGCGAGCCCGTTCCGCTGGCCCCACCCGCGTCGCTGACATAGGATCGCGTGCACCCGTGGGGGCCTCGGCCAGCAAATACACCCGTCGGAGCGTGCTGCGCGCAGGCGGCGGCATCGTGGCGATCACCACCCTGTCGCCCTACGGCCGATTGATCGCCCGGGCCCAGGCCGCCGCCGTTCGCCCGCCTGGGTCGCTGCCGGACCCGGCGCGGCCCGCCGGCACCGTCACCGCGTCGCTGCCGTTCGATCACATCGTGATCGTGATGATGGAGAACCATTCGTTCGACAACTACCTCGGGATGCTCTCGCGGCATGGTCAGCCACTTGCCGATGGGTTCAGCTTCGACGCAAGCGGCAGACCGACGGACTCCAATCCGGTCAAGGACGGCTACATCACCGTTCGGCACGCCGACTCGCTCTGCACCCCAGGCGGCAGCGCGAGCCAGAGCTGGAACGACACGCACAAGGAGATCGACAACGGGCGGATGGACGGCTTCGCGAGGCTCGGCGAATCATCGATGGCGTACTGGGACAAGTCCGACTTGCCCTTCTACTACTCGCTTGCGAACACCTTCTGCCTGGCGAACCGCTGGTTCTGCTCGGCCCCGTGTCAGACGTATCCCAACCGCCGCTTCCTGCTGGCGGGCACCGCCTTTGGGCTGATCAGCACCGACACCTCGAGCATCACTCACAACCCACCGAACGGGACGATCGTCGACCGTCTGAACGCCCACGGGATCAGCTGGCGCGACTACTTCACCGATGTCCCCGCCACCGGCGTGATCGAGTCAGTGCCGCAGAACAACCCCACGCACCTCGCGTCGATCGACCAGTTCTACGCCGACTGCAAGCTCGGCAACCTGCCGGCAGTCAGCTTCGTGGACTCCGACATCGGCGTCGCGTCCGTTGCAGCCGGAGCCTTCCCGGCTCCATTCAGCGGTGCCGCCGGACCGCTCAACAACCAAAACCAGGACGAGGAGAACGGGGACCTGAGCCTCGGTGAGAACTTCGTCTCAGAGGTGGTCGGTGCGGTGCTCGGCTCTCCTGCGTGGCCACGGATCCTGCTCGTGTGGCTCTACGACGAGCATGGCGGCTGGTATGACCACGTGCCGCCTCCCGCGGCGATTCCGCCCGACTCAATACCTCCCAAGCTGGGCCCCGGTGACGTCCCCGGCGGCTACGACATCTACGGTCCGCGGGTCCCTGCCGTCGTCGTGTCGGGATACGCGAAGCCGCACTCGGTCACCAACGTGGTCCACGACCACACGTCGATCCTGGCGACGATCGAGGCCAAGTGGAACCTGCCGGCGATGACCTACCGCGACGCAAACGCCGCGACGCTGGCGGACTTTCTGGCACCCGCGGTCACGTTCGGAGAGCCGCCGAAGCTCGATGCCCCGTCAAACCTTGCGGCGAGCGAGAAGAGCTGCGATTCCTCGGCGCTGAAGTTCCAGGTTCACGCCGGCGCACCCGGTCAGAAGCTGTTCGTCCGATACCACGTCCGCCACGGCGCGCATTCGCTGGTCGTGAAGCTGCACACGAACCTCGGGGCGTATGCGGGGCTGACGGTGATCCTCCGGCGAGCGGGCCACGTCGTCGCGCGGGCACACGTGCACCGCGTCGGCACGGCGATCCATCGCGTCGTCCTTCATCCGCGGGCGGGAGGTCGATTTGCGCACGGCCACTACGAGCTAGTCGTCCGGCGCGGCCACCAGCTCGTCGCAAAACGTGGAGTAATCGTCGGCTAGGCCCTCAGCGGGGGGGCGAAAACCCGCCGCTCGGCGCTCTAACCAACGTGCGCCAAGCCAACATCTGCATCACCGACCGCGATCTTGAGCTGCTGGGCTTCACCGCCGAGCACCGTCTCGTGCTCGCGGATCACGTTCGGATGCTGCTCGGCACATCACTGGCCGCGAGCGAGCGGCGGCTCCGTGACCTCGTCCGCGCGGGCATGCTCAGCCGGCGGCGCCTGTTCGAGCGTCGCCCGCCGTGCTACCAGATCACACGCGACGGCCTGGCGCTGGTTGGTAGCCGTCTGGCGCCCCCGCGGCTCGATCTTCGAAGCTACGACCACGACGCCGGGCTGGCTTGGCTGTGGCTAGCGGCGCGTGCAGGTCGTCTCGGAGCGGTGACCGAGGTCATCTCAGAGCGGACGATGCGCTCGCGAGATGCAGCCAAGAATGCCGGCCGGGACCCGCTCGGGGTCAGGCTCGGCGGGGTCGGGCCTCGTGGTCGCCCGCGCCTTCACTATCCGGATCTTCTCCTCCACACGGCGTCGGGGCATCTGGTGGCGGTCGAGCTGGAGCTGTCGAGCAAGGGCACCTCGCGCCGCGAGCGGATCCTTGCCGGCTACGCGGGTGATCCGCGTATCGATGCCGTCCTGTATCTCGTGGAGCGTCCCAGGCTAGGCAGCGAAATCTCCGCCGCGGCGACGCGGCTCGGAATCTCGCGGATGGTCCATGTCCAGTGGGTCGTGCGCGCAGAACGAGCTCCGGGGAGGCCAGATAACACCCCCGTGGCAGAGCGCACCCCTGTTGCGCAAATGGAGGCGACACGATGACCACGCCGCCGCGTCGCCCGCTGCGCACGAACCATTTGGTCCTAATCGCGGCGTTCGCGGCGCTGCTGATGATGCCGACAACATGGGCGCTCGTGACGACGTTCGGCCTCATCGCCTGGACCATTGCTCGCACGTCGCTGCGGGCATCCGCTAAACGTGAGTCTGCTTCCGCCGCTCCGTCGCCACAGCATCCTCGCCAAACCCTGCTTGGAATCGACTCGGCGGACGGCGGTCCGGTCGTCGTCGAGGATCGCGACCTGCGCGCGCACGGACTGATCCTCGGTGCGAGCGGCGCAGGGAAGTCGACGACGCTGCTGACGATCCTCACCGACCACGTCAAGCGCGGACGCCCGGTGATCGCCATCGATCTGAAGGGCTCACCCACATTTGCTTCAGAGCTCGCGGATGCGGCGGCGGCGGTTTCTCGGAAGTTCAGCTTGTGGACGCCCGACGGCCCCGGAGTCTGGAATCCCCTCCAATACGGCAACGCGACCGAGCTCAAGGACAAGCTGATCGCAACCGAGCGCTTTACGGAGCCTCACTACCAGAGAGCCGCGGAGCGCTACGTGCAGACGGTGCTCCAGCTCCTGCGCGACACCGAGCCAGACCGGGCGCCGACGCTCGACCGAGTGGTTGAGCTGATGGACCCGCAGCGCCTGAACGTGCTGCTGCGCAACCTGCCACGTGAGCGGGCCCAACTCGTCCAGGACTATCTGGCCGGGCTCACCCCGGATCAGCTGAGCGCGATCCGGGGGCTCTGGACGAGGCTCGCGATCGTCAGCGAATCCCATTCGGGTCGCTTCCTATCGCCGGCCAAAGACGGCGTGATCGATCTTCGACAGGCACTCTCCGGTCAGGAGGTGGTCGTGTTCAGCCTCAACTCGAGCACGTACGGGCAGCTCTCCGCGCAGATCGGGACGCTTGTGATCCAGGATCTCGTGACGGCGGTGGGCCATCGCCTCGGGCTGCCCGAACACCAGCAGCCGGCGCTGATCGGCATCGACGAGTTCTCTGCACTGCGAGCGGACAACGTGATCTCGCTGCTCGCACGCGGGCGTGGTGCGGGCGTCAGCGTGCTGCTGGCGACCCAGGAGCTAGCGGATCTCGATCGCGCGGCCCGCGGACTGCGTGACCAGGTGCTGGGCAACACTCAGCTCAAGCTCGTCCATCGCCAGGACGTGCCGAACTCCGCCCGTACGATCGCCGAAATGTCAGGAACCGAAAAGGTCTGGCAGCACACGTTTGCGCTGGGCGGCGGCTGGTTGGGCGACTACGACACGTCTCGGGGCACCCGGCGGGAGGTGGAGCAGTTCATCGTGCACCCCAACCGGATTCAATCGCTCGGCACAGGGGAGGCCGTGATCATCACGAGCGGGTCGGGCCGACGTCCTCAGACCGTCCGCGTGCGGTCGCCAGAGCGTCCTCAGACCGTCCGCGTGCGGTCGCCAGAGCGAGGTCGTGCCCTCGACCGCTAGGAAGCTACGCCGAGGACTCGGCTGCCGCGGCGTCGATCGGTACGAGCCGCAGGCGCGCGGGCCGCTGCGCGCTTGCAGGACCCGTTTCGAACACCAGCAACGCCGCACGCGGAGGGCCGCAGGCGCTAATCCGGGCGCGCAGCCGAACCCCATAGGTTCCGCGCGGACGCACGAACGTCAGCTGCGGGTCCTCGGCGCTGAGCGCAGCCTTTCCGAGCAGGCTCGGGAGGCTCTCCTCCGTCCCACGCTCTGCGTCGGCGCCGATCAGCAATTCAGCCACAGGCTGGTCTGTCGCGTCGCTCTCGGTGATACCCAGGACGCGCTCTGCCTCGCGTGAGACCGCCTGAACGGTGAGTTGTGAGTCGACGACGATGAACGCTTCGTCGTCGCGGGGAGCGACGTCAGAGCGCGCCTCGAGCATCAGGCCCTGTCCACAAGCGCCGCACACTCGCGCCACCGGCGCTGGTGCGGGTGCTTCCCCGCCGGCCGGTGAGGCGCCGCAGTAGCCGCAGAACCACACGGCGGCGGCCGGCTCGTCGTACTGCTCGTCGACCAGCTCCAGAGCCGGCCTCTGCTCCTCTGCGGCCTTCAGCGCACGCTTGCGGGTGCGCGGACCGTCCTCGCGGAAGCGCAGCACCTCGGCCAACGTCAGCGCCAGAGTCCTCAGCTCGAGCCCGAGCGACCAGTTCTCGATGTAGTGGTTGTCCCACTCCACCCGGTCATCGATCGAGGTCTGGCCGCGCAGGCCGTTCACCTGCGCCCACCCGGTGATCCCAGACTTCACGCGGTGGCGATGCTTGTATCCGTGCACGTCACGGGCGAACTGTTCGGCGAACTCCGGACGCTCCGGGCGCGGTCCAACCAGGCTCATGTCCCCGCGCACCACATTCCAGAGCTGAGGCAGCTCGTCCAGCGAAGTCGAGCGAAGCCAGCGGCCGATCGGCGTTCGACGGTCGACGCCCTCGATACCGCCCGGCGCCGAACCCGGCGCGAGCGTGAACGCGGTCGCGCCCACGTCCTCGCACATCGTCCGGAACTTGAGAACGTCGAAGACTCTGCCGTCGCGGCCTAGGCGCCGCTGACGGAAGATCACCGGGCCGGGGGAAGTCAGCTTGACTGCGATTGCGATCCCGAGCATCACCGGCGCGAGCGCGGTCAGCGCCGCGAGCGCTCCGAGCCGGTCGATCGCGTGTTTGATCGCGAACTGCCAACCCTTCGGATCGACGGTCTTCAGCGAGAGCAGCGGAACCCCACCGATGTGGTCGAGCTGGGCGCGCTCATTGATCGACTCGAACATGCGCGGCACGACGGACACGGCCACGTCGAGCTCACGGCAGCGTTTGATCAGCTCGACGAGCCGGTAGTCGCGCTCGGAGGCATAGGCCAGAATCACGTGGCGCGCTCCGGTCGCAGCGCACACCCCCTCAAGCTCGTCGGGCGCCCCGAGGACGGGCACACTCCCGTCGAGGTCGACCGCACCGGGCATCGGGTCAGCGTCGAGGAAGCCGATGGGCTCGAGGCCGTACTCAGGCTTCTCGAGCAGCCGGCGGACCACCCGTGCGCCGACCAATCCGGCTCCAACGACGAGCGTCGGGGTCATCAACGCGCCACGCCGGCGGGCATGCTGGCCGAGCAGCGAAAGCGCCAGCCGAGCGGCACACGTCAGCAGCACGGTCAGGAGCCAGAGCCGGAGTACGAGCGACGCCGGGCGGCTGAAGCCGAGCAGGGTCCCGGTCGCGGTCGTCAGCATGATCCCGATCGAGCACGTCCTGACGGCATCCCGGCAAGAGTCGAATCCCGATGCCAGCAGGCGCTCGCGGAGGAGCTGCGGCCCGCGGGTCATCCCCAGCACGAGCGCGACATAGACGGTCGCGAAGCCGAGATTGCGCACGAGTGGGCTTCCTGCCCAAAGCAGCGCTGTGAGGCTTCCCGCGGTCATCGTCACCAGGTCGGAGCCGATCGTGAGTCGACGCCAGCCGCGGCTATCGATCGATGTCAGTGCTCTGTACACGTTTTTCGCTCAGGTGCCCTGATGTGCCCCATCGCCATCCAGGCCACTCGCCCATGCCAGCGAGCTCGCCAAGGAAGTCTCGGATAGGGCCGGTTGACAGGGGAGTTGGGGGATAGTCATTGCATCGCTTTTGCTTGCAGCTTCGGCACAAGCTGCGCGAACCCATAGTCCCCGAGTGATCTGTCGGCGTTCGCACCCTCTGAACCCTCTGGCTCAGACCGACGCAGTCATTGAATCACGCCGTCGCTGGCGCCAAAATGTATGTTCGAGTCCGGCCGTTTTCGCCCTGGACGAATGATTGATGCCGACGCCAGATTTTGGCGCCGAGTTGCTCGCTCCGAGAGCTATCCGGCGCCGGGCGTGACGCGATAAGCGTCAAAAACCGCATCAATGTTGCGCAAGCGGCTGATCGCCTGGTCGAGCGTGCGCGTATCTCCCACCTCGACGACGAACCGGTTCTTCACCATCGGGTGACTGACGGTGCAGCGAGCCTCGAGGATGTTGATCCCGGTCTCGGCGAACGTGCGCGACATATCCTCGAGCAGCCGATGGCGATCCCAACCGTCGACCTCGATCTCCACGCGGAACGAGGTCTCCGCGTCGCCGTCCCAGGACACCGGCGTGAAGCGGTCCGGGTCGCGCTTGAGGACGGCGACGTTGGGACAGTCCTCGCGGTGGATCGTGATCCCGCGGCCGAGCGAGATATAGCCGACGATCGGATCGCCAGGCACCGGCCGACAGCACTTGGCCAGGCGCAGCATCACCTCGTCGATGCCCTGGACGGCGATGCCATACCTGGACGAGGACGTGGTTGGGCGCGAGCGCCGACGGCGGGTTGCCAGCAGGTCATCGGTTGCGGTCGGCTCGGACTCGGCGGCCTCCCCCTGCTTGAGCCGCTGCATGAGCTTGTTGACGACGACCTTTGGCGAAATCTTGGCCGCGCCCAGCGCGATGTAGAAGTCATCGCCCTTGCGGAACCCCATCTCGCGGATCACGTCGGCGAGCAGCGGTGATCCGACCAGCTTCTGCGCCGGCAGGCCCTGCCGCTTGAGGTGGTCGTGGAGCAGCTCGCGGCCCGAGTGCTCGGTGTCCTTCCGCGACTCGGCCTTGAACCAGGCCTTGATCTTGTTGCGAGCGCGGGTCGTCTTGACCAGCGCCAACCAGTCCCGCGAGGGCCCGCGCTCCCGCTTGGAGGTGAGCACCTCGACGATGTCACCGGAACGCAGCTGGTACGAGAGCGGAACGATCTTGCCGTTGACCTTCGCCCCAACGCAGCGGTGCCCCACGTCGGTGTGAATCTCGTAGGCGAAGTCGAGCGGCGTCGCGCCGGCGGCAAGCGACTTCACTTCGCCCTTGGGCGTGAAGACGAATACCTCGTCCTCGAACAAGTCGACCTTGAGGGTCTCCATAAATTCCCCTGGATCGGAGAGATCCTGCTGCCAGTCGAGCAGCGACCGAAGCCACTTGAGCTTGCCGTCCGCGTCATCGGCGGCGGACGGTCCACGGCCCGCGGCCTCCTTGTACATCCAGTGGGCGGCGATCCCGAACTCCGCCAGATCGTGCATCTGGCGGGTGCGGATCTGAATCTCCAGCGGTCGCCCCTCGGGCCCGATCACGGTCGTGTGCAGCGACTGGTACATGTTGAACTTTGGCATCGCGATGAAGTCCTTGAAGCGCCCCGGAAGCGGCTTCCACAGCGAGTGGATCACGCCGACGGCGCCGTAGCAGTCCTTCACCGAGCCGACGATCACGCGCATCGCAGTGAGGTCGTAGATCTCGTTGAATTCGCGGCCCTTCTTGGTCATCTTCGAGTAGATCGAGTAGAAGTGCTTGGCGCGCCCTGAGATCTCGGCTCCGATCCCGAGCTCGTCGAGCTCCTTCCCCAAGTACTCGCCGGCCTGGTTGACATAGCGCTCGCGCTCGGCCCGTTGCTGAGCGACAAGGCCCTTGATCTCCTTGTACTTGCGCGGATGCAGCGTCTGGAACGCGAGATCCTCCAGCTCCCACTTGATCGCATGGATGCCGAGCCGGTGCGCGATCGGGGCGTAGATGTCGAGCGTCTCCCGCGCCTTCTCCAGCTGCTTCTGCTTGCTGAGCGCGGCGATCGTACGCATGTTGTGAAGACGGTCGGCCAGCTTGATCAGGATCACCCTGATGTCGGTGGCCATCGCAACCATCATCTTGCGGTAGTTCTCCGCCTGCGCCTCGTCGCGCGACTGGAACGTCAACCCCGTCAGCTTGGTGACGCCGTCGACGAGCGACGCGATCTCCTCGCCGAACGCCTCCCCCACTTCCTCCAGCGATGCGCTCGTGTCCTCGACGGTGTCGTGGAGTAGCGCAGCGCACAGCGTCTCGGTGTCGAGCCGCATGCCCGCGCAGATCTTGGCGACGCCGACCGGATGGATGATGAAGTCCTCGCCCGACCGACGTCGCTGGTCGGCGTGATGGACGCACGCATAGACAAATGCGTCCTCCACCCGCTCCCGATCGATCGGGAGGGCGGCATGGTCGGCGTGCTCTTCGACAATCGCGAACAGGTCGCCGAGCAGCCGCCGCTCGGTTGGCGTGAGCTCGGCGCGGCGTATCGTCGTGCGGCTGCCAGGGTGCTCGACGCGGTCGACCGGCGGTCGCGTCGCTACGAGCGTCGCCCCACGAGCTTCGGCGCCGTCGACCCCGCGCTTGGTGCGCGCGCCCGGGGAGCCGTCGGCAGCCTTCTGGCTCGGGGAGGGTTTGGCGGACGCCTTGCCGCCGTCACCCGTCGCCTTCGCCCCATCACCCGCCGGCTTGGCGCGGGGCTTCCCCCGGCTCAGGCGCTTGGTAGAAGATTTTCGCGGCTCAGAAATTGGCGTCCGTCCTCGTATCGGTGTTCACAGGCCCGGTAGGTCGGCGAGCGCTGCAGCTCGGTCTGCGCACCGCCCGCGATCTCCAGGGCCGGCAAATTCCGGTCGAGGCTGACGAGCTCCAGCTCCGCGAGCACCTTTATAAGCCTGCCCGCCAGCCGTGCTGATCGGCCATGCGGACCGTCGCCGCGGAGCAGGCGCTCGAGCTCCTCGCCGGCGACCCTCCGCCGCTCCCTTAGGTTCCGGTAGAGGGTCACGAGCGAAGTGCGGAGACCGTACTCCAACTCGTGTATCTGCTGAGCAAAGCGTAGCTCAGCACCGCTCCAGGCCAGGTGGGTGAACCCGGACCCCGTCTGCAACAGCGCCTCCACCTTGGGGCTGGTTGGTGGATCGAGCACGACGACGTGTGAGAAGTCCTCGACGCCGACCAAGCCCCGTTCCAGCGCGTCATGGCTGGTCAGCGCAAACCCGCCCGTTCGTTGAGCAAGGCCCCCAAGCCGGCGCGGTACGTCGCTGCAGACAGCGAGCACCGCGCCACCCGCGGCACAGGCATCGCCGAGCACGGCCAGCGGACTGGCCCCACGGCGATCGATCACGGTGCGCGGCACAGCGGCCCCGGTCGGGCATGCCAGCAGCGGGACGCTGCTGGCCGCATCGGCCTCCTCAAGGACTGCGTCGAGGTAGCGCTCAGGCTCCCCGAGCGTTTCAACGGGTGCGGCTCGGCATGGCTGCGCGTGGAGCAACACGAGCCGCGGTTCGACGGTGCCGTTCCACGCGTTTCGTTCCAGCCGGAACGTCGCGTCCGCGGGAGACCCTGGGTCGACGTCGAGCTTGCCGTCGCACCCGAATGCGACGGCGCGGGCGAGCGCGCCTCCCGATGCCACCGAGAACCGCGCGTGCCGCCCCTCCCCCATCGTCTGCAGCGCTCCGAACCGCGCACCGGGAACGAGTAGCCGCGGTGCGGGATTGCCGATTCCGCATGGTTGGAGCTGTTCCAGCTCGGCGGCCACCTCGAGCCCGAGCTCTCGGCCCGAGACGATCGCATCGACTCGCTCCAGCGGCGTGAGCAGCTCTGGCGTCAGCACCGATTCCGCGTGTGCCTCGATTGCCTCACGGAACGCGTCGATCCGCTCGGCGTGAATCTTCAGGCCCGCCGCCATGCGGTGGCCGCCGTAGCGCTCCATCTGCTCGCTCGCTGCGTCGAGCGCGCCAAGCAAATCGAAGCCAGCGATGCCGCGCCCGGATCCGTGCCCGACGCCGTCCGCGCCGATCGCGATCAGGATCGCGGGCCGGTGGTAGCGCTCGACGATCCGCGAGGCGACGATGCCGATCACTCCCGGATGCCATCCGGGCGACGCGAGGACGAACGCGCTGCGCGCCCCGAGCGAGGTCAGCTGGTCCTCCGCCTCCCAGACCGTTCGCCGCTCCACCGCCTGCCGCTCGGCGTTCAGCCGCTCGAGCTCGGCCGCAATCTCATCGGCACGCCGCTCATCGTCGGTCAGCAGCAGCTCGATCCCTGCATCGGCGCGTTGCAGGCGGCCCGCCGCGTTGATTCGTGGCGCGAGCCGGAATCCGAGCGAATGCGCGCTCACCGCGCTTGGGTCGACCGACGCCGTCCGCATCAGCGCGCGCAGGCCGGGCCGCGACGTGTTGGCGAGCGCGTCCAGCCCGGCTCGCACCAGGGTGCGGTTCTCGTCCTGTAATGCCACCAGGTCGGCAACGGTGCTGAGCGCGACGAGCTCGAGCTCATCCTCCAGGTTCGGTGCCCCCAGCGCTTCCGCGAGCTTGTAGGCCACGCCCGTCCCGCACAGCTGCTCCCACGGGTATCCGCATACCGCGGGGTGCAGCACTGGGCAATCGGGGAGGCGGCCGCTCGCAGGCGGCGAGTGGTGATCTGTGACGATCATCTCGACGCCCGCAGCCCTCGCAGCCGCGGACTCTTCTGCGGCGGCAATGCCGCAATCCACGGTGATCAGCAGGTCGGTGCCACGCGCTGCGAGCCGCTCGATCGTTCGCAGCGAGATTCCGTAGCCATCCTGGAGCCGGCTTGGTACGAACCAGCCGACGTTCGCGCCGAGCGACCCCAGCCCGCGGACGAGCACTGCCGTGGCGCAGACGCCGTCGACGTCGTAATCGCCATGGACCACGATCCGGCTACCGCGTTTGATGTGAGCCGTGATCGTGTCGACGATCGCCTCGATCCCGGCGAACTGCGACGGATCGTGGCTCACCCGGCCGGACAGGAACGCTCGCGTCGCGACGGGATCGGTGAAGCCGCGTCTGACGAGCACCTGTGAGAGAACGTGACTGATGCCGAGCTCGCGCTCCAGCCCGAGCGCGGCAGCGATGTCGTATGCCGGGATCTCCAGACGCGGAGCAGCCGGCGGGGGAGGTCCGGTAGCTGGACGTTCCTCAAGAGCCACGGCATCGAGCATGCGAGCAGCGTATGTGCGCCCCCCGACGGATCATCAGCTTTGTGTACGCCCCGCGACTGAATTGACGCAGGCCGTAGCGGGTTTGTTGCGGTTTCGCCGCTAGGTCGGCGCCGGCGGCTCGGAAGGCGCCTGCGGCTCCCCGCGTCGGCGCCGACCAAACAAGTGCTCGAAGCGCGACACATCGCGCTCGACCGCGGCCAGCGGCGCTGTGATGCGCATCAGCTCACCGATCTGGTCGGTGAGACGGGTCACCGAGTCGGTCAGCGGGGCGAGCGAGTCGGCCAGCGTCGCGAGAACCTTTACGTGTTGCTCGAGCGATTCGGCAGCACGGTGTGTGGCGTGAACCGCCTCCGCGAGTTTGGCCTCGAGCTCGCGCGTCTCTGCCAGCGGCATGTGGCTTACCGCCTCGTGCTCGGCGCGCTCGGCCTCGCCCAACAGCGAGCGAAGCGGCCCAGTCACCAGATCGAGCAGGCCCATCAGGTCAACCCGATGCCGCTCGCCTCGCCGGCGCGCTCGCGCCGGACTCCCTGGAGGTACACGAGCGCCATCCCGATCAGAGCTCCTGGGATCGCCTCCAGCGCGGTCGAGATATGGGTGGCGTGGCGCCCCGGGATGACAAAGCCATTGATGATCAGGCCGCAGACCGCCGCGCCCACCAGCGCGCCAACGAACGCGCCGACGATCCCGCCCCAGTAGCGATCAGGGAGCCAGATCGCGAAATGCCACAGCGCCAGCCCCATCATCACCCACGCGAGCATGCCCATCAGCGTCGCCTCCCATGGCGTCGGCCGCGCGAGCGTGACTTCGATGCACCCTTCGGCTTCGGCGCGGGAGCAACCCCCTCGTTCTCGGGAATATCGGGGGCCGGTGGGGGTCCGTGCGGTTGGCTCGGTCGCCCGCCGGCTCGGCCTTGGCTCCGTCGCCCGCCGGCTTGGCCTTCGCCTGTCGTTGCTCTGTCCGAGCTTCGGTCTCGCTGCGCGGCTTCCGGGTGGTGAGCGTCGAGGTCTGCCTCGTCGGGAGCTCGCGCTCGACGTCAAGGTCGCGCTTCATCTGCTCGAACTCGGAGGCCGACACCGTCTCCGCCTCAGGCGTGGTCAGCCGCCCTGTCCGACCGAACCGGCGAGCACCCTCGGGCTCGACGTCGGCGACGCCGGTGGCATATGCCGGCACACGCCCGAGGTCCGCCTCGATCCGGGCCCGGCGAGCACGATACGCCGGCTCGCGCTCCTTCCAGTGAGTCAGCACCGGAGAGGCGATGAAGATCGACGAGTACGCGCCCGAGGCGACGCCGATCAGCAGCGCAAACGCAAAGTCCTTGAGCGTTGTGCCTCCGAACAGCAGCAGTGCCAGGATCGGCATCAGCGTGCACGAGGTAGTGGCCACCGAACGGGTCAGCACCTCGGACATCGAACGATTGACGATCTGGGAGAACGCCGCGCGCGGCATCCGCGGGACGTTCTCGCGCACTCGGTCGAACACGATGATCGTGTCGTAGAGCGAGTAGCCCAAGATCGTCAGCAGCGCGGCCACGGTCGCTGTCGTCACCTCCCGGCCGGTCAGCGAGTACACACCGCTGGTGATCAGCAGGTCGTGCATCAATGCGATCAGGACCGGAACCGCAAACTTCCATTCGAACCGCAGCGCGACATACGCCGAGATCACCAACAGCGAGGCAATGATCGCGACCACCGCGCTGTTGGCCACCGTTCGCCCGAACGTTGGCCCGACGGAAGTCGAGTCAAATGACTTCAAGCCAAATTTGCTCTGCAGGTCGCTGCGAACTCTCTGGACGCTGGACGGCTGAAGCTGCTTGGAGGAGATCTGGAAGACAGTGTTTCCGAGCGCCTTGTTAATGACCTTCTGGACGGTCGGGTTGGTGGCGCCGTCGGCGCTCATCAGCGTGCGGACCTGCGCCTCGCTCGTTGGCTGCGGAGTAGGCTCGCCGTGATCCGCGTGCCGGAGGTGAAGTCGATTCCGAGGTTCAGGCCCGCGGCCGCCGATTGCGAGCGCGCCAATGAGCAGGATCAGACCCGACATCGAGAAGAAGTAACGCGACGCGCCCATGAAGTCGAACCGCCAGACCCGTCGCTTGCCCCCGGCACCGAGTGCCGAGGGATTCGAGATCGCGCGCGAGCTCCTCATGCTCACGAGGATCGCCCGCGTCGCCATCACCGCCGTGAACAGCGACACGATCACGCCGATCCCCAGCGTGAACGCGAACCCTTGGACCTCGGCGGTGGCCAGCACGAACAGGATGAACGCGGTCATGATCGTCACCACGTTCGCGTCGATGATCGCGGTCAGACCCTTGCGGTAGCCGGTCACGATGCCCTGCCGGATCGAGCGGCCGCCGCGGATCTCCTCCTTGACGCGCTCGAAGATCACGATGTTGGCGTCCGCCGCGACGCCGATCGTGAGGATCAGACCGGCGATCCCCGGAAGCGTCAGCGTGATCGGGATCAGCTTGATCAGCGCGTAGAAATAGATCGCGTAGACGATCAGGGCTACCGTCGCGATC
This sequence comes from uncultured Solirubrobacterales bacterium, assembly GCA_963849295.1. Lineage (GTDB taxonomy): Bacteria > Actinomycetota > Thermoleophilia > Solirubrobacterales > Solirubrobacteraceae > Palsa-465. Next base: position 808,979 of record CAWKGU010000005.1, read on the forward strand.
AGACCGAGCATGCGGTAGTAGGCGATCAGGAAGATCGCGACCACGAGCAGCCCGGCGAGGCCCGCGACCAGGCCCTGGTGCAGGGCCTGCTTGCCGAGCGTCGCCGAGACCTGCGACTCGGAGATCAGCTTGAGCTTGATCGGCAGCGCCCCAAGCCGCAGCTCGTTCGCCAGATCCTGCGCCGAGGTGACCGTGAAGCCACCGGTGATGTCGGCGCCGTTGTCGCCGTTGATCCCGTCCGGGTACTGCTTGAAGTCGATCGACGGGACGGTCACGAGCAGCGTGTCGAGCGCGACAGCGAAGTGCTGGTCGAGCGTCTGCCCAAGCCCACTGACGATGTCGCCGCGATGCGCGATCGTCGCCGTCACGTTCTGGAACGCGGACTTTCCATGGGACGTAAACGAGAACTCGACGTCCGGCGAGCCGCTCTGATCGCTCGACTGCTGGGGGTTAGTGATGTCGTTGCCAAACAGCCCGGCGTGGTCACGCAGAACGAAGAACTGCGTAGTCGGGTCGCTTGGGTTAGGTGGGCTGGAGAAGTTGCTCGGAACCGCCTGCAGCACGGCGATTCCCTGCGGGACGACCAGGATCTGGCCCTGTGACGCCGTGACTCCCGCCGGCAGGCCGCTCAGGAGATCCTGCCGGTTGTCGTCAGGTCCGGAGAGCAGGCAATGGACGCCGGGCGTCGGCGCCTTGCCCTGATCCCTGGCCGCGGTCGCGCATGCCGTGCTGCCGGGAGCCCCGAACAGGTAGTACGAGGGACCCGCCCGCGCGTTGTCGGGACTCGGCTCTGGCGCCTGCTTTGAGGCGAGCCGAACCGCGTCGTACAGCGACATGCTGCCGCCCCCTGGCGAACCGGGCCCGCCGGTCGATCCCTGGCTGATCGCGACGGCGCTCTGATCCTGTGTCTGCAGCTGGCTGGCGACCGTCTTGCCGTTGGGGGTGAGGGCGTTCGCCTCCCAGTCGTAGAACTCCAGGCGAGCGGTCGTTCCCACCTGTTTCTCGGCGCGAGCCGTGTCCTTGACGTCCGGCAGTCCGACCGAGATCTGGTTGCCGCCCGAGGTCTGGATCTCCGGCTCGGCCACGCCCAGCTGGTCAACGCGCTCGCGCATGATGTCGACGGCCCGCGACAACGCGTCCTGTGTGACCACTGGCGTCTGCGGGGTCGGCTGGCCCTGGTAGACGAGCTGGACACCGCCCTTGAGGTCGAGGCCAAGGCGCGTCTTCTGGGGCTTGACCGCCCCGGGGATCCCGGCGATCACCACCAGCGAGGCGATGATCAGCCCAAGCACCAGGAGCAGGACGAAGCCGTTGCGCTGGCGATCAGTCATCGGCTCGCCCGGATGCTAGTGGTGGTTCGTCGGCGTGAGCACCAACAGCAGCCCGCCATCGTCATCGTCATACGCCGGGAAGATGTCGGCAACGGCTTTGGCGGGCGCATCGCGCTCGGCGCTGACCTCGACCGGCTTGCTCTTGACGCTGACCTCCCATTCGAGCGCCGTCCCAACGTGGTCGGTCCCATCCTCGAAGCGCAGCCCCAGCGCCTCGTTCACGTGCTGGCCGAGCGCGTGCTCGGTATTCAGCCCAGTGAGCTCGAACGCCCCTCGCCCACAATCGACGATCCGCCCGTCCTTGTCGCAGGCGAAAAACGCCGCGTTCGGCGCGGGGTAATAGTCGTCGAGGAGCTCGAACAGGTACGCGAAGCCGCACTTCTGGCAACCGCGAGTGTCGCTGGTGAAGCCGAGCTTCCGGTCGGTCGCCATCGAGCGATCGGCGCAGTGCGGACAGATGAAGTAATGCTCCGAGGACATCGGCGCCCCAATATAGAGAGCGGCGCGTTACATCAGAGCGAGCGGCCCCGGCGGATCCAGCCGCAGGTGCTCGAATGCTCGCCGTGTCGCCGCGCGCCCGCGCGGCGTGCGTTCGATGAAGCCCCGCTGGAGCAGGTAGGGCTCATAGACATCCTCGATCGTGTCCTGCTCCTCGCCGACGGCAACCGCCAGCGTCGACAGCCCCACGGGGCCTCCCCCGAACTTCTCGCACACGGCGCGCAGGATCTCCCTGTCGAGGCGGTCAAGGCCCTCGCGGTCGACCTCGAGCAAGTCGAGCGCGGCTTCGGCGACGGACGCGGTCACCACCCCGGCGTCGCGCACCTCAGCGAAGTCGCGGACGCGCTTCAGAAGGCGGTTGGCGACGCGGGGTGTGCCGCGGCTTCGCTCCGCGATCGCGACTGCACCCTGGTCCTCGATCGAGACCTCCAGCAGCCGCGCGGAGCGGCGGACAATTTTCGCCAGGTCGTCCGGCCCATAGTGCTCGAGGCGATGCTGGATCCCGAAGCGATCGCGCAGCGGCGTCGTCAGCAAGCCCGTCCGCGTCGTCGCCCCGATCAGCGTGAACGGTGGTAGGTCGATCGTAACCACCCGGGCGCCGGCCCCCTGCCCGACCGTGATCGGCAGGCAGTGGTCCTCCATCGCCGGGTAGAAGGTCTCTTCCAGCGCGCGCGGGAGGCGGTGGATCTCGTCGACGAAAAACACCGCCCGGGGCTCGAGTGCGGTGAGGAACGCCGCCACGTCGCCCTTGCGCTCGAGTGCGGGACCTGCCGTCTGCACGAACCCCACCTTAAGCTCGGCCGCGACGATCTGGGCAAGCGAGGTCTTGCCGAGCCCCGGCGGCCCTGCCAGAAGGACGTGGTCGAGCGCCTCCCCCCGCGAGGACGCCGCCGTGATCGAGACCGATAGCTGCTCCTTGAGGGCCTCCTGACCGACGAAGTCCTCGAGGCGCCGCGGCCGCAGCGAGCGGTCGAACTCGTCGTCGGGGAGCTCCTCGGCGGCCTGGATACGAGGCTCAGCGGCGCTCATCTGCGAGCCGTCCTCAGCGCGGCGGCGATCAGCTCCTCTGGCGTCTCGCCTGTCGCCTGATCGAGCAGCTCGTCCGCCTCGGCCGCGCTGTAGCCGAGCCCGAGCAGCGCCTCGCGGGCGAGCGAGCGGGGATCGTCGCCGCGGCTGATCCGGATTTTCGAGGTCTCCGGGATCGCAACGTCGACCTTCTCTCGCAGCTCGACGATGATCCGCTCCGCGGTGCGCTTTCCAATCCCGGGCACCGCCTGCAGCCGTGCTGCGTCGGCGGCTGCGACTGCGGCGAGCAGTTCGCGAGGCGGTCCCGCGGAGAGCACCGCGAGCGCGACCTTGGGCCCCACCGCTTGGACGCCGAGCAGCATCAGGAACAGCTCGCGCTCCTGCTCTGAGGAGAAGCCGTAGAGCGCAAGCGCATCGTCGCGTACGACGAGGTGCGTGTGCAGCTGAAGCTGATTGCCCACGGCTGGCACGTGCCGAAGCGTCTCCGCGGAGACCGCGAGCCGGTATCCCACACCGCCGCAGTCGACGACCACGTGGTCGGAGCGGCGAACCGCGACAGTCCCGGAGATCAGCGCGATCATGTCCTCATCAACGCCGCGGCGAGCGGCGCGCGGTTGAGGTCGCAGATTGCGACGGCCAGCGCGTCGGCGGCGTGGTCGGACGGCGGGTCGCCTGTCAACTCCAGCAGGCGCGCCACCATGTGCCCGACCTGATCCTTGCCCGCGCGACCATGCCCGCAGACGGCTCCCTTCACCTGCTGAGGGGTGTAGGAGCGTGAGCAAACCCCCCTCTGGCCCGCCGCCAGCAGCACCACCCCTCGGGCCTGTCCCACCGCGAACGCGGTGCGCACGTTGGCGCCGAAGTAGAGCTCCTCCACCGCCAGCGCCGCCGGCGAATGCGCCTCGATCAGCTCGCCCACGCGCGCATGGATATCGGCGAGTCGCGCCTCGAGCGGGATCCCCGGCGGCGTCTCGATCACCCCGTGCTCGAGCGGCCGCAATCGCGAGCCAGCAGACTCGACCACGCCGTAGCCGGTGCTGGCGGTGCCGGGATCGATGCCGAGAACGACCATGCGAACAGACATTCTGCGCCGGGCTCCGGACGCCTCTAAGGGTGTTTCGGGCCCGCACATGTGCGGGCCCGCGGATCGGCGCATGCGCCGATCCGTACGGCCGGTGCATGCACCGGCCGCGGCCGGCCGCATGCGGCCGGCCGAAACGCGCAGCTAGTGCTTGGGTGCGCGCTTGATCCCGAGGACGCTGAGGAAGAAGCTCGAGAAGATCGTCTGCACGCCTAGCATCAGCGCCACGACAGCGGGGATCACGATGCGCATCGTGTCGCCGTAGTCGAGATGCTTGAAGGAGGATCCGCCCCAGTCCACGAGCGCGATCACCGACAGGATCACGCACGCCAGCAGCAGCGCTCCGCCGGTCGCGAGCCCGATCTCCAACGAGAACAGCTGCCGGGCACGGCGAACGAGCTGATTTTCGGGCAGGAAGGCCTCGGCCGCCGCGTACAGCCGAGCCATCACCGCGAACAGGCATGCCTGGAAGCCAACGACAATTGCCGCCCCCGCATAGAGCAGGGTGTGAACGTCGAGTCGCGCTCCGAGCAGGTCGAGCGGCCCGGGGAGGATCGCGATTCCGAGGACGAGGCCCAGCAACATCAGCGCCGCGCCCGGGTAGAAGAACAGCCAGCGCGGGCTGTAGAGCAGGAAGAAGCGCAGCGTACGCCAGCCGTCGCGCCAGGTGCGCAGGTGCGGAGGGCGGCTGCGGAGGTCCGGCGAGAGGGTGGTCGGAACCTCGCTGACGCGCAGGCCATAGAGCGCGGCCTTCGCGACCATCTCGACGCCCAGCTCCATCCCGGGACTCTGGAGGTTCATGCGCGGCAGCACGTCGCGGCGGAAGGCGCGCAGGCCGCAGTAGAAGTCGCTCACCGGCGCGCCGAAGAACAGGCGTCCCATCCAGCTGATGCCGGGGTTGCCGAAGTAACGGTGCAGCGGCGGCATCGCGCCGGATGCAATCCCGCCGCCGAAACGATTGCCCATCACCAGCTCGGCCCCGGCATCGAGCTGCTCCACGAAACGACCGAGGTGCCCGAAGTCGTAGCTCCCATCGGCGTCACCCATCAGGATGTACTTGCCGCGGGCGCCAGCAAACCCGCCCTGGAGCGCGCTCCCATAGCCCCGAGCCTGCACGTGCACTACGCGGGCGCCCATCGATTCGGCGAGCTCGACGGATCCGTCGGTGGAACCGTTGTCGGCCACGATCACCTCGCCGTCGATTCCGAGCTCGTCGATCGCCCGTTGCGCCTTCTCCAGACAAGGGCCGAGCGACTCGGCCTCGTTCAGGCAGGGCATCACGATCGAAACGGTGCAGCCGTCCCGCCGAGAAGACATTCGCTCAGCCTCAGGGGTCGACGTAGTCATCGTCACAGCGCGCCGAATGTACTGTATCGACCGCCATGATCAGCTCGGTCGCGGACGCCGCGCGCGCCCCGGGCCGTCCGTTCGGACGGGCTGCGCGCGCGTTTGTCGGGTACCCCGCCGCGAGCGCGCTCGCGGTGTGCCTTGGCCTGTCCGTGATCAGCGTGTTGGCGCTGTCGTGGGTGCCGAGCTCGGACCCCTACGCGTGGATCGACTGGGGACAGGAAATCGCCTCGCACCTGGGCTCCTCGCCGATCGCCGTGGGGCTCGCCGGGGGACCGTCGTGGAAACCATTCCCGGCGATTTTCACGACCGTGTTCGGGCTGTTCGGCTCGGCGGGACCGTCGCTCTGGCTGATCATCCCGCGGGCAGCTGGGCTGCTGGCGCTCGTCGCTGCGTTCAGGCTCGGGCGACGCTTTGGGGGAATCCCGGCCGGGCTGCTCGCGGCGGTTGCCGTAGTGCTGGTCCAGGACTGGATGTTCTACGTCGCGCGCGGAGCATCGGAGCCGATCGTCGCGGCGCTCACGCTATGGGCGGTCGATCGCCATCTGAGCGGTACTCCGCGAACCGCGTACGTCCTCCTGTTCGCAGCGACGCTGAATAGACCCGAGTTCTCGCCGTTCCTGCTCGGCTACGCCGCCTACATGTGGCTCCGGGTGCCGGGTTCGCGTGCGCTCGCGGTCGCGCTGCTCGTGCTCGTGCCGATCGCGTGGTTCGTCCCTCCCTGGATCATCGAAGGCAACGCGCTCCAGGCGTCCAAGGCAGCCCAGGGCGGTAAGGGCTCACCGGGGAGCGCGATCGCCGAGTTGCGCAGCTCGCCGACGCTGCTGACGGTTCCGGTATTCGTGCTGGCGGGGGTTGGGTTTGCGTTTGCGCTTGCGCGACGCGACCTCGTCCTTCAGTGGCTCGGCGCCGGGGCGATCGTGTGGGCGCTGATGGTCGCGGTGATCACACAGGCGTTCTATGGCCTGCCGCGCTACCTGCTTCCCGCTGCCGCGATCGCATGCGTGCTCGCTGGTGTCGCCGTTGTCCGTCTCGCCGAAGAGGCTGGACGGCACGGGGGAACGGCGATCGCGCTCGCCGCCGGCGGCGTGGTGGTGGCTGCGACCCTGCCGTGGTCGATCCCGCGGGTGGGGGACATTGTGTCCCAGGGGCACCAGGCGAACCGCGCCGCATTCCTGCAGAAGCGCATGTTCGCCGCGGTCGATCGGGTCGGCGGGAAGCGCACGGTGCTGCCGTGCCGCACGAGTCATGTAGCGATCAATCACACCGTTGCGAGCGCGCTGGCGTGGAAGCTGAAGGTGCCGCTACACCGCGTCGTCCCATCGATGCGCGCCACCGGCTTCGTGTTCCGCGCACCGCACTACGGCGAAGTGGGGCTGCCGCCGCCGATCGCGCATCACCGCACCGTCACCCAGATCGCGAGCGTGCCTCCGTGGGCGGTGCTGGAGGTCACCTTCCCGGGGGCTTCCCTGACTCCGCGGTGCGCGCCGTGAGCGGGAGCCCACCGCCACCCAATTTCGCTGAAGCGGGGCTGCTCGACGGTCTCAGCGGCGACGAGCGCGCAGCACGCGAACGGCTGCTCGAGCAGCTCTCTGGCGACGGGTTCACCCTTGAGGAGTTGAAAGCCGCCGTGGCCGAGGATCGGCTCGCGCTACTCCCGGTCGAGCGGGTACTCGGCGCCCGCTACACCGCGCGGGAGATCGAGCAGCGCACGGGTGTGCCGGCGCGGCTGATGCTGAGGATCAGGCGGCTGCTCGGGCTGCCCGAGGCCGGCGCCGAGGATCGGGTTTTTGGCGACGAGGACGTCGAGGCGGCGAAGTCGGCGCGGCTGTTTCTGGAGGCGGGAATGAGTGAGCAGGCGATCTCCGAGATCACGCGAGTGCTGGGAGAGGGCGTGGCGCGCTTCGCGGCGACGGTCGCCGCGACGTTTGCAGAGACGTTCTTGGAGCCTGGCGACACCGAACAGCAGGTCGGAGAGCGGTTTGCCGGGCTCGCCGAACACCTGACCCCGGCGGTTTCGCCAGTGCTGATCGCCGCGTTCAACGCCCACCTACGCGAGACGGTACGGCGGGCGGTGATCCGCGAGACCGAGCGCAAAGCGGGGCAGCTTGGCGATTTCGATGAGGCCGTCTGCTTCGCCGATCTGGTGGGGTTCACCCGGCTCGGTGGCGAGCTCGAGGTCCAAGAGCTCGGGAGCGTCGCCGGGAAGCTTGCCGACCTTGCCGCCCAGGTCACCGAGCCCCCAGTCCGCCTGATCAAGACAATCGGCGATGCCGCGATGTTCGTCAGCCCGGACCCTGGGCCGCTCGTCGCGACCGCGCTGTCGCTGGTGGAGGCGGTCGAGGCTGCCGAGCTACCGACCCTGCGGGCCGGCCTGGCGTACGGTCAGGCCCACCTGCGCGGCGGAGACTGGTTCGGCCACTCGGTCAATCTCGCGAGCCGCGTGACCGGCGTCGCGCGCCCCGGCAGCGTGCTGTGCACTGAGGAGGTGCGCGGCGCCGCCCCCGAGGACTTTGACTGGTCGTTCGCCGGCCGCCACCGGCTGAAGGGGGTCGCGGATCGGGTTCCGCTGTACCGCGCCCGGCCCCTGGCTAAGAAACCCCCAAAAGATCGACCACGAAAACGAGCGTCGAGTTAGGCGGGATCGTCGGCGGCTGACCCGCCTTTCCGTAGGCCAGGTTCGGGGGGATGATCAGCTCGCGCCTGCCCCCCACCTTCATGCCTACCAAACCCTGATCCCAACCAGGAATCACGCTGCCCTGACCGAGCACGAACGGCGCGAACGGCTTGCCCGTCTTCCACGAGGAATCGAACTCCTTACCGCCCTTATAGAGGACCCCCACGTAGTTGACAGTCACCGAGCTGCCGGCCCGCGCGGCGGTGCCAGTCCCCTTGATCAGGTCCTTGGTTACGAGCTTTGTCGGTGGCGAGCCCTTGGGCACCGTTACGACCGGCTTCTTCGACAACGGCGACGGTGGCTGCGGGGTCGTCGCCGTCGGTGTGGTTGCTGCCGGGGTCGTGACGGGTGCTGCCGTGGCCCCACTCGATGGGGCCAGCGTCACACCCGGCGCCTTAGAGCTGCTGCCACAGGCAGCGAGGCCCACTGCGAGGGCGACGGCGCTCGTGATAGCTGTGAGTCGTCGGATCATTGGAGCCCGGCAGGGTAGCTCAGCCGGCGATTCGTGCGAGTACGTCAGCGTCGACGTCGAAGTTGGCGTTGACGGTAGAGACATCCTCGGACTCTTCGAGGGCGTCGATTAGGCGCAGCAGTTTGGAGGCCTCGTCCTCCCGCACGGGAGTCAGCGACTTAGGCCGCTGGACCAGCTCGGCGCTCTCGATCTCGATCGCTGCGCCCTCAAGCGCTTCGCGGACCCTGACCAGGTCCGCGGGCTCTGTGATCACCTCGAAGACATCGTCATCAACAGCGATGTCGAGCGCGCCCGCGTCAATCGCGGCGATCAGGTCGTCCTCGTCATAGCGCGTCGCGTCAACGACGATCACCCCGCGTTTGTCGAACAGATAGGACACCGACCCAGGCTCGCCGAGGTTGCCGCCAAACTTGGAGAACGCGTGACGGATATCGGCACCCGTACGGTTGCGGTTGTCGGTGAGGGCCTCGATCAGCAGCGCGACGCCCCCAGGGCCGTAGCCCTCGTAGAGCACACTTTCGATCTGGTCGGCGTCGGCTCCCTCGCCCGTCCCCTTGGCGATCGCGCGCTCGATGTTGTCCTTCGGCATCGAGGCGTCGCGGGCCTTCTGGATCGCGAGGGCGAGCGTGGAGTTGCCCTCAGGGTCCCCGCCTCCCTCGCGCGCGGCAACGCTTATCGCGCGCGCCAGCTTCGTGAACTGCTGACCGCGCCGGGCGTCAACGACCGCCTTCTTGTGCTTGATCGAATGCCACTTGGAATGTCCCGACATCGGTTAGGAGTCTAGATCCAGGTACGCTGTCGGCCATGCCACGCGTTACGTTGCCGGCCCTCCTCACCGTCGCGCTCGCGCTTGTTGGGTGCGGATCGAGTTCCAACTCATCGAGTTCGAGCGCCCCCGCAAGCTCGGCCCCGGCGAGCACGTCCTCGGCGGCGACACCGAGCGCCGGCGGCACGGTTCAGGTCGTGATGAAGAACCTCGCGTTCAGTCCCGCGACGATTCAGGCCAAGGTTGGGCAGACCGTGCACTGGACCAACCAGGACTCGCCACCGCACAACGTCACCTACGTCAGCGGCCCGAAGTTCTCCTCGTCGGGAACCCTGGACACGGGTCAGACGTTCGACGCTGAAGCTGACTCAGCCGGGCACGATCCACTACTTCTGCTCGATCCACCCGTTCATGAAGGCGACGATCGTCGTCAGCAAGTAGTTCGTGCGCCGCGATGAGCGCGATCGCGAATCCTGCGATCTTCAAGGCGTACGACATCCGTGGGCTGTACGAGTCCGAGCTCGACGGTGATGTCGCCGAGCTGATCGGCCGCGCGTTCGCGCGGGTCCTCGCGGAGCTCGAGGACAGGCCAACGGCTGAGCTGCGCATTGGACTTGGACGCGACATGCGCCTTAGCGCGCCCGAGCTCGCCGCGCGCTACCGGGACGGAATGACCAGCGAGGGCGCGACCGTCCTCGAAGGAGGGCTGATCGCCACCGAGATGCTCTATTACCTTGTCGGGTCGCGCGACCTCGACGGGGGTCTGATGTGCACCGCGTCTCACAACCCAAAGGCGTACACGGGCGCGAAACTGGTCAGGCGGGGGGCGAGCGCGCTCTCGGGAGAGGCGGGGATCGACCAGGTGCGCGCGGTGATCGAGGCGGGGCTCGGCGACCCTCCCGGAGGCGGTCATGTCGAGCAGGTCTCGATCAGGCAGGAGTTTCAGGAGGCAGCGCTAGCGCTCATCGATCCGGCCGCGATTCGTCCGATGCGGGTCGTTGTCGACGGCGGCAACGGAATGGCGGGGCCGATGGTCGGACCGCTGCTTCAGCGGCTCGGACTTGACTTGATCGAGGCCTACTGGGAGCCGGACGGCAACTTCCCCGACCACGAGCCCAACCCGCTGCTCGAGGAGAACCGCCGTTTCATCATGGACGAGGTCGTAAGTCGGGGGGCCGACCTGGGAATCGCATGGGACGGCGACGCCGACCGCTGTTTCTTCATCGATGACAAGGGAGCCTTCGTCGACGGGGACTTCCTCACCGCGTTGCTGGCGGACTCGATGCTCGACAAGCATCCCGAGGCAAAGATCCTCTACGACGTCCGGGCGAGCTGGGCGGTGCCGGACACCGTCGAGAGGGGTGGCGGCCGGGCGCTGATCAACCGGGTCGGGCATGCGTTTTTCAAGGCACGGATGCGCGAAGAGCACGCGGTGTTCGGCGGCGAGGTCTCAGGTCACTACTACTTCCGCGACTTCTACTGCGCCGACTCGGGAACGATCCCTGCGCTGCTGATCCTCGAGCTGCTGGGCCGACGTCAGACGAGCATGTCCGAGCTGCTCGAGCCCTACCGCAGCCGGTATTTCATCTCCGGCGAGATCAACTCCGCGGTCGCGCGACCCGAGGAGAAGATCGAGGAGCTCGCGGAGCGCTACGCCGGCGCCCGGCAGCACCGCCTCGACGGGATCTCGGTCGATTACGACGACTGGCACTTCAACGTGCGCCCCTCGAACACCGAGCCACTTCTGCGACTGTGTCTGGAATCGCTCGTCTCGCGTGAGGACATGGAGCGCCGCCGGGACGAGGTGCTCGACGTGATCCGTTCGTGAGCGCATGAGCGACGCCGAGCCGCTTGCCCTGGCCGCTCGCGCTGGCATCCACCCTCTGGCGATCCCGACGCCGTTCCTGGTGGGGCGCGTCAACTGCTACCTGATCGAGGACGAGCCGCTCACGCTGATTGACACAGGCCCCAATTCGGGCAAGTCGCTCGACGAACTGGAGCAGGCCCTCGCAGCTCACGGGCGGACGATCGAAGAGCTTAAGCTGATCGTGCTCACCCATCAACACATGGACCACGTCGGCTTGCTGGAGATCCTCGTGCGCCGCTCCGGCGCCGAGGTGGCCGCGCTGGGTCTGCTCGCTTCGTACCTAGAAGATTTCCGCGCCAGCGCTGCTGCCGACGATGAATTTGCGCTGGCGCTGATGCGGCGTCACGGCATCCCCGAGGACCTGGCGACCGCATTGGGATCGGTGGGTCAGGCCTTCCGGGCGTTCGGGTCGAGCGGGCGCGTCACCAGGGCGCTTTCCGATGGCGGTGAGCTGGCGCTGCGAAACCGCGCCTTCCGCGTCCTGCACCGGCCCGGACACAGCCCCTCGGACACGATCTTTTGGGACGCGGAGCGGCGGATCCTCCTCGCCGGCGACCACCTGCTCGCGCACATCTCATCTAACCCACTCGTGTCGCGCCCGCTCGACGGAACTGGCGGCGAGCGGCCGCGTGCGCTTCAGGTCTACATCGAGTCGATGCAGGCGACCCGTGAGCTGCCCGCTGAGCTCGTGCTCGCCGGCCATGGCGAGCCGATCCTCGATCACGCCGCGCTGATCGACGAGCGCTTTCGGATGCACAAACGGCGCGCATCGAAGATGCTGCGGATGCTCGGGAACGGTCCCCTCACCGCCTACGGCATCGCCGTCCGGATGTGGGGAAACATAGCCGTGACGCAGGCGTACCTGACGCTCTCCGAAGTGCTCGGTCACGTCGACCTGCTCCTCGCCGACGGACGCGTGCGCGAGCTCGCCGAAGACGACGTCGTGCGTTTTGAGGCCGTCGCCTAGCGGAATGCGGAGTTGCCCGGCTGGAGCGGCGTGACGGTCGCCGTGCGGCACTCGTACGCCCCACCGGGAATGGTCACGTGCAGGCTGGCTGTGTCATCCGGGGGAATCGCCTGCATTCCGTAGGCGGTGGTGCAACCCGTTGACGAATTGATCCCGTGGGTGACAATCAGCCGGAACGAGGCACTCGCACCCGGCGCAACCGTGAGCGCGCGCAGCGGTGCGGGTCCGGCAAAGTCGTTCGTGGTTCTCACCGCGCTGGTTGTGAGCGGGACGCCGCCGCGACCCAGGAACAGCACCCCCGGATAGCCGAACGTGTGGCAGCTGTGCGCGGTGACGTTGCGAAACGCAAACGCGATCTCGCCGTGGCCCGTCGCACCCTGCTGGCCGATGAACGTCAGCGCGAGGCCGCTCGCAACACACCGCCCGCCGGTCGTGCTCGGTGCCGTGATCGTCTGGGTAGTGGCCGTGGCAGCGCGCTTGGTGGCTGAAGTGCTCGTGGTGGCGGTACTCGGCGGCACCGGAACGGAGGCAGTGGTGCTCTTGCTCGAGCCGCCGCAGGCGGCTAGTGCCAGGGCACTCAATAGGGTTGCCGCGAGGATCTTGCGCATGTGGGAGATGTTCGCAGGCACGGGCCCACTTCCTGCCATGCGAGTATCTTCGCGATGAGCTTTACGCGACGTTCTGGGCCGCGGTGGCGACGTCGCCGACGCAAGACCGAGTGGGAGCTGGTCGTCTGCGGGTTCCGGGGCCACGTGCTCGTCGGCGTCGATGCCGCCGAGCTACGCCCTGGCGACGAGCTGGTCGTCCGCGACCACCCGCCGATCCGCTGGCACCGGTGCCTGCGTTGCGACACCTGGGTCGTCGTCGAGCAACCGCGCGTCCCGGCTCGGCGCCATCCACCCGACCGTCACGAGATCGAGCTGCCGCTGCGGGGCAAAGCGCTGCGAGACAAGATCGTGCTACGGCTGATCGCGCTGGACCGCGCGCTGCATTTCCTGATCCTTGGCCTGCTCGGCGTCGCGGTGCTCGTGTTTGCAGGGGATGAGCGGAGCCTGCGAGCAACGTACTACCGGGTGCTGACCGACCTTCAGGGAGGCGTGGCAGGCGGACCCGTCCAGAACAGTGGTCACGTTGGGCTCCTGCGTGAGTTGGACAAACTGTTCTCGTTGCACTCTGGCACGCTGCGCGCGGTCGGCTTCGCGCTGCTCGCCTACGCGCTGCTCGAGGGCGTTGAAGCGGTCGGGCTGTGGTTTGCCAAGCGGTGGGCCGAGTACCTGACGTTTCTCGCGACGGCGATCCTGCTCCCGCTCGAGGTCTACGAGATCATCCATCACGGCACCGCGCTCAAGGTCATCGGCTTCTTGATCAACCTGGCGGTCGTCGTCTATCTGCTGTTCGCCAAGCGCCTGTTCGGCTTGCGCGGAGGCGGTGCCGCGGATGCCGCCGAGCGAGCGCGAGACATGGGCTGGGATGCGATCGAGCGAGCCACGCCGCCGCCGGGCATTCCCGCCACCGGGAGCGCAGAAGTCGTTTGAACGCAACCGCCCAGCCCGGCGAGCGCCTGGAGCGTGAGATCCGCCAGATCGGCGAGCAGCTCGGGGCCGCGTTTCCCTCCGCCGCGCGTCATCCAATGCGGACACTCGACTCCCGCGCGATGGAGATGGCAGCGTCCGACAGGGAGCTCCGGGCGGCGCTGTTCCGGTTCGTCGACGTGGTCCCCGCGTGCAGGTCGCTCGATGACCTCGCGCGGCACCTCGCCGACTTCCTCGACGAGTTGCCCGAGGCGCCCCCGCCGATCGCCGCGGCGATGCGGGTCGCGCACACCAAGGCGGGACGCGCCGCGCTCGGTGCGGCCGCGGCGGGCGGGGTCAGGCACATGGCGCATCGCTTCATCGTCGGCGAGACGCCTGCGGCCGCCCTGGGAACGCTTCGGTCCCTGTGGGAGCACGGAGTCGCAAGCTCGGTCGACCTGCTCGGTGAGGCCACGGTGACCGAGCGGGAGGCCAACGTCTACGCCGAGCGCTGCAGCGGTGCGCTCGAGCGGCTCGCACGGGCGTATCGGGACTGGCCGGCTCGGCCCACGCTTGAGGGCGACAGCATCGGTCCGCTGCCGCGCGCAAACGTGTCGGTGAAGATCTCCGCGCTGACACCGTTGCTTCGCCCCGACGCCCCCGAGCTTGGGGTACGCGACGCCTCAGAACGGCTGCGACCGCTGCTCCGGCGCGCCCGAGCACTGGGGGCTCATGTTCACATCGACATGGAGTCGCTGGACACGCGGGAGGCGGTGCTCGAGCTCGTGCTGGAGGTGCTCGCCGAGGAGGAGTTCCGCGACGGTCCCTCGGCGGGCGTGGTGCTCCAGGCCTACCTGGTCGACTCCCCGGGGCAGCTTGAGACGGTGCTGGATTGGGCCCGCGAGAGCGGACGCTCCGTGCCGCTCCAGGTGAGGCTTGTCAAGGGTGCCTATTGGGACCATGAGCTCGTGCAGGCGCGTCAGCGGGGTTGGCGGCCGCCGGTCTTCGAGCTCAAGGCCGACTGCGACCGCAATTTCGAAGAGCTCACCCGGAAGCTACTCGCCGCCCGGCCGCTCCTGCGCGTGGCGATCGGCTCGCACAACCTGCGCTCGGTCGCGCACGCGATCGCTGCAAACCGCCTCGCCGGTGGCGAGGACCGCGACCTTGAGATCCAGGTTCTGCGCGGCCTCGGCGACGAGCTCCAGGACGCGCTCGCATCGATGCGATTTCGCGTCCGAACGTACTGCCCGGTCGGGGATCTCGTCGCGGGGATGGCCTATCTGGTGCGCCGCCTACTCGAGAACACCAGCAACGAGTCGTTCTTGCACGAGCGTGCACGTGGCGTTCCGCTCGAGCAGCTGCTGGCGGCTCCGTAGCTTGGGCCCGCGGTTTGGCGCGTACGGGCCGACGGATTGTTCGATTCCTTACACGGCCGAGCCCCCTGTCTAGGCGGCTGTGCCTTGCGCATCTGATCATCGCTCAGTATTTTTCACCAGAAGGAGTCGTCATAATCGGCCGGGGAGCGTCGAGACAGCGGGTCCGGGCTGGTGTACAAAACAGGATGGATGGGGCAAGTCATCCAGGGTGACGGCTTGAGGAGAATTTGGGGTGAGTGACGCAGAAGCGCAGGTGGCGCGTGAATCGAATACTCAGCTGACGAACGGCCGTTTTGCAGCCGTTGCGCCAGTCCGTGAGGCTACGCCGACGAATGGCGCGGGGACATCGCGCGCACGGAACGAGGCGCCCGCGCTTCGCGAAGCGGCGCGCAGCCAGGTCGAACTCGACCAGCTACAAGACGAAGCCGGGGTTCGCGCGCACGACGCGGCTCTTGCTCCCGAGCAGACGCAGCTTCCGACGCGCCGTGACGCCGTCTTCCGCAGGCTGCTCGCACTGGCCGATCTCGCCGCAGCGGCTGGCGCGCTCGGGATCACCGGGGCCGTGACGGGGCATCAGCTCGGGCCGACGAGTCTCGCGACGGTGCCGTTGATCGTGCTGATCGCGAAGATGACGGGGCGATACGACCACGACGAGCTGGTCCTGCGCAAGTCGACGCTTGACGAGATCCCGTCGCTGCTGACCCTCGCGGCATCGTTCGCGTTGAGCTGGTCTCTCGCTTCGCTGATCGTCGGCGATCGCTTCCACCTGCGGGCCGGTGGAGTGGCGGTCCTGTGGGGCACCACCGCCGTGCTGCTCGTCGTGGCTCGGGCATCGGCGCGGGCCTTGGCCCAGGTCTCCGCGCCCCACGAGCGGGTTCTGATCGTCGGATCTGCCGCGGCGCGGCAGCAGCTTGCGCACTCCCTCTCAACCGATCCGGGGGCTCGCATCGAGATCGTGGGCTTCCTGCCGCTCGAGGACGAGCGCCGCGTCGCCAGCGATTGGGGCCCCCGGTCGCGCCGCAGGCGCCGCCTCAGCTTCGATGACCTTCCGCGGCTCGTCGAGGAGCTTGACCTGCACCGCGTTTTTCTGATCCCGACAAGCGCTGACTCGGAGATGATCCTCGACGCGGTAAGCCGCACGACCACGCTCGGCGTCAAGGTCTCGATTGTGCCGCGGCTGTTCGAGGTCGTGGGATCGGCGGTCGAGTTCGACACAGTCGGGGGAGTCACCCTTCTGGGCGTGCGGCGCACCGGCCTGTCGCGTTCGTCGCGGTCGGTCAAGCGAGTGATGGACGTGATCGGCGCCGCGCTCGGCCTGCTCTCCCTGGCCCCGTTGGGATTGCTCGTCGCGATCGCGATCAAGCTCGATTCGACCGGTCCGGTGTTCTTCCGCCAGCGCCGCGTCGGCCGCGATGGGCGGATGTTCGAGATGATCAAGTTCCGCAGCATGGTCGACGGCGCCGAGGCGCAGCGCGCTGCGCTCGCGTCGCTGAACGAGACCAACGGTCTCTTCAAGCTCACCTCCGACCCGCGGGTGACTCCGATCGGGAAGCTGCTGCGCCGCAGCTCGATCGATGAGCTGCCGCAGCTGATCAACGTGCTGGTTGGCGACATGAGCCTCGTCGGTCCCCGACCGCTCGTGGTCGACGAGGACCGACTCGTCGAGGGTCGCCACCGCGAGCGGCTCCAGTTCGCTCCCGGGATGACAGGCCCGTGGCAGGTGCTGGGTCCCCATCGCCCGCCGCTCAGCGAGATGGTCAAGACCGACTACCTGTACGCAGCGAACTGGTCGCTGTGGACCGACGTCAAGATCCTGCTGCGGACATTCGCGCACGTCGCTAGGCGACACGGGCGCTAGCCGCGCCCGCGGGCCGCGAGCCGGCCCCGAGCCCCGCCCCGGCCGCCCCTGGCCGCTGTAGGGTCGAGGCGGTCGTGTCGGCCCTGTCCCCGTTCAGCAACGAGCCGGTCCTCGAGCTTCGTCGGGCCGCCGTGCGCGCGCAGCTCGACGATGCGCTCGCACGTCTCGATGTCGAGCTGCCGTTGCGGGTGCCCGTGTTGGTCGGCACGGACGAGCGCGCGCCGGACGGCGAGGTGATCAACTCGACCGATCCCGGAGACCCGGACCGAGCAGTCGCAACCGCCGCACGTGCGCAGGGCGGTGACCTCGACGCCGCCGTCACCGCCGCTCGAGCGGGGTTTGCCAAATGGCGCGCGACGCCGGCGGAGCAGCGAGCCCGTGCGCTGATCGGCGCGGCGGCTTGGATTCGCGAACGACGCCTCGAGCTGGCCGCGCTGGAGGTGAGGGAGTGCGCGAAGCCCTGGCCTGAGGCCGACGCAGATGTCTGCGAGGCGATCGACTTCCTGGAGTACTACGCACGCGGCGCGATCGAGCTGGACAGCGGCCGCCCGCTCTTGCAGATTCCCGGCGAGCACAACGAGCTCCGCTACACACCGCGCGGCGTTGTCGCGGTCATCTCTCCCTGGAATTTCCCGCTCGCCATCCCCTGCGGGATGACCGCCGGAGCCCTCGCCACGGGCAACGCGGTGGTCCTCAAGCCGGCCGAACAGTCGCCGGGGTGCGCGCTGCGCCTAGTGCAGGCGCTGCGGGCGGGAGGAGTATCCCCACAGGCAATCTCCCTGCTGCCGGGAGAGGGCGACATCGGAGCCGAGCTCGTCCGCCATCGCGACGTGCAGACAATCGCGTTCACCGGCTCGCTCCCGGTCGGGCTCGAGATCGTTCGCGCCGCGGCAGAGACGGCCCCTGGGCAGCTGCACATCAAAAGGGTCGTGGCTGAGCTCGGCGGCAAGAACTGCGTGATCGTCGATGCCGACGCCGATCTCGACGAGACGGTGCCGGCCGTCGTCTCCTCGGCATTCGTCTACGCAGGTCAAAAGTGCTCAGCCGCCGCACGTGTGCTCGTCCACGAGGCGATTGCGGAGCAGCTCGTCGAGCGGATCGCCGGTGCCGTAGAGGTGCTGGTCGTCGGACAAGCGGAGGAGCTCGGCACCGAGGTGCCGCCGGTGATCGAGGCAGCAGCCCAGGAGCGTGTCATGCGCTACTGCGAGCTCGCCGCCTCGGAAGGGCGAATCGTGGCACGCGGTTCACCGGGGCCGGCGAGGGGCTGGTTCTGCCAACCGACGGTTGCGGCCGACTTGCCAGCGGACTCTGCCGTGCTGGGCGAAGAGGTGTTCGGGCCGCTGCTTACGGTCGAGCGGATCCGCGACGTCGCCGAGGGATGCGACATCGTCGATCGCCTGCCGTTCGCGTTGACAGGGGGGCTCTTCGCCCGCGACCCGACCACGGTGCGCTACGTGCGCGACAGGAGCCCGGTGGGCAACCTTTATGTCAATCGGGGTATCACCGGAGCGATGGTCGCGCGCCAGCCATTCGGCGGAAATCGCCTGTCGGGGACAGGATCCAAGGCGGGCGGTCCTGACTACCTGTTGCATTTCGTCGAACCGCATGCGCTGACCGAGAACACGATGCGCCACGGATTGGTGGTGGAGTGATGGAGCCGGGTGAGCATTTTCTCCGTCCAAGGGCTTGATTTCGGCGCCCATGCGGTCGATCATCGAAGCAGGCATGTTGGTGCCGCCGACACAAGCGTGGAAGCTCGTGCTCGCGATCGTCCTTCTTGCGGGGATCCTGCTAAGCGCCTGTGCCCATGCTCCGCGCAAATCGGTGCCGCGTAACGATCTCCGCCGGCTCGTGATGTGCGCGCTGGCGCTGTACGCGGTCGGCGGCGTCGCCTCGTTTACTCACCATCCTTCTGTTGCTGCGCTCGTCTACGCCGCCGGGATCGTGGTTTGCGCGCTGGCAGCATGGCTGTCTCGGGGCAGCGATTCCTCGGAGCCGCCGCGGGGCTTCGAGCCTGAGGATGAGCGGCCGCCGCCCGAGCCCGACGGGTTCGACTGGGGCGCCTTCGAGCGCGAGTTCCGCGAGTATTCGCGCCGCCAGCGAGCCCCGGTCGGTCGCTAGCGCGCGCCGTTCATCCCCAGTAGTAACCGGTGCAGCCGCGTCTCGTGCGCCAGCTCGGGATGGAATGCCACCGCGATCACGTTGCCCTGGCGAACGGCGACGGGGTGGCCATCGACCTCGGCGAGCACCTCGACATCCTTCCCGTGGTCCTGCACCCACGGTGCGCGGATGAACACGGCATGGACCGGACCGCCTTCCACACCCTGCAGCTCCAGCTCGGTCTCGAACGACTGCAGCCTGGCGCCCGAACGCGTTGCGCTGTGCCCGCAGGTCCAGGACGCCGAGGTGGTCGCGGTCGAGCATGATCATCCCCGCGCAGGTCCCGAGCACCGGCGTTCCTGCGGCGATGAGCTCCTTCAGCGGCTCGCGCAGGCCCTCGCGCTCGACCCCCAGCGTCATCACCGTCGATTCGCCCCCCGGGATGATCAGGGCATCAAGCCCTGCTAGCTCGGCCGAGGTTCGGACTTCGCGGGGCTCGGCGCCGAGCTCCTGAAGCAGCTCGGCGTGCGCTGCGAAGTCACCTTGCAGGGCGAGGATCCCGACGATCGGGACGCGAGCCACCGAATTCGCCACGGCTACCAGCCGCGGGGTGCCAGCAGCTGCTCGTCCTCGAGCTTGGCCGACTCGAGACTCAGCATCGGCTGCCCCAGGCCCGTCGAAGCAGCCGCGACCCGAGCCGGATCGTTGTAGTGAGTGGTCGCCTCGACGATCGCTTGCGCGCGTCGCTCTGGATCCTCCGACTTGAAGATCCCACTGCCGACGAACACGCCCTCGGCGCCAAGCTGCATCACTAGCGAGGCGTCGGCAGGGGTTGCGATACCGCCGGCGCAGAACAGCACGACCGGCAGCCGCCCGTCGAGCGCCAGCTGGCGCACGAGGTGGAGCGGCGCACCAAGCTCCTTGGCCGCGGTCGGCAGCTCGTCCTCGTCGAGAGTCGCGATGCGGCGGATTTCGCTGCGGATCGCTCGCAGGTGCCTGACGGCCTCGACGATGTCGCCAGTTCCGGCCTCACCCTTGGAGCGGATCATCGCCGCGCCCTCGCCGATTCGGCGCAGCGCCTCGCCGAGGTTGGTGGCGCCACACACGAACGGCACCTTGAAAGCCCACTTATCTATGTGGTGGGCCTCGTCGGCCGGCGTCAGCACCTCCGACTCGTCGACGTAGTCGACCTCCAGCGCCTCCAGCACCTGCGCCTCCGCGAAGTGGCCGATCCGGGCCTTCGCCATCACCGGAATGCTGACCGCCTCCTGGATCTCTTTGATCATCGCCGGATCGCTCATCCGGGCGACCCCCCCGTCGCGACGAATGTCGGCGGGAACACGCTCGAGCGCCATTACCGCTGCGGCGCCGGCGTCCTCGGCGATCTTCGCCTGCTCAGCGGTCACCACGTCCATGATCACGCCGCCCTTGAGCATCTCGGCGAGACCAGCTTTTACCGTGAATGTCGCCTCGTCACGGGGAGATCCGTCGTCCTGGCTCATCGGCTCTGAGTGTAGCCTGGCGCCGTGGGCGTCTTCGAGGTATGCGACGGGGGCTTCGTCGCCACAGAGCTCGCACGTGGCCCGTGGGATCCCGATGCCCAGCACGGAGGCGCACCCGCCGCGCTGATGGCCCGCGCGTTCGAGCGCTGTGACCCGGATCCCCACCTCCTGCTGGCTCGCCTCACATACGAGTTCGTCAGACCCGTCCCGCTCGGCCGGCTTTCGGTCGGGGTGAACGTCGCGCGGCCGGGGCGCCGGGTGCAGCTACTCGAAGGCTCGATCAGCGGGCCGGACGGGGCGGAGCTGGTCCGGGCGCGAGCGTTGCGCGTTCATCGAGCCGCGTTGGAGGAACCGCTTGAACCGGCGCCCGCGCCTACGCCTCCGGACCCGGAAACCGGCCACGAGAACGACTACCCCGCGACCGTGCCGATGTTCGCCACCACCGCAATGGAGATCAGGTTTGTGGAGGGGGCCTTCTTGGAACCGGGGCCTGCGACCGCTTGGTTCAGGCTACGCGTGCCGCTGGTCGCAGACGAGGCCACTTCTTCATTGGTGGGGCTGGTGGCGGCCGCCGACTTCGGAAATGGGATCAGCTCGGTGCTCCCATGGGATGGCCGCCACGTGTTCATCAACCCAGACCTCACGGTGTACGTCGAGCGGCCGCCGTTCGGCGAATGGATCGGCCTTCAGGCCAACACGCGGATCCTTAACGACGGAATTGGCGTCTCCGAAAGCATCCTCTACGACGAGCGCGGACGCGTGGGGAGAGCCACTCAAGCGTTGCTGGTGTCGCCCTCCCGTAAGTAGGACAGCAGCCCGCCGGCGAGCAGGATCTCGCGCTCGTGTTCGGAGAAGTCGTGACTCAGCGTGAGCTCCTCGTCCGCATCCTCGATCTTGGCGGTGATCGTCTCGGCGCCGTCTGCCAGCTCCTGCTTTAGGTTGGCAAGCACCCAGCACTGCCCGACCTCGGCCTTGTCGTAGTCGGACTCCTCTGAAAAGGTCAGCGCGACGATCCCCTGTGCGATCAGGTTGCGCCGGTGGATACGAGCGAACGACTTGGCGATCACCGCCTTGACCCCCAGATGCAGCGGCGCCAGCGCCGCGTGCTCGCGTGAGGAGCCCTGGCCGTAATTTTCGCCGGCGACGATGAATCCGCTGCCCCAGTCCTTCAGCCGCTGCCGAAACTCCGGATCGCGGTGGCGCAGGGTGAACTCGGCGATCGCGGGGACGTTTGAGCGGTACGACATCACCTCGACCCCATCCGGAGCCAAGTCGCCGGTGGAGATGTTGTCGGGCTGCACCGTCGCAATCCTCGCCTCCAGCTCGTCCGGAAGCGGTGTGTGCTTCGGCGGTCGCTTGATGTTCGGCCCCCGGGGGATCTCGATCTGCTCAGCATCCTCCTCGCTCGCCGGCGGGAAGATGTGGACGTCATCGACGTACGGGCGCAGGTCGGGCATCGGCAGCAGCTCGGGCGGCTCGCCGTACTCGCGGGGATCCTCGATCTTTCCGCTGAGCAGCGAGACGGCGGCCACCGCCGGCGAGCACAGATAAACCGAGTCCTCGGGCGTGCCGGAGCGCCCGGGGAAGTTGCGGTTCATCGTCCGCAGTGAATTTGCCCCCGAGGGGGGCGCCTGGCCCATGCCCACGCACGGTCCGCATACCGGCTCGAGCATTCGCACTCCGCCGTCGGACAGCTGGCGGTAGACGCCGGATTCGGCGATCGCCGTGAGGATCTGCCGGGAGCCGGGCGTAGCCGTCGCGGCGATGTCCGGATGCACGATCTGCC
The DNA here is from genome assembly GCA_963849295.1 of uncultured Solirubrobacterales bacterium. Classification (GTDB taxonomy): domain Bacteria; phylum Actinomycetota; class Thermoleophilia; order Solirubrobacterales; family Solirubrobacteraceae; genus Palsa-465. The sequence continues at coordinate 831,144 of CAWKGU010000005.1, forward strand.
CGTCACGGTCGGCGAGGATCGCGCCCGGCAGCGCCAGGTCGTTGTATCCGGAGTTGACCGAAGAGCCGATGCACACCTGGGCGAGTGGAGTACCCGCGACGTCTTCGACGGGCGCGACGTTGTCGGGGTTGTGCGGCTTAGCGATGAGAGGACCAAGTTGATTGAGATCAATCTCGATACGCTCGTCGTATTCGGCCTGGTCTTCGGGTGCGACGTCGACGAAGTCATCCTCCCGGTCCTGCCGCGCGAGCCACTCCTTTGTCCGCTCGTCGGGCGGGAACACGCCGGCTGTCCCGCCGAGATCGGCGACCATGTTCGCGATCGTCGCGCGCTCGGGGATGCTCAAGTCGGCGGTGCCGGGGCCGGTGAACTCCAGCACCTTGTTCTTTCCACCGCTGGCGGTTAGCCGACGAAGCAGCTCCAGGATGATGTCCTTGGCCTGGACCCACGGACGGTTCAGCGTGCCTTCCAGCCACACCTCGACGACCTCCGGGCAGGCGATCTCGTAGGGATAGCCGCCGAGCACCACCGCCACGTCAAGCCCGCCGGCACCGATCGCCACCATCCCCAGGCAACCGGCCTGGGTGGTGTGCGAATCGGCGCCCAGCATCGTCTGGCCCGGCTTGCCGAAGCGCTCCATATGGATGTAGTGGCTGATCCCATTTCCTGGGCGCGAGAAGTGCAGCCCGTATTTGCGCGCGAGCGCCTGGAGCATGCGGTGATCGTCGGGATTCTTGAAGTCCAGCTGGACGACGTTGTGGTCGACGTACTGAACGGCACGCTCCACCTTCACACGCGGCACCTCCAGCTCTTCGAACTGCATCAGCGCCATCGTTCCCGTGGCGTCCTGGAGGAGCGCCTGGTCCATCCTGATCGAGATCGGTGATCCCGGCTTCAGCTCTCCTTCGTCGAGGTGCTCCGTGAGGATCTGCTTTGTCAGGTTGAGCGGCATTCCTGAAAACTACCCCGCGCCCGAGCGACTTGATCCCTATCGGCTGTCGCAGTCGCGGCGACGGCTGTGAGCTCGCCGTCGCTGTCCTCGACACGGGCCTCGACCTCGAGGAAGGCGCCCACTGGAACGGCTGCCACGTGCTCGACTTCGATCGAGCGCACCCTTGTATTGGGCCCGCATGCGAGCGCCATCGCCTCGCTCAGCGCGGTCCCGACGATTCCAGGGTGTGCAATCCCCGGATCGGGACCTTGGTGGTCCTGCTTGATAAAGCACCGCCCTTCAACCGCCCCCGGACCGGTCTCCTCCAGCTCCAGGAGCAGCCCGAACAGGTTTGTGCGCCCGCACCCGAAGCACAGCTCGTGGTGGACGAGCGGCATGGCTCGGCCGGCTCGCCTACTTCAGCCGGAACGCCTTGATGCGGACGTCGTACTGCTGCGCGTCGCGCGCGTAGACGCCGTAGGCGAGCGCCTGGATCAGGGCAAGCAGCGCCGTATGCGATCGCACGAATGCAGGGGTATTGGACGAGTAATACAGGCGGATCCGCGCCATCCGTGCGACCTCAGACAGCGTCGCGTCCGTGATCGCCAGGGTCGGCGCCTTGCGGTGGCGGGCGAGCTTCATCGTGCGTGTGATGAGTGGATGCGGTCGGCCCGCCGAGAGCCCGATCACGAGCGTGTCCGCGTCAATTCTGCTGAGGCGCCCGAGGGCTTCCTGAGACGGGCTCGCGACGATCTCGGCCCGGAGGTCGAGCAGCATCAGCAGGTGGCGGAGGTAGCTCGCGAAGAACGCCATCTGATCGGTGCCGGCGATCAGCACCTTCTCCGCCGAGACGATCGCGTCAACTGCCGCCTCGACGTCCGAGCGGGAGAGCTTGTGTGCGGTGTCCTCGACGTTGACGTGGTCAGCGGCCAGCGCAGCCTCGAACTCGGTGTGATCGAGCGAGAACAGCGGAGCGGCATTCCCCAGCGTCTCGGTGACGCCGGCCGGCCGGCGCCGATACTCGTCGCGCGCCGCCTGCTGGAGCTCAGGGAACCCTTCAAATCCAAGGGCCTGCGAGAAGCGCACTACCGTGCTGGAGGACGTACTCGCGCGACGAGCCAGCTCCTCCGCCGTCTGGAAGGCGGCCTCGTCGAGATGGTCGACGATGTACTGCGCGACGTCCTTCTGCGAGCGCGAGAACTCGTCGAAGCGTGCGCGGATGTAGGCCGAGAGCGCCTGGTGGCCCGTTGAGGTGGTTGGGGTTGCGGTAGGGCTGATGCCTGGCTTCATCGGCAGCGTCTCATTCGACGCCGCCCGTCGCCGTTCCTTCAGAGACGCGATCCTCGCTGCATATGCCGCGCGTCGGGAGCGTGGAAACCGAAACGCTCGTACAGGCCATGCGCGTCCTTCGTCGCGAGTGTCCAGCTGAGGTTTGCCTCCGGGCCGTTCTCGACCGCCTCTCGGACCAGCTCGATCCCGTGCCCCCGGCCACGGTAAGGACCGAGGACGTACACGTCGCAGAGGTGTGAGGCGCGCACTCCGTCGGAGATCACACGGGCAAATCCGACCTGCGTTGTGCCGTCGTACAGGCCGACGACGCGGGAGGCATCCCGGACCGCGCGGGAGATGTCGTCGAAACTGCGCCCCCTCGCCCAGTACGAGTCCCGGCTCAAATAACGATGCACCGCGGCGACATCGATCCGGCCACGGTCGTCGTCCAGCTCGAGACCAGTCCGCAACCGCCGGCGCAGCGTGTCCCTCAGCTCGGCTAGTCGGGGCCTTGCCGGTACTCCTGGTTCTGCTTACGCTCGGCCAGGACCTGCGCGATGATGTAGACGATCAGCAGGTTGACAAGCACACCGATGCCAAGAAACGTCAGCAGCAGTGCGAGTGTCTGACCGAACGCGCTTGGCTTGTCTCCAAGGCTGAGGATGCTCGCGGCGATCAGCATGGCCGTAGCGTACCTGACGCGGGGAGATGCCCCCAGCGCATCCGGGTCGAGAAAGCGAACAGATTAATTCGGCCCAGACGACCTGAACGCTCCGCTGTCGGCGCGTCGCACCTCGGTGCTAGCTTCGCGTTCGCCACGGCCCGGTAGCTCAGTGGTCAGAGCAGCGGACTCATAATCCGTCGCGCGGAGGTTCGAGTCCTCCCCGGGCCATCGGAAAGGCCTGTAAATCCGCTATACGAGGATTATCGCGGGAAGCGCGCGCCTCCCCAACGGCTCCCCAAACTGATACTCGCTCGTCCGATGCACGACCGCGCCCCCCCCGAGAGCGTCTCGATTCGCTTGTCGACCGACCACAAGGGTTGCAAGCGTCGAGAACCGCCACCGGCTCGCGCGCGATTTACGGCGGTATCGGGCTGTGCGCCAAGCCGGGGAATCGACTCCCGAGCTGAGCGCGGCATTTGGCGCCCACTGTCTGGTAGTGCCGACTGGTGGTGGGAACGCGCGTGATCAGAGGTGGACTGTTTGGGGGGGTGTTGGCGCGGACGGCGACGCCATTGGCGCGCATGCAGGCCGCGAGCTGGACCATCGCTTGGAACGTTATGCCCGACCCGCCCGGCCCCCCCTGCCCGTCGGGCCCCGGCGGCGCGCAGCCGTTCGCGCCGAACGCCGTCGCGGCTGCCCGCTCCTGGCTCATTGTGGCCGTCACCGTTTTGACTGTCGCGATGAACACCGGCACGTTGGCCGCGAGCGCGGCTTGGTATTGGCTGGCGGTCGCGGCCAGATTCCCCTGCATCGCCGTGAGCAGCCGTTTCCAATCCGATTGCTCCTTGGGCGGGGTCCCGAGCGCTCTGAGCTGTGCAAATTCGACTCTCAAAACTCGCAGCCCGTTCGCCCGCTCGAAGTAACGACCAATCGCAGGCAGCTTCGAGCGATCTGGATGTAGGGGGTCAAACGAGGGGAACGGGAACGGACCTGGACTCGGGGCCGTCTGGGGCTTGGTGCAGATCGCGTTCGCGCGATTTACGAACGTCGCCGCCGCCGATGCCGTCGACGTTGAGGCACTGTGCGTCCCCGTCGATGACTTGCTGCCACAGCCCGACACAAGGGCCAGCAACGTCAGTCCCCAACAGGCCGGCGCGAATCGGCCTATCCGATGCATGACCGTGCACTCGTCCCGGTGCCGGCTCGCCGTCCCTGGCGGGGGTCCAACGCAGCGCTGCGAGATGCACAACAGCCCACCGGGGCTAGTCTATGCCGCCGTGGCAGACCGACGCGGCGTTGGCGGCCAACCACAGAGAATTTGCGGTCCGTCGGATTTACGCGACAGCCTCCGTTGCGGAACCATCCGTCCTAGTCGGGCGGCGGTCCGGATGTGGGAACATCAACTGTTGCGACGATTCGGGAAACGTCCGATACCACCCAGCGAAAGTGAGCGCGAGGCGGCCGCAGTCGATCTTGAGCGCATCCAGCGGGGAGGGATACCGCTTGGGGCGGAACAGCGTCTGAGGGCCATCGCTGCGGCTGCCTCGCCGGTCTTCAGCAGCGATCTGAGCGCTAAGGAGTATGCGGTCGCGCAGGCCTCAGGCCTTCAGCCGATCGCGCAGATCATGGGCTCCTCGGTTGTTCAGCACGGCTGGCAAAACTACGGCTGGACCTCCTACGGCGGAGGGATCCGCGAGATGCCCTCCTTCGCAATGCCGTGGAACCTGGCGCGGGAGCGCTCGTTCGGCCGCCTGCGCCAGGAGGCGCAGCTCGCGGGCGCAGACGCGGTGATCGGGATCGAGTTGACCGCCAACAGCTTCCTGGGAGAACCCGGAACCATTGAATACGTCGTCATCGGCACCGCTGTACGCGAGACCGCGATCGCCGGTCGCGACCTGGAGAGGCCGCGGATGTGCGCGCTGTCTGGCCAGGACGTAGACAAGCTGCGCCGCATCGGAGCCGAGACCGTCGGCGTCATCGGGCACACCTCGGTGGTGACCGTTGCTCTCAGCATGCAAGCCAACCAGCTGATGCGATCGTGGTGGGGCAACCAGGAGATGACCGAGGTGACGCAGGGCGTCTACGCGGCCCGCCATCTCGCGATGAGCGAGGTGGTGCGGCAGGCGCGTGCGGCAGGCGCGAACGACATGGTCATCTCGACACTGACGCACAACATCGATCACCACGAGTACGAGCGCCTCGGCTTTGCGCAGCACTTCTTCATCGTGTCCATGCACGTGCTGGGCACCGCGATTCGGCTAGGCGCAAATGAGCCTCATCCAGCCCCGCTGGGGACGCCGGTGATGTCGATCAACCTCGGGGCCTAGTCCACGACCAGCCAGGAGCATCCGATGTCGACATACGACCCCGCCAGTACCGAAGGACTCGCCGAACACGCCAGTGAGCGCCTCGCGATGAACGCGCGTGGACTGTTCACCTCGGATCTGTCCGTGAACGAATACCTGTGCGTGGAGAAGGCCGGCTTTGAGCCAGTGGGCCTCGTGGTGGGGTCGAGCATCTACCACATCGGCTTTCAGGCGGCCAATTGGAAGGCGAGCCAGGAGATGGGCGTCCTCACCCAGGCGATGTACTCGGCCCGAGAGCTCGCGATGACACGAATGGAGGAGGAGGCCGATCAGCTGGGGTCGGACGGCATCGTCGGAGTCCGCCTGGACATCGGGCGCTACGAGTGGGGGGCGGACATGGCGGAGTTCATCGCGGTCGGCACCGCGGTCAAGCACAAGGGTGGCAAGGTTCATCGTGCGCCGAACGGGCGGCCGTTCACTTCAGATCTCAGTGGCCAGGCGTTCTGGACGCTGATGCAGACCGGCAAGCGGCCGGTCGGCATGGTGATGGGCAACTGCGTGTATCACGTCGCACATCGCGGGATGATGCAATCACTCCGCCAGACCGGTCAGAACGTCGAGCTCGAGCAATACACCCAGGCCCTATATGACGCGCGTGAGCTCGCGATGGAACGGATGCAGAGAGAAGCCGAGGAGATCGGGGACGATGTGCTCGGGATCGTCGAGGTCAAGCTCCACCAGAACAATCATGGTTGGGGCAGCCACGTAATCGAGTTCTTCGCGATCGGCACTGCCGTGGTGCCCAACGAGCACGCCGAGTCAGACCAGCAGCTGCCCGCCATCACACCCGTCCTCGACATCAACGACTAAGCAGCTGCTGAGACTGCGCGGGCTCACCCGAGGAGTCGCTCGAGCGACGACCGCACGGCCTCGGACCGCTGCGCCTCAACGTCCAGCGCTTCGCTCAACGCTTCGAGCCATGTGTCGAGCGGGAGCTCCTGGCGCTTGATCACGACTCCTCGTACCGTCTTGGCTCGGCTCGTCTCCGCCTTCTCACCCGCCAGCGCAAGCACGAACGTCTCTTCACCGAGCTGCACTTCGACGCGCTCCAAGCGCTTCTCTCTAGAGAGCAACCTTCCGCCCTGGCGCCGGATTCGCGTCTGATCAGGAAGCGCCTCGGCCAGCTTTGCGGCGAGCGCCTCGGCCAACGCTCGCGCGTCCGAGGCGTCGGCGCGCAGCGAGGACGCCGCCAAATCAAATCGGCGCTCTGCCATTGCGGCGATACTAGATGGAGCGTCCCCGAACCGCGGGGCGCGATCGCGGCGAGGCGGTGCGAGCATCAAAGCAATCCGTTGTCGCGATCGCGCGGCGGTTCAACTGAGGCGAGCGCGATGGAGACGAACGCGAGCGTAGGGGCGTCTCGTCGCCGGGCGTCAGCTCGGCGCCATGCGAGGGCGGAGTAACTTCCATTTGGGGCTGCCATTACGAGGCGCTGCCCGGATCAGCATCGAACGCTTCGGCAATGAGGTCAGTCAACGGCCCGTCGCTTCCGCTGGGGAACGCCAGTCGGGCGGTCGGGGCGGTCACGGCGAGCGTGGTGCCCGTGTCGGGGTAGCTGACGATGTCGGGGAGGTTCATCTCGGATATGAAGAGGAGCCGGCAGGGCTCCGACGACGCGTTGCGCAGCCGGTGTGCGCCCTCAGGACCGCACGGGAACGAGACGACCTCGCCCGGCTGCAACTCACGAAGCCCGTCGGGCATACGCAGCTCCGGCGTGCCGCTGAGCACAATCAGCAGCTCCTCGTTGGCGTGATGAAAGTGGTAGGGGCTGCTGAGCGTGCCTGACGCGAGCTCGACGATGCTCGCGCCCACGCGCTGCGAGCCCGCGGCAGCGGCTAGCCTGGCGACGCGGTTGCCGCCTCTGTCCCCCTGCCACTCGGGTTCGAACGCGTTGCTTATGCGCTGGCACCATAACCGCCCGCCGGCAGCCAGCGAGGCCCGGGCTGCAGCGCGTACGACCGTGGGGCACCAGCTTGGGGTCGGCGGCCCGCAACGAGAACCTCAACCGGGATGCAAGACCCGGCCGTGACCGCCGAGCGTTTCCCCGAGACATCCCGGTACACCCGTCCGATTTGAAATCCCGCAAGGGTGCGACGGCGGTCGTCGTGGCTAATCGAGGTCGAACGCGGCGTGTATTGCGCGGGTGAGATCGGCTTCCTGCTCGTCTAGGAGGCGGCCGATTTGTCGACCGAGGTTCGCGGCCGGGATCGTGGTGATGTGATCGCACGCCACGGCGGAGGGTTCCTCGAGTCCGTTCTCGGTGCCGCATCGCACTTCGGTCGACAGCCCCCGAATCGTCGTGGTCAACGGCGCCACGGTTACGGTGTTGAGGTGAGGTCGCACGAGCTCGCGGGTCAGCACGAGGACGGGTCGCGACTTGTCGAATCGCGCAAGGTGGATTGGCTGCATCAGTCGTCGATGCGCATCCGGGCGGTGTGCTCAGCCAGGCCATCCAGCACCGGGTCAGGGCCAGTCGCCGCCAGGATCTCCGCATCGCGCGCCGCGACGACCCGCCGCCGTTCGCGCTCAAGCGCCCGTGCGACGACCGCTGCGCGACTGGGCTGTTGACCACCCTGCACGATGCGATCGACAAACTCAACGAGATCATCGGATAGCCGGACCGCGATCTGTTTGCTCATACCAAAATGGTACCACTCTGGGATGCGCCCAGCGCCAGGGCTTTCTAGTCGGCGTACGCGAACGGGACCGCTGTCACCCTGTCGGCGACGCCGACGAGCGGGTCGACGTTTGCAGGTTGGGGCGGCGCCTGCAGTGGGACAGGCACTTGCACGGTGACGATGAGCACGAGCCGGGCGTTGACCGCAAGCTTCAGGCTGCTTCCGCCCGCAGCTCCGGGGGTCAAGGCCAAGATCAGTCGCGCGGCACGCAAGGCCAAGTTCAAGTTCACCGAGCAGGGCGCGACCGGCTTTCAGTGCGCGCTGGTCAAGCAAAAGAAGCACAAAAAGACGCACCCGCACTTCACAAGCTGCGCATCACCGAAGCGGTACACGCACTTGAAACGGGGGGAAGTACGAGTTCGAGGTGCGGGCGCTCAATGCAGCTGGTCCGGGCATGCCCGCGATCAAGAGTTTCAAGATCACCTGACCCGGCAGCGCGGTCTGGATGTGCCACGAAGCGCGGTCTCGGCGCTCGGGGTCAGGTTTCGATCGGCGTGTCCGTCGCCTTGCCCCACTCGACCCACGAGCCGTAGTAGACCCTTACGTCCGGGTAGTCGAGGAGGTACTTGAGCGCGAACCACGCTTCGCTCGCCCGGTTGCCGATCGTGCAATAAGTGATCAGTGCTTTGTCCTTGGTAACGCCCGCTTGCTCGAAGACGCCTCGCAGCTCATCGGCACTTCTCAGGGTTCCGTCCTCGGCGCGCAGCAAGCCGATGGGGACGCTGACGGCGCCGGGGACATGCCCGGTACGGCCGATGTCCTCCGTGGCCCCCGAGGGCCAGAACAACTCGCCGTCGTATTCGCCCTCGGCACGCACATCCAGGACAAGCTGCGCCGGGTCATCGATCGCGCTCTTCACCGCTTCGCGAGAAGCAAGCAGCTTGTCGTTCGCGACCAGCGGCGGATGGGCGCTCTCCGCCACCGCGGGCGCGTCCGTGCTCCACCGGTGTCCCATTTGCGCCCACTGGTCGCGCGGCCCCATCAGCATCCGCACGTCCTCGTGACCATGTGCCCGCAGCAGCCAGAAACCGAGCGGAGCGCTGTAGCCGTAGGTGACCACGCACGTCTCAGGCGTGATCCCCGAGCGAATGAGCAAACGCTCGAGCTCCCCGAGCCCCACGGGCTTGTAATGCGGATCACGCAAATCCGCGTAGGCGTTCCAGAGAACCGCACCGGGAATGTGACCCTCGTCGTAGGCAGCGCGGCTAACGTCGATCTCGACAAGCCGAACGCCAGGATCGCCGAGATGCGCCGCGATCCAGTCCACATCAACCGTGCTGCTTTGGCGACTCTTAGCGCTCATGCACGGACAGAGTTGCACAGCAAGCGGAGCCCGATCAACCCGCATGCGGTCGGTTCGCTCAGTCGCCCCGTGAAACTTCTCGGCCCGCTCGCTCACGGCCCCAGCGCTACCCTCGCTGCCGAGACGGCCGATGGCGAGAGTCCACGATGAGCTTGACATCACCGGAGCTACAACGCCTGCGCTCCCTTCGCGCCGAGATTCTCAGACGCGCGACCGAGCATGGTGCTCAGAACGTGCGAGCTTGGATCGTCGAACGAACACGCGGCAACGAGGAGGTGCCACTTGAACCTTGAGTTCCTCTCGACCGTGGCGGTGATCGCGCCCGATCCGCCCGCCAGTCGCAAACTGTACGTCGACGCGCTCGGGCTGCCGCTCGAGAGCCGCGACGGCGATTATCACCACAGCGAGCAGATCGCTGGCTGCAAGTCCTTCGGGATCTGGCCGCTGTCCCAGGCCGCCGAGGCGTGCTTCGGGGCGGCACAGTGGCCGGCGGGGCGACCGGTGCCACAGGTCAGCATCGAGTTCGACGTCGCGGACGCCGCGGCGGTGGGCCCGGCAGCGCGAGAGCTGGAACACGCCGGCTACCAGCTGCTGCACCCACCACGCGAGGAGCCGTGGGGTCAGACCGTGGCCAGGCTGCAGTCACCGGAGGGCGCGATCATCGGGATCTCATACGCCCCTGTGCTCCACGACCAGGACTGACGGGACGGAGTCCCGTTTCGCAAGAGCGCGTTCGGGTGGACGGCCCTAGCGAGGAGCAGGCTTGCCGTTCCTGCCGCCGGTGACCGAAGACGTCCCATTGCACCTGATCGAGACCAGGACGTTCGGCTCGTGTGTGATCTACGAGCGCTACGGGCGCGCCCGCGACGAGAAGAAGTAGTCGGCGAACACGTACATCGCCGAGATCGACATCACGACGTAGTCGGCAATGACGTGCCGGGGGTAGTAGGTCGCGATGCTCAGAAATACCTGCGGCAGCAGGAACGCGAGCGGGAGTAAGCCCACAAGACGCGTGAGCCAGTCGAGCCGCTTCCATCGGCGGACGAGCAAGAACAAGGTCCCGATCCAGAGTGCCTGAAGTAGGCGAAGGGGGACGAGAAACGTGTTGTCGTTGAGCTGTCCCTTCACGAGCAGCAGTCTGACCTGATTCTTGAACTTCGAGCGAACGGCCGAGCTGCAGCACAGGCGCGGCACATCGGTCACGGAGACCACGAAAGCCGTGGGCCCGTTCCCGGGGTCGTGGACGAGCCGGAGCTTGTCGCCGTAGTAGAGGTTGTGCGCTCCTGGCAGCAGCGAAATCGCTGCAAAGACCGCAAGCGCCGTCGCCCAAGCTGGGCGAAGTTGCCGCAACGCGTCCCGTAGCGGCCCACGTTCACGTAATAGGGCGACACCTCCACACCCGATCAGCGCGACCAGACCGATTCCGTAGTCGACCCGGGTCACCAGCGTGATCGCACACAGACCTGCACCTGTGACGAAGGCCCACGGCCTTCTAACCAGCAGGAACAGGGTGCATGCGAGCGGGATCAGAGCCCAGGAGATGGGCTCCGAGAGTGGATCACGCGTGATCGTGACGGCAATGTTGCTGCTCACTAGCAACGTGCCCGCCAGCGCCGCGAGCAGCACCAGTGCTACCGGAAGGATCCGGGCGCGCGCGCGAACTTCGTCCCACCGAGCCCGAGCGACGAGGACCAGTACGAAGGACAGCAAGGCCACGATGATGCCCGTGAGCTCGACTACCGATACGCGCCCGTCGCCGTTGCCGAACAGGGTGTGGGCGAACGCGAGGATGTACCGCATTGAAGGCACGTATCCGAACACGCTCTCTCCCCCACGCAGCGATCCCGCAAGCACGACGTGGGCCTGGCTCTCGTAGGTGAGCCAGTCATCTCCCCCGCTCCGCAGCACGACGTGAGAGAAAGGGACGAGCTCGTGCCGCGCACGCTCGAGCTCGATCGTCAGGACGCTCGCGTAGAGCGTCAGTAGTCCGGTCATGAGCGAGGCGCGGCGGCGGACCACCCACCAGGCGACGAGCGCGAACGTCGCAAACTCCAGCAGCCCGATAAGGAAATCGGTTCGGGGCAGCCGAATCGCCACGGTCGCCGCCAGGCCGAACAGCACTGCCACCAGGATTCGGCCCCGGGTAGCCAGAACGACCGCTGCTACGACGAGCGCCAGCAATATCGCGATCAACAGGTCCGCGGCGCCGGCGAGCAATCGCCATCCGAACGCCACGGGTGCCGCTTGAAGCGGTGAGCCGCCCTCGGTCGTCAGCACAATTCCGGCATATGGCTCGGCGAGGGGGTGCGGCTGGATTACCTCGTGGGTGTACGAATATTCCACCGACAAGTGATGCCGTCCGGGAGGGAGCCGGAGGCGAACGAGCATCAGTCGCGCGTAGCTCGGGGGCAGTGCGGTCGTGCTCGCATCGACAGAGACCGCGCCCTGCCCGACGTAGCGGACGATGAGCTCCTGCCCGCGCCCGCCATCGGCCTTTCCGCTCCAGGAAACCGCGAAGGGCAGGTATTGCCGGTTCGGCACGCCGATCCACTGCGCCCAGTAGTTGAAGCGAGCCGAGTTGAAGAAGTCCAGACCCCAGTCCCGTCCGCCGACGGAGTCCCCGAAATCGATCGTCCGATCGAGCCGGGTCGCTCCATCGAAGCGGCCGAGCGGGTTGGCGTATGAGAGCTCGCATCGTCGTGCGGGCAGGCCCAGCGCCGCCGCATCGGCGCCATTGTGGGAGAGCGGCGCGAGGCTCCGGAAGCACGCGCCGAATCCGCCCGCCGGCGCGCCAATCAGCAGCACGAGCTTGGCGATCAGCGCGACGGCCATCAGCCCAAAGACCGCGTGTAGTGATCGTGGGCCCCGCCAGGACACGAGCCTGACGAGTCGACGCCGCACGGCCCCGCTGAGGAGCAGCGGAACCAGCAGCCACATCGCCCCGAAATACGACTGTGCCGAAGTGATCGGGATCCCGGCGAAGACCGCAAAGCTGGCGGACGGCAGCAGCACGAGCGCCACCAGGAACGCCGTCAGGCCCCAGCCCGTCAGGCGCTCCCGCCGGCCGGTCGCGGAGAACGGAGAGGCAGCTCCTGCTCCCACCGTCCGATCCTATGGCATGGACGCTCCACTTTCGGTCACCTCTCAGCCCGTCTATGCTCGAGACCCCATGGCCGACGCCGACCGCTACGACGCAGTCGTGATCGGAGCTGGATCGGGAGGGCGCGGGTGCGCCAAGCGCCTTGCCAAGGCGGGGATGCGAGTCGCGATGCTGGAGCGCGAGCTCGTGGGCGGGGAATGCCCATTCTGGGCGTGCATGCCGAGCAAGACGCTGCTTCGCCCCGCAGAGGTAGCTGAGCGAGGCTCGACACGCGCCCGGACTGTCGAAGCCCGCGATCGATTGGGCCGAGGTCAGCGACTATCGCGACTACATGAACTCCGGCCTCGACGACAGCAAGAAGTACGAGGCGTTCACGAAGAAGGGCATCGAGATCATTCGCGGGGAGGGCCGGATCGTCGCGCCCGGCAAGGTCGCCGTCGCGGACAGGGCGCTGAGCACCGAACGGATAATCGTCGCCACCGGCTCCACCGCCGCCGTGCCGAGGATCGATGGCCTCCGCGAGGTGCCGTTTTGGACCAATCGTGAGGCCACCACTCTCAAGCACGTGCCCGCGAGCACGATCGTGCTCGGTGGCGGACCGGTCGGGATCGAGCTCGGCCAGATGCTCAGCCGGTACGGGTCACGGGTCACGATCGTCGAGGCCGCCGAGCGGTTGCTCGCCCGCGAGGATCCACGCATAGGCGACCTACTTGCCACGCTGCTCGACGACGAACAAATCGCCATCAAACTCAACGCACATGCCGAGCGCGCCGAGTCCGACGGCGAGACCACACGACTCCACCTGGATAGCGGAGAAGTCCTCGAGGCCGAGCGGGTGTTAGTCGCCACCGGGAGGCAGCCGCGGCTTAACGACATCGGCCTGGAGACCGTGAACGTCGAGCACGACGAAAAAGGAATCAAGATCGACGAGCGGTGTCGCGCGGCACCCGGCGTGTGGGCGGTCGGCGACGTCACGGGCATTGCACCGTTCACGCACGTTGCGGCGTACCAATCGCGCATCGTCGCCGCGGACATCCAGGGCCGCGAGGCGCGCGCGGACTACTCGGCGATCCCGCGCGTGGTGTTCTCAGACCCGGAGATCGCGGCCGTTGGCCGGAGCACCGCCCAGGCGAAAGACGCCGGGATCGACGCGCGCGAGGCCGTGATCGACATCTCGGAGCTCGATCGGACCGAAACCTACGGACGGGATCTAAAGGGGAAATTCGGATTGACGGCCGACGCGCAAACAAACGTCCTGGTCGGCGCCTGGGCGATCGGGCCCCTTGCCAGCGAGTGGATCCACGCGGCGGTGATCGCCGTGAAGGCGCGGGTACCGATCGCCGTTTTGCGCGACACGGCGCCGCAGTTCCCGACCTTCAGCGAGGCTCTGCAGCTCGCGCTTGACGAGCTAGCGATCGCCTGAGCGCCCCCTGGCTCACAGCGGGGGCACGAACCGCCCACCCATCCACACCCCCTCAGGCTCGGACGAGTGGAGCTCCGTATGCTCGTCGGTCAAGGGGTGCTCGTGGGCGCCGTAGACCCGCAGCTCGGAGATCCCAGGGGAACCTTGGCGGGCAATGAACGCTCGTGGCAACGCGGTCAGCTCGAGCCAGTCGCGCAACTCGTAGCTCGCCTGCACCTCCGCGATCCACACGTCGTCGACGTGCCACTGCGCGGTCACCTCGTGGGTGGTTGAGCGCAGTACCGCCAGGAACGACTGAAGAAGCTCACGCGCGGCGTCAACTCCCTGCGCCCGTCGCCCATCGGCGGTCAGCAGGCGAATGTCCGGCGCGAGCAACGCCACCACGCCGTCCACATCGAGGCTGTCGATCGCGTCCAGCAGCTGCTCCACTGGAGACTCGCTCACTCGCTGGCTCTCAGCATCGGGGAGGGCGGGATCCGGGTGTGACCGCGAATCTCGGAGATCAGCATCCCGACCTCGTCCAAGTAGCACCAGCTCCAGTCTTCATCGGGCTCGAGCGAATGAATCAGCGGATGCCCCTCAGCGCGGAAGTGCGCCGTGGCATGCCGGTTGGGCGAGTCATCGCAGCAGCCCACATGACCGCACGTAAGGCAGATTCGAAGGTGAAGCCAAACGCCGCCGGTCCGCAGGCAATCCTCGCAGCCGGCGACGCTGTCCGGTAGCTCGGTCACGGTCACCAGCTCCAGATGGCTGCAGCTCGCCATCATGCACCCATGCAGGACCTCACCGCGACAGCGATCGCCTCGGCGTCGATCCCCGCGGCGTGCAGGAGTTCGGCGGGCTCTCCCGAGCCCGGCATGTCGCGTACGGCCAGGCGGACGATCGGCGGACGATCGGGCGCATCGGCAAGCGCGCTCATCACGGCCTCGCCGAGCCCGCCCTCGGGCCAATGGTCCTCAACTGTGATCAGCGCGCGGGTCTCCGCGGCCGTCGCACGGAGCACGTCGGCGTCGATCGGCTTGATCGAGTAGCAGTCGATCACGCGCACGCTAACGCCCTCCGACGCAAGCCGCTGCGCGGCCTCGTCCGCCTCGGAGACGGTGACTCCGCACCCAACTACCGCGACCTCATCCCGATCGCTGCCGCGGACGATCCTGCTTCCGCCGATCCGGATGTCCTCGCCGGCACCAGTGCGAACGATGGTCTTTCCCCGCAGCGTCCGCAGATATGAGATGCCCGGACGCTCCGCCATCTGCTCGACGAGCGGCGGCACCTGGTTGGCATCGGATGGATGAAGCACCGCGCTCCCGTGCACTGCGCGCAGCGCGGCGAAGTCCTCCAGCGCCATCTGTGAGGGCCCGTCCTCCCCGATCGAGACCCCCGCGTGGGATCCGACCAAGCGCAGGTTCGCCGACGAGATAGCCGCCATGCGGATGAAGTCGTAGGCGCGGGACAGAAACGCCGCGAACGTCGAGGCGAACGGAACCCAGCCGCGCACCTGCATGCCGACCGCCGCAGCGATCATCTGCTGTTCGGCGATGAACATCTCGAAGTAGCGGTCGGGATGCGTCTCTGCGAATACCTCGGAGCGCGTCGAATTCGACACCTCGCCGTCGAGCGCTACGACGTCACCGCGCCTGCTCCCGAGCGCTGCCAGTGCCTGCCCGTACGCGTCGCGCGTCGAGATCTCCTGGCCGACGTTCCAGCGCGGCAGCTCTCCCCCGGCCACCTCGAAGCGGTGCGCCGCACCGGATTCGATTGGGCTGGGAGGAGCCACGTGAAGCTGGCGCTCGCCGCCAAGTTCTGCGATCGCCTGCACCGGATCATCCAGTGGTTTGCCGTGATGACCGTTCTGGTCCTCGACGGCGGCGACGCCTCTCCCCTTGAGCGTTCGGGCAAAGATCACGGTTGGCTTGTCGATCGCGTGCACCGCACCGCGGTAGGCGTCGTCGATCGCGTCGAGGTCGTGCCCATCGATCTCGATCGCGTGCCAGCCAAACGCCCGAGCCCGCGCCGCGTACCCGGCGAGGTCCCAGCCGAGCATCGTCTCCCGGGTCTGCCCGAGCCGGTTCACATCCGCGATCACAATCAAGTTGTCCAGCTTTGACCATGCCGCGTGCTGGAAGGCCTCCCAGACAGAGCCCTCCGCCAGCTCCGAATCGCCACACAGCACCCACACCCTGTACGGAAGCCGGTCAAGTCGTTTGCCCGCGAGCGCAAGACCAACGCCGATCGGCAACCCCTGTCCGAGCGAGCCGGTCGCCACGTCGGTCGGCGGAATCCGGGGCGTGGGATGGCCCTCCAGGCGACTGCCGAACTTCCGGAAGCTCAGCAGCTCCTCGTCGTCGATCTCCCCCACCGCCCGCAGGATCGCGTAGTACAGCGGCGAGGCGTGGCCCTTGGAGAAGATCAGGTGGTCGCGGTGGGGATCCTCGGGATGCGAGTAGTCGAGTCTCAGGAATCCGTCGAGGAGCACCGCCATCAGATCCGCGGCCGACATCGACGAGGTCGGGTGGCCTGATCCGGCGGCAGCGCTGGCGCGCACCGAGTCGACCCTCAGCTGCTGAGCGAACTCGTGCCGGAAGGCCGTTTGAGCGCCGTCGGGCGGCGTCACGGCAGCGCGGTCGAGTGACTCGGTCATGAACAAGCTAATTCTTACCGCGTTCGCTCCAAGGCGCTAGCTTGCGCGCCCTGTCCCCTGACGCACAGAACTCGGTCGAGCTGTCAGTCGACGGCCACGACCTCCGGATCTCGAATCCCGATCGCGTCTACTTCTCGGTCCGTGGCGAGACCAAGCTCGATCTGGCGCACTACTACCTCAGCGTCGGCCCGGGAATCGTCCGCGGCCTGCGCGAGCGGCCCTGCATGCTGCACCGCTTCCCCAGCGGTGTCGACGGCGAGAAGGTCCACCAGAAGCGTCTCCCGAAGGGCGCGCCTGACTGGGTCGAGACCGTGCGTGTCGAGTTTCCCTCCGGCCGCCACGCCGACGAGCTGTGCGTGACCAAGCTCTCGGACGTGATCTGGGCCGTCCAGATGTCGACCGTCGAGTTTCACCCATGGAACTCGCGCCGCGCAGACGTCGAGCGCCCGGACGAGTGGCGAATCGATCTCGATCCGATGCCGGAGTGCGATTTCGACGCAGTCCGCCGAACGGCCCGTGTCGCCCACGAGGTGCTCGACGAGCTGGGGGCCACGGGCTGGCCCAAGACCTCCGGGGGTGACGGCCTGCATCTCTACGTCCGGATCGAGCCGCGCTGGGGCTTTCACGAGGTCAGGCAGGCGGCGCTGGCGTTCGCGCTGGAGGTCGAACGCCGGGTCCCCCAGCATGCGACCACCACGTGGTGGCGCAAGGACCGCGAGCGCGACAAGGTGTTCGTCGACTACAACCAGAACGCGCGCGATCACACGATCGCCTCCGCATACTCCGTCCGCGGGATCAAGGAAGGCACGGTCTCCACCCCGATCACCTGGGATGAGATCGACGATGTCATCCCGCAGGAGCTCACGATTCAAACCGTCCCTGAGCGCTTCAAAGCGCTTGGTGATCTCCACGAGGGCATCGATGACGCCCCGTTTTCGCTGGAGCCGCTGCTCGAGTGGGCAGAGCGCGACGCCTAAACCGCACGCCCGCAGCGCCTCCTCAACATCCCGGTACCGGAAGCGGTAGCCGAGCTGCTCAAGTCGTTTCGGCATCACCCGGGCGCCGGTCGTCACCACGGAGGACATCTCGCCATAGAGAAGCCGCATTCCGAAGCCCGGGACGGGGAGCACCGCCGGCCGCCCCAGCGCCCGCCCCAGCGCCTTGGAGAACTCGGCGTTGGTTACTGGCGTGGGCCCGGCCACGTTGACTGGGCCTTCCGCGTCGTTGCGGTCCAGGCAATGCAGCAGCACGCCAACCACGTCGTCGAGGTGAATCCACGGCATGTATTGCCGGCCCCCCGCGACCGGGCCACCCAGGCCCAGGCGAAAGAACGGAAGCATCGTCTTGAGCGCACCGCCATCGGCCGAGAGCACCACTCCCGTGCGGGTCAGGAGCACCCGCGCGAAGTCCCCGGCCGCGACTGCCTCCCTTTCCCAATCCACGACCACGCCCGCCAGGAAGTCCTCTCCCGGCCCGGTGTCCTCGTCGACCGGCTCATCGCCTCGGGCACCGTAGTAGCCGACCGCGGACTGCGAGATCAGAGTGCGGGGTCGCTCCGCGGACGGCAGGGCGCGCAGCCCGGCGACGAGCGAGCGGGTCCCCCCCACCCGCGAATCGCGGATCCGGCCCTTGACCTCCTCGCTCCAGCGCTGCGCGAGCGGCTCACCCATCAGGTTGACCACCGCATCGGCACCGCTGATCGCCTCCGTTGACGGCGGGCCGGCTGGTGGGTCTCTCCCAGCCGACCACCTCGACCCCGTCCCCCAGCGCCTGGCGCCCACGCCGCTGGTCCCGTGACAGCGCGACGACATCGTCCCCCCGCTCGCGTAGGGCACGGGTTAGCGCACGCCCGATCATGCCGGTGGCTCCGGTGAGGACGACGCGCATGGCGCGCGAAGCCTACGCCGCTTCGCAGTACGCGGGCTCGGCCGCCACGAACCCGGAGGCGCGTGACGGCTCTCGTAGCACAACCATCGCGACCACCAGCGACACGAGCACGAGGCAGGCCGCGACCAGGAAGGCCAGGTGGTAGCCGCCGGTCAGTGCGCTCGTCAGCGGATGTCCCTCCCCGCGTAGTGAGGCGCTGCGGGAGCTCGCCAGCGTGGCAAGCACAGCCAGCCCCAGCGCGCCGCCCACCTGGACGGTCGTGTTGACGAGGCCCGATGCGAGCCCGGCATCGCTCGGCGTCGCGCCGGACATCGCCAGGGTCATCAAGGATGGGAACGAGACGGCAATCCCGATGCCGAGCAGGACCATCACCGGCAATACGTGCAGGGCGTAGCCGCCCGTCACCGGCGCCTGCGTGAACAGGAGCAGGCCCGCCGCAATCAGCACGAGGCCGGGCGAGAGCGTACGGCGCGCGCCGTAGCGCGTGATCAGCAGCTCGGAGTAGCGAAGCGACAGCGTTCCCATGATCACGGTCGCCGGCAGGAACGCCAGCCCGATCTGGAGCGGGCCGTAGCCAAGCACGCGCTGGAGGTACAGCGCGCCCATGAAGAACATTCCGAACATCCCGGCGACAGTCAGAGCCTGGATCAGATTGGCGCCAGAGACGTTGGGCGAGCGGAAGATCCGAAGCGGGATCAGCGGGTTGCGCGCGGTCGCCTCGCGGGCGATGAACGCCCCCAGCAGGCACAGGGACCCGGCACCGAACAGCAAGGTCCTCCCTGCTCCCCAGCCATCCTCGGCCGCGGGCTTGACGATCGTGTAGACGAGCAGCATCAGCGCGCCGGTGATCAGCGCGGCGCCCAGCACGTCGGCACCGCTGCCGAGCCCCACCCCGCGGTCGCGCTCGAGCAGGCGAACCGCCAGCACCGCCGTGGCGAGCCCAATCGGCACGTTGACGAAGAAGATCCAGTGCCAGTTGATCGAGGCGGTGATCACGCCGCCGGCGAGCAGCCCGATCGAGCCGCCGGCCGAGGCGACGAAGCTGTAGACACCGATCGCCTTCGCCTGTTCCCGCGGCTCGGGGAACATCGTCACGATCATTCCCAGAATCACCGCTGAGGTCATCGCTCCGCCGACGCCCTGCACGAAGCGGGCGATCACCAGCGTCGCCTGGCTCTCTGCGAGGCCGCAGGCGGTCGAGGCCCCGACGAAGACGGCGAGCCCGGCGAGGAACACCCTCCGGCGCGAGACGAGATCGCCGAGCCTCCCAGCGAGCAGCAGCAGGCCCCCGAACGCGATCAGGTACGCGTTCACGACCCAGGCGAGGCTGGACTGCGAAAAGCCGAGTTGGCGTTGGATCGAGGGGAGCGCCACGTTCACGACCGTGGCGTCGAGGACGATCATCAGCATCCCCGTGCAGAGCACGACAAGGGCGGTCCAGCGTGAGCGGTCAGATGATGTGGTCATGCCCGTACCGACCGGCTGGCCGACCAAAACTCATCGCTTCGGGTGCCAGAAGGCGATCTCCCCGCCAGCCGGGCTGGCGATCACGCTGCGCCATCCGGCGGGACCCTCACGCGGCTCGAGGAGGACCCTCGCCCCCAGCACCCGCGCGCGCTCGGTCGAGGCGGTCACATTCGGAACCTCGACATATGGCAGCCACAGCGAACGGCCCGTCGAGCACTCGACGATTCCGCCCCCCACGTCCCCGAGCGCCATCGCGGTGTAGCTCCCGTGAGCGGTCTCGATCGACTCGGGGCGCCAGCCACACAGCTGGCGGTAGAACTCGCTCGCCGACGTGCGATCGGGGGTGTGCAGCTCGACGTGGACGACGGGCCTTGAATCCATCATCTGCTAAGACCTCCACCATGCGATGAATTCATCGCTTCGATGAGGTCAGATCACTATCTCGATTTCAACTGAGCAACGCCTGCTGACCCGCGTTCGTGCGGGGGACCAGGACGCCTTCGGGCGCCTGGTTCAGCCCTACCGGGGCGAATTGCACGCCCACTGCTACCGAATGCTCGCGTCAGTACAGGACGCGGAGGATGCGCTCCAGGAGACGCTCCTGCGCGCGTGGAGGGGCGTGGGACGCTTCGAGGGGCGAAGCTCGCTGCGCTCGTGGCTATACACGATTGCCACCAACACCTCGCTCAACCTGATCGCGCGGAGACCCAAGCGCGTGCTGCCGATCGACTTCGGGCCCGCCGCCGATCCCCACGACGGCCCGGGCCAGCCGATCATCGAATCGGTGTGGGTCGAGCCATATCCCGACGAGCAGTTTGGGCTCGAGGACACCTACGCGGCGCCCGAAGCTCGCTACGAGTTGCGCGAGAGCGTCGAGCTGGCGTTCGTCGCCGCGCTCCAGCACCTGCCCGCAAACCAGCGGGCTGCCCTGATCCTGCGGGAGGTTCTGGGCTTCTCGGCTCAAGAGGTGGCCGACGCCCTTCAGACGAGCGTCGCGTCGGTCAACAGCGCGCTACAGCGAGCCCGCAAGACGATCGACGAGAAGCTTCCCGCCCAAAGCCAGCAGCAGACGCTGCGCTCGCTCGGGGACCAGCAGCTCAAGGCGATCGTCGAGCGATACATGGACGCGATGCAGCGCGGCGATGTCGAGACCGTGGTCGGGATGCTCGCGGAGGAAGCGGCATGGTCGATGCCGCCGCTCGCGAGCTGGTACCGCGGCGATGACCTACCCAACTTCCTCAGAATCGGTCCGCTGTCTGGGCTTTACCGCTGGCGGCACGTGCCGACCCACGCCAGCGGCCAGCCCGCGGTCGCCGCCTATACCTGGCACGAGCGCGAGAGCGCCTACCTGCCGTTTGCACTCGACGTACTCACGCTGAAGGGCGACCGGATCGAGCAGGTGACCGCATACATCGCGCGCTCGCCCGATGTCTCTGACCCCGAGGTGTTCGCAACGTGGCCCGACGCACCGCCCGATCCCGAGCGGGTGGCCTCAATCTTTCTAAGGCTGGGGCTGCCCGAGCGCCTTAGTTAATCGAGATATTCGTATGCGGGAATCGTGAGGAACTCGACTAGCTGCGTTGCCAGCGCCACTCGCTCGAAGATCTCACGCGTCTCCGCCGGGCGCCCGGCTCGCCACGTCTCCTCGCCAACCGCTTCTCGGATCTTGGTCGTCTCCTCGTCGAGCACCGCCCGCACGAGCTCGCGCGTGATGGTCGTCCCGGTTTCGAGCTTGGCGCCGTGGTGGACCCACTGCCAGATCTGCGAGCGGGAGATCTCGGCGGTTGCCGCGTCCTCCATCAGCGAGTTGATCGCGGCGGCGCCGCGTCCGCTCAGCCAGAACGAGACGTACTGAAAGCCGACGCTGACGTTGGTTCGCAGCCCGCGCTCGGTGATCGACCCCGGCGTCATCGACAGCGCTAGGAGATCCTGCGCCCTGACGCTCACGTCCTCGCGCTGGCGAGCGACCTGGTTGGCTTCGCCGTTCAGTCCTTGCTCGAACACCTCTCGGGCAACGGGTACGAGGTCCGGATGGGCGACCCAAGTGCCGTCGTACCCCTGCCCCACCTCGCGCTCTTTGTCGGCGCGTACCCCCTCGAGCGCCTTCGCGTTTGCCTCTTCGTCCTTGCGCGACGGGATCAGCGCTGCCATCCCGCCCATCGCGTGCGCGCCGCGCTTGTGGCAGGTCGCAGCGAGCAGCTCGGTATAGGCGCGCATGAACGGCACGGTCATCGTCACGTCGCCACGATCGGGCAGTGTCATCTCGGGACGCTCGGGGAAGCACTTGATCGCCGAGAAGATGTAGTCCCAGCGCCCGGCGTTGAGTCCGGCCGAGTGTTCGCGAAGCTCGTAGAGGATCTCGTCCATTTCGAACGCCGCGGGCAGCGTCTCGATCAAAACTGTCGCCTTGATCGTCCCCCGATCGATCCCGAGCGCGTCCTGCGCGTACTCGAACACCTCGTTCCACAGCCGCGCCTCTTTATGGGACTCGAGCTTAGGCAGGTAGAAGTAGGGGGCTGATCCTCGGTCGAGCAGGCGCGGCGCGCAGTGGAAGAGGTAAAGACCAAAGTCGAATAGGCCGCCGGCGATCGGCTCGCCATCGACCAGCACGTGGCGCTCCGGGAGATGCCAGCCGCGGGGGCGGACCAGCAGCGTTGCTGGACTCTCGCCGAGCTCGTAGCGCCGCCCGTCTGACCCGGTGTATTCGATCGTGCGATCGATCGCGTCGCGCAGGTTAATGTGACCCTCGACCATGTTGTTCCAAGTGGGCGCATTGGCGTCCTCGAAGTCGGCCATGAACCCGTCAGCGCCCGAGTTGAGGGCGTTGATCGTCATCTTCCGATCGGTAGGACCGGTGATCTCGACCCAACGCTGCTCCATGTCCTCCGGAACACCGGCGACCTTCCACTCGCCGCTGCGAATCTCCGCCGTCTCGGGGAGGAAGTCGAGCGACTCGCCGGCCGCGAGGCGGGCGCGACGCTCGTTGCGCGCCGCGAGCACCTCGTTTCGAGTCGAGCCAAATTCACGCTGAAGCTCGGCCACGAACTCCAGGGCGTCGGGGGTCAGGACCTCGTCGAAGCCTGGCTCCATCGCCCCGCGGAGCTCAATGCCGGCATGCGTGGTCATCACGTGTGATCTTCCCATCTCTCAGTGGCGCAAAGCGCTCCGATCACGGCCGCGATCGCAGCCGCGAGCGCCCACGCGATGACGCCGCCGCCAAACGCGAACAGGAGTCCCAACGCCAGCACAGCCGTTGGCTTGCCGTAGCTGAGCGTGCGCAGAAGACGCAGCCGGAAGGCGGCGTGCCCCAACAGGTAGAGCGCCACGCCTCCGCACAGCGCGAGACGAGCCGAATCCGGAAGGGCGCGGCTGGCGTCGTGCACGGCCTCGTTGACCCCGACGGCGAAGATGATGATCCCCGCGACGATCAGCAGGTGGATGTAGCTGTAGGCATCCGATGCCGCGAGCACGGGATCATCGTGCCCGCGCAAGCGGCGCTCCGCGACCTCGGCGAACCGGTCGAAATATGTCCACCAGAGCCCGATCGTGATCAGCAGACCCAGTGAGACGGCCGCCACCAGCGTCGCTGACAGCGGCCTCCCGCGCGCGCCCACACCGATCGTGACGATGCTCTCGCCGAGGCAGATGATCACGAACAGGCTGTAGCGCTCGGCGAAATGCGCGACCGCCACCTGCTGGATTCCCCGCAGCCGCTCGCGGGTCAGCCATCCGGGGCCCGCGTAGTCGATCGCCACCGCCAGGAGCCACAGAATCGCGCGAGGAGTGCTCGAGAGAAACGAGCCCGCGATCAGCAAGACCATCCCGAGCGCGACCGTCACTCCGAAACCGGCGATTGCCCTCCATGATGCGTTGCCCCTGCGCGATGCATCCGCGTAGAGCCCCAGATGTCCAACCCTCACGACTGCGTAGGTGACCGCGAATAAGCGTCCCGTCGCGGCCGAAAGCGTTCGGGAGCGCGAGACCCGTGATGAAGATAAAAGCCGTCGCGAGCAGGAGGCTCGCGCGCATCACGATCGAGTCCGGCGACTGGGCGTTTGCGGCCCAGACGAACGCTGACCATGCCCACCAGATCAGCGCCAGCACGAGCATCGCGCGCCCGAACCCTCGCCAGGTCAGCTCGCGATAGAGGAGCGTCGTGACCTGCGTGATCGCGAACACGAACACCAGGTCCCACAGCAGCTCGAGTGGGCTGGTGCGACGTTCCGGCGCCAGATCGGCGCTCACTGGCCGATGCGGCGCATGTATAGCTCACGCGCCTTGTGCAGCATGCGGTCCGATAGCGGACGCGGATCGACCAGCGAGCCGGCCGCCGCCCGGAGCGCCGCCGCCAGCCCGCCGCTGAGCCCGGCGGGAACAAGCTCGATGTCGAGCTCGACAAACGCATCGGCGTACGTCGCGGTCGTCCGTCCAAGCGCCGTGAGCGCATCGATCGCTCGCCGGTTGTCGGACTGTATAAGCGCGGTGAAATGGTCGATGCCGGCGGCTCGCGCGCGCTCGCTGAGGTGCTCCAGCAGAGCTCGGCCAAGCCCGATTCCCTGCCAGTCATCGGCGACGGCAACCGCCGCCTCGGCGCGGTGCACGTCCTCGCCGGCGCGGACATAGCGGGCCACCCCGAGCGCAACATCCTGCTGGGGATCGAGCGCCAGGATCGCCTCGTGGTCGTGATGGTCGACGTTGACCAGGTAAGCCAGCTCACGGTCTGACATCTCGTCGATCGAGCGGAAGAAGCGCCGGTACCGGGATGTGGGACTTAGCCGGTTGAATGCCTGCTTGAGCCGCTCGCCGTCGTCGCGCTCCAGCGGGCGCAGAAGCGCCCTGCGGCCGTCGCGGAGCTCGACCGTGCTAGCAGACGACGGCATCGACGCGCTGCGACTCGTCCTCCGATTCGAGTCTCTCAGGTGCGCGCTCGTAGAGGCCGTAAGCCGCCACGCTGCGTTCGAGCAGTTCGCGGTGCTCGGTGACCGCCCTGATTAGATCGGGGGCGGGTCCCTCGTCGGCGAGCAGGCTCGCCTCGAGATGGGTTTTGAGGACCAGCAGCTCGCGTCTGGTCGCACGGCGGGCCAGTCGCACTCGGGCGCCGCGGAATGCGAACCGGTCCCAGGCACGGGCGAACGAGATGAAGCTGGTGCGCCCGCCCGCGCGATGCGCCGCGAGCATCGGGCAGATGCCCGTGCCGTCGCTGTAGGCGCCGACGATGATCTCGTTCTCCCGCATCCCCTCGAGCATCGCGATCCGCGTGCTGCGGGGCAAGCAGTCGATCGCCAGACGCAGGTCTCTGATTGTTGGTCGGCGCCGTTCTCGCATAGGGTTCAGCCGCGCGGCCACTCTAGTAGCGGTCGTCGAGCCCCTCAAGCGATCTCCTCGCGGGGAAAGGAATGTTGCATATATGAAGCTTGGAGTACATGTCGGCTACTGGGGCCTGGGGATGGGGCCGCAGGACCAGCTCCAGGTTGTCCAGGAGGCCGAGAGGCTTGGCTACGACTCCGTGTGGGCGGCAGAGGCCTACGGATCCGACGCGGCGAGCGTGCTTGCCTGGCTGGCGGCAGGGACCAGCAAGATCAAGCTCGGATCGGCGATCTTCCAAATGCCCGGGCGCAGCGCCGCGATGACAGCGATGACCGCGGCCACGATCGACGAGCTGTCTCAAGGGCGGATGATCCTCGGGATCGGCTCCTCGGGCCCGCAGGTCGCCGAGGGCTGGCACGGCCAGCGGTTCGGGCGCCAGCTCCAGCGAACACGTGAGTACGTCGCGGTCGTGCGGATGGCGCTAGCGCGTGAGCGCGTCCAGTTCTCGGGAGAAACGCTTGAACTGCCGCTGCCCGACGGGCCGGGCAAGCCTCTGAAGCTGATGATCTCCCCGGCCCAAGAGCGAATCCCCGTTTACCTGGCCGCGATCGGTCCGAAGAACACGGCGCTGGCGGGTGAGATCGCCGACGGGTGGATTCCCACCTTCTTCTCCCCCGAGCACGTTGCGCAGTTCCGCGAGCTGCTGGACGAGGGCGCCACACGGTCGGGGCGCTCACTCGATGCCTTCGACATCGCTCCTACGGTCAACGCGTTCGTGTCCGACGATCGCGAGCTTGCCCGCAATGTGATGCGCCCGGTGCTGGCGCTTTACATCGGCGGCATGGGCTCGCGGAAGCAGAACTTTTACAACAACCTCGTGCAGCGCTACGGGTTCGAATCGGCCGCCAAGGAGATCCAGGACCTGTACCTGGAGGGCAAGAAGGCGGAGGCTGGCGATGCGATTCCCGGCGAGCTGATCGACCTGGTGTCGCTGTGCGGCCCGTCCGACGTCGTGCGCGATCGGATCGCGGCATTCCGCGACGCGGGTGTGGGCACGCTGATGATCACACCGATGGCGTTCACGACCGACGAGCGGATCGCGCAGCTGCAGGCGGTCGCCGAGCTCGCAGGCTAACCCCTTCCGGGGGGCGGTTCGCTGCGGGTCTTCCTCGGAGCCTTCGGGCAACCGGGGCACGCGTTCCCGATGATCGCGCTGGGCACGCGGCTGACGGCCCGCGGCCATGCGGTCGCCCTCGAGACGTGGTCGCACTGGCGCGATCACGTCGAGGCTGCCGGGATGCGCTTCGTGGCAGCGCCCGAGTACCCGGTGTTCCCCACCCGCGAGCGCCCGCTTCAGCCCTATGAGGCGGTCGTGCGGGCGACGGCGGTGACGCGTTCAGCGGTGGCGGAATTTGGACCGGACTTGGTCGTCCACGACATCCTCACGCTCGCCCCGGCGATGGCGGGCGAACTCGAGGGGCTGCCGGTGGGGACGCTGGTCCCTCACGTGTATCCGGTGGGATCTGCCGGGTTTCCACCTTATGCGTTCGGCGCACGGCTGCCGCGGACGCGTGTCGGCGGGGGGCTGTGGCGGGTCTTGGACCGTGCGGTGGAGGCCGGGCTACGCCGCGGACGATCCGAGCTCAACGATGCGCGTGAGCGCCTCGGGCTGGCACCGGTACAGCGGCTGCACGGCGGGCTCAGCACTTCCCTCTGCATGGTGGGGTCATTTCCGCAACTCGAGTACGCGCGGGCGTGGCCCGCGGGCACGCACGTGGTGGGCCCCCTGATGTGGGAGATCCCCTTCGAGGAAGTGCCGCTGCCGCCGGGGTCCGATCCGCTCGTGCTGGTGGCGCCGTCGACCGCGCAGGATCCCGAGCAGCGCCTCCTCCGAGCGGCGTTGGCCGGGCTCGCGGATGCACCAGTCCGCGTGCTCGCGACGACGAACCGCAAGCCGCTGCCAGCGCCGATCGACGTTCCATCGAATGCCCGGCTGGTCGAGTGGGTGTCCTACTCGCGGGTGATGCCGCGGTGCTCACTTGTTGTGTGTCACGGGGGGCATGGCACGGTCGTCCGGGCGCTGGCGTGCGGCTGCCCGGTGCTGGCCGTGCCGCACTCTGGGGACATGGCCGAGAATGCTGCACGGGTCGACTGGGCGGGAGCGGGAGTCAGGCTGCCGTGGCGGCTCCTGAGCCCGATCGCAATACGGCTGGCGGTGCTGCGGTCGCTGGGGGATGAGGCGATTGCGACCCGCGCCCGCGAGCTGGCGGCGTGGTCGGCGGGCCACGATCCCGCCGGTGATGCGGCCGAGCTGGTCGAGGAGCTGGCTAGTCGGGCTCGTGGGTGCGGATGAACTGGACGAGCCGCTCACCCTCGCCCTCGACGATGTCGACCGCCTCGCCGTAGCAGGTGCACAGCTCGACGACCGCGGTGTTGTCCGTGAGCTTGAGCGCCTTCCAGGTGGCGCCGTGCTCCTCCCAGCTCTTGAGGTAGTCGATCGTGAGCTCGCCGGGAGGGGCGGATTCGCTCATGCCACCGAAGATTCGGCCTGAGCGGACGCAGGGTTCGCCTTGGCCCATTCGATGATCTCCCGTGAGCCCTGGATCACCGTACCGTCGTCGTTGAGAAGCGCAGGCACCCAGCTGTTGCCGGTGAGCCGCTTGACCTCCTTGCGGCCTGCCGTCTGGTTGAAAACGTCCGGCAGGAGGCCGTAGCCGTAGGCGCGGACGACCTCCGGCTCGTAGCCAGCATCGCGCAGCGCCTCGTATGCCGCGCCGCACGGGTGTCCCCCGGGCCTGGGCGCGAATCTGAACGTTCCGTAGCAGACGTAGAGCTTCATTTGATCCAGCTCCGGGGGTGGGACTCGAACCCACAACCCTTCGGTTAACAGCCGAATGCTCTGCCGATTGAGCTACCCCGGATCGTATCCGTTCGAGACTCTAGCGACGCGCCCTACACCGCCCCCTCCAGCACCCTCCCCACGTCGCGGATCGCCTGGAGCACCGCCTCGCGCTCTGCGGCGAGGGCGGGGATGTCGGCGCCGCCCTCTGTGCGGGCCCGCCTGATCGCCCGGTCGAGACGGTCGCGATCAAGCAGCAGGCGGGCGTGCTCGAGCCGCTCGGGCGTGATGTTCGTGGCCCGCCCTGCTCGCTCGACAAGCGCTGACAACAACTGCGCCAGCTCCTCGTCCTCGCTGTCGAGACCAGAGAGCGGCATCTCCGTCTGACCGGCGAGATGACGGGCAGCGCGCCTCAGGCGCTCACTCGTGATGTGCTGCTCGGGGTCGATCGCAGCCAGCGCCCGGGAGCCGGCTTCGGGAAGCGCAACGCACAGAGCCAGGAAATCCCGCTCGGCCCGGATCGTCGGATCGGACGGACCCACAGCCGGACGCGTTCCCGGGGTCGCGGCGCCGATGCGACCGCCTCCAGCGAGCAGGCTTCCCAGACGCGCTTCGGAGAGCTCGAGCCGTCCGGCGACCCGCCGTGTGAGCTCGTCGCGCATGGCGCTTGGCGGGAGCTCGCCGAGGACCGGCCGCAGCTCGGCCAGCGCGCGGTCGCGCCCTTCTGCGCTACTCACGTCGGCTTGGGCGAGGATCCGCTCGACGTGGAAGACCGCAAAGGGCGTCGATGAATCCACCCGTCCTCGCAGCGCGTCGGCTCCGTCGCGTTCGACCAGCTCCGCCGGATCGGCGCCGGGCGTCAACGGCACGACCCGCAGCTCGAGCTTTCGGCCCTCGACCATCCTGGCGGCACGGATCATCGCCTCCTGTCCAGCGTTGTCCGCATCCAGGCAAAGCTCCAGTACGCGCGCGATCCGTTCAAGCTCGCCCACCTGCTCCTCGGTCAAAGAGGTGCCCATGACGCCGACCGCGTTGCGCAGCCCCGCCTGGTGAAGCGCGAGCACGTCCGTGTAGCCCTCGACCAGGATCACGCGGCCAGCGCGGGCGGCGGGCTGGCGGGCCCGGTCGATGCCGAAGAGCTGCCTGCGCTTGTGGTAGATCTCCCCGTCGGAGGTGTTCAGATATTTGGGCTGCTGGTTCTCACGCATCGCGCGGGCCCCAAACCCAAGGATGCGCCCGCGGGCATCGGCCGAGGGGAACATGATGCGCGCGCGAAACCGGTCGTACACCTGCCCCGGTCGCCGGCTGGAGCGCTGCACCAGACCGACGGCAAGCAGCTCCTCGTCGCTGAAGCCCGCCTTGCGCGAGGCGAGCAGCATCCGGTCCCACGCGCTCGGCGCATAGCCGACCCTGAACTCCTGAAGGATCTCGTCGGTGAGACCCCGCGCTCGCAGGTAGTCCCGCGCGCGCTCTGCCTCGGATGCCTCCCACAGGTATCGCGCGTAGTAGGCGGCGGCACGGGCGAGCAGCGTGTAGAGACGCTCACGCCGCTCCCGGCGTGAGGCCGCCTCCGGGTCCTCTGCCTCGGCTTCGAGCTTCACCCCAAAGCGATCCGCGAGTGACTCGAGCGCGGCCTTGAAGTCCAGCCCTTCGGTCTCCATCACGAACGTGAACGGGTCGCCAGAGATCTGACATCCGAAGCAGTGGTAGTGCTTCTCCTCGGGCCGGACGTGGAATGAGGGGGTTCGCTCGTCGTGAAACGGGCACAGGCCGAAGTAGCTGTCCACCCCGCGTCGCTGAAGCTCGGTGCGGGCCGAGACGAGCGTGATCATGTCGACCGCCTCGAGCACCCGATCGCGTGAGTCGCTGGTGTAGCGGGTCACGGCGCGAACGCCACCGGCACGCTGAGCGCCTCGAACGCCCGGATACAGAAGCGGTCGGTCATCCCCGCCAGATAATCGGTCACCCGCCGCGAGAGCTCGCCCTCCGGGATCGACCGCGGGATCTCGTCGGGGTGGGCGCAGTAGTGGTCAAACAGCGAACGCACGACCAACTCGATCTTGCCGTGCTCGCGCCTGGCCTCCGGTCCGAGGTATACGCGCTCGAACATGAACGCCCGCAGCTCCGCCATCGCCTCGCCCGCCTGCTTGCCCTGGACGATCGCGTTAGGGCTGGCGGAATGCTCGACCAGATCGTGCACCAGCGCGTCGATCCGTCGCGGGCCGGTGCCACCAAGGATCGCGATCGCATCGGCGGGCAGGTCGGCGACCGCGATCACGCCCGCCCGCAGCGCGTCGTCGATGTCGTGGTTGAGATAGGCGATCCGGTCGACGAGCCGGACGATCTTTCCCTCCAGCGTGGATGGCTCCTGGGCGCGACCGGAATGACCGAGAATGCCGTCGCGTACCGCGAGGGAGAGGTTCAGTCCCTGCCCCTCGCGTTCGAGCGTGTCGACGACTCGTAGCGAGTGCTCGTGATGCTGGAAGGAGGAGCCGAAGCGCTCATGCAGGCAGCGGTCCAGCGCCTCCTCGCCGATGTGCCCAAAGGGAGGGTGCCCGAGGTCATGCCCGAGCCCGATTGCTTCAACAAGATCCTCGTTGAGGCGCAACGCCCGGGCGACGGTACGAGAGACCTGCGTGACCTCGAGCGTGTGCGTCAGCCTGGTGCGGTAGTGGTCGCCCGTGGGCGAGACGAACACTTGAGTCTTGTGCGTGAGCCGGCGAAAGGCCTTGGAGTGGACGATCCGGTCGCGGTCGCGCTGAAACGGCGTGCGCAGTCCGCAATCGGGCTCGGGCTGCAGTCGGCTGGCTGGATATGAACGCGTGGCGAGCGGCGAGAGCTCGGCTTGCTCACGCGCGTGGATCCGCGCGGCGAACTCGTCGCCCACGGGCCCCGACGGGTGTTCGTAGCCGGCTGTGAGGAGTTGGTCGCTCATCGCACCCGATTCTGACACCGTGATCGGGCGGGGCGGCGGCCGCGTTGCGAAGTTGTCGCAATTGGGGCCCTTCGAGAGCTCCTGGCCTTAGGCCAGGCTCACGCGGCCCGGAGCAGCGGGCGCAGACGCACGTGGGCGTGGTGCTCGGCGGTCTCAGCGATTGCCCGCTCGGCTTGACGGAGGGCACGCTCGGATGCATGCGGTGCTTGAGCGAGCGGTTGCCCGAGGGCGCCCACCAGGAAGCTGTAGCCCTCCTCGTCCAGCGGGAACGCGGCTGCCTCACACGAGCTGCACACGACTCCACCCGCCGCTGCTGAGAATCCCTGGAGATGCTCGGGCTCGCCGCAGGACGCGCACGCTCCGAGCTGGGGCACGATCCCTGCCGCCAGCAGCAGCTTCATCCGGAACGCGAGACCGTTGGCAGGGCTGGCATGCGTGGCGTCGGCACTCAGCAGCGAGAGCTCGTTGCCCAGTAGACGGAAGACCTCGGGGTGCGGGTCCTCGGTCTCGAACAACCGCGACAGCGCGTCGCATGCCCGCGCCGCCGCATCGAGCGAGGCGGCCCGGTCGCGCAGCGGGCCGTGTGTGGCGATCGTGTCCACGGCGGTGACCGTGAACAGCTCGCCGCGGCCTTCATGCAGAACGGTACGGACGTGGAAGAAGGGTTCGAGTCGGGCTCCGAAGCGGCTCCTGGCTCTACGCACGCCCTTGGCGATCGCGCTGAGCCGCCCGTGCCGAGGCGTGTAGAGGTGCAAAATCCGGTCGGCCTCGCCGTAGCGGATCGACCGGAGCACGATCGCCTCGGTCTTCAGCGATCCTGCCATTTCCAACCTATACTTTTTGAAGCAATGGAAACCGTCATTGTCTACACCACCGATCCCTGCGCGCGGTGCCTTACGGCCAAGACGCTGCTCGCGCGCCGCGGCATTGGCTATCGGGAGGTCAATCTGGCAAAGGACCCGGACGGTCGCGCAGAGCTGGCGCGCCGCACCGGGATGATCACCTTCCCGCAGATCGTGGTTGGCGGCGAGGCGCTGGGCGGGCTCGACGAGCTACTCGCCGCGGACCGGGCCGGCCGGCTGCAGGAGCTCCTGGCCGCGTAGCGCCCGCAGCTCCCAGCCGCGTCCTTGGCCGCGGCTGACACGTTTCGCACACGTACGTCCCACGCCCGCCGACGACGAGCTTGACGATCGGTCGACCGCAGGTGAGGCACGGCTCGCCCTCGCGTCGGTGCACCAGGAACCGATCCTGGAATGACCCGCTCGCGCCGTCGACGTGACGAAAGTCGTCGATCGATGCGCCCTTCGCTTCGATCCCTGCGCTCAACGCATCCTCGATCGCATCGCGCAGGGCACGCCACTGGGCGGCGTTCAGCCGGCCTGCCGGGCGCAGCGGATGGATCCCCGCACGGTGAAGCGCCTCGTCGGCATAGATGTTCCCGACACCGGCAACCCGGCGTTGATCGAGAAGGAACGCCTTGATTGGCGCAGTCCTTCCGCGCGCAGCGGCGCGCAGGCGCGGAGCGGTGAACTCGTCGGTCAGCGGTTCAGGACCCAGCCGCATCTTGAGGTATTCATCGCGCGCGGCGGATCCGTGGATGAGGTGGCCGGTCCCGAAGCGGCGCGGGTCGACGTAGATCATGCGGTGGCCCCGATCAAGCGCAAAGCGCACCCGTGTATGTGGTGGCTCAAATTCGGGGTCGAACAGCAGCATGCCGGTCATCCGCATGTGCAGGAGCAGGTGGCGATCACCCGACAGCTGCCAGATCAGGTACTTGCCCGCGCGGCCCACGTGCTGCACCCGTGCGCCTGCCAGCTCCGCGGCGATCGGACCGGGCAAACCGGGGCGCGTCCACCGGGGGTCGAGAATCTCGAGCGATTCGATCGTCCTCCCCTCCAGATGGGGCGCCAGCTGACGCCGGATCGTCTCGACCTCGGGCAGCTCGGGCACGTGGCGCTCCTAGTGCCCCGGGACGGCCGGTGCGCGAATTACAAATGGCTCGCCAGGCAGTTCAGCGGTGTCAGCGCCCGTGAGCCATCGCAGCACGCTCGCCCCCACGTCGGCCATCACGCCATCGTGACGGCGGGAGTCGTGCCCGCCGAACACTGCTAGCAGCGGCGCGTACTCGCGCGTGTGGTCGGTGTGCGGCGCGGTCACGTCACAGCCATGGTCGGCTGTGAGCACGAGCAGGTCATCCGCCCGCAGAAGCGAGAGCCAGACCTCGATTTCGGCGTCGATGCGCCGAAGAGCCCGGTGAAAACCCTCAGCGTCGTGCCGGTGGCCGTAGACCTGATCCGTTTCCACGAGGTTGATGAACCCGAGCCCGCGCTCCAGCGTCCGCATCAGCTCCGTTGTCTCGGCGAGCGCGCGTTCGTTCGTCCCGCCTGGATGCTGCACGTCGACGCCGATCCCCTTGAACAACTCACCGGCCTTGCCCACGGCGTGGACCGGCTCGTCACGGGCCTGAAGCTCCTCCATGTAGCTGCGGGCGGGCGGAGGCAGCGAGAAGTCTCGCCGCCCGTCGATACGCTGAAACGCCTCCTCCTCACCGGTGAACGGCCGCGCGATCACGCGGCCAACGTGGTGTTCGTCGGGAAGCGCCGCGCGGACCGCAGCGCAGATCTCATATAGCTGCTCGGGCTCGACGAGCTGTTCGTGAGCGGCGATCTGAAGCACGGAGTCCTGGCTCGTGTAGACGATCAGCGCACCGCTGCGCAGCTGCTCGGCGCCGAAGTCCTCGATCGCGCCGATCCCGTTATACGGACGGTTGCAGATCACCGCGCGCCCGCTCGCCGCGCTCACCAGCGCCACGACGTCGTCGGGGAAGCCTTTGGGGTAAGTGGGAAGCGGCTTTTGCATCACCACACCCATCAGCTCCCAGTGGCCAGCGGTCGAGTCCTTCCCGGGGCCGAGCGGAGCGAGGCGCCCGTGCAGCACGGGCGAGCGCGCGGCCGGGACGCCATCATGGGAAGGATCGATCCGAGTCCAAGGCGCTCCATCGCCGGGAGCCTGAGCCCACCCTCCGCCTCGGCGAGATGGCGAAGCGTGTTGGTTCCAGCGTCGCCGTACGCGGCCGCGTCCGGAAGCGCCCCAGCGCCGCAGGCATCGACCACAACCACGAATGCCCGACTCATTCAGACGCCTGCGGGCAACCTCAGCGAGCGCTTGACCGGCGAGAAGACCGAATGGTCGACATCGTGGAAGATCGCCGGAGGGGCGTACTCATCGAGCACGATCTCAGCCCCCGGAACGAACACATGGGTAGAGCGGACCCGGCGCTGCTGGCCGTTGATTCGCTCAAAGGCGTCGAGCTCGATCGCCGGCGCACGGTCGAGGGTGAGGACGCCTAAGCGGATCACCTGAACGCTCGGATCGCGAGCACGTACGGCACTGACCAGCTGGCTCGCGGTCTGGTGCATGGTCGCCCCGACGGGAACCGGGGCGCTCCGGGGGAACCGCCACAGCGCGACGACCGCTGTTCCCGAGGCAACTACCGTCACGAGCGGCGGCCGCTCGCCCACCACCGACCAGTTG
This sequence comes from uncultured Solirubrobacterales bacterium, assembly GCA_963849295.1. Taxonomy (GTDB): domain Bacteria; phylum Actinomycetota; class Thermoleophilia; order Solirubrobacterales; family Solirubrobacteraceae; genus Palsa-465. The sequence goes on from CAWKGU010000005.1 coordinate 865,488, forward strand.
GTCGGCGCCTCGAGCGTGGCGCCGCTGAACGTGAGTGTCCTGAACGAAGTCGGCGTGGCCGGCTGGGACAAATTGGCAACCGGCGTGCGGGAGTTGCCGCAGCTGGCCAGCAGCAGCGCTGGGGTTAGGAGCAGGATCGCAACGCGAGGCAGCACGCGACGATTCTGCCAGCCTCAGTCTTCTCCATCCCAGTAGTCCAGCCGCTCCAGGCGGCCGATGATCCCGAGACCACGAAACGAGATCTTGTTCGAGCGCGGGTAGTAGCACATGTCGCCCGGCTCGCGAGTGCCGTACGCCAGGTAAGTGAGACCGCTCTCCCCGGCCCGGAGCCCGTGCGCCACCCCGGTGCCCGGGGGCCGCGAGATAACGTGGCCGGGCCGGATTGCAAGCTGCTCGTCGCCAAGCACCAATTCCCCGTCCCCCTCCAGGATCACGAATAGCTCCTCCTCGAGCGTGTGACAGTGCTGGGGCGTTGCCGCCTTTCCGGTTTCGACCACGACGTGCTGAAGCCCCGTGCCGATCGATCCTGCCGCGCGACCGAGGTTCCGGCGCATCGCAGAAACCCGCCCGCGACCGAACCTGACGGGCTCCACTGCTTCGACGTTCACGACCGTTGATGGCCGCGGACCAATCTCCTCGGGGAGCTCGGGAGGGCCAAGCTCGGACTCTCGGACGAACTGTGCAGGCACACCCTCGATCCGGCCGGGCGAGCTCTCGACAAGCCGTTCTCCAACGAACGACATGCCAAGGCGTGGAAACGCGACACTCTCGTCGTATTGGCGCGGGCCGAACGCCAACACGTCGAGTGCGTCGAGCGCCTGCAGCGTGTGAGCCGTCCGATGCGCCAGGTAGACGATGCAGTCCCCCGGCGCGACCTCAAAGGTCTTGCCGTCCTGCCACGAGATGCCGCGCCCAGCGAGTACGTAGAAGATCTCCTCCTCCCGGCCGTGCCTGTGCGCCGGTGTCGACCACCCCCCGGCAGGAATCTCGATGCGCCGCACGCCGATTCCGACGGAGCCGGCGGCTTGTCCCAGCGCCGTCCAGCGACCGCAGATATGGCCGATCTCGAACTCGCGGGCGGGGGCGTCGTCGAAGTGCGTGATCGCCACGCACAAGACTCTACGTATCGTCCCCGATCTGCGCCCGAGGGTGAGCTTCGAAGTAAACATCGCGCAGCCGCTCGGTTGAGAGATGCGTATAGATCTGGGTCGTGCCGATGTCAGCATGACCGAGCATCTCCTGCAATGAGCGCAGATCGCACCCGCCCGCCAACAAGTGCGTGGCGAAGCTGTGGCGAAGTGTGTGGGGGCTCATCCGATGCTCCAGCCCCGCGCTGCGGGCATAGCGCTGCACGATCTTGTAGAGGCCCTGCCGGGACAGCCCGCCACCTCGCTGGTTGACGAACACGCGCGGCTCCTCGCGCAATCCGACAAGACGGGGGCGCCCGCGCTCCAGGTAGGACTTCAGCGCGGTCACCGCCTTGCTCCCGATCGGCACGAGTCGCTCCTTTGACCCCTTTCCGAGGGCGCGGAGAATTCCAGCCTCCAGGTCGAGATGCGAGAGCTCGAGGTCGATCGCCTCTGAGGCGCGGAGTCCGCAGGCGTACATCGTCTCCAGCAGTGCCCGGTCGCGGAGCGCTCCCGGAGCGTTGCCGCGCGGCTGCTCGAGAAGACGGTTGACCTCGTCGCGACTGAGCACCTTTGGCAGGCGCGCCGCCGAGCGAGGCGAGCGAAGATCGCTCGTCGGATCGTGCTCCATGATCTGCTCGCGTCGGAGGTGGCGATAGAACGAGCGCAGGCACGCGATCTTGCGTTGGAGCGTGGCCGGCGCGACCGGCGGCCTGCCCTCCCTGCCGGTGGCGAGCTCAGAGATGAAGCCCGTCAGCTCAGCCGGACCAGCCGCCAGCGGCTCGACCCCTCGACGGCCCAGAAACTCGCCGAATTGGAGCAGATCGGTGCGGTATGCCTCCAGCGTGTTCCGCGACAGGCCGCGCTCGAGCTCGAGGTAGGCGAGGAAGTCGAGCATCAGCTCGTTCAACCCGTCGGCCCCGAGCGGCCGATGGGTGGTAGCCATAAGGCGTTATTCGCGCTCGGCGCGCAGTCTCCTCGCCCGTAGCCAGAGCAAAGCGATCAGCGACTTGGAGTCCTCGCACTCCGCAATCGCCTCGTCCAGGCGCTCGAGTGGCCACGGAACGACCTCGATCCGCTCTCCCTCGTCCGCTTCGCTTCAGCAGACTCGCAATCAGACAGCGAGGTCGCGAGGTAGAGCCATACCCGCTCATCGCTGAACCCCGGGCTGGTGTAGAAGACCGAGATCACCTCCCAGTCCGCCGCCCGCTTTCCAACCTCCTCGGCGAGCTCGCGCTTTGCCGTCGTCAGCGGTTCCTCACCCGGAACGTCGAGCTTGCCGGCCGGGATCTCGAGTGACGCGGTGGCGCCCACGACCTCACGCGGCTGACGCGTCAGCCATACGTGGCGGTCATCCAGGGGCACGATCCCGACCGCGCCGGGATGCCACACCTTCTCGCGCGATACCTCCTCGCCATCGGCATGCCGATAGCGCTCCGTGCCGACCCGGACGATCCTGCCCTCGTAGTGCAGCTCCTCGCCGATTCTCTCGAACTTTGAGCTCACGCGTCTTCGTCCGGCGGCCTCGCCGCCTTCTCGACGAGCGCGATCGCCACCTCAAGCATGCCTTCCAGCGCATCCGCGCTGACCCGCTCGTCGGGCTGGTGATTGCGCTCTGTGCCATTGGCGAGGTTCACGCAGGGGAAGCCCTTCGCCTCGAACGCGTTCGCGTCCGATCCGCCCCCAGTGGTGATCTGGCGAGGCTCGTAGCCGCAGTCTTGCAGGGCACGCTCTGACAGGGCCACTGGAGCGGAGCGAGACTTGGCCCGGTAGCCCTTGAACATCAGCTCGACTGTCACGTCGAGGTCGCATTCGTCTGCGTCGGCAGCGTCCTGACAGGCGTCGACCATCTCGGTGATGAGCGTTTCGGCACTTGCGTCGGACAGGCTGCGCACCTCGCCCTCGATCCGGCAGTGCTCAGGGACGACGTTGGCAGCGGTCCCGCCGCCGATCAGCCCGACGTTCGCAGTCGTCCCTGGATCGAGGCGACCGAGCCGCATCGCGCTGATCGCTTGGGCGGCGGCGGCGATCGCGTTGCGGCCGTCCTCTGGCCGGATACCGGCGTGAGCGGCACGGCCGCGGAAGCTGGCCACGAGTCGGTGATAGGTGGGCGAGGCGATCACGATCTCGCCGATCGGCGACGCGTGATCGAACACCACGCCGAACTCGCTGCGCAGTTTGGCTACATCGAATGCCTTGGCTCCGTGCAGGCCGTTCTCCTCCGAGACCGTGAACAGCAGCTCGACGTCGACAGCCGGGGCCTCTGTGACCAGCCGCCTGGCGAGCTCAAGCAAAACTGCGACCGCCGCCTTGTTGTCGGCGCCGAGGATGCCCGGGTTCGCGTTGATCCAGTGGCCGTCATCGAGCACGGGCTCGATCGTGCCCGATGGCGGGACCGTGTCGAGGTGGGCGCAGAGCATGATCGCGCCGAGGGCCTCCTGGGAGCCAGCAGCCCCGTGAGCCTGCCCGGGAACACGAACAAGCAGGTTCCCCGCGTCCGAGCCAGCGGAGGTGCCGGCGCCGTCTTCGTACACCTCGAGTCCGAGCTGGCGGAGCTCCTGCGCGACGTGGTCTGCGCACGCGCGCTCGTGGCCCGAGGGGCTCTCGATCCGGCACAGTGCCGCAAACGTCTCGTGCAGCCGCTGCCGCTGCGCGTCGCTAGTGCGCCTCACGAGGCGCTGGCTGGCGCCTGAGCAGTCCTTGTTGAGGGAGTCAGGCCATCGGCGGCAGCCGCGTCGGCCTCGTGAGACTCCGAATGCTCGAGCGCTGAGCCGACAAACGCATCGAACAGCGGCGCCGGCCGCTCGGGCCGCGACTTGAACTCCGGGTGATACTGAGAGGCGACGAAGAATGGATGCTCTTCAGGGGCCAGTTCGATCACCTCGACCAGGCGCTCGTCGGGGGAGGTTCCGGAGCAGACGAGGCCCGCCGACTCGAGCCGCCGGCGAAGGTGGTTGTTGACCTCGTAACGGTGGCGGTGGCGCTCGTAGACGACGGGCTCGCCATACAGGTCGCGTACCCTGGTGCCGTCGTGAAGCTTGATCGGGTCGGCGCCGAGGCGCATCGTCCCGCCAAGATCCGCGATCTCCTTCTGCTCGGGAAGCAGATCGATCACGGGGTAAGGCGTCTCCGGGTCCATCTCGGTTGAGTTCGCTCCTTCCATCCCGCAGAGATGGCGCGCGAACTCGCTGACCGCGACGTGCATACCGAGGCAGATACCTAGATACGGAACCCGGCTTTCACGTGCGATCCGGGCCGCGCGAATCTTGCCTTCAAACCCACGGCCGCCGAAGCCGCCCGGAATCAGGACCCCGTCGACACTGGCAAGCCGCGCGGCGACGGCGGGCTCACCGACCGACTCCGAATCGACCCACTCGATCTCCACACTGCACCCGTGGTTGACGCCCGCATGGCGCAGCGCTTCGACGACCGACAAATAAGCGTCCTCGAGCTGCACGTATTTGCCGACGAGGGCAATCGTGACGCTCCGGTCCGCCGATGTCGCGCGGCGTGTGATCTCCTCCCACTGCTCGAGGTTCGGTGCCTCGCTCTCAAGCCCGAAATGCTCACGGAGGATGTAGTCGTCGACGCCCTCCGAGCGGAACACGAGCGGCACCTGGTAGATGTCGGGCACGTCATAGGCGGACACGACGGCCTCCGCAGGGAGGCTTGCGAACAGAGCGATCTTGTGGCGGATGTCTTGTGAGAGCACCGACTCAGAGCGGCACACGACCATGTCCGGCGCGATCCCGATCCGCCGCAGCTCGTTGACTGAGTGCTGGGTTGGCTTTGTCTTCAGCTCGCCGGCATGGGTGATGTAAGGAACCAGTGTGAGGTGAATGAACATGCACCGGCGACGGCCCACGTCGACTGGGAACTGGCGAATCGCCTCCAAGAACGGCAGCGACTCGATGTCGCCCACCGTCCCGCCGATTTCGGTAATCACGAAATCGACGTCGCTTGATTCCGCCATCAGCTTGATCCGCTGCTTGATCTCGTCGGTGATGTGGGGCACCACCTGCACGGTCGCTCCGAGATAGTCGCCCCGCCGCTCTCGGCGGATCACCGTGTTGTAGATGCCGCCGGCGGTGACGTTGGACGCTCGCGAGGTGTTGGAGTCGGTGAATCGCTCGTAGTGGCCGAGGTCGAGATCGGTCTCGGCTCCGTCCTCGGTGACGAACACCTCGCCGTGCTGATAGGGCGACATCGTCCCGGGATCGACGTTGATGTATGGATCGAACTTCTGGAGCTGTACGTCCAGCCCGCGAGCCACCAGCAGACGACCGATCGAGGCGGCGGCAATTCCCTTGCCAAGCGAGGAGACGACCCCGCCAGTGATGAAGATGAACCTGGTTTCGGCTTGGGCCATCGAAGCGCTCCCCTATGAGTCTAGTGTTCGCCCCACCGTAGCGGCTGGCGCGGACGCCGCTACGCGGCGCGCAGCAGCTGCCGCGCGTGCTGGCTCGCGGCGCGATCGCCCTCCCCGGCGCCGAGCATGCGCACGATCTCGCCGACCACCTGGTCGCCCCGCAGCGGCCTGACCGTGGTCCGTGCCGGGACCGCCTCGGGGTCCTTCTCGATCGTGAAGTGCAGCTCGCCCAACGCCGCGACCTGCGGGAGGTGCGTGATGCAGAGGACCTGCCGGTCAACCGCCAGCGCTCGAAGGTGCTCGCCAACCGCGCGGGCGGTGTGGCCTCCGATGCCCGCGTCGATCTCGTCGAACACCAGCAGGGGCGCTGTGCCATCGCCGGCCCCCACCCGGGCATGCGCGACGCTCAGCAGCGCCAGCATTACGCGTGAGAGCTCGCCTCCGGATCCGATTTCGCGTAACGGGCCCGCGGGCAGCCCCGCGTTCGGGGCGATCGTGAACTCGATCACATCGGCTCCGCGGGGCCCGCAGCCATCCGGGCGCGCGGCGATCTTGACCTCGAACTCAGCCTGGGCCATCGCCAGCTCGCCGAGGCGCTCCCGGACGGCGGCGGCGAGCGGCGCTGCCGCGGCGCGGCGGTTGGCGGTGAGCTCGCCCGCAAGCCGGCCCAGTTCGCCCTGTGCCTCGCGAAGTGCCTCCTCGCACTCGCCGAGCGCCACCTCGGCATGCTCGAGCTCGGCCCGTCGCTCGCGGCAGCGCCCGGCGTGGGCGAGCACGTCTGCGACCGCACCGCCATGCTTTCGCGCAAGTCGCGCGTACAGCGCGAGGCGCTCCTCCACCTCCTCGAGGCGACCGGGCTCGCCGTCCAGTTCGAGCAGGTAGCTGCGCAGCTCGCGGCCGATGTCCTCCGCCTCGAACCGGATCGCTTCCAGCCGCTCGGCGAGCGGCGTCAGCGAACCGTCGAGGGACCCCGCTGCCTCGAGCTGCCCTGACGTGCCGGCGAGGACCTCAGCCACGCCGCCACCAGCCTCGGGCATGATCGCCTCGGCTGACGCGAACGCCGCGGCCCGCAGCGACTCCGCATGGCGAAGGCGGTCACGCTCGCTCTCGAGCTCCGCCTCGTCCTCCTGGCTCGGGTCCAGGGCCTCGATCTCGTCGAGCTCGAACGAGACGAGGTCGAGCTCGCGGTCGCGGGCGCCGGCGAGGTCGCGGAGCTCGCTGAAGCGGCCCTCGAGTGACCTCACCCGCCCGTAGAGCTCCGCGACACGATCGCGCAGCTCAAGCTGCTCAGCGCCACAGTGGAAGTCCAGGATGTCGAGCTGGGCAGCGGCCAGCATCAGCTTGCGGTGCTCGTGCTGCCCGTAGAACGCAAGCAGCTGGCTGCCGAGCTCACGGAGGTCGGCGAGCGTCGCCGACCGACCGCACACATACGCCCGCGTCCGGCCGTCCGGCCACACGCGCCGCGCCAGCATGAGCTCGTCAGCGTCGTCGGGGATCCGCTCGGCAAGGTGAGCGTCGAGCTCCCCAGGCGGAAGCGAGAACACCCCTTCGACGTAAGCCTCGGCGGCGCCCTCGCGGACGATGCCGCTGCGGGCTCGCCCGCCCAGCAACAGATCGAGCGCCTGCGCCAGCAGCGTCTTGCCTGCGCCGGTCTCTCCGGTGAGGATGTTCAGCCCCGGCGCGAGCCGCAGCTCGGCTCGCTCCATCAGCAGCAGGTTCTCGACGCGCAGCTCAAGCAGCATGCGCGACGGTCTACCAGGCGGGTCTGACGGACCCGCCCGAGCGGCGCTCAGAGCTCGCTAAGGGGCGCTCGCCAGCCGCCCGAACTTCTCGCGCAACCGCTGGTAGAAGGTCGCCCCTCCGATCTGCGCGAGCGTCCCCTGCCGGTCGACGAAGCGCGCCGAGATCTGCTCGCCCGGACCGAGCGTGCACACCGGCCGGCCATCGACGGTCACGTCCACGGGCTCCTCGATCGAGCAGTTTGAGATCGTCAGCTCGTCATCGGGAGCGACGACGAGAGCTCGGGCCGTCAGGGAGTGCGGCGCGATGAACGAGACGACGAACCCTGCGACCCCCCAGGCCATGACCGGGCCTCCGTTCGCAAGGTTGTAACCGGTGGACCCCGCCGGCGTCGCGACGACGAGCCCATCGCACCGCAGGCGGCCGACCTCATCCGGGCCGACCGAATACTCGAGGTCGGCGACCCGCTTACCGGGCTGTCGATGCATCGAGACGTCGTTGATCGCCAGCCACCGTCCGCGCGCGCCGGAGAGCGCGATGCCGGGGAGCGAGAGGACGTCAAACTCCCCAGCGAAGGCGCGCCGAAAGCCCGCCTCCGCCCCTTCACGATCGACTGCGGCCAGGAAACCGATCTCGCCAAAATTGACGCCGAAGACCGGGACTCCCGTCCCTGAATATGTTCGGAGCGCGTGCAGCATCGTCCCATCGCCACCCAGCGCGAAGCAGATGTCGACGTCCGGCGACACCTCGGCATCAAGCTCAAATCCCTCGGCCGGCGCGAAGCCGTGCTTCGCGGTCTCCTCCGGATCGAAACGCAGGACAGCACCAGCCTCTCTCGCCAGCCGCGCCAGGACCTCGATCGCAGGGTCGGTCTCACGGGGACGGCGATGCGTGAACACTGTGGCGGAGCGAATCCCGCTCATTGCTCGACGCCTTCAACCGCAGCCGCGATGTCCGGGGCCGCGCTGGCTCGACCGCCCTCCGCCAGCCACACGAACGTCTCGAGGTTCCCCTTCGGCCCAGGCAGTCCGGAGCTCGCGAAGCCCAGGACCGAAGCGCCCACCTCGTAAGCAGAAAAGGTGCCGACGTCAAGCAGCACCTGTCGCCGAACCGAGGCGTCGCGCACGACCCCGCCCTTCCCGACGGCACCGCGGCCCGCCTCGAACTGTGGCTTGATCAGCGCCAGACAGTCAAAGCGCGGCGCGGCACACGCCAGCGCCGCGGGCAGCACCTTGCGCAGTGAGATGAACGACACGTCGATCACGATCAGGTCCGGTCGGTAGGGCAGCTCGGCGCATTCAAGCGATCGCGCATTGCGCCGCTCGATCACCGTCACCCGCGAGTCGGTTCTAAGCCGCCAATCGAGCTCGCCGTAGGCGACGTCGAGCGCGACGACATGCGCCGCTCCGCGCTGAAGCAGACAGTCGGTAAAGCCACCGGTTGAAGCGCCAACGTCCAAGGCCCGTGCACCAGACACTTCCAACCCAAGAAGCTGGAGCGCGTTCGACAGCTTGAACCCGCCGCGCGACACAAACGCCGGGGCCTCGACGACCTCGAGCTCGATGTCCTCAGGGACCAGCTGACCAGGTTTCGACGCACGCTGACGCTCGGGCAGCAACAGCACCTGGCCGGCGATGACCGATGCCGCGGCCCGCGAGCGTGATGGAAACGCTCCCCGCTGGGAGAGCAGAGCGTCGAGCCGGACTCGCTTCACGCCGGCGAACGGTACGTGATCGCGGTCACAGTATTCGGGACGAGTCAGCGCCACCATTCCCCTTTCACGCAGACATCTCTCCTCCGAGGAGCGGTTCGCACGGTAGCGGGCCGCTCCTCTCGCGTTAATGCGTGACTTTGCTGCGCTCCGACACCGCCGACTCGATCCGCTCTGCGATCCGCTCGCCGGTGAAGCCGACCTCCTCATGCAGGAGCTTCGGCGCGCCGTGAGTGACATAGCGGTCGGGGAGTCCCACGCGCAGGATCCTCGAAGCGAGCCCGGCATCCGACAGCGTCTCCCACACGGCCGAGCCGAAACCTCCCGCGAGCACACCCTCCTCGACGGTCACAAGCAGCTCGTGCTCGGCCGCAAGCTGTGCCGCCAGTCCCGCGTCGATCGGCTTTGCAAACCGTGCGTCGGCCACGGTCACGGAGATGCCGTGATCCTCCAGCAGCGACGCCGCCTCAAGCGCCTTGCCCACCCCGGTCCCATACCCCAGCAGCGCGACCCGGTCGCCCTCCCGCAGGATCTCGCCGGTCCCGATCTCGATCGGGCGGGGCTCGGCGGGCAGCGGCACGCCGATCCCCTCTCCGCGGGGGTAGCGAAGCGCGACCGGCCCGTCATCGTGCAGGAGCGCGGTCCGCAACAGGTGCACGAGCATCGCCTCGTCCCGCGGCGCCATCAGCGTGATGTTCGGCAGGCAGCGCAGATACGCGATGTCAAACGCGCCATGGTGCGTTGGCCCGTCGTCGCCGACGAGCCCGGCTCGATCCATCGCGAACACGACGTTCAGCCGCTGCAGGCATACGTCGTGGACGATCTGGTCGTACGCACGCTGGAGGAATGTCGAGTAGATCGCCGCCACGGGCTTGCACCCCTGGAGCGCCAGACCCGCCGCAAACAGGACCGCCTGCTGCTCAGCAATCCCAACGTCGAAGTAGCGATCGGGGAGCTCCTGCTGGAGGAGGCTGAGCCCCGTGCCGGAGTTCATCGCGGCCGTGATTCCGAGCACCCGCGCGTCGCGGCGGCACTCCTCGACCAGCGCCTTCCCGAACACCTGCGTGTACTGAGGTGGGCCAGCCTTCACCGCAGAGCCTCCACCGGAAGCCTTCGCCGGTGCGCCGTTTGAAATCGACTTCGGCTTCGCCGCATGCCACTTCTCCATCCCCTCCAACCCGCCTTCTTCGGCGGGAGCAAACCCCTTGCCCTTGACCGTGGCGCAATGAACTACGACGGGGCGCTCGGCTGCGAGCGCCTCTCGCAGCGCACGTCGCAGCGCGCGGACGTCGTGGCCGTCAATCACCCCCATGTAGGCGAAGTCGAGCTCCTCCCACCACAGACCCGGTGCCCAGAAGGCCTTGATCGACTCCTTGAAGTGAGGTCCAATCCGCTCGAACGCGGAACCGATGCCCACCGGGAGCTTGGTGAGACCGCCCTCGACGCCCTCGCGCGCATGCCACAGCTTCGGGTTGAGCCGCACCCTGTTGAAGTAGCGCGACAGCGCGCCCACGTTGGGTGCGATCGACATCCCGTTGTCGTTGAGCAGCACGACGACAGGGGTGCCGCTGCCACCCGCCTGGTGGACGGCCTCAAACGCCACGCCGCCTGTCAGCGCGCCGTCGCCGACGACGGCCACCACGTGGGCGTCCTCGCCATGGCCGCGGCGCATCGCCTCCTTGATCCCTACCGCATACCCGATCGCGGTGGAGGCATGGCCCGCCCCCATGATGTCGTGCTCGGACTCATGGATCGCGCAGAACGGCGCCAACCCGCCGTACTTACGGATCGTGTGAAGCTGGTCGCGGCGCCCCGTCAGGATCTTGTGGGGGTAGGCCTGATGCCCAACGTCCCAGACGATCTTGTCGCGGGGCGAATCGAGCAACGAGTGGAGGGCAACCGCGATCTCGCACGTGCCGAGGTTGGCGCCGAAATGGCCGCCGATCTCTCCCACGGTGTCGATTATGTGCTGCCGGACTTCCTGCGCGAGCGCCTGTAGCTCGTCATCGCTGAGCCCGCGCAGATCCGCGGGACCCTCAATCCGGTTAAGCAGTTCCAACATCGTGTGATTCAGTAGCTTCGGGTGGCGATGAAGTCGGTGATCTGTTCCAGGTGGGTGGCTCCGACCGGCGCCGCCTCATAGAGCGCAGCTCGGGCGCGCTGATGCGACTGGCGAGCCATCTCGCGCGCCCCGTCTAAGCCGAATTCGGTGACATAGGTGCGCTTTCCCAGCCGCTCGTCGCTCCCCTGTTGCTTGCCGAGAGTCTGCACCGATCCGGTCACGTCGATGATGTCATCAACGATCTGGAAGAGCACACCCAGCTCGCTCGCAAAGGCACGGAACAAAGGGATTTTGGCACGTTTGGCCTCGCCGGCGACGAGCAGCACACATTCGATGCTAGCTGCGATCAGCCGCCCGGTCTTGAGCTCGTGGAGGCGGCGTAGCCCATCGGGGCCTAGTTGCGCGGTCTGAGCCACGTCGAGGTACTGCCCTCCGACCATGCCCTCGACGCCCGTCGCGCGCGCCAGCGCCTTCGCTGCCGCCAGCACATCGGACGCCTCGCCTCGCTGTTCTGAGAGCAGCAGGCGGAACGCCTCGGCGTAGAGGCCGTCGCCCGCGAGAATCGCGACGTCCTCACCGAACACCCGATGGCACGTCGGGCGACCTCGGCGCAGCTCGTCGTCGTCCATCGCCGGCAGGTCATCGTGGATCAGCGAGTACGTGTGGATTAACTCGATCGCCCCGGCCAGCGGTAGGACGCGGGCCGGTTCTGACCCGATCGCCTCGGCGGTGGCAAGCGACAGCACCGGCCGGATCCGCTTGCCCCCGGCGAGCAGTGAGTACCGCATCGCTTCCTCCAACCCCGCCGAGGCCGGCTCAGACGAGAACCGGAGCCCCTCCAGGTAGCGCTCCACCTGTTCGCGGAGGTGCTCGGGATACGCGCTCACCGAGCTGGAGGCCGCTGTCGACACTGCGTCTAGGGAGCGGGAAGCGGGAGCTGCCCGGGAAGATCCGGGAGCGGCTCCAGGGCGGCACGCGTGCGCTCCTCCACCTGGACGCTGGCCTCCGAGGCCAGCCGCGCGCATTCCTCGATCAGCGCCAGGGCGGCGTCCGGTTCGAGCTCGCCCGAGCGAAGCTGCTCAGCGGTCGCCTCCAAGCGCTCGCTGAGCTCGATCAGCGGGTCGGTCACGCGCTCCAGGGTAGCGCGAGCGGCGACAAGCGTGGGACCGCTCGCCGCCGCTGGCTCGCGCTCTATGCGGTCGTTGGACGCCGCCTGGCCTGCGGCCGGCGCTCCCGCGCGTACACGCCGCCGCTCACGACGGCGCCGGCGCCGCCGATCAAGCCAACCACCAGGGCACCGATTCCCCACAGCACGCCGTGCATCGACAGCGACAGCGCGTGGTCGAGCGACCAGTTCCCGGCGCCGACCGCGGCCAGCGCAAACGCGGATGCCGCCAATACGAGGTTGTACTCATACCCGCCGCCCGTCGCCCACAGCCCCTTCTGCCAGTGAACGGTGATCACGGCGGCGGTCATGACCGCGATCAACGCAGCGGACGCGACCGGTGTCACGAGCCCGAGCGCGAGCAGCCCACCGCCGCCGAACTCGAGCAGCCCGGCAAAGCTCGCGTGGACGTAACCGGGCCGCAGCCCGAGCTGCTCAAAGAACCCCGCCGTCCCCTTCAGCCCGTGTCCGCCCCAGATGCCGAACAGCTTCTGAGCGCCGTGCCCCACGAACAGCAGGCCCACGACGAGACGAAGAACAAGCAAACCTAGATGCATTCGACTACCTCCCGTTGCCAAGTAGTTGTGCGCACAAGCTTAGCATCATTGCGCCCGCAATCAAGTGCTACCCGCCGGTGCGGTGGAAGAATCCTCATTGAGAATGCGCTTCGGGATCTTCTACGAGCACCAGCTCCCGCGGCCCTGGACGGCAAGCAGCGAAGCCGAGCTCTACCGCGACGCACTGGAGCAGGTCGAGCTCGCCGACCGGCTGGGCTTCGACTACGTGTGGGAGGTCGAACACCACTTCCTGGAGGAGTACTCGCACTCCTCCGCGCCCGAGGTGTTCCTAGCCGCCGTCTCCCAGCGAACGCAGAAGATTCGCCTCGGACACGGGATCGTCAACGTGATGCCGCAGGTAAACCACCCGGCACGGATTGCCGAGCGGGTCGCGACGCTTGACCTGATCTCGAATGGCCGCGTCGAGTTCGGAACGGGCGAGTCGAGCTCGGCCGCCGAACTCGGAGGCTTCCTGATCGACCGCCAGCGCAAACGCGAGCTGTGGCAGGAAGCGCTCGACGTGGTCACGCGGATGTTCGTCGAGGAGCCGTTCGCCGGCGCCCACGGCACGCACGTGCAGATGCCGCCGCGCAACATCCTGCCGAAGCCGGTGCAAAAGCCCCATCCGCCGCTGTGGGTCGCGTGCAGCAGGCGCGAGACCATCCACCTCGCCGGCCGGAACGGGATCGGCGCACTGTCGTTCTCGTTCGTCGAGCCCGAGGACGCCGCCAAGTGGGTCGACGAGTACTACGGGTTGATCGCATCAGAGGAATGCGTCCCCGCGGGTTTTGCGGTCAACCCGCAGATCGCGGTCGTGCTTCCGATGATGCTGGCCGAGGACGAGGCCGAGGCGATCGAGCGAGGCATCGACGGGGCTCACTTCTTCGGGTTCTCCCTCGGCCACTTCTACGGACTCTCGCCCCACTCGCCGGGCTTCACCGACGTCCACGGGGAGTTCGAGCGCCACCGTGACGAGACCGGTTTCGCCCGGCACATCGTGCGGCCCGACCAGGCGCCGCTCGGGGTCCGGCTGCTCCAGGAGGGCCTCGGGTCGCTGCGGGGCGCGATCGGGACGCCGGATCAGGTCGAGGACCTCATCGCCCGCTACGACGCCGCGGGCGTGGACCAAGTGATCTTCATCCTCCAAGCCGGCCGCAACCGCCACGAGCACATCTGCGAGTCGCTCGAGCTGTTCGCCAAGCGCGTGATGCCTCGCTTTCTCGAGGATCGCGAACAGCGGGAGTACGAGAAGGCGCAGCGGCTCGAACGCGCAATCGAGGCGGCACTCGCGCGCCGCGAGCCCGCACGCTCACTCCCCGCGCCCTACGTGATCGACGAGCAGGCCGAGCTCGCCCGCGCCCGCCGGGCGGGCCGCAGACGCCCCCTGAGCGCCGCCCAGCTCGCCGGACTCGCCGCCGCCCGCGCCCGCCACGCGGCACGTGAGCGCGTCGTCGCCCTGCTCGCCCGTGCTGTTGACGGCGCCAGCGACGCTCAGGTTGAGCGCCGCTTCAGCTCGCCGCTGATCCAGCGAGCGATGTTCACCGGGATGGCGCAGTCGTTCGAGCCCGAGGCCGCCGGCGGCTTCCAGGGCAGCTTGGTTTACGAGCTGGCTCGGCCCGAGATCGGCGAGAAGCCGACGCGCTGGACGATCGAGGTGCTCGACGGCCATGCCAGCGCGCGGCCCGGCGCGGCGAGCGACCCCGCGCTGACGGTGCGCTTCAACCTGGCGGACTTCGTCCGGATCGCAGCCGGCAAAATCGACCCCGCACAGCCGCTGCTCGAGGACCGCGCTTCGTTCGAGGGCGACTTCGCGCTCGCCGTCCGTCTCCCCGAGATGTTCGGCGCGCCGAGCCCTTACTAGCGCGGCGCGCCGACCAGCTACTTCAGCTTCACGTTCACCTTCGTGCCGACCGGCAGGACGGTTCCGGGCTTGACGCTCTGCTTCTTGACCCTCGCCTTCTTGCGCTTGTGCCCTTTCGCCTTGCCGAGCTTGCAGTCAGCCGCCTTGAGCAGCTGACGGCTGCTCGCTTGAGCTTCTTGTGCGTGAGGCTCGGGACGACACACGCGGCGAACTTCGCGGTGACGCCCTGAGCGCTGTTCATCGTCACGGTGCAGGTGGACGTCCCACTGCAGCCTCCACCGCTCCAGCCTTCGAACGTTCCCGTCGTCCCGGACACGGTAAGCGTCACAGGAGTGTCGAGCACGTAGTCTGCGTTGCACGTCGTCCCACAGTTGATCCCCGCAGGTGTGCTCGTGACGGTGCCCGCCCCGACGCCAGTCTTCGCAACGGTCAGGACCTGTCTGCCGAGTAGGTGCATCGCGTTGATCGCGAGCCGCGCGAAGTCGCCGCTCCAAGTCTGCCCTGACTCGTCGCCAACGAAAGCGCTGACCGAGACTGCTCGACCCTTCACGGCGATCAGCGGCGTGTCGTCGGACCAGTTCGCGAGCAACGTCGCCCCGGACGCCAGCGTGGGGTTCGTTCGGTCCCCGGCTTGCAGCGCGTTGACGCCCTGCATCAGAGGGCTACTCGCGTTGTGTGTCCCGAGCGTGGCGGAGACATTGTTGGTAGGCCCAGGTACGAAAGGCTCGTATCCTCCGGTCGCCCAGCGGCCGGTCGGCGCGTAACCGCCGTTGTGGTCGTTGTCCCAGGCGAATTGGACGACCACTCCCCCCTGGTCGTAGTAGTCCGCCAGTGCGTTGCCGACACCGGCCGGGCTGAGATCCTCGTGGTCGCCCGACTGGCTGATCACCATGTCGTAGGAGTCGAGTTGCGCCGCTGTCGGCGTAGCCGCGTGGGCATCAAACACATCGACCGTAGCGACTCCGGGAAAGGCGGCGAGCTGAGCGCGTAAGGTCGCCGGGGGCCCGTTGTCGTCCGAGTGCACGATCAGGATCCGGTACGCCCCCGGCGACGCCGACGCCGGCGCGCAGAAAATCACCAGAGCCACGACCGGAAGCGCAACCGAGATCCACAGACGCGACCGCCTTCCCAGACAAGACACCATCATTCCCTCCTCGCTTGCCCTGCTTTTGCCTCCCAGAGGACTTATATCAGGCCGCCGCACCCGCCCCGAGCCCTTCGAACAGCCGTAGGACGCTCGCGCGCCTCATCGCCTTCCTCCTTCGTCAAGGGCAAGGTTGACCAGCTCATCCGCCCGCGCGTTCTCGGCGCGCGGAACCGTGCGGATCGACCAGCCATCGAACGCACGCAGGGCGGCGATCGCCTCCTCGTGCAGCGGTTTCATCGACGGATGCTTGACCTTGTACTGCCCGGTCAATTGGCGCGCGATCAGCTCCGAGTCGTTCACGATCTCGACCTCGCGAGCCCCCAGCGCGGCGGCCTGTTCCACGCCCCGCAGGAGCGCGCGGTACTCGGCCACGTTGTTCGTCGAGGGCCCGATCTGCTCGCCCAGCTCGTCGATCACCTCGCCGTCGGGGCGCGAGACGACCACGCCGATTGCCGCCGGGCCCGGATTACCGCGCGCCCCGCCATCGACGTTGACGATCAGAGTCCTCCGCGGGCCATCCTGGCCCGCGTCCTGAGACGATTGTTCGGCCTCCGGCCTCACTTGACCGCTCGCGCTTCGCGCTCGCTTCACTCCGAGGTGAGCTCGGGGAACTCGCCGGCCACGCGCGGGCGCCGGCGGTCGCGCAGCTCGCGCTTGCCGCCCCCTGCGGATCCCCGATCCCGCCGCGACGCCTGCCGCCGCTCGACGATCACGGTCACATTCGGATCGTCGGCGTAGTAGTTCGTCAGCTTGTCTAACAACTCGTCGGCGAGCCCCTCTGGTACGACGCAGTAGATCACGGTGACTGGATGCTATTCGAGGCGATTGGCGACAGGGAGCCGTATTCGTCGGATGTTGCAGTGGGCAGGCGCTCATCGGGAGTGAGCTCCTGTAGCTCGTATCCCTGGCCCGCCACGCGAATGCTCGGCTGATCGTCACTGAGATCGATTTCGTAGCGGTACCAGCACAGCTCCCAGGAAACGACCACGTTGACGAGACTCGCCCGAGCCTGGGAGGGGAGCACCGTCACCGCTGGAGGCCCGAGCGAGCGTGCGACCCCGGAGACGGTCTTGCGATGCTCGGAGGCGTTGAACACCTCTATCGCCGAGGCGACCTTCTGGTCATCACTCGAGGGAACGGCGCGGACGTGTCGGGGCTCGCGGACCGGCGCGCGTTCTTCATTCACGGCGGCCTCCGCCCATGCGCGACCGTCGAGATCGTCAGCCAGCGTCGGCCGCTCGCCGCCGCGTGAGGATCCACGCCGCCCGCGCAGCCGGCTGAGCAGCGACGGCTTGCGCTCCGAGGCGGCGCCGGAGTCGCCAAACGCCGGGACCGTACCCTCGCGCACCCAGCCTTCGTGCAACGCGCGCGAGCCGCACAGCTCGCACACCGCCTTGCGCTCGCTGCCGTCAAGGTAGACCGCGAGCCGTTCGCCACGCAGCATCGTGCGCCCACATACGTCACACGCCGCGTGCACATTGGACGTCCTGATGTCCTTTGCACTCACGGGTCAAGAGGGTAGCCGACCGTCGGCTATGCCTTCACGGCCTCTTTGTCCGAGCGAGCCTCTTCGACGACCTTCGAAGCGAGGTGTCCGGGCACTTCCTCATAGCGATCGAACTCCATCGAGAATTCGCCTTGGCCACCGGTGATCGAGCGCAGGTCTGGGGCGTAGGAGAGCATCTCGGCCATCGGCACCTCGGCCTTGACCTCGGTCATCCCCGCTCCGGCGGGCTCCATCCCGAGCGGGCGGCCGCGGCGGGAGTTGAGATCTCCGATCACGTCGCCGACCGAGTCCTCGGGAACGGTCACGGTGACGAGCATGATCGGCTCGAGCAGCACCGGCCCCGCCTCTGAGAGCGCCTGCTTCATCGCGAGCGAACCCGCGACCTTGAACGCCATCTCGGAGGAGTCGACCGAGTGGTACGAACCGTCGTACAGACGCACGCGGACGTCCTTGACCGGGTAGCCGGCGACGACGCCCTGCGACATCGCCTCGAGCACGCCCTTCTCGACCGCGGGGATGAAGCCGGTCGGAATCACGCCGCCCTTGATCGCATTGATGAACTCGAACCCCTCGCCGGGCTCGAGCGGCTCGATCTCGATCTGGCAATCGCCGAACTGGCCGCGCCCGCCCGTCTGCTTCTTGTGGCGGCCGTGGGCCTTTGCCTGCTTTCGGATCGTCTCCTGATATGGCACCCGCGGCGGCTTCAGGTTGACCTCCGCCCCGAAGCGCGCCTTCATCCGCTCGATGATCACCTCGACGTGCACCTGGGAGAGCCCCGCGACGATCTGCTCGCCGGTCTGCGGGTCCCGATGCAGGTCGATCGTCGGATCCTCCTCCTGAAGGCGGCGCAGGGCGGTGAACACCTTGTCCTCTTCGCCCTTGCTCTTCGGCTCGACGGCAAACGCCATTACCGGCGCGGGGAGCTTGATGCTCGGCATCTGAATCGGCTCATCGCGCGAGGCCAACCAGTCGCCGGCCTTGGTCTCCTTCAGCTTCGCGACCGCGCCGATGTCCCCGGGGCCGAATTCGGTGGCGTGGCCCGTCTGGCTTCCCTCGAAGGTGACCAGCTGTCCAATTCTCTCCTTGGAGTGGGTGCGCGTGTTGAGCACCTGCGAGTCCTGCTTGATCACGCCCTGATAGACGCGGAACAGGTTGATGCGGCCGGCGAACGGGTCGGCGCGCGTCTTGAACACGTACGCGAACAGCTCCTTGTCCTCGACCGGCTCGAGCGTCACCTCCCCCACCTCGAGGCCACCGTGCTTGACCGGCGACGGGAGGTCCTCGACGATCGCGTCGAGCAGGCGATTTGTTCCAAGGTTCGCCGTCGCGACGCCACAGGTGACCGGGAACATCTGGCCGTGGTTGGTCCCCTCCTTGAGCGCCGTGACGATCTCGTCGTGGGAGATCTCCTCGCCCTCCAGGTAGCGCTCCATCAGTGCATCGGAGGACTCCGAGACCTCATCCATCAGCTTCTCGCGGTACTCCTGCGCCTGCTCGGACAACGAGTCTGGAATCGGGATCTCCTTGCAGTTCTCACGCCCGGCTCCCGAGTACTCGTACGCCTTCATGTCGACGAGGTCGATCACTCCGGAGACCTCGTGCTCGGAGCCGATTGGGATCTCGGTGGCGACCACGTGCTGGCCGAACGCGGACTTCAGCGAGTCGAGCGCGCGAAAGAAGTCAGCGCGCTCGCGGTCGAGCATGTTGACGAACAGAAGCCTCGCCAGATCGAGCTCGGCGGCCCGCTGCCAGAGCCGAGTGGCGTGGACCTCGAGGCCCATCACGGCGTTGATGACAAAAACCGCCGACTCGCACACGCGCAGGGCGCCAAGCGCGTCGGCGATGAAGCTCGAGTCCCCCGGGGTGTCGATCAGGTTGACCTTGCGCTCCTGCCAATCAAAGGAAGACATCGCGGCCGAGATCGACATTCCGCGCGACTTCTCGTCGGGATCGGAGTCCGACACCGACGTCCCGTCGAGCACCGACCCGAGCCTGTTGGTCTGGCCTGCCTGGAAGAGCAGCGCCTCGTGCAACGAGGTCTTGCCACTGCCGCGGTGGCCGACGAGCGCCACGTTGCGAATCCGATCCGCGGGCTTGTGCATGCCTGTCTCCTCTCCTTTTAAGTCTTAGTGCGGAGCGGCGCATGCGCCGCTCCGCCGGGCGGTGCATGCACCGCCCGGGGCCGGCGCACATGTGCGCCGGCCTTAATCTATTTCACCAGCGAGCTTTGACCGCAGCCGCAGCACGGCTTTGGTGTGAAGCTGCGAGACGCGAGACTCGGTGACGCCAAGGACCTCGCCGATTTCCCTCAAGGTCAGGTTCTCGTAGTAATAGAGCGCGACGACGAGCTTCTCGCGCTCGGGTAGCGCAGCGATGGCGTCGGCGATGCGGTCGCGCAGCTCGCCCTGGTCAACGAGAACCTGCGGGTCGGGCGCGCCGCGATCGGGCAGCGTGTCGAGCAGCGAGACCTGGTCGCCGGTCGAGTCCGAGACGTTCCAGAGCTCATCGAGCGC
The DNA here is from genome assembly GCA_963849295.1 of uncultured Solirubrobacterales bacterium. Classification (GTDB taxonomy): domain Bacteria; phylum Actinomycetota; class Thermoleophilia; order Solirubrobacterales; family Solirubrobacteraceae; genus Palsa-465. The sequence goes on from CAWKGU010000005.1 coordinate 885,247, forward strand.
GACGATCGTCGAGTTCGAGATCTGAAGCAGGGCGTCCTGGAATTCGTTCAGGCTGAACCCGAGCTCCGCTGCCATCTCCTCATCGGTGGGAGCGCGCAGGAAGCGCGCCTCGAGCTTCATGTTGACCTTCTCGATTTCCCGAGCCCGGGCGCGCACCGAGCGCGGGACCCAGTCGAGCGTCCGCAGCTCGTCGATGATCGCACCGCGAATCCGGGTGATCGCGTAGGTCTCGAACTTGATTTCCCTCGTGAGATCGAACCGCTCAATCGCGGAGATCAGGCCCGTGAGCCCGTAGGAGATCAGGTCGGCCTCCTCGACGTGCGCAGGCAGCCCCGAGCTCATCCTGCCCGCGACGTACTTGACAAGCGGCGAATAGGCAACGACGAGCCGCTCCCGCGCACGCTCGTCACCCGAGGCCTTGTATCGCCTCCACAGATCCTTGAGCTCGATCGCTTTGACGTTGGTTTCCAGGTTTCTCCCCCAAGAATCGCTTCCTACGCGCGGGGATGTGCCCGCGTGTAGGCGGATCTAAGGCGTCGCGACTCTACCCGAGTGTAGAGCTGAGTCGTCGAGAGGTTTGCGTGGCCAAGCATCTCCTGGATCGCGCGGAGGTCGGCGCCGCCCTCGAGCAAATGCGTCGCGAACGAGTGACGAAGCGCGTGTGGATGGGCGTCGCCCACGGCCGGCACGCGCGCAGCCGCCTGCCGCGCCCAGGTGCGCAGCCGGCGGCGGACGTCTGAGGTGCTCAGGCGGCGTCCAGACTTCGAGAGAAACAGGGCCGGATCCGGGGCGCTCACCAGCGCCCGGCGACCCGCGTGGATGTAGCGCTCCAGCGCCCTGAGCGCATGCTCGCCCACGGGTACCACCCGAGTCTTGTTGCCCTTGCCTTCCACGCGTACCGACTCAGAATCGAAGTCGATCGCCTCGAAATCAAGCGAGACAAGCTCCTCTGCACGGAGTCCGGAGCCATATGCGAGCTCAAACATGGCGCGATCGCGCAATTCGAGCGCGGTGGTGGCGGGAATGCGATCGAGCAGGGTAGCCACCTCGGTCGGGCGTCAGCACGCGGGGCAGATGCTGTGCGCGCTTAGGCGCGCTCAGGAGCTCCGCGGGGTTCTCGTCGCGGGCGCCGACCTCGACTTGGACCCGGAACAGAGCGCGCAGCGCGGCCAGCTTGCGGGCGACGGTCGCGGGCGCATGGCCTTTTTCAGTGAGCGACGCGGCGTATCGACGCAGTGTCCTGACGTCGATGTCCTGCGGGGCCTTGTCGTGGGCGGCGGCCCATGTCGCGAACTGCGCCGCGTCAATCGCGTACGCGCGGTGCGTTTTCTCGGCGACGACGCGGCGGCGCAGGTCGTCGTCGAAAGCCTCGAGCGCGTCGGACCACGCTGACATGGGGCGCTATTCGGCGAGCGTGACAGTTTGACCTCCAATATGGGGGTCAGACTGACACGGTCAGGCGATATAGACCGGCGTTCCCAGCGGCGTTTGGCTGTACAGGTCGATCACGTCGGGGATCGTCATCCGGATGCATCCGTGCGAGGCCGCTGTCCCGAGGCTCGAAAGCTCGTCTGTGCCGTGGATCCCGGCGCCGTTGTAGATCCCCATCCAGCGCGCCTTGAGCGGGTCTTGCGGGCCTGGCGGAATCGTCTGCCCGGCGAGCGAGCCGGCCCATGCACTGTTAGGGACCTGCCACGAAGGGTCGACCTGCTTGTCCTGGATGTGGTAGAGACCCGCGGGCGTCTCGAGCCCAATCATGCCGACCGCGATCGTGTACGTGCGGGCTAGCCGTAGGTTCTTCCACAGCTTGAGCGTAAACGCGGAGCGATCGACGGTGATCACGGTCGAGTAGCGCCGCGCGAGCTGTGCGGTCGTGACGCGTGGCAGGGTGCCCTGAACCGGGATCTGGATCCGCCGGCTCGGCCCCGGGTCACCCAGCGCCGAGCTGATCTGGCTCGTGAGCTGCACGGTCGCGACCTGGAGCCCGGTCTGGCTTGAAACCGGACTGATCGAGCTGCCCGAATACGAGATGCTCGCGTTGCGCGCCGGACGATCGATCGTGGTTGCGATGCGGACGATGAGCCGGTTGACGGCAGCATGCGAATAGCTGACCTGTGGGTCAATCTCATCGTTGACTCGCCCGCCCGTCAGCGAACGCCATACGCGGGTGAAGAGGTTGTCCGCCCGGGTGCGGTCGAGGGCTTGCTGGACGCTGCCCGCGACGTCGACGTGCAGGTTTGCCGCCCTGGGATTGAGCGTGAACAGTTGGTTGCGGTAGCTCAGGATGACGGCGTGTGGGCGGTACCTCGCCCGTACCCGCGCGCGTGCCTGCGTTGCGTTCAGCCCACCAACCCCGACCTGGCCGATCCTGATCCCGCTGGAGATCGTGTTTTTCTGCGAGGCGTCATACGCGACGAGCCCGCCCGCGAGGGCGAACATCGCGAACAGCGACAGTGCGACTGCGGCGAACGACCAGCTGCGCACCTGTCGGAGTTTATGCCGCTAAACGACGTGAACCAGTGTTCCGATCGGCGTGTAGGGCCACACCTGGCCGGCCGGACCGAGCGCCATTTCGACGCATCCCAGGCTCTGGGGGAATCCGTACTGCGCGCGGGTGAACGCGTGCAGCGCGTCGCCGCCGTTGAAGTAGCTGATGAATTGGATCCCCGGGTCGTTGTAATGGCTGCCGTCCGGGTTGGTGCCGCTCATCGTTCCCACACGGATGTGCTCGTACACCGGATAGGTGCCGGTCGCGGTCGGTGCCGACGCGATGCCGGTGTTGACCGCCGTCGTCAAGACCTGCTGTCCGTTGTGCCATAGGTCGAGACTCTGGGACCCGGTGCTGACGGTCACGAACGTGTAGCCGAAGCTCGAGCGGTCCCCGGCGACGGCGGCATTGATCAGCGCGCGCCACACGTCGGGCCCTGGCAGGCCGTCGGTTGTCAGATTGTGATCGTTCTCGAACGCCATCAGCGCACCGCTGGGTCATCACGCCAGCGGCGCCCGGCGACCAGAAGCTGCGCAGCGCATCGGGAACGTTCGAATAGCGCCAGTTGAACTGGCCGGCGGGTGGATGGATCGCCGCTGCCTCCTGCGCCGTGGGCGAGCGTCCCGGCGCCGAGTTCGCGTAGTGGAAGCTCAGCGGCAGGTATCCGAGGATCGCGAGGAGCTGCTGGACGCGGAGCGGGGATCCTGCGGGCACCGTCCACGTCCCCGAGCCACCGGCTCCGCCTATCAGCCGCACTCCGTTCGGAAGCCCGATCGACACCTTCGCGCCGAGTCCGTAGCCGAAGCCCTGCGGACTGAACACGATCGTGTGCGCGTTCACCGAGTGCCACGAGCCGTCGGTTGCGGGTGAAACTGGAGGCTCGCTCGAGCCGAGCGCCTGGCTCACCGGCTTTGAGAAGGTGAGCGCGATCTTCGTACGGGGCAGGATCCTGGTGCCCGGGGCGGGGCTGGCCACCGCGGTCGCGGTAGCGCCGGCCGGGAACCAGCTCACCAATGCCGGCCGCGAGGTCTCCCATACCCGCGGCGCGCCGGCGACGGATAGCGTCCCCGCGTCGGCGATGCGGTGCAGGCGAATCTGTGTCTCCGGTGAGGCGAGCACCCGGCGCGTCAACTGACCCGGCGGGCCGTACGCGATCACGCGAATCGGCTGTTTAAACCTTAATAAGATCGGCTGTCCGGGACGCAGCGTGAGGTAGTGGGAGCGCAGCCTCGCGCTCGGGGTGGTGAGGACGAGACGAAGGTGTTCGGTGCTCCCCGTCAGCCACGAGATCCAGCCGGGACGCTTGACCGTGGCCTCGATCGAAACCGTCTCACGCGCCGGGATCAGGCCTTGCGGCCAGATCTGATCGCCACGCAGCTGCACTTGGATGGGTTGGCTGTGGGGCCCTGTGACCACCTGCACGCTGGTGATCCGGCCGCCGCCCAACGGCAGCTCAATGCGGGCGAGCGCGTTCGCATCGCTGGACAGCGTCGCGCTGGCAGAGCCGATCAAGACCGCACCGGTCGCAAGCGCGAGCACGCATGCGACGAGAATGCCCGCTGCGATGAACCGCGCGCGTCGCGGTGATGGTGATGCGCTAGCCGAGCCGTTGCGGGCGCGAAGCGCCAGCCTTGACGACTTGCTCGCAGACCGGAGATAGGAAACATTCGCCACTACGAATCTCCTCGAGCCGCGAGATGGTATCGGGACGGCCCTGAGCCAGAGTGCCGCCACTGCGCGTTCGGAGGTTTTGCAACGTGTCTTTCATCCCATGCGCCGCTCGAGCGTCCTGTCGAGCGCCTCCAGGACTTTTGGCCGGGCCTGGTGCGCGGCTTCGAAGCTCCGAAGGCGCCGTAGGGTGGGGGGCGCAAGCGTCGAGATCAGCTCGATCAGCTCGCCCTCGGTGAGGCGGTCGTAGACGTCCACCGGCTCGTCGGCTGCGAGTTTCCGCGAGCCGTCCGTTTCGCGGCCTGCCGAATGCACGCTCGGGCTCCAGCGCAGGAACTCCTCGACCTCACGCTCATATCGGTAGGAGTCGCGTCCACTCCCGAGCAGCGGGCGCAAGCGCTGCTCGGCCCGTAGCTTGAGAACCGCCTCACGAGTGGTGTACGAGTAGAGGTAGCCGCTCGCCTTCAGCCGGCGATTGTCGAGTCCCCGTCCGTGACGGAGCTGGCGGAGCACCTCAAGTGGGACCGGGAGGCCGAGCCGCCGGAGCTGGGCGGCGGCGAACACGGTTCCCCATGGCGGCAGCACCGGGAGCAGCGGCTTGCCGAGCAGCCCCACGATTTCCGACAGCGCGAGCACCCCGTCGGCGGCGGCGTTGTAGGTCCCCGGCAAGTCGTGCGCGACCGCGTGCGCCAGCACACCAATCGCATCGTCTTCGTGGATGAACTGGAAGCGCGGATCGAATCCGAGCACGGCTGGAACGACGGGGAGACCGAGCAGCGCGCGGTGGTCGCCGCGCTCGACGCCACCGATCGCGTCGGCGAATCGCAGCACCGTGACGGTGGCTTGCGGATTGGCCGCAGCGAAGTCCTCGACGGCACGCTCGGCGTCGAGGACGTCGCGCTCGATCGGCGTCCTGGGCTGGGCCTGTCGCCGCATGTCCTCGGTGAAGAACGCCGGATCGTCGTGCTCCGAGCCGTAGTAGTGAGCCGACGATTTGAAGATCAGCTTGCGCACGGGCGTCTGCGATCCGCTGCACGCGAGCAGCAGGTTTCTGGTCCCGATCACATTGCGCTCGTGTGCCTGCACGGCGGGAGTGGCGAGCGAATCGACGAGCAGCCGAGTGTCGACGACCGTGTCGATCGCGGCGGCCTGCATGATCCGGCGCAGCAACGCCTGGTCCATATCCACCCGGACGAACTCGGCGCGGTGAAGCTCATGCCTTGGGTCAGCCGTGTCGACACCAACGATCGCCTCTGTGGCGCTGTCGGTCTCGAGCAGCTGCGCGAGCCGGCCGCCCCACTCCGAGGACACCGCGGTGATCAGGATGCGACGCGAAGGCACGTGGCTTGCCCCCTCAGCCGAGCCAGACGCTTCGCCGTGCCGCCACCAGCTCCAGCACGTTCTCCTGGATCAGCTCGCGGATCTCCTGGTCGAGGGCGGATCCGCCTGGCTGCACCGGGCTGACCGGCTCCAGAAAGCGGATCTTGAACTTCGCCGGCAGCGGCAATGAGACTCTCGGCAGAAACCGGCGCAGCGATGCGGGGACCGGGATCGCCGGGGCTGCTTCCTCGGCGCCAAGCACTGCGACGGGCACGATTGGCACGCCGGCGCGAGCGGCGCACTCGACAAACGCAGCCGGACTGGAAGCTGCGCATGCGATAGCGCTCCTTTAACGGCTTACGGGTTGCCGGCCGGCCCTCGGGGAAAAAAAGCACGAGCTGGCGCTCGTCGAATAGCAGGCGATGGAGGTTGGCTGGGTGGTCGGTCACAGCGCCGAGCTTCCGGGCCAGCATGCCGATCCCGGGAATGGCTGTCAGGTTCTGCTCACTGATGAGATGTACGGTCCGCCGGCGGGCATGCTCTTCTCTGAGAGCCTTGGCGATCATCACGCCGTCGGCGGGCACGCCTGCCGAGCGGTTGGCGACGAGCAGCGCGCCGCTCTCATTGGGCACGTTGTCGACTCCCTCCACCTCCACCCGATACCAGTAATGGAAGAAGAAGTCGTACAGGGTCCGGTCGACCAATCCCTCGATCCGCTCGGAGCGGCCCCAATCGGTCAGGTGGCGATCGGGCTCGAGCCCGGGCAGCTGCTCCCTGAAGCTCTCGGCGGTGGCCGGCAGCCGGGCCTGGCTGCCTTGGAGTTCGAGCTCGACCGTCATACCGGTGTCGGAGCTGCTGTCCTCCGGGACGCTCATCGCGCTCCTCAGTGCGTGACGGCGCCCTGAGCCGCGCTCGAGACGAGCTGGGCGTACTTGGCGAGCGTGATGTTTCTCGAGCGACCGTCGGGTGGCGCGTAGTCGCGGATCCGCACGTCGATCTCCTCATCGCTGAGCGCGACGTCGACTCGGCGGTTCGCCACGTCGATCGTGATCGTGTCGCCGTCGCGCACCGCCCCGATCGGGCCCCCGCGCACCGATTCCGGTGCGACGTGTCCTGCCATCAGCCCGTGCGTGGCGCCGGAAAAGCGCCCGTCGGTGATCAATGCCACTTCCTCCCCCAGGCCCTCGCCGACAAGTGCGGCGGTCACGGCGAGCATCTCGCGCATCCCGGGTCCACCGGCCGGCCCCTCGTTGCGGATCACGACCACGTCCCCGGCGCCGATCTGGCGCTTGGTAACGGCCGCCATCGCATGCTCCTCGGACTCGAACACGCGGGCGGGACCTGTGTGCTCGCGTCGCTCGTGGCCCGCGAGCTTGATCACGCATCCCTCCGGCGCCAGGTTGCCCTTGAGAATCGCCAGGCCCCCGGTCTTCTGGATCGGGTCGCTCAATGGGCGCACGACGCGCTGGCCCGCGGTCTCCTGGGCGGCGTCGGCGTGCTCACCGATCGTGCGTCCGGTGACCGTTTGCTGGTCCGCGCTCAGCAGCCCCGCTTCGCCCAGACGGCTGAGGACCAGAGGCACACCACCCGCCTCGTACAGGTCCGTGGCCACGAACTGACCGCCTGGTTTGAGGTCGCAGAGCAGCGGCGTGCTGTTGCTGATCCGATCGAAGTCGTCGATCTGGAGCTGCACGTTCATCTCCTTGGCGACCGCCAGCAGGTGAAGCACACCGTTGGTCGACCCGCCCGAACAGGCGATCGCGGCGATCGCGTTCTCCAGGCTCTGACGGGTGATGATGTCGCTGGGCCTCTGGCCTCGTTTCAGCACATCGAGCACGAGCTTTCCGGAATCCCTGGCGACATCCGCCTTGCGGGGGTGCGTGGCGGGGACCATTGAGAAACCCGCCGGTGAGATCCCGAGCACCTCGAACGCCATCGCCATCGTGTTGGCGGTGAACTGCCCGCCGCACGCACCGGCTCCCGGTGAGGCGACGTCCTCCAGCTCGGTGAGCTGCTGATCGGTGATCTTGCCGGCGGCGTGCGCGCCCACCGCCTCGAAGACCTCCTGGATCGTGACCTGCTCACCGTTGAGGTGGCCGGGCGCGATCGATCCGCCGTACAGCATCAGGCTCGGCACGTTCAGCCGGCACAGCGCCATCACCGTCCCGGGGATCGTCTTGTCGCAACCGCTTATCGCCACCACCGCGTCGAACAGATGCGCATCGCACACGAGCTCGATCGAATCCGCGATCAGCTCGCGGCTCACGAGCGAGGCCTTCATCCCCTCGGTCCCCATCGTGATTCCGTCTGAGATCGCGATCGTGTTGAGCTCCATCGGGGTGCCGCCCGCCTCGCGGATTCCCTCCTTGACCTTGGCGGCCAGCGCCCGGAGGTGGAAGTTGCACGGCATCGTCTCGATCCACGTGTTCGCGACCGCGACGATTGGCTTGGACAGCGCCTCGTCGTCGAACCCGATGCCCTTCAGGTAGGCACGCGCGGGGGCCCGCTCCGGCCCCTCGGTGAGCGCGCGGCTGCGGTGCTTGAGATCGGATGCCATGGGCGCCGGAGACTAGCGGGGCTCGCGCGACTGGCGACTGGCCCCGCCGCGGCGCCGACCGTGTCTACGCCGAGGCGCTCTTTTGGGCGATTGTCCGCATCCGCGCCCGCTCCCACTGCCCCAGTCGCCAGAGGTCGCGCGTGACCTGGGCGGGGTCGAGCTGGCGACCGGGAAGGTGCATGTTCGCCGTCGAGATCAGCCTGCGCTCGTCTCCGGTCAGCGCCATCCACTTCGCGAGCACGTCGTCAGAGTCGGGCAGCCTGGCGCTGCCATACGGCCGCGTCTCGTCAGGGAACTCGATGCAGTATTCGTTGAGCAGCCGGTGTGTCTGGGCCAGATAAGCGACGATCGGCTTGTGGGGGTAGACCAGGTACGCGTAGGGAGCACCACCGTCGCGGATCTCCGCAGGAGCATCCGCCTGCCGACCCCAGACCCGGATGAAGCCCAGGTCGCGGTACATCGCCCACTCCTCCTCGCTTACGCACGAGCGCAGCAGCTCGCGCGCACGCTGCTCCGCGCGGAGCTCGCGCCCAGGATCGAAGGCAAGCGTCGGAGCCCGGCGTCGCCGCGCGCGCAGGCGCTCCCAGCCTTCCTCGAGCTTGGGCACGATCAGGTCCGACAGCAGCGCGACGGCGACGAGCGCCGTCACGGTAATCGCCAAGAGCATCCGAGGGGCGGCCTAGCGGCCGCCCGCCGCCCGCGGAAAGAAGATCACGCGGTCGGCGTCCCTCGGGACCTCCTCGAATGTGAGCACCATGCGTGCCTCGCGCTTGCCGCGCTCATCGGCAATCGGAACAGCAGCCCACAGCCCCGCGTCGAGCTGACGACGAAACTCCTCGACCAGCCGCCTCTCATCCTCGGCGAGCTCGACGTCGCCTTCCGCGATCAGAACCTCCCCGTGCCCTGGCTTCATCAGCAGAAAGCGCACGTCGCAATTATGTCAAAAGGGTGGGTGGATTCTGCTGCTGCCGCGGATGTCGAGTACATCCACCGGGCCGGGCCCGGCGCCAATTTCGCTCAGCCCGTTCGCGACGGCGTCCGCCGCGAATTGCTTGGCGACTCTTGCGGCCTGAACCGGCTCATCGCCCCACGCGAGCCGCGCGGCGAGGACCGAGGAATGGGTGCAGCCCGAACCGTGCGCCGCACGGCTGTCGTAGCGCTCGCCCTTGAGCTCCACGATCCGCTCCCCATCGAAGAGGACGTCCGTGGCCTCGTTCGTGTGACCGCCAGTGACGATCACGACCGTTGGTCCCAGACCGTGGATCGCACGTGCGAGCTCAACAGGGTCGCCTGCACCGGAATCGGCCGCTCCGGCGAGTACGCGGGCTTCGGGCAGGTTCGGAGTGAGCACCGTCGCGCGCGGGAGCAGCTGCTCGACCAGCGTGTCGCGCGCATCGGGCTCAAGGAGTTGCGCCCCCGACTCGGCAACCATCACCGGATCGACGACCACGGGCGTCCCTGGCACAAGCTCGTCGAGCGCCTCGGCGACGGCTTCGATCGTCGCCACCGTTCCAAGCATTCCGACCTTGACGGCGTCGACCCCGATGTCCTCGCTGACCGCCCGCACTTGCGCGAGAACCATCTCTCGTGGGATTTGGTGGACAGCCGTCACTCCCGCCGTGTTCTGCGCCGTGATCGCCGTGATCGCCGTCATCCCGTGCACGCCGCACGCCGCGAATGCCTTCAGGTCCGCCTGGATGCCCGCACCGCCGCCGGAATCGGAGCCGGCAATCGACAGGGCGCGGGGAATGCGGCGACTCGGCACGGCGGTCGAGGTTACGCGGTCGCCGTGAAGCGCCCGCCGGGCTCGCGGCGGACGTAGCCGGCGAGCTCGAGCGACGCCAGGGCGGCCAGACCCTGCTGGGGAGTCAGCCCAGCACGCGTGACCGCTGCGGCGCCGTCGCCGCCGTCGGTGATCGCGGCCAGCAGGAGCTGAAGCTCGGGTGAGAGTTCCGGCCGTTGATGGGGCCGCGGCGCACCGCGCACGCCGACACCAAAAATGCAGTCGAGCACGTCCTGGACGTGGCGGACCACGGTGGCACCGTCTGCAAGCAGTGCGTTCGTCCCGGCCGCGACCCGCGTGGTGACGCGGCCCGGCACGGCGCCCACAGACCGGTTCGCAGCGCGCGCTGACGCGGCAGTCAGAAGTGCTCCGGACTCCTCGCTCGCCTCGACTACCACCGTCATCGCCGCGAGCCCGGCGATGATGCGGTTGCGGGCGGCGTACGTCCAGCGGCGGGATGCCGTCCCGGGCGGCAGCTCAGAGATCGCTGCTCCGGCGGCAACGATCCGTCGGTAAAGCGGGGCCTTGCTCGGAGGGTAAGGACGGTCGGCGCCGCTCGGGAGCACTGCGACCGGGTGCCCGACGGCTGACAACGTTCCCGCGTGCGCAGCTCCGTCAACGCCGAGCGCCATGCCGCTGACCACGACCATGCCCGCCCGCGCCAAGTCACGACCGAGGGCGCGGGCAACGTCGAGTCCGTATGCAGACGCCCGCCGCGCTCCTACGACCGCGACAGGCTCGCCGCCAACGAGCTCCAGGAACCGCTCGATACCGCCAGCAACCCACAGGACGGCGGGAGAGCTGTCGAGCGCGTGAAGCCGCGCCGGGTAACGCGCGTCGCATTGGCAGATGGACTCGATCCGGGCCTCGACGGCCAGGCCTCGTAGCTGGCCCAGGTCGAGCGACTGCAACTCGTCGGAGATTCCGCCCCGGTGTTTGCCGGCAAGCCCCGCGATGAGCTCGTCGTTACGTAGCGTCAAGATCGCGTCGAGCTCGGACCGCAGGAGATCGATGTGTCCCGAGAGCCGCGCGAGCAGCCACGAGCGCCTGAGACACGTGTCGCACGCGGCCGGCCGCTCTGCGCCCGACCCGGTCGGCGCGGTCATGCCGCGAGCTCGACCTCGGTGCCGCCCCGCTGGCGCAGGCTGAGCGCCAGCAGCACATCCGAGCCAGCTATGCGCTCGTGACCCTCCAGGTCGGCGATTGTTCTCGCCACCCGAAGAACGCGATGGCGCCCGCGCGCGCTGAGAGCGCCCAGCGCATACGCCCGCTCCAGCGCGTCGGCCGCAGCTTCCTCCAGACAGACGTGCCGCCGGACCGCGCGGCTGTCCATCTCGCCGTTGCACGTGGAAGGCTCACCGCACAGGCGGATTTGCTGGCGCCGCCTCGCCTCGGCCACCCGGTCCCGAGCCACCGCCGAGTCGATCGTCGGCCCCGCTCGCAGCTCGCTCTCGGCGGGCCGCCGCACACCCACCAGCAGGTCCATCCTGTCAAGCAACGGACCGCTCAACCGGCGGCGATGACGCCGGAGGTCAGACTCTCCACATACGCATCGATCGTCGACTCCCGCAAACCCGCACGGGCACGGGTTGGTGGCCGCGATCAGCATGAAGCGAGTCGGGAACATCAGCGCCCGCTGGGCGCGAACGATCGTCACGCACCCGTCCTCCAGCGGCTGGCGGAGCGCATCGAGCGTTGAGCGCTGGAACTCCGATAGCTCGTCGAGGAACAGGACACCGTGATGGGCGAGAGTCGCCTCCCCGGGCCGGGGCGGCGAACCGCCGCCCACCAACCCTGCGGCGGAGATCGTGTGGTGAGGCGCTCGGAACGGTCGCGCCGTGATCAGCCCATCCGCATGCAGCCCTGCAACGCTGTGGATCCGCGTCGCCTCGATCGCCTCCGCCGAGGTCATCGATGGCAGGATCGACGGAAGCCTGCGGGCGAGCATCGTCTTGCCGGTGCCGGGCGCTCCCTCCAGCAGCAAGTTATGGCCTCCGGCGGCCGCGATCTGAAGCGCCAGCAGCGGCACGGCGTGGCCGCGGACATCCGCGAGATCGGGCCCGGCTCGATCGTGCGCGGGCACCGGTTGCTCCGCCGACGGGGGCATCGGCGGAATCTCCCTCCCTCTCAGCACTTGCGCAGCCTCCTCCAGCGTCCTCACTCCGGCTACCGCCACGCCGTCGACCAGGGCCGCCTCGCGCGCTCGCTCGTAGGGAACGATTAGGCGCCGGATGCCCGCGTTGCGCGTGCCCTCGGCGACTGCGAGCGCTCCCGGGGAATCGCGCAGCTCGCCCGTCAGCGACAGCTCGCCGAAGACAGCGAATGCCGCCAGCGCTCCTGCCGGTATCTGCTCGCTTGCGGCGAGGATCGCGAGCGCCAAGGCGGCGTCGAATCCTGGGCCGACCTTGCGAAGGAACGCGGGCGCCAGATTGGCCGTAATTCGGGTCTGAGGGAACTCGAAGCGCGAGTTGAGGATCGCCGAGCGGACGCGGTCACGCGACTCGCGGACGGCCACGTCGCCGAGGCCGACGATCGCGAACGCTGGAAGCCCGGCCCGGATGTCGACCTCGACCCAGACCTGTCGAGGATCGACGCCGTCGATCGCGAAGGTCACCACTCGCGCGAGCATGACCCGGACCGTACGCGGCGTCTGGTGACACGTGAGCGACGAAGCGTTGCAACTCTGCGCACGACACCGCGTCGCGTCTGCGCAGAAGTGTCGCAGCGCGTAACACGGCTGTCGCAGGTCGCCGCGTAGCGTCAGCCGGGTGGCCATCGATCCGCGGAAACCCCTCGGCCGACTGGGCGAAAAGGTTGCCGCCGAGCACCTCGAGCGCCGCGGGTTCCGGGTAATCGAGCGCAATTACCGCACCCGCTGGGGCGAGCTGGACATCGTCGCCTACGACGGCAAGACGTTGGCGTTCTGCGAGGTGAAGACGCGCCGCGCTGGTTCGGCGACGGTTGACCCGCTGGAGTCGATTGGACCGTCCAAGCGGCAGCGGGTCCGCCGGATGGCGCGGAGCTGGCTCAGCCAGCGATCAGATAGGCCCTATGCCGAGGTGTTGCGATTCGACGCCGTAGGTGTGACGTTTGACCGTTCCGGCCAGCTCGTCGCGATCGAGCACGTGGAAGGCGCTTGGTGAGCGATCACCACCGCTCGACTGAGCTCTCGAGTGCCAGCTGCTGATAGGCGGCGGACTGGAACGACAGCCGATGGAGCGGAGAGACGCCCAGTCGCTCGATCGCCTCACGGTGCTCCGGCGTCGCGTACCCCACATGCTGCGCGAAGTCCCACCCAGGATGAGCTGCGTCTGCCCGGCGCATGTAGCGGTCGCGCGTTTCCTTGGCGATCACCGACGCGGCCGCGATCGCCGCACTCTTCGCGTCGCCGCCAATCACAGCACGCTGATCGAAGTCCAACTCGGCAACAGGAAAGCCGTCGCTCAGACAGATACATCCCTCGCATGCGACCTGCCGGAGTGCATCGCACAGGGCCGCCAGGTTGGTCACGTGCAGCCCGCGCGAATCGATGCTGGGGGCACACCGCGAGACGATCGCGACCTTCGCGGCGGTCCGCAGAATCACCGGGAAGAGCGCGGCCCGGCCCGCAGGTGTCTGCTGTTTGGAGTCGTTCAGCCCCGCGAGAGCACGAACATCGCGCGGCCGCACGCGGTCGAGGTCAAAGAGCACCGCGGCTGCCACGAGCGGACCGGCCAGGCAGCCTCTGCCAGCCTCGTCCGCGCCAGCGACGAACCTGACCCCGAGACCGCGGTCGAACGCGAACAGCCGGCGCGTGGCGCGGTTGGCCGGCCGCCTGGAACCGTTCGAGCGCGTGGAGCCTTGCCGGCGCTCAGAGGAAGCCGATGCGATCCGGGGGCCAGTAGGTGAAGAAGGCGACCCCGATGACCCATTTGTCGGGGACTGGACCCCAGAAGCGGCTGTCGTCGGACTGGCCACGGTTGTCTCCCATCATGAAGTAGTCGCCGGGCGGAACGACAACCGGTTTGCGGAAATTGCAGTCACCGCCTCCACCGCATTGCTCAATGTAGGAGTCCTTCTCACGCACCCCATTGCGGATCACGTGTCCGTCTTCGATCGAGATCGTGTCCCCCGGGCCCGCGACGACTCGCTTGATGAAGGTCTGGCTCGACTCGGTGCTCGTTGGCAGGTCACACGCTTCGGAATGGCCGCTGCCCTGGGCGGGGTTTCCGCACACCCCGTTGTCGGCGTCGGCACCGTGCGGGGGATGAAAGACGACGATGTCGCCGACGCTGGGATGGTTGATTAGGCGGTTCGCCAGGACCCGTTGGCCGATCGCGAGCGTCGGCACCATCGAGGGGCTGGGGATGCGGTACGGCTTGACCACGAACGCCTGGATCAGCAGCGCCAGTACCACCGCCACTGCGACGGTGAGCACCAGCTCCGCGAGCGAGGACATCGATTTCATCGCTACAGCAGGCCGATCCGGTCCGGTGGCCAGTAGGTCAAGAATGCTTTGCCGATAATCCAGCGTTTCGGGACGGGACCCCAGAAACGGCTGTCCTCGGAGTCAGGACGGTTGTCGCCCATCATGAAGTACTCACCTGCGGGGATCCTGATCGTCCCTGGGAAGTTGCACGAGCTGTCGCTTCCGCAGGGAAGGATGTAGGAATCCTTCTCCAGCACGCCGTTGCGGATCACGTGGCCGCCCCGGATCGCGATCCGATCGCCAGGAAGGCCCACCACACGCTTGATGAAGGTTTCCGCCGACGGCCGCGACTGCGGCACGCCACACGCCTGAGCGGCATCCTGACCGTCCTGGTTCTGCCCCTGGGAGGGATCGGCGCACCCATCCTCGTAGTTCTTCGGCGGGTGAAAGACGACGATGTCGCCTAGCGCGGGCGCCGAGAAGTCGTTGCTGATTCGATTCACGAGCACGCGCTGGTTGATGTGGAGCGTCGGGAGCATCGATCCGCTGGGGATTCGGTAGGGCTTCACGAGGAACGCCTGAATCCCGATCGCCAGCGCCAGCGCCGCCCCCACGATCACGGCGAGCTCGACGACCATGCCCGCGGGCGACTTCTTGATCGCCGTCACACCGTTTCTTCGCCGGCTGTCTCGTCGCCCTTCGTGGCGGAGTCTTGAGGCTCGCGGGGCTCCTCCTCGGTGGCCGCAGGCTCCTCCTCGGTGGCCGCAGGCTCCTCCTCGGTGGCCGCAGGCTCCTCCTCGGTAGCCGCAGGCTCCTCCTCGGTGGCCTCGGGCTCCTCGACCCGCAGCAGCTCCCGCTCGACCGCTTCCTCCGGTCCAGTCGCGCGACGCTCTCGCACACGCGCGCGCTTGCCCACGCGTCCCCTCAGGTAGTACAGCTTGGCTCGTCTGACGTCGCCGCGGGCAGCAACCTCGATGCGCTCGATTTTGGGGGAGTGCAGCGGAAACGTACGCTCAACCCCCACGCCGAACGATTGCTTGCGCACCGTGAAGGTCTCTCGCACGCCGTGTCCCTGACGCTTGATCACCACGCCTTCGAACACCTGCGTACGCCGGCGCGTGCCTTCGATCACCTGGAAGTGCACTCGCACGCGATCTCCCGCCCCGAAGCGGGGCACGCGTTGGAGCTGGGCGCGCTCCAGGCTGTCGATCACGGTGCTCATGGCATGTACAAGCGCCGGCAGCACCAGCGAAAGCCGGTGGTGGGGCGCGCACACCGCGCGAGCCCCGTCAGCGCGGGCGGCCTATGGTAGCGAACCGCTGTCGGCCCGGGCCCGGCTCTGATCCATCCGCCACTCCCTGATGCGAGCGTGATGACCCGACAACAGCACCTCGGGCACCCGCCAGCCACGCCAGTCGGCCGGCCGCGTGTAGTGCGGATACTCCGGCGCCCCCTGCAACGCCGGGCTGAACGACTCCTCGATTGCCGACTCTTCGTGCCCAAGCGCACCCGGAAGCTTGCGCAGAATCGCGTCGCACACGACCATCGCAGCAAGCTCGCCACCGGCAAGCACATAGCGTCCGATCGAAATCCGATCGCTGGCGAAGTGCTCCAGCACGCGCTCGTCAAACCCCTCGTAGCGGCCGGAGAGCAGGGTCAACGCCGACTCGCTTGCAAGCTCCTCGACGAGCCGGTCATCGAGCACCCGCCCGCCCGGCGTCAGCGCAATCACGCGGCGCTGCGCCTGCAGCTCGACCGGATCGGCCCCATAGCGAGCTCGCAGCGCCGCCTCGACCACGTCGACCCTGAGCACCATCCCCGCACCGCCGCCGAAGGGCGTGTCATCGACCTGCCCCGCACTCAACGGCGTGTGCTGGCGGTAGTTGACATACCCCAGCACGTTTCCGGACCGGAGTGCGTTGGCGACATGCCGCTGGCGCTCAAACCACCTAAACGCTTCCGGAAACAGGGTGAAGACGTCGATCTCCATCAACCCTCGCCGAGAAATTCACTGTCGACCTCGATCACCCGGCGCCCTACGTCAACCGCGCGAATCGCGTCACTGACCATCGGAACGAGCAGATCGTCTGCTCCGCTCTCGCGCTCCACCTCCAGCACCTCACACGAAGGCAGCGCCAGCAGGCGCCGAACTGTGCCCAGTGTGCCGTCGGCGCCCTGCACCGTGCATCCCTCAAGGTCTTCAGCCCACCACTCGTCCGGCCCGAGCTCAGGGGCGTGGGCTCGAGGGATCAAAACGGACTCGCCACCCAACGCCTTCGCCGATGCGCGATCGTCGCAGCCTTCGATCCGGATGATCGGGCGCTGATCGCTTCCGGCACGCCGGAGGATCCGAACGTCGCGGCCACCAAGGCGCGCCGCGGTCCCGGCTTTGAGCAGCTCGGGAACGGGGCGCTGCACGTAAAAGCTGCCATCGAGGCCATGCGGCCTTCCGACTTCGCCTGCCTTAAGGAGCGTCGAGGATGTCAACGAAAACGCGGCGTTTGTCCTTGACCGCCGCCGCCTTGACGACCGTCCGCAGCGCCGCCGCGGTTCGCCCTCCCCTGCCGATGACGTTTCCGTAATCGTCGTCCGCGACAGACAGCTCGAGCACGGTCGACCCGTTGTCGTCGACCTCGTTGACCCGGACCTCGTCGGGCTTCTCGACCAGGCTGCGGGCCAGGTACTCGAGCAGCTCCTTCACGCGGATGTGCCCCTAGCGGATGCCCTGGATCCGCAGCAGCTTCCGAACGGTTTCTGTCGGCTGGGCGCCGCGCTCCAGCCAATCACGGATGCGTTGCTCATCGAGGACGATCGTTGAGGGATCCGTTTGGGCGTTGTAGTGCCCGACCGTTTCGATGACGCGACCGTCACGCTTGGATCGCTGGTCAGCGACGACCACGCGCCAGATCGGGTTCTTGCGCCCGCCGATACGTCTCAGTCTTAGTCTCACAGCCATCAGTCGGCGTCGAGCTTAGCGTGGTGACCGCTTACCGCGCCTGCCGCATCAGCGCGCCAAGATCGGGCATGCGGCCCTGGGCGACCTGGCGCATCACCTTGCGCATCTGCTCGAACTGCTTGACCAGCTGCTTGACCGCCTGCACATTGGTACCCGAGCCACGGGCGATTCGCAGCCGCCTAGAACCGTTGATCAGCTCGGGGTGACGGCGTTCCTGTGGCGTCATCGCGAGGATGATCGCTTGTAGCCGGTCGAATTCGGCCTCGTCGACCTTGACGCCGCGCAGCTCTTGGCCCAGCCCCGGGATCATGCCGAGCAGCGACTGAAGCGGCCCCAGCCGGCGGACCTGGCGCATCTGCTCGAGGAAGTCGTCGAGACCGAACTCCTGCTTGCGCAGCTTGCGCTCGAGCTCGGCTGCCTGCTGCTCGTCGTAGCTGTCCTGAGCCTTCTCGATCAGCGTCATCACGTCGCCCATCCCGAGGATCCGCTGTGCCATCCGATCGGGGTGGAAGCGCTCGAACTGGTCGAGCTTCTCGCCGGTGGAGGCGAACAGGATCGGCTTGCCGGTGACCGCTTTGACCGACAGCGCAGCGCCGCCGCGGGCGTCGCCGTCGAGCTTGGTCATCACGACACCGTCGAATTGCACGACCTCCTCAAACTGCTCGGCGACGTTTACTGCGTCCTGACCCGTCATCGCATCGACAACGAGCAGCACGTCGTGCGGCCTTACGGCCTTCTTGATGTTGGCGAGCTCCGCCATCAGCTCCTGATCGACGTGGAGGCGGCCGCTGGTGTCGATGATCAGGACGTCCTTGCCCTCCGACTGCGCCCGATCCCGCGCCCACGCGGCGATCTTGACCGGGTCACGATCAGTCCCTTGCTCGTACACATCGGCGCCGGCCTGCCGCCCGACCTTGATCAGCTGGTCAACGGCAGCCGGCCGATAAACGTCGCACGCGGCGAGCGCCACGGACGATGAATGCTGCTCGCGCAGATGGCGCGCGAGCTTCGCGCACGCAGTCGTCTTGCCAGAACCTTGCAGACCCGCCATCACGACCACTGTCGGCGGGCTAGACGAAAACGAGAGCTCGCCCGCAGATCCACCCATCAAGGCACTGAGTTCGTCGGCGACGATCTTGACGACCTGCTGGCCGGGGTTCAGTTGGCCGATCAGATCGGCGCCGAGAGCCCGCTCCTTGACGGCGTCGGTGAACTCCTTGACGACCTTGAAGTTGACGTCGGCCTCGAGCAGAGCGAGGCGGATCTCGCGCAGCGCCGCGCTGACGTCGGCTTCGGTCAGCGTCCCGCGGCCGCGGACGTCGGCGAGCGTCGCCTGGAGCTTGTCGGCGAGCGAATCGAACACTGGCCGTTGAGGCTACTGACCGCTAGCCGCGTTCTCGCCCGCGCGCCCTGCGGCGAACGCCCGCGTGATCCCGCCGAACGCTTCCGCGAATTCAGACGGGATCACGAACACTTTGTTGGCGTCGCCCTGGGCGAGCTGCGGCAGCATCTGCAGGTACTGGTAGCTGAGTAGTTGCCGGTCAGGTTTGCCCTCGTGGATCGCCTGAAACACCGTCCCGATCGCCTTCGCCTCGCCTTCGGAGCGCAGGATCGCCGCCTGCTTCTGCGCCCTCGGCGGTCAGCACGGCGGCCTGCTTCTGTCCCTCTGCGGTGAGGATCTGCGACTGCTTGAAGCCCTCGGCGGTGAGGATCGCGGCGCGCTTGTCGCGCTCGGCCCGCATCTGCTTCTCCATCGCCTCCTGGATCGTGCCGGGCGGGTCGATCGACTTGATCTCGACGCGGTTGACGCGAATGCCCCACTTGCCGGTCGCGTCGTCGAGCACCCCGCGGAGCTGGGCGTTGATGTGATCGCGGCTCGTGAGCGCGTCCTCGAGCGACAGCGAGCCGATCACGTTGCGCAACGTCGTCACCGTGATCTGCTCGATCGCCTGGAGAGGATTGGCGACCTCGTAGGTCGCCGACTTGGCGTCGTTGACCGTGAAGTACAGGACGGTGTCGATCTGGACGACGAGGTTGTCGGACGTGATAACCGGCTGCGGCGGGAACGACACCACCTGCTCGCGGAGGTCGATCAGCGGCTTCAGCCGGTCCATGAACGGCACGAGAATCGTCAGCCCGGGGTTGAGCGTGCGGTTGTAACGCCCCAGCCGTTCGACGATCCCCGCGCGGGCCTGGGGGACGATCCTCACGGTCCGGGCGAACATGATCACCAGGAAGACGACGACAACGATGGCAACGATGGCTCCGGCCATGCCCCCTCCTATTCGGTTACGAGCGCCGTCGCGCCCTTGATGTCTACGACCTCCACAGGCGTTCCCTGCTCGATCACCCGATCGTCGTACAGGGACCGCGCGGTCCACACCTCCCCGTCGATCTTCACGCAGCCGACGCCCTCGCGGTTGGCGATCCGCTCGAGCACGACGGCAGGCTTGCCGATCAACGCCGCCGATCCAGTCCGGATCGCAGGCGGAGTGCTCAGGTGCGAGCGAGCGATCGGGCGCACGAGCAGCGAGCGTGAGCAGCGAGGTGGCGATGAACACGATCCACGCGGGCGCCCCGCCGGCGCCCACCGCGTCGGTGATCGCGCCTAGCCCCGCCCCAAGTGCGAACGGCGCCAGGAAGAAACTCGTCGTGAGCATCTCGCCGACGCCAAACCCGCACGCCGCGATCACCCACAAGACCCATCCTGACATCCGGAGGCGAGCTTAGCGCGGTGGGGTGGGGTCATACTTGGTTTGTGACCGCGACGCCTGCTGTCGTGCTCTCGGCCCCACTGCCAAGCGTCGTGCGCGTGAACGAAGAGCTCTCCGTCGCCGGAAGAGTTCGCCACGCGCCCGCGAGGGCACGCGCAGCGCTCGAGAGCATGCAAGCTGGGCAGTGGCACGTGCTGGCGAAAGTGGAGCTTGGCGCGCGCAATCGCTTCGCCTTGACCTGGCGCGTAACCGGTCCGGCGGGTCGCCAGCTGAGGCTGCGGGTCGCCGCGCTGCTCCGCCGCCACGTGGTCGCCGCTACGCCGGCCCACACTGCCACCGTCGGCTCTGCGGTCGTGTACTGCTCCCCGCCTGTGCCGCCGACGTCGGTGCCGCCCGGCGATGGCTGGATCGTCGGAGGCCTGTACGGCGAGGGCGGCGCGTATCCCGGTGTGGATCAGTGCATCACGTACGCCTACACGCTGACGGTCACCGACGCTGGTGGCACCGTTGTCGCGACCCAGCAGGTCCCGCCGAAGCAGAGCTACACCGTCGTGCTGCCGACCGGGTCGTATTCGCTGCGCGGAGGCTGCGGGAGCGGCTCCGCGACGGTCACCGCCGGCAAACAGACCGTGGCGAACATGTACTGCCTGTATCCGTGAGCCGAAAGGGTTGACAGCGCCCTGGCGCAGACGTCAGGATTGACGTTCGGGGGCGCAGAAAGGAAATCGGGCATGTCACATCGTCGGATCTGGATCGCAATCGCAGTCACGGCGCTGTTCGCGCTGATCGGCGGCGGCACCACGCTGGCCGTCGCCTCACCGCACGCGACGGCCGCCAAGAAGCACCACAAGAAAAAGAAGAAGGGCGTCAAGTGCAGCGGGTCGACGCAGGGGTCGTCGACCATCACCTCCGGTCCCAACGCCGGGGATGCCTCGTACTACGCGTACTTCCACTGCAAGAAGACCGTCTCGCAGTTCACGCTGACGACGAACAAGCCGGTGAAGTCTGGGAGCGTGCATGGGGTCGTTTATTTGAACCAGTCCATCAGTAGCAGCCAGCACATCAACTGTACGTCCGGGACGAACACGATCAAGTGCAGCGGGCTTTTCGGCAGTCAATACGTCTTCGACGTTCACTGGCTGGCCTCAGGAGCGTGCGCGACGCCGACGATGTTGACGACGACGGTCAACGCCAAGGGCAAGGTCAGCACGCTCAGCCCCAGCTGCAGCTAGCCGCTAGCCAACGAGCGCTCGAGCGAACTCTGCGGCCTCGAACGGCCGCAGGTCCTCGAGCTGCTCGCCGACGCCAATCAGCTTGACGGGGATGCCGAGCTCGGCGGCGATCGCGACCGCGATCCCGCCTTTGGCGGTGCCGTCCAGCTTTGTCAGGACGAGACCGGTGACGTCGATCGCCTCGGAGAACAGCTGGGCTTGGCGAAGGCCGTTCTGACCGGTGGTGGCGTCGACCGTGAGCAGCGTCTCGTGCGGAGCGTCGGGGATCTGCTTTGCGATCACGCGCCGGACCTTCGCGAGCTCAGCCATCAGGTCGTCCTGCGTATGCAGCCGTCCCGCGGTGTCGATGATCACCACATCGGCTCCGTCCCGCTGGGCGGCGGCGATCGCCTCGTAAGCGACCGAACCCGGGTCGCCTCCGGCAGCGCCGGCGACGAACTCTGCTCCAGCGCGCTGCGCCCACTGCTCGAGCTGCTCGACACCTGCCGCGCGGAACGTGTCAGCCGCCCCCAGGACGACGGAGCGCCCAAGTTGCTCGCGCAGGTGCCAGGCAAGCTTCCCCACGGTCGTCGTCTTACCGGTGCCGTTGACGCCCGCAACGAGGATGATCGTGGGCTCGGGCCGCAGGTCAATGTGGTCATCGCCGGTCCGCGCGACATCGGCGAGCAGCTCGGTGAGCCGGCGACTCAGCTCCTCACCACCTGAGATCGCGCCGCTGGAAGCTTCCTGCTCGAGCTGCTCGACGACTCTGGCGGTCGTCCGTGCTCCGACGTCGGCGTAGATCAGCGCCTCCTCGAGCCGCTCCCAGGTGTGCTCGTCGAGATCCTCGAACAGCGTTGCCTGAATCTCGCTGCTGAGGGCCTCGCGGGTCTTGCGGAGGTTCTCCCGCAGCCGGCGCAGGCGGCCTACCCGTCGCTCTTCGGAAGCAGCGGGGGGCTCCGGCGGCTCGTCGCCCGAGGCGCTACCCGTGATGAACAGGTCCTGCCAGTCGCGAGCCATCCGCGTCGGCTACGCGGCGAGCTCAGCTGGCGGCAGCCGGCGCGAGACCACCTTCGAGATCCCGTCACCGCCCATCGAGACGCCATACAGCGAGTCGGCGGCTTCCATCGTCCGCTTCTGGTGTGTGACGACGATGAACTGCGCCTGCTTGCAGTAGCGACGCAACAGCGCGAGGAAGCGATCGATGTTCAGGTCGTCGAGGGCTGCCTCCACCTCGTCAAGGATGTAGAACGGACACGGCTTTGCCAGGA
Organism: uncultured Solirubrobacterales bacterium; assembly: GCA_963849295.1. Classification (GTDB taxonomy): domain Bacteria; phylum Actinomycetota; class Thermoleophilia; order Solirubrobacterales; family Solirubrobacteraceae; genus Palsa-465. The sequence continues at coordinate 907,623 of CAWKGU010000005.1, forward strand.
ATACGGCAAACAGGAAGGCCAGCGCTGTCATCGACTTCTCCCCGCCGGAGAGCAGCGAGAGCCGTTTCATCTCCTTGCCGGCGGGCGTGACCTCGATCTCGACCCCGAGCTCGTCCTCCTCCGGATCACTCGCCTCGTCTTCGGGATCGTCGCCGTTCTCGCCACCCAGGACCCTCGCCGGCCCGCGCGCTTCGCTCACGAGCCGGAGCCGCCCCCGGCCCCCTGGGAACATCTGCGCAGCAAGCTCCTCGAAGTTGCGCGCGGCGGCGCCAAATGTCTGCTCGAAGGTCTCGCGGATCTGCCGGTCGGTATCTGCGATCAGCTTCTCGAGCTCGCGGAGCGCGCTCTCCAGGTCCCCACGCTGGCGCTCAAGCTCCTCCACGTGCTCGACCGCCTCTGCATATTCCTCCTGCGCGAGTGGATTGACGGGACCGAGCTGCTCTCGCCGTTGCGCCAAGCGCTCGATCCGTGTGTTCAGTGCGTCGCGCTCCTCGCCGCTCAGCGGCTCCTCCGCTGGCGTGGCCGCGAGTACGAGCCGCCCGGCAAGCTCGTTCACCAGCTCGTCGGCTTCCGCGACTCGATCGCGGACGCGCTGCGCGCCGACCTCGAGCTCAGTCAACGACTCATTCTCACTGTGGAGCCGAGCGTGGATCGCGGCCTCCTCCTGCGCGCAGGTGCGCAGCTGGGCGGTGAGCTCCTCGCCGGCCTCGCGATCGCTGCTCAATGCGGCCGCGAATCCGCTGCGCCGCTCCGCGATCGCCGCGACCGCCACCTGCATCGCGCCCAGCAGCGACTCGAGGATCGGCGCCAACGCCTCGTCACCCGTGATCGCCGCGCGCAGCCGCTCGCCGTGCACCCTGCGCTGTGAGCGTTCATGCTCGCGCCGCGCGAGCATCGAGCGCTCGGCGCCCAGTTCTCCCTCCAACAGACTCCGCCGGGCGGCGCTCTCTCCCTGGGCACCCTCCGCTCTGCGACGCTCCATCAGCGCGGCCATCCGCCGGCATTCCTCCTCACCGTCGTCACGCGCGAACACCGCGGCGCGGTAGGAGGCGAATACCTCCTCACGCTTGGATTCGAGCTCGCCCATCGAGTTGGTCGCGCGCTCAAGCGCGGCACGCGCCGCGTGCTCCGCCTGTGCAGCGCGCTCTGTCGCCTCGACCAGCTGCTGCCGGCGGTTGCGCTCGGCAAGCACGCGCTCGTCGCCGTGCGCCGCGACCTGACGAAGCTCGCGTGTCCGCGCGGACCACACCCGCCCACTGCGGGTAACGGCAATGCCAGTGAACGTGTCCGGAACCTCGTCGACGTCGCCGACGATCCACGTGTCGGCCAGCAGCGCGCGAGCCAGCGCCAGCACCTCGTCGCGGCCGCGAATATGCACGCTGAGGAGCTCAGCGCCGGCGACGGGCTGGGCCTTCGCGTCAGGATCCACCGCCGGCGCCGACCCGGCGACAAGCGTCCGGCCGCCATCGGCCCCGCCGCGGCTCAGCAGCTCAGCCGCCGACGCTCGGTCCGAAACCACCGCGGCGCGCAGCCTGCCGTCAAGCGCGGCGGACAGCGCCAGCTCGTATCCGGGGTCCACCTCGAGGACGTCGGCAAGCGCCTCGGCGCCCGCGAGCGCGTCCTGGTGTCCGCGCAAGAACTGATTTACCGCCGCCAGCTCGGCCCCGACCTCGGCGGCGTCGCGTCGCGCGCGTTCCAGATCCTGCTCCGCCAGCCGGATTGCCTCGCGCGCCTGACCCAGCTCGCGCTCGCTTTGCTCTCGCTCCCCCCGCGCCTCCTCGACAGCCGCTGCCTGACGGTCGAGCTCCTGTTGGGCGAGCACCAGCTGTCGCTCGAGCTCACCCACGTGCTCGGCGAGCTGCGCGTCACCCTCACGCTGAAGCGTCGCTAGCTCGGCCTCGAGCGCGGCGATTCGAGCATCGGCGTCGCCATCGGGCTGGTCCTCGCGCTCGGCTGAGAGCAGCCGCCCGAGTAGCTCACGGGCACGAGCGATCCGCTGCTGCGTGGCGGCAGCCGCTGCGCTCATCGACTCCAGGCGCATCGCCATTCGGTCCTCCGCGGACTGCGCGACGAACCGCCTGCGCGCCAGTTCCTCCAACCGTTCGCTGCGAGCGGTGAGCGCCTCCTCCGCGGCTTCCCGGCGCTCTCCGACGGCCTGGAGCTCCGCCTCCACCCGCTCCCGCTCGGTGCGCGCCTGCGTCGCGGCCGACTGCGCCTTCTTCAGCGCCAAATGCTCAAGACGTAGGTCATCGCGGGCCAGCTCCCAGCGAGCCTCGAGGCTCTGGCGCTCGAGCCTGGCGTGAAGCTCGGCGGCCTCGGCCTGGCGCTTGAGGGGCCGCAGGCGCGAGCGCGCCTCCCGCTCAACGTCAAGCGCGCGGTCGAGATTGTCCTGCGTGCGGGCGAGCTTCAGCTGTGCGCGCCGCCGCCGCTTGCGGTGCTTGCCGAGTCCGGCAGCCTCCTCGATCAGCAGCCGACGATCGCGGGGCTTAGACGTGACGATTGCCTCGACGCGGCCCTGCGAGATGACCGAGTGCATCTCCTTCCCGAGCCCCGTGTCCGACAGCAGCTCGATCACGTCCACCAACCGGCATCGGGCTCCCGCTAGCCGATATTCGCCCTCGCCCGTGCGGTCGAGCCGCCGGACGATCGATACCTCCGGAGCGCCAAGGGAAAGCGTGCTGTCCGCGTCGTCGAGGACAAGCTCCACCTCAGCGCTGCTCGCTGCCTGGCGCCCCGGGGCGCCACCGAAGATCACGTCCTGCATCGACTGCCCCCGGACCGCAAGGGGGGACTGCTCACCAAGCGCCCAAAGGACGGCGTCGGTGACGTTCGACTTGCCCGACCCGTTCGGCCCGACGATCACACTCACGCCCGGCCCGAACTCGAGCTGGGTGCGATCGGGGAAGGACTTGAACCCCTTCAGCGTGATCGACTTCAGGTACATGGCGTCATCGTTCTAGCGCCTCCAGCGCCGCTTGCGCCGCGACCTGTTCGGCGTCCTTCTTGCTCCGTCCCGTTCCGCGCCCGACTTCGACGCCATCGATCACCGCGGTGATCGAGAAGGTGCGGTCGTGCGGAGGCCCCTGCTCCTCGACCACCGAGTAGGTGACGAGCTCGCCGCGGCGGGCGAGCCTCTCCTGCAGCGCCGACTTGTAGTCGACCGAATGTTCGAGCGCCTGTGCGATCTCCGGGGCGAACGCATCGACAACCGCCGCCGCCGTGCGCTCGTAACCAAACTCCAGATAGCAGGCGCCGATTACGGCCTCGATCACCGAGGCAAGTACCCGTTCGGTCGCCACCAGTGCGGGCGCGGCCGAGGCCCCCTCCACCGGCGCGGCAGCTCGCAGCCGGTCGGGAATTCCCAGACGCACCGCAACCGCGCGGCACGACCGCCCGGAGACTGCCTGCGCTCGGATCTTCGTCAGCCGTCCCGCGCCAAACTGCTCGGCTTCGAGCCGCGGATAGAGGTGCGCAGTGACTGCGAGCGAGAGCACGCTGTCGCCAAGGAACGCCAGTCGCTCGTACGAGTTCGCGCGCGAAGGTGTCCAGGAGGCGTGCGTGAACGCAGGTTCCGATAGCCCAGGGGGGAGCAGGTCGAGCAGGTCCTGCAGGCCCGTTGCAGGCTGGTCCGACGTCTCGCGTTCGGGGTTCACTCAGCGTCGGGGCCTTGGCCGGCGGCAGCCGAGGGCTGCTGCACACCGCCTGGAGAGCTGGCGAGCACAAAGTCAACCGCTTGGCCGACCGTCAGGATCCGGGCCGCCTCCTCGTCTGAGATCTTCACGCCGTAGCTGTCCTCGAGCTCCTGGACCAGGGTGTAGAGGTCGAGCGAATCGGCTTCGAGATCCTCCTTGAAGCGAGTCTGCTCGGTAATCGAATCGGGATCCACCTCTAGCTCCTCGGCCAGGTGAGCACGGATCAGCGCGAAAATCTGCTCGCGGCTCATGGTCCTGACACCGTAGCCGTGTCACCGGACGGGGTGGGCGATTTCGCAGTCGAGGACCGCAGCGCGCCCGCCTCGCTCAGCGCCGCGCGTGTGCGGCCAATCACGTCCTCCTCGACCCCACGTGCGGCTACCTCGATCGCCCTAGCGAACCCACGCCTGGTGAACCGGCCATGGGCGATCACCCCGAGCTGGCGCAAACCAAGCATGTACGCCCCGCCGGGACCTTCGGGGTCGATTTGCTCCCGGAGCGCGCGCACCGCCGGCGCGAGCAGCAGGCCGCCAAGCTTGCCGCGGGGTGAACTCATCGCCGCGTCGCGGATCGCCCGCATCGTCCGGGCCGAGACGCCCTCGATCAGCTTCAGCGTGATATTTCCGATGAAGCCGTCCATCACGACAACATCGGCGATCCCCTCGGTCACCTGGGTTCCCTCGATGTTGCCGATGAAGTTCAGTCCTCTCCCGGCGTCGCCCACGAGCTGCTCGTGAACGGACACCAGCTCGGGAGTCCCCTTAGCGGGCTCCTCGCCATTCGACAGCAGCGCGACGCGGGGCTCTGAACGCCCCATCACGGCCTCCGCGAATGCCGACCCCATGTGGGCGAACTGGACCAGGTGCTCTGGTCGACAGCTGACGTTCGCGCCGACATCGAGTAACAGGACCTCCGCCGCCCCGGGCAGCGGGATCGGGAGTGCCAGCGCAGGCCGATAGATCCCGCGGTCGCGTCGGAGATTGAACAGCCCCGCGGCGAGCGCCGACCCAGTCGAACCTCCCGAGACGAGTGCCTGGGCGCGCCCCTCAGCGACCGCTTGCGCGGCCTGGACGATCGAGGCTTCGGGCGTTGACCTGACCGCAAACGCAGGGTCGGCTGCCTTGGCGATCGAAACTGGCGCATCAACGAGCTCGACGGTGTCCGGCAGGACGGCCGGGTCGATTTCGCTCGCCGGTCCGAACAGCACCACGCGGATGTCGTCGCCGACGGCGCGCGCGGCGCCAGCAGCAACCTCGTTCGGGCCGAGATCCGCCCCGCCCGCGTCCACGGCGACGGTCACCATGATTACGGGCTATTCGGCCTGGTCGGTGCCGGCCAGCACTTCACGTCCGTTGTAGTGCCCGCACACCGGACATACCCGGTGGGCAAGCCGCGGACTGTGGCACTGCGGGCAGGAGTTGTACGCCGGCTTGCTCAGCTTGTGCTGCGCCCGGCGCTTCGCGGTGCGGGCCCGCGACTGCTTCTGCTTGGGGACGGCCATCGCCGGGTGAGGCTAGCAAGCGCCCCTAGTCGAACCGCAGCTCGGACAGCTTCGCCCACCGGAGTCAGCAGCCTGCTCGTGTACGTGACCGCCTTCGATGTTGTTGAGGTTCACGCCGCACACCGGGCACAGTCCGGCGCAGCCCGGACGGCACAGAAGCTTCGTCGGCACAACCAGCGCCAGCACGTCCCGCGCCCACGCGCGCACGTCGAGGACGCCTTCCTTGAGGTAAGGGGAGTCGAGCTCCTCGCCTGCTTTCGGCTGTGAGACTTCTCTGGCGTCGACCTCAAACGACGGGCTTGCAGGCTCAAGGCAGCGCATGCACGAACCCTCGAGTGTCGCCGCGAACCGTAGACGCAGCGCGTAGCCATCGCCTGTCGTGCGCGAGATGTCGAGCCGTGCGGGTACCAGCTCAGGCGTGACCGAGTAGCGCTCGCCCCCGAGCCCGAACGGATCGACAGCCACGTGTAGGTCCAGGCGACGGCCTTCACCTGCGCTCAACCGCAGCGCCCCGAGATCAAAAGTGTCCGTGCGCAGGGGCACTGTGGTTTAGGTTAGCTCCCGCTTGAGCACCTTCCCGGTCGCGGTGCGGGGCAGGCTGTCGACGAACTCGATCTCCCGCGGCACCTTGTAGCGGGCGAGGCTCGAGCGGACGTGCTCCTGCAGGTGATTCTCGCTCACAGACGCTCCTTGCTCGAGCGCCACATACGCTCGCAAGCGCTGCCCGAACTCGTCGTCGGGCACGCCGACCACCGCCACCTCACGGACTCCCGGGACATGTGCGAGCAAATCCTCCACCTCGGCTGGAAAGACGTTCTCTCCACCGGACACAATCATCTCGTCGTCACGACCGTCGACGAACAGCCGGCCCTGGGGGTCGAAGTGCCCGACGTCTCCTGTCGACATCAGCGACCCGAGCCGACGCTTGTCGCCGCCTCCCGTGTATCCCTCGAACAACAGCTCGTTGCCGACGTAGATCGTGCCGCGCCCTCCCACCGGCTGCTCATGACCGTGCTCGTTAAGGATCTTCACGACGGTTCCTCTTGGGGGGAGGCCGGCGGTTCCCGGCGCGGCGCGCAGGTCCCGCGGGGTGGCGATCGTCGCCCAGGCCACCTCGGTCGAGCCGTAGAGGTTGTAAAGGGTCTCGCCGAACGTATCCATCACGCGCTGAGCGAGCGGCCCCGGTAGCTCTGAGCCGCTGGAGGCGATCACGCGCAGCGACGAGGTGTCGATCTGCCGTAGCGCCTCGTCCCCCAACTCGAGCATCCGCTGGAGCATCACGGGTACGACGATCAGCGCGCTCGCCCGATGGGCCTCGACGGCGCGCAGGGTTTCGAGCGAGTCGAATCGACGCCGAAGCACCAGCGTCGAGGACAGTGCGGTGCTGAGCAGAAAATGGGCAAATCCCCATGAGTGGAACATCGGCGCGGCGATCATCGTCGTCTCCCGGGCCTTCAGCGGGATCCGGGAGAGGAGCGCGGCGGCGGGGCCGAGCGAAGCCGGGCTCTCACGATTCGCTCCCTTCGGACTGCCAGTGGTCCCGGACGTAAGGATCACGACACGCCCTGGTGCGCTGGGTGGCCTTGGTTCGTGGTCTGGCGCGGACGCGATCAGGTCGTCCAGCGTTGGTGTCCCCTTACTGGCGGGCTCGTGCCACACGAGGAACTTGGCACGCTTCTCCTCCAGCCCCTCCACCGCCGGCGCGAATTCCTCGTCATAGACGACCGCAACCGGGTCCTCACGCCTGACCACGTCGTCGACCTGGGGCGCTGCAAACGCGGTGTTCAGATAAAGGGCGTGCACTCCAAGCTTCGAACATGCAACGCTCGCCTCGACAAATCCCCGATGGTTTCGGGCCAGGATCGCGACGCGGTGGCCTTCCTGCACGCCCTGCGCAGAGAGGCCATGCGCGAGCGCATTTGTGCGCCGGTTGACCTCGCCGAACGAAAGCGCGCCTCGATCGTCGAACAGCGCGATGTCGTCCGGGCGGGTCGTGCCGGCCCCGATATATCCGGCCGCCAGCGACGGACCCCAACGATGGAGCGCCAGCAGCGCACGAGCAGCCCGATCGGGCCGATCGGGCCGGAGCACTCCGGCGCGGCCGAGCGTGCGCAGCAGGAACACACCATCAGCAACCGACACGCCACGTATCCAATCAGGAGTCGCGATCATGTCGGTATGTCACGCTGGTTTCAGACCTATGGCTTTGCCGAGGTCCTCGACGGACTCGTGGTCGGCGCATACCCGCTCGACGCCGAGGACGTTGCGCGGCTTGAGCTCCTAGGGATCGAACGCGTCCTGAACCTCGCGGAGGACGAGGAGTATCGGGAAGGCACGCGGGAGGCCGTCGAGGAGGCGCTCGATGAAGCAGGGATCTCCGAGTACCGATTGCGCCTCACGGACTTCGGCGAGCTGCCGGCCGACGAGCTCGAGGCCGCAGTGCGCGAAGTCTCGCGTTGGCTCGATGAGGGGATTCGGGCCTACATCCACTGCCGCGCGGGGTGGCAACGCTCGGCGGCGGTGGCCGCCGGAGTCGTCGCGCTGCGCGACGGAATCGACATCGACGAGGCCGTCGAGCACGTCCAGGCGCGCAAGCCCTCCGCCGACCCGCTCCCGCACCAGCGTGAGGACATGCGCCGCTGGTGGACAGCCCGCGACTCGGCCCCTCAGGGCGACGCCGACGACCCCGCCGAGTAGCTACTCCGCCGCACGCAGGCGCGGCGCAGGAGGCTCCTCGTCGTCGCCTGGCACATCCGCGACGTGCACGGTGCGCGGGCTGAGGGTCACAGGCTCAAGCTGGGGTAGCTCACTCTCGCTGGCGACCGCCCCATGGTCCGCGAACCTGCGGGCGCTCGGGATCACCCGAGCCTCATAGGACCCGACCGCGTCGTTGTATGCGCGCACCGCGCTGCCCAGTCTGGTGCCGAGGGTCGACATCAGGCTCGACAGCTTCGCTAGTCGTCCGTATAGCTCGCGCCCGAGCTCGGAGATCGCCTGCGCAGATTCGGCGATCCGCTCCTGCTGCCAGCCGTAGGCGACTGCTCGCAGGATCGCGACCAGTGTCGTGGGTGTCGCGATCAGGACCCGCTTTGCCATCGCATCCTCGATCAGCGTCGGATCGGCCTCCAGCGCCGCGCCGTAGAGGTGCTCACCCGGCAGGAACATCACGACGAAGTCCGGCGCGTTCTCCACTTCGTCCCAGTAGGCCTTGTCAGCGAGCGCCTTGACGTGCTTACGGAGCAGGCGCGCGTGGTCGCGAAGGTGACGCTCTCGCTCTTGCTCGTCCCGCGCCTGGTAGGCGTCGAGCACGCCCTGCAGCGGCGCTTTCGCATCGACGACAACCTGCTTGCGCCCTGGGAGGTTGACCACGAGGTCCGGCCGTAACGCGCTCTCTCCCGTGCTCAGCGAACTCTGCTCGATGAAGTCACAGTGCCTGACCATGCCAGCGAGCTCAACGACGTTGCGGAGCTGCATCTGACCCCACTGTCCGCGGGCATTCGGCTTCCGCAGTGCCGTGACCAGCGCGCCGGTCTCGGTCCGAAGCTTCTCGCCGGTTTCCGTGAGCGTCCGCAGCTGGGCTTCCAACCGGCCCCGCGACTCTCGCCGCTCCTGATCGAGGTGGAGCAGCTGGGCGTCGACGCGACCGAGCTGCTCCTTCAGCGGGGCGACCAACTGCTCGACCGCCTGCTTGCGCTTGTCGAGATCGCCCCGGGCCTCGGCCTGCGCCGCCTGAAACTGCGCCTTGGCGAGCTCGGTCAGCTGCGACGTGCTCGTCTGCAGCGCCTCGGCACTCAGCGCCTTGAACGTCTCTGACAGCTGCTCACGCGCCCGCAGCCGCGGCCACAGCGCGGCCGTCGCAAGCGCGGCGCCGATCAACACGCCGGCGAGTAACCACAGTGCTTCCATAGCTCGACCGAGAATGGCGCGAGACTCGGACGGAATCGGCTGCTCGCTGCAAGAATCGGTGCAGATGAACGATCAGCGCGTGCGCAGGCGGGTCATCGTGCGAGGTCGGGTGCAGGGTGTGTTCTTTCGGGACAGCGTGCGCGAGCGGGCACGCGCCCACGGCGTCGCTGGCTGGGTCTGCAACCGATCCGACGGGGCGCTCGAAGCGGTGCTGGAGGGGAAGCCCGATGCGGTCGAGCGGGTTGTGCGCTTTTGCCTGACGGGCCCTTCGCGCGCCGAGGTCACCGACGCCGACGTCTCCGAGGAGCACCCGGAGGGTTTGAGCGGCTTTCAGATCCGCTAGCCCCTACCCCGGCCCCAGCGCCTCCTCGAACGCTCGCACCGCAGCCTCACCCCGCACCGCGAACACGATCCGCTCGAGCCCCGCGCCGCCAGAATCCAGGTGCCGCCGCACCTCATCGACCTCGATCGCGGCAGCTTCTGACACGGGGAACCCCCCAACCCCCGTCCCAAACGCAACCAGCGCCAATGACCGTGCGCCCAAACGCTCCGCCACCGACAGAGTCGAGGATGTCGCACGCCGGATGACGGAGGCCGATGTCGGGCCGCCAAGCTCCATCGTCGCTGCGTGGATCACCCATCGGCATGGCATCGCGCCACCCGAGGTCTCGACTGCATCGCCGAGCCCGATCGGCGCGCGCGAACGACTCTCGGAATCGATCACCGGACCGCCCGCCCGCGAGATCGCGCCGGCGACGCCGCCGCCGTGGAGCAGCTCCGTGTTCGCCGCGTTGGCGATCGCGTCGACCTCCAGCGTCGTGATGTCGGTGTCAAGAACCTCGATGACCGCAGACACGCGGCCCTAAGACACCTCGGCGGGCTCGTCCTTGCCCGCCAGGCGGTCGCGGCCTCGCTGGACCGCGGCGATGAACTTCGAGAGGTTCACTTCAAGCGTGTTGAGGATCTCGTCGGCGTAGTCCTCGGCTCCGAGTCGGATCTCCCGTTCGCGGCCGCGCGCGTCCTCGATGATGTCCTCGGCGGCGCGCTCGGCCTGCTTGGTGACCTCCTCTTCGGAGATCAGCCTCTCCTGCCGTTCGCGCGCCTCCTTGACGATGCGCTCCGCCTCGCGCTTGGCCTCCGCGAGCATCTCCTGGCGCTCTTTGACGATCCAGCGCGCCTGCTTGATCTCCTCGGGGATCGTGGCGCGCATCTGGTCGAGGATGTCGTAGATCTCCTCTTTGTCCACCCGCACCTGATCGGTGAGCGGCACGGGCTTCGCGTTGTGGACCAGATCATCCAGCTTGTCGATCAGTACAAGGACGTCCATGGGCGCGGTTTCCTCTTTTCGTCAGCGGCCGAGCCGTTCCTTCAACGCGGCGGCAACGTCGTCGGGCACCATGTCCTCGATGTTTCCGCCAAAGGTTGCGAGCTCCTTGACGCCGCTCGATCTGATGAAACTGTACTTGGGCGAGGCCATCAGGTACACGGATTCGATGTCAGGCGCCTGCTTGCGGTTGAGCTGATTCATCTCGAGCTCGTACTCGAAATCCGAGATCGCACGCAATCCCTTGACGATCGCCTTGGCGCCTCGCTCCTGTGCGAACTCCACGACGAGGATGCTGAACGGCTCCACCGAGACGTTCGGGATCTGGCGCGTGGCGGACTCGACGAAGGCCACGCGCTCGTCGGTCGAGAACACGGTGCTGCCTTTGCGGACGGGAACGTTCACGACCGCCACGATCACGGTGTCGAACATCGCCGCGGCGCGCGAGATGACGTCGACGTGGCCGTACGTGACGGGGTCGTAGGAACCGGGGCAGATTGCGATGCGGTTGTCGGGCGTCATTTGTAGATGCGGATCAGTGTGTCGCCATATCGCCGCTCGTCGAGCAGCTTGAGCTCCAGCTCGAGCGCCGCTCGGCGGTCACTCTCGGCGACGACGTACGCGTCCTGCGCGAGCAGCGGCGGCAACGCAGTCGAGAGCTCCGCGGATAGAGAACTCGGGTGGGCATATGGGGGATCGAGGAGCACGAGATCGTATTGGGCGCCTGCGATTCGTGCCGTGCGGAGGTACTGAAGCGCGTCCTGCCTGTGCACCGCGGCGGATAACCCTAACGACTCCAAATTCCGTCGAATCGCCGAGATCGCCGCCGCCGAGCAGTCGACAAGGACGGCCTCCCTGGCGCCACGCGAGAGCGCTTCGATTGCCAGCGCCCCCGATCCGGCGTAGAGATCGAGCAGGGACAGACCCCAGACGTCACCGAGGATCGAAAACAGCGCCTCGCGGACGCGGTCGGATGTCGGCCGCGTCGCGCGTCCCCGCGGAGCCACGATCTTCCGCCCCCCCAAAAATCCTCCGACAACGCGCATCCGAAGCTCAGGCCGGAATCGGCGCGGCGGCCTGGGCTCCAAACCGAGCCCGCAACGCGTCTCCGAGGAGCGCATGGGCCGGCGAGGCCAGCACCGGGTCCTCGTCGATGACGCGTTCCGCCAGCCGCCGCGCGCGCTCGAGCAGCCCGGCATCACGTGGCAGCTCGGCTATGCGGAACTGGGCCAGCCCGTGCTGGCGCACTCCGATCAGCTCGCCCTCGCCGCGCATGATGAGGTCGACCTCGGCCAACGCGAATCCATCCCGCTCGGATGCCAGCGCGCGAAGCCGTTGAGACTCTTTGGGCCCAAACAGCAGGCAGACCGAGTCGAACGCACCGCGCCCGATCCGCCCGCGGAGTTGGTGCAGCTGGGAGATGCCATAGCGGTCCGCGTCCTCCACCAGCATCATCGTCGCATTCGGGACGTCGATGCCGACCTCGATCACCGAGGTGGCCACGAGCACGTCAGCGCGTCGCTGGGCAAACGCCGCCATCGCCTCCCGCTTCGCCGCCGAGCGCATCTGCCCGTGCAGGAGCACGACCTCGAAGTCCGACAGTTCGCCAGAGCGCAGCCGCTCGTACTCGGCGGTGGCTGCCCGCGCCTGCAGGAGCTCCGATTCCTCTACCAGCGGACAGACGATGAATGCCTGACGTCCCGAGCGCAACTCCGCACGGATTCGCTCGTATGCCCGTGCACGCTCGGGCTCGGAGGAGCAGACGAATGTCTTGACCGGCCGTCGTCCGTGCGGCAGCTCCCGGAGGACCGTGAAGTCGAGGTCGCCGTAGCCCGCAAGTGCGAGCGTCCGGGGGATCGGGGTCGCGGTCATGTGCAGCACGTGCGGAGCGCCGCCCAGAGCTTTGCCGTCAAGCGCCGCCCGCTGACGGACGCCGAAACGGTGCTGCTCGTCGACGACGACGACGCCGAGCCGCGCGAACTGCACCGTCTCCTCGATCAGCGCGTGAGTGCCGACGACGAGCGACAGCTCGCCGGTCGAGAGCCGCCCCAATACCTCATCACGCCGGCGCGCCGGGGTCGAGCCTGTCAGCAGACCGGCGCGGACCAGTTCGCCCGGGAGCAGCGCCTGAATCGTCGCGAAGTGCTGCTCGGCGAGCGTCTCGGTCGGAGCCATCAGCGCGGCCTGGAGATCGTGCTCGACCGCCCGGAGCATCGTGTAGAGCGCGACGACAGTCTTGCCCGATCCGACCTCGCCCATCAGCAGCCGTTGCATCGGTTGCGGCCGCGCTAGATCGCCGTCCACCTCCGCGAGCGCCCGCTTCTGATCTCCGGTCAAGGCAAACGGCAGCATTGACGACAGCCAGCGCTCCGTCAGCTCGCGGGGAGCGTCGATCACGTGAGCACGAACGCCCTCCGTCCGCGCGCGACGTCTGCGCAACAGCGCGAGCTGCACGAGCAGCAGCTCATCGAACGCGATCCGGTCCCGCGCGAGCTCCTGCTCAGCCGCGACATCGGAGAAGTGCGCCGCGCGCAACGCGCCGGGTCGGTCGGGCAAGCCCACGTCAATCCGGTCGGTGCCAGCAAGCGTCTCGATCACGTTTCCCATCGCCTCGGCGTGAGCCCGCACGAGCGCAAGGATCTGCGTTGAGCTGAGGCCTTCGGTCGCCGGGTAGTGGGCGACCGCTCCGCTGCCCCCCACGGTCTCGGCGGTGACTGCATGCGCCTGCACAAGAAAGCGCCCTCGCCCCTCCAGCTTGCCATGCAGCACCAACCGCGTTCCCGCCGGATAGCGGCGAACGAGCCACGGCTGATTGAAGAACGTCGCGCGCATCGAGGCGGTGCCATCGAAAACGCTCGCTTGCACGAGCGGCCGCATGCCTCGGCGGCGCACCGAACGCGAGCTGATACTGCGGACCTCTACAACTACCGTCGCTGCCTCCCCGATCGCGAGCTCGGACAGCGCGCGTGCCTCGCGCCGATCACGCGGGAGGTGCTCGAGCAGATCGCCCACGGTCAGCAGCCCGAGGGTGTCCGCAGCATGCTGTGCCTTGGCCCCGTCGAGTCGCAGCGGCTCGGCAAGCTGCGACGGGCGCGGGTAGCGGACCGGCGCCGCCAGGAGCTCCTCCCCGGTCAGCTCATTGGGGCTGGCAAACGCAAACAACTACTCAGCGGACAGCAGCCACCAGTAGCTCTCCTGTCCCCCCTCGGAGAGCTCGAACTCGATGTCACCGTGCGCCAGGGCGTTCACGGTCTCGTCGTCGAGCGGGGCGTCGGCGCCGCGCAGACATGTGATCAGTTCAGCGTCATGGGCGAGCGCCTCGAGCACGTGGCGCAGCGTCTCGCGCGGCCTTCCCCAGGCGACGAGCTCGTCCTCGATGAACCCAACCGCGTCGCCTGCGCGGAAGCGCCCCTGGGCGTCATCTCGTGCGGCCGCGGCGACGGCTCCTGTCCGAACCCGATCCAGCGCCTCAGCCATCGCCTGTGCGTTGGCGGCGGCCGGACGGCCGGCGTCGAGGCTGACGGCCGCCGCCAGCCCGGCCTGCAGCGAGCGCGAGGGCACCACGTGCACCGCCTTGTCCGAAAGCTCCGCCGCCCGTTCGGCAGCCATCAGCACGTTCGGGCTGTTCGGCAGGACGACGACTTCCTCGGTGCTGAGCGCGTGGATCGCCGCGAGCAGATCGTACGTCGAGGGGTTCAGCGTCGGTCCGCCGTCGAGCACGCTGACACCGAGGCTCGCGAACAGCGCGTGCATGCCGTCGCCGGTGGCCACCGCGAGCGCGCCGCAAACCGCCTGCGTTGACACGGCCATCAGCCGCTCGTCTCGCTCGCGCGTCTGCTCGTGCATGTCGGCGACGTCGAGGTGCGAGACGACGCCTGCATCGGCGAACACGGCGGTGGTCGCCTTTGGATCGTCGGTGTGGACATGGATCTTGAGCGTTGTGGGGTCGCCGACAACCAGCACCGAGTCGCCCAGCTGCTCGAGTGCCTTAACGAACTGGCGGTGATCGAGCCCGGTACCGGTCACCGCGAAGTTGGTGCAGTAGCGGTACGTGCCCGAGGAGTGCTGCGGATGGGTCACCCTGGCAGCGGCGTGGTGCGCGAGTGGCGGCGGAGCGCTCCCGCGCAGAGCGCCGACGATCCCCGCCAGCAACACGGTCAGCGCGTAGCCGCCGGCATCGACGACCCCGGCTTCCCGGAGCACCGGAAGCAGATCGGGCCCGCGGAGCACCGACTCCTGCCCTGCCTCGAGCGCGCGCTCGATCACGTCTGCGATCAGCTCGTTCTGCTCGGCCGAGCTGGCGTCTGTCCCGAGCCTGGCGTCGCCCATGTGCGCGAGGTCGGAGGCGACGCGGTGCGCCATCTCGCGTACGACGGTGAGGATCGTGCCTTCGGCTGGGTCCCTGACTGAGCCATACGCCTGGTCCGCGGCGCGCGCCAGTGCCGCTCCGATCAGTACTGGATCGACGAGCTCTCCTGGACGGCTTGCCAGCTCCTCGGCTGCCCCGCGAATCAGCTGCGAGAGGATCACTCCCGAGTTTCCGCGCGCGCCGAGCAGCGCGGCCCGTGCTACCGAGGCGACGATCTCCTCGCGGCCGATGTCATCGATCGTGTGCCCCTCGGACGCGCCGGCGAGCCGATCCAGCTCCTGGAGCACCGAGCGGAGGGTGAGGACCATGTTGTCCCCCGTATCGCCGTCGGCGACGGGGAACACATTGAGGTCGTTGACCTCTTCGCGGCGCGCCTCCAGCTCGGCCAGCCCCGCCTCGATCAGCGCACGGAAGCGGACGATGCTCGGATCGGATACGCGACTGCGGTCAGTGCTCGAGCCGAGCTGCACGGGCTGCTCAGCGAGCCTTGGCTACCTTGCCTGCCTTGAGGCAGCGCGTGCAGACGTACACGCGGCGGGGCGTCCCCGAATCGTTGACTCGCACCCGCTGAAGATTGGGCTCGAATCGCCGTTTCGTCGCGACCATCGAGTGACTGCGGCTGTGACCGAACGACGGGGCCTTTCCGCAGACATGGCAAACCTTCCGCATGACCGGGGCGAGTATAGGGTCCGACTGACCGCTAGGGCGCGAAGCCGGCGTTGGCGCGCCGCCCCGCCAGCTCCTCCTTGACCGCGAGCGCCGCAAGCACTGCCTCGACCGCGTGGCGGCCGGTGTCGCGCTTGGAGCCGCCGATCACCCGTTCGCGCGCCTGCTCCATCGTGTCAACGGTGAGCACGCCGAAACCGCACGGCACGCCCGTCGCGAGCTGTACGTGCTGGATCCCGCGCGCCGCCTCCGTGCACACGTAGTCGTAGTGATTTGTTTCGCCCCTGATCACCGCTCCGAGGCACACCACCGCAGCGAACCGCCCCGACTCCGCGGCGTACTTTGCCGCAAGCGGCAGCTCGAACGCGCCCGGCACATCGAAGCGCTCGACATCATCGACGCCGGCTTCGGCGAGCGCCGCTCTCGCTCCCTCCTCGAGCTTGTCCGCCAGCTCGACGTAGAAGCGCGCCACGCACAACGCAACGGCGTTAGCCATCGGATCGGTGCCGGTCGGATTCCTGCTCGTCGTGGATCATCTCCTCGTCGAGCGCGAGCCCCTGGTGGTGGAGCGTGTGACCGAGCTTGTCGCGCTTGGCGCGCAGATAGGCCTCGTTGTGGGGGTTGGGGACGTGCTGGATCGGAATCTGGTCGGTGACCGAAAGCCCGTAGCCGGCGAGACCAGAGATCTTCTTGGGATTGTTGGTCAAGATTCGGATGCTGGAGAGCCCGAGGTCGACGAGGATCTGCGCGCCGATCCCGTAGTCGCGCAGGTCGGCAGGGAGCCCAAGTCGGAGGTTGGCGTCGACCGTGTCGAGTCCCTCCTCCTGGAGCTTGTACGCCCGCAGCTTGTTGAGCAGCCCGATCCCACGCCCCTCCTGGCTCAGATAGAGCAGCACGCCGCAGCCCTCGCGCTCAATCGTCGACAGCGCTGACTCGAGCTGCTCACCGCAGTCGCAGCGCAGCGAGTGGAACACGTCTCCGGTCAGGCACTCGGAGTGCACCCGCACGAGCACGTCCTCGGCCCGCTCAACGTCGCCCTTGACGAGCGCGACGTGGTGCTTGTTGTCGATCCGGGAGCGATAGCCGACCGCAATGAACTCCCCGAAAGCCGTCGGCAGCTTCGTCGCGACGACCCGCTCGACGAGCTTCTCGGTGCGCCTTCGGTAGGCCACGAGGTCGGCGACGGTGACCATCTTCAGGCCATGTCGGCGGCAGTAGGGTCCGAGGTCGGGGACGCGAGCCATCGTCCCGTCGTCATTCATGATCTCGCAGATCACCCCCGCGGGGATCAGCCCCGCGAGACGCGCTAGGTCGACTGCCGCCTCCGTCTGCCCGACCCGCTCGAGCACGCCACCTGTCTTCGCCTTGAGCGGGAACACATGACCCGGCTGCACCAGCTCGCGCGGGCTCGTCTGCGGATCGATCGCGACCTGGATCGTGCGTGCCCGGTCGGCCGCCGAGATCCCCGTGCTGACGCCAGAGCGGGCCTCGATCGAGACGGTGAACGCGGTCTCGAATGCAGACTCGTTCTTGGCAGCCATCAGGTCGAGCCCGAGCTCGTCACAGCGCTCGGGCGTCAGCGTCAGGCAGATCAGCCCACGCCCCTCCTTTGCCATGAAATTGATCGCCTCGGACGTGACGAACTGGGCCGCCATCGTCAGATCGCCCTCGTTCTCCCGGTTCTCGTCGTCGCAGACGACAACCATCTTGCCCTGCCGGATGTCCTCGATCGCCTCTTCGATCGTGGCGAATGCAGCCTCGGTAGTGCTCACCGCGCCTGCACCGCCTTCTCAACGTATTTCGCCAGCACGTCCACCTCCAGGTTCACGCGCGTCCCAGGCGCTGCCCTGTCCAGATTGGTGCGTTCGAGCGTCTCGGGGATCAGAGAAACGGTAATGAATTCACTTTTGATCCCCGCGACGGTGAGCGAAACGCCGTCCACGGCGATCGATCCTTTCTGCACGACGTAGCGCAGCACCTCCTCCGGCGCCTCGATCCGCACGCGCCGGGCAAAGCCATCCTCCTCGACATCCCTCACCGTGCCGACACCGTCGACGTGGCCCTGGACGACGTGCCCGCCGAGCCGATCACCGGCGCGTAGCGGAAGCTCCAGGTTCACCGGGTCGCCCAACTCAAGCTGCCCGAGCGAGCTGTGCGACAGCGTCTCGTGCATTACCTCCACAACAAATGCAGAGCCGTCGACCTCGACGGCGGTGAGGCACACCCCGTTGACCGCGACCGAATCCCCCTCGCTCAGCTCGACGTCCGCGTCGACAACCAGCCTGATTCCCTGCTCCGAGCGATCCAGCTCGCGAACACGGCCCAGCCCGGCGATCAGCCCGGTGAACACTGCGTCACCACTCCTTTAGCCGGGACGTGATCAGGAGGTCGTCCTCGACGCGCTCGCACTCGAGCGTGAGCGCCCTGACCGCATCGGCGATCGCCTCGACCCCCTCGCCCTCGAGCGGGTCGCGGGCGGTGCGGCCGCCGAGCACCACCGGCGCCAGGAAAAGCCGGATCTCGTCGATTTCCTCGGCATCGAGGAACGCGCCCGCCAGGTGCGGTCCTCCCTCGAGCAGGATCGAACAGACATCCCCGGCGCCGAGCTGGTCGAGTGCGGAGCCCACCCGTGCGGGCTCGTTCTCGCCGGTGGCGACGATCACGTCGACGCCGTGCGTCTGCAGCACATCGGTGGCAGCTCGAGGCGCCGCCCGCGAGACGACGACCGTCAGTGGGACGCGCCGCGCGTCGCTGACGAGCTTTGATTCGAGCGGCAGTCGTGCCAGCGAATCGAACACGATCCGCCGGGGCTGGCGCGTGACTCCGTCTACGCGTGCGGTCAGCTGCGGGTCGTCCGCCAACGCCGTTCCGATGCCGACCGCGACCGCGTCGCACTCCGCCCGCCAGTGATGGGCCATCCGCCGGCTCGCCTCGCCGGAGATCCACTTCGAGTCGCCCCTGTGGGTCGCGACCTTACCGTCGAGCGTCATCGCGGATTTGAACATCACCCACGGGCGAGAAGTGCGGGCGTGCTTGCGGAACGGCTGATTCAGCCGGCGTGCGCGCTGCGCCAGATCGCCATCGGCGAGGATCACCTCGACGCCCTCGTCGCGGAGGATCCCCAGCCCCCTCCCAGAGGCATGGGCTGATGGATCGTCGGAGGCCACGACCACGCGGCCGATTCCCGCGCTGCGAATCGCGTCGGTGCACGGCGGAGTGCGACCCTGATGGCAACACGGCTCCAGCGACACGTACATCGTCGCGCCGTTCAGATCGCGCTCCCCCGCGGCGCCGATCGCCTCGACCTCCGCGTGCGGGCCGCCGAGCTCGCCGTGAAAACCCTCCCCCACAGCCTCGCCATCGACAGCGATCACGGCACCGACGAGCGGGTTTGGGCTGACGCGGCCCCGACCCTGCTCGGCGAGCTCGATCGCCCGAGCGAGGTGGCGGCGGTCGATATCGGTGTCGATCGTCATTCTCTAGTGAGGATAGGATCGGGGGCGTGCATGCACGCCCCCGCCGACGGCGCATGCGCCGTCGGGGCCCTGGCGCATGCGCCAGGGCCTTATGAGCATTTACCACCGCTCAAGCGATACACGCTCATCTCGGGTCCCGGCAGGTGGAACTGGCGCGGGTAGTAGTCGATCGACCAGTCGAAGCTGAACGGGATCGGATGCGCCCCCGTGCCGAAGGGGCTCACGTGGTACATCAACCGGGCACGGGTGGCGAGCTCGGAGTAATAGGCGACCGCGGCCGGCGCGGCGTTCGGCTGGGCAAAGGCGCGCCCCGCCTGGAGCGAGCCGATCACAAGCCAGCAGTACCCGCTCGCGACGTACTCGTTCAGCAGCTCGGGACGCAGCGTGCGCTCGTACTGGTCGACGACCACATAACGGCGTTGGCCGCCCGGAAGCAAGTTTCCGTGGCTGTCGACGTTCGTCAGCCAGGTCGGATAGCGGTACCAGCGGTCCCCGCTCGGCGTCCACGCCAGCGCGGCGCCGACGTCGGTAGCCCAATTGTCAGAGACGACTGGCTCGATCACCACCTTCGCCCCGGCGGGGATATTCGCGACCATCCACTTCCGGACTAGGTTGCGCGTATCGGGCCGTGAGAGCACCGCGTCGTTGTGGAGCACCGCGACGACGCTCTGCGTCAGCATCAACACCGCGACGATCGCTCCCGACAGCCGCACCGGAATCCGACGCGCGCGCGCCAGCCACCGAACCAGCTCGAGCGCTCCGTAAGCGCCGAGGATCGCGACGATCGGGAAGATCGGCATCAGCCAACGGCCGAAGAAGCGCTGCTGGTTCCCCATGAAGACGATGAACGCCACAGGCGCCGGGATCAGCACGAGCGCCATCGCCAGCCGGCGGCGGAGCACCAGCAGCACCGCGCCGCCCAGCGCCGCGAGCGTGGGACCCCACCCCAGCCCCCATGTGAACGTCCACAGGTAATACGTGATCCCGCTTCCCGGATTGCTTCCCAGCTTGACGGGATCCTGCCCCGCCGCAAGCGATGCCTGTGAGGACAGGCCCGACCGGAAGGCGTTGAAGTCCAACACCGAGTAGGGATTCGCGACGACAAATGCCGCCAGCGCGACGACCAGCGCAAGCCCCAGTCGCCGTACAGCCACCGCCGTGCGGTGCTCCGTCGCGTCGAATACGAACGCCGCGACCAGACACAGCAGCGTGATCCCGCCCGTGTACTTCGTCGCGGCGGCAAGCCCGATTCCCAGTCCCGCGAGGATGTAATCGACGCCCCGCCCTCGCCGCATCACCCCCGCGATCCCGTAGAGCGAGAGCGCGACAGGCGCGAGCGTCGGCACGTCGTTGAGCGCCAGGTGGCTGTAGAAGATCGGCAGGAACGCCAGGCCGAAGGCTGCGGCGGCAAGCAGGCCGATCGTGCGATCGAACAGCCTCGACCCCGCTAGATATGTGAGCCACACGGCGACGGTCCCGAGCACTGCTGCGACGACACGTGCGAGCACGTACACATCGCTCGGATTGCTCGCGAAGCTGCGCGTGACGGCGTCCGAGCTTCCGAACCACAGCTCGAGGACGATGTGCAGCAGGTAGGAGTACGCAGGTGGGTTGAGGAAGTAATGCGGGTTGAGATCGTGGGTGAAGAACGCGATCGCCCGCGGCACGAAATGGGTCGCCTCGTCGACGTTGTAGCTGTACGGAAGCCCCTGCTTGATCCCCCACAACCGCAAGAGGAACGTGACCAGCAGCAGCAGGATCAGCGCCGGGCGATGCAGCTGCAGGCGCGCCCGCGAACGCGCTGGCCGGCCCTGCCGGCGGGCGCGAGGGGGCGGCGCTCCCCTGGCACGCAGCGACGGCGTACCCGCCGGCGCGGTGATCGTCGGTACATCCATGTCGGCCTACGAGTATCCCGCTACCGTGTTGTTTGGCGGACGGAAGCCATGAAGCTGATCATCCAGATTCCTTGCTTCAACGAAGAGGACCAGCTACCTCTGACCCTGAGCCGTTTGCCTAATGCGGTAGACGGCTTCGATGAGGTGCAGTGGCTAATCGTCGACGACGGATCGACCGATCGGACAGTCGAGGTGGCGCGCAAGCACGGCGTCGAGCATGTCGTGCGCCTGACCAACCACAAAGGCCTCGCCGCGGCGTTCCAGGCCGGGCTTGACGCCGGGCTCAAGCTTGGCGCTGACGTGATCGTCAACACCGACGCCGACAACCAGTATGAGGGGACCGACATCCCGAAGCTGGTGGCGCCGATCCTCCGCGGCGAGGCGGACATGGTCGTCGGTGACCGCCAGGTCAGCCAGATCGAGCACTTCTCGGCGCCGAAGAAACTGCTTCAACGGATGGGTTCGTGGGTGGTGCGCCAGGCCTCCTCTACCGAAATCCCCGACACGACCTCAGGCTTCCGCGCATACAACCGCGAGGCCGCCCTCCAGATGCAGGCGGTCTCGAAGTTCACCTACACGCTCGAGACGATCATCCAGGCGGGCAAGCTGCTCGTCGCCGTCGAGCACGTCCCGATTCAGACCAATCCCAAGACCCGTGAGTCGCGGCTTTTCCCGTCGACCGCGGCATACGTGCGGCGCAACGCGCTCTCGATCTTCCGGATCTACTCCCAGTATCAGCCGCTGAAGGTGTTCTGGGGCGGAGCGTTGGTGATGGGCGTGCCGGCGCTGGCGCTGTTCATCCGTTTCCTGGTGATCTTCATCGAGAGCCCGCACTCGGCCGCCCGGGGGCACATCCAGTCGCTGATCGCGGGCGCGGTGCTGTTCATCGCGGCGATGCTGCTTGTCTCGCTCGGCGTGATCGGCGACCTGCTCGACGCCCAGCGCACTATCTCGCAGCGCACTTTTGAGCGCGTCCGGCGGATCGAGCTTCAGCTCGGGGTCGAGCCCTCGCACTACGAGCCGGGGGCCGTGCCGGGCCAGGGAGAGCGGGAGCCGCAGGATCGCCAAGCGCTTGGCGTATGAGCGAAGCGGCAGCCGGCATTCCGACCGGCAACACCTTCGACAAGTACGGCTCTCAGAACCCGCTGGTGCAGCGGCTGATGGCCGGCTTCGACCGCGACCTCGAGGCCCTCATGCACCATTCGCGACCGAGCTCGGTGCTCGACGTGGGCTGCGGCGAGGGGGTTCTCACCGAGCGCTGGGCTGCGCGGATCGAGCCAGGCCGCGTGGTGGGCGTCGACCTCGTCGACCCGAAGCTCGAATCCGAATGGGCCGCCCGCGCGCGACCGAACCTAGAGTTCCGTGCGATCGGCGGGCAGGAGCTCCCGTTCGGCGATGACGAGTTCGAATTGGTGTGTGCGATCGAGGCACTCGAGCACATCCCGCGGCCGGAGACCACGCTCGCAGAAATGGCGCGCATCTCGCGCAGGCACTTGCTCGTGTCGGTCCCGCGTGAGCCGCTGTGGCGGGTGCTCAACATCGCCCGCGGCGCGTATCTGCGGGATCTCGGCAACACGCCGGGACACGTCAACCACTGGTCGCCGGGCAGCTTTGCGCGTCTGTTGTCGGGGTATGGCGAGGTGGTCGTGACGCGCAAGCCGTTCCCCTGGACGATGCTGCTGGTGACGGTTCGCTGATGGCCGAGCCGGCGACGGCAGCGCGCGGTCAGTCGTCGGTCACATCCGAGCCGGGTGCCACGTCGTCGTACGCCTCCGGCGCGCGGGTGCTCTCGATCGGGATCGCGTCGACCGGGATTTTCACGTTCGCGTACCTCGCGACGTCAAGCCACATCCTCGACCCTGCCTCCTACAGCCGGATATCGCTCTGCTGGGCCGTGATGTTCGTCGTGCTGTCAGTGATCTACCGGCCGATCGAGCAGTTGCTCTCCCGCATGATCGCCGACCGCCGCGCCCGCGGGCTGCACGGTCATCCCCTGCGGATCCCGGCGTTGATCCAGTTCGGATTCGCGACGCTCTTCCTGATCGGTGCGCTGCTGCTCCGCCACGAGATCGAGCAGGGCATGTTCGATGGGTCCACGGCGCTCTACTGGATCCTCGTCGTGGGGGTGCTGGCGTACGCCGCCAGCTACTTCGCGCGGGGGTGGCTGGCCGGGCACGAGCGCTTCGACCTCTATGGGGGACTCGTCTTTCTCGAGTCGACCAGTCGCTTTCTGTTCGCGCTCGCGGTCGCGGTCGGAATCGGCTCCGGGCAGGGCGCGGTCGGCCTGGGGATGGCGGTCGCGCCCTTCGCGTCCCTCTGCGTGATCCCGCTTGCGTTCTCCCACGCCCGCCGCCGCGGACCACGCGGGCTGCCGGTGGCCGACGCGGCGCGCGAGGGCCCCGTCCACGGCCAGCTCGAGGAGGCCGCGACCGACCTGACGCTCCGGCACGGGGCGGGGTTCGCCGTTTCGGTCGTCGGGATCATGCTCGCCGAGCAGACGCTGATGAATGCCGGGGTCCTGATCGTCGCGGCGAACTCCTCGGGCGCGGCGCTGACTTCAGGGCTGACCGGGTTCGTGTTCAACGTGCTGCTGATTGTGCGCGCGCCGCTGCAGCTCTTTCAGGCGATCCAAACCTCGATCCTCCCCCACCTCGCCGGACTCGAAGCGCGTGAGAGCGCTGACGAGTTTCATCACGCGATCCGCCTGACGGTGCTGGTGATCGCCGCGTTCGCGGGGGCGGTCGCACTGGGGCTGCTGGTGGCAGGACCCCCCGTGATGAACGCGCTGCTCGGCAACAAGGGCTTTCACTACGGGCGACTCGGCCTGGCCCTCGTGGGACTTGGGATGGGCCTTCATCTCGTGGCGGGGACGCTCAACCAGGCCGCGCTGGCGCGGGGGCGCGCTTCGATCGCGGCGGCCGCCTGGCTGAGCTCGGCGGTCCTATTCGTGCTGTTCGTCGCACTGCACACGATCAGCTCGGAGGTGACGCGGGTTGAGGTGGGCTACTTCGGCGCGGCGCTCGTGCTGTGTGTGCTGCTGTGGGGTGTGTACAGGCGGGGTCAGAGCACGCCCGCTGCCGCGGCGATCTCTTCGTAAGCCCGGGCGGGGTCTTCGGACCCGAACACGGCTGAGCCGGCGACGAGTAGGTTGGCACCTGCGTCCACGCATCCACGCGCGGTCTCCGCGTGGATGCCGCCGTCCGCCTCGAGCGCAACGTGCTCGGGCAGCGCAGCGCGCATCCGTTCGAGTTTTTTGAGCGTCGCTGGGATCAGCTGTTGGGCGCCCCATCCGGGATTGACGGTCATGCAGAGCGCCAGGTCAAGGCCCTGCTCGGCGACCTCGGCGAGGCTGTCGGCGGGGGTGGCCGGGCAGATCGCAGCGCCGGCGGAGCAGCCCGCGTCTCGGATCGCCGCGAGCGTGTAGTTGAGGTGAGGGGTTGCCTCGAAGTGCGCGGTGATGTTGTCGGCGCCCGCGCGCGCGAAGTCCTCGACGTGGCGCTCGGGACGCTCGATCATCAGGTGCACGTCGACGATCGCGCCGGCATCGTGCACCTGGTCGGCGATGGCCGAGACCGCCATTGCGCCGAACGTGATCGGTGGCACGAAGTGACCGTCCATCACGTCGACGTGGATCGCGCGCGCTCCTGCCGCCAGGACTTCCGCGACCTGCGCTCCGAGCTTCGAAAAATCAGCGGACAGGATCGACGGCGCGATCATGCGCTCCCGCAGGGAGACCGCCACTAGACCGCCTTCAGCATGCTGCCCTGGCAGTGGTTGCACGCGACGATCGCGGTACTCGACATCCGCACGATTGTCGAGTGCTCGCCGCAGTTCGGACAGACCGACACGAGCTCGTAGCGCTGGAGGCAGTAGACACAGCGATAGCGGCCCGGCACCGCCGTCGGCCGCAGCCACGGCTCCCCGCAGTTGGGGCATTCCGGGCCCAGCTTGATCGCCGGATCGCTCACGTCGGTTTAGGGTAACGACGCAGTCGGGCGATGAAGAAGCCATCGGTGCCGTCGCGGTGCGGGAGCAGCTGGACGGTGTGCTCGAGGGCCAGGCTCGGGTGGTCGGCGAGGACGGCCTGGATGACCGCTTCGGATTCGGCATGGGAGACCGTGCATACCGAGTACACGAGCGTCCCTCCCGCGCGGAGCGCCTGCGCGCCCGCGCGCAGGATCCGCTTTTGCATGGCCGCGAGCTGTTTGACCGCCCGCGGCGTGGCGCGCCAGCGGAGGTCGGGCCGTGACTGGATCGTCCCGAGCCCACTGCACGGGGGATCGACGAGCACGCGGTCAAATGGGTGCTGGGGGAGGATGGCAGCGGCGTCGGCCACGTGGACGCTGACGCACTCGGCGCTCATGCGCGCGCACGTCCGCGCAAGCGCGCTGGCGCGACCCGCGCGCCGCTCGACGGCCATCACCTCACCCTCATCGCCCATCAGCGCCGCCAGGTGGGTCGTCTTCGCCCCGGGGGCGGCACACAGATCGAGCACTCGGTCACCCGGCTGTGGATCGAGCGTCCTGGCGACCGCCATCGATCCGCGGGATTGCGGCATGATCGCGCCGCGGTGCAGCAGCTCCGATCCGAACGCATCGAACGGCTGCTCGAGCACGAGTCCTTCGGGAAGCTCGAGCGCGCGATGGCTGCGAACCGGGAGCGCGCTCTCAACCTCATCCACGCTGGCCACGAGCTCGTTGACCCGGAGGGCCGACTCCGGCGGCTCGTTGCTGACCCGCATCAGCGCGCGCGCCTGCTCGGCGCCGAGCTCCGCCCACCACAGCTCGGCGATCCACTGCGGGATCGAGTGAAGGATCGCGGCGGGCCGTGGAGTCTCATCGTCGAGCTCGTCGAGGATCGTCTGCCCTTCCCGCGCGGCACGTCGCAGGACTGCGTTGACGAGCGTGGCCCCCGCCGGTTTGGCGAGCTCGACGCTGTCGTTGACGGCGGCGTGGTCCGGGACCGCGTCAAGCAGGAGCAGCTGATACAGACCGAGGCGAAGCGCGGCCAGCACCGGCGGGTCGAGGTTGCCTGGCGGCCGCGAGGAGAGCATGCTCGCGACGTGGTCGAGCGTGGCGCGCCGCTGGACGGTGCCGTACGCCAGCGTCGTGGCAAGTGCGCGGTCGCGGGAGTCGAGTCCTTTCGCCTCAGCGTGAAGCGCTCGATCGGCGTACGCCCCTTGTTCGAACACGCGCCGGATGACCCTGTACGCGCACGCGCGCGCCGGGGCCACGTTCGCGGTCATCTCCGCCCGCGTAGGTACTCGTCCCCCGTCATCTCGCGCTTGCCGGGTGGTTTGACCCTCAGCAGCTCCAGCGCGCCATCGCCGCAGCCGAGCACGGGGACCGCACCGTCGAGGGAAAGGGTTCCGGCAGCCGGACCGCCGCTTTTGGGGCGTGCCTCACCGACCCCGAGCAGGCTGCCATCGCCGAGTTCGACTTGCGCGCCGATATGGGGCCTCAGCGCCCGCACCACCCGCTCGAGCTCCTCGGCGGGACGTCGCGGGTCGAGCCTCCGGTCAGCGGGCGCGATCTTCTCGGCATACGTCGCGAGCCCGTCGTCCTGCTCGTGGCAGGGCGGCGCTGAATCGAGCGCCTCGCTCAGCAACTCGCCGCCCAGCTGCTCCAGACGCGGGGCCAGCGAGCCGTACGTGTCATCGGGTGCGATCGGTTCGCTCGCCCGGAGGCACACCGGGCCGCTGTCGAGGCCGGCGGTGACGCGCATGATCGAGACGCCGGTTTCGCGATCTCCCGCCATCAGCGCCCGCTCGACAGGCGCGGCACCACGCCAGCGCGGCAGCAGCGATGGATGAACGTTGAGCAGCAGGTAGTCCGACAGCAGCGGCTCCTTGATCAGCGCCCCGAACGCGCACACGCACACGACCTGCGGCCGGTGCGCGGCGATCTGGAGGCGGGCCTCGTCATCGTTGACCGACGCGGGCTGCGCGAGCTCGATCTCCAGCTCGCGCGCGGCCTCCGCAACCGGCGGTGGCGACAGACGGCGACCGCGACCGCGCGGGCGGTCCGGGCGGGTGACGATCAGCGATGGGCGATGTGGCGTGCCTGCGAGGCGGCGCAGCACTGCTGCGGCGAATGAAGACGTACCGAGGAAGACCGTACGCACGGGCGGTGACCAGTCCGCGTCAGGCGGCCTGCTGCGCTTCGCGCAGGGACCGCATCGCCTCCTTGCGCTGATCGCGCGTCGTGCGGTCGAGGATCAGCAAGCCATCGAGGTGGTCGAGCTCGTGTTGGATCACGCGCGCCTCGAGACCCGACGCCTCGACCGTGATCGGCGCCCCCAGCTCGTCCTGCGCGCGGACGCGAACATGAACCGGCCGCTCGACATCGACCAGCACAGCCGGGAGGCTGAGGCAGCCTTCCTCGGCGGCCTCCTGGTCCTCACCGTGCCATTCGATCTCCGGGTTGACCAGCGCGCTGACCGGGGCTTGCTGCTGAACTCGGTAGACCAACACGCGGTGGAGCACTCCGACCTGGTTGGCGGCAAGGCCGACGCCGAGGGCGTCGCCCATCAGATCGCCCATTCGTCCGATCTCTTCCCGCAGCGCGGCGTCAAAGCGCTCGACCGGGCGCGCCGGGGTCCGTAGCACCGGATCGCCGAACTTGCGAAGCCGGGCGAGCGCGGCATCGCGTCGCGCGGCGACCTCGGGGTCGAGCTCGGGCTCATGGTCGGCCTGCTCAAGGTCCTCTTCGGGCGCGACTTCGACTTCTTCAAGCGATTCCTCAGCCACAATGTCAGTCTAAGCCGACGCTCTCTGGAGATGCAGAGCCATCTATTGCGGATCCACGTCGACGCTGACGCTCACGGCCAGCTTCGAGGCCGTGCCGGCGACGGCGTCAACAGCGTCTCCAACGGCCGCGATCGCGGGCATCCGCTCGCGGCACTTGATCACAAGCTGCATGCGGTGCCGGCCGCGCAGTTTGAACAGCGGGGCCGGGCCGAGAACCGTGGCGCTGCGAACCGCGATCCGCTGCCCCAGCTCGCCCGCCACGGCGCGCGGCGGCTCGGGGTCCACCGAGGAGCAGACCACCCGGATCAGTGTCGCGAACGGCGGATAGCCGAGCGCCTCCCGGCGCCGCAGCTCATCCTCGATGAAGCCGTCTGCGTCGTGTTCTCTCGCGAAGCGAATCGTGCGAGCGCCGGGCGCAAGCGTCTGCACGAGCACCCTGCCCCCAGCGTTGCCCCTGCCGGCTCGCCCCGCGAGCTGGGTGATCAGCGCAAACGTTCGCTCCTCGGCGCGGAAATCCGGAAAGCGCAGCGTCTGATCTGCATCGAGCACGACGCCGAGCGTGACGTCCGGGAAGTCGTGGCCCTTGGCAACCATCTGCGTGCCCACGAGCAGGCCCGCAGGCGCGGCCGCAAAGCGTTCAAGTATCTGGGCGCGGTCTGCAAGCGAGGCGGAGTCGGCGTCGAGACGGAGCACAGGGAACCCCCGCCCACCCAATGCAGTCGCAAGCTCCTGCTCGACACGCTCGGTGCCCGCGCCATGCCTTGCGAGCGCAACCGAAGTGCACGCCGGGCAACGGTCCGGGATTGGCTCCTGGTGTCCGCAGTGATGGCAGGCGATGACACCGCTGCCGTGAAGTACGAGCGCGACCTCGCAGTGCGGGCACATCCAGACCGCCCCGCATGAGCGGCACGTCAAGAAGTTCGACCACCCGCGCCGGTTGAGCAGCACTATCGCCTTGCCGCCGGAGCGCCGCAGGTCCGCGAGCGCCATCCGTGTCTCGGGATGCAGCGGGTGATGCTGGCCGCGCATGTCGAGGACCTCAACCTGCGGCAGCGCACGGCCGTCGATGCGTTCGGGCAGCCGCAGACGCGGCATCCGCAGCGCGCTCTCGGGTCGAGGCGTTGCGCTACCGGCGAGCAGCACGGCCTTGTGGCCGAGCGCGCGACGCTCGGCAACGGTCCTGGCGTCGTAGCGAGGATCGCCCTCGTGCTTGTAGGAGCCCTCGTGCTCCTCGTCGACGATGATCAGACCGATGTCACTCAGCGGGGCGAACACCGCCGAGCGAGGCCCGACGCACACGCGGGCCGCGCCGCTGGCGAGCCGGCGCCACTCGTCGTAGCGCTCGCCGTCTGTGAGCCCGGAGTGCATGACGGCAACGATCTCGCCAAAGCGCAGCTCAAAGCGCCATAGCACCTGCGGCGTAAGCGCGATCTCGGGCACCAGTACGATCGCGGTGCGCTTCTGCTCGAGAGCCGCCTGCACGGCTTGTAAATAGACCTCGGTCTTGCCCGATCCGGTGACCCCGTGAAGCAGGAAGTGCTCGTGCGCGCGATTGCCGATCGCCTCCAGTACCGGGTCAAGCACCGTCCGCTGGGTGGCGGTCAACTCCGGCGGGCTGGCGCTGGCGGCACCGATCTCGTATCGCCTCGGCGCCGGCCGCTTTCGCCGGCGGTCGGTGCGTCGCCACTGCGCGCCCGGGGCGAGCACGAGCGCAAGGGCGCGGGCGGGCGTCGAGCAGTACTCGGCAGCCATCCAGCTCGCGAGCTCGACGAGATCGCCCGGGACGCCATTTGGGAGGACGCGCTCGGGCTCGACCAACCTGTCCGCTGGGAGCTCCGAGCGCTCGGCGAGCTCGACGACGACGCCCAGGGTGCTCTGTGAGCCGAACGGAACGCGTAGCAGCGAACCGACCCCCACCTCCGACTGGTCTTCGCGAAGCTGGTAGTCGAAAACCCCACGCACTGCGCGTGTGCGGGTCAGTGGTTGAACCCGAGCGATCATGGCCGGCGGAGGGTAGAGTGAGCCGAGGATGATCGGGGAGCGAGCTTCGGCCGAGGGGCCAACGCAGGACTCGTTGCCGGTGGCGGCAATTCTCGATCTCTGCGACCGGGTCCTGAACGAAATCGGGCGCCGACGCCATCTCTTTGGGTGGCTGCGCCCCAATAATGGCGCCCCCGGGGAGTGGCTCGCCGTTGACGCGTACTACCCGGGCAACCGGCTCGTCGTCGTCTGCCGCGATGAGCCCGGCGAGCACGACCAGCTGTTTGGGGAGCTCGTCCCCGCACATGGCCTGCGCCTGCTTAGATTTGCGCCGGGAGCGGTTTCCGGCAATCCGGAGGGCGCGCTCCGAGAGCTGATCGCGGCGCTTGGCCCGCCGCCGGTCCGGGCCACCGGGCTGATCGCCGGCGACGAGCCGCACAAGGAGCGCGAGCGGCCGGTGGCGCGCGCTGCCGCGGCGGTGCTTGCGCCGCCGGATCGGCCCCAGGTCCGTCGACGAAGGATGACGCCGCTCGAACCCCAGGCGGCGCGTCACGCAGAGGCCGTGGGACTTGTCGTGGGGATCGCGCTCGTGGCTGTCGTGGTCGCGGAGATGTACCTCGACGTCACGAAAGTGCTGGGCGGCGGCGGCCGGCTCGTGATCGCGTTCGGGATCGCACTCGACGCGTGTGCCAGGGCGCTCGGGGCTGTTGCCGCCAGCCACACCGACAATGAAAGCTGGGCATGGGCCTGCGTGCTAGGCGGAAGCCCGGCCGTCGCTGGGTTCGCGCTCTTCCAGCAGGACGGGCCGGTTGTCGGCGAGCCGGGACCGCTCGCCGGCCTGGTCGCGCTGCTGGCTCTGAGTGCGATCGCGTTGGGGCTGGTCATACTCGCGCTCTAGATGGATCCCGAGCCCGGCGAAGAGGTCTTCTTTCACGGCCACCCTTCTTGGCGATCGATGCTGGACTTCTATGCCAAGGGTCTGTTCTTCGTGGTCCTGGCCGGCGTGCTGGCGGGGCTGATCTCCGCCGTCGCATCGAACGGCGTGAAGGTCCTGTGGGTCGCGTTAGCCGTGCTGGTCGTGTTCGTAGCGGTGCTGCTCATTGGTCTGATCAAGCGCGTGCGCACGGCGTACACGATCACCAATCAACGACTGACGATCGACGTCGGCCTGACTTCACGCGAGGTCCACGAGACCCGGCTTGAGCGCGTTCAGAATGTCAATTCGACGCAAACGGTCCTCCAACGCATCCTCCGGATCGGGATCGTCGACTTCGACACAGCCGCGGGCGCCGAGTATGACTTCAAGTTCGTGGGTGTCGCCGACCCACACCGGATCGTGCGCACAGTCGACCGCGCGCTGCACGAGCTGCGGCAGAGCAGTCCCGGTGTGTAGGCGATCCTAAGCGGCTGCCGCTTCGCCCAGCCCGGCCGCTGCCCTGAGCGCGTCGGCCTTGTCGGTGCGCTCCCACGTGAAATCGTGGTCGTCCCGGCCGAAGTGGCCATAGGCCGCGGTCTTCTGGTAGATCGGCCGGTGGAGTCGCAGGTACTGACGGAAGGCTCCGGGCCGCAGGTCGAAGTGCTCCGAGATCAGCTCGAGAATCCGTGCGCGGCCGATCTTCTCGGTGCCGAACGTCTCGACCATCACCGACACCGGGTGGGCGACGCCGATTGCGTAGGCGACCTGGACCTCGGCACGATCGGCCAGCCCTGCGGCGACGACGTTCTTTGCCACGTAGCGAGCGGCGTATGCCGCGGAGCGGTCGACCTTGGACGGGTCCTTGCCCGAGAATGCGCCACCACCATGGCGCGCCATCCCGCCGTAGGTGTCAACGATGATCTTGCGTCCGGTGAGGCCGCAGTCGCCCATCGGGCCACCGATCACGAAACGCCCGGTCGGGTTGACGAGGAAGTTCTTGTGGAGCCTGCGCGAGTCGTAGAGCTCGTCCGGCAGCACCGGCTCGATGACATGCTCCCAGAGATCGTCCTTGATCAGCGACTCGGCACCGTCACGGTGCTGGGTTGAGATCAGCAGCTTTTCGATCTCGACCGGGCGCCCGTCGACGTAGCGCACGGTGACCTGCGTCTTACCATCCGGACGGAGGTAGGGAACGATCTCCGCCTTGCGTACGTCCGCGAGTCGCTTGGCGAGCTTGTGCGCGAGCGAGATCGGCAGCGGCATCAGCTCGTCGGTCTCGTTGGTCGCGTAGCCGAACATCATCCCCTGATCGCCCGCGCCCGCGAGATCGAGCTCGTCGTCGTCACCGGGGTCGGTCCGCGCCTCGTACGCCTGGTCCACGCCGGCCGCGATGTCGGTGGACTGCTTGTCGATCGCATTGATCACCGCGCACGTGTGGCAGTCGAACCCGTAGTCGGCGTCGATGTAGCCGATCCGCTTGATCGTCTCCCGCGCGATGTCCTGGATGTCAACGTACGTCTCGGTCGTAATTTCTCCAGAGACAACGACCAGGCCCGTGTTGACGAGCGTCTCGCACGCCACCCGGCCCGAGGGATCGTCGCGCATCACCGCGTCGAGGACGCCATCTGAGATCTGGTCGGCGATCTTGTCCGGATGGCCCTCGGTGACGGACTCGGATGTGAACAGGTACTCGTTGTCGGAAAGTGTGCTCATGAGATCTGGAAGAACAGCTCCGCGGTCGAATCGGCCTCCCCACTCGTCGAGTCCAGGCCTACCGTGCGGATCCTGTCAAGATCTGATCGCAGCGCGCGGTATGTGCTGCTGCGGGTCAGTCCCGTCTGCTCGGCGAGGTTGAGGAGCTGGCTGAAGTCGAGAAAGAGTAGCGAGGACACCTTGTCCGGGCGAGAAGGGAATGCCGACTTGTAGGCGGAATCGCCCAGCAACGAGTGCCGTTTGGAGGCCACTGCGGTGACTCCTCCCAGGCCTGTCGAAACAATCACGAGGCCATTTGCCACCGCGTAGTTGAGCTGCAGGCCGGGCGCCAGCGCGAGTTGGTGGACGGTGACCCCGCCGACTTGGCGATCGTTGAACACCGGTGCCTGGCCGGGGCCGTTGCTCGACGGTGGGAACAGCTCCTCGAGCGGCAGTTCGAGCGCTGCAAGCTCGCTCCGCGTCTGCGCTTCATCGCGGGTCCGCGCGACAATAGTCAGCGTCGGGTGCTGGGAGCTGGTGATCGCGACGGCCGTTTCGCCGGCAAACAGCGACACGATCCGCTGGACGTCGACCCCCTCGGAGGAGAGCGCCGATCCCAGCCGGCTGAGCAGCGGGCCCACCCGCCCTGCGAGCCCGCCGGTCGCGCCGGCGCTCAACACACGGGGCGCCAGCTTGTCGAGGCCGGTGACGTCGAGGAGCAGCATCGAGCCCGACGGAACGACGCCGGCGAGCGTCGGGGCGAAGCTCGACGGTTTCGTCGCATTCGCGTGCGGGAGAGCGGGATCGAGCGCCGAGTGCACGCGGACACCGGCGGAGTGGCTCTGCGCGGAGACCGAAACGCTCACCCCGGCAAGCGCCGGCTGGTAGAGCAGTGCGCCAAGTGCGCCGATCGCCCCACGCTGCGCGGCGAGCACGCGACGGACCCCCGCGGCGGAGACGTACGCGTCGAGGACCCGACCCGCAGGCTCCCCGGCTGCGGCGAGCCGATAAGCGGAGCTCGATTGAAGCGATGAGGTGGCGCCGGCGTGCACGTCGAGCGCCGAGCGCACGCTCGCGTCCTGCCCAAGCACGAGGAAATGGCCGATGAACGCCAGCTCGGTGCCACTCGGATAGCGCAGCAGCTCGGTGCCCCGGTAGCTGCCCGCGCCCGTGGCGCCGGCCTGGCTCAAAAATGACTGAGCGCGGGAGTGATCACGGACGTCGAGCACGATCAGCGAGCCAGCGGTCGCGCTCGTGGTGTTGAGCAGCGCCAACGCTGCCTCATTGCCGAGCCAGGGACGGATGTCGCTACTGAAGCTGAGGCTGCTGGCGCCGCCGGCAAGGCCGTCGAGACGCGTCTGCACCGCCGCCGCGATCAGTGGGTAGGTGGGCAGGCGATTTGTGAGTTGCAGGGCTCGCTTGACCGCAGGCCGGTTCGGATCGATCGAGACGTTTACGTAGGCGAGCGCATCGCCGGGGACCACAGCTGCCGCCCCGGTCGCGGGCGGTTGCTCGCCGGAGCCGCCGCTTGTGACGAGCACAATCAGGACCACGAAGATGGCGAGGATCGCCGCACCCGCGACGATCAGCGCGCTCTGCGGCGGCTGTGCCCTGGGGTGATCGCCGGTCGCTGCCTCGGTCTGCGTCGGCGGTGTCGGGATCGGCGGCACGGCGGGTCAGTCAAGCACGGCGTCGCGCCGCCCGCGCAGGCTCCCGGCGCTCGGAGCGCTCGACGAAATCGATCACCAGCGGGACGCCCTCGAGCCGGTAGCGATCGCGCAGCCGGTTCTCCAGGAAGTAGGCGTAGTCGCGGGTCACGAGCTCTCGGGCGTTGACCTGAACCGAAAAGCGGGGAGGCCGCTCGGCCGTCTGGCTCATGAACAGCAGCTTGAGCCGGCGCTGCGCGTTCTTCGATGGCGGCTGGCGTGCGGCCGTAATTTCAGCGAGGAAGCGGTTCAGCTGCGAGGTCGGTATGCGCGCGCGACCTCGCTCGGCCAGCCCCACGGCCTCCTGGAGCAGCCGCTCGACGTGTCGGCCGGTCTTTGCGCTCGCGGTCAGCACCTTCGGGCGTAGCCGCAGCTTCTGGTGGGCTTTTGCGCGCTGATGATCGAGGTCGGCGTCCGGCGCGATGTCCCACTTGTTGAGAACCAGGACGGTCGCGCAGGTGCTCTTCATCGCCAGATCGGCGACGCGCAGGTCCTGTGCGGTGAGCCCATCGGTCGCGTCGCACACGACGAGCGCCACCTCTGCTCGCTCGGCAGCTCGCCGGGAGCGCAGCGCGGTGTAGTACTCCAGGTCATCGGCTTTGGACTGGCGCCGGAGGCCAGCCGTGTCGACGAGGATCAGCTCTCTGCCCTCGAAGCTGATCGGAAGGTCGATCGCATCGCGGGTCGTCCCCGCCTCTTCTGAGACGATCACGCGCTCCTGTTGTGCGAAGCGGTTGACGAGCGAGGACTTCCCGACGTTTGGCCGGCCGATCACCGCCAGGCGTACGGGATCCTCGGCGCTCGCCTGGCCTGGCTCGACCGTGCCTTTCCCGATCCAGGTGATCCGATCCAAGAGATCCCCGGTGCCAAGACCCTGCGCCGCGGAGACCGGCGCCGGCTCTCCCAGGCCGAGGGCATAGAACTCGGCCGCCAATGGAAGGTCCTGGACCGTGTCCACTTTGTTGGCCGCCACGATCACAGGAAGCGACCCGGGGCGGAGCAGGTCGGCAATGTCGTAGTCGCCGGGCCGGGGGCCGGCCTTCGCGTCGACCACCAGCACAGCCACGTCTGCATCTGCGAGCGCAGCCTGCGCCTGCTCATGGACCCGGCGCGCGAGGCGGTTCTCATCTGCCAGGTCGACGCCGCCAGTGTCGACCAGGGTCAGCACCATGCCGTTCCAGTCGGTCTGAAGTTCCTTGCGGTCGCGTGTGACGCCGGGCGCCTCGTGAACGACAGCCTCCCGCGAGCCGGTCAGGCGGTTGACCAGCGATGACTTGCCGACGTTCGGATAGCCGACGACTGCGACCTTCATCGCGCTGAGGCTAGACGAGGGCCGCCACCGCTCCGACGACATCCTCAAGCGACATCGCGGTCGTGTCGAGCACCACGGCACCGGACGCGGGCTCCAGCGGGGAGTGCTCGCGTGCGCGGTCGCGCTCGTCCCTGATCGTCTGCTCCGCAAGCACGGTGTCCGGATCGGCGCCGAGGTCCTTTGCCCGCCGCCCGGCCCGCTCCGCCGGATCGGCCGTCAGGAAGACTTTGAGCTCGGCGTCAGGAGCGACGACGGTGCCGATGTCGCGGCCTTCGGCGACCCAGTCGCCGTCGCTCAGCAGGCGGCGTTGCTCAGCGACCATCGCCTGACGGACTTGGGGATTCGCGGCGAGTCGTGAAGCCGCCTCCGAAACTTCCGGCGTGCGGATCTCGTCCGTAACGTCGTTGCCGTCGAGGAGGATCCGCTCGCCGAGTTCGATCTTCAGCTTCGGGGCGATTTCGGCGGGCTCGCGACCCGTGTTCAGCGCCGCCAGCGCGACGCTCCGGTACATCGCTCCGGAGTCGAGGTATGTGAAGCCGAGTCGTTTTGCCAGCGCCTTGGCGACGCTCGATTTTCCCGCCCCGGCGGGGCCATCGATCGCGATGATCACCGCGTCAGCATCGCGATGTCGCTGGCGAAGGAGGGGTATGACACGTCCGCGGCCTCCATCCCGTGCACCTCGACGCCCTCTTTGGAGGCGAGCCCTGCGACGGCTCCCAGCAGCGCCAGGCGGTGGTCTCCGCGTGACTCGAGCCGGCCGCC
Organism: uncultured Solirubrobacterales bacterium; assembly: GCA_963849295.1. GTDB lineage: Bacteria > Actinomycetota > Thermoleophilia > Solirubrobacterales > Solirubrobacteraceae > Palsa-465. The sequence continues at coordinate 943,568 of CAWKGU010000005.1, forward strand.
CTTTAGGCCACCCGTGCCGCTGACCCGAAACCCGTCAGAACTGGCCTCGATGTCAGCACCGAGATTGCGGAGCCCATCGACGACCGTCGCGATCCTGTCCGACTCCTTGACCCGTAGCTCTCCCGCGCCGCTGACGATCGTCTGGCCCTCGGCAAAACAGCCGAGCAGCGCGACCAGCGGCAGCTCGTCGATCGCCAATGGCACCTCATCAGGCTCGATCCTCACGCCGTCGATCGGCCCGCTGCGCACATCCAGCTCGGTCACCGGCTCGTCCGAGCTCACGGCGCCAACTGGCTCGAGATCGCCGAGCACGATTGCCCCCATCCGCTCGAGGATGCGCAGGAAGCCGGTCCGAGTCCAGTTGACGCCAACGTTCTCGAGCACCAGCCTGGAGCCCCGAACGAGCACACCTGCGGCGAGCAGATAGGCGGCCGATGACAGGTCGCTGGGAACATCGATCGTGTCGAGCTCAAGCTCGTCGACGTTGCCGACGGCGGTCCGGTACCCGCCCGCTGTCGTCTCCGAGCGGGATATCGGGGCGCCCGCTCGTTCGAGCAGCCGCTCGGTGTGATCGCGAGTCGGAGCGGGCTCGATGACCACCGTTTCGTCGGTTACGAGTCCCGCCAGCAGCACACAGGATTTGACCTGCGCGCTCGCGACCGGCAGTTCGTACTCGATCCCCACGAGCTGGGAGCCCTGCACCGTGACCGGCGGGAAACGGCCGTCCCTGACCTCGATCTCCGCGCCCATCCGACGCAGGGGCTCGGCGATCCTATCGACGGGCCGTCGTCTGATCGACGCGTCGCCATCGATCGTGAACGTCCCGTTCAGCTGAAACGAAAGCCAGCCTGGAAGCAGCCTCAATAGCGTGCCGGCGTTGCCGACGTCGATCGTGTGGGCGGGCACCTGTGCATGACGAAGCCCACAGCCTCGGATCAGCAGCTCATGCTCGCGGTTCTCGACGATGGCGCCAAGGTCGCGGACCGCTTGGAGCGTGGAGTTGGTGTCCTCAGCGTCAAGAAAACCGCGGATCCGGACTGGCTCGGATGCCATCGCCGCAATCAGAGCGGCACGATGTGAGATCGATTTGTCGCCCGCGACCCTGATCCGCCCGTGCAGCGGACCGCACGGGTCAAAGCGGACGATCATGCGCGAGCCACCGGGACGATCATGCGCGAGCCACCGGGAATCCCAGCCGGCGGACCTGCTCCTCGGCCCGCCGCGCCGCGGCGTCGCCCGCGATCCATAGCGCTACGACACCCTCGCTCATGTCTGGCGCCGGATACAGCGCCATGTCGTTGATGTTGACCCCGGCGCGTCCCAGCTCGAGCGCCAGTTGCGCGATCACTCCCGGCCGGTTGGGAACCGACGCCCGCAGCTCGAACAGCTCGCCGCCAGCGAGATCCACCTCCAGCAGCCGTCGACGGTCGCGCGCGGCCTCCTCGTTCCAAGCATCGATCCAGGTGCGATCGGCTTTGCCCAGGGCTTCGCTGACTGCCCGCAGGCGTCTGACCGTTTCGTCGATCGTGTTCGTCAGAGCGTCCCGGTTTGAAATGTAGATATCGCCCCAAATCCGGCTCGGTGCGCCCGCGACGCGGGTTGCGTCGCGGAAGCTCGGACCGGTCGCGGGAAGCCGCTCGCCCCCCTCCGCGAGCTCCTGCGCAGCCTGCGAGACGAGCACGTTTGCGAGCACGTGTGGCAGATGCGAGACCGTGGCGAGGATCGCGTCGTGGGTATCTGAATCGATCGCCGCCGGGCGGGCGCCGAGGCTGTGCAGCAGCCGGTAGAGCCGCTCGTAGAGGACCCCCGATGTGTTGGCGCCGGGCGTCAGGTACCAGGCCGCGCCGTCGAACAGGTCGGCGCGCGCGTTGCCGACTCCGGCGGTCTCGGCACCCGCCAGCGGATGGCCGCCGACAAAGCGGGGGTCTCCGTTGGCAGCGACGACGGTCCGCTTCGTTGAGCCGACGTCGCTGACCACGCACGACTCGGGAGCTGCCCGGAGGGTGTCCGCGACGGTGTCGGGGAGCACACCGACCGGGACCGCGACGAAGGCGGCGTCGGCCTCGCGGGTGGCTTCCGCAATCGTCTCGCACGCGCGGGTGAGGACGTCCTGTTCGAGCGCGGTCTGGAGCGCTGCGGCGGAGGTGTCGAAGCCCGCCACCTCGGCGTCGAGCCGCTCACGTGCAGCGAGTGCGATCGAGCCGCCGATCAGACCGACGCCGACAACCGCCAGCTTCACGTGGCGCGTGCGGCCTCGCGGCGCTTCTGAACGGCATCTGCGAGGCCGTCGAGCACCTCCACCGTCGTCTCCCAGTCTATGCAGGCGTCGGTGATCGACTGACCGTAGGTGAGCTTGTCGGGGGCCTTCAGGTCCTGGCGTCCGGCGACGAGGAACGACTCGAGCATCACGCCGACGATGCTTCGGGTGCCGGTGGCGATTTGCGCGGCGACGTCCGCGGCGACGGGTGGCTGGCGATCAGGGTCCTTCCCGCTGTTGTCGTGAGAGACATCGATCACGACGCGCTCGGGAAGCCCAGTACGCGCAAGCAGCGCCAGCGCCTGCGCGACCGACCGGGCGTCGTAATTGGGCGCGTTGCGCGCCGCCCCGCAGGATGATGTGGCAGTCACGGTTGCCACGCGTGTAGTGGATCGCAGGTGTGCCATTGAGATCGATTCCCGCGAAGGCGTGCGGCACCGCAGCCGCACGCACGGCATCAACCGCGACCTGGATGTTGCCGTCGGTGCGGTTCTTGAAGCCGACTGGCATCGACAGGCCAGAGCCGAGCTGCCGGTGGATCTGGCTCTCCGTCGTACGAGCGCCGATCGCCCCCCACGAGACCGCGTCGGAGATGTACTGCGGCGTGATCGGGTCGAGGAACTCGCAGCCGACCGGAACCCCCAGCTCGAGCACCCCGAGGAGCACTCCGCGCGCGAGTCGAAGGCCCGTGTTCACGTCACCAGAGCCGTCGAGATGGGGGTCGTTGATCAGGCCCTTCCAACCGGTCGTCGTACGCGGCTTCTCGAAGTAGACCCTCATCGCGATCCTCAGGTTCTGGGCATGCCTGCCGGCCTCTCGGCTGAGGCGGTGGGCATAGTCCAGCGTCGCCTCCGGGTCGTGGACACTGCACGGGCCAACCACGACGAGCAGCCTGTCGTCGACGCCGTCGAGGATTGCGTGGAAGTCAGCGCGGCCGTTCAGGACCACCTCTGTGTGGCGTTCGTTCAATGCGAGCTCGGTGAGCAGCTCCAGCGGCGAGACGAGCGACTCGATCCGCTCGATCCGCTGGTCGCGGACCGCTTCCTGGGTTTGCCGGGTCGTGCTCACGGCAACGCCTTGCCGGCGAGCGCGGCCGCTGCTCGCACCTGCTCGACGTAATCGGAGAACTCGTCAGTGCGAAGCGCCTGTGCACCGTCGCAGATCGCCTCGGACGGGTTGGGATGAACCTCGACGATGATTCCGTCCGCGCCGACCGCAGCGGCCGCCCTGGAGAGCGGGAGCACGAGCTCGCGGCGTCCGGCGGCGTGGCTGGGGTCCACGATCACGGGAAGGTGGGTGAGCGCTTTGAGCACGGGCACAGCTTGGAGATCGAGCGTGAAGCGGTACGCCGTCTCGAACGTCCGGATTCCCCGCTCGCAGAGGATCACCTTCTCGTTTCCCTCCTTGCGGATGTGCTCCGCGGAGGAGAGCAACTCGTCGATCGTGCTCGACAGGCCGCGCTTGAGCAGGACCGGTCGCCGCGTTCGCCCCGCTTCGGCGAGCAACGGGTAGTTCTGCATGTTGCGCGCGCCGATCTGCAGCACGTCGGCAACCTCGAGCACCGCGTCAAGATCGCGGGGGTCCATCACCTCGGTCACGATCGGCAGGCCGGTCTGCTCGCGGGCCTCGGCGAGCAGCGTGAGCCCCTCAGCGCCCAGCCCTTGGAAAGCATAGGGCGAGGTTCGCGGCTTGTACGCGCCCCCCCGCAGCATCGTGGCTCCTGCCCGCCTGACGGCGTGCGCCGCAGCCAGCATTTGCGTTCGGGACTCGACCGCGCACGGGCCTGCGATCAGCGCGAAGCCGCGGCCGTCGAAGGTGTGTCCGGCGACATCGAGCACCGTCCTGGCCTCGTGCTGCGGTTCGTAGTCCTGTTCTGAAGCGACTCGATGCGACTCGGTCGCGATCATGGTCTGTGTCCTTTCGGTGCCTGGAGATTACGGAGCGGTGCTTTGCGGCGCTCGACCCGCCCACACGGAGCGGACACGGTTATGTCTGGCCGAGCGCCTAGCTAAATCGCCAGGCGTAAAAGCGCGCGTAGAAGGACCAACCGGCGGCGGGGATGTTGATACGGCTGGTCATACGCGGTGGGGACGTTGTAGCAGAGTGCTACGTGGATGCCAAGCACTCGCCGAGCGCAGCGACAAAGCGTGCGTTCTCTGCGTCGGTTCCGACGGTCACTCGCAGCGCCCCCGCGCGACCCAGTGAGTCTCCGGCGCGCACGAGCACACCCCGCTGAAGCAGGCCCTCGACGACGGCCCGCTCGGCGCTCGCCGGATCCTCCGCATCGGGCAGGCGCACCCAGATGAAGTTGGCGTCCGACTCCGCCACCCACAAATCGAGGCGCTCCACGCCGCCGATCAGCGTCATCCGGGAGGCAATTGTCTGCGCCACCCGCCGCTCGACCTCGTCCTGGTGTTTGAGCCCCTCCGTCGCGGCGGCCTGCGCGGCGGCATTGAGATGGAACGGTTGGCGCACCTGGTCGACGGCGACTCGAAACTCCGGCGAGCCGCAGAGGGCGTAGCCAGCCCGCAAGCCAGCGAGCCCGTAGACCTTCGAGAACGTTCGCAGCACCACCAGGTTCGGCCATCGACGCAAGAGCTCGACCGACGCGTACGTGTCCCCGAGGGCGAGTGAATACTCGGCGTAAGCCTCGTCGAGAATCACGCACACATGGCTCGGCACGCGATCGAGAAATGCCTCGACGGCGTCGAGGCCGACAGCGGTGGAGGTTGGGTTGTTCGGATTGCAGATCATCACCAGGCGTGTGGCCACGGTCACCTCGGTCACGATCGCATCGAGGTCGTGGCGGTCGTCGCCGTCGAGTGGAACCTCGATCGCTCGCGCGCCCGACGCCGCCGCGAGGTGCGGGTACACGCTGAATGCCGGCCATGCGTACACGACCTCTGCTCCAGGTTCGAGCAGTGCCTCGCCCGCGGCGAGCAGGACGTCGCATGAACCGTTGCCCAGCGCGATGCGTTCGGGTGCGATGCCATAGCGCTCAGACAGCGCCTGGCGCAGAGGCGAATATCCCGGGTCGGGGTAGCGGTTGACGCCGGAGAGCACCGCGCTCGCCGCCTCTACCACCGACGGCAGCGGCGCGAAACAGGACTCGTTGGAGGCGAGCATCGCCACCTCGGTGCCCAGGTCGTAGCCGGACGCAACCGGGTACACCGGGATGCGCCGGATACGTTGCGCAAATTCGAGCGACACGATGCGAGTTATTGTGCCGACTCGAGGTCCGCGCGCAGCGTGCGCGCTCTGCCCAAATACACGTGCCGCGGCTGATGCCCCTCTGAGGCGTAGTAGTGGACGAGGGTGCGGATCACCCGCGGCATCGCCTCTGGCACGGGAACCTCCCGTGCGCAGAGGAGCGGGACTCGGTCGAGGCCGAGGCGGCGGGCCGCGACTGCGGGAAACTCGGCATCGAGGTCATCGGTGAGCGTAAAGATGCAGCTCACGATCTTCTCCGAAGCGAGTTGGTTGCGCTGCATCAGCTCGCGCATCAACTCGTCGGTGGCGTCGAGGATCGCGTCGGCTTCGTTGCGCTCGACGCTATTGGCGCCTCGGAGCGCGAACAGCCGCATCGAGACGCGATTCTGCCAGAGGGCCAAGGGGTGGGCCAGGCGCGTCGAGCTCGTAGACAGTCGCGCAGCCAAAATGCCGCACGGCGATCAGTAGCGGCCCAAGCGTGCGCACGAGGCTGTTCGGCGACTGGCAATCGGCCAGCACGAACCGGGCACCCGTCCGTTTCACGAAACGCCTGGCGGCGCGTCGTGAGAGTGTCCCGTCGAACAGCGCCTGCACGGTCTGTGCTCGCGGCGTGCAGTTCGGCTCGGACCAGATGCAGTTGCCGACGAACGTTCGCCGGCCGGTGCGCGCGGGCACCACCGAGCCGAGGTAGAAGCGCGTCAGCACACCACCGGGATCCCGGTCCTTGGCTAGATAGTCGAGTGCGCTTCGCTCGTCGCGCGCGATGAAGTTTGCGTTCCCTGGCGTAGGCGCCATGAACTCGTGGGCGACGCTGAGCTCGTATACGGTCGCCGGGAGGGTGAAGGCGGCAATCAGCGTCCAGGCGAGCAGCTTCGGCCGTGGGAGCCGCGCCGCGTCGATGCGGCGGACGCCCTGCACCGCCAGCACGGCGAGCGGCACGGTCACGCCCGAGAACGCATGCAGCGGCGTCGAGCTGAGCCCGGTTGCCGAGACGAGGTAGATGAGCAGCGCCGCCGGCGGCCACGTTCGTGTCACCGCTGCGAGGAAGCTCTGGGGCCGGGTGCGATAGCCGAGCAGCGCGGGCAGGACGAGCGGGGACAGAGCCAGCGCGATCGACCAGAACGAGAACGAATGCACCGCCGCGGCGCGCGCCAGGTCCCATGACAAGTCTGCCTTGCCGAGAATCCCGTAGTACGCCAGCGGGATCGCCGTCGCCACGACGGTCACCAACGGCAGCGACAGGCGCTCTTTTGCTCCCGCGTAGGCGCGCCAGCGCACCGCCTCGGCGCCGAGCAACGTGAGGATCAGCACCTCCCCCTGCCACGGGTGCAGCGAGCTGGCGACGGCGCCCAGCACAGGCGCGGTGAAACCGATCCGATCCTCGCTTCGGTCACGGGCGTAGGCGACGAGCGCGAACAGCATCGCCGCGACCGCCATCAGCCCGAACGGATAGCCCCAGGAGAGGAAGGCCGGCCCGAGGTCGCCAATCACCCCAAACGCGCCATAAACGACCGTGAACGAGGCGAAGAACAGCCCCAGCGTCAGCGCCGCCCGCCGCTCGGGGCGCATCGTGAGGCTGTGGTTCACGTACGCCCGGACTCCGTAGAACATGCCGACGACCGCCACCGGCTTCCACAGCAGCAGGGCCAGCGAGGGTGAGACCCCCAACGCTGCGATCGCCCCCGAGATCGCGATTGCCGGTTGGAAATAGTCGGCCGGCGTGGGACGCAGAACGAACAGGTTCGCGGCCAGCACATGGTGGGAGGCGTCACGAATCCAGGCCAGGTACTGCATCTGGTCGATGACGAAGAACCCATCGGTCCCGGTCCACACCAGGCCGTGTGCGACGACCTGCCAGACGTCGAGCGCCAGCACCCAGATTGAGACGGCCGAAAACGCGACCAGCAGACCGATCTCGAGAGGGTCAACGTGACGCCTCGGGAGCGATACCGCTGCGGCACTCCGTCCCGGAGCCGATGTCGCCACGGCCAGTTCGACGCGCATTAATACGACGCTAACAGCCCAGATGGCGTATCGATGCGCGGAGCACCGTCGAGCTTACGCTTGCCTGACGCGAGCGCTAGCCCGCGAGCCTGTTCTGCAGCGCCTTCGAGGCCTGCCCGACGGAGCTGCCCATCGGGTTCAGCCCGTGCTCGATCAGCAGCACACCCGTCTCGGGCAGGAACGTGAGCACCAGGAACACCGTGAACGCGATCGCAGCCCGCCGGAGCCGGACGCTGGTCCCCAACGCCGCGAGCGGAAGCAACCAGAGGATGTACCACGGCACGAGCCATGCCAGGCTCGCCAGCAGAGCCAGCGTCGACCAACCAGCGCCTGAGAGCCAATCGCCCTTGCGCCGGAGGAAATAGATGACGGCCACGACGAACAGCACGTTCATCACCCGCAGCAGCCCTGGCGTGCCACCGCCAACGCCAATCGTGATTCCCACCAAGTTGGGAACGCTCAGGTCCGTTAGAAGCGTGCTCTGGTCCTGAAGGTTGGGGATCGTGAAGCCGAACAACGCGATGCTCAGCGCCGCGAGCGGGATCGCGCAAAGTGCGGCTCCGCTCAGCACGCGCAGGCGCCGCTGCGGCGGACGCGCAGCGATCAGCAGGAACGGCAGCAGCAGGATGGCGGTGAACTTGACCGCAACCGCGAACATCAGCGCGGCTCCCGCGGCGCGATCCCGGCGCTCGAGCAGCAGCGCGACGGCCGCCATTGAGGGAATCAGCATGAAGAAGTCGTTGTGGAAGCCGCCGATCGCGTAGATCAAGTAGATCGGGTTCAGCGCGACGAACACGATCGCGAAGCGCGGGTCGCGGCCGAGCAGCCGCGCGCACCTGTGAACCAGCGCGATGAAGCCGAGGCTCGTAACCACGGCCAGCAGCTTCAGCGCCCAGTACGCGACCGGCAAAGGCAGCAGCGCGATCGGATAGCTGATCGCGGTGAACAGCGGGCCGTACGGGCTGCGCAGACGGTGCCACGAACTGAACCGGAACACGGGATCGTGGATCTCGGAAGCAATCCCGTGCGTGTATGGGTTGAGGTGGTGCACGGCCCCCAGCCGTGCGTAGCCGAGATAGTTGAAGAGGTCGGTCAGCTGCAGCGGTGGAGCCAGCAGCAACAGCGCGTGAAGGGCGACCACGACGATCACGATCGCGCGCATCGAGAACGTGCGCACAGCGAGCACGGCCGCGAGATATGCCAGCGTCATCGCCGGGACGAAGAGGCTGAAACCAATGTTCAGCGCGTTGTAATCGTTGGGCAGCCCGCGGAATAGGAAGTGCAGCGGCCCCGACTCCCAATGGGGGAAGCTGAGGTAACTCCGCGGGACAAGGATCGACTGCTCCGCGGTCGCGAACGCGACCAGCGCAATCGTTCCGAGAAGGATCGCGGCAAGCGCGACCCGACCTGCGGTTGCTCCGAGCTCGACCTCGCGAATGCGCGGCAGGCGCAGGCGGATGCTCAAGCCTGGGGTGCGGACACCCGCTGCAGCGCCAGACGCGAGCACGACGGAGCCGTCGGTCTGGCTGGACTCCTCGCGCATGGGTGGGTGAATGGTGCCCGGCGATCCGTGGCGATGGGTGTTCACGACGGTTGGAATCTCGTTAAGAGCCTCCGGCGGCGTCGTACCGTTCGCACCCCTAACATCCGCGCGCGTGAGCGTCGGCACGCTGACCCAGGACGTTCCACGCCGCCAGCCTCCCGAAGCCGTCCCCGCAACGCGGAGTCTGCTGCGCGATCCGGCGGTCCTCGCGGTCGCGGGGCTCACGGTTCTGGCGGCGGTGCTCCGCTTCACGCGGCTCGGCCACCAGGGCTTCTGGTTCGACGAGGGCAACACCGCACTGCTCGTGCACTTCTCGCCGGGAAAGATGCTCGGGCTGATCCCACAGACCGAGTCCACACCGCCGCTCTACTACTGCATCGCCTGGGCTTGGGCACGGATCTTCGGCTATGGCGAGGCCGGACTCCGTTCACTCTCAGCGCTCGCCGGTGTCCTCACCGTGCCGGTGATCTACGGCGCGAGCGCGAAGCTGATCTCTCGGCGGGCTGGCGTCATCGCCGCGGCGCTGACGGCCTGCAACCCCTATCTGATCTGGTACTCGCAAGAGGCCCGGTCCTACTCGCTGCTGGTGCTGCTGAGCGCAGCGGCGCTGCTGGCGTTCGCTTACGCACGCGCGACGCCCACGCCGCGCATCCTGGCCGCGTGGGTGATCGCCTCAGGGCTGGCGCTCGCCACCCATTACTACGCGCTGCTGGTGATCGTGCCGCTGGCGGCGTGGCTACTGTTCTCGCGCTGGCGCATGCGCGCAGTACAGATCGCCGTCGGAGCGGTCGCGCTGTGCGGGCTTGCGCTGATCCCGCTGGCGATCAGTCAGAACGGAACCGGGCACGCGAGCTGGATCGCACCGATTCCGCTGACGGCGCGGCTGGAGCAGATCTTCCCGCAGTTCCTGAAGGGCTACCAGGCGCCGGCACAAGGGATTCTCTACCCGATTGCGTTCGTAGTGGTTGCGCTGGCGCTGGCGCTGGCGGTGTTTCGTTCGAACCCGCTTGAACGACGGATGACGCTGACGATCGGCGGGCTCGCAATTGGGGGTTTGCTGCTCAACCTCGTGCTCGTGGCGGGTGGGATCGACGATCTGATCAGCCGCAACGTGATCGCCCTCTGGGTCCCGGCGGCGATGCTGGTCGCGGGCGGGCTCGCGGCACACCGGGCCCGGCTGGTCGGTGTCGCGGGCGCGCTTGCGCTGTGTGGAGTCGGAGTCATCGCCGCGGTGGGGGTTGCCACCAACCGAGCCTTCCAGCGCCCCGACTGGCGCGCCGTCGCGCGGGTACTGGGCCCACGGCCGGCGCCGGGCGCACCTGCCCGGGCGATCCTCGTCCAGCACTACAAGACGTTGTTGCCGCTGTCGCTGTACGAGCCGCAGCTGAAGTTCTGGCCACACGGCAATCGGGCGGTCAGCGTTGGCGAGCTCGACGTGATCGCGATCAGCGCGCCGCGGGTTCACCTGTGCTGGTGGGGCGCAGCATGCAACGTCTCGCCAACCCAGATCCAGAGCTCCTATCCAATTCCAGGGTTCACGGTCGCCTCTGAACAGCGGACGCTCCAGTTCACCGTGATGCGCCTCGTCGCCTCGCGACAAGTCGCGTTGACGCCGGCCAAGGTCCGAGCCGCCTTGACTATGACCTCGCTGCGAAAAGACGAGCTGCTCGTTCAGCGCCCAGTTCCCTGAGCGCGGTCATCTCGGCATCGTTCAGCGGCCGATAATCGCCCGGCTTCAGCCCACCGAGCTCCAGCGGACCGAATCGCACCCGCTCGAGGGCGAGGACAGGATGGCCGACCGCCTCACACATCCGTCGCACCTGCCGCTTGCGGCCTTCGTAGATCGTGAGCTCAAGCGTGTCCGCCGTCACTCGCCGCACCCGGGCCGGCGCGGTCATGCCCTCGTCGAGCTTGACGCCGCCGCGGAGCTGCCCGCAGCGCCTGCTCGCGTATCGGCGGATGCCCGACGCGAGCGCGGTAGGTCTTCTCGACCTCGAAGCGAGGATGCGTCAGGCGGTGAGCTAGCTCGCCATCGTCGCTGAGCAGGATCAGGCCGGTGGTGTCGATGTCGAGCCTTCCGACCGGGTAGAGCCGCCGCCCGACGGGCACGAGTGAGACAACAGTGGGACGCCCCTGCGGATCGCGTGCTGTGGACACGACCCCGGACGGCTTGTTCAAGGCGTACACGACGCGCTTCTGCTGGATGCTGATGCGTTTGCCATCAACGGCAACCAGGTTTTCGGAGCCGACGTCGCGCGCGGGATCCTCGATAACAGCGCCATCGACGACCACCCGCCCAGATCGAATCAGCGCTTCACTCCCTCTCCGCGACGCCACGCCTGCCGAGGCTAGGTACTTTGCCAGTCGCACCGGATGCCACCATAGACCCGTGGACCTGACGCTGGTGCAACGCACGGTCACAGACCGCGGCGAGCCGGATTACCGCTCGCGCCAGGTCTGGCAATGGGCCGCCCGGGGTGCGGGTGAGTTCGACGAGATGACGAACCTGCCACTCGAGCTGCGCTCCGCGCTCGCCGACACCGTGCCCTTTTCAACGCTGTCGCTCACGCATGAGGCGCACGCCCCCGACGGGACCATCAAGGCGCTGTTCCAAACCGCTGATCACCGCCCGGTGGAGGCAGTGCTCATGCGCTACGAGGACGGCCGGCGATCGTTGTGTCTGTCCTCACAGTCCGGCTGCCCGCTGACCTGCAGCTTCTGCGCGACCGGCCAGATGCGCTTCGGCCGCAACCTGACGACCTGGGAGATCCTCGACCAGGCCCTGCACTTCCGCCGGATCGGGACCCTGGACCACGCCGTATTCATGGGCATGGGCGAGCCAATGATGAACCTCCCTGCCGTGCTGGAGGCCTGCCGGCGCCTGCCCGAGCTCGGCATCACACACCGACGCACGACGATCTCCACCGTGGGCTGGATCCCGGGAATCGAGCGGCTCGCCCTGGAGCGGATGCCCCTGAGGCTTGCGCTGTCGCTGCACGCCGCAGACGAAGCTCTGCGCTCGGAGCTGATGCCCGTCAACGACCGCTACCCGCTCACCGCAGTGCTCGCCGCCTGTGAGTCGTTTTACGAGCGCAAGCGCCGCCGGGTGTTCGCCGAGTACGTGATGCTTGGAGGCGTCAACGACTCGCACATCCAGGCAACACAGCTTGGCGAGCTGCTCGACCCGCGCGTATTCAAGGTGAACCTGATCCCCTACAACCCGACCGAGGCGGGATTCACCGGCTCGAGCCGCAAAGCAATCGACGCCTTCCGCCGTGTGCTCCAGGACGCCGGTCTCAACGCCACGGTTCGCCTAACGCGCGGGCGGGAGATCGACGCGGCCTGCGGACAACTCACCGCCCGGCGGCGCTGACCCCTACGCCCCGGCTCGCGCCTCTCCCGCTCGCAGCAACCGCTCCCGCAGCTCCTGCTCGAGCTCTGGCGGGGGATCGAACTCGTCGATCTTGGGAAGCTCGTCGAGCGAGCTCAGTCCGAACAGCCGCAGGAACAGATCCGTCGTGCGGTACAGCACGGCCCCGAAGTGCGAGCGACCGCTCTCCTCGATCATCCCGCGCTCAAGCAATGTCCCGGCCGCCGACTCGGCGCCGACGCCGCGGATGCGGGCGATCTCGGGCCGCGAGACGGGCTGGAGATACGCAACGATGGCGAGGGTCTCGGCTTGCGCGGCCGTGAGCGGCGGCGTACGTGGACGTGCCAGCAACCTGCGCGCAACTTCCTCCGTATCGGGGTGGCTCGACAGCGCCCATCCGCTCGCCAGTTCGCGGAGCACGATTCCGCGCCGTTCGAACTCGTAGTGCTCACGGAGCTGCTCCAACGCAGTGACGACCTCGTGCAGCGCGGCACCCGTCGCGTCGGCAAGCGCATCCGCATCGACAGGCTCAGCGCTGAGAAACAGCAGCGACTCGATCGTGCGCTCAAGCTCCAGGGTCACGCCGTTGCCTTCGACACGGGCACGGTCGGCTCCGCAGCCGCCGCCTCAGGCACGGTCGCCACCGCCGCGGCGATCTCGATCTCGCCGAACGGGTCATCCTGGCGCCAGGTCAGCTCGCCCTGCTTGTAGAGCTCGAGGAGCGCAAACAACGTCACCGCGACCGTGACGCGATCAGCGCGCACGACCGCCTCGTCGAAAGTGAACGTGCCACGACCGAGCAGCTCCCGCAGCCGCGCCAGCCGCTCGGCAACGGTCACCTTCGAAACTGGTATGTGACGCACGTCGATCGGCTCGGGATGGCGAAGCAGCTCGCCGATGGCCGTGGCGAGACGGCTGGGCTCGTAGACCGCGGTTGCGTCGGCGAGCGGGGCGCGTCGCAACGACGGCGGAAGCGGCGCGGATCGGAAACGGTATCCCGCCTGCTCGGCGAGCCGACCGTGCATGTAGTTAGCAACGTCGCGATACCGGTGTGCGTCGAGCAGCCGTGCAAGCAGCTCTTCGGCCGCCTCCCCCGGATCAAGTTCGATCAGCTCCTGCTCCTCGCCGGGGAGCATCAGCCGCGATTTCAGTTCCAGCAGTGCCGCGATCAGCACGAGAAACTCGGTCGCGGCCTCAAGTTCGAGCTCTCCGCGCGTCTCCAGATGGTCGATGTAGGCGATCACCACTTCCGCCAGATCGACCTCCAGGAGATCGACTTCCTCACGGAGGATCAGAGTCAACAGCAGGTCAAATGGACCTGCAAAGACATCGAGGTCGAGCTCGAGGTCAGCAACGTGCACGGAGAGCGAGCTTACCGGCGCGCTCGGACCGGCCCAACCCCCATTGCCTCACGGACGTCTTGGACCGTGCCGGCCGCGATCGTCCGAGCCTTCTCGGCCCCCGCTTGCAGCGTTCGCTCGAGCCCCGACTCGTCGGCACGGACCTCCTGATACCGCTCCCGGACAGGTGTCAGGTAGGCGACCACCGCCTCCGCCACAGCCTGCTTGAAAGCGCCATAACCGGCGCCGTCGAACTCGCGCTCGATTTCCTGAGGTTCGATTCCTCTCACTGCAGCGAGGATCTCGATGAGGTTCGAGACACCCTGCTTCTCGGGCGAGCGGACAACCTCGGCACCCGAGTCGGTAACGGCCGTCCGAACCTTCTTGACGATCACGTCGGGGTCGTCGAGCACATGAACAGTCCCTTCAGGACTGCCTCCCGTGGTCGACATCTTGCGGTGAGGTAATTGAAGATCCATGATCCGTGCCCCCACCTCCGGGACACGGACCTCAGGCACGACGAGCGTCTCGCCGAAGCGAGAGTTGAAGCGCTCGGCGACGTCACGCATCAGCTCCACGTGCTGGCGCTGATCCTCGCCGACTGGCACCTCGTGCGCTCGATACGCGAGGACGTCCGCGGCCTGCAGCACGGGGTACAAGAAAAGCCCGGCCGAGACGAGCTCGCGCTGGGCGGCGGACTTCTCCTTGAACTGGGTCATGCGGTTGAGCTCACCGAACGCAGTGACGCTCGTGAGCAGCCAGCACAGCTCGGGGTGCTCGACGACGTCCCCCTGGCGGAAGAAGATGCAACGATCAGGATCGAGCCCTGCTGCAAGCAGGATCGCCGCGGTGTCGTAAACAGCCTCGCGCAACGGTTTCGGCTCGTACGGAACGGTGATGGCGTGGAGGTCGACGATGCAATAGATCGCCTCGCCACGGTCTTGCCCCACGACGTATTGCTGGATCGCGCCGATGTAGTTCCCGAGGTGCTTTCGCCCCGTCGGCTGGATACCGGAGAAGATCCTCACTGAGCGGCGGAGGCTACTTCGCCAGCGCGCCGACCGGCTTCCCAGCAGGCCGCTCGCGCCGCAGCCCGTACGCCGCGAGCACGCCCGCGACCGCCCCACACAGATGGCCCTGCCACGAGATGTGCTGGTGCGGGACGAGACTGGCGAGCAGCGCGCCGCCCCACACCGCGCCCACGACCACGCCGGTCAAGATCTCAAGCGCGCTGCGATCGAAGAAGCCCCGCGTCAGCAGGTAAGTGGCGTAGCCGAAAACCACGCCGCTCGCGCCGATCGTCACTGAGCCGCTCGGCGAGATCAGCCAGGTGCCGAGGCCGCCAATGACAATCACGATCGCGGTCACGGCAGCGACGCGTGCGGCACCCCGCAAGGCGATGATCAGTCCAAGGAAGAGAAACGGGATCGTGTTGGAGATCAGATGCTGGAAGCTGGCGTGAAGAAACGGAGCCGTCGCGATTCCCCAAAGTCGCCCGACGTTGCGTGGGTAGATGCCGTCGTTGTCGAGCCGGTTGGAGTCAATCGTGTTGATCACCTCGATCACCCACATCAGGGCGACGATTCCGATGAGCACCGTGATGCCCTCGACCCGAGTCCGCGCGTTATCCGAATTGATCGGCTTCATCACGTCAAAGCATGCCAGCCCGTGCGAGCAACCCCTCCACTGCCAAGCCGTACTCAAGCCGGTCGCCCGCTGACAGCGGCCTGATCGTTCCTCGGGTCGATCACGATGCCACGTGTTCGATGCTCGACATCAATCGTCGGTCCGCGCACACGCGCACCCACCGACGCGCGAGGTATCTCCTTGCCTCCCGGGCGCCGGAAGCTGATCGACGACCCGGTGCGCTCGACCCGATAGCCGCCCTCGTGCACAAGGCGGTGGTGATGCGAGCAGAGCTGGACGAGGTTGTCGAGCTTCGTCGGTCCCCCTCTGGCCCAATGGTGAATGTGATGTGCATGGAGGAATCGAGTATGGGTGCAGCCGGGAAAAGCGCAGCCACCGTCCCGAGCCCTCAGGGCACGCCTGAGCGCTGGAGGAATCGTCCGTTTCCGCCGCGAGATCGACAACGGTCGCCCGTCCCGTTCGATGATCCGACTGAGGGCGGCGTCACACCCGAGCCGCCGCACCGTTTCAGGCGCAAGCGGTGGACCGCCCTCCAACTCGGAACGCTCGCTCACCCGCTCTGAGGCGAGCGTGGCGCTGTCGACGTGCACGACCAGCTCGACGGGTTCGCCATCGACTCGCTCCGGAAGCCCACCGTCGAGAGCCGAGCGGGCGAGCGTGACCAGCGCGTCGGCGCGCCGTGCCCCCACGGGATTGTCGGTCTGAGCCGATTCGGCGTCGTCCTGTCCCGCCGCGGCCGCGTCAAGCGCCTTCTTCACCAGGGCGCCCTCTTCCGCCGGAAGCCTTCCGGCCAGGATCACCGAACCATCGTCATCGAACGTGAGGCTCAGGTACCGCCGCTCATGCGCCCGCCGCGCCTGATCGGTGGACGCCTTCAATGCGCCCTGATAGCCGCGCACGAGCTTCTCCAACTGCGCCCCCGTTGCGTGGCGGGCGAGCTCGACGAGCTGTTGCTCGGTTTCCGCCGTCGCGACCCGAGTGAGGGCGCGCACCTTGCAATAGGACAGCTCCCCGGAGGCAAATGCTCGGCGTACGAGCTGGAGGTCACGCAGCGAGCGAGCGACCCGTACCTGCTCGCGCGCAGCTCGCAGGCCCACCGAGCAGCGCCACGAGAGCCAATGAGCACAGCTGACGAGCCCATCGACCGCCCAACCGCCGCGCTCGTCGAACTCGGCCACGAGCAGCAGCCAGCGGCACGTCGCGGCGGCGAGGTGCGCCGCAAGCGCGCAGATCTCGCGCTCGAGCTCCGGGAGCGAGCGCTCGTTTGCGGCCGCAGTCCGCGGCAGCGGGCCGTCGGCCCGCTCCAATACCTGGATCGAACTCATGTTCGTAAGACTAGTCGGGCCGTCGGACGGAAAAAGTCCAGCTAACTTCACGTTTTCGGCGGCGCCAAGGGCTTTGGCGAAGTGTTCCGCGGAACACCTACGGGGAGAAGTGTTCCGCGGAACACCTACGTCGCCCCGAAGTGCTCGCGAGACGCCGGCGGGCACCCCCTCAACGCTCAGGCCGAATCCGAACGCAGCGCCTCCAATGCCACCGCCATCGCCACCTCGGCTCGCTGCCGGAGCGATTCGACGAGCACGTACTCGTCGGGGGTGTGCGCACCGCCGCCCCGCGGACCCAACCCGTCGACTGTCAGGGGAATGCTCGCGGCGAAGTGGCTCGCGTCGCTGGCGCCGCCCCGGGAGGCGCCAGCGATCGGACGCCCGAGGCGACGCGACGCCAGCGACAGCAGATCCCCCGTGGCCGCCTCCGTGTTCATCCCAGGCCAGCGGCGCTCCATGGTGGACCGCAGGATCGCCCCGTCGACCTCGGGTGGCACCGCGGCGATCACCGGCTCGAACGCCTCGAGGCCGTCGGCCCGCATGTCGAACACGAGCTCGCCACTCGCGGGGACGACGTTCAGCGCGTCGCCGGAACGCATCACCGTCGGTACGACGCTCAGCCGCTCGGGCCCGTGAGGCGCATGGTGAGCGACCAGCACCAGCGCGGCACGGGCGAGTGCCAGCAGCGCGTTGGCGCCCTGGTCCGGTGCGCTTCCCGAGTGGGCCGCACGCCCGCGGGCATCCAGTCGGAGCGTGCCGGCCGCCTTGCGCCGCACGACGACCGCGTCCTCGCCGGAAGCTGTGCGCTCGCCCGCCTCGAAGCACAGACAGGCGTCGTAGTCGCGGAACCGCGCGACGTGCGCGAACTCGGCGGTACGCCATTCCTCGTCGGTTACGAGTAGCACAGCGAGTTCGTCAAACCGCGCCGGATCGGATGCGAGCGCCCGCGCGACCCCCAGCGCGAGCACCACTCCCCCCTTCATGTCAACCGCACCGGTTCCGTAGAGCCGGTCATGATCGCGTCGCAGCGGCGTATGCGAGTCATGCGCGACAACCGTGTCGACGTGCCCCAGCAGGAGCAACCGCCGATCACCGCTCCCGCGCACCCGCGCGATCAGATCGGGCACACCCCCCGGCGTCGAGCACTCAATCCGCTCGGTCTCGGCCTCGGGCGGCAGAAGGGCGCAGCACAGCGCAATCGCCTCCTCGGCGCCGGTCAGATCTCCCGACGGGGAGGACACCGCGACCAGGGCCTCCAGCTCGCGCTCGGCACGTGCGACGATCTGCTCGGCACCCTTCCCAGCTACCGGATCCACAGCCCCAGCGTACGGCGCGCGGGCGCCAGGGCGCTCGCTTAGACTCCGCTTTCCGGTGAGAGGGGGTTTGAGGCTTCCGAGAGGACGGGCGACGTGGCTTCCGAGAGGGCGGGCTGATTTGAGGAGACAGGGCCGGCTAACGGTTTTCGCGGCCGTGTTGGCGGGAGCGGCAGCGGGCCTTGGCGCACAGAACGTGACGGGAGGCGCGCAGGCAGCCGCACCAAGAGCTGCCGCAAGCGCAGCCGCACCAAAAGCTGCCGCAACCGCAGCCTGCTCCGCCTGGATGAACACCACCCGGCCGGCGGCCGCAAGAGCTCACGCGCTCCTGAACGCGATGACCCTGGCCGACAAGGTCAACATCGTCACCGGGGACACCGCGATGCCGACGGCCACCTACCCGAACTACGGTGCGGCGGGGGTCGTGTTCGCGAATCCCAGGCTCTGCATTCCGGCGCTCGTGCTCAACGACGCCGCGGCTGGTGTGGCGGACACGCAGGTCCACACGACCGCGTTCCCCGACGGAGTGACGCAGGCCTCGACGTGGGACCCAGCGCTGCTCAACCGATACGGGCACGCTCTGGCGGAGGAGGCGTTCGCCAAGGGCGTGAACGTGCTCCTGGGCCCGGGGGCGGACATCCTCAGGGACCCGCTCAACGGCCGGGGATGGGAGTACTACGGCGAGGACCCGTTCCTCACCGGAACCTCGGTCGCGGCGATCATCCGCGGGATCCAGGCGCTGCCGATCGTGGCCACCGTCAAGCACTACGCCGCTGACGACGAGGAGGGCACGACCGACAACAACTACGGCACGATCTCCAACGACGTTGACCCGCGGACGATGCACGAGCTGGAGCTGCCGGCGTTCGTGGCTGCGATCAAGGCGGGAGTCGGCTCGATGATGTGCACGTCCGAAGAGCTGAACGGCATCTACGCCTGCCAGCACTACGAGTACCTCCACAACGTCCTCGACGGCCAGCTTCACTTCGGTGGCTGGGTCGTGTCGGATTGGGGCGCCGCGCAGTCGACCGTTGCCTCCGCAACCGCTGGGCTCGACATGGAGATGCCGTCGGCGACGTTCTACGGCCCGGCGCTTCAGAGCGCCGTGCAGCGCGGTCAGGTTCCGCTCACGACGCTCAACGGGATGGTCTACCGGATCCTCCACACGATGTTCTTGCACGGGCTGTTCGACCACGTGCCCCCCGAGCAGGCAAGCGCATTCACCGCGAACGCGACCACGCCACAAAGCCTGGCAGTGGCGACCCAGGTTGCGCAGGAGGGCACGGTCCTCCTGAAGGACGCCAAGAACATCCTGCCGCTCACCGCAAAGCACCAGCGGATTGCGGTGATCGGCTCGCCAGCCAGCCCGACTGGTGCACCGCTCGCCGAACAGGGTTACGGATCGGCGCATGTGCCCGAGCCCGGGGTTCCCGACCGGCGTCGTCGACCCGCTCAGTGCCATCACAAAGCGCGCGGCACAGGACAACGACGTCGTCAGCTACGACAACGGCGACTCACTGGCGACCGCCGCTACAGCGGCACGCACAGCAAACACGGCGATCGTTTTCGTCTCCGACGTGTCCAGCGAGGGCTTTGACCGGCCCTCCCTCACTGCCAGGGCGGGGACGTGCGATCCGGTCATGCAGACCGGCTGCACGTATACCGGGGTCGACGAGGACGGACTCGTGAAAGCGGTTGCAGCCGCCAATCCCAACACGGTGGTGGTGCTTCAGAACGGCGGACCGCTGACGATGCCCTGGCTGCCGTCAGTCAGAGCGGTCGTCGAGAACTGGTACCCCGGCCAGGTCGATGGTGATGCGATCGCACCGATCCTGTTCGGTGACGTGAACCCGAGTGGCCACCTGCCGGAGACCTTCCCGAGGCAACTACAAGACGGTCCGCTCCGCACCCAGCTCCAGTACCCCGGCGTGAACGGGCATGTCGTCCACTCGGAGCGGCTCCTCGTCGGCTACCGCTGGTTCACCGCCAAGCACATCACACCGATGTTCCCCTTCGGCTTTGGGCTGTCGTACACGACGTTCGGGTTCTCGCGCCTGATGGTGAGGGCCACGAACGGCCGAGGAAGCCACGCCATGCGAGTCAGCTTCACGATCCGCAACACGGGCCACCGAATCGGCTCCGACGTCGCCCAGGTGTACGTCAACGACCCGCCCAAAACAGGCGAGCCGCCCGAGCAGCTCGAGGGGTTCCTCCGCGTCACCCTCGCCCCCGGAAGCCAAAAAACAGCCACGATCACCCTCCACCAACACTCGTTCGCCTATTGGAGCACGGCGATCAAAGGCTGGCGCGTAGCCGCGGGCTGTTACCGGATCAGCGTCGGCGACTCCTCGGCGAGCCTTCCACTGCACACCAGGATCGCCGACACGGAGATCAACGCCAGACGAAAGTCGTCATCGCGCCAGCGGGCAGCGTGTAGGTGAATTCGCGGCGGTGCCAGCGCACGGCAAACGGGCGCGCCGTGGCCGAGGTGTTGTAGGTCAGCAGCACGATGCCGCCGTCCGGGTTCTGCAGGGCGACGTCGTCGATCCCGGCAGTGACCTGGGCGACTCCATGACCGGAGCGATACGTGTACGAGACGAAGTGCCCTGAGCTGATCCGGCGAGCGCCGCGATCGATGAACGCGCTCGCCTGTCCGAGCTGGAAGTACGTCGGCCCGAGCGTCGCCCGGTGGGCGGTCGTGTCGACCGTGACCATTCCGACGCAGCCGCCGCAGCCATGGTTGGGAGGCTGAACGGGACCGCCGCTCGGATCGAGCGCGAACGACCAGAACGCGACTACCCGAGCCCAGTCGCGCAGCTGAGAGATGATCTCCTCGGGCATCGGCATCGGGGTGATACCCGAGGCGCACTCGTCCCCGATCATGTCGAGCTGCGGAACCCTGCGGTGCATGATCCCCATCGCATAAGGGCTCCCGTGGTAGCAGTGCCAGGCGAGCCCGGTCAACAGCTTCCTGGCCGCCCTCGAGCTGACCAACGTCCTCGCGAAGCCAACCCCGAGGCGGCCCGGGGAGAACCCCAGGTCGTGACCATAGATCCGCGGGTCAAGCCGCGCGGCGGCGAGCGCAGGCTTCAGGTATTTGGTGATCAACGCTGCTTCCTGGGCTGCGCCCAGCTGCAGCCCCGGATAGAGAGTCGCAACGCCCGGTTCGTTCTGCGCAGAGATGTCCTCTATATGGATCCCCGCCGCCGCGTACGCCTGGAGGAACTTCACGAAGTACTCGGCAAGCGGCTGGTAGGCCGAGGGCAGCAGCGTGCCCGTGTGGTTGCGGTTGTCGAGCGAGTCGTTGGCCTTCATCCATCCTGGCGGGCTCCAGGGGTTGGCCATCAACTCGAGCTGTGGATTGAGTGCCTGCGCCTCGCGAAGCGCCGGAATGATGTACGCATCGTCGTGCGCGGTCGAGAAGTGCGCGAGGGTCGGGTCGGTGCTCCCGGGTGGCATGTCGTCGTAGGAGTACGGGGTCTGATTCGCGGTGAAGTCCGACGCCCCCATCGGGATGCGGATGAAGCCGAGCCTGATCCCGCGCGGACCGAAGAGAGCGTTCATGACCGCGTCGCGCACGTCGGGCGGTAGCTGTTCCTCGAGCAGCCACGCGGCGCTGTCGGTCATCGTGCCGCCAAATGCCGTCACCCGCTGAAACCTGACTCGATCATTCACTCTGACCACGGGCATCCCGCCAAACCGCGCCGGCCAAAACCGCAGGTCGGCCTGACGGGTCAGCTCCTGACCCAGAGCGGCATCCGTCTGCACGACCTCGACAGTGGTTGCCGAGGCGGCGGCCGGCGGCGCGAGCACGCAGGAACAGACCAACGCCCCGAAGACGCCGACCGCCGCCCCCCAACGCCCCCCGAACCGGACTACAGCGCCTGCCTCACGACTGGTCGCCTGGCCGCGCCTGCCTCATCGAGGCGCCGCACGGGCGTGAAAAAAGGTGCCTGCTGCGCGATCGAGGGATCCTCGCGCGCCTCGTGGAGGATCTCGGCGACGATCTCTACGAAGCGATCGAGCGTCTCCTTTGTCTCGGTCTCGGTTGGCTCAATCAGCAGCGCTTCGTCGACGATCAGTGGGAAATAGACCGTCGGCGGGTGCACGCCGAAGTCGAGCAGCCGTTTCGCGAGGTCAAGCGTCTTGATCCCGAGCTCGCGCTTCATCGGGGCGCCGGACAACACGAACTCATGCATGCAGATCCGGTCGTAGGCCGCCGGCAGCAGCTCGGCCAGCCCCGCGCGACGCAGCTGCGCGAGCAGGTAGTTGGCGTTCAGCACAGCGACCTCGGACACCTCCCGCAGCCCCTCGGCGCCGAGTGAGCGAATGTACGCGTACGAGCGCACGAACACGCCGTAATTGCCCTGGAAGCCACGCAGCCGCCCGATCGACTTCGGCCGATCGTATTCGAGGTCATAGAACGTGTCACCGGCGCCATTCCCGGCGGCCGAGCCCGAACGCCGCACGACCTGGGGCCGCGGCAGGAACGGTTCGATCCGCTCGGAGACGGCAATCGGACCCGCGCCCGGTCCCCCGCCGCCGTGCGGCTGGGTGAACGACTTGTGCAGGTTGAAGTGGACGATGTCGAAGCCCATATCCCCGGGCCGCGAGATCCCCATGATCGCGTTCAGGTTCGCGCCGTCGTAGTACAGGGTTGCCCCAACCTCGTGGACAATCGAAGCGATCTCCGAAATCCCCGACTCGAACAGCCCGAGCGTCGAGGGATTGGTCAGCATCAGGCAGGCGACCTCGTCATCGGCCTTCGCCCGCAGGTCGTCGAGATCGACGTCGCCAGATGAATTCGTCTCGACCTTCACCAGGTCATAGCCCGCCATCGTCACGGTCGCCGGGTTGGTGCCGTGCGCGTTCTCCGGGGTCAGCACCTTCGTTCGGTGCTCGCCGCGATCCTCGTGGTAGGCGCGAGTCAGCAACACACCCGCGAACTCGCCGTGCGACCCGGCCGAAGGCTGAAGCGAGACGAACGGCAGTCCGGCTATCTCCGCGAGAGCCTCCTGCAGGCGCCACATCAGCTCCAGCGCCCCCTGGGAAAACGCGGGATCCTGCAGCGGGTGCAGGCGAGCGTTCCCTGGAAGCGCCGCGATTCGCTCGTGCAGCTTTGGGTTGTGCTTCATCGTGCACGACCCGAGCGGGTAGAAGCCCGTGTCCAGATCGAAATTGCGCTTCGACAGGCGGTTGTAGTGGCGCACGATCTCGGGCTCTGAGACCTCGGGCAGCCGGGGCCCCGACTCACGCCGCAGCGCCACGGGCAGCAGCTCGTCCACAGGACGCGAAGGGACATCCAGCTCCGGCGCCACGAACGCGCGACGCCCAGGCCTCGACCGCTCGAAGATCGTGAGCTCGTCATCGGCGGCCGCGATGAACGACTTCACGCCCGGACCTCCTCCGAAGCGCCGGCCCGCTCGGCCGCGATCGCCGATGCCAAGACCTCCGCCAGCCTGTCGATGTCCGCGCGGGTCCGCTGCTCGGTGATCGCGACCAGCAGGCCATCGGCGAACTCCGAGTAATCGTTTCCCAACGCATATCCGGGGTTCACACCCTGCTCGCAGCAGCGCGCCTTCACCCGCTCCACCGAACCCGCGAGCCGAACCGCAAACTCCCGGACCACCGGCTGATCGTGCAGGAGCGAGACCCCGTCTACGGCAGCGAGCCGCTCGCGCGCGTACGTCGTGCGCTGCAGCATCAGCTCCGCCAGCTCGACGATCCCCTGGCGCCCCAGCCAGCTCAAGTAGATCACGCCCGCAAGCGCGTTCAGCGCCTGCGCGGTGCAGATGTTGGACGTGGCCCGCTCCCGACGGATGTGCTGCTCTCGGGTCTGGAGCGTGAGCACGAACCCGCGCTTGCCGTCAACGTCGCGCGTCTCCCCGGCGATCCGTCCCGGCAGCCGGCGCATCAGCTGCTCGGTGGTGGCCATAAACCCGAACGACGGGCCGCCGAAGTCAAGCCGGTTGCCAAGCGTCTGGCCCTCGCCAACGGCGATGTCGACCCCACACTCGCCAGGCGTCGCAAGCAGCGCGAGCGGCAGCGGGTCGCACGCACAGATGCAGAGCGCGCCCGCAGAGCGTGCGGCAGCGGCAAGCGCCGCCACGTCCTCGACCCCCCCGATGAAGTTGGGCTGCTGAACCACGACGGCGCTCACGCTTTCGTCCAACGCGGGCAAGGCAGTCAGGCCGTCGACGAGCGGCGCCTCGACCACCTCCATCTCCCACCCCCGCGCGAGCGTGGCGAGTGTCTCACGCGAGTGGGGATGCACCCCGCGCGAGACGACAAACCGCTCCCGGTTATGGGATAGCTTGGCCACATATCCGGCCGCGCCGACGGCGCTCGGCCCCTCGTACACCGAGGCGTTCGACACGGGCAACCCTGTCAGCTCCGAGATCGCGGTCTGGTATTCGAACATCGCCTGCAATCCCCCCTGGGAGATCTCCGGCTGGTAGGGCGTATAGGGCGTCAGGAACTCCGAGCGCGAGACGATCGAGTCAACGAGCGCCGGGACATAGTGGTCGTACATGCCGGCGCCGAGGAAGGAGATCTCGTCGTCGGCTGAGACGTTGCGTGCCGCGAGCGCGCGCAGCTCCTCGAACACCTCCTGCTCGGAGCGGCCGGGATCGAGCGCGAGCTCGCGATCCAACCGCAGCGACGCGGGAATGTCCGCGAACAGGTCCTCGATCGAGTCGACCCCGATCGCCTCGAGCATCTCGCGGATGTCGGCCGCGGTAGCTGAGGTGTAGTGACTCAAAGGCTGGCCTCGTACGCCGCAGCGTCCATCAGGGCCTCGGCCTCGCTTGGATCGGACAGCCGCACTCGGACGAGCCAGCCCTCGCCATAGGGATCGTCGTTGATCAGCTCGGGCCGGTCCGCCAGCGCCTCGTTGACCTCGACGATCTCGCCGGAGAGGGGCGCGAACACGTCGGAGACCGCCTTCACTGACTCAACCTCGGTGTAGGACTCGTTCTGCTTGACCTCCGTCCCCAAGCTCGGCGGGTCGAAGAACACGACCTCCCCCAGCGCGTCCTGGGCGTACCAGGTGATCCCAAACGTCGTGTTCTCGTCCTGCACCCGAGCCCAATCGTGCTCGGGGTGGTAGAGCAGCCCGTTCGGAAACTGGTCGGCCATCGTCAGGACCCCTTTCGGTAGAGCGGCTTGCGCTCGACGCGCGCAGTACGGATTGTGCCGCGCACGTCGATTTCAATCTCGGTGCCCGGCTCGGAGCGCTCAGCTGGAACGTAGGCCATCCCGATCCCACGCTCCAAGCACGGGGAAAACGTGCCGCTGGTCACGTGCCCGCCGCCGACTACGGGGTTGCCCTGGCGCGCGATCCCCGACCCCTCGACGACAAAGGCCACGAGCTTCTCCGAAGCTCCCGCGCCACGGACGCCCGCGACAGCCTGCGAGCCGATGAAGCCCGTGTTCTCCTTGCAGCACCACCCGAGCCCCGCCTCGATCGGCCCGCGCTCTTCCATCAGGTCGTTGCCGTAGAGCGGGTAGCAGACCTCGAGCCGGAGCGTATCGCGAGCCCCCAGCCCGGCGGGTCGCGCGCCGGCATGGACGAGCGCGTCCCAGACGGCCGGTGCGTGCTCTTGATCCATTAGAAGCTCCACCCCGTCCTCGCCGGTGTATCCGGTCCCGCATACGAGCATCGGCACGTCGGCAACGCGCCGCTCGCAGCAGTGCATCCGGGGCGCCAGCCGTCCGTCGGCGAGCGCCCCGACGACGGCGCGGGCGCGGGGCCCCTGCACAGCGAGCATCGCGTAGTCCGCGTGCCGGTCGACGATTTCGGCGTCAAGCCCGTCGGTGTGTGACTGACACCAGGCCAGGTCCTTC
>CAWKGU010000006.1:0-129489 GCA_963849295.1 uncultured Solirubrobacterales bacterium
CCGCAGAAACGATGCGATGACAGGGCACACCGCCCGAGGATGGTCCGTGAACTTCTCGCCCACCAACATCGATGCGAGCTCCATCACGCATACTCCCTCTCCCGGCGAAGAGTGCTTGCCCTTGCTCAGCTTGACCGTCTGAAACGTGATCGAAGACATAAGCGGCCTTTCCATATCTATCGTGACACGATATCTTTACCCGATATGCAAGTGAGCCAATCGGACTTCGAGCACCTGCTCCAGCTTCGCACCGGGCTTCGTCTGTTTCTGCGCTGGAGCGAGCAGCAGGCTCGAGCCGCAGGGCTCACCCCCTCCCAACACCAGCTGCTCTTGGCGATCAAAGGCCACCCCGAAGCCGACGATCCGACGATCGGTGAGATCGCCGAGTACCTGGTTTTGCGACATCACAGCGCCAGCGAACTGATCGACCGCGCCGCGGCGGCCGGACTAGTCGACCGCGCGCCGGACAGGCGGAACGGAAGCGTCGTGCGCGTCTCGCTGACGCCCGCCGGCACGGACAAGCTCAAAGCGCTTGCAGCCACGCACGTCGAGGAACTCGCCCACCTTGCCCCGACCATCCGGGCGCTATGGCAAGCAGTTGAAAAGGCCACCCCCGACGGATCTCATCCGGCCGCACGCCGCCGCGCGGTCATCCGGTCCTAGCGCCTCGAGCGAGGGCGCTCGCGGCGCCCGTCGCCTGACGCCACGCCTCGGGACGTCTTCACGGGTTTCGACTCGATCCTCGCGCCGGCGCGGTCGTGATGGGGATCGGCATCGTCTCGATCGGACTGTTCTTCGATCGTGAGGCGGCGCTCTTCCGCATCTGGCTGGCGGCCGCGGGAGTCACATGGCTGGCAGTCGCTGGTCTCGTCGCGCGCGAGCTCCTCCGCGATCGAGGCTGGGCGCGTACCGTCGCACGACATCCCGCGAGCCTCACAGGCGTCGCCGCGACGGCCGTTCTCGGAACGGGTCTTCGGGCGGTCGGTTTCGGAATCGGCGCCGTTGCGCTACTCGTGGCCGCAGCCCTGATCTGGGCGTGGTGCGCCGCGGTCCTGGTCAGGCATCGCGAGCTCCCCCGCACTGGGACTGCATTCATGCTCACCGTCTCCACGCAATCGTTGGCCACACTGACCGCGATCGAGGCCGACACGCCCTGGCTGACATATACCGGCATGGCTCTGTGTGCTCTCGGTCTAACGCTGTACGTGCCCGCACTCGCGCGATTCGATCTCCGCGCGCTCAAACTGGGAGCCGGCGATCAGTGGGTCGCTGGTGGCGCGCTGGCGATCTCTGCCCTGGCGATGTGCGAGGTCAGCCTCAGTGCCAGCGGGCAATCGGTGGTTCGGCCATTGGCCTCAGCGATCAGCGTTCTGGCAGCGGCGACATGGATCGCCAGCATCATCTGGCTGCCCCTGCTGGCGGTTGCGGAAATCCGGTGGCCGCGGCCGCGCTATGACCTCGCCCGTTGGTCCACACTGTTTCCGGTCGGGATGTACGCCGCGTCTGGCTTCGAGGTAGGGCGCATCTCGCACCTCGCAGGGGCCACCTCGTTTGCCACCGTATGGGTCTGGGTCGGAGTCGCGCTCTCGGTCGTGTTGGCGGCCGGGCTGGTTCGTCGATAGCCCGAGGCCGGAATACGGACGTTTCCCTCTTGACAGCGGACGTTTTGTACTGGTACGTTCATGTTTCTTGCAGTGCGGGCTGGTTGTGTGGTTTCCAGCGCGGGC
Source organism: uncultured Solirubrobacterales bacterium (assembly GCA_963849295.1). GTDB lineage: Bacteria > Actinomycetota > Thermoleophilia > Solirubrobacterales > Solirubrobacteraceae > Palsa-465. The sequence goes on from CAWKGU010000006.1 coordinate 1,728, forward strand.
GGTTGGTGGTTTCCAGCGCGAGTGGTTGTGTGGTTTCCAGAAGGGCTGGTTTCCAGGTGGGCGGGGCGACCCGTCAAGGTCGGATCCAATCGACAGGGAGGCTCATGAGGTGCTCGGGTCTGCGTGGTGCGGTGCTCGCCACGCTTATCAGCGCCGCGGCGATCGCGGCCAATGCTTCGCCAGCTATGGCAGCGATGCGTTCGCTGTGCAATGTCCCAATCGTCGCGAGCGACGGCATCGTGCTGCGCGCGAACGTGTGGCTCCCGGCGGCCCCGGGCCACTACCCGACCGTGCTGACGGCCACGGGCTACAACAAGGACGCCACTAACCCGACCGGTTCATTCTGCTCGGGCTCGGGCGCGCTGGCGACGGCGGACACGAGTCTCACCGGCAAGGGCTACGCCGTGATGCTGCTCGACGACCGGGGGACCGGCGCGAGCGAGGGCACATGGGACTCGTGGGGCTCGCGCACCCAGCAGGACTACGAGGAGGTGCTCGACTGGATCCAGCAACAGAGCTGGTCGAATGGTCGTGTGGCCACGACCGGGGGCTCGTACATGGGAATCACCTCGCTGCTGATCGCTGAGGCGGACGCACGCCGCGTCGCCGAGCACAAGAAGCGGGCCGTGTACGCCGTGTGGGCCGACATCCCGATGGCCGACGCGTATCGCGACGTCACGTTCCAGGGTGGCGCGACCGACTCGGGCTTCATCCCGCTGTGGCTTGGCCTGACGACCGGTCTGTCGGACATCCCTCCCTCGACGACGCTGAGCAATCCCGCCCAGTCGCTCTCGACATACGACCAGCACCTCCTCAACACGTTCTCGTTCGCCGGCAACAAGCTCGTCGAAGCGACCACCGGCCAGGAGGCGGCGTACGACGGCCCGTTCTATCGGTTGCGCTCGCCCGTCGTCCACGCTGCCGACATCCGTGTTCCAGTCGTGATCCAGGGCGGGTGGTACGACCTGTTCCAGCGGGGCGAGCCGCTGCTGTACACGTCGCTGACCCACTCGCCGCACAAGATGCTGTTCATGTCGCCGCACTACCACATCACGAGCGGTCCGGCGATGGAGGATCCGAACATCACCGATGAGTTCTTCGACCGCTGGCTACGCGGGATCCACAACGGCATCGGGCGTCGTCCGCGGGTCAACCTGTACCCGATCAACGGCATGGGCTGGATCCACCCGACGACGTGGCCGCTGCCGGGAACCAAGTACCGGAAGCTCTACCTGAGCAGCGCCAGCTCGGGCAGCTCTGCGATCTCACTGCACGACGGCTCGCTGAGCACCGCAACACCACGTGGCTCGCAGTCCGAGAGCGAGCCGCTGCTCCCCGTCTCGAGCCCATGCTCGCGGATAACGGCGCAGTGGACCGCGGGAGCTGCCGCAGGAACGCCGTGTGAGACCGACAATCGCACCTACGAGGCGAGCTCGCTTACGTTCACGACCCAGCCGTTGAAGCAGGCCACGAACCTCACCGGCCTGATCAAGGCCGATGTCTGGGGCAAGCTGTCAGGGGCCTCCGACGCGACGCTGATCGCTGTGCTGAGCGAGGTCAAGCCCTCGGGCGACTCGAGCCAGATCACCGCCGGCTATCTGCTGGCGAGCCAGCGCGCAGTCGACCGCTCGCTGTCCACGACGACGAAATCTGGGCTGATCATCCGGCCGTGGCACCCCTACACGCAAGCGTCGCAGCAACCCGTTCCCGCGAACGCGCCGGAGGATTACCAGATCGAGATCTACCCGACCTCGGTCGATCTCGCTGCCGGGGATCGGCTGCGGCTCACCGTCGCAACGGCGGACACGCCGTCGACGTTCACTCCGGTTCCGGACCTGGCGCACGAGCTTGGCGGGCAGCTCGAGCTCCTCAACGATCCGAGCCACCCGTCGTCGGTGCTGCTGCCCCTGGTGAGCGGCTCGCTCTGAGGCCTGCCAGACGCACGCGAAAGTGAGCGCCACATCACTCTTCCTCCGGGCGGTTTCGCCGCCGAGCGACTGGGACGACGCGCGCGCGACGCCGGCAGCGCTGGTGCGCGCGCGTGTGTTTGACGCGATCGTCCGGGCCGTGGCGGAGAAGGGCTATGCCACGACGACCGTCGCCGACGTCACGGCCCGCTCGCGCATCTCGCGGCGGACCTTCTACGAATACTTTTCCGACAAGGAGGACGGCTTCTTACGGGCCTACGAATCCGCGTCGCACACCACCCTTAGCGAAATAGCCGAGGCGACACGGGAACTGCCGGCCGAGGACTGGCGCGGTCGGCTGCACGTCGGACTCGAGACGTATCTCGGCATCCTCGCCGACGATCCCGCGCTGGCCCGAGTCACGCTCCTCGACATCCTCGGCGCGGGCCCGAAGGGACTCGAGCTCCGCGAGCAGGTGCTCCAGCACTACACGGACTTCTACCGGCGTCTCGCCGCCCGCGCATTCCAAGCGGGGGCCATCTCACCCGTTTCCGAGGTGTTCCTTCGAGGACTCGTGGGCGCAATCGCAGAAATCGTCCAGCGAGAGATCCTGGGCGGCAGGGTTCGGGAGCTTCGAGAGCTAGTACCAACGCTGGAAAAGCTGGCGCTGGTGATGATCGGCGCGGAAGCAGCCTGACGCCGCGCTCTGAGCTTGCCGAACGCCGCCGATTCCCTCTGCACGACTGCCGCCACCCAGGCCTGTCTGGCCGAGCTGCGCGCGCTGTCGGGTTCAGAGGGCGGGCCGATGGAACGTCATGGCATGCGGGTGTACGAAATCACATGCGAGCTCGGTCGCAGACGCGGGACCCCGATCGATCGCGAGCTGCTCTTGTGCGTGGCGTGGCTGCACGACGCCGGTCTCTACCCCGGAGCAGCGTCGCACGAGTCCTACGTGCTCGACGGCCGGCGACTGCTGGAGCGCGTGGTGGGTCCATTCGAGTGGCAGCCGGCGCGGGTCACGCTCGCCGGCGATGCAGTCGAGCGACATCACGAGTTGCGGCCTCAGTGGGATCGCGGTGACGAGGTTGAGCTCATCCGACGAGCCGACCTCGTCGATGTCAGCGGTGGATTAATCAGGTTCGGAATTGACCGTGCCTGGCTGAAGGCGCTGGCCGACCGCGTGCCGAGGAAGGGGCTGGCTCGCGAGATCGCGCGGCTCGTTGGCGGCGCCCTCAAAACTCGGCCGCTGACGATGCTCGCGATTTTCTTGAGATCAAACGACCGTCGGTTCGGGCAGTAGCCGGTCCACGAGCGCAAGCGCCGGCCGTCCCTCGAACTGCGGCAGGAGATCCGTCCTGTAGAGGATCAGCGCAAGGCTTGGGGCGACCATGAAGTCGGCGACGTTCGGTTCTTCTGCGCCGAGGACGCCGTCATTGATCCAGGCGTCGATCCGGTCGAGCATCGCCGGAAGCTCGGCGAGGAGCTTGGCCTCAGTCGTTCCCGCCGCCGCAAACACGCGGCGCGCAAGCATCGGCGCCACGAGCCGGCGCGCCAGATACCTCCCGTACAGGAGGTTGCCGAGGCGTCCGTCAGCAGTTGCGCGGGCGAGCCCCGCGGGGTCGCGCAGCGCCGATGGCAGCAGGATCCGCCGGGCGAACATCTGCAGCGTGTCGTTGGCCCAGCGCTCGGCTTCTTCAACTGCTGCTCGTCGCGCTGGGTCTCCAGGAAACAGCGGCGGCCGCGGATGCTCTGCCTCCAGGAACCTGGCAATCCTGTAATTGGTGGAAATTCGCTGTCCGTTGGATGCAAGCCCAGGAACCGTCGCGAGGCGATCGCCAAATCGCAGCCCGAAGGTGCGATGTCCGCCGGCGTCGCGCCGTTGGCCGCCGGCATCGAAGCCGTGCACGCGGGCCATCACCGGATGCAGCACGGTGACCACCTCTTTGACGCGGTATGAGACCTGCTTGTGGTCGAGCATCAGCATTGCCGAGCGGCACGCATGCGACCCCGGAATCACGTACAGCTCATACACGCTGCTGAGGCTCGCTCAATAGCTGTTGTCTGTCGCCGTCAGCGCACCCGAGGAGATGATCAGCACCCAGACCAGCCCTGCCAGGACGCTGGCCACGATGATCCACACGCCATGTCTTGACCTGGAGCGCCCTAGACGAAGCCAGATTGCGATCCCGAGGGCCAGCCCGAGCGGGGGCATCGCGATCGCAAGGATGTAGCTGAGCGTGATCAGCCGCGCGGCACGGTCAGCGTTCGCCGAACTGGTGGCACCGTTCCTAGACCCGTAGTCGGCGCTCGTGCGCACGCTCTATCTGCGTTCCAGCACCACGACTGGTATCTGACGATCGGTGCGAGCCTGGTAATCGTCATATGCAGGCCAGGCTTGCGTCATCAGCTTCCAGAGACGCTCACGCTCGGAGCCCTCTGCAGCCGTGGCGCGCACCGGGATGCGCTGGTCCCTGACCTGAATCTCAGCGTCCGGACTCGCCTCAAGATTCTTGTACCACCCCGGATGGTCCGGCGCCCCGCCCTTGGAGGCGACAATCACCCACCGGTCCCCGTCGCTGCGGAAGATGAGCGGCATCGTCCGATCCTGGCCTGAACTGCGCCCGGTAGTGGTCAGGAGCAGGATCGTGGTCCCACCGCGCCAGTGGTACCCGCGCTCGCCGTCGGTCTCCCGGTAGGCCTGGACGTGTGGCGGGCCGAAGAGCTCTTCGTCAGCTTGTTCGGTCACGCGTCACACAATAGTCAAGGGACGCGCCCTGCTGCTGCTGGTGTGCGAGCTACCCGTTCCGGCCTTGCGGGCAGACGCGCGACATGGATGCGCCCATGGTTATCCGGGGCAAGCGTCGGGCCGCGGCGCACGGGACGAGCGGGCGCGCCGGCGGGGGTCGGCTCGACGCTCGTGACCATCGCCTCCAGGAAGATTTCGAGCTCCAGCATCGCGAGCGCCGCGCCGAGACAACGATGTGCGCCGCCGCCGAATGGGATGTAGGCGTAGCTGTCCGGCGGGTCCTCAAGGAAGCGCTCCGGGCGGAACTGTTGCGGCTCAGGGTGAAGCTCCGGATCGCCGTGCACCCCTTGCGCATCGACGAGGATCAAGGTCTCCGGCGCGATCAGCCATTCCCCGATTGGGAACGGCTCTTTCACGTGTCGCCCCGCACTGACGTAAGCGAGCGTGCGTGCGCGCAGCACCTCCTTGGCGGTGGCCTTCAGGTAGTCACGATCTCTGGCGGCGAGCGTCTCCCGGACCCTCGTCGCAACGGCGCGATTGTGGGCGAGGAGGTCGCACGCCCATGCCATCGCGGTGGCGGTCGTCTCATGACCCGCGATCACCAACGTCACGAGCTCATCGCGCAGGTCGAGGTCGGAGAGGGTCGACCCGTCGTCGGTGCGGGCTTGGAGGAGGAGCGCGAGCACGTCGCCGCGAGCCTCGAGTTCCGGATCCCGCCGGCTGCGCGCGATGTGCTCGTCGAGAAGCTGATGCAGCCGATCGAGCCTCGCGTAGGCGGGCTTCGCCGGGCGGTTCCACCATGCTCGCTGTCCGAGCGTCATCGGGAGAAACAGAACGAGGTTGTTGAGCGGCTTGTTGAACCAGTCGATGAGTGTCGCCAGCTCGTCGCGCAACTCGCGATTTCGGAGGCCAAGCACGAGTTCGAGGATCACATCGAGCGTGAGCGCTCGGGTGCGGGGGTGGGTGGTCACTACCTGTTCTCGCTGCCAAGTCGCGATCTCCGCATCCGCGAGTTCGCGGATCCGCTCGGTGTACGCTCGCACCGCGGCGCCGTGAAATGGCGGAAGCTCGATCCGGCGACGCTCGAGGTGTTCCTCGGGCTCGAGCAGCAGTAGCGAGCGGTCCCCGAAAATCGGTCTGAACAGATCGTTGCCGTGGCGTCGCGCGAGCGGGTCGCCGGTGAACAGGCGCCTGATCGCATCGCGATCGCTTGTCACGACGATCGGCGGAAACCCGGGCATCCGGTTTGTGAAGGTCCGGCCGTAACGCTTGCGGCACTGCGCCCAGAAGCCGGGCTGGTCGAACGTGTACCAGAACGTCTGCAGCGGTCCGGGCAGCGACGGTCCCGGCGGCAGCTCACTCAGGATCTGGGCGCCATGTTTCCGTCCGGGCCCGCGAAGATCGGACGCCATCCCTTCCTAAATTCTCTCATGTCCCGGGCCGTGCATGCACGGCCCGGCCGGTGCGCGCATGCGCGCACCGGGGCCCCGGCACATGTGCCGGGGCCTTCCTATTGATCTTGATCGGGACTGGGCTCAGGCACGACTGGAGTCGCAGGCTCCTCGGGATGAGGAACGTCTGCGGGCTCCTCGGGGTCGGCGGGCGATCCGGGATCCGGCACCGCCGGGGAGACCGGTGCATCGGGGACGGCCGGCGTCGCGGGCTCGGTGGGCTGAGGTACCTCAAGGAATGTCATCCCCAACAACTACCCGTTTGCTCAGCCCTTGACGACGCCAATCGGGCGCAGGCGCACGACGCGCGCGGCGAGTCCCGCCCGTTCCACGATCTCGACCACGCGCTCGACATCCTTGTAGGCCTCCGGCGCCTCCTCGGCAAGCCCTCGAGCTGACGGAGCCCGCACGACGATTCCCTGATCCTCCAGCCGGCGCCGAAGCTCGCCTCCCTGTACCTGCTTGCGCACCGCCGTGCGCGACATCCGTCGGCCGGCACCGTGGCAGGTCGTGCCAAACGATCTCCGCATCGAGGCCTCCCGCCCCGCCAGCACGAACGAGGCTGTGCCCATGCTGCCGGGGATGAACACCGGTTGACCCACCTCGCGGTAGTCGGACGGAATCTCGTCATGTCCGGGCGGGAACGCACGGGTTGCTCCCTTTCGGTGAACGCAGAGCATTCGGCCCTCGTACTCCTCGAGCTTCGCGACGTTGTGGGCGACGTCATAGACGAGTCGCGTCTGATCTGACGCCTCGCGGCCGAGCACAGTTGCGAGCGCCTCGCGCACCCGGTGCGCGATCGCGGCGCGGTTGGCCCACGCGAAGTTTGCCGCGGCCGCCATCGCGGCGAGGTAGCTGCGGCCCTCCGGTGAGGAGACAGGCGCGCAGGAAAGCTGCCGGTCCGGGAGCTCGATCCCGTAGCGCCCCAGCACCGAGTCCATCCGCTTGACGTAGTCGGTGCAAACCTGGTGGCCGAGACCGCGCGACCCCGAGTGGATCAAGACCGTCACCTGGTCTCGGCGCAGCCCGTACGCCGCGGCGGCCTCGGCGTCGAAGATCTGATCGACGCGCTGAAGCTCGACGAAGTGGTTGCCGGAGCCCAGCGTCCCCAACTGACCTGCCCCGCGCTCGCGCGCTCGCGCCGAGACGGCCGCGGGGTCGGCGCCCGGCAGGCACCCTGAGGACTCGGTGCGGTCGAGCTCGTCCGCGGTCCCGATCGCCAGGTCCTCGATCAGCGCGCGGGGGCCAAGCGTCAGGATCCGGTCGAGCTTCACCCCCTTGACTGCGCCCTGGGCGGCCTTTCCTCCGGTGCCGACAGGGACCCGGCGCGAGATCTCATGCACGAGCCGCTCGCGATGTGTCCCGAGCTCCAATACCGAGATCGGCAGCGCCAGCAGGCGGACGCCGCAGTTGATGTCGTAGCCGACGCCTCCTGGGGAGACCACGCCTTCGGGGGGCCCGGTCGCGGCGACGCCGCCGACCGGAAACCCGTACCCCTGGTGGATGTCAGGCATCGCTAGCGCGGCCTCGACGATGCCCGGCAGCGTGGCGACATTCGCAAGCTGCTCGAGCGACCGGTCACGCTCGATCTCTGTGAGGAGCTCGCGGTCCGCAAACACCCTCGCGGGGACTCGCATGCCCGGACGCGACCCGATCGGAACCTCGAACAGGTCATCGTCGATCTGAGAGACCGTCAGCTCAGACATCGAGTACCACGGTGGCAACGTACCCGGAGCCACCGCGCTCGAATGTAAGGCGGTGGTAGGTGACAGCTTTGACCAGCGGGGGCGGATCGGCGACGGCGCCGCTCAACATTGCCTGCACTTCATCATCGGAGAAGATGATTCGGTCGACGCTGGTGGCGACAAAGCCCTCGGACTCGGCCAGGTAGACCAGCTCCTCCAGCCACGCGGCGAGCAACGCCGGACGGTCGGCAGCGCGTGCTTTCAGGCTGCGCTGCTCGCTGCCGCCGATGCCGGCGAAACCGAGAAGCTCCGCCAACGCGGCCATCGCGCCTTCCAGCACCTCCTGCTCCGTCGCGGCATCGATCGACAGCTCGACCTCGGCGGTGTGCTCTACCCACCTGTACACGTTCAGCCGACGATGATCTCCGCGATCCTTGCTGCCTGCTGGGCCAGCAGCAGATGGCTCGCGCGCTCGATCTCGATCAGTTGTGCGTCCCGAATCTGTCGCGCCAGAGCCCGGGCGGACCGAGGAGGCACGATCCAGTCGGCGGTGCCGATCACGATCGTCGTCGGAGCCGCGATCAGGCCCAGCATCGACTCCAGAACCGGCAGCTCGCGGATCAGCATCCGCTGCTCGGTGACAAACGAGCCCCAGGCGTATGGCGTCAGCAGCGGCCGTGCTCGGAGGGCGACGGCGGCCACCGCGAGCGCGGCTGCGCTCGCGAGCTCACCGAGCAGCGGCGCCGCCAGCACGTGGTCGAGCGCCACCAGCGAGTCCTGGTTCGCTGCTGGTGCCAGCAGTACCAGCCGCGAGACTCTCTCCGGGTGCCGCGCCGCGAGCCAGGCCGCGACGGTACCGCCGAGCGAATATCCAACGACCGACGCACTTCGCGCTCCGGCCCGGTCGAGGGCCGACAGCGCGGCTTGCGCGTTGCACGCCAGGCCGCAGGGGGCACTGACCCCGTCCCACCCGGGTCGATCAATCGCGATCGCCCGCGCCCGTTCGCCGATCGCCTCCACGACACGATCCCAATCGCGTGCCGCTCCAGGCTGCCCATGCAGCAGCAGGACGGCCTCAGTCGTGCTCACCCGTCCTGGCCTGCCAATAGCGTCGCACGAACTGCGCTGCGACGATCGCGATCAGCGCCGCGAAGCCGAACTTGAGAGAGCGTTGCGGGAGAACGTTGGCGAGCGCGACGCCGCCAAGCACGCCCAGCACCGAGAGCACGCCAACGAGTGCTCCGTCACGGACCCTGATGTTGCCGTAGCCGTACTGGCGTGCGGCACCGACAAGGGCAACGGGAATGATGGCGAGCAGCGATGTGGACTCGGCCCTCACCTGACTGAGCGACAACACGAGCGTCAGCGCCGGCACGAACAGGATCCCGCCGCCCACGCCGAGCAGCCCGCTGACGATGCCCCCGCCGAGCCCCATCGCGATCGCGACGATCACGAGAGCACCAGGTCGATGGCGACCGCGATCATCAGTAGCGCGAACAGCAGGCCGATCGTCTCGGTGCGCACCCGCTGCTGCACCCAGGTTCCGATCAGAACGCCTCCCACGGCGGGCACCCCGACCAGCACGCCATCGAGCAGCTTGACGTTCCCGTATGCGCCCTGGGCGATCGTCGCGATTGCCGCAATCACGCAGATCGCCGCCAATGAGGTGCCAGCCGCGGTGCGCTCGTCGTAGCCCAGCCACAGCACCAGCAGGGGAACGATCACCACGCCGCCGCCCACCCCAAACAGCCCGCTGAAGAGGCCAGCTGCCGTGCCCGTGAGCCCCAGCTTGAGCATGCGGGGGAGGGGCATGAGCAGCATCTTAAGCGCGGAGCGCGTGCCTAGACTCTAAGCCGTGAGCTCAGCGCTTTTGTCGGAGACGCTCGCCCCTTTGCGCGCTGACCCGGGTCGTGGAGCAGTGATGCTCGACATCGACGGGACCCTCGCTCCGATCGTGGAGCACGCCGACGAGGCAACCGTGCCAGAGGCCACGCGCCATTTGTTGATCGCGATCGCGCGGCGCTACGGCGTCGTGGCCTGCGTCAGCGGCCGCCGGGCATCCGAGGCGAGGGCGATGGTCGCTATCGGAACGATCTCCTACCTGGGGTCGCACGGCGCTGAACTGCTTCGGGCCGGCTGGACCGAGGCAGTGCTCGATCCGAGTCTCGAGGATTGGGCGCGACGGATACACGAGTTCGGGCGTGACGCAGACACCGGGGACCTCCGCCGTCGCCGGGTGCGCCTGGAGGACAAAGGCGCGATCGTCGCGTTTCACTGGCGTGGCGCACCTGACGAAGAGGCAGCGCGAGCGGCGATCGATGTGGTCGCGGCGCGGGCACAAGACGCTGGCCTTCGCACCCACTGGGGCCGGAAGGTGCTCGAAGTCCGACCCCCGATCAAGATCGACAAGGGCGCCGGGATCTTGAATCTGTTGCGTGACGAAGATGTCGATGTCGCGCTGTACGTCGGTGACGACACCACTGATCTGGACGCGTTCCGAGCACTCGAGCAGATGGCTGCTGAGAGCCAGATCCAACAGGCGATCAGGGTCGGGGTGCGCTCGGAGGAGGGACCCTCGGAAATCACCAGCCAGGCCGACATCGTGGTCGACGGAACGGCCGGAGTGCACTCTCTGCTGGCGATGCTGGCCGGGGGCTGATGCGCTTCCCGGACTTCCTTCGAGCCACCGTGATGCTGAGCGCGGCCGCCGCCAGTGCGCTGGCGGCGGTCAGCCTTGCAGGGGCAAACGGAACAGGCGCTGATCTGGTAATCGCGCTGGGCGCAGGGTGGTGGCTGATCGCGGCCGGAATCGGGGTCTGGCTCGGCCGCCGGTCCGAGACCTCAGCTCAGATCGCCTCGCTGCTGGCGCGGGCCAGGATGCAGCCGACGTTGCCTGAGCTGCATCCAGGCAAAACGCTGTTGAATCGGCTGTGGCCGCTGCTGTTCTCCACCGTCGGTGCTGGGGCCCTGGCGTTCGTCTTGCCCCAGGTACCAGCCGTGGCCACGGGCTTCGCGATCATCTGGGCGCTTGCGTGGCGTCGTCAGGCGTCAGCCGTCACGGCGGTCGAGGAGCGCGACGGCGCGCGTTTCTACGTGCAGCGCACCTCACCGTTCGCGCCTATCCAACTCGTGAGGACGCCCGGCTTTCGCTCGAACCTCTTTGAGCTCAACGGCTCCTCCCGACGCCCGCACCGGGCGCAGCCTCACGCCTAGACGTGGCGCGCCCCGACATCCTGGTCGTCTCGATCGACAGCACGCCTGGCTGGCAGGCAGCGGCGCGCGATCTTGCGAGCGCGTTCGCCGGCGCCGGAGCTAGCGTCCGCTCGGTCTCCACTGGGCCGGTTCCTCGCGTGCGCACGTTTGCGCTAACGGATCTCCTTCAGGCAAGGCTGGCTCGCAGGGCGGCAGCGCGAGGGATCGCGGGGCACCGCCCCCGCGCGGTGGTCTACTGCTCGGTCACGGCATCGTTGCTGTGGCCCGCGCCTGGTGTGATCTGGCTCGATTGCATCGCCGCCGAGAACAGGCCGGGGCGCCATGGCGTCTGGCAACACCGAGTCGAGCGCAGGCGACTGCGGGACGCCACGCTGGTGCTGACGATGAGCGAGCACTCGCTCGCCCCGCTGAAGGGTCCGCATCCCGACTCGATCGTCGTTCCGTCGCCCATTCACGGCTCGGGGGCGACGGACGGTCCGCGCATGTGGCGGCGGTGACGTACGCAGGCAATCCCGAAAAGAAACGGCTTGAGTTCATCCTTGACGCCTGGGCGCAGGCGCGCCGCGGGGATGAGGTGATGCTCGTGGCCGGGATCGACAAGCTCGACTGCCCGCCGGGGGTGAAGCTCGCTGGACGGTTGGCGCCCGTTGACTATCGCGCCCTTCTGCGGCGGACGAAGGTTTTTATCGCCGCCCCCAAGCGCGAGGACTATGGGATCGCGCCACTCGAGGCGCTCACGGACGGCTGCCTCCTGGTAACCACGCCGGCGCCCGGCCCGTATCCGGCGCGCGACATTGCGCGCCAGCTCGATTCCCGGCTCGTTGACGAGAACCTGGTCAGAGCAATTCGGTTTGCCCTCGATGACCCGGTCCCCGGCTACGCGCAGAAGGCGGCAGCCCTGTTGGGGCCATTCACTCCCGCCGCTGTGCAGCGAACGATTGCGACCCGCGTGCTGCCACGGTTGCTGCCGGGTCAGCGACGCCCGTAGGTTCCGATCAGCGTCGCGATCGCAAGCGCTGAGGTACGGAGCTGATCGGCGGAGAAGCCGGGCCGTAGCCCGCTGCTGGTCGGCAGCGCGCTGAGCGTCAGCACGTAGTGGTGCGCCGGCCCGGCCGGAGGGCACGGACCCCTGTAGCCCAGCGTTCCAAAACTGTTGCGACCGGGGATCACCATCCCGGGCACGCCACCGGCCGGCAGGCCTCCGGTCGAGGGTGCGATACCCGCCAGCGCCCAATGGACGAAGTCGCCACCGGGAGCATCAGGGTCGCGCATCACGAGCACTAGTTCCCGCGTCGCGCGCGGCACACCCGTGAATCGCAGCGGCAGCGAGATGTCACGGCCATTGCACGTGTATGTACGGGGGATCGCAGCCCCGGCGCGGAATGCAGGGCTGGTGAGCGTGAGCGAACCCGCCAACCGCACCGGCGGAGGTTCAGAGCTGGCCGAACTCGTATGGGCGTGGCTGCTACCACACCCTGCCAGCAGCAGCCCCACCACGGCAGTGCCGAGCGCCCACCTCATGCCGCGGCCCGCGCCCGCTTGCGAAGCGCTGCAACCTCGCTCCACGGCCGAGTGTTCGCGACCTGGGCCGCGGTCAGCCATGCCCGTCGCGCGGTGGCGACCCCGTATCGCGCGACCTCGAACCCGCCGACCCGGTGCGCGTCGCAGTTGATCACGATCGGAACCCCGGCCTCCGCCGCGGCACGCGCATTGATGTCATTGAGATCCCGACGGTCCGGACTGGCATTGATCTCGAGCATCGTCCCGGTCCGGGCGCACGCACTCGATCACCGCTTCGGCGTCGAACGAGTACGGCGCCCGCCGCTCGATCTTGCGACCGCTCAGATGTCCGATGGCGTCGACCAACGGATGCTCCACGGCACTGACGATCCGCGTGGTCATCGCTTCCGACGACATCCGAAACGAGGAATGCACGCTCGCGATCACCCAGTCGAGCTCGGCGAGAACCTGATCGGCGTAGTCGAGCGAGCCATCGGGGAGGACGTTGACCTCGGAGCCTGCGAGCAGCTCGATCCCTTGCACTGCCGTGCTCTTGATTTGTGCGACGTGCTCGCGCAGCCGCTCCGGCGAGAGGTCGTCACCGAAACCGAAGCTCGCCGAATGGTCGGTGATCGCCAGGTACTGGTAGCCCGCCTCGCGTGCGGCCAGGGCCATCTCTTCGATCGAGGCGGTGCCGTCGGAAGCCGTCGTGTGGCAGTGGAGGTCGCCGCTCAGATCGTCCACGGTGATCAGCTCGGGCAGCGTCCCGTTCGCTGCGGCCTCGAGCTCGCCGCGGTTCTCGCGCAGCTCCGGTTCGATGTATTCGAGCCCCAGCAACGAGTACACCTCGTTCTCCGTGGCGCAGCGATGTGTCTCGCTCGTGGCGTCGTCGAGCACCCCGTACTCGGAGACGTGGAGCCCCTTGCGGACGGCCATGTCGCGGAGAGCCATGTTGTGCTCCTTCGACCCCGTGAAGTGTTGGAGGAGGTTGCCGAACTGGTCCGGCGCGACGATCTTCAGGTCGATCGGAACCGCCGTGTGGGTGCGCATTCTGACGCCGGCCTCGCTCGGGGTCCCGGCGGTCTCGATCAGCTCTAGCCCTGCCGCGGCGCGCGCCAGCGCCAACGGATCGCTCGCCGTCGCGATCACATCGAGGTCCTTGACGCTGTCGGTCATCCGCCGTGCCGAGCCTGCGAGCTCGACCCGTTCCGCAGCGGGGTGCTCGCGCAGGGCGCTGACAAGCTGCTCGCCAACCGCCAGCGCGCGGTCCAGCACGAACCGGGCCCTAGGCTGACCCGCACCCACCGCGCTAACGCCGGCGAGGATGCTGTCCTCGGCCTTTGGCCCGAAGCCCCTCAGTGAGCGGATCTGATGATTCTCGGCTGCGGCGCGCAACGCCTCCAGTGAGTCGATGCCCAGCTCGTCGAACAGCCTTCGTGCGCGCTTGGGGCCAAGTCCGGGAAGTCGGGTGACCTCGACCAGTCCCGGCGGAAATTTTGCTCGCAGCTTGACCGCCGCCGGGATCACGCCTTCATCGGCGAGCGCCAGCACCTTCTCCTGGATGGTCTGTCCGATCCCCGCCAGCTCGGTCGCGCGGCCCGCCTGGGCCATCGCCGCGACCGAGACCGGTGCCTCGCGCACGGCTTTGGCCGCGTTTCGGTAGGCGACCACTCGGTGAACGATCGCGCCGTCGAGTTCGTACAGGTCCCCCAGCTCGTCGAGCGCCTGCGCGATCTCGGTGTTCGTTGGGTCCTGCGTGTTCTCCCTGTTAGTTGGGTCCGGCGCCATCTCGCTATTCGTTGGATCCGGGGCCATCTCCCTGTTCGTTGGATCCGCCGCCATCTCCCTGTTCGTTCGGTCCGCCACAGCCCGTTAGGCTATCCCGGCTGGGGAGCCGCTATACTTTTTGAAGTAAAGACGACTTAGATCCAAGGAGCCCTGATGGCAGGCAGCGTTAGCGAAGTCACCGACAGCAACTTCCAGGCGGAGGTCCTCGAGTCCGACGTGCCGGTGCTCGTCGATTTCTGGGCACCCTGGTGCGGGCCCTGTCGGATGGTCGCTCCGGTGGTCGAGGAGATCGCGCAGGAGCGCGGCGAGGCATTGAAGGTCGTCAAGCTCAACACGGATGAGAACCAGGAGACGGCGGTCACGTACAACGTGATGTCGATCCCGACGCTGATCCTCTTCCGGCACGGTCAGCCGGCGAAGACCGTGATTGGCGCGTATCCCAAGAAGCGTCTCGAGGCTGAGCTCGAGCCGGCACTCGCGTAGTCCCCTTAGGCAAGCGCGACGCCCACTTTCAGTGCCCGCCCGTCGATCGTGACGGGCTCCGCGCCATCGAGCGATTCGTAGCTGACGATCGTCGCGAGCGTCTCGCCGGCGATGTACGACTCGTGCTCGCGGGCGGCACTGAGCAGCTCGGGGTCGCCGTCGAGCGTCAACGAGATGCGATCGGTGACGTGGAAGTCGGCGTTGCGCCGTGCGGCCTGGACCGCATGCACGATCTCACGGGCCCACCCCTCGACTCGTAACTGCTCGTCCACCTCGAGCTCGAGTGCAACCGCGTGCGACCCCTCGCGCTCGACCTGGTAGCCCTCCAGCGGCTTCATCGAGACGAGCAGATCCTCCGCGCCGAGTTCGTGATCGCGACCTGCAACTGACACCGCCACCGTGTTGTCCGCCCTGAGTGCCTTGGCCACGTGAGCCGGATCGAGCCCCTGGACTGCTGCTGCCGCCAGCGGCATCTGTTTGCCGAAGCGCGGCCCGAGCGTCCGGTAGTTCGGCTTGACCTCAACTTCCCCGAGCTCGTCGGCCTCGGAGACGAAGCGCACCTCGTGGACGTTGAGCTCCTCGCGCACGAGTTCGGACATGCGCTCGATTGCGTCGCGTTCGGAGCCGGTCGCGACGACGACGGCCGCGCGGAGCGGCTGGCGCACCCTCAGCGTTGCCTGCCCGCGTGCAGCGAGCCCCAGCCGCACCGTCTCCCGCGCAACCGCCATCGCCTGCTCAAGCTCGAGGTCCCGTGGCCCTGCAACGGGGAAATCGGTTAGGTGGACGCTTGGCTCTGCTCCGTCGAGGTTGTCGTAGATCTCGTCTGCGAGGAACGGGGTGAAGGGAGCGAGCAGCTGCGAGAGCGTGAGCAGGCACCTCTGCAGCGTCTGGAATGCGGCGGGGTCGCCGTCCCAGAAGCGCCGTCGGGAGCGACGCACGTACCAGTTCGAGAGCTCCTCGACGAACGACTGGATCGCTCGGCCTGCACCGGTCGCATCGAATCCCTCCAGGCGGCTCGTCACCGCATCGGTCGTTGCATGCAGGCGGGAGAGCGCCCACCGGTCGAGGTCGGTCAGCTCGCTGTCACTTTGTGGGCGGGGGACACGGTCGATCCCATTGGCGTTGGCGTACAGGACGTAGAAGCCGTAGGTGTTCCACAGCTGCAGGAGGAACTGCTTGACCGCCTCCCCGATCGTCTCGAGGCTGAACCGGTAGCCGTCCCAGGGATACTTGGAGGTGAAGAAGTACCACCGGAATGCGTCGGCGCCATAGCGGTCGATCACGTCGTAGGGGGCGACCACGTTGCCAAGCGACTTCGACATCTTGCGGCCCTGCTCGTCAAGGATCAGCCCGAGACAAACGACGTTGCGATACGAGGAGCGATCGAACAGCAACGTGGCCACGGCCAGCAGCGAGTAGAACCACCCGCGCGTCTGGTCGAGCCCCTCGCAGATGAAGTCCGCCGGGAAGTGCGCTTCGAACTGCTCGCGATTCTCGTGCGGAGAGTGGTACTGGGCGAACGGCATCGCTCCCGAGTCGAACCACACGTCGATCACCTCGGGAACCCGGCGCATCTGCGCGGTGCACTGCTCGCACGAGAACTCGACTTCGTCGACGAACGGGCGATGCGGGTCTTGTAGGGCTACGCCCGAGAGCTCTTGCAGCTCCTTGAGCGAGCCGATCGTCCGGATGTGGTCGTTCTCGCACCGCCAGACCGGCAGCGGGGTTCCCCAGTAGCGCTCCCGCGAGAGGGCCCAGTCGACGTTGCCCTCTAGCCAGTTGCCGAAGCGGCCGTGCTTCACGTGCTCCGGATGCCAGTTGACGGCCTCGTTGGAAGCGAGCAGGCGATCCTTGATGTGGCTTGTCGCGATGTACCAGGAAGGCTTGGCGTAGTAGAGCAGCGGCGTTCCGCAACGCCAGCAATGCGGGTAGGAATGCTCGAAGGTCTCGGCGCGAAATAGCTTGCCTCGCTTCTTGAGGTCTTCGATCAGGTCCGGATCGGCGTCCTTGACCCAGCGGCCGGCGTATGGACCGATCCGCTCGTCGAAGCTGCCGTCGGGCTTGACGGGGTTGATCACGTTCAGGCCGTAGCGCTCGCCCAGCCGGAAGTCGTCTTCGCCGAACGCAATCGCCGTGTGAACGAGTCCGGTGCCGTCTTCGGCGGTGACGAAATCGGCTCCCAGCACGGTGTGCCCGCGGGGGCCGTACTCGTCCTTGCGGATGAAGCTGAACGGAGGGTCATAAGCGACGTCCTCAAGCGCGGCGCCCAGGAAACGGTCGATGATCTCGACGCCTTCCCCGAGGACGCGGGCCGCCAGCGCCTCGGCCAGGATGTAGACGCCGTCGTCGGCTGCCGTCGTCGCCCTGACGTACGTCAGCTCCGGGTCCACAGCAACCGCCGCGTTCGAGACGAGCGTCCAGGGCGTCGTCGTCCAGATCAGCAGGTTGTCGCCGGGCTGCACCTTGTCGTTGCCCTTCGTGACCGGGAAGCGGACGTACACCGATGGGTCGAGGACGTCCTGGTAGACACCGGGCTGGCCAAGCTCGTGACTGGAGAGCGCCGTGCCGCAGCGCGGGCAGTACGGCACCACCTTCAGCTTTTCGTACAGGAGTCCCTTGTCGTTGATCGTCTTGAGCGCCCACCACACCGACTCGACGTACGCTGGGTCGAGCGTCCGGTAAGCATGCTTCAGATCGATCCAGAACCCGATCCGCTCAGTCAGCTGGTTCCAATCCTCGACGTGGCTGAGCACCTTCTCGCGGCAACGTGCGTTGAACTCGGCGATCCCGAACCGCTCGATGTCCTCCTTGGAGGTCATCCCGAGCTCCTCCTCGACGGCCAGCTCGATCGGAAGCCCGTGGCAGTCCCAGCCGCCCTTGCGCTCGACCTGGAATCCGCGCATCGTCTTGAAGCGGGGGAAGATGTCTTTGAAGACTCGCGCCAGAACGTGGTGTGAACCAGGTGGGCCGTTCGCGGTCGGGGGGCCTTCGTAGAAGCCCCATTTGGGGGCATCGGCCCGCATCGCGAGCGACCGCTTGAACACGTCGCGCTCACGCCAGCGCTCAAGAACCCGAAGCTCGAGCTCCGGGAATGAGATCTTTGGATCTACGGGGCGATGGGGCGAGGGACCGGTTGCGCGCACAGCCATGGGCGCGGGATTCTAGGAGCCGCCCCGCGGCCGCCCTCCGGCGTTTGCCGTGCCGCTAGCCGTGCGCGGCGTGCGGCGGCGCGTCCGCTGCGGGCTCAGCGACACGCGGCTGTCCGCGCACCGCGTCGAGCTGCTCCAGCAGGAGGTCGCGCGCGGCGATCGGCGAGGTGCCGAGCCGGCTGACCGTGCTCGCGCCAGTGTCCGGAACGGCGCCCCGGTAGTCGAAGACAAGGACCTCCTGGGCCACGCTTCGGACCGCGTAGACCAGCCGGCCAATCGAGTCGAGCGAGGCGCGGCGACCGGTGAGGACGATGGCGTTGGGTTGGAGCGCGCGCGTCGCGTGGCCCAACCGAGTTCGGCTCAACCGCCGGCGTCAGCGAAAGCGTGCGCAGTCCGGTTCCGCCGCAGCATCAACTCGAGCGCCTGCGCATGCAGCGCATCGAGGTCGTCCTGGGCGGAAGCGTCGAAAACCAGGATTCCCTCGCTGCGGGTCGCGGGGGGCGAAAGGCGCTTCAGTGCCGAGAGCCAGCCAGTCGCATGCCGCCAGCCGAACTCGTACTCAGGGGTCGGGCGAGCCTCCTCGCTTCCGAGCTCGTCGAGTGCTGCGAGCAGCACTTCCTCGATCGTCCGCTCGAACGAGCGAAGCGTGAGGCTCTCCTCCAGCAGCCTGTTCGCCTTTTCCTCGTCGAACGCGGTGAAAGCGGCCGCGAGCCGGTGACCCGAGGAGGGACCCTCCCCACGCTGCTGCGCGAGCGAGATTGCCGAGGACACGTTGTGCGTCTCTGCGAGCGTGGCCTTCAGAGACTCGATCTCTTGAAGTGCGTACTGCCGGTGACCGCCTGGGGAGCGATGCGGACGCGGGAAGCCGTAGCGCCGCTCCCAGCTGCGGAGCGTGTTCGGGCTCACACCGAGCATGACCGCAGCAGCATTTGTTCGGATTCCACTCATTTGCGGGAGTTATCGAGGTCTTGGCCGGCGTTTGCAAGGGCCGCAAGGCCGGGTGCAGTTTGGGGGCCTTCGTTCAGTGGCAGGGATTCCCGGCGTGGCGTTGACGGGCGCGTTCCCGCGCCGCGGCGCGAACTGCGCGTTGACCTGCGCGCCCAGGCCGCGAACTGCGCGTTGACCTACGCGCGCAGGCCGCGAACTGCGCGTTGACCTACGCGCCCGCGCGTTGACCTGCGCGCCCAGGTCGCGAACTTTGCGTTTCGGTTCCGTAAGGTCAACCGAACGCCAAATCGACGGCGGTCAGTCGAAGACGACCAGCGCCGCCTGCGGCGGACCGCAACTGGCGATCCGCGCCGTCATCCGCACGCCGAATGTGTTCGCGGGTCGGACGAAGACCTTCCGGGCCTTCGGATCGCCGCGGACAGCCCAAGTGACGGCAACGGCGAGGTTCGCGGCCCCCTGTGCCTCTGCGTCAGCAGGGACGATCAGTTGTGTGAGGTGGCTGTTGACCGACTCCGTCTCACGCGTTGCGAGCAGCTTCTCGGCCGCACCCGAGACGGCACAGATCGACATTGAGCTGTCGATTACGAGAAACGCTCCGCCTTGCGGCGGCGCCATGTCTTCGCTGGCCTGAAGGAGCAGCCCCAGCCCACAACTCGGACACACACGCGAGTCCACCTCGAAGTCTGGCCTCTCTCCGCAATTGCTACAGAAGCTGACGCTCGGGCCGGTCTCGGGAGCAGCCTCAGCGACGGCCTGTAGCCCGGTCCGTTGCTGCATCGCGATCACGTTTGTCATCGAATCCTTCCAACTCTTCGGTTGTTGATTCGACCTCAGGCCGTGGCGCTCCGCGGGGTGCTTGAACCCTCCGCGGAATGTCTTGCAGAGATCGAAACCTGTACAGCATGCTCGGCTTCAATCAGCTCGAGCACTCGCCGCTGGGCGTCGCTGGCGCCCATCGGCAGGACACTCGTGCCAGTAGTGCGCATGCGCACCCGTTGCTCTCCCCTCCTGAAGATCGCAACAGGCATTGCGCCCGCGGCCAACCTCACCGCGTACGCCCACCGTGCAACGGTGTCGTCTGACAGGTGGCCCCCTGCAAGCACCACCAAGTTGGGGCGATGTACCGCGAGCGCGTCGCCAATCCCCATGACCCCCCTCGCGGAAAGACTCAAGACCTTCACTCCTGCCCGCACGCAGAACAGCTCGAACGCGCGGATGTACGGTGCGTCCGGATCCAGCTCGTCTCGTGAAGCGTCACCGACGACGACCGCGGCCGGCCTGACCGGCGGAGGCGCGAGCCGCTGGGCCCGCCGCAGCCAATCCGTCGCCCAATGGGCCGCGAACGCCCACGCGGCGGATTCGGTCGTGTGGCGCCTGAGCAATCTCCTCCAGCGTCGGCAGCAGGACCTCCTCCACCGACCGCTCGACCGAGCGCAGCGCCAGTGCCGCCTCGATCGCGGTGTCCGCGCGCTCCCGTTCGTAGGAGACGAGCGCTCCGACCAGCGAGTTGCTGTCCGCCGCCAAGCCCTCGCGCGCGCGTGAAACGGCAGAGGAAATCGAGAGGCCCTCCTGCAGGGCGTCCCGCAGTGCCGCGACCTCGCCGTGCGTGAACAGGCGGTGCTTGCCCGGCGATCGCTGCGGCTTCGGAAAACCGAACCGCCGCTCCCACGCCCGCAGCGTGTTCGGGCTGACGTTCAGCAACGTCGCCGCCTCGCTGGTCTTCAAATACCGCATCGACGCAGAAGGTGGTGGCAAACATTGCTATTTGCGACTAAACAGCCTAAAATTGCACAAGTTTTGGAGCTAAAGTTGTGCAAAGCCTCCCTGATATCGGGGGCTTTTCGTGCAGTTTTCAGGTCCCGCTGCGACGAGGTCTGGCCAGATCGTTCGGAGGACGTCGGAAGGGGAACACGATGCGAAGAAGGACGACTACTGGTGAACTGGCGCGGCAGCTAGGTTCGATAGTAGACCACCGCAGTTTGCCGGTTAGCTGTACGCGCTACGCTTGCTGCGCGTGAGCCATGGAAGCTCGCGCCATGGGGTGCGGCATCTGGCAGCGGCTTGCGCTGCTCTACGTTGTGGCTGGCAGGCGTCGTTCGTAGCATCGGGCTGCAGTTGCTCTGGGCGAGCCTCTGACCGCACTGACGGTCTAGCGCGATCGTCCTCGGCGTGGCTGCGGTTGCAGCGGGCCTTGGTGTGGCCAGGATGCCGGCGGCGCCATCGGTGATCTCTGCTGCGTTCTTTGGTCGACATGCTCGCCGCTACATTCCTCGGACCCGCGTCGGCATTCGTCACGAGCATCGATCGCTGAGCTAGCAAGCACCAGCGGTTGTGCCGACCCGCCATGCGCGTCGATCTTCTTGATCAACCTGCCAGCCGGCGAATCCTGCTGTGGCCGCTGGGCTGGCCATCAGTGCTCTCGCGACAAGCCGCACCGCACAATCATCGCGCGGCGGTCTCTACCTACTCGTCGCCGTGACTGCTTGCGGCGCGCGCGTCGACTAGCTGGTTGATCCTCTACATGCTGTTTCTGCTGCTGGACGGAGATCATACGGGCCTCAGCCATTACCGCTGATGGCGTTCATCGAATCGCTGCCAAGCAATCCTGCTCAACATCGCACTCGTCGTCGCCGGCGCAGCCATCTACGTCGAAGGTGGGACTCGCCGGCATCGTCATTCGCGTTCGTCGCGTCTGTCGGCTTCTCGTACCAGGCACGGCTCGTGTCTAGTCGCGCAGCACGCGCTCAGCAATACGTCTCCCTCTCCTGGGGCGTGCTCGCCGGGCTGATGCGCTCGCTCGACACGCGGGACCAGCGGGCTGCGCGGCACGCGGCCGCGGTGGCGCGGTTTGCGAGGGACATGGCGCAGGCCGTCGGCATGAGCGAGCAGGAGCAGGAGCTCGCGCATACGGCCGGCCTGCTGCACGACATCGGGCACTTTGCGTTATCCGACCGGGTGGCTGAGAAGGGTCGGACGTTGACTGAGGAGGACTGGGTCGCGATCCAGCGGCACCCCGAGCTCGGTGCCGACATGCTCAAGGACCTGGGCATGTACGGCCCCGTGGCCGACATCGTGCGGTCTCACCACGAACGGGTCGACAGTCGGGGCTACCCGAAGGGGCTTAAGGGAGACGAGATCCCAGAGATCGCCAAGATCATCTCCGTCGCCGAGGTGTACGACTCGCTCACCGCGAGCGACACATACCGCACGCGTATGAGCTCTTTTGAGGCCCTGCGCGAACTGCGGCGCGTCGCCGGATCGCAGCTCGAGGCTCGCTACGTCGAGGTGCTCGCAACGCTCCTGAGCGGTGAGGGCGTCGAGTACCGCCACGCGGACGCGGCCGACTTCGACACCGAGCTCGACATGGAGCGCCGGATCCGCGAAGCGGGCGCCGGAGGGTAGACCGCGTCGCCGTCCGCGCAACAACAGGCCACGACAAAACGGCCGACACCTGGACCGCGGGGGCTCGGCCCAGGCGCCGGGCCGTTTAGCTTGGGGGCCGCTTCGCGAGCCGCTGCCCTAACGAGGGCGCTGCCCTGATGAGGGCGATGCCCTAACGAGGGCGGTGCCCTAAACGAGGGCTTAGCTGGCGATGCGCTGCTGCTCGCTCGGGCGGGCGCCGCGCTGCAGCGAGTCGATGAAGTGCTCGATCTGTTCCCGGCTGAAACGACGTTGTCCGCCGGGCGTGCGGTACGACTCGAGGTAGCCCATGTCGGACCAGCGGCGGATCGTGCCGAGCGAGACCCCAAGGGCGTGCGCCGCCTGAGAGGTCGAGAGGCCGAGCGGACTGGCGGTTGTTTGCTCCATGCAGGCAATTTCAACCCTTTGCGGAGGGTTCGCGAAGCTCGAACAGCATTTGCACAACCTAAACCCACGAAGGCCACATTTCCGGGGTGGAATGCGAGGATCCAGGGCATGCGATTGCGTCTCTACCACCATCACGACGGCGCCCGCGTGGCGTACCGGGAAACGGGCACGGGGCCGCCGATCGTGCTTCTGCACTCGCTCGGGCTCTCCCACAGGGAGTGGGAACCGATCGTCGACGCCACTCGAAACGCCGCTTCCGCGTGGTGCTTCCCGACCTGCCGTTGCACGGCGATTCCGAGGACCGGCCACGCCATCCCTACACGGTCGACTGGCTGAGCGAGGTGATGGCTGGCTTCTGCCGTGAGGTGGCAAGCCCGCGCCCGCTGCTCGCGGGCCACGAGCTAGGGGCCGAGCTGGCGTTGCACGCGGTGACGACCGGACGACTCGAGCCTGCGCGCCTGGTGCTGATGTCAAACCGCCTGCACCGCCGTGACGAGTTTCCGGGCAAGCGCGCCGCATGGCGCGCCGCATCCAAAGCGGCGGCACTGCCCGGACTCGACAGGCTTCTCTCGCACGGCGCGAAGCTCGTCTTCCGCCCGGCAACCGGCGAGCGCCTCTCGGCGCAGCGCAATCCTGCCGCGCGAGACCTCCTCCGCCACGCGTTCGCCGATGTCGGTGGCAACGGCAACCGCGCCCGCTCGTGGGCCAAGTTCGCGCGGCGCTGGCCCGCAGAGGCACAGCGCCACCTGCTCGACGCCTACCCGCGCATCACCGCACCGGTGCTGCTGCTGTGGGCCGAGGAGGACCCAGCGCACCCGCTCACAGGCGCCCAGGAGGCGCTCGACCTGCTCCCGGACGCACAGTTGCGAACCCTCCCCGGCACCGGTTTCCTGATGGCCTATGACGACCCCGTGGGCGTGGCTCGTGAGCTGATCGCGTTCTGTGGCTGAGGTGTAGCGTTGGGGCCATGAGCGTTCATGAGCAAGAGCAGCTGTGGGGAGGCGAGACCACGAAGGCCGTCGCCAACTTCCCGATATCCGGCGAGGCCGTGCCAGTCCCCGTGATCCGCTGGCTCGGTCGGATCAAGGGCGCCGCGGCGCGGGTCAACGCGGAGCTCGGGCTGCTCGACTCGGAGCTCGCCGAGCGGATCGCGGCTGCGGCAGATCGCGTGGCAGAGGGCGAATTCGACGACCAGTTCCCGATCGACGTCTTCCAGACGGGTTCCGGGACCTCATCGAACATGAACGCCAACGAGGTGATCGCGACGCTGGCGGGCGAGGGAGTGCATCCCAACGACCACGTCAACATGGGGCAGTCCTCGAATGACGTGTTCCCCTCGGCGGTCCACCTCGCCGCGCTGGCGGAGACCACCGACGAGCTGCTACCGGCGCTCGACGCGCTGGAGTCCTCGCTGACCAAGAAGGCGGAGCAGTTCCGCGACATCGTCAAGGCGGGACGCACCCACCTGATGGACGCCGTCCCGGTCACGCTCGGCCAGGAGTTCTCTGGCTACGCCGCCCAGATCCGGCTCGGGGCGCAGCGAATCCGCAACACGCTGCCGCACGTCGCACAGATCCCGCTCGGAGGCACCGCGACGGGCACCGGCCTGAACACCCACAGGGAGTTCGCCGGACGCGTACGGGCGCGGCTGACACATGTCAGCGGACTCGAGATTCGCGCGCCCGAGGATCCGTTCGAGGCACAGGGCAACCGCGACGCGCTCGTCGAGTTGTCCGGCGCGTTCAAGGTACTGGCTGTATCGCTGACGAAGATCGCCAACGATCTGGCGCTGATGGGCTCCGGGCCGCGCGCTGGGATCGGCGAGCTGTTCCTCCCCGAGCTGCAAAAGGGCTCTTCGATCATGCCGGGCAAGGTGAACCCCGTGATGGCCGAGGTGGTGCTCCAGGTCTCGGCGCAGGTGATCGGCAACGACACGGCGATCACTGTGGCTGGCACCCAGGGCAACTTCGAGCTCAACGTCCGCGTGCCACTGATCGCACGCAACCTGCTCGACCAGATCAGGCTGCTGGCGAATGCCGTGACGGCGCTGACCGAGAAGTGCGTGGACGGGATCGAGGCCAACGAGGAGGGGACGCGCCGCTCTGCGGAGATGACACTCGCCGCTGCAACCGCGCTCAACCCTTACATCGGCTACGACAAGGGAGCGGAGATCGTCAAGGAGGCGGCGAACTCGGGTCGGCCGCTGAAGGAGGTCGCGCTCGAGCTGGGGGTCGACGAGGAGACCTACGAGAAGGCGATGGACCTCCGCAAGATGGCGCAGGGCAATTTGTAGTTCGGCGCGGTCGCATGCACCGCGCTGCCGGCGGCGCATGCGCCGCCGGGGCCGGCGCACATGTGCGCCGGCCTTAAGGCCTATGTAGCGACCGTCTCTGTGCCGAGCTCCTCGGAGATCGCAACATCGAGCGAGTAGTCGATCGGGACGACGATCAGCGACGGCTCGTCGAGCGCGAGCGCTTGGCCCAGCAGGCGCGAGAAGTCGTCGGCCGATCCGCAGCGCCACGCCGGCATTCCGAACGATTCGGCCAGACGGACGAAGTCGGGGTTGCCGAAGCCGACGTCGAAGTGGCGGCCGAACTTCTTGTCCTGCTTCCACGCGATCGAGCCAAATTCATTGTTCTCCCAGATCACATTCACGATCGGGGTGCGCAGGCGGACCGCGGTCTCGAGCTCCTGGCAATTCATCAGGAAGCCACCGTCGCCGCTGACCGCGACGACCCTGCGCTCGGGATGCACGAGCTTCGTCGCAATCGCCGTGGGAAGCGCGAACCCCATTCCGGCCAGACCGTTGGCGATCAGCACCGTCCCCGGCTCGTGAGCGGGGAACATGCGCCCGATCCAGAGCTTGTGCAGGCCGACGTCGGAGACGAGGAAGTCGTCTGGCCCGAGCGCCTCGCGCAGCTCACGCAGCACGCGCGGGGGGCACATCGGGAAACGCTCGTCGTGCTCCTCTTCGCGCAGCGCGCCGAGCACGAGATCGCGTAGCCGGGGCGAGCCACCCGACGAGGCGGAACTTCCGCAACCCTCGGCGAGACGGCGCAGGACATGGCGGATGTCGCCGATCAGCTCGACCTCAGGGACGAAGAACTCATCGATCTCGGCGGCGACGGAGTCGATCACCACGATCTTCTTGTCGCCGCGTGGATTCCAATGCTCCGGCGAGTGCTCGACGAGGTCGTAGCCGATCGCGATCACCACGTCGGCGTCCTCGAAGCCCGCCATCGCGTAGTCGCGCGACTGAAGCCCAACGGTCCCGAGCGCGTGCGGATCCTCGTAGTCCAGCAGCCCCTTGGCCATGAACGTCTCGGCGACGGGGATTCCCGTCGCGTGGGAGAAGGCGCGCAGTGCCTCAGCGGCGCGCGCTCGGATCGCGCCGTTACCGGCGAGCGCGATCGGGTTCTCGGCGCCGGCGATGATCTCCGCGGCGCGCTCAAGCTCGGCGCCGCCGGGCTCGGGTTGAACGGGCGCACGGCGGGGCAGCGGCGAGGCGTCGAGCGGCCGCGCCATCACATCCTCGGGGAGCTCCAGGTGGGTGCCGCCCGGCTTCTCGGATTCGGCCACCTTGAAGGCCTTGCGCACGACCTCGGGCACAATCTCGGGACTCGAGACGCGCGCATTCCACTTGACGATCGGGCGCAGAATCGCGATCAGGTCGATGTACTGGTGCGACTCCTTGTGCATGCGCTCCAGGTCGGACTGACCAGTCAGCGCCACCAAGGGAGCGCGGTCGAGGAACGCATCGGCGACAGCGGTCACGAGATTGGTCGCGCCCGGGCCGAGGGTGCCCAGACAGACACCCGCGCGACCCGTTAAGCGCCCGTATGCATCGGCCATGTAGGCGCCACCCTGCTCGTGGCGGACGGGGATGAACTCGATCGAAGAATCGGCCAGAGATTCGTTCAAATCGAGTGTTTCTTCGCCCGGGATGCCGAAGACGTAGCGGACGCCCTCGGCCTCCAGGCACTCGACGAACACCTCAGACGCTTTGCGCTCGGCCATACGCACACCCTACCTAGCCGTTTTTGCTGCAAGCCTCACATTTGCGTTGCCCGCCCATGCCGCGACAACGCTGTACATCCGCGGGGGCGGCGACGGGCACGGGATCGGGATGAGCCAGTACGGCGCCTACGGCTACGCGCTTCACGGCAAGAGCTATCGCTTCATCCTTGCCCACTACTACCAGGGCACGAGCCTGGGAACTGTCGATCCCAACCGGATCGTGCGCGTTCTGCTCGCGACGGGCTCAGCTCAGTTCAGCGGCGCGAGCGAGGCGAGTGGCAAGCGGCTGAGGCCGAGCCAGACCTATACAGCTCAGGCCAACCCAGATGGGTCGCTGACGCTCGTCGGCGTCGGGCGCTTCCACGCACCGCTTCTCGTCACCGGTTCCGCTCCACTGAAGTTCAACGGCACCCCCTACCGCGGCGCGCTCGAGCTGCGCCCAGACGGGTCGGGTGGTGTCGAGACGGTCGACGCCGTCGGCCTCGAGGACTACGTTCGGGGCGTCGTCTCCGCGGAGATGCCGGCGAGCTGGTCGGCGGAGGCACTGAAGGCCCAGGCCGTCGCCGCTCGCACGTACGCGATCACGAGCAACGTCGGGGCCAGCAGCTTCGACGTCTACTCCGACACGCGCTCGCAGATGTATCGCGGCGTCGCAGCGGAAACGTCGTCGACCGATGCCGCAGTGGCAGCCACGCGGGCTCAGGTGGTCACCTACCGAGGGCAGCCGGCGATCACGTACTTCTTCGCCAGCTCAGGCGGACACACGGAGAACGTCGAGGACGTCTGGCCGGGGGCGACTCCCGAACCGTGGCTGCGCGGCGTCTCAGACCCGTACGACGGCGCGGGCGGCGATCCCTACCACCGCTGGACGCACAAGCTGAGCCTCGCCACAGCGACGGCGCAGCTTGGCGGCCTGGTCAAGGGCCAGCTTGTCGCAATCCACGTGCTCAAGCACGGCAGCTCTCCGCGGATCATCACCGCGGTTGTGATCGGGTCGCGCGGCAGGACGATCGTTAGCGGTGATCAGCTTCAGCAGGCATTCGGGCTTCTCAGCACCTACGCACGGTTCACGACGGCGTGAGCTGAACCTCTACCCTGCCGCGGGTGCCGGACGTGCGCCCGCTCCTCGTCGTCGATGCACCATTCCTGCTGTTTCGGTCGTTCTTCGCGCTACCTGACTCGATCAAGGGAAAGGACGGGCACGCGGTAAACGCGCTGCTCGGTGCGACGAACGCGCTCCTGAGGATCGCCGCCGACCGGGACCCGCGAACGATCGTCCTGTGCTTCGGCGCCGAAGCCGCGGCGTACCGCGTCGAGCTCTATCAGCCGTACCACGCGACTCGCCCTCCACTTCCCGACGAGCTGGCATGGCAGTTCGAGCAAGCACCCGGGTTCTTCGCGAGCTTCGGGTGGAGCTCAGAGAGCGAGGCTGAGCTCGAGGCCGACGACCTGCTCGGGTCACTCGCCGAGGTCGAGAGCGGGGTGGGCGGGCGGACGTTGATCGTGACCGGGGACCGCGACATGTACCAGTGTGTTGACGAGCGCGTCCACGTGCTCTACCTGAAGTCCGGGATCAGCGGATTCGAGGAGGTCGACGCCGACGAAGTACGGCAGCGCTATGGGATCGGGCCCGAGCTGGTTCCCGACTTCATCGCGCTCCGCGGCGATCCGTCGGATGGGCTTCCCGGCGCGCCCGGCGTCGGTCCCAAGACCGCCGCCGAGCTGCTGCTCCGTCACGGCTCGCTCGAGGCAGCGATCGAGCGTGCCGGCGAGGAGCGCCCCAGGATCGCTTCGGCACTGACCGACTGCGCCGATGAGCTGAGGGCTTTCAAGGAGATCGCGACGCTGCGCCGGGTGCGGTTGGAGCGGCCTGAGGACCGGCCCACGGATCTCGATGGGGGTGCAGCGGCCGCCCGGGACTACGGCATGGGCCGCCTGGCGGAGCGGCTCGAGAAGGCCGAGGAGCTGAGCGCGCTATAAGCAAGCGGATGGCCCTCGCGGGGTGCGCGGTGGTGGCGCTGGTGGTCGTCATCGTGCTGATCGCGGGCGGGAGCGGTGGGCAGGACACGTCACTCGTTCCCTCGCCCACCAGCGTGCTCCCGCCGTTGCGCCCAGCGCCGGGCGCCGTGCTGCAGGGCGCTCACGTTCTGCCGCCAACGCTCGCGCCGGCGCGCCCGATCGCGCTCAACGGCGGCTGGAGGTTCCTGCCCGATCCCGAGAACGTGGGGACCCGCGATGGGTGGATGCGCGGCGGTGCAGCCGGCCTTCCGTGGAGCTCGGTCTCGATGCCCAACGACTTCGATCCGATCGTTGAGAGGACTCCCGACGCCACTCGGGTCGGCTGGTATGAGCTCCGCTTTCGGGGCCCGGCGGTTTTCGCGGGGCGAGGCTGGAGTGTCGCTTTCGAGAGCGTGCGCCGACACGCGGCCGTGTGGCTGAACGGCGCCGAGATCGGGACCAACGTCGATCCGTACGCGCCGTTCTCGCTCCCGGCGAGAACCCTCTATCCAGATGGGCCGAACGTGCTGACGGTGCGCGTCGACGACCTCAAGCCGCCGGGGTCGCTCCCCGAGGACTGGTGGAACTGGGGCGGGATCATGGGGCCGGTGTCGCTCCAGCCGACGGGCCGGCTGGCGCTGAGTGACCCCGGGGTGGTGCCCGAATTGCACTGCGGCTTTCGCTGCGGCGATCTCCTGATCTCAGGAACCCTGGCCAACGACGCAGGGCTCGGGCTCGCGCCGGCGATCAGGGCAGTGATCACCACGCCCGCCGGCGCGAGCTACGCAACCGTGCACCCGCTCGCGCGACTCATGCCCGGACATCAGGTGGGGGTCTCATTCCGCTTGCCGGTGCCGGCGCCGCTTAGCCTGTGGTCACCCCAGAGCCCGGCCCTGTATTCGGTCGCGCTCCAGGTCGAAACCCAGGGGCGGATCGAGCAGCAGCAGACATTCCACGTCGGCATGCGCTCCGTGAAGGTTCGCGGCGGGTTGATCTACCTCAACGGCACGCGGCTCTGGCTGCACGGCGCGGCAATTCACGAGGACACCCAGGGCCGCGGCGCCGCACTCTCCGACGGCGATATCGACACGATCGTCGGCGAGCTACGATCGCTCGGCGCCAACATAACGCGTGCTCACTATTTGCTGAGCGAGCGCCTGCTCGATGCGCTCGACGCCGCGGGGATCATGGTCTGGGAGCAGCCCCCGGTTGACCACGCCGATCCCGAGCTCGCGACCCCGCAGGGGCGGACCGCGGCGCTTTCGCTGCTGCGCTCGACGATCGTCTCCGCACGCAATCACCCGTCGGTGATCGTCGACTCGATCGGCAATGAGCTCACGCCGTCGCCCGGCACAACACCGGGCACCGACGCTTACCTAGTCAAGGGGGTGGCGCTGGCGCGCCGACTCAACCCAACAGTTCCAGTGGCGCTCGACATCTACTGCTATGCGGGCTTTCCCCCGCAGAAGGTCTATTACAAGCTCAACCTGCTGGGGATCTCTGACTACTACGGCTGGTATCCGGGGATCCCGGGTCACTCGATAGCGAATTTCGCTGGCCTGGGCCCGTACTTGCGAATGATGCACGCCCGGTATCCCGGCCAGGGGCTCGTGATCTCCGAGTACGGTGCGGAGGCCCTGTTCGACGGAGCGCCTACGGTCAAAGGCAGCTACGACTTCCAGACCAACTACCTGCGTGAGACGTTCGGCGTGCTAGACCGGCTTCCGTTCATGAACGGGTCGATCTACTGGACGCTGCGGGAATTTGCGGTCGCCCCGGGGTGGCGCGGCGGCGCGACGCTTCCGCCGGGGACCGTCCCCGACGGGATCCACCACAAGGGGCTGATCGCCTACGACGGGACTGAGAAGCCCGCGTTCGCGGTTGCCGCCAAGCTGTTTGGGACTGTGCCGAGCTTCATTCACTGAGCTTTCGGCGCGGGCGCGATCACGGCGTGAACTTCACGGTGATCACGTCGCCGTCGGTAATCACGTAGTCGCGGCCCTCCAGCCGGAGCGTGCCCCGTTCACGCGCGCCCGCGTAACCGCCCGCGTCGACCAGCTCCTGCCACGGGACGACCTCCGCTCGAACGAACCCGCGCTGCATATCGCTGTGGATCAGCCCCGCGGCGTGCCACGCGGACAGGCCCTCGCGCAGGTGCCACGATTGCGCGGGCTTGTCCTCGCCGGCGGTGAAGAACGCGATCAGCCTGAGCAGCGCGAACGCGCCACGAATGACCTGTTCGAGACCGGACTCGCTGAGTCCCAGCTCGGCGCGCAGCGATGCCGCCTCGGCATCGTCGAGCTCTGAGAGCTCCGCCTCAAGCCGGGCCGAGATTGCAACTGCCGCCGCGTCGTGTGAGCGGGCGTGCTCCAGGATCGCCTCCGGCACCTCGGTGTCCCCCTCGTCCACATTGGCGACGAACAGCACCGGCTTTGCGGTCAGCGGCTGGAGAAGTGCGGGCGCGTCGGGCGCGTCAGCGGGCGGGGGAACGGTGCGAGCGGGTCTGCCCGCCTGGAGCGCATCGATCAGCTGAGTCAGCCAGTGCGACTCGGCGACGGCGCGCCGATCACCGCCCTTCGCTGACTTCGAGACCCGTTCGAGCCGGCGCTCGGCCTGCTCGAGGTCGGCATAGACCAACTCCGTCTCGACCGTCTCGATGTCCGCCAATGGATCGACGCGGCCCTCGGGATGGACGACGCCTGGGTCCTCGTGCGCCCTGACGACATGCACGACCGCGTCGGTCTCGCGGATGTTGGCGAGAAAGCGATTGCCGAGCCCCTCGCCCTCGTGGGCGCCGGCGACCAGGCCGGCGATGTCGTGAAAGGCGATCGTGTCCGGCACAACCTTCGCGGCGCGGACGGTCTCGGCCACCTCACCGATCCTGCGATCCGCGACCGGCACGACGGCGATGTTGGGCTCGATCGTCGTGAACGGGTAATTGGCGGCCTCCGCTTCTGCTCCCGTAAGCGCGGTGAACAGCGACGTCTTACCTGCATTGGGGAGGCCGACTATTCCGACCTTCATGCGACCACGGTTCCCAGCAGCGCCCCGACGATCACGTCGCTTGGATAGTGGACCCCCAGGTACGGCCGGCTGATCGCGAGCATCGTCGCGAGGGCGTACATCGGTGCGGCCGGCGCGAGCCGGCGGTAGGCCCGCGCGGCGGCAAACGAGGTGGTCGCATGGGCGCTCGGGAACGAGAGCTGCGACACCGTCGAGGTGAGCGGCGGCAGCCCGGGGAGCTCGGGTCGTCGGCGGCGGATCGTGAACTTGATGCCCTGGTTGAGCGCATAGGAGAGCGCTACCGAGCGCGCACCCGCCAGCCAGCTGCGCCGCGTTTGCCGGTCGCGGCCGCTGAGCGCTGCCCCGACGAGGCCCAGCGCGATCCAGCCCGCGCCGTGCTCGCCCAGACGCGAGAAGCCCGCAACCATTCGGTCGGCAGCTGGGCTATGCAAATGGGTGCGCGCCCAGATCAGGGCGTTGCGATCGGCATCGAACGGCGACATGACGGCGGGACTGTACGGTTGATGAACATGCGCCGCGTTGCCCCGGTGCTGCTCTTGCCGCTGTTGCTCGGTACCTGCGCGAGCGCCGCAACGCTGGCGCACTGGACGCGCCTGGTCCACGTACGTCGACCGGTCGATCTCGTCGGGCCGCGCCCCGACGGCTCGCTCGTGCTTGCGGCGGGCGGAGGGTTGCGGCTGCTGTCGGGTTCGGGTCGCGTCAGCGCGTTCGCGCCGGGCTATCGCAGCCACGGCGGCGAGCCTTACATTGCGCTCCCGGCAGCGGGCCACCCGGGGTGCAGCTTCGGCAACGATGTTTATGCGTTGCGTCTGCGTTCGCCGCACGGCGTCCTGGCGATCGATCCCGCCGGCCGCACGCGGCGTTTTGCGCAGATCGCCGCGCGCGGGCTCGAGAACGGGATCGCATTCGACGAGACCGGCCGCTTCGCCCACCACCTGCTGGTTACGGTTGGGCGCGGAACGCGGACGACCGTCGACGCGATCGACTGTCACGGCGTCGTCACGACAATCACGCGGAATGCGCCGCGGGTCGAGGGCGGAATTGCCGTCGCCCCGGCAAGCTTCGGTCGCTTCGGCGGTGACCTGATCGCGCCAGACGAGCTCAGCGGACGGATCTACGCGATCTCTTCAACCGGTCACAGCGAGCTGGTCGCCACCTCCGATCTCCCGCACGGTCAGGACATCGGGGTGGAGAGCGAAGCCTTCATCCCAAAGCGCAAACGCTTCGAGGCCGTGCTTGCCGATCGGCTCACGCCCGGGAATCGTCACCCGGGCGACGACGTGATCCTGAGGCTCTCAAGCGCAACCCTGTCCGCCGCGGGCGTGCGCCCCGGCGATCTGCTCGTCGCCTCTGAGGGCGGCGCGCAAACAGACGCACTTCACTGCGTGCCGGCCGGTGGCTGCCAGGTGACGCACGTTGCCGATGGTCCGGCGATCGCCCACGCCGAGGGGCATATCGCCGTGGTTGGCGGCTAGGTTCCGAAGCCGACGCGGTGCTCCTCGTGGTCGACGAGCACGTAGACGACCTTGGCCAGATCGAGCGCCACCGTGCCGTCCTCGGCGGTCAGCTCATACCAGCCCTCTCGGCCGAGGGCGTCGCGGAGCTTGCTGAGCTCAGCGAGCGCGACCCTGGCGCTCAGGACCTGACCTCCAAAGAAGCCGATGCTGATCTTCTGCGCTCGCTCGTCGGCCATCGTCGTCAGTGGGCGTCCGTGGCGGGCTGGACGATCTCGGTGAGTACGCCGCCGGTCGACGCGGGGTGAACAAAGGCCACGCGCGAGCCGCGGATCCCGGTTCGCGGCCGCTCGTCGATCAGCCGGATGCCCGCCTCGGCGAGAGCCTTCAAGGTCTGCTCGACGTCATCGACCCGATAGGCGACATGGTGCAGCCCCGGCCCGCGCTTGGCGATGAATTTCCCCACGGCGGTGTCGGGTCCGAGCGGCTGCAGGAGCTCGACGTGGCTGTCACCGACATCGAGCAGCGCTGCGTCGACGCCCTGTTCCTCGACTCGCTCGCGGTGCACGAGCGCAAGCTTCAATGAATTTTCGTAGAGCGAAAGCGCCGAGTCGAGGTCCTCAACCGCCACGCCGATGTGATCGATCGTGCTCAGCATCGCGCGGGGAGGATACGCGCGCGGGGCTCATGGCCGTCGCCGCGGCTATGTCGAGGGCCCCCTTCTCGGGGACGCGAGGCGGTGCGACGCGGGGGACCTCGCCCATGATCCGGTCGATGTCGCCGCGCTCGAGCACCTCGTTCGCGAGCAGCGTCGCGGCAAGCTGGTCCAGCTCGGAGCGGTGATTATCGAGGATCGCCTTCGCGGCACGGAACGCCCCGTCGGCGAGTTCGCGGACCTCCTCGTCGTGCACGCGACGGCTGACCTCGGATGCTGGGCCATCGGAGAGGACCCTTAGCGAGGTGATCTCGGTCCCCATCGCGTATTCGTGCACCATCGAGTGGGCGATTTCCGCCACGCGCTTGAGGTCGTCGGACGCTCCTGTGGTGATCGAGCCGAATACCAGCTGTTCGGCGGCACGGCCACCGAGCAGCATCGTCATGAAGTCGATCAGCTCCTCGCGGGTCTTCAGGTAGCGGTCCTCCTCGGGAAGGTTGAGCGTGTAGCCAAGCGCGCGCCCGCGCGGGACGATCGAAATGCGGTGTACGCGGTCGACCGACGGGAGCAGCTCGCCACACAGCGCATGCCCAGCCTCGTGATAGGCGACCACCCGCTTCTCGTGATCGGTGAGCGCCCGCCGCGACTGCATCCCTGCGACGACGCGCTCGAGCGAGGCGTCGAAGTCGGCCATCGCGACCTTTCCCGCTTCGCGTCGGGCCGCGAAGATCGCCGCCTCGTTGCAGATGTTCGCGAGGTCAGCGCCGGTGAGCCCGGAGGTCTGCCGTGCCAGCAGTTCGAGGTCGACGTCGTCGTCGAGCGGCTTGTTGAGCGAGTGAACCTGGAGGATGCGTTGGCGGCCGCCGACGTCGGGAGGCGAGACGAAGATCTGGCGGTCGAAGCGGCCGGGACGTAGCAGCGCGGTGTCGAGCTTCTCGAGCAGGTTCGAGGCGGCGATCACCACTACGTCGTTGGCCGAGCTGAAGCCGTCCATCTCGACGAGCAGCTGGTTGAGCGTCTGATCACGCTCGCCGCTGGTGTCCATTCCGCGATGGCCGCCCACAGCGTCGAGCTCGTCGATGAACACGATCGCCGGCGAGTGCTTGCGCGCGGTGCGGAACAGGCGCCGGATCCGCGCGGCGCCCAGGCCGGCAAACATCTCCACGAACGATGCTGCGGATTGCGAGTAGAAGGTCGCGCCGGACTCATGCGCCACCGCCTTGGCCAGCAGCGTCTTGCCGGTTCCGGGCGGGCCGTGTAGGAGGATGCCCTTGGGGACCCTGGCGCCGATCTCCTTGAAGCGCTTGCGGTCGCGTAGGTAGTCGACAACTTCGCGGAGCTCCTCCTTGGCTTCGTCGGCACCGGCGATGTCGTTCCATCCGATCGGGGGAGCCGCGTCGGGCTTGATCTCCACCGGCCGGGTCCGGGGCACGTTGCGGAGCAGCCTGAAGACAGCGGCCACGAGCAGCCCCATGAACACGATCGGGAGCCAGTGGAGCATGAACGTCTGGACGTCTGGCTCCCAGAGGAAGTTCGCGAAGGGCATGCTTCTAAGCGGTCATCGGCAGGCGCGGCGGATCTCTGAAGCCCGAGCTCAGTGGATCACTGCACCCGCTCCAGTCTGGGATTCGGCGAGTACACCCGTCCCACCTTCGCGCACGGGCGTCCTTCGACGAGGACGACGTCGGCGGTGAAGTCGTTCTGGCCGCGAATCAGCGATGAGCCGACCCCGTACGCGTCGACTGGGACGCCGGCGGTTTCGAACTCCTTGATGCGGTCGGCGTTGAAGCCGCCGCTAGCGACGATCCGGACGTCCCGATGGCCGGCCTGGTCCAGGGCGGCGCGCACCTTCTCGACCAGGCGTGGGTTGACCCCCGTGGGTTTGAAGCTGCCCATCTCCTCGTACAGGGAGCGATCGACGAGTTGCTCGGAGGTGTCGAGCCGCACCCCCCACAGCTTCGGGCCGAGCGCGCCGGCGACCTCCAGCGCGGTTCGGACCGAGTCGTTGTCGAAATCCACCAGCACCGTGATGTTCATTTCCTCGTGGAAGCGCTCGGCGAACTTCAGCGCGGCCTGCACGGTGTCGCCGTTGTACGCCGCGATCAGACCGTGCGGCACGGTGCCGATGCCGCGCCCGCCCCACCACGACGCCTGGGCGTCGGTTGAGACGCCGATCGCGCCGGCGACGTGCGCACTCCAGCCGTCGCCGGTCTGCACGAGCCAGTGATCGTGCCGGGCCGGGAAGTAGAAGATCGGTTTGCCATTGGCCGCCTCGACGACCTCGAGCACGTTGCGCATGATCAGCGAGCGCCGTGCCAGGCAGCCGAGATAGACGGTCTCCAAATGCGCAAACAGGCTGTAGTCGCCCTCGATCGTCAGCACGGTCTCAAGCGGGGAGATCGGATGGCCCTCGTGCAGCGCGTACACCTCGAGCTCCTCCCACCCGGGAATCCAGCTCCCGTTCTCGCTGTGTCCGGAGCACAGCTTCAGCACCGCGATCGCCTCGTCGATCCCGCCGAGCATCGAGTGCTGCTGCTTCTGGAAGACCTGCATCGTCACCCGCGGATGGTGCCCCTCCGTCTCCAGCAACTGCTTGGTGTAGACGAAGTACGCGTCCGAGTAATAGCCCTGCCGGATCCGGTCGACGGGCAGCCGGAAAATGCTCGGGTCAAGGCGCTCGGTGACCTCCGTCGCCATGTGCGGAGTGTATGTGGGGGTGCTAGCTTCGCGGGGCCGTGGCCGACAACGACTTCCCGCACGCGTCGATCGTCGAGGGGCTGCGCTTCACCGCCCAGGTTGCGGTCCCGAACGTGATCCAAGGCTTGTTCAGGCGGCGTCGGATCGCCAGCGCTGCCGCCGAGAAGACCGGCGCGGAGGGCTTTGCTGTGGGGTTCATGTCGGGCCTTCGCAAAAGCCACGGCGATGGCCCGGTTTGGGTCCGGGTTGCGGCCGATGAGGCGCTGCTGCTGCTCGGCGAGGGCCCGATTCGCCACGCGCTGGAGGGCTCACCCGATCCGTTCGCCGCCGATCCCGAGCCCAAGAAGAGCGGGATGAAGCGCTTTCAGCCGGACGCGCTGACGATCTCCCGTGGCGCCGAGTGGAAGGACCGCCGTAGGTTCACGGAGGCTGTGCTCGACACCGGCAAGCCCGAGCATCGCCTATCCGAGCGATTCGAGGCGGTCTGTTCCGAGGAGGCCACGCGCTTGTCGGGATCGCTCGACTGGGACGGATGGAACGCGGCTGTGCGGCGAGCGACCCGGCGGATCGTCCTCGGCGAGCGGGCGTCGGACGACGAGCAGATCTCGGAGATGCTCGGCGAGCTGATGGACAAGTCCAACCCGCCGGGGAGGGGGTCCGATGAGCTGTATGGCAGCTACACCGAGCGGCTACAGGAGTACGTCGACGCGGGCGAGTCCGGCAGTCTGGTTGGCCTGTTCGGACAGGCTCCGGTCACCGAGCGGACAAAGCCCGCGGCTCAGGTGACGCACTGGCTGTTCGCGCTCGGCGACACGCTCGCGATCAACGCGTTTCGCTGCCTCGCGCTGCTGGCGGTGTTCGATCCCGAGCGTCAGCGGGCGCGCGATGACGAGGGGTTTCTCGGCGCCTGCCTCCAGGAGGCAATGCGCCTCTGGCCGACCACGGCGATGCTCTCGCGGGAGACGGTCCGCGACGTGGAATGGGACGGAGTGACGGTGCCGGAGGGGACACAGCTCCTGATCGTGAATACGTTCAACCACCGCGATCGCGAGGGGGTGGCCTTCGCCGATCGGTTCGCTCCCGAGGAGTGGATCTCAGGCTCCGCGCCCGGCGACTGGCGGTTCAACCACTTCAGCCACGGCCCGCAGGGGTGCCCTGGCGCCGACCTGGCTCTGTTCGTGGGCAAGAAGATGCTCGGCACGCTGCTGCGCGAGCGTGGGGTACGGCTGCTCCAGCCCGAGCTTGACCCGAGTCAGCCGATGCCGCAGACGCTGGACTTCTTCGGCCTGAAGTTCGCGCTCGACAAGTAGCGCACAGCCCGCGAGCTCCGCCTTTACCCGAGCAGCTCCCGTGCGATCGCGACGTAGAAGCTCGCGGCGAAGCCGAGGTCCCGCACGTCGATCCGCTCGTCGGCGTTGTGCACCAGCGGCGCGCCCTCAAGCAGCGACTGGTGGCGCTGGGGGAAGAAACCGTAAGCGACACAGTCAGGAAAGGCCTCGCGAAACCAGCGGGAGTCAGAGAATCCCGGAAGGATCACTGGAATTGTTTCGGCGCCCTGATCGTTGGCTCTTATCCAGCGGTCGATCGCGTCCATTAACGTCGTCTTGAGTGGCGATTGGTTGCCGGTGACGCTGTCGATGAACTCGATCTCGAGCCCGTCCCGATCGGATCCGAGCGCGGCCTCGATGCACTTCATCGCGGTCTCCTCGCCGAGCCCAGGCGGAACCCGGCAGTCAACCTTCAGCTCCGCGCGGGAAGGGATCACGTTGATCTTGTCCGACGCGTGAGCCATCGTCGGGGTCAGCGTCACGCCGAGCATCGGCTCAAGGAAGATCAGCAGCGCGGGTTCCTGCTCAGCGACGTGGCGCAGTGCCGCGGCCGGATCGGCTGGATCCTGGCCGAGGCTCCTCAGCAAAGCGGCCGGGCCCTCCGTGAGTTCGAATGCCGACTGATTGGCAGCGAGCCTCTGGAGCACGGGTCCGAGCTTGAGCAGCGCGTTGTCGCCGGTCTTCGGCAACGACGCGTGGCCGGCCGCGCCGCGGGCGGTGAGCTTGAAACGAAAAACACCCTTCTCCGCACAGCACACGCCGTAGTGACGCCGGCCGCGCCAGTTGAACGACTCCCCGCCGCCTTCGTTGAGAAGCAGGTCGCAGCGGACCTTGTCGGGATGGTTCGTGGTCAGCCATTGAGCGCCAAGCTCGCCGCCCGTCTCCTCGTCGGCGACGAACACGAGCTTCAGCGCGCCGCGCGCCGGCCGCCAGCCCTCTCGCGCGAGTGTCGCGCCGGCCACTGCCTCGGCCGCGACCTGCGACTTCATGTCGAGTGCGCCCCGGCCCCAGAGAAATCCATCTGACACATCCCCCGACCAAGGATCGTGGGTCCACTCCGTGGGCTCCGCGAGCACCGTGTCAACGTGGCCGAGGTAGACCAGCGTCGGCCCGTCGTCGGACCCAGGGAGCGTTGCGACCAGGTTCGGGCGGTCGTCAGTCGCGCCGAGGATCTCCGTGTCGAAGCCCGCGTCCCCTGCGTAGCCGGCCAGGTACTCGATCGCCTCGCGCTCGTTGCCCGGCGGATTGACCGTGTTGAAGCGGATCAGCCGCTGAAGGACATCGGTCGTCTCCGCCTGCAGGTCGGTCGGCATCGTCTCGCAGCATAGGATGCGGCGCCGTGGCGGACGATCTCGAACTGGCGCTTCAGCTCGCTGACGTGGCGGATGCGATCACGCTCAAGCGATTCCGTGCCGCCGACCTCGTCGTCGAGACCAAACCGGATCTGACCCCGGTGACCGAGGCCGACAGAGCCGTCGAGCAAGCGCTCCGTGAGCGGCTCGGCGCCGCCCGAGGTAAGGACTCGCTGGTGGGGGAGGAGTACGGAGCATCGACCGCCCCCGACAGCGAGCGCCGCTGGATCATCGACCCGATCGACGGAACGAAGAACTACGTGCGAGGCATCCCGATCTGGGCCACGCTGCTCGCCCTGCAGGAGGGGGCCGAGATCAACCTCGGCGTTGTCTCCGCGCCCGCTCTGGGGCGGCGCTGGTGGGCGGCGCGAGGGCGCGGCGCGTTCGCCGATGACGGACGGCCGCTGAAGGTCTCCGCGGTGTCAGCGCTCGCCGACGCGCAGCTGCTGTGGGGCGGGCTTGAGGATTGGGATTCCGTCGGGCGCGCCGACGCCGCGCTCGAGCTCGCCCGCCGGTGCTGGCGCACCCGGGGTCTTGGCGATTTCTGGCAGTACATGCTGGTGGCCGAAGGCGCGGCGGAAATCGCACTTGACCCGGTGGTTTCGCTGTGGGATCTGGCGGCGCCAATGGTGATCGTCGAGGAGGCAGGCGGACGCTTCAGCGACCTGTCGGGCGTTCGAACGCCCGATGGCGGCGACGCAATCGCCTCAAACGGCGTGCTGCACGATGCCGCGCTGGCGCTGGCCGGACGCTCGCGCCCCTCATAATCCCTGCATGGAGCGGCTGTTCGGCGACGGCGCAAGCGAGCGTCCGGCGACGCGCGAGCCGCCGGCAGGCGCGCCACTTGCGACGCGGATGCGCCCGACGACGCTTGAGGAATTCGTCGGCCAGGAGCGATTGCTGGCGCCGGGATCGGCGCTGCGGGTCGCGATCGAGGAGGGGCGGCCGCACTCGATGATCCTGCACGGGCCGCCGGGCAGCGGCAAGACGACGCTGGCGCGGCTTCTGGCCGCGGCGTCGGACGCCGCCTTCGAGGAGGAGTCAGCAGTCCAGGCCGGGCGCGCGGAGGTACGGGCGGTGATCGAGCGCGCGCGGGAGCGTCAGCGGAGCTCCGGCCGCACAACGATCTTCTTCCTCGACGAGATCCACCGCTTCAACAAGGCCCAGCAGGACGCGCTGCTCCCTGCCGTCGAGGAAGGGCTGATCACCCTGATCGGAGCGACCACTGAGAACCCGTACTTCGAGGTCAACTCGGCGCTGCTGTCGAGGACGCGGGTCTACGAGCTCGAGGAGCTGCGGCCTGCGCACATCCGGGTGCTGCTCGACCGGGCCGGGATCCCGGCCGAGTCCGCCGCGCTGCAGTTTCTCTCCGAGCGCTCGGGGGGCGACGCTCGCACAGCCTTGAACGCCCTGGAGCTAGCTGCCGCGACGGCCGAGGGCGACGCCCCGGCCGCGCTGGCTCACGTCGAGGATGCGCTCCAGCGTCGCGCGCTGCTCTACGACCGTCAAGCAGACCACCACTACGACACGATCTCGGCCTGGATCAAGGCGACGCGGGGGTCGGACCCGGATGCCTCGCTGTACTACCTCGCGGTGATGCTCGAGGGTGGGGAGGATCCGCGCTTCATCGTGCGCCGGATGGTCGTGCTCGCCTCGGAGGACATCGGCAACGCAGACCCGCAGGCGCTCGTGGTCGCGGCGGCGGCGGCTCAGGCGGTTGAGCACGTCGGCATGCCGGAGTGCCAGTTCGCACTGGCGCAGGCGGCGCTTTATCTTTCGCTGGCGCCGAAGTCAGACGCGGTGAAGCGCTCGGTGTTCGCTGCCCGGGAGTACATCCGCGAGCACGGCGCCGCGCTGCCGCCAGCGCATCTGCGCTCCTCGACGCGCAGCGACGGCGGCTACGACAACCCCCACCGCCGTCCCGGCCATCTCTCGCCCCAGGAACTGATGCCCGACCCGGCGATCGGCCGGCAGTTCTACGAGCCCGACGAGGCTGAGGCGGCGTTGCGGCAGCGTCTGGAGGAGATCCGGCGGGGGCGGGGGCGGGGCTGAGACGACGGGTGAAAGGATACCGTCACACTCGGCCCTGCCCGAGCCTCGAGCAGACGTTAACGGCGATGGTGGCAGGCAACGTCACACTCGCCCGATACGCCTCGGCGAGTGTGACGTTGTCGGCGCGCTTCCCACGGGCACGCGAACCCAACCTACTACCCTGTAGGAAATGGATTCGAGCGCCCTGTTCGCATACTCATCTGGCCTGCCGCGCGGCCTCCGCGTGCGCCTGAGGCTGGCGCGCGGGCGCGATGCGCCGGCGATCCGAAACCTGCTGAACGCCCAAGGCACGAGCCTCGACGAGCTCGAGCTCGCGCGTCTGGTGCGCTTCGATCCTCGCCGGCGGTTCGTCGCGTGTGCGACCGCGCTGATCGAATCGCGCGAGGAGATCGTCGGCATCGGCGCGATCGGGCTCGGCGAGGACGCGAGCACCGAGCCCGACCTGCTGGTGGTGGACGAGAGTCGAGCCAGCGGGCTCGAGGAGCTGCTCCGCGGCGCGCTGGTCAGCCGCGCGATCGCGAGCGCAGAGCGCCCCGCCGCCTGAGCGGCCACACCAGCCACGCCAGCCCCACGATGAAGGCACAGGCACCCCAGGCGAGACCGGGCGGGCTGTAGCTGAAGCGCACCCGGTGCGACCCGGCGGGTACTGCGACAGCCTGGAACAACCCGTCAACGCGGCCCACCCGAACCGTGCGTCCATCGACCGCGGCGCTCCAGCCGGGAAGGTCGGTCTCACGGCGCACGAGCAGTGTGGGAGCACGGCACGAGACGGTGGCGGCA
Source organism: uncultured Solirubrobacterales bacterium (assembly GCA_963849295.1). GTDB lineage: Bacteria > Actinomycetota > Thermoleophilia > Solirubrobacterales > Solirubrobacteraceae > Palsa-465. Next base: position 43,762 of record CAWKGU010000006.1, read on the forward strand.
GTGCGGGTGCTGGCGCTCACCGCGCACCCGTCTGCGCTGAAGTACGGCGCCGCGCCTGGCAGGCGGTAGATCGAAGTCGTGGCGCTGCGGAAGACGGGCTTGAACGGCACCGTCAGCCGCGGAGGCGCGAGCACGAACGACACCCCCGCGGCGCGATAACCGGCGACGTTGGCCAGCAGCTCCGCCAAGGGGCTCGGCGCGCTCGGCGGCCGGCCGCCGCCGTAGGAACCGTTGAACACCCATGGGTTGACGACTGGGTCGAGCCGCCGATGCACGTAGCCGACGAAGCTCGATGGCACCGGCACGTCGTTGACGTTCAGCGAGGCCACTCCCCAGTACGCGCCGTAGTTCGGTTGCAGCGGCCCGAGGGTGAAGAACCGCTGCAGCCCGAGATGCTGCTGGAGGAACGCGACCGGCGCCCGATCGATCGTCACGGCCCGGGGCGCCGAGAGCTCCGGGGCCACGAACAGCGCCAGCGCGTCCACCGCAACCAACGCCGAGAGCAGCACGATCCGCGTCCGGGCCGCACGCAGGAACACAAGCGCGCAGCCCACCACGACGACGAGCGCCCCCCAGCCTACGGCGATCCAGAAGTACGGCCGATGATGGAAGCGCGGCTCGAGTTGCCCGATCAGCGAACGAGAGCCGATCGCGGCGAGCGCGACGAGCACGAGCGCCGCCGCACCCGCCCATAGCAGGCGCCGGGGCAAACCCCCGACCCGCCCCAGCTCGTCGAGACCGACCGCCGCGAGGACGATCACCGCCAGCTCCAGCGACGGGCTTCCAAACCGGTAGAAGCCCACGTGCGACATGTCCGGAAGCACGCCGAGGAGCACTTCCGAGCACTGGAACGCCGTAAATCCGGCCAGCGGCCAGCACGATCCACACGACCAGCATCGCTCGGAGCCCTCGGCGCGAGGACGCGGCCAAGCCAATCGCGCCGAGCAGCAGCAGCGACGTCGACAGGTATCCGCCGACGTTGCCCCAGAGCGTAAACAGCATGCCGCCGCGCCCGCTGAAGCCGAGCACGGGGCCGTACACGTAGGGCAACGCGAGCTGCGGGAGCTGGTCTGCCGGCAGATGCGAGCTTCCGAGCACACCGCCCTCGTTCAGCCCGAGGTTGGCGTGGCCCAGATACTCAAGCGAGGCGACCAGCAGCGGCGCCGCCAGCAGGGCCCCTGCGAGAGCACCGGCCAACCCCTTGCCGGCGAAGGCCGCCAGCCGCTGCCTGCCAAGACATCCACACCGCCAGGCGAACCAGCACACCGCCAACAGCGAGTCGACGTAGGCGACCTCCGGAAATCCGGCATAGAACGAGAGCGCCCCGGCGAGCGCGATCAGCCACCACCCGCTCCGGCGCCCAGCGACGGTCGCTGCATACGCCAGCTCCACACCGAGCAGCAGCAGCGGCAGAAACGGAATCGGATTGATCGGGGTATGCGAGAACCACGCGAACGTCCCGTTCAGCGCGAACGCGATCGCGCCCGCCACGGACGCCCACCGCGCAAGTCCCAGTCGGCGCAGCAACAGCAGCGTCGCCCCCCCGGCGACGAGCTCGAGCAGGATCCGCTCATAGAGCTGGCCGTTCGCGAGCGCGGTCAACAGCGTCGGCGGGAACAGCGCTGCCGACTGGAGCTCTCCGGCGAGCGGAGCGCCGGTCGCCTCGTACGGGTTCCACCACGGAAGATGGAGATGCAGCAGATCGAGCGCAGCGCGATGGCCGAGCGCCTGCGAGATGTAGCCGCTGTTGGGATCGATCGACGGTGCGCCGGCGACCGGGCCGCGCGTCAGCTCGCTCAGGAGCGCCGCGTGCGTGCCGAGCGGGTTGGGATCAAACACGCCGACGAGGTACGGCAGGTTCGCCAGCACCACCGCCGCCGCGACAGCGATCATCGCCCAGGTGTCCGGGGAGAGCCGACGGATCGCCACGAGAACGCGAACGGTAGCCTCAGCGCCTTGGAGGCCGCGGCCGTCACGGCGCAGCTTGAGTCGTTCAATCCCGCCACGGGCGACCGCGTTGGCGCGGTTCCGGTCACCCCTCCCGAGCAGGTCCAGGGCGTGGTCGAAGAGGTCGCACAGGTCCAGCCGTTCTGGGCGCAGCTGACGCTCGCTGACCGCGCCCGCTACCTGGAGCGAGCCGCCCAGGTGGTGATCGACGAATCAGACGAGATCCGCGATCTGCTCGTCCGCGAGCAGGGCAAGCCGCGCAACGAAGCCTTCTCGATGGAGGTGTTGCCGACGATCGACTCGCTGCGCTGGATCGGCCGCGCCGGGATGGAGATCCTCGCCGACGAGAAGATCCCGATGTCGCAGCTGTTCTTCAAGACCAAGAGCTCGGCGTTCACCTACGAGCCGCTCGGCGTGATCGGGGTGATCTCCCCCTGGAACTACCCGTGGAGCATCCCCCTCATCCAGGTGGCGCTCGCGCTGATGGCCGGCAACGGCGTCGTGCTGAAGCCCGCGTCGCTGACACCGTTGATCGGCGAGCGGATCGCGCATGTGTTCGAGCGCGCGGGGCTGCCGGAGGGGATCGTTCGGGTGGTGCACGGCCCGGGTACCGGGCCGGCGCTGGTCTCATCGAGCGCCACGAAGCTGTTTTTTACGGGCTCGGTCGAGACCGGCCGCGGTGTCGCCGAGGAGTGCGCCAGGCGACTCAAGGGCTATGTCCTCGAGCTTGGCGGCAAGGACGCGATGATCGTGCTGCCCGACGCGAACGTGGAGCATGCGGTCGCAGGTGCGCTGTGGGGCGGCTTCGCCAACGCCGGACAGACGTGCTCGGGGATCGAGCGGGTTTACGTGATGCGCGAGGTCGCAGAGCGTTTCATCGCGGGGGTCGTGCGCGCCGCCGAGCGGCTGCAGATCGGCGACCCGCTGGGGTGGGACACCGAGATCGGGCCGATGGTCTCGCAGGAGCAGTTCGACCAGGTGCGAGAGCTCGTCGATGACGCAGTCGCGGCCGGGGCGATGCTGCGCTGCGGAGGTCCCGCACCATCCCCGCCCGGTTTGGAAGCGGGCGCCTTCTACGCCCCGACAGTCCTGACAGACGTCACCCACGAGATGCGCATCATGCGCGAGGAGATCTTCGGGCCGGTGCTCCCGATCATCGTCGTCGACTCCGAGGACGAGGCTGTCGCGCTGGCGAACGATTCGAGCTTCGGCCTCGGCGCGTCGGTCTGGACGAGCGACCGGGGCAAGGGCGAGCGGTTCGCACGAGAGATCGAGGCCGGGATGGTGTGGATCAACGACCACATGTTCAGCCACGCCGCGTGCCAGTGCTCGTGGGGCGGCGTCAAGGAGTCCGGGCTCGGCCGCACCCACTCGAAGTTCGGCCTCTACGAGTGTGTGAGCGTCAAGCTGCGCGTGTGGGAGCCCTCGCGCATGCGCGACGCGTGGTGGCACCCATACGACGAGACGCTCGGCAAGGCGCTCCGGCAGACCGCCACGATCCTCTACGGGCGCCCGTCGATCCGCGCCCGCGCGCTGCGCGAGGGGATCGGACCGCTGTTGAAGGTCGGAGCGCGCCTTATGAGGAAGTAGTTCGGCCGCGCGCATGCGCGCGGCCGCGGCGGGGCGCATGCGCCCCGCCGAGGGGCGGTGCATGCACCGCCCCAGGGGCAGGCACATGTGCCTGCCCCCAGTACATTTATTTTGATGCCCGCCCAGGCCTACGAAGGCAAAGAGTGTGTGTGCCAGCTCCGCAAGGGGATCTGCGATCAGTCCTGCGTGCAGGACATGCTCGCGACTCCGTACTACATCGCGTGCCTGCGCCTGAAGGGACGACGGTGTCTGGTCGTCGGCGGCGGCGATGTCGGGCTCGAGAAGGTCGAGGGGCTCCTCGCCTGCGACGGGGACGTGACGGTGGTCGCGCCCGAGGCGCATCCCGAACTCGTCCAGCTCGCGCTGGAGGGCTCGATCCGTTGGGAGCGGCGCGAGTATCAGGACACCGACCTCGATGGTTGCCTGATCGCGATCGCAGCCACCGGCGACACCGACACCAACATCCGCGTGTTCGAGGACGCCGAGCGCCGCGCGATGCTCGTCAACGTCGTCGACGTGCCGCCGCTGTGCAACTTCATCCTCCCAGCGATCGTCCGCAACGGGCCGCTGGCGGTGGCGATCTCCACCGCCGGGGCCTCGCCGGCGCTCGCCAAGCGGATGAAGCGGGAGATCGGCGAGCTCTTCGGCGAGCCGTATGCGCGGCTCGCGGTCCTGCTCAACGAGTCGCGAGGCTGGGCCAAGGCGACGCTTCCCACCTACCAGGAGCGCAAGCAGTTCTTCGAGTCGATCGTGGGCGGCGAGCCCGATCCGATCGAGCTCCTGCGCGCGGGCGACGTCCAGGCCGTGATCGATCTGATCGAAGCGGCGCAGCGGACGTATGCACCGGCCTAGCGAGCTGACCCATCTCGACTCGGCGGGGCGAGCTCGGATGGTCGACGTCAGCGAGAAGCCCGTGACCGAACGCCGCGCCGTCGCGACCGCGACCGTCAGGGTCTCGCTCGAGACCGCCAGCGCGATCGTTGCCGGAGACGCGCCGAAGGGCGACGTGCTGGGGACGGCGCGGATCGCTGGGATCCAGGCCTCGAAGCGCACCGCGGAGCTGATCCCGCTGTGCCACCCGCTGGCGCTGTCGTTCGTCGATGTGGACGCGGCCGTCGAAGACGACCGGGTCGAAATCACCGCCGAGGCAAGGACAACGGGGCCCACTGGCGTCGAGATGGAGGCGCTGACTGCCGCGACGGTGGCGGCGTTGACCGTGTACGACATGGTCAAGGGCCTCGAGCGGGGCGCCGAAATTGTCTCCGTGGCGCTACGAGAGAAGTCCGGCGGGCGCTCGGGGACGTGGCGTCGCTGAACGCCGTCATTCTCACGATTTCGACGTCTGTCTCGAGCACCCAAGCTGAGGATCTCTCTGGCCCCGCCCTCGCTCGCGCGGCGACGGGAGCCGGCGCGACGGTGATCGCCCACGACGTGATCCCAGATGACCGACACCGGATCGAGGAGGCGCTGAAACGCCACGTTGATCGCGCCGACCTGATCTTCACGACCGGCGGCACCGGGCTCACGCCCGATGATGTGACCCCCGAGGCGACGCGTGCGGTGATCGATCGAGACGCGCCGGGATTCGCCGAGGCGATGCGCGCACGGTCACTCCAGCACACGCCGCTGGGCCTGCTTTCCCGGGGCGTATCCGGGATCGCGGGCCGGACGCTGATCGTGAACTTCCCGGGAAATCCTAAGGCGATCGATGAGCTCTTTCCGGTGATCGCGCCGACACTCGAGCACGTCGTGGCAACCTTGCGCCGCGACGATGGCAGATCCTGAAAGCGCGATTGAGCTACGCGGCCTAACTCGTCTTTTCGGCGAGCGGGCCGCGCTGAAGAACGTATCCCTGTCGCTTCCGCGCGGCGCGACGCTGGCGGTGCTGGGAAGCAACGGCGCCGGCAAGTCGACGCTGCTTCGGATCCTGGCGACGCTGCTACGCCAACACCGCGGAGAAGTGCGGGTGCTGGGCGAGGAGCTGCCGCGGCGAGGCTATGCGGTGCGGCGGCAACTGGGGCTACTGGCGCACGAGCCGCTGCTGTACTCCGAGCTGACAGGGCGCGAAAATCTCAATTACCACGCCGCGCTGCACGGCGTCGATGGCAATCGCGTCGAGGAACTGCTGGAGGCGGTCGACATGCGGGCGCGCGCCGAAGAGCCGGTGCGATCGTTGAGCCGCGGGATGGTGCAGCGGCTCGCGGTGGCCCGCGCCGTCCTGCATGGGCCGGGGCTGCTGCTGCTGGACGAGCCGCGCGCCAACCTCGACCCTGCTGCGGCTCGGCTGGTCGAGCCGCTGATCGGGCGCGCCAGCGGCGGCACGCGCGTGATCACCTCGCATGACCCGGGCGCCGCGCTTGCAGAGGCGGACCTGGTGCTCGGCCTGAAGGACGGCCGAGCGGCGTTTGTGGGAAAGCCGGAACAGCTGGACGCCCGAGCGCTTGAGGGGCTGTACCAGTGAGCGCCGCGCTCGCGGTCCTGCGCAAGGACCTGCGGCTCGAGCTGCGCACGCTCGAGACGGTTCCAGCGATGGTGCTGTTCTCGCTGACCACGTTCGTGATCTTTCACTTCGCGCTGAATCGAGAAACGATCGATCGCCAGCTTGCCGCCGGGGTCCTCGTCACCACGCTCCTGTTCGCGGCGATGCTCGGAATCAACCGCCTGTTCGTGGCCGAGCGCGAGCAGGGAGGGTTCGACGCGTTCCTGCTCGCGCCGGTGGATCGGAGCGCGATGCTGTTCGCGAAGGTTGGCGCGATGCTGATCTTCCTGGTGGTGCTGGAGGTGATCGCGGTCCCTGCGTTCGCGCTGCTGTTGCTGGGGCCCTCGCTTGGTCCCGCGCTCGGCGGGCTGGTGGTGGTGCTCGTGCTCGCCGACGTCGCGTTCTCGATCATCGGAACGCTCGTCTCGGCGATCGCGATTCACACGCGTGCGCGCGACCTGATCGGGCCGATCGTCGGCCTCCCGCTGCTGATCCCACCGCTGATCGGGGCTGCTCGGGGAGCTGCTCCGCTGCTTGCCGCACACACCAGCGGCTCGCCCCCGGGTAAGTGGCTGGCGATCCTTGCTCTTTATGATGTGGTGTTCGCACTGCTCGCCTACGCGGTGTTCGACTTCCTCTTGGAGGACTGAGTGCAATCCACCTACGCCCGTGGCCTGCGCGGCCTGTCCCTCGCCACGATCGCCACGATCACCACCGCGCTCATCCTGGTGTTCTTCTACGCGCCGCTCGACGCCGACCAGGGGTTCATCCAAAAGATCTTCTATCTCCACGTGCCGCTGGCGATCGTCTCGCTCTGCGGGTTCATCGTCGGCGGGCTGCTGGCGGTCGGTCACCTGCGGACCGGAGACCGCACGTGGGACATGCGCTCCTACGTCGCGATCCACATGTCGTTGATCTTCTCGGTGGGGGCGCTGATCACTGGGTCGATCTGGGCGAAGGCCTCGTGGGGGCACTGGTGGGTTTGGAACGAGCCGACGCTCGTCTCGTTCCTGATCGTGGTGTTGCTGTTCGCTACTTATCAGCCGATGCGGTTCTCGATCGAGGATCCCGAGCGCCAGGCGCGCTACGCCAGCGTGTTCGCGATCGTCGCCGGGGCTTTCGTGCCGCTCAACTTCATCGCTGTACGACTCGCACAGCAGTACGTGCATCCGCGGGTGCTGACGCTCGGCGGGGGAAACTTGCCCGGTTCGATGCGGCTCACGTTTCTCGTGGCACTCGCGGGGACGGCGCTGCTGTTCGCGACGCTGTGGAAGTACGAGATGACCGCGAAGAGCGCGCGCATGCAAATCCGGGCCCTGCGCCGCTCGCTGCTTGGCGAGGACGCGATCGCACCGCTGAGTCGGAGCGCCGCCCCATCATGAGCGGAGGCTTGCCGTTTCGCCCGCGCTGGCGCCAGGCAAGGCTGCGCCGTACGTGATCGCCGCGTACATCGTGTTCCTCGTGCTCGTGCTGGTGTACGTCGCGATCATGGCCAGGCGGCTGCGCTCGACAGAGCATGAACTGGCGAAGCTCAGGCGCGAGGTGGCGGTTCGCCAGGAGCACGATGACGATCGCGAGGAGACCGGGCGCCAGCCCGGCCGATCAAGCGAGGCCGGAGGCCGAGCATTTGCATCAATACGCGGGACCGGAGGTCCCGCGGAGGAGCCCCCCCAGTGAGCGAGCTGCTCGCGATCGGCGTTTCCCACAAGACTGCCCCAGTCGAGGTGCGCGAGCGTCTCGCGCTGCCAGAGCAGCGGGCGTACGAGTTCGTCCGGGACCTGCGGGGCGCGGCCGACGTGTTTGAGGCCGTGGCGATTTCCACGTGCAACCGCACCGAGCTCTACCTGGTCGTCGGTGACCCGGTCGAGGCCGAGAGCACGGTGCTCGCGATGCTCTCTCGCCAGGCCGGCATGCGTCCGACCAGCCTTGCCTCGGCGATCTACTCGCACCGGAACTGCGACGCCGCGCGCCATCTCTATCGCGTCGCGGCAGGGCTCGAGTCGATGGTCGTCGGCGAAGCGGAGATCCAGGGCCAGGTGAAGCGGGCCTACGAAAGCGCGCTCGTGAAGGAAACGACCGGCCCACTCACCAATCGACTGTTCACGGCCGCGCTGGCGACGGGAAAGCGAGTGCGTTCGGAGACCGCGATCTCCGAACGCCAGCTCTCGCTGCCGTCGGTAGCGGTGTCGCTCGCGCGGACGTTGCTTGTCTCGCTGGAGGGCCGTCAGGTCGTGATCGTCGGGACCGGGGAGACGAGTGAGTTGACGGCGCGCGCCCTCGCCGACAGCGGCGGGCGAACGCTGTTTGTGGCCAGTCGACGGCGAGACCGAGCGATCAGCCTGGCCCGTCGCTACAAGGGCGAGAGCCTCAGCTTCGATGAGCTGCCCCAGGCGCTGGAGCGTGCTGACATCCTCGTCGCCGCGACCGCCTCGCCCCACATGCTGCTCGAGGCGCGCGAGCTGAGCGAGGTGATGCGTAATCGCTCGGGGCGGCCGATGGTGCTGATCGATCTAGCCGTCCCCAGGGATATCGATCCCGCCTGCGCGGAGCTCGACGGCGTGTCGCTGTACGACGTGGACGATTTGCAGGCAGTTATCGCGCGCAACAAGAAGGTTCGCCAGGGGGAGGCGCGCAAGGCCGAGGGGATCATCGAGGAGGAGATCCAGCAGTTCGCAGCATGGCTCGGCTCGCTCGAGGTGCTACCGACGATCGCCGCGCTGCGCACGCACGCACAGGAGATCGTCGACCAGGTGCTGCGCGAGAACGCCGGCCGGTGGGACACGGCTTCGCGGGACGACCTCGAGCGGATCGAAGCGCTGGTGCGGGCCGTCGTCAACCGCATCCTTCACGACCCGACGGTGCGGATGAAGGAGATGCGCGACGATCGCGTTCACGCCCGGATGGCGCTCGTGCGCGAGCTGTTTGGCCTGTCGGTGGACGAGGGCGTCACCGCGGAGACGGCAGAGCTCGAGGCGCCGCAGGAAAGCGAGCTCGCGGAGGTGCGCGAGCTGCGCCGCCGTTGATCCGGGTTGGCACGAGGGGCAGTGCACTGGCGCTGGCGCAGGCGCGATGGGTTGCCGATCGCCTGTCCCAGCCGGCCGAGCTCGTGACGGTGGCAACCGGGGATCTGGACGAGGGTGACAAGTCCCGATGGGTTTCAGGACTCGAACGCGCACTGCTGGCGGATGAGATCGATCTCGCAGTCCATTCGGCGAAGGACGTGCCTGCTGAGCTCGCGCCAGGGCTTGAGCTCGTAGCGATTCCCGACCGCGAGGATGCCCGCGACGGGATCTGCGGCGCAGGGTCGTTGGGCGAGCTCGCTTCGGGGGCGCGCGTTGGCACGAGCAGCTTGCGCCGGGCGGCGCAGATCCGCGCCGCCCGCGACGATCTTAAGCTGGTGAGCGTTCGCGGGAACGTCGACACGCGACTGCGCAAGCTCGCTGAGGGGCAATTCGACGCGCTCGTGCTGGCGGTGGCGGGCCTCAAGCGGCTCGGCCGCGAGCCCGACGCCGTGCTCGATGAGCTCGTGCCCGCGGCCGGCCAGGGCGCGCTCGCGATCGAGGCGGTTCCGGGGCGCGTCGAGGTGGGCGGTCTGATCGACCCCGAGGCCACGGAGTGCGTGAGCGTCGAGCGTGAGCTGACCCGCGTGCTTGGTGCCTCGTGCAACACGTCCGTCGGGGCTCATGCCCGGGTGGTCGGTGATGAGGTAGAGCTCTCGGCCTGGGTGGGCCGCCCCGACGGCTCGGCGTGGCTGAGCGATCGGCTCTGCGGCGCTGCCGAGGGCCTCGGACGCGCCGTCGCCGAGCGAATGCTGAGCGCGGGGGCGGCGGAGTTGCTGGCGACGTGACTGTCTACCTGGTGGGCGCGGGGCCCGGAGATCCGGGGCTGATGACGGTCCGTGCGCGGGAGCTGATCGCCAAGGCCGACGTGATCGTCTATGACCGGCTGATTCCTTCGGGCGCCCTCGATGGCGCCCGGCCCGACGCCGAGCTCGTCTACGTGGGGAAGGAGGGGGGCGGCGAGTCGGTCCCGCAGGCACAGACCGAGCGATTGCTGGTGGAACACGGACACGCCGGCAAGCTCGTCGTGCGGCTGAAGGGCGGCGATCCGTTCGTTTATGGGCGTGGCGGCGAAGAGGCGGAGGCGCTCGTCGCGGCCGGCGTCCCGTTCGAGGTGGTGCCGGGGGTGAGCGCCGGGGTTGCAGCGCCCGCGTACGCGGGCATTCCGGCGACGCACAGGGAGCTCTCAAGCGCCGTCGCGTTCGTGACCGGGCACGAGGACCCGTCAAAGCCCGAGTCCTCGCTCGATTGGGACGCGCTCGCTCGCTTTCCAGGGACGCTCGTCGTGTATATGGGCGTGGGCCGGCTCGGAACCATCGCTGAGCGCCTGATCGCGGGCGGTCGCGACCCCGATCAGCCGGCAGCCGTGGTCGAACGCGGGTCGCTTCCCGATCAGCGGGTGCTCACCGGCACGGTGCGGACGATCGCGGAGGCTGGCGCGCGACCGCCAGCGATCGCGCTGTTCGGCCCGGTGGCCGCGTTACACGAGCGGCTGGCGTGGTTCAAGCGGCCGCCGCTGGCGGGACGCTCGGTCGCGGTGACCCGCGCCCGCGCCCAGGCCAGCGAGCTTGCGGCGCGCCTGCGAGTGTTGGGGGCGGAGGTCGTCGAGGCGCCGGCAATCAGGATCGTCGCTCGGGACGTCGTCCTCCCAGACCTGGGGCAGTTCGACTTGATTTGCCTGACGAGCCCGAACGGGGCGCAGTTGTTGTTCGAGCGGATGTTCGAGGCTTCGCTGGACGCGCGGGCGCTGGGCGGTGCGCGGATCGCGGCGATCGGCCCGGGCACGGCGGCGGCCCTTCGTGATCGGGGCATAGTCGCCGACATCGTGCCCGAGCGCTTCGTCGCGGAAGGGTTGGTGCAGGCGCTGAAGGGCGTCGCTGTGTCCCGGGCGCTGGTGGCACGTGCGGCACAGGCGCGCGATGTGCTCCCAGACGCGCTGCGCGACCGGGGCGCCGACGTGGAGGTACTAGAGCTCTACGACACGGTCGCCGAGCCGCTCTCGGAAGCGCAACGCACGGCGGCTCGGGCTGCGGACTACGTGACCTTTACCTCCTCCTCGACCGTGAGGTTCTTTCTTGACGGTGTCGGCGGAAGCCTCGGTCCGGGCGTCCGGATCGTGAGCATCGGACCAGTCACCAGCGAGGCGCTACGAGGCCGCGGGATCGAGCCCCACGTGGAGGCCGGCCGACACGACATAGACGGGCTGGTCGAGGCGCTGGTGGCAGACGCGGGCACACGCCGCTGACCGGGCGGTAGGTCGGGCCGATTTTGGGGGATTGACCCGTGCCTGATCGGGGTATCCGATCTGTCGAAGCTTTTCATGAGCCTCGCTGCTGGCAGAAACCTGCATGAGTCCTACTCAGCCGCGCCGTCGTCGATTCCGCAGGCACGCGATCGCCTGCTGGCCTTCGCCGCGGCGGCTGGAGCCGATAGGGACAAGCTTGAGGCGATCGCAGCTTGCCGGCTCCGAGGGGCTGACCAACGTCGTCAGACACGCCTACCGTGGGCGCCCGGTGGGACGGATCGAGCTGGTCGCGGCGGTCGCCGCCGATGAGTTGTGGGTCCTGATCTCGGACAACGGCCATGGAGTGAAGCCGCGGGCCGACAGCCCTGGGCTGGGCCTGGGGTTGGCGCTGATCGCGGCGATCAGCGATGGGATGGAGATCGTCAGCCGCTCGAGTGGCGGGACCGAGCTGCGGATGCGCTTCAGCCTGCGGCCGACCGAGGTGGCCGACGATCAGCTCCGAGGGTCAGATGACTCTGCGGCGGCGCCTGCTGCGTCGAGCTTCTCGACGACGGTGTAGTCCACTTCATCCTGCACGACGCGCTCATCCTCCGGTAGCTCGTGCCCGTTTACGAGCACGAACTGACGGGGATTGGCGCGCACGCGCTCGTACTCCGGGAGCGTCAGCTCGATCATGGCGTTGCAGCCCAATCGCGCGCACTCGCACCGGAACCCGATCGGCGCGCTCTCCTCACCCGGCCATTGCCCGCGTGCGATCCCCTCGTTGACCTCGCGAAACACGGCCTCGTTGGCAGCGATCCGCTCCTGGATGTCATGGTCCATGGCGGGATCGTCGCAGAGTGCGAACAGAGTTGCTAGCTGCGGCCTTCCGGCGCCACGGGTGAGCCCGCGAGCGGACCCTCCTATTCGGGATCGATCCGGATCCCGAGGAACCGGCCCAGCAGCGCGAATCCAGCGATCGAGGCCGTCGCCTCGACGGCGATGATCACGACGGCGCCAAGTAGCGCGTTCAGGACGTGGCGTGGGAGGCCGGGCTCGAGCACAGCATGTCCCGCGGCCAGCACCACGCCCGCGCCGAGGGAGACCGAAAGCGCGAAGCGCTTGGGGTGCCCGCGGAGGTCCAGCCAGGCACTGATCCGGGGGGCGTAATCCCGAATCGACCGCGCCCACGCGTCGGCCGCATTGACCGAGGCCGTCAGCGGTCGGCGCAGCGCTGGTATCCGCTGTCCGAGCTTCGCAACCGCAAGCAGAACGAACGCCTGAAGATCCGCAAGCGCATCCGCGGGGGTTGCGGAATCGCTCGACGTTGGCGTTGCCGCGGCCGCGACACGAGCGCTGCGCACGAGCTCCACACCGGTCGCGATGACCAGCAGCATCACGAGGGCAAGCGCGCCCCAGTCAAGCGGCGTCCATCCGGTGTCTGCGAAGGCGCCGAGCAGCGCGGCGCCCGTCACGATCAAGGTGCCGCAGCCGACGACCACTGCGCCGCCGCGCAAGAGGAACCGGAGACGGTGACCACTCGGACCGCCGATCGGGGCGGCGCACAGGGCACGCGCCACGCTGAGGGCGCCGGCGACGAGTGCGACCTGCGCGAGCACGAAACCCGCGATCGACCACGGGAAGTCGTAGCGGCCCCACGGGACGAGACGACCCAAGGGACCCACAAGCACTAGCGCGAGCAGCACAGCCAGCAGCCCCGAGGACCGTGCGGTTCTGGTTCCCTCGATCGTGGCTTCCTGGTCGATCAACGCCCCCGCGAGCTGTTGCGCGGATCCGAACCGTGCCAGCGCCTGCCGCTCGGCCTCGTCGGCGGCAACGCCATCGGCATGTAGCTCGGCGGCCGCGCAGATCAGATGATCCTCAACCTCGACAAGGATTCGCCCCCGCCTGCGCGTGGGCAGTCGCAGCGCCTGGCGAAGCTCCAGCAGGTAGTCGCTGATCATCATGCCGCTCCGTGGCCGGCCGGAGAGCCGACGGCGCAAAGGACCTGTTCGACCGCATCCACGAAGCGCCGCCAATCGCTCGCACGCTGACCCAACTCGGCCCTGCCACGATCGGTCAGCTCGTACAGCCGTCGCCGCCGGCCGGCGACCACCTTCCACTTGCTTCGCAGCTGGCCCTCGGCCTCGAGCCGGTGCAGCGCCGGGTAAATCGTGCCCTCGGGCAGGTCGAAATGGCCGTCGCTGCGGGCTCGCAGGCGCTCGAGCACCGCGTACCCATGGACTGGGCCTTCGGCGACGACCGCCAGCAGCAGCGCGTCAAGGTGGCCCTTGATCTCCTGGCCCGACATGCTTAGACAGTCTAGGCATAGGTTGGCTAGGTGTCAAGGTGCGGGGTCCCGACCATTACCCTCCCGCTCCGATGACATCGCCGGTCATCACCTTCCTCTCCGACTACGGCCTGGAGGACGACTTCGTCGGGATCTGCCACGGCGTGATCGCGATGCTGTGTCCCGAGGCGCGGGTGATCGACATCACCCATGGCGTCGCCCGCCACAACATCCAGGCGGGAGCGCTGATCCTCCGCGGCGCGCTGCGATACATGCCCCGCGGCGTGCACCTTGCCGTCGTCGACCCGGACGTCGGCGCGGAACGGCGGGCCGTGGCGCTGCGGGTCGCCGATGAGCGCCTCCTCGTCGGACCCGACAACGGCCTGCTGTGGCCGGCGGCGGAGAGCGCAGGCGGCGTCGTCGAGGCGATTGATATCGCGCGGTCGGAGCACCGATTGGAGCCTGTGTCGGCAACCTTCCACGGCCGCGACATCTTCGCGCCGGTTGCCGCGGCGTTGGCGGCGGGCACGCCGTTCGGGGAGGCAGGCTCTCCGCTCGACCCGGCGGCGCTGGTGCGGATGGAGCTGCCCCGCCCGCGTCTGGAGGACGGCGTGCTGGTCGCGCACGCCGTGTATGTGGACCGCTTTGGGAACGTCCAGCTGGACGTCCTCCACGACGACCTCGCGGAGTCCGGGCTAAAGCTCGGGCACCGGGTCGAGCTCGAGACCCGCTCGGGCGAGGCCAGCGCGCAGTTCGTCCGGACGTTCGCTGACGTCGGCCCCGGCGACCTGCTCGTCTACGAGGACGCCTATCGGGCCCTGGCCGTGGCCATCGCCCACGGAAATGCGGCACTTCACCTGGGGCTCACGGTCGACGACGAGCTTCGCATCAGACCGGCAACCGGATGACTCGGGCGGCCTCCGGCGCCGGGCTTGGCCGCCCCCGCCTGCATTTTCGGCAGACCGACTCGACAAACAACCGCGCCCGCGAACTAGCGGTGCGGGGGGCGCCGCATGGGACCCTCGTCACCGCCTCGGCGCAGTCCGCCGGACGAGGACGGCAGGGGCGCAGCTGGACGGCGCCTGCCGGTCGGGCGCTGCTGTGCTCGATCGTGATTCGCGACCCACCCCGATTGCTGCCGCTCGTGGCCGGAGTTGCCGTCGCCGAGACCGTGGGGGCGGATGCGAGGGTGAAGTGGCCAAACGACGTGCTGGTCGGGGTGCGCAAGGTCGCCGGGATCCTCGTGGAGGGCCGCTCGCAGGAGCGCTGGGCCGTGGCCGGGATCGGCTTGAACGTGGCGCTACAAGAGTCGGACTTCCCGGCCGAGCTGCGCTCCCGGGCGGCGACGATGGGCCTCGAGCCTGACGCGATCGAGCCGACGCTGGAGCGAATGCTGCGCGCGCTGGAGCGCTGGCTCGCCGCCGACGCCGATCAGGTGCTTGAGGAGGTGCGCCGCCTCGACGCCCTCCGTGACAAGCCCGTTCGCTGGGCCGGCGGCGAGGGAAGGGCCGACGGGATCGACGCCGAGGGCCGGCTGATCGTCGTCGGCTCAGACGGACTCACGGTGACACTCGACTCGGGGGAGGTGCACCTGGGAGTTGACCCCAATAATTGGGGTTAACTCCCATCCCGGCCTCTAGAACTTCTTGTACTCCTTGTGGCCGGTCGTGAACCCGTGCCCGTCCTTGTTGCGGCAGGTGACGTTCTTTGCGCCCACGGTGCACGTCACGCCGGCGCCGCTCCACGTCGTGCCGGTGGCGAGCGCGATCTCATGCTTGCCGGCGTACGTGGTGTCGTGGCTCTCGATCAGTTTCGGCTTGCCGTGGGCGCCTAACTCGACGGCCGGATCGCCGTCGTGTGGCACGCCAACCGGCTGCGGAACTGCGTCAGCCGAGCAGAGCATCAATGTCGCCGGGGCCCCCTTGGCGTGCGCCTTGATGCCGCAGTCAAACGTGTCGTGCTGGTTCTTCCAGTAAAGAACGTGGGATGTCTTGGTCGCTGCGACGGCAGGGGCAGCGACGGCGAGAACTGCGGCGGCGGCGATCCAGCGGCGGAATGCCATGCACCAATCCTTTCGTAGTTGGTCGAGGGCGCGGGAGCTTAGGCTGCTGCTTCTGCCCCGTGGTCCTCGGAGTCGGCCTCGTGGTCGTCGGAGTCGGCCTCATGGTCGTCCGCAGCCTCGTCGGCCTCCGGCTCGTCTTCGAGGTCTGGCGCGTCCTCCTCGACGTCGGGCGGCGTAGGGGTCGACACCGCGGCCCGCTCGGTCTGGGATCCCGCGGCCGCGGCGCTCGGTGACTTGCGCCGGCGGCGGGTCTTGCCGCGGCGGCCCTTGGGGAAGTTGCGAAGCAGCTCGCGCGCAAGCGCCGCGGGCTTGCGCGCCATCCGCGTTCGCGCACCGCGAAGCGCCTCTTCGGCCTCGGGGGTGTGCGCCAGCGCAGCCGCCAGGAGCGCTGCCGACAGCCGGCGATCCTCCTTGCGGGAGGCATGAACGAGCCGGCGTGCGTTGCGCGCGTGGGCGGCGCCGCTGGAGTTGACGAGCAGCCCCAGCAGACGCTTGGTCTCGGGCCAGCGTTGGACGGCGTACTCCTCGTGCACCTCGCGCGTGTACTCGGCCATCCGCCAGATCCAGGCGTTGGCCTGATCACGCCGCCCGATGCGTCGTTCTGCCAGCGCCTGGAGCATGATCTTCACGCCCTCACGCCGCTCGTCCCGAGGCCAGCCGGCCATGATGTCGACGGCCGTGTCGAAGGCCTCGGCGTCGCGGCTGGAAGCGATCTCCTGAAGAGCGCGCAGCCGCAGTTGCGGGTTGCGGTTGCGCTGCAACGCGGTCAGCAGGAAGCGGCGCTTGAGCTCGCCGCCGCGATCGAAATGCAGCATCGCCTTCGCCCGGCGCCAGCCATTGGGAGTGACACGCGCGCCTGCGAGCGCCGCCCACACGTGCTGCTCGCCGTAGTCGAGGTGCTCGACGGCGATCCGCCAGAGCTCGCGTTCGAACACCTCGGCACGCCGGTCGGGGTCGGGCGTGACGGGCAGTACCCGGCGCTCGACCCGCACGCGGCGGCCTCGCCCGCGGCGCACCGGGCCGACGACGATTGCGCCGCCGCGGTACACGTCGCGGTCGAGCAGCGAGTGCAACGTGACGACCGGGTCATCGTGCTTGGTCGCCGGGTGCACGAAGTCGACGACGATCCCGGCCTCCTTGCCCGGGTGGCGGCGCGTGACGCGCCCCACGCGCTGCTGGTAGATCCGTTTGGAGGCCGTCGGGGCTAGGTGCATGCAGATCGTCGCCCGCGGGCTGTTCCAGCCCTCAGCAAGCAGCTGCGCGTTGACCAGCACGTCGATCTTGCCCGACTCGTAGTCGGCGAGTATCCGCGCGAGCTGACGCTTGGGCGTCTCGCCGGAGACCCCCTGAGCCTTCATCCCCAGCTCCCGGAACGCCTGCGCGACGTTGTAGGCGTGGCGCACGCCAGCCGCGTAGACCACGCCCGGGACCCCGTTGAATCGGGTCTTGTAGAGGTCGGCGATCGCCATGTTGAAGGGCGTCTGGTCGAGCAGTTCGGCCAGCATCTCCTGGTCGAATTCGGTATCCACCTCGCCCCGGCGCAGCGGAACCTTGGCGATCGTGCGCACACCGGGGCCGGGCGGGATCCGGATGCAGCGCAGTGGGCTGATCACCCCGCGCCGCGCCGCTTGGGCCAGGTCAAAGCGGGAGGTCTGGGTCGGGAACAGGTCGGTGACGTGGCGCGCGATCAGCGCGCCGGTCGCCGTCATCCCGATGAAGATCGGCCCTGACCAGCCGCGGATCGCCGCCGATGTCTTCTCGCCGAGCGCGGTGTGGGCCTCGTCGCAGACGACGATCGTGTACGCGTCGGAGACGCGGCCCGCGTTGCGCACGAACCACTGGTAGGTCTCGACGGTCACGGGTCCGTTGCTGGCGTCGTGGCCGTTCAGGATCGGCGCGCTGATGCGGTCCCGGTAACCGCGGTCGCGCAACTCGCCGTTGAACTGATCGACGAGGTTGCGGCGGTGGGTCAGAATCAGGATGCCGCCGGTGCGCGAAGCCTCGACGAAGCCGAGCGCGGCGACGGTCTTACCGGCGCCGGTCGCGTGCTCGAACCAGAAGCGCCTGTCGGAATTGGGATCCTCGGGTACGTCGTCCTCCAGGCGAATGTCCGGGTCGAGCGCCTCTTCGTCCTGCCAGTCCTGGGGCTCCTCGTCATCCGGCTCGTCCTCGTCCTCCAGGTCGGTGTCCTCCTCGCCCGGAATCGCGACGGATGCGAGTTCCGTGGGCTCGGGCAAGGGCGGGGGGGCAGCGCCATTGCCGTTTCGCTGTGCCTCGGCGAGCAGCGCGGTCAAGGTGCCCGACAGCGCGTCGACCTGGTGGGCCGAGAGCACGGTGTCGTCGGCGAGGTGCGGTTCGTCCTCGGAGAGCATCCGCTCGAGCCCCAGGAGCAGCGAAAAGCGACGGCGCCATTCAATCGAGGGCTGCGTGGCGCCTGTCTCGACCTCGGCCAGGGCAGCGTCGAACGCGCGCCGGCGGGCCGATCCGGGGGCCAGCGCCTCCTCCATCGATTCGCCGTCATAGACGAAGCGCTCACGCGTGAGCAACTCGGCGCGCGCGATCGCGGCAGGACTAGGGAAAGGGGTGGAATCACCCATAGGCAACGATTTGGGAGTGCGTCTGGATAAGCGAGCCGCCGCGATACGTCCTAGCGGCTCATGCAGCCTCGAACGACGAGGATTTCCCTCAGAAGCGGTTCCCCCCTCGCCGGACCAGGCAAGTTGAGGATAGCTGGTTATTCATTTTAGAGCAGTGGACGCTGGGCGTTGGGAAGCGTTGTTCGATCGGATCGGCGGTCCCCCTGTGCGAAGCTTCGGCACGTGGGAGTGCGTAGCCCTTCATTAGCACTGGTGCTGGCGAGTGCCGCCCTGTTGATACCCGGCTGCGGTGCGGCGACGCCACACAGCGCCTCGCCTTCACAGCGCTCCGTCGCGGCGGCGTTCAAGGGCGCCCCGCGCGCATTGGCCGAGCTGCATGCGCAGGCCAACCAAGTGCTCGGTGGGGGCACCACCGCGTTCAGGGCGAGGCTCGCTGCGCTCCGCGGCCATCCGATCGTGATCAATAAGTGGGCGTCGTGGTGCGGGCCCTGCCAGGTGGAATTTCCGTCCTTTCAGCGGGCGACGCTCGTGTTCGCCCGGCAGGTCGCTTTCGTGGGGCTCGATGGCAAGGACAACACGGCGGCAGCGGTTTCGTTCCTGCGGCGGTTCCCCGTCGGCTATCCGAGCTATGCCGACCCGGATGAGAGCATCGCCCGCTCGATTGAGGCCGCCACCTATTACCCCCAGACCATTTACATCGACCGGCAGGGAAAGATCGTCTATGACCACGCGGGCCCTTACCTGGACGCCGCGGCGCTGGAGACCGACATTCGCCGCTACGTGCTGCCCAGGACATGACGACAGCCGCCCTCTACGACGTTCGCCGTGTGCGCGGCGAGGACGAGATGGCGGCCGTATTGGCGCTCCGCCGCGAGGTGTTCTGCATCGAGCAGGGCGTGCCCGAACACGAGGAGCTCGATGGGCGAGACGATGAGGCACTGCACCTGGTCGCGATCGCCGGCGGAGAGCTGCTCGGGACCTGCCGGCTGCTGCTGGTCGGGAGCACAGCGCAATTCAGCCGACTTGCGGTGAAGCGCTCGGCGCGCAGGCGCGGCATCGCCAGCGCACTGCTCTCTGCCGCCGATGAGGAAAGCCGGGCGGCGGGGGCAAGGCGATTGGTGCTGCACGCGCAGACTTATGCTCGCGAGCTGTACGACCGCGCGGGCTATCGCGCCCGAGGGCGGGTGTTCGTGGAGGCGGGCATCGAGCACATCGCGATGGAAAAGCCGCTTTGAGCCGGCGGGAGAGCTGAGTGCCCGAGATCCGGATTGATCCGCTGTCGGGCAACCGATCCGTTATCGCCGGAGACCGGGCGGGTCGCCCCGGTGGCGAGCTGAGCTCGCCGCCGGCCCCCGAGCTCGATCCCGAGGACGATCCATTCGCCGAGGGCCACGAGGATCGGACCCCGCCCGAGGTTTACGCGGTGCGACCGAACGGCGGGGCACCGAACACTCCCGGATGGCGGGTGCGAGTAGTGCCAAACCTGTACCCGGCATTCAGTCCCGAGTCCACGCCGCCCGAGCCCCACGCCAACCCCGACCTGTTCTGGTCGGCGCCGGCGATCGGCGCGCACGAGGTGATCGTCAATGCTCCCGACGTCGTCACCTCCCTCTCGGCGCTGTCCGCCGAGCAGGTGGAGGAAGCGATGGACACGTGGCGCGCACGGATGCGCTTTCACGCCGACGCCGCGTACGTCCATCTGATCGTCAACGAGCGGCGGGAGGCCGGAGCGTCGCTGCCTCATACCCATGCGCAGCTATACGCGCTGGACTTCGTCCCGTCGACGATCGCGCGCGAGCGGGAGCGCTTCGGGGCGTACGCGACGCGCACGATGGGCGGGAATCTGCTCGCCGACCTGGTACAGGAGGAGGTCCGCAAGCGCGAGCGGATCGTGGCGATCGATCGAGACACGGTGCTGATTGCGCCGTACGGGGCCCAGGTGCCTTTCCAGCTCTTGCTCGCGCCGCGGCGTCCTCGCGCCCGGTTCGAGGACGACGGTCCCACGGGCGCGGCGATGTTGCAGCAGGCGCTGATCCGGCTGGCGCGCCGGCTTGACGGAAGTCCTCCGCTCAACCTCTGGATTCGGACCGCGCCGCGCGGCGCCGACCACTTCTGCTGGCGGATCGACATCCTGCCTCGGCTGACCCAGTTCGCGGGACTCGAGCTCGGCGCCGGCGTGCACCTGAACATCGTCTCGCCGGAACGGGCAGCAGCCGAGCTTCGTGACGCAGTTCCGTGAGAGCGCTGGTGCAGCGCGTCACGCGCGCCTCGGTCAGCGTGGGGGAGGAACTGGTCTCGGAGATCGGCCCGGGGTTGCTGGTGCTCCTTGGCGTGAGCAGCGCCGACACCGAACGCGAGGCGGACTGGCTCGCCGACAAGGTGCAGGCGCTGCGCGTCTTCGATGACGGCGACGGGCGGATGAACGAACCACTCGACGAGCGCGACGTGCTCTGCGTGAGCCAGTTCACCCTGTATGGCGAGACGCGAAAGGGCAACCGCCCCAGCTACGTCGCGGCGGCGCGGCCCGAGGTGGCCGAGCCACTGTATGAGCGCTTCTGCGAGCGGCTCGGTGCCCGCCAGGGCGTCTTCGGCGCGAGGATGCAGGTGGAGCTCGTCGGCGACGGTCCGGTGACGCTGCTGGTCGAGACTCCATAATCCGTCCGTGCTCGAGTACCGATACCTGTTCGGGCAGCTCGTGCGGCGCGAGCTTCGGCGCAAGTACAAAGGCTCGACCCTGGGGGTGCTCTGGTACCTCGTCAACCCGCTCGTGCTGCTCGGCGCGTACACACTGATGTTCGGGTTCGTGTTCAAGGTTCAGACCCACCCCGACTTTCCGGTCTTCCTGATGGTGGGCCTGGTCGTCTGGACGTTCTTTCAGCAGTCGCTGCAGGCGGCAGCCGAGTCGCTGATCGACCAGGGATCGCTCGTGCGCAAGGCGCGCTTTCGGCGTGAGGCGATTCCCGCCTCGACGGTGACCGTCCAGCTGATCACGTTCATCGCGATCATCGTGCTGCTGGCGCCGATCGCGATCGCGCTACGGGGAACCTTCAAGCCGCCGCTGCTGCTGGCTCCCGTGCTGATCGTGCTGCTGTTCTGCTTCGTCCTCGGGTGCGCGCTGATCGTCAGCGTGCTGCACGCCTATTACCGGGACGTCGCGCCGATCCTGACGGCGGCACTGCTGCCGTGGTTCTTCGTCACGCCGATCTTCTTCACGCCCGACAGCTCGCTGGCGTTCGTTCACCGACATCCCTGGGTCGGAACCGTGCTCTCCTGGGTCAACCCGGTGGCTCCGTTCGTGGAGTCGCTGCGGTCGATCCTGTACGGGGGCGCCGCGCCCAGCTGGGGCCGGCTGGTGTACGTCGTCGTTGCCGCAAGCGGAGCGCTGGTGCTAGGTGGCATTGTCTTCCGCCGGATGGACGGCGATCTCGCGGTGGTGGTATGACGGTCAGGGAGCTTGCGCCCGGGGAGGTCGTGCTGCGAGATGCGACCCGCTCGTTCAGCATTCGCGCCGACCAGGCGCGGACGCTCAAGGGACTGCTGATCGGGAAGCGGGCGGGCGGGCCCGCCCCGGTTCCTGCGCTTCAGGGCGTCACGCTCCACATCGCTCCAGGTGAGACCGTTGGGATGGTCGGCCGCAACGGCGCCGGCAAGACCTCGACGCTGCGCGTCTTGGCGGGGATTGTTCCGCTGCAGTCCGGCGAGGCACGCTGCGGCGGGCGCGTGGTCTCGTTGCTCGAGCTCGCCGCCGGCTTCAGCCGCGACTTCTCTGGCAGGGAGAACGTCTACCTGCAGGGGGCGCTGTACGGCTTCACCAAGCAGGAGCTCGAGGAGCGGATCGAGCGGATCATCGCCTTCTCGGAGCTAGATGACTTCATCGATATCCCGGTCAAGACCTATTCCTCGGGGATGTTCGTGCGTCTCGGTTTCTCGATCGCGGCCCATCTCGACGCCGACGTGCTGCTGATCGACGAGGTGCTCGCCGTCGGTGACGAGGCGTTCCAGCGCAAATGCCTGCGGCGGATCTCCGAGCGGATCGCGGCCGGCACCACCGTGGTTCTCGTCTCGCACGATGCCGCAGCGGTCGAGCGCGTCTGCGAGCGTGTCGTGGTGCTCGACGGCGGACGAGTTGTGTTCGATGGCCCGACCGCGGAGGGGTTGCTGCACTACCACCGGCTGATGGGGACCGAGCACGGCGGAGGGGAATCGCTGCGCCCGGTGGCCGAGCGTACGCTCGAGGTCACCGAGCTCGAGCTGCTCGACGCCGAGGGACGCGCCAGCCACGTATTCCGTGACGGTGCCACGCTGCGGCTGTTGGTCGGCCTACGTGCGACGGGACCCGCGCAACAACCCTCGCTCGCGGTCGAACTCCGCGCACAGAGCGGGACGCCAATCTTCCGCTCCAGCACCGGATTCGAGCTCGGGGCCGACCGAACTGCGCAACTCTGCTTCGAGATTTCGGACCTGACGCTGCTCGGCGGCGACTACGACTTTGTCGTGGGAGCCGGCGAGGGCAAAGCCACGCCGCAAGATCGGACGATCAGGTTCTCGGTTGCGCACGACCCCGACGGTCCTGAGGGGATCGTCGACCTTCGGGGTAAGTGGCGCGTGGCCGCGACCGCGGGGCAGGTGCGATGACCGCCCCGGAGGAGGCGGTGGAGCGGGCGCGGGCTGCCGCTGCGGAGATGCGCCGGCGAGGCGCGTACGACGACGCAAGCCCGCCAGACCCGCAGACCGCGACCACGCCGGGAAAGCTGCTCGAATGGGCGTTGATCGAGCCAGACCTGCGCGACGTGCGGTCCACGCGACGGTTCGGCGCTCCGATCACCGCGTTCAAGCACCTGCTGCTTCGCCTGCTCGAGCAGTACCACGCTGAGCTCAACGCCCAGCAGACGCGGTTCAACGTGACCGTCCTCGGTCAGCTGCACGCACTCGAGGAGCGGATCGAGGCGCTCGAGCGGCGCGGCGGCGAGCAGCTTGGCGAGCCCCCTCGCGAGCCCCCCGCCTGATCCTGCCCACGCCCATGAATGTTCATCAGCTCCTGTCGGGCGCTGGCCCCCACGACGCGATCACGACCGAGGCGCTGGCGTTCCGCTCCTACTTCACGCGGTGGGGCTGGGGGGGCCGTGACCATGCCGCTCGGATCATTCCGGGGTCTGACCGCTCGATCCTGCCGCTCGGAGCGCTGCACGCCGGGCCCGAGGACATCCTGCTGCTTCACCATTCGGCAAGGGCTCCGAGGCTCCGGGAGGTGCTTGCGCTGCCCAACCGCAAGCTCCTGCTCTACCACAACGTAACTCCGGCGGACTGGCTTTGGGATCAGGCGCCGCTCGTGGCGGTGCAATGTGCGATCGGGCGCGAGCAGCTGCCCGCGCTCGTGCGGTTTGCCGACGTTGCGGCGGCTGACTCGGCCTTCAACGCCGCCGAGCTCAGGGCGCTGGGCGCCAGCCGCACCGAGGTGATCCCGCTGCTCGTTGATCTGCGGCGGCTCGGTTCGCCCGACGGTGATCGACAAGCCAGGGATCGACAGGCTCGGCAAAACGCCCCCACCGTCCTGTTTGTCGGCCGCCTGTCTCCGCACAAGCGAGAGGACGCGGTGATCAAGGCGTTCTCGCTCTACCGCCGACACCACGCCCCCGAGGCACGCCTGGTGCTCGTCGGTGACCCGCTGAGCACGGGCTACGTCGAGTACCTGCGTGGAATCGCCAACGAACTCGCTCCGGGCGCGGTGACGATCGAGAGCGGCCTATCCGAATTCGAGCTCGGCGAGCGCTACCGAGCGGCCGACGTGTTCCTGTGCCTCTCTGAGCACGAGGGCTTCTGCATCCCGCTGCTGGAGGCCTTCTATTTCGGTCTGCCCGTGATCGCGCGTCCCGTCGGCGCCGTGCCGGAGACCGTAGGCGACGCCGGGATCCTCGTCGACGACGCAGACCTGGCCGTGGTCGCTGAGCTCGTGCAGCTCGTGATCAGCGACGACGAGCTGCGCCGCGAGCTCTGCGAGAGAGGGCGGGAACGGCTCGAGGCCTATTCGGCCGAGCGAGTGGCGGGGCGTCTGCGGGTGGCGGTCGAGGCTGCGGCCGCGGCTCCTGGTATGCGATCACAGGCCGATATCGATTCCAGTGATGTCGATCAGCTGCCGTGATGAGACGTCCGGTCCGGGAACCCCCGGGTTCATGCGCCACAACTCAAACTGGGCGTTGCTGAAGAGCGGTTGCCCGATCGCGTCCGCGGGTTTTGGCTGCGTGCGCAGCGCGATCACGTAGTCGGCCTTCCGACCTCGCGGCGGGTGCGGGAAGAACGGCATCAGCGGGTTCAGAGCCGAGAGCGGATGGTCGTTGAACATGTAGGTGGTCCACATCTGAATCCCAGTCGGCGGCACGTCGATCCGCAGGCTGGTGCCGAGCGGCAGCGCCCGGTCCCAGGCGTGCAGGGCAAGGATCGAGGGCGTCGCATTGTCGAATGTCGCGTCCAGCTCACGGGCCGCGCCGACTGGAACCAGCACAAGCGCTGCGGCGATTCCGAAGACGCCGATCGCTGCCCGCCACCTGGTCGACGCGGCGATGGTGCCAAGCGCCACCAACGCCAGCAGCAGCACGTACGGTCCAAGGAACGCGAGGTCCTTGAAGAAGAAGAGCTGACCGTCGGTTCGCAGCCTGAAGTAGATGCCGATCAGAACTGCGGCGATCACCATCACGGCCAGCGCCGTCCGGACGGGCTCGTGGATCCGGTAGATCGAGAGCCCGCAGAGGGCGCAGATGGTCGCCAGCCCCACGTAGTTCAGCCAGCTCGTCCCGGGCATCCCGACGAAATGCGGCCATGGAAGGAACCCCAGTGCGCTTCCCGACCAGGACGCGAGGCTCGTCCACGGCGCCAGCACGCTGAGCGCGGACAGCGTCTTCTCCAGGAATCCCCGCACCAGCACGAGTGCCACTGGGATCACCACGACCAGGGTCGGCACCCAGACGAGCGGCCTCGCCCTGAAGCGCGGAAGCCTGAGCGCTGCGATCCAGCCGGGCCTCGCTCCCGCCGCGCGCGCCCGGCGCCATGCAACCCATCCCCCTCCCAGCAGGAAGAACGCCGGGAAGGGCACCATCAGCGGATACGCCAGCAGGCCCAGGATCAGGAACAGCAACAGCAGCGCCGCACTGCGCCGATCCGGCGTGACGAGAAAGCGCCAGCCGAACAGCAGGATGAACGGCAACGAGAACTGCCCCCAGAGCTCGTTGTAGTAGGGGTGGATCGTCACGTACATGACGATCCGATCGAGTGGAACGACAAACAACGCCAATAGCGCGACCCACGGGGGCGCACGTACCACATAACGCGCGAACAGGAAGAAGCCGAGCGCTGTGAGCACAAGGATCAGCGCGGTCAACGTTGCAAAGCCGCGGATCGGATCCTCCCGCGCCAGGGTCGAGACGGCGGCGAGCGCGTAGTAGATCGGGTACTTCGAGCGCCACTGCAGTGGGATGTGGTTGATCGGCAGGCTCAGGCGGTTCGCGGTCGGTGGCGCGTGTTCGACGAGCACCGCGCTGCCGACCACCAAGATCGCGTCGCCATTCTCGCCGGGCACCGTCGCGAACCCGGAGCGGAAGATTGGGACCAGCGAGACCAGTCCGACGATCGCCGCCAGCAACAGCGGGAGCACGACACGGGTGACAACGCTCTCCGAAGGCCGCGGCAGTGACACGCCGCCCTGGCGCAGGAACGAGCGGGCATCGGCGGCAAGCGCGGCGACGATCACGACCACGAGCGACACGTGAAACGGGACGTGCAGGAGTCCGAGGACAGCGAGCGCGATGCTTGAGAGAGCGGCGCCAAGCGGGAGCGCAAGCAGGGCGCGGAATGGGGCAAGATCTCCGGTCACGAGCGCGCGGGCCGGCGCGAACCCACAGACGGTGAAGAGCGCAAGGCCGGCAACCGCTGTGCGGAGCACCGCTGGGACGGCGGCGACGCCGACGACCCCCGCGTCGAGCGCCAGCACCATCGCCACGCAGGTCGCCAGGAGCACAGCCAGGGCCGCAGGCAACCACGCTGCGCCGGCGAAACGGCCGTTGGGCCAAGCGCGCCGGGGGGCGGTTACCTGATCCGTTCGGAGTTCAGCCGCCGGGCTTCGTCCACTACCCGCTTGAGAAAGATCGGGTTGCCGATCAGGTAGCGCTGCCACATCCTTGTCGGCTCGATCGCGAGTCGGAAGATCCATTCGAGTCCATTGTCCGCAAGCCAGCGGGGAGCTCGGGGGGTGTGGCCCGAGACGTAGTCAAACAGGGCGCCAACGGTCCACACGACGGCGCCGTCCAGCTGGTCAGCGTAGCGGTCGACCCAGAGCTCCTGCTTCGGGGTCCCCATTCCGACGAGCACGATCCGCGCCCGATGCGCTCTGATGTCCTCGATCACGCGTTGGTTGTGAGGCGAATCGACGTCGAAGAATCCGTGGTGAGCGCCGACCACGTCGAGCCGGGGGAAGCGCGCCCGCAGGCGGGCAGCCGCTTCACGGGCGAGCGGAGGATCGGAGCCGAGCAGGTAGATCGCGTGCCCGGAGAGCTCGCAAAGGCTCGCCAGATCCCAGATCCAGTCAGCGCCGGTCATACGGTGGGGGACCGGGAGATTCAGCACTCGCGCCGCCAGGCGGACGCCATAGCCATCGCAGTACACGAGGTCGGCACGACGCAGCGCGCTGCCCAGGCCAGGCGTCGCCCGTGATTGGTTGACGACGTGCGCGTTGACGTACATCACCCGGTGCGTGGTGTGATCAGACGCCCAAGCAGAGATCATCTGCAGGAGCTCCCGCGGCGTGCCCAGGTCGATCGGAATCTCAAAGATCGCCGTCGAGGGGCGGTTGAGGGTGGCTTGCCCGTGTGGGCCTCGGCCATTCCCCTGGATGGCGGCAGCGCTCACTTCGCCTCGATGGTACGACGTTGCCAAGCGGCGATGATCCGCTCGCCCGATTCACGCATGTGTTCGTTGAATTGCCAGCACAGCTCGGTCTCGCCCCAGCGCTCGAGCACCGCGTCCATGTCCGGATTGAGCATGTCAAAGCCCCATTTGCACTTGAAATAGGCGTAGTGATGCTGGAGCCGCTGCCACTGCTCACGAGGTGGCCGGTCGATGCCAAGCGACTGTGAAATCCGGCGGCGGCTATCCGGACGCAGCAGCCGGCCGATGCCCCGGCGCATGGTCCGTACGGCACGCTTGCGGCCCGGTTCGCCCGCCATTCGACGGCCGACGTGATGCACGACGCGGATCTCAGGCATGAAGAACACCTTTAGGCCGCTGCGGCGCATGCAAAGCGTGAGGTCGAGGTCGTCGAGCCAAACGGGGGCATAGCCCGAGTCATATCCGCCGAGCTCGAGCGCCACCTCGCGCCGGTACATCATGCAGCAGCCGATCCCGCCGTCGACCTCCGCGAGCGTGTCGCACGCCGGGCACGCCTGCTCGTCAAAGCGCACGACGCGCTGGTGGTAGGTCCGCTGCCCGATCGGCTCGGTGATAACCACGCCGCGGTCGTGAAACCCGGATGGTCCGATCACGTCGACGCCGCAGGTATGGATCTGGCCCCAGTCGAACACCACCTTCCCCGTGAGCACGCCGATCCTGTCGTCCGAGCCAAAGAACCCGATCATCCGCTCGAGCCAGCCCGGTGTCTCGATCGATGCGTCCGCGTCGAGTTGGACGACGAGCTCGCCGCTCGCTGCCGCGAGCCCTTGGTTCAGGGCGCCCACGACGCCGTCGTCGTCGTGCTCGCGCTCGATCAGCTTGAAATCCGGGAAACGACCTCCGTCACGCCACAGCCGCAACAGCTCCCGGCTGCCGTCGGTGGAGCCGTCATCGACGACCACGAGCTCGACGTCGGGGTACGAGGTGTTGTCCGCCAACCGTCCGAGCACATGCTCGAGCGCCCACGCGTTGTTGCGGTTGGGCATCAGCAGCGAGACGCGCGGACTCGAGCTCACGACCGCGGACTCCTCCGCTCGTTTGAGAGCAGCCGGCCCACCTGCCAGGCGATCGCCTCGAGCGGGTGAAGGACGGCATGAATCGCCGCGTCGCGATCCCGTCGGCGGGCGGCCCTCACGAGCTCGCTTGTCGTCGAGCGCAGTGCCCACCACGCGAGTCCGGGGCCGCGGGCGAGCCCTACCGAACCCGGATACTGCCGGTTCAGCCAGGCGCCGCCGGCACCCCAGCGCGCCTTCTGCTTGAGCAGACCACCGACCGTCGGTCGGCTGAAGTGCACGACACTCGCCGCCTCGCGCCGCTCAACTTCCCAGCCGGCGGCCCTCAGCCGGTAGGTCAGATCGGCGTCCTCGGCGGCACGGATGTCCTCGCGAAACCCACCAACTTCTTCGAACGCGGCCCGCCGACACGCGATGTTGGCGCTCTTTGGGTACCCCCACGCGCCGAAGCTGAACGTGTCCTCCTGGCTCATCGCGCCGCGAAGGTAGGCATAGCGTGCCGCGATGGGGGCGCCCGCATCCACCGCCTGATCGAGCACCCCGCCGGCGATCAGCCCGGTCCGGGCGTCCGGCGCGGGGTCGAAGTAGCGGTCGAGCAGCGCGGGCGAGGGCGCGGTGTCCGCGTCGAGGAACACGAGCCATTCGCCGGCTCCCTGCTCCGCGCCGCGGTTGCGCGCGAATCCCGGCGTCTGGCATTGGGCGGCGGCGAGCACGCGGATGGAGTTCGGGTCTTCGCCGGCGCCGCGAAGGGCGCGCTGGGATCTTTCTCGCGTCTATATCCGTGGACGATGATCCCAGCGTGTTGTCCACCACCACCACGGTGTCGCCGCCACGCAGTTGGATTACGCGCATCCGCTCGATCACTTCCTCCAGTACCGCTCGATCCCCGAGAAACGGAACGACCACGTCGACCGCGGGCCTCATCGAGAGGGCAGATCGATCGAGCGAAGGCGTCCGAATTCGAACGCGAGCTCCCACAACGGCTCGAACACGGCAAGCACGAGTTCATCGCGGCTGCGTTCGTGTGCTGCGCGGAAGCAGCCCCTGGCGGCAAAGCGGATCGCCCACCAGATCAAACCGATGCGGCGGCGTGGCGGGAACGCGCCCGGATATTGCCGGCTCAGCCACGCCGACCCTGCTCCATAGAGCGAGGCCTGAGCGATGAATGGGCCGAGCTTCCGGCGACTGCGGTGGATGACGTGAGCCGCCTCGCGCCGCTCGAATGCTCCGCCCGCGGCCCGCAGCCGGTACGTGAGGTCGGCGTCTTCGGCGGCGCGGATGTCCTCGCGAAACCCGCCGACCGCCTCGAACGCGGACCGCCGACAGGCCACGTTCGAGGTCTGGACGAAGCCCCAGTGGCCAAACGACAGGCTGCGGCCCTGACTGAGCGTGTTGCGCAGGTACGCGTAGCGTGCGGGCCCCGGCGCGTCGGGCGGTACCTCCTCGTCCAGCACGCCGCCGGCGAGCAGCGCCGTGTTCGGCTCCGGAACAGGATTGAAGTAGCGGTCAAGCAGCTCGGGCGAGGGCTCGGTGTCCGAATCGAGAAACACGATCCACTCGCCGGTTCCCTGCTCGGCGCCGCGGTTGCGCGCATAGCCCGGCGAAGCGAGCCCGGTCGCGACGAGCACCGGAACGGCCGCGTCACCCGCGTTCTGCGCAGCGGCCCCCGGCGAGTTGTCCACCACCAGGATCGTGTCCCCGTCGCGCAATGAGAGGGCCGCCAAACGCGCTCGCAGCGTCTCCAACTCGCTCCGCTCTCCCCTGAACGGGACGACTACGTCGACGCGCGGCCGTGCCACGCGGACACCGTACCAATCAGCTCGCGGGCCTCAGCCCGTACGGCGGCCGGCTCACGCCGCGGGCGCGCCGCTGGGCCTGAAGCAGCGCCCGCTTGCGCCGCATCTTCGGATACAGCGCGATGGCATCTCGGTAGCCGCGCAGCAGGAACGGCTCACGCAGGAGCGCGAAGCCGAGCGCGGCGACCTCGTAGGGGAGGATGAACGGCAGGTCGCGCAGCAGCGCGGCAAGTGGATCGTTCTTGACGATCATCAGGTAGCGGTTGCGGAACTGGACCGCCCGCTGCCAACGCGCGATCCGGGACCGGTTGGTGGGGCTGTAGCGACGAACGTGGTAGGCGATTGCGCTGGGCTCGTACACGCAGCGCCAACCGAGCAATCTGACTCGCCAGGCGAGGTCGGCGTCCGAGCCCCAATCCGCCGACACTCCATCTCGCCAGACGACCAGATCCTCGTCGAATGCCTGGCCTTCGATCATCGCGTCCTCGAGCGTCTTTCGGCGGTAGAGGGCGGCGGCGCCGTCCGCGCCAAACGCGGCACCCGGCATGCTGAAGGACTCGGCATGACGGCCGTGGCCGACCAATCCGTTCTTGCGCCGGCGATCGACCACCATGCCCGCGGTGTCGATCTGATCCAGGCGCTGTTCGGCCCCGGGGCCATCGGCCCGGATCAGCTTGGGAGCGACGACGCCGATATCGGGATCGGCCAGGCGCCCGGAGGCCGCCGCGACAAATCCCGCGGTGAGAAAGCAGTCGGGCTGCAGCATCAGCACAGCGTCGCCCTCGATCGATCCCAGCGCGACGTTCATCGCTGCGCAGTAGGAGTGGCGCTCCCCAAGTCGCACGCACCGCACGCCATGGTCCTCGGCCACTGCCGCCGTGGAGTCCTGGGAGGCGTTGTCGAAGACGGTCACCTCGACGGTCTGCTGCGCAAGCGCTGCCGGGAGCGAGTGCCGCAGCAGCTCGCCCTCATTCGTCGAGATGATCGGAACCGCGACCTTCACGCCCGCGAGGGCTGCGAGCGTCCCCGCCGCGCCCCGTGCAGGCGCGTGTGCGACTCGGCGGCCTCCGCATACACCTCCCAGGTGGCGGCGGCCGCGTCCTGCCAGCTCCAGGACGGCGGCTCTGGCGCTGGGCGGCGAGCCGACTCGGCGGCGAGGATCAGTCCGTCCAGATCATCGACGGCGCTGAACGATGCACGACCATCGAGTACCTCCCGCACCGCCGGCACGTCACACGCGGCGACCGGAGTTCCGCACGCGAGCGCCTCGACCGGTGGCAGGCCAAAGCCCTCCTCGTCGCTTGGGAACACGAGCGCATGGGCACCGGTGTAGATCGCGGCCAGCTCGTCGTCGCTCACGATCCCGGTGAGCGTCACGTCCGGAAGCTCGCGCGCCCAGCGACCGATCGATCCGACCAGTACCAGCGGCATCGTCCGGTGTGCCCGCGCAAGTGCCGCCACCCGCTTGCGCGGATCGGGAATCCGCATCCCACCGACCCACACCAGGTAGCGCTCCGGGAGCCCGAACTGCTCGCGGACCGCGGCCACCTCCGCCTCCGAGCGGCGGCGCAACACGGGCGCGGCGGCTTCGGCGATCACCGCAATCCGATCCTCGGGGAGTCCCAGCACTCGCGTCGCGTCGTCGGCGACCGTGCGCGTAGGAACGATTACCCTCACCGCGCGCTGGACCGCCAGGTACCGCAGCCGGAAACGGAGACCGGAGCGCAGATACTCGCCGCGGCGCTTCAGCGGAATCACATCATGCAACGTCACGACCATCGGGACAGGCGAGCGCAGCAGTGCCCCGTCGATCCAGGGGGCGTGAAACACCTCGCAGCGGCGCGGGTCGCGCGTCTCGACGATTTCATCAGGCCGCTCGGAGCGCAATGCATCCAGGAGAGAGCGCGTATACCGGCCGATTCCGTGCGGTTCCGTCGCTGGCCGGCTGTCGAACGCGACCTTCATCCTGAAGGGCCACTGTAAACGTTCCACCAAGGTACGGTCGCGACGTGCAGGACTACTACGAAGAGCTCTGGTCCCGGCTGCCCGCGGATGCAGAACCGGCGGATTTCGAGCTACGTCGCAGCTTCCTGCTCAGGCACATCCGGGCCGAGGACGCGGTACTGGACGTCGGGTGCGCCCAAGGAGAGTTCAGCGCCGAGATCGCGCTGGTCGGCGCGCGAGTGACCGGCATCGACGTCGCCCAAGGGGCCCTCGATCGGGCGCACGGCCGCCACCCCGAACTCGATTTCAGGCTGGTCCCGATCGACGGGCCACTGCCACTCGACGACAACTCGTTTGCGGTCGTGTGGGCTGGCGAGGTGATCGAGCACGTGGCTGATACGGCGCGCTGGCTCTCCGAGCTGCGCCGTGTGCTGCTGCCCGGTGGCAAGCTTCTGTTGACGACGCCAAGCCACGGACGCTTGCGGGTCGCTCTGGGCGGCATCGAGCGATTCTCTGAGCCACTCGGTGATCATCTGCACCTTTACACGCACCGCTCTCTCGCCAGCCTGCTTGAGGAATTCGGCTTTGGCGACGTGCGCGTGAGGGCGGTCGGGGGGCCACCGCTGCTGCGACGGATCCTGCTCGCGCGGGGTACGCGATGAGGGTGATGATCGACACCACGTACGCCGAGCGGGCACCGCTGTCGGGCACCGGCGTCTACATCCGCAGCGTGTGCGACGAGCTGGCCAGACTCAATGGGGTCGAGCTGATCGAGGTGGCCAACGCGCGGCGGCAACCCCCCGGAGGGGGCGGTCTCGGCAGCATCAAGAACCTGCTCGGCGACCTGCGGTGGAGCGGCGTCGAGCTGCCCCGGCTGGCCCGAGACGCCGCCGCCGAGGTGATCCACCACCCGCTGCCGGCGCGCTCGCTCGCAACCGAGATCCCGCAGGTTGTGACGATCGTCGACCTGGCGTTCGAGCGGCTCCCCGATTGCTTCGCCCGCGGTTTTCGCACCTACGCGCATCACGCCCATCGCGCGGCGGCGCTGCGGGCCGCTGCGGTGATCTCGATCAGCGAGACGACCGCGCGTGACGCTCGCGAGCTGTGGGGACTCCCGGCCGAGAAGGTCGTCGTGGCGAGGCTCGGCCCGGGTCAGGAGCTCCCGGAGACGACCGGCGACGGGACTGACAAGCGGCATTTTCTGTACGTCGGCGACCAGGAACCGAGGAAGGACTTGCCGACGCTGCTGGCCGCCTACCGCCGCTACCGAGAGCTGGTCAGTGACCCGCTCGAGCTGGTGCTCGCGGGCTCCGCGTTTGTCCGGCAGCCGGGCGTCCGCAGCGTCAGCCGACCCGATCCCGTGCAGTTGCGCGACCTGTACCGCCAGGCCGCCGCGCTCGTCCACCCGTCGCTGTACGAGGGGTTTGGGCTGACGCCGCTCGAAGCAATGGGCCTCGGCACGCCCGTGCTCGCCGCGCGTGTCCCAGGAGTCCTCGAGGTGTGCGGCGATGCGGCCCGCTACGCCGGTCCCGGCGACCCAGAGAGTTTCGCCAGCGCGATGGTGCTGCTCACGGCAGAACCCGCCATTCGCGACGATCTGGCGCGTCGCGGCCGCAGCCGCGCGGCTGGGTTCTCGTGGGGAGCGTGCGCGTCTGCCCACCGCGACGCCTACTCTCTGGCCGTGGGCAAACGATGAAGATCGCG
Organism: uncultured Solirubrobacterales bacterium; assembly: GCA_963849295.1. Classification (GTDB taxonomy): domain Bacteria; phylum Actinomycetota; class Thermoleophilia; order Solirubrobacterales; family Solirubrobacteraceae; genus Palsa-465. The sequence continues at coordinate 77,401 of CAWKGU010000006.1, forward strand.
ATTCTCGGCACCCGGGGAATCCCTGCCTCCTACAGCGGCTTCGAGACGGCCGCGGAGGAGCTCGCGTCGCGGCTTTCGGATCGCGGACACGAGGTGCTCGTCTACTGCCGGCCCCACGTCGTCGACAGCGCGCTGCGCAGCTACAGGGGAGCACGGCTCGTTCATCTGCGAACGATTCAGAACAAGTACCTGGACACGTTCGTCCACACCTTTCTCTCCGCGATTCACGCGGCGCGGGTGACGCGGCCCGACGTGGCGCTGTTCTTTATCGCCGGCAATTCGCCGTTGTGTCTGATCACCCGCTGGGCGTCGATCCCGGCGGTGATCAACGTCGACGGCCTCGATTCAGATCGCCGCAAGTGGCCGGCGTTTGCGAAGGCGTACCTGCGCTTCGCCGAAAGCCACGCCCCGCGCTGGGCGGATGAAGCGATCACCGACAGCGACTCGGTCGCCGACGTCTTCGAGCGCCGCTACAACCAGCAGATCGGCGTGATCCCATATGGCGTGACCGATCCGGGATACGACGGGACCGAGACACTCGAGCGGCTGGGGCTCGAGCCACGCAGGTACATCCTGTTCGTCGGTCGCCTGGAGCCCGAGAACAACCCGCATGTGCTGGTCGAAGCCTTCTCGCGGATCAGTGCTGAGCGGGCACGGGGGATGAAGCTGGTGGTCGTCGGGGGCGCGCCCTATGCCGACGAGTACATCAGGCAGGTCTGGCGCACCGCGGACCCTCGCGTTGTGTTCCCCGGGTACGTGTTCGGTCAGGGCTACTGGGAGCTCCAGCGCCACGCCTATCTGTTCTGCGCGCCGACCGAGGTGGGGGGCACGCATCCCGTGATCCTCGAAGCGATGGCCGCGGGCAACTGCGTGCTCGTCAACGATCACCGTCCGAATGCCGAGACCGTCGGCGAGGCGGGCGCGTATTTCTCGGGGGCCGTGGGAGTGGACGATCTCGTGATCCAGCTCCAGCGGCTGCTCGACTCCCCTGAGCTTGTTGCCGACTACCGGCGCCGCGCGCTGGAGCGCGCGAAGCGGTACTCCTGGGACGCCGTGACCGACCAGTACGAGCAGTTGCTCCATGCGATCCGCGTCGCGAAGGGGCCGGGGCTGCTGCCACCGTCGCTGGTCGACCAGGAGCCCGCCGTCGTCGGCTGAGAGTCCGCGCGGAGGACTATTTCACCCGCACGGTGACGCTGCGGCTGACGTACACCGTCCCCGATCCGGACACCCATGCCGTCCGCACCGACCCGGTCCCCGGCACCTTGACCCTGCTCGTGATGTAGCCGTCTGGATTGCTCGTCCGCACAACCGCGAGGTTTCGGAACGCCCCGCCGCTCGGCTTCCACTGGAGGTAGGCCTGCTGCGAGCCCCCGTGCGGGGCCGCTCGCAGCTGTCCCCAGACGAGCACCCGACCGCCCCGGCGCACCACCGGATGCGCGATCCAGATCGGCATCCGATAGGCAGCGAACGCGGGCTTGGGCGTTCCATCGGAGAACAGCAGCCCGGTCTGGAACAGATCCCAATACGAGAAGGAGGAGGACGGATAGCGGTAGTCAGGCCCAGAGTCGAACAGGAGGAACTGCGCGACCGACCGGACGCGCGGATCGCGCCAAGCCATGTAGTCGGCCTCGTTGAGAAAAACAGCCTGCTGCGCTGGCGTGAACGGCTGGAAGGGGTCGGGCGGGTTGGTCTGGTAGCCGTACTCGGTCAGGTAGATGGGGATCCGCCGCCGCACGCCGTAGGTGCCAAACGTTCGGTCGAGCGCGCGCTCGAGGCGGCCGAGGTTTGCCAGCGGAACGAAGTCGGGGTCAGGTGAGCTGACGTTGGGCGCCTGGAAGAAGTTGTATGGGTGATGAGCGAAGCCGGTCGCGTAGAACAGCGCTGGGTTGCCGGTCACGAACGAGCGAGCCGAGCCGTTCACGGGACAGCCAACTGCCGATGCGCTCCCTCCGCGCAGCCGCCGGTACGAGCCGTTGACGCAGTACAGCGCACGCAGGAAGACCAGCGGCTTCATCGGCTTGTAGAAGCTGTGCGAGTCGGAGCCCTCGGGGGCGAGTTCGCCGACGAGGAACTCATCCTTGCCCGCGGTATGGCCGCTGTAGGCGAGACCGAGGTAGCCCGCGTCGAGCAGCTGGCGGTAGAGGATCGGCGACGCCGCGACCTGAACGCCCCGGAAGCTCCGCCACTGTGGCGCCAGCCACCCACCCTGATTGGGCTCGTTCCAGATCGACCACCTCGTGACTCGCGGTAGGCCGTCGTAATTCCCGCTGTACCGCAAACCGACCGCATACGCGAACTGGGCGAACTGCTTGGCGTCCGGGCCGTAGTGATCGGCGGCGCGCTGCGTGGGCGAGCCGCGCGACATCGCCCACAGCGGGCCCAGGGGAAGTGAGCGTGAACTGCACCCCGATCCCGTAATGCGCGGCGAGCAGCACCAGGTCGTCGTAACGCGTCCATACGCCCGCCGGGTATGCCGCCGGGTCGAGGGCGTTGAACGCGGGCCGCGTGGTGGATTTGGGATCTGGCGCGAGTGCCGACCACTCGATAGTGACCCGCACCTCCTGGACCCCAAGCGACCGAAGCACCGCGAGCGTCGCGCTGACGGTTTGCGGCGGGCTGTACAGCAGGTACTGGTCGTCCTGGAAGATCGAGACCTGGCTGTGGCCAGCGCGCGCGAGCGCGGGGAACAGCCCCACGATCAGGCTCGATCCCAAGCAGGTCGCGAGCAGACACCTGCCGAGGCGCCTCATCAGCCCGCGCCAGATCCCCCGAGCTCCGACTGCGCCTGCGCGATCGCGCCGGACCGTCGGCTCGTATTTGCGGTCCAGGACTCAGCGCCTTGCGCAGTGCAGTCAACGCCTGTGCTGGCCGATGCTGCTGGAGCTCATAGAGGCCGAGCTGCTGCCAGGACTCGAGATTGTCCGGCTGCAGCCGCGTCGCGTCGAGCAGCTCTGCGCGAGCGGCCGATTCGTCGCCAAGCGAGCTGTAGATCGCAGAGAGCTCGAGCGGCGGTTCGATCGAGAGCGGATCATGGGAGCCAGCGGCTCTGGCGTCGGCGAGCGCGGCGTTTGCGTTGCCGCGGCTCAGAGCGGCCACCGCGGCAGAGTCGGCGTTGGATGATCGCAGCGGCTGCCAGATCAGCCAGCAGGTCAGGAGCGCCAGCGCGCCGATCGCGCCAAGACCGGCGATCAGCCAGGGCCGGCGGGAGAGCGGCTCAGTGGCGTCGCGGCGACCGATCGCCTGTCCCAGCGGTCCGCGCCCGGCGAGCCATCCCGCGCACAGCAGCGCAGGGACTGCGCAGCCGGGGACGAACCAGGTCCAGTCGACCGCCGAGCTGATTCCGAACACGACCACCACGCAGAGCAGCGTGAGCATCCCTGACCGTTCCTCCGCGGATCGCGCGGTTCCGCGCGGGCTTAGCCCGGAACCCAAGCGTTCGCGCACTCGCGAGTGACCACGCGATCAGCAGCGCGAGATTCAGCGCCACCCCGATCAGCCCGAAGTCGGCAAACGTCTCAAAACCGTAGCCGTGCGCGTGGCCGACGAGCCACTGGTCGCGGGTGTAGCGCGTGCGGGCGGTCGCGTACCCCAGCGCGCCCGCGCCCGCCAGAAGGTTGTGCTCGCCCACCCGCAGCGCCTCGCTCCAGTACCGGGGTCGGGTGTTGCCGAGCTGGACGAGGCGGCCAGGCACGTCCCCCGTGATCTGCCGCGCGTTCGTGACGCCGCTCCAGAGGTGCGAGACCTCCCCCGTGAGACCGCGACTGGACACTGACACCGCGACGAGGCCACCCACTGGGATCAACCCGAGCCCGCAGATCAGCACCGTGCCGATCCGGCGGCGCGCAGGTTGAGCGAGCACAGCTCGATCCACGATGAACGCCGCGACAAAGCCCGCAGTCGTCACGAGCGCGATAACGAGTACCAGCAGCACGCCGAACGAATGGCCCGCCGAAGCCCGCGCGGTCGCCGATGCGCCGTCGTGCGTGAGCGGATGCGTCGACAGGGCCCAGATCGTCAACACGGCCGCCCCGACCAGGCCGATCCCAAATGGAACCGTCGCTCGCAGCCGCTCGGGGCCAAGCGCGAACCACAATGCGGCTCCGACAATCGCTGCCAGCAGCGCGCTCCGCGAGTACGACAGCAGTAGGGCCGCTACCAGGATGGTGATCGGCGGGACGCACAGCGCGCGCACTGCCGGATGGCCATTGCGGCGCGATCCCGCCCACAAGCACGCCGGCAGCCCCATCGCGCCCACCAGCCCGACCGCGTTCCAATAGTCGAATGGGGCGTTCACGCGCCCGAGCGGATCTCCCGGATCGAGCGTGCCCGGAAACACCTTGACAAGCAGCGCCCAGGCGCAGAGCGCAGTCGCCGAGATGGCCAGCGCACCGGTCAGTGCCGACCAGCGTTCGGGCATCAGCCGGGCAAGCGCGATCGCGCCACCGAAGGCGGCCAGGTAGGAGACGGCGCGGTTCGCCTCGACCCATGAGGCGTCGGGCTGCACCGACCAGGCGATCGACAGCGCGCTCAGCGCCGTGATCGCGGCGAGCAGCGCGAGCGTCCAGCCTCCCCAAGCCCGGCCTGTCGCGCCGACCATCAGTACCGCGACAAGCAGTGCGACGCCGGCTAACACAAGCACGATCTCCGCCCAAGTGTTGGCCCCGAGGTCAACCCCTCCCGCGGTCACGAACGCGTAGAGAATCAGCGCAACGGCCAGCCCGAAGCCAAGCGTGGCGTTCGTATCGATGTGAGCGCGCGGAAGCGCGAGCGGTCCGGACGCGCCGCGCCTGGGGACCGAGGCGATGGACGACACCGCAGGCGAATGTAGCAACGGGGTGTTTACGGGGCCGCACATGTGCGGCCCCGGGGCGCGGTGCATGCACCGCGCCTACCGGCGGCGCATGCGCCGCCGGGGCCGGCGCTCATGAGCGCCGGCCAATCAGCATCAAGGTGTGGCCGAAGCGAGCAGCGCGTGGTCTGGACCCGAGCTCATCCAGCGGCTGCAGCGCGCGCTGCAGCGCGGGGGGAAGTCGTCTCCAGGTGTAGGTGACGGCGTGGAGCTCGGGCACGAGACCGGCGGAGCGCGCCTCGGCGATGAGGCGTCGCGGCGACAGGGGCACGTCGTCGGGGGTCCCGTGGACTGCGGTGGCCGCGCCTGCGCGGTTGGCGATCGCCAGGCCAAGCCCGATCGGGTGCCAGAGGCCGGGCTCGATTGCCACCATCGCGCCGCCCGGCTTCAGCAAGCGAGCCGCCTCCTCGAAGCACGGCGCGAGGGGGCCCTGGAACGCGAGGTGGTGGAGGACCAGGCGGTAGAGCACGACGTCGAACGACTCCGGCGGATCCTCCAGCAGTCCCGCATAGCCGACGTGGGCGCTGTCCGCGCGGCCCTCGGCGAGCACTCCCGCCACCTTGTTCGGATCAGCGTCAACCCCGGTGAGACGAAATGCGGGTGCCGGAAACAGGTGGCGGCCAGGGTGCCATCCGCACCCGACTGAGAGCACCTCCCCTCCGTCGAGGCCGAGCCTTCGCTCCAGCAGCGCACGCTCGCGGCGCATCATGTGGCGGTAGTTGAACTCGAGCGTCTCGCGCGCGCTGACCCGGTCGAGCAGGTTGCCCTTGCGGTACGGCTCCGAGCCAAGCTCAGCCATCGCCGAGCGCCTGGCGGTAGGCGGCGAGCGTCTGCTCGCCGCACGTGGCCCACGTGAACTCGCGCCGTACGGTTTCGCGCGCCGTCTCGCCGAGCGCGCGGTGGTCATCCAGCAGCGAATCGATCGTGCTCGCGAGCGTGTGCACGTCGGCCGCCGGTACCAGCGCGATCCCGCCGCCTGCGCCGGCAATCTCCTCGGGCCCGTTCTCGCCCGCGCAGCCGACCGCCGGCACGCCGGCCGCCATCGCCTCGATGTAGGCGACGCCGAATGCTTCATCGATGCTTGGCATCACGAACAGCGTCGCGGCATGTGCAACCGACCGCGCCTCCGCCGGCGGCAGTTGCCCGTGAAACCTGACTCGTCCGCTCAGTTGCAGCGAGGCCGCCCGTGCGACCAGGTGCTCGCGCTCGGGGCCATCGCCGACGATCTCGTAGCGAAGCTCGGGACGCCGCTCACCCAGCAGCGCGATTGCTTCCAGCACGTCTGCGTGGCGCTTGCGGGACGCAAGATGCGCGACCGTGACCAGGGTCGGCACCCGCGGCGGCTCGCGTATCGCATCCGGAACGATCGGCGCCGAGGTGGACGACGCGCGTCGTGCGGGCGCCGCTGAACGTGCTGCGCTCTGCGGTCCCGGCGCTGTTGGCGATCACCAGCCGGGCATGCGCGAGTGCAGCGCGAACGTTGGGGCTCGTGGCGAGTGATCCGTAGACGTCGTGGCCATGAACCGAGATCACCGTGGGGACCTCGGGCATCGCGCGGCGGACGGCATCACCGGCAGGGACCGCGTAGTGCGCATGGACGAGGTCGAATCGGAAATCGCGGCGCAGCGCGTCGAGCCTGCGCCTGAGTGGCCGCGCCGCCCACGCTCCCCACGACTGATAGCTCCATGGACGCGGCGGACTGAGGTAGCGCAGGTAGTCGACGGGGATACCGTCGAGCTCGGAGTGGGACGGTTGTCGCAGCGCGGTCGCAAATGCCTTGGGCGTCGCGTGACGGAGCGGCGGCAGCGGGCGGTGGAGCACCAGCACCCGGATGTCCGCACCGGCCGCTCTGACAGCCAGCGTTTGGCGGTGGGCCCAGATGCCGCCCGCGGGATCTGCCTGGCGGGGGTAATACTCGGCGAGCGCGAGGACCCTCATCGCCATGACCGGTGCACGGCGAGCGTCCGCCGGGCGTCAGCCGGGCTGATGTGCGGGCGGGTGCGGAGGAATTCGCGGGACTCGGCAAGCGCCGCGTCCCGGTCGTAGCCGGACGCGATCCGGCGCGCGTCGTGGGTGACCGGAGTAGCGTCGATCACGCCGAGCCGCCAGCGCTGGTCGTGTGCGACGGCGGACCAATGGCTGTCGAGCCCCCAGCCGAACCGGGAGTCCGGGAACGGCAGCAGCATCTCGAACGTGCTGGCGTGGAATGCGAACACCGGCCCGATCTCGACGAACGCGGTCTCACGCACGACGCTGCCGGCACGCCGCCGGGTCACGGTCCACGCCGCGTGCGAGCGCCTGCGGTGAGCAGGCTGTGCGAGCCGGAGGCCGAACCGCTCTGCGAGGAAGACGAACGCGTCCAGGAAGCCGGCGGGGAGGCTGACGTCGTCGTCGATCACGAGCAGCCAGTCGTGATCGGACGCCGGCTCCGCGGCGAGCAGCTCGTTGAGGTTCTGGAATTTCCCTTGTTCGCCCGCGAGCTTGGACGCGAAGCGGATTTCGTGGTGCGAGCGCTTAAGCTCATCGTGCGCGCGTTTGAGCAGACGGGGCTGCTTCTCGCGCGCGATCCCCAGCACGAGGATCCGGCGGGAGGGCGCGGCGAGCGCAGCATGCCGCAGGCGCCGGCGCTGAAACCGAAGCATCGCAACGGCGTCCGCGAACAGGTCGGCGGAGATCGCGGCGGCAGTGACCCTGACCCCCGACACCTCCCCTGAGGTGCCCGACAGAAACTCGTCGCTCACCTGTGAGCTGGGGTGAGCGCCTCACGGAGGCGACCGGCGGTGTGAGCGGCCGAGACGATGCCCAGTGCGCAGCGGCGTCTGAGCGTGTGCCAGGTGCAGCCCGCGAGCGTGCCGAACTCCCGCCGCAGCGGCGGTGCCGCGCCCCTGCGTGCGTCGTAACGTCGCGCCTGGCGACCGCGCGTAAAGGCCGCGCGAGCGAGCCTGCCGAGCCGGGCGTCGGCGGCGCTGCGGCGGTGGACGAGGCCGGCGTCGGCCAGGTAGCGGATGCGGCCCCCCTGCTCGCGATATCGGCGGAGCCAGTCCTCCTCGTCGCCCGTGCCGACGACTGTCTCGTCGAAGCCGCCGAGGCGGTCGAATGCAGACGACCTGATCGCGAGGTTCGCCCCCCAGACGAGCGGGACGTCACGATCGCCGCCACCCAGCTCGAGCGTCGTGATCGGTGGCCGCTCGCGCCCACAGCCGTGTGGGCCGCCGCCCTCGAGCCGCGCGCGGATCGGTCCGCCGAAGACGTCGTGGTCAGGCGCCGACGCCGCGCCGTCAAGCACCGCGTGCAGCCAGCCTGGGGGAGCCTCGACATCGTCGTCGACGAACACGATCAGGCTTCCCTGGGCTGCGGTGACGCCGGCGTTGCGCGCCGCGTTGAGGCCCCGCTGCGTCGACAGGGTGATCGGGCGAGCGCCGTGGCGGTCCGCGACCGCGACGCTCGCCGGGTCCTTGCCGTCAATCACGACGAGCACCTCGGCACCGAGCTCGTTTGCCTGCGGCACGATCGATCCCAGCGCAACGTCGAGGTAGTCGGAGCGTTTGCGCGTCGGGATCACGACCGACGCTGCCGGGACCGCCGTCAGCCCCCTCCGTTACGGCGGTGCTGGGCGAACTGGCGCCCGAATCCGGTCAGGAAGCGCGGGTTGTAGCGCATGTAGCGTCGCCACAAACGGCGTGGCTCGTGGGCGAGCCGGTAGGCCCATTCGAGGCCAGCCTCCTGGATCCAGTTAGGCGCCTGGGCCACGAGACCCGCGTGGAAATCAAACGCAGCCCCGACTCCCACGAGCAGCGGCGCGTCCAGCAGTGGCCGCATCTGCGCCATCCACTTCTCCTGCTTGGGCACCCCGATACCGGCCCAGACGACGTCCGCGCGCGAGCGGTTGATCTCCTCGGCGACAGCTTCCTGCTCTTCGCGGGTGAGCAGGCGGTGTGGCGGGGAATAGCCCCCGACGATCTTCACGCCGGGGTAGCGCCTGCGAAGATTGAGAGCGAGCTGCACAAGCGCGCCCTGGTTGCGGCCGCCGTAGAGGTAGTAGCGATGTCCGCTCGCCGCGGCCCCGGCGACTGCGCGTGACATCAGCTCAGGCCCATAGACGCGCGCTGCGAGGTTGTGTCCGAGAGCGTTGATCGCCCATACCAGCGGTTGACCGTCGGGAAGGTTGAGCGAGGAATTCATCAGCGCGGTGCGGAGTTCGACGTCCTCCTTGGAGGCCATCACGGTGTGCACGTTGCACACGCATACGTAGCCCGGATCGCGCTCGTCGATCATCGCGTCCATCCACGCAAGCGTGCGCTCGTAGTCGGTGAGCGCAAGCGGGACATCGAGGACCTCAACGGTCCGCGGCATCTCAATCGCGCTCAGTTGAGGCTGAACGGATCCCTGGGGGCGCATGGATCGGAACTCAGAAGATTAGGTGTAGGAACGGGCGGGGGGCGACTGGGTTGCGGTGTAGATCGGCGGATGCCGCGCGATCCTTGTCCTGCATATCGTGGGGGCATCACGCAATCGGGCGCGTGCGGTTGGCGTTCCCGCTGATACCCACCTTCACGCCAGGCAATACACCGGATTGATGCGAATGAAGTTAGGGTTCTTTTAGCGCCGCGGCCGCTATGCTGTCTCATGACAAGGATGTCGCTCGGGCCCGCGAGCATCGCCCCCTTTCTCGCGGGTCTCGGACGGCCCCCAGCCCTACCAGGGTCGTCCTTCGGCAGGGCCCGTACCGCGCACACCGCGGTGCGGGCCCCGCCACGTTCTGGAGGCGTTTTATCTCAGCGACTTCGGAGGGCGTCGCGCTGAGGACTTCGGACTCGCGCTGATGGGAGAAAACCCCCAACTATTGGGACTTTCTCCCATCTGGGTGGGGACCGCGAGCCTCTGAGGGGCCGGGGCCGCGAGCCTCTAAGCTCCGCGCGCCATGGACTGCGTGGTCACCGGCGGCGCCGGCTTCATCGGTTCGAACCTCGTCGACGCACTCCTCGCCCGCGGCGATCGCGTCGCGGTGATCGACAACTTCAAGACCGGGAAGCGGGCGAATCTGGAGTCGGCGCTGGCGGCGGGTGCGACCCTGCATGAGGGAGACGTGAGCGACGGCCCATTTGTCTCCGCGGTGTTCGACCAGGTCCGGCCAGCGTTGGTTTTCCACCTTGCCGCGCAGATCGATGTGCGCTACTCCGTCGAGCACCCGGCCGACGACGCCGCGCAGAACGTGTTGGGGACGATCACGCTCCTGGAGGCGGCGCGCGAGACGGGCTCCAGACGGGTTGTCAACACCTCGACGGGCGGCGGCCTCTACGGCGACGCGGGCGTGCTGCCGACACCCGAGGACCATCCCGTCCGTCCGCTTGCTCCGTATGGGCAAAGCAAATACGCGGCCGAGGGATATTGCGAGCTCTACTCGCGGCTGCACGGCCTCCCGACGATCTCGCTGCGCTACGGCAACGTCTACGGCCCGCGCCAGGACGTTCACGGCGAGGCAGGCGTGGTCGCGATCTTCTGCGGCTGCGTCGTCGAGGACCGCACACCGACCGTCTTCGGCGACGGCACGCAAACCCGCGATTGGGTGGACGTGAGCGATGTCGTGCGTGCCAACCTGCTCGCCGCGGACAGCGAGCTCACAGGTCCGCTGAACATCGGACACGGGCGCGAGACCTCAGTGCTCGAGCTGCTCTCGGCGCTGGCCGACGTGGCGGAGCGCCCACCGCGCGAGCCCGAATTCGCACCCGAGCGGCCCGGAGAGGTGCGACGCAGCTGCCTCGACGTGGCTCGAGCCAAACGTGAGCTCGGGTGGGAGGCCCAGGTCGAGCTGCGCGACGGTCTGCGGGCGATCCTGGCCGGACTCTAGTGCTCGGTCGGCTGCTGTCACGGGCACGGCGCGCTGCTGCGCCCGATCGCTGGGAGCAGTATCTGACGACGATCGAGCCCGCCCTCCTCTCCCGTCCCCGCGTGCATCGGTTTGCGCAGGTGCCCGAGCTGGGGCATCCGGCGCTGCAGGCGACGCCGATTGCGGTGTGGATCGAAGGGGAGGGAGGGCACGCCAGCCACACGCGCGATGCACTCGCGGCCGGAACCGTGGCACCCGCAGGAATACTCGGCGGTTCGCTGGAGGGTGCCTTGGCGCGGGCACGCTGCGGCCACGTCGCGCTCCTGCGTGCCGGCGACTCGCCGGCTGCGGTCGCGATCGAGCGACTGGGCCAGGCAGCGGCGCTCGCTCCCGACGCGGCCGTGATCACCTGCGACGACGATGTGATCGACGCTTCCGGGCAGCGCAGCAGGCCGCGCCTGCGCCCCGGCCCGTCGCCCGACCGCTGGCTCGCCTGCGACGACAGCGGGCCGCTCTTGGTCGTGAGACGAGAGCAGGCAGCGGCGGCGCTCGGCGAACTCCACGGGGGCCCAGCCTGGCGGCACGAGCTGGCGCTGACGCTGGCGGGGGCAGACGGCTCGGGCCACGCGCACGTGCCGATGCTCCTCTGTCACCGCGACGCCGAGCTGGCCGATCCTCCTCCGCTCGACGCGTCGGTGGCGTCGCGGTATGCGAACGGCGCCCGCGTGGAGTGGGTCGACGGCGTCCGCCGGGTTCGCCGGGCGATCGCCGGGGAGCCGAGCGTCGAGGTGGTGATTTGCTTTCGAGACGCCGCGGAGTTGCTGGCGCGCTGCGTTGTGTCGCTGCTGGGCCGCACTCGATATGAGCGGCTGTCCGTCGCGTTGGTTGACAATGGCTCACACGAGCGTGAGACGGCCACGCTCGTCGACGGGCTCGCGCGGCGGCCGAACGTGCGTGTGCTGCGCGACGAACGGCCGTTTAACTTCGCCGCGCTTAACAACCTCGCAGCACGGGACTCAACCGCCGATGTGCTCGTGTTCCTCAACAACGACACTCAGATCGTCGAGGAGTCCTGGCTCGAGGCGCTGCTGGCGGAGGCGCTACGTCCCGAGGTCGGCGCGGTGGCGCCACTGCTGCTGTACCCGGACGGGTCCGTTCAGCACGCCGGCGCCGCGATCGGGCTGCACGGCTACGCGGGCCATCCGTTCGCCGGGTTGATGCCGGATCAGGACACGGCATTTGGCCGTGCGGCGGGCGGAACCCGCAACTGGCTTGCGGTCACCGCGGCGTGCATGATGGTCGAGCGAGCGAAGTTCGAGGCGGTCGGCTCGTTCGATGAGAGCTTTGTCGTTGGTGGTAACGACGTCGATTTGTCCCTGCGCCTGACGGCGGCCGGTCACCGCAGCCTGTGCGTCCCGCACGCGGTTGTGCTGCATGATGAGTCCCGAAGCCGCGGGACCCACATCGACCCTGGTGACTTCGTACGATCAGAGCTCAGCTATGGAGATTTCCGCACCGTGGGCGACCCGTTCTACAACCCCAGCCTGACGCTTCAGGGGACCGACTGCGGTCTGCGGCTGCCAGCGGAGGGTGCGCCGTGAGCATCCCCCAGGGACCGATGGCTGGCCGCTTCAGCCGGGTGCGCCTCCAGCACATCTGGCGCACTGCGAAGAAGGGCCCGACGGAGGTCGGCTACGCGTACTTCCGCGCACGCCGGCGCCGTCGCAACGTTGCCGATGACGAGCCGCTGCTCACAGAGTCCGATCGGCTCGCGATCTCTGGTGCGTTCGACGCCGACGAGGAACTGATCGAGGCGAATGTGGCGCTGGTCGACGCCTACCGCCGCCAGGACTCGTTCGAGATCCGCAGCGTGCTGTGGTTCTTGCCCTACTTCCATCACGTCTACTTCGGCGGAGTGCACACGCTGCTGCGCTTCGCCGACCATTTCGCGCGCGAGCACGGGGTGGAGAATCGTTTTCACTGCTACGACGTGGGGGCCCACGCCGTCGCGGGAATGCAGCGCAAGGTCACAGCGGCGTTTCCAGCGCTCGCTGGGAGCACATTCACATCGGCGTCGAAGGTCGCGCCCGACGAGCTGCCCGACGCGGACGTCGCGATCGCGACGCTGTGGTCGAGCATCTACTTGATGCTGCGGGTCCCGAACGTCCGCGCGCGCTTCTACCTCGTCCAGGACGACGAGTCCGAGTTCTATCCGGCGGGGGCAGCGTCGGCGCTCGTCGAGGAGACCTACCGGCTTGGGATCCCCGGCATCGTCAACACGCCCGGGCTCGCGGACGTTTACCGCTCCTACGGCAACCCGGCGGTGGCGTTCGTCCCAGCGGTCGACACGCATCGCTACCACCCTCCCGCGGAGCGCCGGGATCCTTCTGATCCGGTGCGCGTGTTCTTTTACGGCCGGCCGAAGACTCCCCGCAACGCGTTCGGCCTGGGGATGTCGGCGCTCGTAAAAGTCAAGAAGCAGTACGGCGATCGGGTCGATGTGGTGTGCGCTGGCGAGAACTGGTCCTCAGGGGCGTTCGGGCTGCGAGGCCGGATTCGCAATCTGGGCGTGCTGTCCTCGCTCGACGAGGTCGCGGAGCTCTACCGCACCTGCGACATCGGACTGGTGTTCATGCACACCAAGCATCCGAGCTACCAGCCGTTCGAGTTCATGGCCTCGGGAATGGCGACCGTGTCAAACATCAATCCGGCGACCAGCTGGCTGTTGCGCGATGGCGAGAACTGTCTGCTCGCGCCGCCGTTGCCGACGATGGTCGCGGAGCGGGTGGGTGAGCTTGTGGCGGATGTGGCGCTGCGCGAACGGATCGCCGCCGCCGGTCTCGACGAGGTCCGTCGCTACCGCTGGGGGGAGCAGATCGAGCGCGTTTGGCAGGCGATGTGCCTTGAGGATCCAGCGTTCAGGATGGCGTCGACCCAAGCAGCTCCCGTTCCCGCAGCCTAACCGCCGGCCCGGCCACCCCGACTGCGTCCCTCGCCGCGCACGCGACCAGCGCGAGCGATCCCAGCGTCGCTGCGATCGTCCACGGCGCCCAACCTCCGGGCGGACTCCACCGAGGGCTGCCGAGAAACCAGAACGCGTGGGGCTCGCCCGCCGAAACGCGGGCGTTGATCCACCACGCGAGCAGCTGGAAGCAGCCAATGACCGCGATCAGCGTGCTTGGCACGAACCGGGTCAGATGAGGTGACAGTTCTCGGCGGTGACGGAAGACCAGCTCGCCGCAAACGAGTGGGACCAAAGCCAGCAGCGGGAGAACGTAGCGCCCCTCCAGCCCAAAGCCCGAATGCCTCTGGACCCACGAATAGAAAAGCACGGGAAAGGCGAGCGCCACGAGCGTCACCGCCATCACGATCGCCCGCTCGCGTGCTGACGCAAGCGCCATCGCTCCTGCCCCGAGCGCGAGGACGAGCCCCCACCACACCCAGTAGTCGATGCCCGACGGGAGGGGGACATCTACAGCGCCGAACAACGCGACTGCATCGTGAAGCGCGAACCGCAGCTCTCTGAACCCGGCATGGAGGCCCTGCCAAAACGGAGATACGCCGAACGTTCCGTGCAGGAGCCCAGTGCTCAGTCCCCAAGCCAGGTATAGGGCCAAAGCGGTGCCGACCGCGAGCCCACTCACGTAAACCGTGCGGCGCCGCGCCGCGAGTAGCTCTCGCAGCTGCGCGCGGCCAGCCAGCGCCGCGGCAACAGCAATGTCCGCGAGCACGAACACCCAGCCGAGCTGCCAGGCGAGCACGGTGACGACAGCGCCGAGGGCCGTCGCCGCCCAAACCCATCGAGCGGCATCGGCCGGCCCGCGAGAGATGCGCAGCGATCCCGCGGCGCAAGTCAGACTGGCCACGACCTCGAGCCCGTCCGGGTTGATGACCGAGCCCAGGAACAAGACCGACGGGGTGAGCGCCAGAAGCAGTCCGAGGATCGACCACCCGCCCTCCTCCCAGAGCAAAGCCAGCGCCAGCGCGACGAAAGCCATGGACTGCAACGCTGCCGCGATCCGACCCAGCCACAGCGCGCTGTCGGCATTGGACGCGAACCGGACAGCGAGTGCCGGAAGCAGGTACGGCAGCGGCTGGTAGTTGCCGACGTAGTTGGCGATCGCGCAGCGGCCTGTGCTCGGCACCGGCTTCCCATTGATACACGGCAACCCTGGAGGGGCCAGCTTCGCATCGACCGTATCCGCACGTCCATCCGGTTTGAGAAACGCAGTCTGGACAGGGGTCTCGCCGGTCACGCTCGCCTTAGGGCCGAGCAACGTGCCGCTGGCGATCGAGGCTGCGCGAACGTAATGCGCCGTCTCGTCGGGCGGCCGGTAGGGGACGGACGAGAACGCCCAGGCGAAGGTGAACAGCGCGAATCCGGCGGCCAAAACGCCGACCATAAGGCGTTCTCTCATCCGGTTGGAAGCCTACGTTCGTGAAGGAGAACCAAACAGTCGCGGCGGCAGGGGGTCATTCGATGCGGCCCCAAGCCAAGCCCGCCTTTCCACGAGCGCTTCGCTGATTGCGAACCCGATCAGCACGAGTGTCCCGCCGATCGCCGCGATCACCCACGGGATCCAGCCGCGTGGGGGATTCCAGTGCGGGCTGCGGAGAAACCAAACGACAGTCGGCTCACCTGCCGATGCGCGTGCGTTGATCCACCACGCCATCAGCTCGTAGCAGGCCACCAGGACGACGGCTACTGATGGGAGGTATCTGGGAACGATGCCGGGTAGACGGTCCCGTGCTCGATAGAGGAACTCGCCAGCGAGCAAAGGGATGAGAGCGGCCAGCGGCATAACGTAGCGGGGCTCCAATCCAAAGCCCGTGGGCCTCAGGACCCACGCATACAGCGTCAGTGTGAAGAGGAGTGCAACCACTGCGGCCAGCACCACAACCACGCGCTCGCGCGGCTTTCCGAGTGCCACAGCGGCGAGGAATAGAACGATCATGAAGATCCACCACACCCAGTAGTAGCCGTCGGCGGGCAGCGCAACGTCGAGTTGCCCGAACAGGGCTACTACGCCGTAGATGTTTGTACGAAGAGAAGTGAGTGCCGCTGTCGATCCTGGCGCAAGGAGTGAAACCTTCAGGTGGCCGTGAAACAGGCCGCCGATCAACCCCCAAGCCAAAAAAAGCCCCATCGCGACTGAGAGCACGAGCGCGGTGACTCCAGCTTGACGGCGACGCGATCGGATCAAGTCGCCCACTTGGCTGCGCCCGAGCAGAATGGCCATGAGGGCAAGTTCGACCGAGACGAATATCCATCCAAGATGCCAAGCCAGCACTACAACTGCTCCGCTGACCGCGATCGCCGGCCAGACCCAGGCCGGAACGTCTCCATCGGGACGTGAGAGGCGGAGCAGACCTGCCATAAACGCAAGGTTCGCCGCCAGCTCCAGT
Organism: uncultured Solirubrobacterales bacterium; assembly: GCA_963849295.1. GTDB lineage: Bacteria > Actinomycetota > Thermoleophilia > Solirubrobacterales > Solirubrobacteraceae > Palsa-465. The sequence continues at coordinate 93,486 of CAWKGU010000006.1, forward strand.
CCGTCCGGATTGATGACCGACGTCATGAACAGCGTGCTCGGCGTGAGCGCCGCGAACAGCCCCAGAAGTGACCACGCGGTTCCACGCCATAGGAGAGCGAATGCCAGGATCAGGAACACCAGGCATTGAAATACGGAAGCGAGCCTGCCGAACCAAACGCCACGGGTTGCGTGATTTGCGAAGCGGACCGCGGCCGCGGGGAGGAAGTAGGAGAGGGGCTCGTAATTGCCGACGTAATTGGACACGAGGCACTTGCCCTTCGTCGGATGAGACATCGGGAGGCAGATCCACCCCGCCGGTACGAGCCGAGCATCCACCAGTTCGGCGCGAGTGTTGGGTGCGAGCCAGGCGGCCTGTGCGGTCGTGCTTGCCTTGACCGGCGCCTTTGGTCCGAGAAACCAGCCACGTGAGATGCTCGCGGCGCGCACGAAATGCTGCGCTTCGTCGGGTGCCCCGTAAGGCGGCGTCGTGAAGGCCCAAGCGAGGATCAGCAGCGCAAAGCCGACGCCCACGAGCCCCAGATGGACTCTGCTCCGCACGATCGCGATGGTACGCGAAACCGCTCGAGGTGCCGTTTGGCCGGCCGTGGATAGACTCGCCGGCTTCATGGCAACGAGCGTCCTCCCGTCCACAATCGCCGGCCCGCAGGAGTACGAGGCGATCATCTCGCATTTCGATCGCTTCGCTGACGAAGAGGACCAGTGGCTTCAGAGCAATGCTGCATACCGCGGAATCCACGAGACGTTGCGAGATATCACCGGGTCGCACGTCCCCCCGGGGCAGCGCGTGCTTGAGATCGGCTGCGGACGCGGCGACCTGCTCGCCTCACTGCGCCCATCGGTGGGGGTCGGAGTAGACGCGAGCGAGGGTATGGTTGCGGCGGCGCGCAGGCGCCATCCCGAGCTGCGTTTCCTTACAGGCGTCGGCGAGCAACTCGACCTCGGCGAGACGTTCGACTATGTCCTCCTCCTCGACGTTGTCCCGTATGTCTACGACCTGCAGGAGCTGTTCGCCGCAGTTGCACGCCATTGCCATCCGCGTACCAGGATCCTGGTATCTACCTACAGCAACCTCTGGCGGCCAGGCTTCGCCTTGGCAGCCCGGCTCGGGCTGCGCCCCTGGCGACCGATACGCAATTGGGTCGCACCGCGCGACCTTGTTAACCTGGCCGAGCTCGCAGGCCTCGAGGTCGTCATCGAGCGGAGAGAGCTTCTCTTCCCCACACGATCGAGGGCCCTCGGACCCGTCCTTAACGGACTATTCGCTCACCTGCCCGGCCTGCGCGCGTTCGATGCTTCCTACTGGCTGGTGGCGCGGCCTGTGCCCGAGAGCAGCCAGGCATGGGGCGTGTCGGTGGTAGTCCCGTGCCGCAACGAAGCCGGGTCGATTGCCGAGATCGTCGAGCGCGTCCCAGAGATGGGAGAAGGCACGGAGATCGTGTTTGTCGAGAACGGGTCCACCGACGACACCCGCGAGCGCATCGAGGAGCAGATCGCCACCTCCGAGCGCGAGATCACCCTTATCGTGAGGAACGCCCCCGGAAAGTGGAACGCCGTGCAGGCCGGGTTCGCCGCGGCACGCAACGATGTGCTGATGATCCTTGACGCTGACCTCAGCGTCGTGCCCGAGGATCTCCCGAAGTTCTACGAGGCGCTTGCGAGCGGCCGCGGGGAGCTGATCAATGGCAGCCGGTTGGTCTACGGGATGGAGACTGGCGCGATGCGGTTCCTCAACCTCGTCGGCAACAAGTTCTTCGCCGGCGTGATGAGCGCCGTACTGGGTCAGTACGTCAAGGACACACTGTGCGGAACGAAGGTCTTACTGCGCCAGGACTGGGAACGGATCCGAACGATTCGCGCCCATCTCGGGCCTGACGATCCGTTCGGCGACTATCACCTCCTCCTGGGCGCCGCGCTGCTCGGGCTCAAGGTTCTGAACGTCCCCGTTCGCTACGGGGCGCGCACCTACGGCAGCTCGAACATGAAACGCTTCTCTTACGGAGGCGCGATCACCAGGCTTGCCGTGGCCGGTTACCGCCGTTTATGGGTTGATCCCGTCCGACAAGAGCATCGATTCCGCATCTAGGACCGGTGGATTCAGCGGGATCCAGCGATTCGCAGCGACCCCGCAATCGCTCGCGCCGGGGAGCGTTCGAGGAAGGCTTCCAAGCTCCTGACGAGTGGGATGATCGTCCGCGGCGTCGAGGGGTGAAGGAAGTCAAACGGTTCGCATAGCGCCACGCTCAGGCCGGCGTGTTCGAACAACGAGCGCAACTCCCCGGGGCGAAAGGCCGTCTCGTGGGGCGTTGTGTGGCGGACGCGGCCAATCAAGCCAATGTGTCGCTCGGCCCAGACCTGGGGATTGCTCATGTTCGGCTCGGAGAATGCGAAGCGACCGCCGACCTTCAATGCTGGGAGGATCGTGTTCTCCAAACAGAGCCTCATGTTGACGTGATGAAGGACGCTCACTCCCACGATCGCGTCGAAGCTGGCCCCGGCTAGCCCTTCTCCAGTCTCGATGTTCCCGACGACTATCTCGGCAGCTGAGCCAACTCTTGCCCGGCATTCCTGAGCTGTTGCCGCGCTCAGCTCCACCGCCATCAGCTCGCACCCTGACTCGAGCAGGCGCGTGGTGAACTCCCCGGTACCGCAGCCGAGTTCTAGACACCTTACGCCGGGTCCGAGGTTGGCTTGCGCGATCAGGAATTGTGCGCGGCGCTCCGCTCGCAAGCGGCCGGCGGGACCGCTCCATCCCCACGCACTCTCGAAGCCGCCCCGGACCAAGGACTCTCCTTGTTCTCGCTCGGTCGCGTATCGGGCTTGACTGGCCTCGACCGAGAGCGGGTCGTCCGACGGCGCCGATGATGAGGCGCGCCCCTCCCCGATCAACGATCTGCCTTGCTCATCTCCGGCGAGGACCCCGGCTCACCCCCCGTAGCTGCCACGGTGGGGACGCGGAGCAGCCGCGCGACCACATATGCCGAGACCGGCCGAGGCAAGAAGTGAGGAAGGTGCTCGATGCGCTCGACCAGCAGCTCGGTATGCCGCTGCGCCGCGGCGAGGATGTCAGCGTGGCTCGAGGGATGCATTTCCCGCGGTCGGTAGCCCATCGCGCGGAACAACGCGTCGGTGACCGGGTTCCGGACCGGAAACCCGATCACCGCGACCCCGCCCGGGCGAAGCACTCGCGCGAACTCGTCGAATGCTGCACCTAGCTCGTTGATGTGCTCAAGCACGCTTACGCAGATGAGGCAGTCGAACTCCTCAGCTTCGAAGGGGATCTCGAAGAGCGACGCTTGGCGAAGGATCGCCCGGACGCCGAGGCCGGCCATCGAGCGCTCCACTTCCGCTGTGTAAGGGTGAACGTCGACACCGGCCAAGCGCGCGGCCCGTTGTCCGAGCTCCGGTAGCAGGATTCCTGAGCCGTATCCAACCTCGACGAGTCTCTCGAATGGACCGTTTCCGAGGACCTCTAAAACAAGCCGCAGACGCGCCCGATACGTCGACGCGGTGACAGGGCGGTAGTAGTACTCGAGCGGATCTTCTGCGCCGGTGTATGCAAGCGCATCCCGCGCCGGCAACGACAGCTTGGCTCGCTCGTGTGCAGGCGACACGGCGCGCGAGTATACGAGGGGCGTCACGGCAGGTGACCAGCTACCGTGGCGACGGTGAGCGCCTCGCGGCTCCGAAACCCGGGCTGTGCGCCAATCTGGATCACAGTGGCGACGCTTGCGCTGGTGCTACGGCTGCTCGTGATCGCCGGGACGCCACACTTCAAACCGGACAGCGACGCCGTGGACTACGACCGGATCGCGGTGTCGCTCGTGCGGTCTGGAAGCTTCCCCCGCTCAGCGGTCGTCGTCGATCCTGAGGGCGGGCCCACCGCCCTGCGTCCGCCGCTCTTCCCGCTCGCCCTCGCTGCGGTCTACAGAGCGGTGGGCGTCGGCTCTGCGAGCACCCGCTGGACCGCCGCTCGCGTGTTTGAGGCGTTGCTCGGCGCCGTCACCGTGGTGCTCGTCGCATTGGTCGCGCTCAGGCTCTGGGCACCGCGAATCGCCTTGTTGTCAGCGGCGATCGCAGCCGTTTACCCGCCGCTGATACTGATCGGCTCCTCGATCCTGTCCGAGTCTTTGTTCACGCCGCTGGCGCTCGCCGGCGTGCTCAGCGCGCTCGCATACCGAAACTCGTCCCGCTTGCGTTGGGCAGTCGTCACTGGCGCGCTGCTGGGTCTCGCGGCGCTGACGCGCAGTATCGGGATCTTCCTGCTGCTGCCGCTCGGCGCCCTGATCTGGATCGGGCGGCCGCGGTGGTCGTGGCCTGCGTTGCGCGCCCCAGCGGCCTGCCTCGCGGCCACGATCCTCGTAATCCTCCCGTGGACGATCCGCAACGCAGTCGTCTTCCATGAGTTTGTGCCGGTCAGCACCGAGACCGGCCTGGCGATCGCCGGCACCTACAACCACACAGCCCAGACGAGCACCGACTATCCGGCGTTCTGGATCATGCCCGAGCAGCGGATACTCGCGGCCGTGTCGTCAGGCCGAAAGCTCAACGAGGCTCAGATCTCGAGCCGACTCACCCACGACGGTCTGAAGTACATCGACGCTCACCCGACGTCGGTGGCCAAGACCGCGTACTGGACGACGCTGCGACTGCTCAACTTGACAGGCGCCGGATTGGAGCGCGTGCTGGCACGGCCGGAGGCTTACCCGCCGTCTCTCGCTGTCGCTAGCGTTTACGCATTCTGGCTGCTCGCCGCGCTGGGACTCGGAGGGATCGTCACCGCCGGCGCCCGCCGCGCGCCGCTCGCGCTCTGGGCCTGCCCCGTCATGATCGTGCTCCCCTCGGTGTTCATCCTCGGCACCACCCGCTACCGGGCACCCGCCGATCCCTTCGTGATCCTGCTCGCGGCGGTGGGGCTCAGCGCCGCCTGGCAGCGTCTCCGCGAAGTGCGCCCGCTACGCGCAGCCCGCGCCAACATCTGAGCCGACTCGCTACGACGCCTTGCCCGCCCCGCCGTCGAACTCCTCCGCATAGAACGAGAAAGCGATCGGTTTGCCGCCGGTCGGGCCGGAGCCCAGCTTCACGACGGCGATCGTCTTCGCGCCCGGCGCGAGATTGAACGGCGGCGGGTAGTCAAAACCCCGGGACGCATCGAGCGGCAGGCCGTCAGCGGCCGTTCCTGGCACGAGCCGGAAGCTGTTGCCGTTGAGAATGATGAAGCGCTCCTGCGGCTTGAACAGCAGCGCGCGGATCCGCTCGAGGCCGCCGATGTCGACACCACTGATCCGAACGAACACGAGCGAGTGGTTGTTAGGAAGCGGAGGCACGCTCACCGAGGTTCCCCAGTCAGCGTGAACTGTCTGAAGCAGCGTTTCGCCAGTGCAACGGCTGGGCGCGCGGCCGAGCACAGCGTGTGGGGGGGTGAGGCGCAGGAGCAGGTAGCGGCAGAGAATGGTGCGGTTTGTTCGCCCCTGATCGAAGGACAGGATGCGGTTGTCCACCGGCGACGCCTCCTGCATGAGAATGCGATCCGGCCCTGACGACGACTCAAGGAACCGCGCATCAACATCATCAAGCTCGGTCGTGTACGCGCTGTAGGACTGGAGCACCGGAATCGGATCCCAGTTGAGTCGATAGGCCCAGGCGAGAGCAATCTCATACGGGTACGTGGCCACGGTCTGCCCGCGGACCAGGGCAAGCGACTGAGGATCAAGCGGTTCCGCCTGTTCGATCGCCGCCCTGCCGGCGGTAATGAGTGCGTCCCGGCGACCCGGGCTTGCGATGTCGCGGACATCATTCACTGCGGCGCGCACGTTCCGGACGAGGTGAAGTTTTGAGGTCAGGGACAGACTTTGCGCGGCGAGCGTGAGCGACACGAGGGCGGCAAGACAGGCGAGGGCAGCAAGCCGGTGGCTCGCCCGCCAGCCGAACGCGACGAACCCGCCGAGCACCGTTTGAAAGAAGAGTGCCCCATGAAATGCCTCGTGGCGCACGAAGCCTTCTTTGAACGCAAAGAAACACGTCGCCAGCCAGAGTCCGATCACACCAGCTCGTTGTCGGCCGTCAGCGCGGGTCGTCGAATGCATGGCTGCCCACAGCCCCAGGCAGACAGCGACGATCGCTGCCGATCCCTGCCAGCTGAGCGTGCCAGTGCTTATGCTCATCGCCGGCGCATACCCGGACACAATCTGAAATGAGTTCTTGGCGTAGTCGGGGAGGGCGCTGAGGTCCTGGCCGCTGACCAGCCACCCGGCCAGCAACGTCACCAAGAAACCGGAAACGCCCGCGATCGCCGACTCTCGGCGCCAACCCGCCAGGCTGAGGACGAAGATGGCTGTCACCACAACGAGCGCAATCCCGATCGAGACCTTGGCCAACAACTCGAACGCGGCGAACGCACCCGCTGCCGCGGAGATCAGGATCGCGCTGCGACGTCTGAGCTCGGACGACAGAGCGAGGACCAACGCGACGACCGCGATGATCGACTCAGGCGCCTCTGTTGTCGACGTACTGACCACAATCGCGACCAGGAAGGCTGCGATCGCACCGAACGTTTGCCTGGCGCCCACGTACAGCGCGATCGCGAGGGCGAGACGCATGATCAGGAGATAGGAGAGCGACAGCGCCCCGAGACCCCCAAACCAGGTGGTCGGCTCGAGCAGGAAACCGAGTGGGCCATAAGTGAAGATCACCCGATTTCCGAAGTCGATTCCGCCGTGCGTGGCCATCGACAGCCCCGCCGTCCAGCTCAGATCGAGCCCCGGGGCGGGGGCCAGCGGATAGTTGCTCGGCTGCCACGCCAGTGCCGCAATCGCGATCGGGAGCACGATCCAGGCGACGATCGACGGCCAAGGAAGGTCGAGCGTGCGCAGGCGCCGGGACAAGGAGGCCGAGATCGCTGAAATAGCGCGCGGAGCGTAGCCAGCTTATTTGCGTCTAGCCCTGCGACTCACTGCAGGCGCCGCCCCGTCATGTCCGACGCGAACCTCTCCGCATAGAAGCTGAACGTGATCGGCGCACCGCCCGAGGGTCCGGACCCCTGCTTCGCCACCGCGATCGTCTTCGCCCCGACGGTCATGTTGAACGGAGCCGGATAGTCGATTCCAGGCGATGCCGTGAGCGGAAGTCCGTCGGCCGCGGTTCCAGGAACGAGGCGGTAGAAGCTTGCGCCGTTCAACTCGACGAACCGTTCCTTTGGCTTGAACAAGAGGGAGCGGATCTGCTCGAGCCCACCGATGTCTACGCCGTCGATCCGAACGAATACCAGCGAGTCGGTGTCCGGTGGCGGTGGCACGGGTACCTGGGTTCCCCAATCGGCGTGAATTGTTTGAAGGAGCGTCTGACCGGTGCAGCGGCTCGGCGCACGACCGAGCACCGCCAGTGGGGGCGCCAGTCGCATCAGCCGGTAGCGGCAAAGCATCGTTCGATTTGTCAAGCCCTGATCAAACGACGGGACGCGATTGTCTATGCCGGACCACGCCTGGAGGAGGATCCGCTGCGGCGCGGCCGAGGACTCCAGGAAGCGGGCATCGACCCCGTCAAGCGCGCTGGTGTAGGCGCTGTAGGACTGGAGCACCGGGATTGGGTCGAAACGCAGACCGTAGGCCCAGGCGAGCGACAACTCGATCGGATATGGGGCGACAGTCTGGCCGCGCAGCAACGCAAGAGATTGTGGGTCGATCGGCTCCAGGCGCTGGATCTCTTCGCGCCCGACCGTGAGCAGGGCTGCGCGCCTAGACGGGATCACCAGGTAGAGGGCGTCACGCACCGCTAGATGCGCATTGCTCACGACGTGAAGCCTCGAAGTCAGCGACGCGCTAACACCGGCAAGCGCAAACGTAAGCAACGCGGCCACACATGCAAGCGCGGCGAGGCGGTGGGTCGCTCGCCAACTGAAGGCGAAGAACCCACCGAGCGCGACCTGGAAGAAGTAATCGCCGTGCCAGGAGTCGTGCCGGACAAAGCCTTCCTTGAAGGCGAAGAAGCAGGTCACAACCCACATCAGGACGACGCCCGTGCGCTGCCGAGCGCTGGCCCCCGCGGTTGCATGCAGAGCCGCCCACATCCCGAGGCAGAAGCTGACCACCGCTGCGGTCCCCTCCCAGCTCAGCATGCCATCGTTGATGCCCATCGCGGGCGCGTAGCCCGAGCTGATCTGGAAGCCGTTCTTCACGTAGTCAGGCAGCGCCGCCAGGTCCTGACCGGTTGCGATCCAACCTCCCAGGAACGCAACCGCGAAGCCGGCGGCGGCGACGACCGCGCACCGCCCGCGCCGCTCGGCGAGGGTCCCAACGAACACCACGGTTAGTGCGACCAGCGTCGTCCCGAAGGAAAGCTTGGCGAGCATTTCCAACCCGGCGAAGACGCCGGCGCGAAGCAGATATCCAGGCCGCGGGGCGCGGTGCGGGGTTGGCGAGAAGCGCCAGTGACAACGCGATCAGCGGGACCACCAGTTCGGGGCTGAGCGCCGCGTTCGCGGCAACGACAATCGCGATCACGAACGCCCCAAGCCCTCCGAACGTTCGACGGGCACCGGCGTAGAGAGCCAGCGCCAGCGCAATACGCATGATCAGCAGGTAGGCGATGGTGGCCGCCGCGAGTCCGGAATACCAGACCGGCGGGAACACCAGAAATCCCAGGGGTCCATAGGTGAAGATCACGTGGTTCCCAAACCCGATCCCGCTGTGGACTGCCATCGACAGTGCAGCGACCCAGCTGCCGCCTAGCCCGGGGTAGGGGACGAGCCCCACCTGCTGCCACGCCAACCCCGCAATCGCGACCGGGATCGCGATCCACGCCACCACTGACGGCCAGTAGAGATCCTGCACTCGGCGCCGGACCGACCTTGACGTCCTCTCCTGTGGACTGGCTTGGTCGCGGTCAACGCCGACGGCGGTCATGAAGCGTCGGAGCCTAGCCAATGGTTTTATTGCCGGGTGGCCTCCGCGCCAGAGCGAGTAGTGTTGATCACCGGCGGCGCCGGATTCGTCGGCGCAAACCTAGCCATCGCACTCGCACGCCTCCATCCCGAATGGGAAGTTGCGGCGCTCGACAACCTGATGCGGCGGGGGTCCGAGCTCAATCTCCCCAGACTCAAAGCCGACGGCGTGCGCTTCGAACACGGCGACGTCCGCGTCGTCCAGGACCTGACGCGCCTGCCAAAAATAGACGCCTTGGTCGAGTGTTCCGCGGAACCGTCGGTGCTCGCCGCCTACGAGAGGTCGGGCAACGTCGTAGACACCAACCTGCTCGGCGCTTGGAACTGCCTCGAGCTCGCCCGCCGCGACGGAGCGCAGATCGTGTTCCTCTCGACAAGCCGGGTCTATCCGGTCGCCCGCCTCCAGGAGCTGGCGCTGACCGACACCGACACCCGCTACGAGCTGAACGGTGACCAGCCGTTCCCCGGCGCGTCCGCGGCAGGCATCAGCGAGGAGTTCCCGCTGGAGGGCGCCCGCACCATGTATGGGGCGACGAAGCTCGCCGCGGAGCTGCTGATCGCCGAGTGCCGCGCTGACGCCGGCCTACCGGCGGTCATCAACCGCTGCGGCGTGATCGCGGGCCCGTGGCAGATGGGCAAGGTCGATCAAGGAGTGTTCGCGCACTGGCTGCTGGCCCACCGCTTCGGTCGCCCGCTCCAATACATCGGCTTCGGCGGAAGCGGCCGCCAGGTCCGCGACCTGCTGCACGTTTCCGACCTGACCCAGCTCGTGGACGACCAGCTTCAGAGACCCGGGCACTGGGACGGAGTCGTTGCCAATGTGGGCGGTGGTCGCGAAGTCTCGCTGTCGCTCAAGGAGGCGACCGCGATCTGCCGGGAGCTCTCCGGCCGCGAGGTTCCGATCTCCGCTGTTCCCGAGCAGCGTCAAGGGGACGTGCCGGTCTATATTTCCGACTGCGCACGGCTGTTCCGGCACACGTCCTGGCGTCCGACGCACACTCCCCGCGAGGTGCTCTCGGACATCTGGGAGTGGATCTGCGAGCACGAGTCCGCGCTCCAAGCCGCGCTCTGAAGGCATCGCGTGAAGCTGTCGGTCGTCATCCCCGCTTACAACGAAGCCCAGCTGATCGTCTCGACGGTCGACAGTTTGGTTGAGCGGCTCGAGCCAGAGGGGATCGACTACGAGGTATTGGTCGTCGATGATGGCTCCACCGACGGCACCTCGGAGGTGCTGGCCTCGCTCTCCGAGAGGAACAAGCGGGTCCGCTGCATCCGCAACGATGGGCCGCACGGGTTTGGCTATGCGGTGCGCGCCGGACTCGTCGCTTTCACCGGAGACGCGGTGGCGGTGATGATGGCCGACGGCTCCGATGATCCGCGCGACGTGATCCTCTACTACCGGGTCCTGCAGGCCGGTTATGACTGCGCGTTCGGCTCGCGGTTCATGCCGGGAGCGACGGTCAAGGAATACCCACGTCTCAAGCTGATCGCCAACCGGATCGTCAACTTCGGGATCCGGTTGCTGTTCCGCCACGGTTACAACGACACGACCAACGCCTTCAAGGCGTACAAGCGCGAGGTGATCGAGGGACTCCAGCCGCTTGTCGCACCGCACTTCAACCTCACTGTCGAGCTGCCGCTGAAGGCGATCACCAGGGGGTTCAGCTACGCGATCGTGCCGACTTCTTGGACCAACCGTGAAGTAGGCGCCTCGAACCTACAGTTGAAAGAGATGGGCAGTCGCTACCTGTTCATCGTGCTGTATGTGTTCCTGGAGCAACACCTGACGCGCGGCGACTATCGCCGGCGCAGCGTCGAGCCGCTCGAGCGCCCGATGCTCGACCCAAAGCGCCTGCGCGCGCTCCGTTCGTAGCACCCGCCGGGCCGCGTACTCTTGGGCGCCATGGACAGCGGCCGGGTCGCAATCCGCGTGCGGGAGCTGGAGAAGAGCTTCCGCATCCCAAACCACCGCGTGCACACGCTCAAGGAGCGGGTGCTGCACCCGCTGCGGCGCACGGGCTATGACGAGCTACACGCGCTGCGCGGCATCGATTTCGACGTCCAGCAGGGGGAGTTCTTCGGGATCGTGGGCCGCAACGGTTCCGGCAAGAGCACGCTGCTGAAATGCCTGGCGGGTATCTACAAGGCCGACACCGGGCGGATGTACATCGCGGGGCGACTGTCGCCATTCATCGAGCTGGGGGTGGGTTTCAACCCGGATCTGCCGGCCCGCGACAACGTCGTGATCAACGCGGTGATGATGGGTCTGAGCCCGCGCGAGGCGCGCGAGCGGTTCGATCAGATCATCTCCTTCGGCGAGCTCGAGCGGTTCGTCGACATGAAGCTGAAGAACTACTCCTCCGGCATGCAGGTGCGGCTCGCGTTCTCGGTGATGATCCACACCGACCCCGACGTGATGCTGATCGATGAGGTGCTCGCGGTGGGCGATGCGGCCTTCCAGCAGAAGTGCATCGACGCGTTCTATCGCCTGCGCTCCGAGGGCAAGACGATCGTGCTCGTGACCCACGCGATGTCGCTGGTCGAGCAGTTCTGTCATCGGGCGATGATGATCAGCCAGGGCAAGATCGCGCAGATGGGAGCGCCACACGAAGTGGCCCGCGCTTATTTGAGCGAGAACTTCCGCACGATGCCCAGCAGCGACAGAGCAAGCATCGCCGTTCAGGAGGTCAGGGTCCTCGACGCGTGGGTGAGCAATGTCGAAGGCAGGCGGGTCGATTCCGTCGGCTATGGCGAGCCGATGCGCATTCATGTCGCGCTCGAGGCGCTCGAGCCGATCAGAGAACCTGGCCTGACCGTTTGGCTCAGCAACGAAGATTCGGTGCGGGTCTTCTCCGCCGGAGCTCGAGAGGAGGGGGCGGCACTCGCCGATCTGGAGAAGGGCGAGCGCGTGGAGTTTTCAATCGAGGCTGAGAATCGTTTGTCCGCCGGGCGCTACTACGTTGGCTGCTCGCTGGTACGGGGGTCGGCCGGGCTCGAGATCCTGCTGTTCCACGAGCGGGTGGCCGACGTTGTCTCCTTTGGCGCGGAGCTCCACGGACTGGTGGGCATTGACTACGTGGCGTCGGTCAGTCGCACGCGCGCTGGGCAGCCAGTCGGATGAGCGCAATTCCGCTTCAGCTCGATGAGGTTCATGGACCCTCGGCTCTCGGTGGCGGCTGGCGCCGCTTCCTGCGCCTGACCTGGCTCGTCGCGACCACCGATTTCAAGCTCGCGTACTTCGGCTCTGTGCTCGGCTACGTGTGGTCGCTGATGCAGCCGCTCCTGTTCTTCGGAGTGCTCTACGTGATGTTCGCGCTGGTCGTGCAGCTCGGGAAGCGCATCCCCGATTTTCCCGTGCTGCTGTTGATGAACATCGTGTTGTTCACGTTCTTCCAGCAGGCGACCGGCCAGTCGATCCCCTCGGTCATCAGCCGCGAGAACCTCGTTCGCAAGATGCACTTCCCCCGGCTCGTGATCCCACTGGCGACGGTGCTCACGGCCGCGTTCAACCTGGTGCTGAACATGATCGTCGTGCTGGGATTCATGATCGCCTACGGGGTGCACCCGCGGCTGACGTGGTTGTTTTTGCCGGTGATCATCATGCTGCTGGTGGCGCTGACGGCCGGCTTCGCGATGCTGCTCTCTGCGCTCTACGTCCGTTACCGCGACGTCGCTCCGATCTGGGCCGTGATCAGCCAGGCGCTGTTCTACGCGAGCCCAATCTTCATCCTGGTCGAGAGCATCCAGGCGAAGGCGCCGGGCTTCGTCCGCTACTACCTCTTCAATCCGATCGCCGCGCTGCTGCAACTCGCAAGGCACTACATGGTGGGCCACAGCCCCGGACCGGGCACGTACATGGGGGGGCGGGTGTGGCTGCTCGCGCCCCTGTTCATCCTGATCGGGATCTGCGTGCTCGGCTACTGGGTGTTCAACCGCGAAGCGCCGCTGATCGCCGAAGAGCTCTAGCCTCTCGCCGCCTGTGCACCGGCTCGCCACCCGCCTGAGCGGACCTGTCCTGATCCAGCCGACCGTCCACGGCGACGAGCGGGGGTTCTTTCAGGAGACTTATCGCCGTGGCACCTTCTCCGAACTGGGGATCGACGACGAGTTCGTCCAGGACAACCACTCCCGCTCGCGCCAAGGGATTGTGCGCGGAATGCACTTCCAGCCGGGGATGGCGAAGCTCGTGCGCTGTGCCCGGGGCGTCATCTTCGACGTAATCGCCGACCTTCGGGAAGGGTCGTCGCAGTTTGGTCAGTGGGAGGGATTTGAGCTGAGCGACGTAAACCATCACCAGCTCTACTGTCCTGACGGCTTCGCCCACGGCTTTTGCGTCCTCACCGAGGTGGCCGACGTGCTCTACAAGACCTCGACCTACTACGACCCTCAGGCCGAGGGCGGCTTCGCCTACGACGATCCTGACGTGGCGATCCAGTGGCCCGACGGACTCGAGCTCGTGGCCTCCGGGCGCGACCAATCCGCCCCCAGGCTGGCCGAGATCCGCGATTCGCTCCCGTTCCGGCATCCTTAGCCGAGCTGTGCTCAAGCGTCTCGAGGTCACCCCCAGCCAATACCGGAAGGTCGCCTACCTCAGCCTGGCGGCGCTGACGTTGATCGTCCTGACCGGGGCGGCGGTCCGGCTGACCGACTCCGGGCTTGGTTGTCCGGATTGGCCCAGGTGCTACGGCAAGGCGCTGCCACCGCTCTCGACCCACGCGCTGATCGAGTTCGGCAACCGCACGCTGTCGGGTCTCGTCGGCGTGATCACGGTCATCACGGCGACCGTCGGCTTCACGCGGCGCCCGTTCCGCCGCGACCTCGCGCTGCTGGGATTGTCGCTGCCCGCGGGGGTGCTGGCCCAAGCGGTGCTCGGGGGCTTCACGGTCAGGGAGCACCTCGCGCCCGGGTTCGTGATGGCCCACTTCGGGCTGTCGATGATCATCCTGATCGCCGCGGCCGCGCTGGCGTGGCGGGCGACGTACGAGCCCGGATCGCGTGCGCCAAGCGGCGACCGCCTCTCGGTCTGGTCGGTTCGCGCGCTTGCGCCGCTCGGCGCGGTGACGATCTTCGCAGGGACCGCCGCCACGGCGGCCGGCCCGCACTCCGGCGGCATCTCCGGACAGAAGATCCACCGCCTGCACTTCAAGGGCGCAGACACCCTGACCTGGTTAGTGCATCGACACGCGACGATCGCCGCGGTGTTCGGCGTCGCGGTGATCGGGGTCTGGCTTCTGCATCGCCGCCGTGCCGCCGCCGAGCGCATGCTCGAGCCGCTCACCGTGCTCGGCGTGCTGCTCGCCGCGCAGGGGCTGATCGGCAGCGTGCAGTACGAGCTGCATTTGCCAACCGACATGGTGTGGATCCATGTGACGCTGGCGACGCTCAGCTGGGTCACGGTCCTGTGGGCCGTGGCTGTGGCGGGGAAGCTCGCGCCCCGCGTGACGCCGCTACTTGAACAACACGACCCGACGCTTGAGCGGAGCCTGACTGCTCGTCAGCGTCGCGGTGAAGCGCGCCCGATGCCGATGTCCGGCAGCGGCGCCGAGCAGCGCTAGGCACTTTCCGCGCACCGTCTTGCGCACCCCGTGACGGCCGCGCTTGATCGAGAACCGAACGCCCGCGCAGCGGATCGTCTTTCCATGCGAGCGCGCCGTGATCGAGATCTTCCCGGCGCAGATCGCGCCCTTTCCACCCGTGCACTTCAGCGGGATCTTGAGCGTGTGGCCGGTCACCTTGAGGTGTCGCTTGCGCAGCGACAAGGTGCCGTAGAGGCGCGGGGTGAAGGTCCGGTCGGCTCCGTAGCTGATCTGGGTCGGGTAACTCCCCTGGAAGACGGCCAGGCGGAAGTGGTAGACCTTGCCCTTGGTCAGCCCTGTGACGGTCGCCGACACCGCCGTCACGCCGGCGCCGACGGGTTGAGCCTTCGTCAATTTCCCGTACGCGGTGGTCGTTCCGTACTGGAACAGCCATGCCGAGTTGGGATTGGACACATTCACGACCCCATTCAGAACGGCCGAGTTGGTGGTGATCGATGTCGCGTTGCCGGTCGTGGCGACCGCGTTCGCGGTCCCGGTGGTGGTGAACGTGAGGTCGGCGCCGTAGTGGGGTTGCGCGGGGTAGCTGCCCTCGACGACGAGCAGGCGGAAGTGGTAGGTCGTGCCCGGCTGGAGCCCCGTTACTGACGCGGAGACGTTCTGGGATCCAGTCCCGATCGCGTGTGCCGGCGTCGTTTGGCCGTAGGACGCGGAGGTCCCGTACTGGAACGTGTATGCCGAGTTCGGATTCGTCGGGTTGGCGACTCCATTGAGCACCGCGCTCGACATCGCGACGGACGTCGCCGGTTCCGTCGTGGCCACGGAGTCAGCGAGCGCGGCGGCGGCCGTCAGGCCCAGA
The DNA here is from genome assembly GCA_963849295.1 of uncultured Solirubrobacterales bacterium. Classification (GTDB taxonomy): domain Bacteria; phylum Actinomycetota; class Thermoleophilia; order Solirubrobacterales; family Solirubrobacteraceae; genus Palsa-465. The sequence goes on from CAWKGU010000006.1 coordinate 108,816, forward strand.
GCGATCACAAGCAGCAGCGGCGTGAGTAAGCGTTGTCGCATCGAAAGAATCATCGGCAGCATAATCTTGAATGATGAGCATTGATCGCCCCCTACAGGCTCCTGCGCTTGCGGCGGCTCGCGGTGCCAATCCATCACTGAGCATCCTCGTCGTCGATGATGAGTCTGATCTTCGCGAGATGCTGACACGCTCCTTCTCACGGGAGGGTCATCGCGTGATGGCGGTCGCGGACGGCCGAGCCGCGATTGACCGCGCCAGCACCGATCACTTCGACATCGTGCTGCTCGACGTGGCGCTCGGAGCTGGGCCGGACGGATACGAGGTATGTCGCACGCTACGCGGCCGGCGCAACGTCGTACCGATCATCATGCTCACGGCGCTCGACTCAGAGGCAGACGCGGTCCTCGGGCTCGAGGCCGGCGCGGATGACTACGTGACCAAGCCCTTCGGTCTGGCCGAGCTTCGCAGCAGGATCCGCGCCGTTCTGCGCCGCGCGGGGACACGCGCGATGGGCGACGAGCTGCTTGTTGTGGGGCCGATCACGCTCGACCGCGCCCAGCGCGAGGTCACGATCGAGGGAAGGCCAGTACGCCTGACGTTCTCGGAGTTCGAGCTGCTCGACGCGCTGATGGCCGATCCCGGCCGTCTGCTGAACCGCCAGGAACTGTTGCGCGCGATCTGGGGCGACAGCGCCTACCGCGACCCGCGAGCGATCGACGTGCACATCCGCCACCTCCGGGAGAAGCTCGAGCCCGAACCCGAGAAGCCCCGCTACATCCTCACCGTCCGCGGCGCCGGGTACAGGTTGCGAGGGCCGTAGATGCTTCGCGCGCGTCCGGTTCTCGGCCTGCGCGGCCGGATCGTGGGGGCGGTGCTGGTGACGACGGTCGCGACTCTGAGCGTTGCGGCGCTGGTGCTGCTGCCCAGGCTCGAGCATTCGCTGCGCAACGCCGAGATGAAGTCGCTCACGCACGACCTCGGGAAGGCACCCACCGGTCCCTTCAAGTCACTCGACCTGGGTGCGCTCCTAACCCCCAAGCCGGGGAACGTCCCAAGCAGAGCTCGGAGACCAGCAGAAGGCGCTTGCCACGCACGTGGGCGGCCTCGTCAACGTGCTCGGCTACCCGGGTGCCGATGGGCAGGCGCAGCTGTTGGTACGTCTGACGACGCTCAACGACCCGTCCGCGTCGGACTCGTTCGACGACGTCGCCGCCGTGTATCGCACGAACCGGACCCAGCGGACGTTCGGCACGATCGGGGGCACCGAGTACGCACGCGTGGCGATCCCGTTCACCAAGGACGGTCTGCACTACGTCCTCGCCGTCCGCCGCAGCATCGACGAGATCCCCGGCGCGGTGCACGCTGTGCGCACCGCGTTCCTGACCGCCGCGCTCGCGGGCCTCGCGCTGACGCTCGTGCTCGCGATTCCGCTCGCTGCGACGCTTGTCCGGCGCCTGCGACGACTGCGCGGCGCCGCGCTCCAACTGGCGCAGGAGGGGCCGCCCGTCGAGGTTCCCGTGGACCGCTCGCTCGACGAGGTCGGAGACCTGGCGCGGACGTTCGAGAATATGCAGAACCAGCTTCAGCATCAGGAGGAGGCGCGCCGCGCCTTTGTGGCGACCGCGTCCCACGAGTTGCGCACGCCGTTGACCTCGCTCGACGGAATGCTCGAGCTGCTGGACGAGGATCTCCGCGGCGGCGAGCCCGACCTCGCCGACGCGCTCACCCTGCTCGAGCGGGCACGCGCCCAGTCCCGACGCCTAGGACGTCTCGCCGCAGACTTACTCGATCTCAGTCGGATCGACGCCGAGGTCAAGCTCCGCTCCGAGCCGGTCGAGCTGGGCGAGCTTTGCCGGGCCGTGCTCGCCGAATTCGAGCTCGGCACCAGCGACCGCGGAATCGCCTCCGTGCTCGATGACACCGCCGGCCAGGTGTGGGCACTCGGCGATCCTGGCAGCGTGGCGCGGATCCTGCGCATCCTGCTCGACAACGCGGTCCGCGTGAGTCCGCCTGAGTCCGTGATCAAGGTCGAGCTCCAGGGTGAGCCGGCATGCAGCCTCAGCGTCACCGACATGGGACCGGGGGTTCCGCCGCCAGAGCGCGAGTTGATCTTCGAGCGCTTCCAGCGGGGCCGCGACCGGGGCGGCGAGGCCGGTTTCGGGCTCGGCCTGGCGATCGGCCGCGAGCTCGCCGAGCGGATGGGAGGCTCACTCGTGCTCGAAGAATCCGAGGGCTCCGGCGCCAGGTTCACACTCAGTCTGCCGGTCGCCCAGGCGCCAGACGCAGAAGCCGTCGCGGTCTGCTAGCTGACAGCATCAGCGACATGGACGAGCGCGAACTTCGCGCGATGCTCGAGCTCGACGAGCACCACTGGTGGTACCGCGGGCGTCGCCACATCCTCAACGCTGAGCTAAGCCGACTGCCCCTGCCGGCAAACGCGCGCCTGCTCGACGCCGGCTGCGGCTCGGGCCGCACGCTTCAGGAGCTAAAGCGCTACGGAGAAGCGAGCGGCATCGAGCTGAGCCCGGAGGCGGCGGAGATCGCGCGCGGGCGCGGGGACCTGGAGGTCCGCATCGGGCGCCTGGAGGAGCTCCCATGGGAGTCAGGGACTTTCGACCTGATCACCTGCATGGACGTGATCGAGCACACGCCCGACGACCGCGCCACGCTGCGTGAGCTGCGGCGTGTGGCCAGGCCCGGCGGCTGGCTGATCGTCACCGTTCCCGCCTACCAGGCGCTGTGGTCGCCCCACGACGTGGCCAACCATCATTACCGCCGCTACGTTCGCGGGATGCTCGCGCCGGCCGCGCGCGAAGCCGGCTGGGAGGTGCTGCGGATGACCTCGTTCAACAGCCTCCTGCTCGCGCCCGCAGCCGTCGTGCGACTCTCGCAGCGCTGGCGTCAGCCTGTGGTCGATGGCGACTACAAGCCCGAGCTGCGGCTCGGGCCGGCGTGGCTCAACGACTTGCTCGAGCGGGCGATGCTGTGGGAGGCGGGCTGGCTCGGCAAGGGGCGGACGCTGCCCGCCGGTCTATCGCTGATGGCGGTGCTGCGCAATCCCAGCCCGCCCTGATGCTCGCGCTCGCCGCGATCTTCGGCGTCTCGAGCAAGCTTGGATACCTGCTGCCCGCCATCGTTGGCCTCGAGTCGATGGGGGTGCCTTCGCCGGGCGAGACGGCACTGGTGCTGGCGGCGATCCTCGCCAGTCAGGGCAAGCTCCAGATCTGGCTGGTGATCGTGATCGGCGTCGCGGCGGCGATCGTTGGCGACAACATCGGCTACTGGCTGGGGCGCACAATCGGCCGCGAGGTGTTGGAGACGCGCGGTCCTTTCCACAAGCACAGGGTCAGGGCGCTCGCGGCCGGCGATCGCTTCTTCGACAAGCACGGGGGCAAGGCGGTCTTCCTGGGCCGCTGGGTCGCAATAGTTCGGATCGCCACCGCGTGGCTTGCAGGGATCAATGAGATGCGCTTCAGCCACTTCTTCTTCTGGAACGCGCTCGGTGCAGTCACCTGGGGCACCGCCGTTGGCCTCGGGGGCTACTTCGGTGGCCACGCCGCGGTGCACGTGATCGAGCAGGTCGGGTTGTTCGGAGCGATCGCCGCCGCGGTCGCGCTGATTGTCGCTGGCACGGCACTCCATGTCCGTCGGCGACGTTCGAGGTAGTTCGGCCGGGTGCATGCACCCGGCCGCGGGGCGGTGCATGCACCGCCCCGGCGGGCGCGCGCATGCGGCGCCCGGCCAGGCAACCGCTTATTTAGGTTGGAGATCCAGCGCGCACGAGTTGATGCAGTAGCGCAGGCCGGTGGGCCCGGGACCGTCGTCGAATACGTGGCCGAGATGGCCGCCGCAGTGCTTGCACAGCACCTCGGTGCGCGCCATCCCGAGGCTGCGGTCCTGGCGAACCTCGATGTTCTCGGCGACCGCGGGCTCGTAGAAGCTAGGCCAGCCGGTGCCGGACTCGAACTTGGTGTCCGATGAGAACAGCTCGGCGCCGCATCCGGCACAGTGGTAGGTGCCGTCGTCCTTCATGTTGACGTACTCGCCCGTGAATGGACGCTCCGTGCCGTGGCGGCGCAGTACCTCGTACTGCTCAGGCGTCAGGCGCTCGCGCCACTGCTCGTCGGTGAATTGGGTTGTGTCGGTTTCCATACGACTGAGGGTAGTGGGATAGGGTGCCGGGCGATGAAGTTTGGAGTGGCGATCTTCCCGACCGACGACGTCCAGGGACCTGATGAGCTGGCGCGGATGGCCGAGGAGCGCGGCTTTGAGTCGCTGATGTTCCCCGAGCACACGCACATCCCGGCCAGCCGTGAGACCCCGTACCCGGCCGGCGGCGAGCTGCCCCGCGAGTACAGCCGCATCTATGACCCGTTCGTGGCGCTGACCGCGGCGGCTTCGGTGACCGAGCGACTGCTGGTCGGTACCGCCATCTGCCTGATCATCGAGCGCGACCCGATCATCACCGCCAAGGAGGTCGCGACGCTCGATCGCGTGTCGGGCGGCCGCTTCCTGTTCGGGGTCGGCGCCGGCTGGAACGCGGAGGAGATGCGCACTCACGGCACCGATTTCGCCAAGCGCTTCGGGATCATGCGCGAGCGGGTCGAGGCGATGAAGATGATCTGGCGCGAGGAGGAGGCGAGCTACTCGGGCCGCTACGTCGAATTCGAGCGGATCTGGTCCTGGCCGAAGCCTGTCCAGCAGCCGCATCCGCCGGTACTGGTTGGCGGGAACGGGCCCCGGGTGATCGACCGCGTGATCGCCTTCGGCGATGAGTGGATGCCGAACCGGGTGTCGGGCGACGATGGGATGATCGAGCGCTTCGGGGAGCTCGGAAGGCGTGCTCAGGAGGCGGGGCGTGAACCGATCCCGATCACGATCGCCGGGATGATGCGCGATCCAGCGCGGATCGAGCGCTTTGAGCAAGCGGGAGTCCATCGCAGCATCTTCTGGCTGCCCCCGCACGGGCGTGACGAGGTCGAGGCCGCGATGGACAAGTACGCCGCGGCGGTGGAGGCGTACGCCGCGGCCTAGAGGTAGCTCGTCTGGGCGCGTGGGTCGGGGTCGGCCATCTCGAGCACGAGCGTTGACCAGCCGAAGTCGACTGCGCCCATCCCGCGTCCGGTGAACGGGTGGTAGTACTCGCGCAGTCCCTCGCGTGCGACCGTCGTGCCCAGGCGGGCCGCAAGCTCGCGGGCGTGCTCGTCGTAACCGAGCCTGACCAGACCCAGCCAAACGAGCCAGGCCGCGTTGATCCAGGTAGGACCGCGCCAATAGCGGCGAAGGCCGAGCAGCCCCGTGTCGTCTGTGGAGAAGGTGGGGTCGGTTGCGTCGACCGACGAGGGCGGCACCGGCAGCCAGAAGCGCTCGTGATCGAGCAGGTGCTGCTCGACCAGCCTTCTGCCGATTTGCTCGGGGAGGTCGGGAAGGGCGAGCGGCGAGAGCGCGGCCCAGGTGAGCGCCGGTTTGTGTTCAGGCTCCGGCCGGGAGAGCAGATGAAACATTCCGCTGTCCTCGTCGTACAGGCGCTCGACGATCTTCGGCGTCAAAGATGGCTGGCCGACCGCCTGACGCGATAGGGAGTAGAGGACGTTGGTCATCACCTCGCAGCACACCGGGCCGCCGTCGTCGACGATCCGGCGAAGGTCGTAGCCGAGGTTGCGGTTGCGGTGCACGAGCAGCACGAACTCGGGCAGCCCATGGGCGCGGTGGCCCCAGATGGCGATCGAACTGGGGTGAGGCGTCAAGGCCCGACTCGTCGGGCTGCACAATCCAAAGCAGACCGTCGCCGTCGAGGTCGCGGTTCTGCTCGAGCCACTGGTGATGACGCGCGATCGCGTCGTTCCCGGCCGGATCGCCGACCGCGATCCGCCAGGCCCACGCCAGCACCGGCGGCTGGATGCTCGAGGTCATCGCCGCATCGTGGGAGGTGACGTTGTAGGTGAAGCGTCTGATTCCATCGAGCGGCGTGTTCCAGAAGATCGTGTGCCCGATGAATCCGTCCTCGCGCTGGGCGGCGAGCAGCGACTCGAGCTCTCGCCGAGCGCGGTCGGGATCGAAGCGGCGCCACGCGATTGCGGTGAAGCACGAGTCCCAGTACCACTGCCACGGGTAATGGCTCGGGCTCGGACACGTGTAGGCGAACTGAGTTCCGTCCGACGTGCGGGTGCCCTCGCGCCAGTTCTTGTGCAGCACGGTTTCGCAGCGGTCGCGGATCGAGTCGAGGTCGAGGTCGGTCGTCATGCGGGCGGCCATCCTCGCAGGCCATGACGATTAGGCCCGCAATGGGTTGGGGCGCTCGTCGGGCGTTGGAGCTCGTCGATGCGGTGTCACGCCCTGCAAGCGTGCCTCCCCGGCGCTTGCGCGCGCGGACCGGTGCGCCGGGGAGGCGCGAGTTCGCCCGTGGCGGGCGGGAAGCCGCGAGCGTTCTCCTTGAAGGTATTGGCGAGCTTCAGTCGGTGCTCGACTTCGGGTGCGGGGCCGGTCGCGTGTTGCCATGGATCGCGCAGACGGTGCCGGGCACGGCCTGCTTCGGGGTCGATGTCGATGTCGAGGCGGTTGGGTGGGCGGAGCAGCGCTGGCCCTCGCTGCGCTGGATGGCGTGCGACTTCGAGCCCCCACTGGCGTTCGAGGACGACAGCTTCGATCTGATCTACTCGATCTCGGTCTTCAGCCACCTCGACGCCGGGCGTCAGGACCGTTGGCTTTCGGAGTTGACGCGCGTCCTGCGGCCCGGGGGCAGCGCGCTGCTGTCGGTGCACGGCGGGTATGCATTCGAGCAGTTTCGGCGCGGCGCGGTCCGCAGCCGCTGGGTGCCGGCGGATGCATTCGAGCGCGGGCCAATCCGTGATCAGGAGTTCGTGTTCACGCCGTATGTGCGCACCCGGTGGAACGCGGTCGACCTGCCGGGGGTCGGGAGCAATTACGGGCTGGCGTTCCACGGCCATGGGTACGTGCGGGACCACTGGGCTCCGTGGCTGGCTGTCCGCGACGTGCGCGAGCGGGCGATCGCGGGATGGCAGGACCTGATCGTGTGCAATGCTGCCGCGGGTGCGTAGCGCGACCGTCGAGGTGCAAACAGCGGACGGGGCGGCCAACGCCTACCTTGCGCAGCCTGGCCACGACGGCGATCACCCCGGCGTCCTGTTGCTGATGGACGCGTATGGCTTGCGGCCGCGGATCGAAGAGATGGCGGATCGGATCGCCGGGCATGGCCACGTCGTGCTGGCGCCCAACGTCTTCTACCGGGCCGGACGATCGCCGATCCCAGAGCTTCCCGATCTCAGCGATCCCGACAGTCGCGCCAGTCTCTGGGGGAAGCTCCGGCCGCTGATCGGCCAGTTGACTCCGGAGAGCGTCGCGTCCGATGGAGAGGCCTACCTCGACTACCTCGGGAACCTGACGGGTGGCCCGGCAGCGATCACGGGCTACTGCATGGGCGGTCGCCTCGGCTGGCGGATCGCGACCACCGCTGGGGACCGGGTCGCGGCGCTGGCCGCGTTTCATCCTGGAGGGCTGGTGACCGATCAGCCCGACAGCCCGCATCGCTCGGCTGCGGAGCTCGGGGCGGAGCTGTACCTCGGGTTCGCCGACCAGGATCAGAGCATGACCGCCGAGCAGATCCAGACGCTTGGGCAGGCGCTCGACGAGGCGGACGTGCGCTACCAGGCCGAGGTCTACGAGGGCGCGATGCACGGGTACACGATGTCCGACACCCCGGCTTACAACGAAGCGGCGGCCGAGCGGCACTTCCGCGAGCTGTTCGCCCTGCTCGAGCGGACGGTCGGGTCTCGCTGAGGGGGGATGGGCGTCGACGTCGGTCCAGTGCGCGGGCTGCGCGATCTGCGCGCATTTGTCGGGGTGCCGTTCGCGCTTCACCGCGGGACGCCGTGGATCCCGCCGCTGAAGCTCGAGCGCTACGCATTTCTCAGCCGCCGCCTAAATGCGTACTTCACCCACGGCGAGGCCGAGTACTTCTTGGCTTGGCGCGACGGGCACATCGTCGGGCGAATCAGCGCCCAGGTCGACCGCGCGTTCAACGAGTTCCACGGCAGCCGGTGGGGGATGTTCGGATTCCTGGAGTTCGAGGACGATCCGTCGGTGGCCGAGGGTCTGTTGCGCGCGGCGGCGGAGTGGCTGCACTCGCGGGGGTGCGAGCTGATGGTCGGGCCGATGGATTTCCAGATGAACGACGAGAGCGGGATCCTGATCGAGGGGTTCGAGCGCGAACCGATGATCAAGCAGCCCTGGCACCCGCCGTACTACCGGCGGCGTGTCGAAGAGGCCGGTCTGACGAAAGCGATGGATCTGCTGATGTGGGAGCGCAGCGTGTTCGACGCGCAGGCCCTGAGCCCACGTCTGCGACGAATCGCCGAGCGTGCTCGGACGCGCTACGGCGTCCGGATTCGACCGATGTCGCGCCTCCACCTACGGCGTGAGCTCGACGACTTCGCGAAGGTCTACAACTCGGCGTGGTCACGGAATTGGGGCTTCGTGCCGTACTCCAAAGAGGATCTAGATGCGTACGCGCTGGACCTTCAGCTGGTCTATTCGCGGGACTGGTTCATGGTCGCCGAGATCGACGGGCAGGCCGCGGCGATCGCGATCACGGTGCCGGACGTCAACCAGGTGCTGAAGAAGATGAAGGGCCGCCTGCTCCCGCTCGGGTGGTGGTACTACCTCCGCAAGAGCCGGATCATCGATCGGGTGCGCGTGGGGTTCCTGGGCGTACTGCCCGAGTACGAGCACACCGGTGTAGGGGCGGCGCTGTACGTCGCTCAATACGGCTCGGGAGAGCGCTCTCGGCAGAAGGGTGGGGAGATGGGCTGGATCCTCGAAACCAACCACTCGATGAATCGAGCCATGGAGGAGCTCGGTGGCCGCGTCGTCAAGCGCTTTCGGGTGTATCAGCGCGAGCTGGCGTGAGGCGTTCGGCCCCACTCGAGCACGGTGGCGCCCCAGGTGAAGCCGCCGCCAAAGGTGGCAAGCAGGACCTTGTCGCCGGGGTGCAGGCGGCCTTCACGTTGCGCTTCGGAGAGTGCGATCGGCAGCGTCGCGGTCGACGAGTTGGCGAAGCGGTCGACGTAGTCGACGACCTTCTCGGTCGGCAGCCCGAGGCGCTGGCCAACCGCCCGGATGATCCGCGAATTGGCCTGGTGGTAGACGAACAGGTCGACCTCGTCGAGCGTCGTGTTGCAGGCCTCCAGCGCCTCGAGCGTGATCTCCGAGAGCGCTGTCACCGCGGCGCGGAACGTTTCCTGTCCCTGCATGCTGATGCTGGCGTCTCGCTCCAGGCGGATCAGTTCGGCCCCTGCCTGATCGCTGCGCAGCAGGATCGGCCCGATTCGGCCATCGGTGCCGTCGCTGTTCGAGACGACCGCAGCGCCGACGCCGTCGGCGAACAGGGGAGTGGTATCGCGGTCTGAGAGGTCGAGGAATCTGGAGAGAAAGTCGGCCCCGATCACCAGCGCGTGTGTGGCCCGTCCGGACTCGATCTGACCGCACGCTGCCGCGAGCCCGGCCAGCCAACCCGTGCAAGCTGCGCCCACGTCGAACGCGCCGGCTCGATGTGCGCCGATCATGCCAGCCACTTGGGGCGCAGCGTTCGGCGTGATCTCGTCGGCGGTCGAGGTGGCGACAAGCACGAGGTCGAGATCGGCCGGGTCCGTGTGGGCGATGTCGAGCGCCGCTCGCCCTGCGCGCGCGGCGAAATCCGTCAGCCGCTCGTCCGGCGCCGCCCACGGCCTTTGGCTGGTGCCGGTGCGCTTGGCGATCCAGCGCTCGTCGACCCCGAGGTGCGGCGCGATCTCACGGTTTGAGACCCGACGTCGAGGCACAGCCATCGCGACGCCGGTGATCGTCGCGTGGCGCGTGGCCTGGCTCAGCGTGGAGTCAGCGCGATGACCGGGATCGGTCGTGACGTCTTGCGCTGGTAGGCGGTGTAACGATCGTGGTTGTTCTCGTTGACGAGCTTCCATAACCGTTCGTAGTTGGGGTCAGACGGCTCGATCACGCTGGCGGTCGCAGGCTTGCGGTCTCGGGCGACCTGGACTTCGACGCTCGGGTCGGCCTTGATGTTGTACAACCAGGCCGGGGGGCTGTCGCTGCCGCCCTTGGAGGCGACCACGAGATAGGCGTCCCCGTCCTTTGCGTAGACGAGCGCGTTTGTGCGCGTCTGTTTGGTGCGGCGACCCGTGGTGCGCAGGAGCAGTGTCGGAACTCCGATCGTATTGTGGCCGACGCGGCCGTCGGTCGCTTTGTACAGCGCCTCGTGAACGCGGAGGACTTGGCCGGAGAGGCTCATGAACGCATCAGAAGATGTTGTTGATCAAATCCTCGCCGAGGCCGATCCCCGCGCCCATCTCCATCGCGCGGCCGAATCCGCTGTTGAGGAATCCGCCGAACATGCCCCCGCAATACCGCCGCCCATACCGCCGCCGAACATTCCGGCCATCGGCTGAGGCATCTGCTGCTGTGGGACCTGCTGGACCTGCTGCTGGATTTGCTGGTTGGAGTTGTCGATGAAACCGTGGATTGCCTGGAGCAGCGAGTTCACCTGAACCTGCTCGTCCTTGACATCAAGCGCCACCTGCTTGAGGTCGAGCAGCCACTCCTTTGCATTTGCGTCGCCGCCCTGCGCGGCGGTTTGAAGCTTCTCCGCGAGCGCCTGGATCGACTTCGCGACGTCCTGAAACTCCGCCTGGAGCTGCCCGTATGCCTGATCGATCGCTGATGTGTCCATGCGCCCATGGTCGCAGCTTCCGGGACCCGGCGCTGAACGCTCGTTAGGCTCCTGCCCGTGCCGAGCGCATTTGTGACGGGAGGGTCGGGTTTCATCGGCGGGCGGCTGATCGAGCGGCTGCGGACCGACGGAGTGACGGTCAGAGCGCTTGCCCGCTCAGACGCCGCGGCCGCTCGGGTTCGCGAGCGGGGAGCGGAAGCGGTGCCGGGCGACCTTGGTGACGAGGCGGCGATGCGGGCTGGTGCCGACGGCTGCGAGCTGGCGTTTCACGCGGCGGCCATGCTCGGCGACTGGGGAAGCCGCGAGGAGTTCGAGCGCGGCAACGTCGAGGGAACACGCAACGCGCTGCGGGCGTGCGCCGATTCGGGCGTGCGGCGCTTCGTCCATGTCGGCACCGAGGCAGCGCTGCTGGCCGGCGACCCGCTCGTCGAAGTCGACGAGACGGCTCCGCTGCGGCCGGACTCGCCGGCGCTGTACAGCTCGACGAAGGCGCGCGCGGAGCAGCTCGTCCTCGACGCGAACCGCGATCGGTTTGAGACGGTCGTGGTGCGACCTCGGTTCGTCTGGGGTCGCGGCGATACCACGCTGCTGCCGACGATGGTTGAGCTCGTCCGCTCGGGACGGTTCGCCTGGATCGGCGGCGGCCGCCACCGCACCTCGACGACACATGTGGACAATGTGGTCGAGGGGCTGGTGTTGGGCGCGTCGCGCGGGGTTCCAGGGAACGCCTATTTCGTCACGGACGGCGAGCCGGTCGTCTTCCGGGACATGGTCGGCGACCTTCTGGCGACGCAGGGCGTGCAGACGCCCTCCCGGAGCATCCCGGTGGCGGTCGCCGGTGCGCTTGCCGCAGGTGGGGAGACGTCGTGGCGCCTGCTGCGGCTGCCAGGTCGACCGCCGCTTACCCGTTTTGCCTTCTGGGTCTCCTCCCAGGAGTGCACGATCCGGATCGACAAGGCCCGCGAGCAGCTCGGGTACGAGCCCGTTCGGACTCTGGCCGAAGGCTTGGAGGAGCTGCGAGCCGGGGCGTAGCCGCGGGTGGCTGCCGGACCGCTCTAGCCTTCCCCCCAATGGAGGTTGTGCGCCGAGATCAGCGTGAGCCGTTCATCACCGCTGACGGCTCCTCGATCCGCGAGCTCGCCGGGATACCGTCCGGCAACGCCGCCAATCAGAGCCTGGCCGAGGCTGTTGTCCCCGCGAGCGGCGCGACAGTCGCCCACCTCCACCGTCGCGCCGAGGAGATCTACCTGTTCACAGGCGGGAGCGGCCGTATGCGCCTTGGCGACGACGAGCGACAGGTGAGCGCGGGCGATTGCGTGGTGATACCGCCCGGGGTGGCGCACAAGCTATGGGCGGACGAGCGCGAGGCGCTCGTCCTGTTGTGCTGCTGCGCGCCGGCATACTCGCACGAGGACACAGTCCTGTTGGAGGACTGAAAACGCGCGAGCCCTGCGCTATACGGAGCTCATGGTGGACGTAGCCGCAAGCCGGCGCGCCAACGCGACGCGGTGATCGCGTGAATGGTGCGTCAGCCGCTCCCGAATCCCGACGATCTCGTCGAGCGGGTCCATCGGGCTGCGGTGTGTGATCGTCCTTGACTCCCGACCATCTCCGGATCGGCCGGCGAGCATCATCACGGTGACCGAACCATCGTCGTTGTGTGAGAGCACCGTGTAGTACCGCTGCTCCCGATGGCTGAAAACAATCGAGCCGACTGGCGCGAAGGTGTTCGCCGCATCAAACGATTGCACTTCTACCCCCTCTACACCTTGGTGTGGAATCCATTCCTTTAGACACTTAAGCTGGCGGAGCGAGCCATTCGGACCATCCAGCTCGAGCCGGCGAGTGTACACCTGGTGCGCTAGATGGTGTTGCGGGGTAAGGAATCTGACAACCGTGACAGCGGCATCCGGGGGGATGCCACGATACGGCTCGCAGGATCATGAAACGCGGAGTCCTCGTGGTGGCGGCGTGCCTCGTGTGCGTCGGCATGAACACAAATGCGATCGGGCACCCGGGCCCACGGTCCCCAAACGCCGTCAACCTCACGGCGTATGTGACGCAGATCGTGCAGCAGAGCGACGTCAGGAGCGGCGGGCAGGTGCAGATCGGGCGCTCGACCCTGGGCGTGAAGGTCGCCAAGGTGTACCACCGGTTCGGACGGAGGCTTCGCCGCGGCGTGGAGGCGCGGCTCACGCTCCAATCCCCGGATGGCCGCACCCAACAGCGGCTGATCAAGGTCTGGGCAAGGGGGCCCAACGTCTGGTTCATGTCGGGCTCAAAGCTCGGGCTGGCCACCTCAGCGGAGGTCGCGGTCGCGACTGCGGTTCCAGGCACCGGTGAGCACCCGCTCAGCACGCCGACGAGTGTCTGGGTCCTCAAGGTCCTCAGCAGCGGACACCGGCGCCTCACGCGGACGAGCTCTTCGGCGCTCGTGATCGACGGCGTTCGTCTGCAGGTTGTCTGGATCTGGAAGCACTTTGTTTGTGGCGTGCTCGTCACCGACCCAAATGGCCCGGCCGGAAAGGAGATCATGCGCAACCGCGTCACCGACTTCGGCGACCTCGGCTCGAGCTGGCCGCTCATTTGGCGCGCAGAGTGGTGACCCGGTGAAGACGCTCCACACGGCGTACCGCGTTAGTGACCTGGCTGTCTCGGTCGACTTCTATTCCGCGCTCGGCTACGAGGTGGTTGGGCGCGTCGAACTGGCGGATCGGGCGACGTTGACGATGCTCAAGTTCCCCGGCGAGGGGATCGTCACGCTTGAGCTGGTCCATCGACCAGCCCACGGGCGGGTGCAGATCGGCTCCGGGTTCAGCCACCTCGTCGTCCAGGTAGACGAACTTGCCGCCACCATCGCTGCGCTGTCGCAACGTGGGCTCAAGCCCGAACCGGAACAGCTGCCCGCCGGTCCGCACGGCCCACGGACGTCCTGGCTCACCGATCCCGATGGCTACCGGATCGAGCTGGTGCAGTGGCCGCCTGGGCACGCCGACGGGATCAGCGCCGCAGACTTCGGCTGAAAGCTTGCCAGTGTCTTCGCACGCGACCCGTGCGCCGCAACTCAGATGTCGCGCGCGGGGTCGCTGACCGGCAGCACGTCGCACGCCCACGTGGATCGTTTCCAGTCGGGGATCGGCGTTTCACGGTCGGCGCGGGGCACGAACCGCGAGCGCTCGAGCAGCGCCATCCGGTGGATGTAGCGTGGGCAGTTCGGGAACACCTGCGTCGCCCTCACACGCACGACGAACTGCGCTCCGGGGTACTGATCGATCAGCTCGTCGTCCTCGGCGATGCTCGCGACGCCATTGAGTCGTAGCCGCGACGGCCTCGCGGAGACGAAGTCGATGAACAGCATCCCGACGTGGGGGTTGACCAGCAGGTTGCCCATCGAGAGGTACATACCGTTGCCGTCATAGTTCGGGAACGCGACCGAGTGCTCATCAAGCACGCGGACGAACCCGGGATCGCCGCCCTTGTAGGAGCATTGCGGACGGCCGTCGGCGTCAGCGGTGGCCAGAAAGAACATGTCCATCCGCTCGATGAAGGCGCGGTCGTCCGCGTCGATCACCGGGGTCGAGAGGAACTTCTGATCGAGCCTGTCGGCGAGCCGCCGCGTATCGAAGCGCTCCTGGAGGCCCCGCGAGCCCGCGTGGTAAGGCGAGCTCATGACGGGGTACCGGTCAGCTCCGCGGTCTCGTCTGTGAGCACGTCCTCGCGGCTGTAGTGCCCCACCGCATCGAACCACCGCTTCGCGTGCAGGCCGACGCGCAGGTCGCACTCGGCCTCGACGATTCCCTCCTGGTCGTAGAGCGGTCCGGAGATCACCTCGCCCGACGTGGGTTCGATCACCGCCGCGCCGCCGCGTCCGAAGATGTCCTGTGTCTGGCGGAAGCGGGACGGGGAAATCGGTGGGGAACGCTGTGGCCGGGATGAATTGTGGGACCGAGACGACGAAGGCACCGGACTCGATTGCGATGTGACGCATCGACGCCAGCCAGCCGTCAGTGTCGTCCGCCGTCGGCGCGACCCAGATCTGCGGGCCCGCACGGTACATGCGGTAGCGAGCGAGCGGCATCCGGTTCTCCCAGCAGATCAACCCGCCGACGCGTGCGCCGGCGGCGCTGATGACCGACAGATCGTCGCCGGCGCCGATCCCGTGAAAGAGCCGCTCGTGCTGGGTCGGCATCAGCTTGCGATGCCGCGCGAGCAAGCCCGACGGGCCCAGGTAGACGACGGTGTTATAGATCGTGCCGGGCCGCTCTGCCTCGCGCTCGTTGACGCCGATCACGCAGAACAGCTTGCGTTTGCGGCAGACGGCAACGAGTCGGTCCAGCAGCGGCCCAGGGACGTCGACCGAGTTGGCCCACAGCCGCTCCCACAGCTCACCCCAGCCACCGAAGCCGGCCGCTCCCCGTGCCCAAGCGTTGGACGGATACAGCGGGATGAAGCACTCGGGCAGCACGGCAAGCTGCGCGCCGCGATCGGCCGCCTCGTGCAGCAACCGTTCTGCCTTCTGCACGCAGCCCTCGGCATCGAGGATCACGGGCGTCGCCTGGATCGCGGCGATCCGGAGCGTTGGAAATGCCGTCACGCCCACCCCATCGGCTCAAACCCGCTGGTCGTGGGCGCGGAGACGATCAGCACCGAGCACGGGTCTGAGCCGTCGTTGCGGACCGTGCGGCGGTGGCGAGGATCGAGCCGTGCGAACGTTCCGGCGGGCGCGGGATGGTCCTCGCCGTCGATCACTACGACTGGCGACCCCGAGATCACGAAGAACAGCTCCTCCTGGTCGCGTTCGGTCTCATCGTGCTCCGGGATCGACTCGCCGGGCGGGATCTCGACGAGGTTGACCCCGAACGACCGGCAGCCGAGCGAGCGCCGCACGAGCGTCCAGTTCCCGGTTCGCTCGAGCTGGTCGAGGTGCGAGATCCGAAAGCTGCCCTGCGTCTCAGAGCTGGGCGCGCTGCTCACGAGGTTGCCTTTGCGTAGCTGCTCACGCTGAAGTCCTTGCGTTCGGTCGTATGTCTCACTTCTCCTCCTGACAGCGTTGGGACGGCTTCTTGGCGGCGCATATCGCTTATCTACTACTAGGTAAGCTATCCTCGTGGTCAGAACTTATCTGCTAGTAGGTAAGATGTCAAGAATCTTCAAAAGCACCTGATCGATGGCCACGCAGCGAGCAAGAAGAGAAAACCGGACCGCTGAGCGAATTCTCGACATCGCGGAGCGGCTCGTCCAGACGCGCGGCTTCAACAACTTCAGCTACGCCGACATCGCCAAGGAGCTCGGGATCACCACTGCGAGCCTCCACTACCACTATCGCGGCAAGGCGGAGCTGGGCCAAGCGCTGATCACCCGCTACGCCGAGCGATTCGCGGAGGCGCTCAAGCGGATTGATGAAGCGATAGCCGACGCTCCCGCAAAGCTGGACGCGTACGCCAGCCTGTACGCCGGCGTACTCGAAGGCAAGCGGATGTGCATGTGCGGTGTCCTCGCCGCCGAGTACCAGACGCTTCCTCGGCCGATGCGCAACGAGGTGATCCGCTTCTTCGACGAAAACCGAGCGTGGCTCGCGGGAGTGCTTAAGCAAGGACAGACAGATAAGACCCTGGCGTTTACCGGATCCGTGGACGACGTCGCCCAGAGCATCCTCTCAACGCTCGAAGGAGCGATGCTCGTAGCGCGCCCCTATGGCGGCCTCGCCAGATTCAACGCAACCGCGCACCAGCTCCTCGCCAGCTTTTCGAGCTGACGACTAGGCGAAGGCGGATCAGGTCAGGGGCAGACGGAAGACCGGATGATCGGGTGCGATGCCGCGGAGCTCCTCATCCGAGGAGTCCGCTCCGACACCGCCGAAGAATGCGCCCACCTCGAAGCTCCACTTCTTCAGGTAGGCCCGGAGCATCGGCAGCTTTTCGTCGTCGGTGAGCTCAACCGCTTGGAATGATCGCGTGCGCCGTCCGACTCGCAGCCTTCCTTCGCCGCTGGCGCGGAGGTTCCTAACCCATTGCGTATGGCCACGAGCCGCGACCAGGTAGTCGACGCCCTCATAGCGCAGGAGGTTGACCGGGGTCTGTCTCCACTCGCCGGATTTGCGCCCCCTCACCTCCAGCACACGGGAGCCGTAGACGCTCACGCCAATGCGCGTCAGCGCAGCAACGACGCGATTGAACACGTTGGTCGTAAACCAACCCGGACGCTGATAGTGCTCGGCCACGCGTGCCAGTGTGTCACGACTGCCGAGCGTCAGTTCTGGCTTCGGCGGACGGCTCCCACGAGCCGGTCATTGGCGAGGCGCATGGCGCGCTCATACGCCGGCGGGAAGATCCGCTGTGCCCAGAATCCAATCCGGACCTCACGCGAGGTCAGCACGAGGTAGCGGCCGCGCTTGATTGCGTCGATGATTTGCGCGGCAACGTCATCGGCAGTGGCGGCACGAGCCTCGAAGCGCTCGGTCAGCTTTCGCATTGACGGGTGATCGCGGTTGGCGCCGACGATCTCCACGGTTCCGACGAGCGGTGTCTTGACCGCTCCGGGACACACCAGTGTGACCCCGATGCGGTGACGGCGCAGGTCGAACCGCAGCACTTCGGACACACCTCGTAGGCCGAATTTCGCGGCGCTGTATGGCGCGTGCCAGGGAAGACCGAACAGACCCGCGGCCGAGGACACGTTGACCAGGTGGCCGCCCCGCCCGGCCTGGATCATCGGTGGCAGAAAGCACTCGATCACGTGGATCGGCCCCATCAGGTCGACGTCGATCGTCCGCTGCCAGTGACGATGCTCAAGATTCTCGACCGCGCCCCACGTGGAAATCCCGGCGATGTTCATCACCACGTCCATACTCGGGACACGTTCGTGAACGCGACCCGAGAAGGCGACCACCGCTTCGTAGTCGGCTAGGTCGACCGGCTCGGCCAGGTGGACGACAGCGCCGGCCCCCGCCGCCTCCTCGACAACGCGATCGAGACCGGCAGCGTCGACATCTGTCAGCACCAGCTCGGCCGCCTCACGGGCCGCCCGCAGAGCGGTCGCGCGTCCGATCCCGCTGGCTGCGCCCGTGATCAGCGTGCGCTTGCCCTCCAACTTGTCAATCGCCACGGCGCACCGATCCTAACACATAACTGACGTTGACGTCAGTAACACTGGCGCACGACAGGTGAAGCTACGCGTCGTTGTTGAGTCGCTTTTGAAGTCCGGGCCAGATGACGGTCATGACCCCGTCCACCAGGGTCTCGATTGAGAGGTCAGCGTTTCGGCGCCACCAGCGCGCGAGTTGCTCTGCGGCGCCGGAGACGACGTGCGCGGCGCCCAGAGCTTCGTACTGGGGGATACGGGGGGCGGCGGCGATGAACAGCGCGCCGATCCGATCGGCTGTCATGAAACGTAGCTCTGCTGTTTGTTGGGCGAGTGGCCCTCCAGCCCCACCGGGCCCGTAGAGCAGCTCGAAGCGCTGTGGGCGCTCGCCGAAGTAGCCGAAGTAGGCGGTGAGTCCCGCCCGTAGCTGATCTTCGAGGTCGGGGCCGGCGAGGGCGACGGCCTCGAACACGCGCTGTTCCATCTCCTCGCGTGCGGTGCGGTGGCACTCGAGGTAGATCTCATCGATCGAGGCGAAGTGCTCGTACAGGAGGGAGCGGGTGACGCCATCGTGAGCAGCGACCAGCTCCATGGTCGCGCCGCCGTGACCGACCTCAGCGAACACAGCTTCCGCGGCGGCGATCAGCTTCGCGCGTCTAGCCTCCTTGGACAGGCGACGGCGCCGGGGCTGCGTAGGGGTCGTGGCCATGTGCCATGGATGCTAGCTGCCGCGAGCCCTCAACTGACGCGAACATCAGTTGTACTGACGAACGTGTCAGTTTGTGTTATGATCGTGGCAGGGTTCTGTTCGAGGGAGTCGCGCCGTCGCGCGGCGGCCTGCCGGAGCGCGGCAGGCGGACTTTCAGCGGGAGGAACGACACAGCAGATGTGGTTTCTGGTCTCGGTTAGACGCGCGCCGTGCAAGCTGGGCGGCCTAATTCTCTTGAGCGCGGTCTGGCTGACCTTCGTCTCGACCGCTGCTGCCGCGCCAGCACCGGTGCAGAAGCAGGGCTATGTCCCGATGGCTGACGGTACGCAGCTGGAGTACACCGTCGAGCTGCCCGCCGCCACGGGCAGGTTCCCGGTGGCCTTGCAGTACGCCGGATATTGCGAGGGCACGAGCCCGGTCTGCAACGCTCCGAACAGCACCCCAGCGCTGCTCGCAGCCGGCTATGCGGTGCTGGGCGTGAGCATCCGCGGGACGAGCTGCTCCACCGGAACGTTCAACGCCTTCACCGACCAGGAATGGAGCGACGGGGCAGCGACAGTCGAATGGGCGGCCCGGCAACCCTGGTCGGACGGACACGTCGGGATGTACGGCGACTCGTTCCCGGGAATCATGCAGGTCGGCGTCGCCGGCCTGCGGCCCCCTCACCTGGACGCGATCGCGCCGTGGCAGGTGGCCACCGACCTCTACCGCGACGTCGGTTACCCGGGAGGCATCGCCAATACCGGTTTCGGCGCCTTCTGGGCGGGCGTGGACCAGCCCCTCAATTCGTACGACAGCGGCCTCGAGGAGGCGGAGGCGACGGGGAACACGACTTGCGTTGAGGCGCTCGTGCACGATCTGGCGGAAGAGCCGACGAACAACGTCGCGCTCAACGCCCTGCAGCATCCCTTCGTTGACTCGTTCTGGCAGGCTCACCACCCTGGAGCGAACGCGGCCAGAATCGACATCCCGACGTTCGGCTGTCTGACCTGGCAGGACGACGAGGTCTCAAGCCGCGGCTCTTCGTACCTGAGCGAACTCGATCCGGCAAGCGCCTGGGTGATCGCCAGCAACGGTTACCACGGAATGTGCGAGCTCACCGTCTCTGGAGGTGGCGAGGGCTCGGGCGATTCTCCGCTGATCATCAACGAGCTGGTTGCGTTCTTCAACCGGTTTGTGAAGGGCGAGCACAACGGCTTCGAGGAGAAGACGCCCCATATCCAGTTCTGGCACGACGCCCACACCAACAGCGCCGGCGACACCGTGCCCAGCTGGATCACCACGTTCAAGTCCTACTCGTCGATCCCGGTCCAGCCGCTCGCGCTCTACTTCCGATCCAGCGGCGAACTCTCCCTCACCCCACCGAAGGGCACAGCTTCGCCTCACACCTACGCCTACCCCGGGCCAGCCACCGGCACCGAGAACGGAGACGTCTTCGGGCAGAACGGTCTCCTGTGGAAGGGAGAAGAGCCGCCGGGCGCCTCGGTCGGTTACACAACGCCGCCGCTCAGCCGCGACACCGAGTTTTTCGGCTCGGGGTCCGCGAACATCTGGCTGAGCTCGACCGCATCGGACACCGACCTCCAAATCACCCTCACGGAGGTTCGCCCTGATGGACAGGAGCAGTACGTGGCTCGCGGGTGGCTACGTGCTTCCCACCGAAAGCTCGATCCGAAGCTGTCGACCGTCCTGGCGCCATATCAGACCGACACGCAGGCAGACGCCCAATCACTCATCTCGGGACGCCCCACCTACATGCGCATCCAACTGTGGCCGTTCGACTACGTCTTTCACAAGGGGTCGAGCATCCGCTTGTGGATCGATGCGCCCACCGGAGAGACCGGCGGCTGGTCATTCGACTTCACCAAGACACCCGCGGTCAACAGCATCTACGCGGACGCCGATCGTCCATCAGCCATCGTCCTCGGATATCTACCTGGCGGGCGCGCCCACGCACCGCTCCCAGCGTGCGACACCGTCGTCAACCAGCCCTGCCGGCCCAACCAGACCCCCGTCCCTCCCGGGACAATGACGATTTCTGGCTCTTCCGGGACGGCGACAATCCCCGGCTGCCCCCGGGCGACCGGCCGGCTGAGGGGTAAGACGCTGGGGCTCGTGAAGCTTGGGATGACCCGCGCACAGAC